>JAKLGU010000009.1 GCA_022710485.1 Gemmatimonadota bacterium | reverse complement strand
CCTGCAACTTCCGACCGCCCGCCTCCGTCGGGCGAAGACCCTTCCGTCCACACCGTCCAGTCGCCCGGAGCCCCGCATGCTCGTTCCGTTGCTGCTCGTCCTCGCGCAGGAGCCCCAGCAGGCCGCCCCCTCGCCGGTGGCCCGCGTGGAAGTCACCCCGTCGAGCGCCGAGGTCCAGGTCGGCCAGGCGATCCAGATGCAGGCCCGGGCCGTCGGGACCGACGGGCAACCGGTGCCGACGGCCAGGATCCGCTGGTTCGCCAACGGGAACGGCGGCACCGTGGATTCCACCGGGCTCGTGAAGGGCGGGTTCATCGGCACCACCCAGATCACGGCCGTGGCGGTGGTGCCGGGAACGAAGAACGCGCTGGGGAGCGCCTCGGTGCGCATCGTGCCCGCACCCGCCGCCAGGGTCGAGTTCGTGGACGCCCCGACCCGCGTGGTGGCCGGGACCCGTCTCACGCTCCTGACCGCCGTCTTCAGCGCACAAGGCGACCGGCGCTCCGACGAGGTGGTGTACAGCTCCAGCAATCCCCGCGCGGCCAGCGTCACTCCGGATGGCCGCCTGAACGCGCTGGCGGCCGGCAGGGCGGTGATCACCGCCCGGGCGGGCGCCGCATCGGCCACGCTCCCGATCGACGTCCTGGGCAACACCGTGGCCTCCGTGAGGCTCACGCCCGGTCAGACCACCGTTCGCACGGGCGACGTCGTGGCCTTCTCGGCCTCCGCCACCCAGGCGAACGGGACGGGCCTGGCCGGCGTGGCGACGCGCTGGAGCGTGGCGGGCGGCCAGGGGGTGGGGATGATCGGCCCCGACGGGTCGTTCGTGGCCGAGACGCCGGGGAGCTACACGGTGACCGCCGAGATCGGCGGCCGGACGGCGGACGCGCTCGTCACGGTGACCCCGCGCAAGGCGGGCCGCGGCTTCGAGGTGCTCGGCCGGGTGCCGGTGCCGGTGCGCGCCGCGGAGGTGTGGATCCACCCGGACGGCAAGTGCGCCTACCTGACCACCATCTCCGACCGGGTGTACGCGATCGACGTGTCAGATCCAAAGGCGCCGCGGATCGTGGACTCGATGATGACCGACGCGCGGCTGGTCAACGACGTCATGACCACGGAGGACGGCAAGTACGGCGTCTTCTCGCGTGAGGGCTCGTCCAACCGGAAGGACGGCATCGTCGTCTTCGATGCAAGCGACGCCTGCCATCCGAAGCCGGTCGCGCAGTACACCGAGACGGTGTCCGGCGGCGTCCACAGCAGCTACGTGTACAAGGGGTACGTGTTCCTGACCGACGACGCCACCGGCTCGATGCGCGTCATCGACATCCGGGACCCGCTCCAGCCGCGCGAGGTGGCCCGCTGGCAAACCGAGCAGGTGACCGAGGGCCGGTACCTGCACGACATCGCGGTGACCGACGGCATCGCGTACCTGAGCTACTGGGACGACGGGCTGGTCGTGCTCGACGTCGGGAACGGCGTGAAGGGGGGCAGCCCCGAGAACCCGAAATTCGTGTCGCAGTTCAAGTACGATCTCGACGCGCTCTATGCCCGGGTGGACGAGTACTGGGGCCTGAGCGCGCGGGGGACGCACACTGCGTGGCGCGCCGGGAAGTACGTCTTCATCGGCGACGAGGTGTACGCCAGCCGCCCCTCCACCGGGCTCAAGGACGGCAATGACCTGACCTTCGGGCGCCTGCAGGTGCTCGACGTGTCCAACCTGGAGAAGCCGAAGCTGGTGGCGTGGTACGAGCCGACCGACGGCGGCGTGCACAACATCTGGGTGGCCGGGGACACCCTCTACATGGGCAACTACCAGGGTGGCGCCCGGGCGGTGGACATCTCAGGCGAGCTCAAGGGCGACCTGCTCCGGCAGGGGCGCGAAATGGCGTGGACCTACACGGCGGACGACAAGGGGGCCAAGCCCAGGGCCACGTTCGCCTGGGGTGCCGTCGTGAAGGACGGGACGATCTACGTGCCGGACATCAATACCGGGCTCTGGATCCTCCGGCTGGAGCCGAAGGGGGCACCGACGCCGTAGGGGCGGGGCAGGGGGGCAGCGGGGCAGCTGGGCAGGAAAAGCACAACCCCCCGGAGGAGTCTCCGGGGGGTTGTTGCGTGTCGACCGGCCGATCAGGTCGGCGAGTCGCAGGTACCGCCGGAGAAACTGCCGGCGTTCACCGTGGTGCTGCCGAACTTGATCGCGTACGAGCCGCCGACGCCGAACTCATCGTACTCGCCGCTCGCGGTCAGGGTCAACGACCCCTGAGAGGCGTTGACGGTGATGGTCGAGGCGGTCGCCGTCCCGGTGAACGACTGCACCGTACCCCCATCGGAAACCACCGTCCCGAGCACCGAGGTCCCGGCAATGACCATGCTGAACGTGCCGAAGTCGTCCTCCGGCGGATCCGTGGTGAAGTCCTGGCCGGCGTAGCTTCCGCAGAGTGCGACGGCCGGGGCGCTTGCGGTGCTGCCCGCGGCGACGAGAGTGCCGTCGGCGGGCCCAGGCGCCGTGAAGGTCCCGGTCAGCTTCCCGTTCGAAAGCGTTCCCGCCAGCGCCCACCCGGTTCCGGTCATGTTCAGTGCGCCGCCATCCAGCGTGCCGGAGATGGCGACGGGTGCATTCCCTCCCAGGGCGACCGTCCCGGTTGCGTTCACCGGTGCCCCACTCGACCGCGAGGGTCCGGCGCCAGGTTCCTGAAGGACCGGCGGAGCCGAGACGGCGCTCGCGAAGGTGATGTCGAGGGGACCCGTCTGGCCGTCGGTGCTCGAGACCAGGCCCACATAATCGGTCGCGGCCGTGGAGCCGCCGCCGTCGTCATCGTCGTCGTCGTCACTGCATGCGCCGAGGGAGACGCCGAGCAGGAGGATGGATGCCGCGGTGATGCGGCGGAACGCGAATCCTGGCTTCGTCATGGGCGGGACTCCGGGAAAATGGGTGTCGAGGAGCAGGTGTCGGACGGCACTGGACGCCGGCCGAGCGGCGGGCGATTGACGAATCTGCGTTCGGCCGGTTATTTCCCCGTTACCCGGCCGGTAACGGCCCCCCTTCCGCACATCGGCTTCCGCATGATCAGTCTCAAGTCCTTCGGCAACATCGACCTCCGGGGCCCGGGCGGGGAGCTGCGGGGGATCCTCACACAGCCGAAGCGACTGGCGCTGCTCCTCCGCCTGACCGCGGAGCGTCCCGGCACCTTCCTCCGACGCGACACCCTACTGGCGATGTTCTGGCCCGAGCTCGATGCGGCCGGCGCGCGCAACGCCCTCCGGCAGGCGCTCTTCCACCTCCGGCGGGAGCTTGGGGATGGGGTCCTGCTGAATCGGGGCGACGAAGAGGTCGGCCTCGATCCGGGACAATTCCGGTCCGATATTTCCGAATTCGAGGAGGCCGCCGCCACCGGGCGATGGCGCGTGGCGCTCGATCTCCTCCGCGGGGATCTGGCACCGGGACTCTACGTGTCCGAGGCGGTGGGGTTCGAGGAATGGCTGGAGGGACGCCGCGCGGATGTTCGTCGCCGGGCTGCCGAGGGGGCATGGGCGCTCTGCCGGGAGGCGGAATCGGCGGGCGCGCCGGCCCTCGCCGCCGGCTGGGCCCGGCGGGCGGTGGAACTTACGCCCGACGACGAGGCGGGGGTTCGCAAGCTGCTCGCGCTCCTCGTTCAGTCTGGCGACAGCGCAGGCGCCGCGGAGGCGTACACCGCGTTCGAGGAGCGGCTGCGCCGGGAGTATGGGGTTGCGCCTGCGCCGGAGACCGTGGCCATCAGGCGGGCGATCCCCGCCACCTCCCCGAGCGCCACGGAGGCGGAGGCTCCGGCGCCTCCGCCGGCTTCGGTCGGGGCTTCCCCCGACGTGGGGTCCGACCCAGGCCGGCGCCGGCACCGTGACCGCACGCTCTGGTGGGCCGTGGCGGGATTGGGCGTGCTCGCGGCGGTGGCCGTGGCGGGCAGGTGGCGCGTGCGGCCGGCCGCGCCGGAACCGGTCAGCCGCGACCGGCTGCTGATCGCGCCGTTCCGCGCCACGACTCCGGACAGCGTGCTCGCCGTGCTCTCCGTCGGGCTGGTGGACCTGACCAACGCGCGGCTCTCGGGGGCGTCGCTCCCGCACCCCGTGGATCCGGACATGGCGCTGCGCGCGGTGGCGGAGGCGCGGGCCGGGGACAGTGCGGCCGGCGCAGGGCAGCTTCGGGAGGCGGCGCGACGCACTGGCGCGGGCCTGATCCTGGGCGGGACGCTGGTCCGGGACGGCGCGCGCATCGTGCTTGCGCCCGTCGTCACCGAGACGGAGAGCGGCAAGACCGCGCTCCTGCCCCAGGTGAGCGGCCCAATCGACAGCCTCCCGTGGATGGTGGACCGGATGGCCGCGAGTCTGCTCTCGACGCTCGCGAGCGAGGACGGGGCGGACGCGCCGGCGCTCGCCTCCATTCCGCTGTCGGCGCTCCGCGCCTACCTCGACGGTCGGGAGGCGATGCGAGCCGGACGAGTGGTTGATGCCATGGCGGCCTTGGCGCGGGCGCTCGAACTGGACTCCACCTTTGCCCTGGCGGCGCGCGACTACGCCGAAGCCGCCGACTGGCTGGGCGAGGATCCTTCCGCTTCGGCCAAGCAGCGCGCATGGGCGCTCCGGGACCGGCTCGGGACCCGGGACCGCGCGATCCTCGTCGCGCTCGCCGGCCGGCGCTTCCCCCAACTTACGCCGGTCCGGGAACAGGTCGAGGACTGGGAGGCCGCGATCCGATGGGCCCCCGACCGCGCGCACACCTGGTTCGGGCTGGGCGACGTCCTCTTCCACACCGGCGACCTCGCCGGCATTGCCGGAGCGCAAGAGCGGGCGCGCAACGCCTTCGACCGCGCCCTTGCGCTCGATTCAGCGTCGGTGCCCGGGCTGCTGCACCGGGTCGAGGTCGCGGCGCGCGAGGGCGACACGGCGACCGTGCGCCGGCTCCGGCCGCGCGCGGAGCGGGCGGAGGCGCCAAGTGACGCCATCGAGTTCGTGCGATGGAGGGTGGCAGTCGCTCTCGGGGACTCGGCGGCGCTCCGCCGGTTCACGGGCGCCTTCGATTCGATGAGCACCTTTGCGCTGCTCAGGATCGTGGGGTGGGGGCAGCTCGACGGGCTGGGCACGGCGGATCCCATACGGGCGCTTGACGCCCTCCGCCGCCGGACCAGCACGACAGCGGAGGCCCAGCGGCTCCTGGCCGTCTCTGCCGCGCTCGCCGGAAACCGGGGCCGGATGGATGATCTGGCCGCGTTGCTCGCGGCATACGGCGCCCCGCCCTCGGCCGTCGTGGGGCTCTTCTATGCCGCGGACGAGGCGGTGCGGCCGCAACTCGCGGCGATGGAAGAGGCCGTGGTCTCAGGTCGCGACGCCAGCGAGCAGAGGCGGAACAACGTGCTCTTTTGGGATCTCTGGCGGGGCGAGCCTGTGTCATCCGCCGAGGCACGGCGGAACCTGGCGCTGCTCGATCGGCAGCCGGGGGAACTTGCCGCCGCGGCGTCCGCCTGCCTGGCCGCGGTTCGCATGGGTGATGCGGACGCTCCGGCGCGGATCCGGCGGGCCGACTCGCTCGCCGACCTCGTGCCAAGCGCGGACGTGGTGGGCTCGGGCCTTTATGTCCTTGCCCGCTGCCACGAGGCCGCGGGGGACCGACAGGGTGCACTCGCGATGCTGGCGCGCCGCCCGCTCGACGCGGTCTACGGACCTCGCTTCCTGGCGGGAATGCTCTATGACGAAGGGCGGCTGGCGCTGCAGGAGAGGGATGGCCCGCGGGCGCTGCGCGCGTGGCGGCATTTTCTGACGCTGCGGGACGACCCCGACCCGGCGCTGCGCCCGCAAGTCGCGGCGGTTCGCCGAGTCGTGGACAGCCTTTCGCGGAACTAGCCGACGAGCCCTCCGGGGCTAGTGGACCAGCTTCTTGTACTTGATCCGGTGCGGCTGGTCCGCCGAGGTTCCCTTCCGGCGGTGGAAGTCGGCGGAGTAGTCCTGGTAGTTCCCCTCGAACCAGACCACCTGGCTGTCGCCCTCGAAGGCCAGGATGTGCGTGGCGATGCGGTCGAGGAACCAGCGGTCGTGGCTGATGACGACGGCGCAGCCCGGGAACGCCACCAGGGCGTCCTCCAGCGCGCGGAGCGTGTCCACGTCGAGGTCGTTGGTCGGCTCGTCGAGCAGCAGCAGGTTGCCGCCGGTCTTGAGGAGCTTGGCCAGGTGCAGCCGGTTCCGCTCTCCCCCTGAAAGGGTCCCCACCTTTTTCTGCTGGTCGGTGCCCCGGAAGTTGAACCCGGCGCAGTACGCGCGGGCGTTCACCTCCCGGCCGCCGAAGTCGAGCACGTCGGCGCCGCCGCTGATCTCCTCGTACACCGTCTTCGTCGCATCCAGCGCCTCGCGGCTCTGGTCCACGTAGGAGGCCTGGACGGTCGCGCCGACGGTCAGCGCGCCGGCGTCCGGCGTCTCCTGCCCCACGATCATGCGGAAGAGGGTCGTCTTGCCGGCGCCGTTCGGGCCGATGACGCCGACGATGCCGCCGCGCGGCAGCGAGAAGTCCAGGTGCTCGAAGAGCAGACGGTCGCCGTAGCCCTTGGCGAGGTCCTTGGCGATCACGACCTCGTCGCCGAGCCGCGGTGGGCGCGGGATGAGGATCTCCGCCGTGCCCTCGCGCACCCGGTCGCCCTCGGCGAGCATCTCCTCGTAGCGGGCCACGCGCGCCTTGCTCTTCGCCTGGCGCGCCCGCGGCGACATTTGCACCCACTCGAGTTCGCGCTGCAGGGTGCGCTGGCGCGCGGAGGCCTGCTTCTCCTCGTTGGCCAGCCGCGCCTGCTTCTGCTCGAGCCACGACGAGTAGTTGCCCTTCCACGGAATTCCCTGTCCGCGGTCGAGCTCGAGGATCCAGCCGGCCACGTTGTCGAGGAAATAGCGGTCGTGGGTGACGGCCACGACGGTGCCCGGGAATTCCGCGAGGTGCCGCTCCAGCCACGCCACCGACTCCGCGTCGAGGTGGTTGGTCGGCTCGTCGAGAAGGAGCAGGTCGGGCTGCTCGAGGAGCACCCGGCAGAGCGCGACGCGACGCTTCTCGCCGCCGGAGAGCGTGGCCACGGAGGCGTCGCCGGGCGGGAGCCGGAGGGCATCCATGGCGATGTCGATGGTGCGGTCGAGGTCCCAGAGGTTGAGCGTCTCGATCCGTTCCTGCAGCGCCCCCTGGCGCTCGAGGAGGGCGTGCATCTCGTCGTCGGACATCGGCTCCGCGAAGCGCGCGGAAACGGCCTGGAACTCATCGAGGAGCGCGCGCTGGGCCTGCACCGCCTCCTCCACGTTGCCGCGGACGTCCTTGGCGGGGTCGAGGACCGGCTCCTGCGGGAGAAAGCCGATGCGGGTCCCCTCGGCGGGGCGCGCCTCGCCGATGAAGTCCTGGTCGACGCCCGCCATGATGCGCAGCAGCGTGCTCTTGCCGGCGCCGTTGGAACCGAGGACGCCGATCTTGGCGCCGGGGAAGAACGAGAGGTAGATCCCCTTGAGGATTTCCCGCTTGGGCGGGACGACCTTGCCGAGGTTGACCATCGTGTAGATGTACTGTGGGTTCGCCATGGGGCGGGAGTATAGCGGGCGCCCGAGAGGGCTGGAAGGGGGAGGAAACCGAAAGGGCACGCCAGCGGGCGTGCCCTTCGTCCGGTCCCTGCAGGGGCTCGGGAACTACGAAAGGTGCTTGCTGACGAGCTTGGTCATCTCGAACATGTTGACCTTGGAGCGTCCACCGAACACCGCCTTGAGGTTGGCGTCGGCGTTGATGTCGCGGCGGTTCTTGGAGTCCTGGAGCCCCTTCCGCTTGATGTAGGCCCAGAGCTTCTTGGTGACTTCGGTGCGCGGATACGGGCCGGCGCCGATGACGGCACCGAGAGCGGCCGAGACCTTCATCGGCTTCATGAACGCCGCCGAGGGCTTGCGCTTGCTGGCGGTCTTCTTCTTCGCGGCCTTCTTGACGGTCTTCTTCTTGGCGGTCTTCTTGACGGCCTTCTTCGCTGCCTTCTTCTTCTTGGCTGCCATCGCAAGTCTCCGTTCGAGGGTGAACTCCACGTGTGCCGCAGGGGGCACCGCAGGACTGCGACCCCAATGTAGCAACTTTTCCCTCTGGCAACAATAGGATTCCGGCGGTTTTCCCTCTAGGATCGTGCGTGGTGCCCCAGCGGCGCCGGTCCCGGCCCCCCGGCGTGCGCACCCTCCGCGTCCCTCGGCAGCGTGGGGGAGGTCGCGAGACGCGTCCGCGACGGGGCTCCCCGTTCGGGCGGGCGGTAGTACATTTCCTCAACCTTTTCTCGCGGACCACGGAGCACGGTCGCCACGGCCGACCTGGGCACTGCCGCCCACCCTCCACCCTGGAAGACACGACATGCGCATTGGAGTCCCTGCGGAAACCCGCCCCCACGAACGGCGCGTGGCCCTCGTGCCCGACGGTGTCGCCAAGCTGACGAAGGCGGGCTGCACCGTCGTCGTGCAGCGCGGCGCCGGCACCGGTGCGTACCTGCCGGACGCGGACTTCGAGGCGGCCGGCGCCACCATCGTCGGGAGCGCCGCCGAGGCGTTTGCGGCGGACCTGGTGCTGAAGGTGCAACGGCCGACGACGGAGGAGGCGGCGCTGCTGCGGGAGGGCTCCGCGCTCGTGAGCTTCCTCGCGCCGGCCGCGTCGGCCGATCTGCTCGGCGCGCTGGCCGGGCGCAAGGTGACGGCCTTCGCGATGGAGCTGGTGCCGCGCACGACCAAGGCACAGTCCATGGACGCGCTGTCCTCGCAGGCCACCATCGCCGGGTACAAGGCGATCCTCGTCGGTGCCGACGCGATGGGACGCATCCTCCCGATGCTGACCACCGCGGCCGGCACCCTCGCCCCCGCCAAGGTGTTCGTGATCGGCGCGGGCGTGGCGGGCCTGCAGGCGATCGCCACGGCGCGACGGCTCGGCGGCATCGTCTCCGCGTTCGACGTCCGCGCCGTGGTGCGCGAGCAGGTGCAGAGCCTCGGCGCCAGTTTCGTCGAGGTGGCCGCCGTCGAGGGCGAGGGGCAGGGCGGCTACGCGAAGGAGCTGGCGGACGAACAGCAGCGCCGCGTGGTGGCCGGCATCGGGGAACACGCCAAGGGACAGGACCTGATCATCACCACCGCACAAATCCCCGGGCGCCCCGCGCCGCGGCTCATCACCGCGGAGGCGGTGCGTGCCATGAAGCCGGGGTCGGTCATCGTGGACCTGGCCGGCGAGTCCGGCGGGAACTGCGAGCTCACCTCGTTCGGCGAGACGGTCACCGTCGGGGGCGTGAGCATCCTGGCCCCGGTCAACCTTCCCGCGAGCGTCCCCCTGCACGCCAGCCAGATGTACGGGCGCAACGTCCTGACCTTCGTGACCCACCTCCTCAAGGACGGCGCCCTCCAGGTGGACCTCTCCGACCCGATCACCGGCCCGATGTGCGTGGCGCACGCGGGCGAACTCCGCACCGGCAAGGCGGCCTGAGCATGGAAGCCCTGATCCTCAGCATCACCCTCTTCGTCCTCGCCACTTTTCTTGGCGTCGAGCTGATCAACCGGGTCCCCACGACGCTCCACACGCCGCTCATGTCCGGCGCCAACGCGATCAGCGGCATCACGATCGTGGGCGCCCTCGTGGTGGCGGGCGGCGGCTTCGGCTGGATCTCCTGGGTGTTCGGCGTCTGCGCCGTGATCCTGGCCATGATGAACGTGGTGGGCGGCTACGCGGTCACTGACCGGATGCTGCAGATGTTCACGAAGAAGCCGGAGGCCAAGTGATGCCGTTCGCCATCGAACAATTGCTCTACCTCGTGGCGGCCGTGCTGTTCATCATCGGCCTGAAGCGGCTCAGCAGCCCCGTCACGGCGCGGCACGGCAACATGCTCTCGGGCGTGGGCATGCTCATCGCCATGCTGGTCACCCTCTTCGACCGCGGCATCCTCTCCTTCCAGGCCATCATGGTCGGCATCGTGGTGGGCTCCCTGCTGGGGCTCTGGATGGCCCGCGCCGTCAAGATGACCTCGATGCCGCAGATGGTGGCGCTGCTCAACGGCTTCGGCGGCGGCTCGTCGCTCCTGGTGGGCGGCGCCGAGTTCCTGAAGGCGGAGCTCGAGGGCCTCACGCCGCCGCTCGACGTCGGCATCACCACCCAGCTCAGCCTCCTGATCGGCGCGGTGACGCTTTCCGGCAGCCTGATCGCCTGGGCCAAGCTGCAGGAGGTGATGACCGGCAAGCCGATCACCTTCCCGATGCAGAAGACGGTGAACGCGCTGACCTTCGTGGTCATCGTGGCGCTCGCCAGCTACCAGATCGCCACCCCGGAGCAGGTGCTCTGGCCGTTCTATGCCGTCATCGCGCTCTCGCTGCTCCTGGGCGTGCTCCTCGTGATCCCCATCGGCGGCGCCGACATGCCGGTGGTCATCTCGCTGCTCAACTCCTATTCGGGCATCGCGGCCGCCATGACGGGGTTCGTGATCCACAACAACCTGCTGATCATCGCGGGCGCGCTGGTCGGGTCGTCCGGCATCATCCTCAGCCAGATCATGTGCAAGGCGATGAACCGCTCCCTCACCAACGTGCTCTTCGGCGCGTTCGGCGGCGGGACGGGCGGCGGGGGGAAGAGCGCGGAGGGGCTCACCGTCCGGCAGGTGAGCGTCGAGGACGCGGCGGTGCAGCTCGGGTACGCCCAGTTCGTGATCGTGGTGCCGGGGTACGGGCTCGCGGTGGCGCAGGCGCAGCACATCGTGCGCGAGCTGGCGGACCTGATCGAGCGGAAAGGCGGGGAGGTCAAGTACGCCATCCACCCCGTGGCGGGGCGGATGCCGGGGCACATGAACGTCCTCCTGGCGGAGGCCAACGTGCCCTACGACAAGCTGTGCGAAATGGACCAGATCAACGACGACTTCCAGCGCGCCGACGTGGCGCTCGTCATCGGCGCCAATGACGTGGTCAACCCCGCGGCCCGGACCGACCCCGGCAGCCCCATCTACGGCATGCCGATCCTCAACGCCGACCATGCCAAGAGCATCATCGTCATGAAGCGGGGGATGAGCGCCGGGTTCGCCGGCATCGAGAACGAGCTGTTCTACAACCCGAAGACCGCCATGCTCTTCGGCGACGCCAAGCAATCCCTGACGCGGCTCGTCTCGGAGATCAAGGCGCTGTAGGCCCGCCCCAGCGACGCACGTCCTTCACCGCCGCGAGGTCCCGGATCCGTTCCTGGGCCTCGCGGTAGTTTTTCAGGAACTCCTCCCGCCACGCCTCCGGCAGGTTCGCCCGGAAATAATCCGCCGTCATCAGCGTCCCCGTGGTGCCCGCGTGGGTGGCGACGATCTCGCCGAGATACAGCGTGGCCGGCCCGGCGTCCATGGTGTTGAGCACGCGGCACTCGAACGCGGCGTGGCAGCGCTCGAGGACGGGCACGCCACCCTCACCCAGACGGTAGGGGATGCCGGTGAGCTTGTCGGCCGCCTGCCGCCCGCTTCGGAAGCCCAGCTGGTGCACCACGTCGAACTGGTCCTGGTCGAGCAGATGGGCGGCGAACCGGCCGCTGGCCCAGATCAGGTCGTGGCTCAGGTGCCACTTATGGACGTAGATCGAGAGCCGGGGGTGTTCCGGGGAGATGGTGGCCCGGACGGCACTGTCCAGGATCATCCCGTTCGTCCGGCCCGCGTGGGCGGAGGTCACCGCGACGATGGGCGAGGCGAGCCGGCGGAGCAGTTCGTACGATTCATTGGTGAGCATGCGGGAATCTAGGCGGGGAAGCGGGGAAGCGGGGAGGCGGCTTCGGGTGTGCACGGGGAACTCTTTGGTGCGTCAGGTGGTCTATAGGGGGGTGAGGTGTGTTGGGGTACCGGCCTGCCAAGTGCTTGTGCCGTGCGACGTTGCCAATCTGGCAGGCATCTCTTTTGTGATGATGAAGGAATTCATACGGATTTTCGTTCAATTTTTTGGCACGATTCCGCAACCCGTTCCGGGCGCTAGGGTTAGCTAACCTGTTGATTTTTCGCGCCTTAGCTGTTAGTTTACGCGACTGTATTTGGACGGCCACTCCCGGCCGTTGCTGCCCATAGAGTGCTGGGTTTTCCTGAGGAGGATCGGTGACTGTCAAGCCGCGCGCCAAGCGTCGTGCCGTTCGTCCGGCACAGATCGCCAAGGCCGTCGACGAGGGACGCGAGTCGCTCGACCTGTACCTCGATGAAATCAGCCGGGTCCCGCTGTTGACCCGTGAGCAGGAAATGGAGCTCGCCCGCAAGGCGTTCCGCGGCAACGTGGCGGCCCAGGAAAAGCTGGCGCGTCACAACGTCCGGTTCGTCGTGTCGGTCGCCAAGAAGTTCCAGAACCGCGGCGTGCCGCTCGTCGACCTGATCGGCGAGGGCAACCTCGGCCTCATGACGGCCGCCCGCAAGTTCGATCCGGATCGCGGCGTCAAGTTCATCTCGTACGCGGTGTGGTGGATCCGCCAGGCGGTGCAGGCGGCCATCGCCCGTCACGGGCGCCCGGTCCGGGTGCCGCTCAACCGCACGGCCGACCTCAGCCGGCTCGGCCGGACCACCACGCTCCTCAAGGAGCGCCTGGGCCGGATGCCGACCACCGAGGAGCTGGCCCGCGCCACCGGCCTGACGCCGGAAGCGGTCCGCAGCCTCAGCGCCCTCAACACCGAGGCGGTGCGGCTCGACCACCCCACGCGGGACGGCGACGGCAACGAGCGGATGGAGCGGTTCGCCATGGCGGAGCAGGAAGGCACCGACTCCGCCACGATGACCAACAGCCAGACCAGCGACATCGAGTCGGCGCTGGCGGTCCTCCCCCCGCGGGACGCCAAGGTCCTCCGGCTCTACTTCGGCCTCGACGACGGCAACAGCCGGACGCTCGAGGAAATCGGCCGGATGATGGGCGTCACCCGCGAGCGGATCCGTCAGCTCCGCGACCGCGCGCTGCTCAAGCTGCGCGAGGGCGAAACCGGGGAGCGGCTCCGCGACCTGGTGGCGTAGGCCGACCACACCAGCGCCCGAAAAAAGAACGACCTCCCGGACTTCCGGGAGGTCGTTTTGCGTTCGTCCCCGCTTCCCCGCTTCCCCGCTTCCCCGCTTTCCCGCTTCCCCGCTTCCCCGCCTATTCCGCCGCGAACTTCCGCAGCACCCGCTGCAGGATCCCTCCGTGCCGGTAGTAGTCCACTTCGACGTCGCTGTTGAGCCGGACCACCGCCTTGAAGCTGACCGTCGTGCCGTCCTCGCGCCGGGCCTCGACCTGGACGGTGCCTCCCGGCGTGAGCCCCTTGGCGATGCCGGTGATGGTGAAGGCTTCCCGCCCCGTCAGGCCGTGCGTGGTGCGCGTCTCGCCCGGCAGGTAGGTCAGCGGCAGCACGCCCATGCCCACCAGGTTGCTGCGGTGGATCCGCTCGTAGCTCTCCGCGAGCACCGCCTTCACTCCGAGGAGCATGGTGCCCTTGGCGGCCCAGTCGCGGCTCGAGCCGGTGCCGTATTCCTTGCCGACGAGCACCACGAGCGGGGTCTTCTCGGCGATGTAGCGCATGGCGGCGTCATAGATCGAGGTCACATCCCCGGTCGGGAAGTGCACCGTCCAGTTGCCTTCCTTGTCGGGGACCAGCGCGTTCTTGATCCGGACGTTGCCGAAGGTGCCGCGCATCATCACTTCGTGGTTGCCGCGCCTGGCGCCGAAGGTGTTCCAGTCGGGCTGCTCGACGCCATGCTCGCGGAGGTACTGCGCGGCCGGGCCGTTCTTCGGGATGGCGCCGGCCGGCGAGATGTGGTCGGTGGTGACGGAGTCGCCGAGGACGGCGAGCGCCCGCGCGTCGCGGATGTCGACCAGCGCGCCCGGCTTGGCCGACAGCTGGCGGAAGAAGGGGGGCAACTGGACATAGGTGCTGGCGTCGTCCCAGGCGTAGCGGCTCCCGGTGGGCACCTCGAGCGCCTTCCACTCCTCGTCGCCGTCGAAGACCTTGGCGTATTCGTGCTCGAAGAGCGCCGGGGTGAGGGCGGCGGCCATCGCCTCGGAAATCTCGGCGGAGGTCGGCCAGATGTCCCGCAGGAACACCGGCTCCCCGGCGTCGGAGATGCCGAGCGGCTCCGTCGTCAGGTCGGCGTCCACCCGTCCCAGCAGGGCAAACGCCACCACCAGCATCGGCGAGGCGAGGTAGTTGGCGCGCACGAGCGGGTGGACCCGGGCCTCGAAGTTCCGGTTGCCCGACAGGACCGCCGCCACGACGAGGGAGTGCTCCTCGATGGCGCGCGCCACCGGCTCCGGCAGCGGGCCGCTGTTGCCGATGCAGGTGGTGCAACCGTACCCGACGGTCTGGAACCCGAGCTGGTCGAGAAACGGCGTGAGACCGGCGTCGCGCAGGTAGTCGGTGACCACGCGCGAGCCGGGGGCCAGGCTGGTCTTGACCCAGGGCCGGCTCCGGAGCCCCTTGGCGACGGCCTTCTTGGCCAGGAGGCCGGCGCCGATCATCACAGAGGGGTTCGAGGTGTTGGTGCACGACGTGATGGCGGCGATCACGACCGCGCCATCGCTCAGTTCGTGCTCCTCGCCGTTGATGTGGCATTTCACGCACGGCGCCGCGGTGACCTGCGACTGGCCGCCGCCCTCGTTGGCCCAGCGCCCCGCCTCGGCGGAGGCGTAGTCACGTCGGGTGGGGGGCACGCTGGGTTGCATCAGGCCCGGGAGGCTCACCGCGAAGTTCTTCCGGAGCGAGCGGAGCGGGACCATGTCCTGGGGGCGTTTCGGCCCGGCGAGACTCGGCTCGATGCTCGCGAGGTCGAGCTCGATGGTGCTGGTAAACTCGGGGTCGGGGGTGGCATCGGTGCGGAAGAGGCCCTGCTCCTTGGTGTAGCGCTCCACCAGTTCGACCGTCTCCTGGCTCCGGCCGGTGCGCCTCAGGTACCCCAGCGTCTCCGCGTCGATCGGGAAGAAGCCGACGGTGGCGCCGTATTCGGGCGCCATGTTCGCGATGGTGGCCCGGTCGGCCAGGCCGAGCGCGGAGAGGCCGGGACCGTAGAACTCCACGAACTTGTCCACCACGCCCTTCTGCCGGAGCATCTGCGTCACTCGGAGAACGAGGTCGGTGGCGGTGGTGCCGGCGGGCAGGGCGCCGGTGAGCTTCATGCCGATCACGTCGGGCACGAGCATGAAGTAGGGCTGGCCGAGCATGACGGCCTCCGCCTCGATGCCGCCGACGCCCCAGCCGACCACGCCGAGGCCGTTGATCATCGTCGTGTGGGAGTCGGTCCCGACGAGGGTGTCCGGGTAGGCGGTCAGGAGGCCGTGCTGTTCCCGCAGCTGGATGGCGGGGGAGAGGTGCTCCAGGTTGACCTGGTGCACGATGCCCATGCCCGGCGGCACCACCCGGAAGTTGTGGAAGGCGCGTTGGGCGAACTTGAGCAGCTGGTACCGTTCGGCGTTCCGGCTGAACTCGAGGGCCACGTTTTGGCGGAAGGCGGCCGGCGTCCCGTAGTGGTCGACCTGCACCGAGTGGTCAATGACCAGGTCGCAGGGGACGACCGGGTTGATGCGGTCCGGATCCCCGCCCATGTCGGCCATGGCGTCGCGCATGGCGGCCAGGTCCACGACGCAGGGGACGCCGGTGAAGTCCTGCAGGACGACCCGCGCAGGCATGAAGGGAAACTCGGGCCGGTCGGCCAGCTGCGCGGGCCAGGTGGCGAGCGTCCTGACGTGCGCCTCGGTGACGACGCCCTGTCCGCACCAGCGGAGGGCGTTCTCCAGGAGCACGCGGATCGAGAAGGGGAGCCGGTCGAGATTCCCCACCCCTTGCCGGGCAAGCTCGGGGATGCGATAGATCGTCACCGGCTTGCTTCCCAGCGTCATCGTTCCGCGGGCGCCGAAGGGATTGGGCAGGGGGGCAGGCATGGCAGCTTCCAGGTGGCGTGGTTCACGGAGTCGGCGAATGCGACATGGATAATATCACCCCTTCCGGGCCGGAGACGAACCGCGCGCCGCACGCGATCACCCGGCGGGACGACGGGCTCTGGTTCGAGTGGGCCCCCGGCGAAAGCGAGCGGCGTGTTCCCGCGCGCGCACTCCGGCTCGCCTGCCCCTGCGCGATGTGCGTCGAGGAGATGTCGGGGCGCCCGCTCCTCGATCCGGCGAGCGTGCCCCGTGACATCCACCCCGTCGCGGTCCAGCTGGTGGGGGCGTACGCGCTGCGGGTGACCTGGAGCGACGGGCATTCCACCGGCATCTTCCCCTGGGACCGGCTCCGTGCGCTGTCGGAGTGACGCCCGGGGGCCGGGGTATGGCGCGTGGCAGGTGCGCGTGGTATTGTCGGGGCCGGTCGCTCGAAGGAGTGGACGTTGATGATCGCAGGGCGTCGGTATTGGATCCTCATCTGGTACGGGTTCCTCCTCATCGGGGTGGCCGGCGCGGTGGCGTCGGTGTACTGGGCCCGCCGGAACCAGGCGCGCAATCTGGACGAGATTCTCCGCGCCCTGGCCACCATCCTGCTGTCGGTCGGCATGCTGCTCCTCCTGTACGGGGTGGCCGTGCTGCCGGGGCGGTTGCTGCTCGGGGTGGCGCTCGCGCTCTTCGTGGGGGCGTTCTGGGCCGGCCGGACTCCGCGACGGCCCCCCCCTCCCGGCTCGGGGCCATCCCGGCTCCACTGATCCTCCTCACGCCCCGGCCCGTCCGGGGTTATTCTTTTTCGGTCACCTCCCCCGGGAATACATGCGAATCCGCTCCGCCGCTACGGCGCTCGCCGCCGCTCTCCTGATGTGCGCCAATCCCCTGCATGGGCAGCTGGGGCCCCCCTCGACGGGCGGTGCCGTGGCGGCGGAGCACGCCCGCCGGATGCTCGGGCACAACAAGCGGGTGCTGGTCATCGGGGCGCACCCGGACGACGAGGATACCGGCCTCATCACCGTGCTGGTGCGCGGCGAGGGGGCGGAGGCGGCCTACCTCTCGCTCAATCGGGGAGAGGGGGGCCAGAACCTCATCGGCCCCGAACTGGGCGAGGCGCTCGGCTTGCTCCGCACCGAGGAGCTGCTGAGCGCCCGCTCGCTGGACGGTGGGCGCCAGTACTTCACGCGGGCCTACGATTTCGGGTATTCCAAGACGCTCGACGACACGTGGCAGCACTGGCTGCGGGATTCGATCCTGAAGGACGTGGTCCGGGTCATCCGACAGTTCCAGCCGCAGATCATCGTGTCGGTCTTCAGCGGCACCCCGGAGGACGGCCACGGCCAGCACCAGGCGGCGGGGTGGGCGGCGCAGGCGGGGTTCGAGGCGGCTGCCGATCCCTCGCGCTTCCCGGAACTGGCCCGAGAGGAAGGACTCCCGGCCTGGCGCGCCGACAAGTTCTACCGCGGGGCGCGCTTCACGCCGGTCCCGAACATGTTCACGATCCAGACCGGCGGGCTCGACCCGGCGGTCGGTCAGTCGTATCACCAGATCGCCATGGCGAGCCGCAGCCGGCACCGGTCGCAGGACATGGGCGCGCTGCAGACCCCCGGCCCGGCCTCGACCCGGATCGCGCTGGTCACCGACCGCACGGGGGCCGGGGACACGCTCTGGGCGGGCGTGGACACGACGCTCCCGGCGCCGTTCGTGACCGGTCCCCTCGAGTTGCGGCTCGCGCGCCTGAACTTTGCTGCGGGCGCGGCATCACGGCCGCAGCCCTGGCCGGCGAACTGGGAGGACCAGGCCCGCTCCCTCGAGACGGCCCTCGCGAACGAGCGCGGGCTCGTCCTGGACGCGGTGGCCAGCGTGGCCGATCTCGTTCCCGGGCAATCGGTCGAGGTGACGCTCACGCTGTGGAACGCCGGCTGGGAGCCGGTCCATGCGGCGCTGGCGATCACCGGTGCCACCACCGGACCCGCCAGGCCGTCCGTGCCTGTGGCGCCGGGCGAGCTGCTCACCGTCACCGACACCGTGCGCCTGCCCCCTGCGGCCACGACCGAGCCGTACTTCCTGCGGCTCCCGCGTGACGGTGCGATGTACCGCTGGGGGAATTCACCGGACGCGGGCCGGCCCGCCTCCGCGCCCCTCCTGACCGCAGTGGCGATGCTCGACAACGGCCTCCGGCTATCGCGGGAGGTCACCTATCGCTGGCGGGACCCGGCCTACGGCGAACGCCGAGAGCGGTTGCTCGTCGTCCCGCGCGTCGGCGTGCGGCTCGATCGCTCCATGCTTGTCTGGCCCCTCGAGTCCCGAGATCCACGCACGGTCACCGTCACGCTCTCCCACGCTTCGTCCGACACCACCTCCGGCGCGGTCCAGCTCGAGGTGCCCGCCGGCTGGGCGGCGCCGCCTGCCCAGCCCTTCCGGCTCACACGGAAGGGCGAGGAGGCCTCGTTCCGCTTCGTGCTGTCGCCGCCGGACTCGCCGACCGCCGGCGCTTTCGAGATCCGGGCCGTCGCCGTGGCGTCGGATGGTGCGCGCTACGACGAAGCGAGCCAGACCATCGCGTATCCGCACATCGCCCGCCGGGCGATGAGCCGCCCAGCCGTCGGGACCATTCGGATAATGGACATCGCGGTTCCGTCGTTGCGGGCGGTCGGGTACGTCCGCGGCCCCGCGGACGGCGTGCCGGAGGCGCTCGCCGGACTCGGCATCCCGGTGGTCGAACTCACGCCGGATTCCCTCGCGCGCGGCGACCTCTCGCGATTCGACGCCGTGGTGATTGGGAGCCGGGCGTACGAGACGGTGTCGGCGGTGCAGGAGTTCAATTCCCGCCTCTTGGCGTACGCGCGCGCCGGCGGCCTCCTCCTCGTGCAGTACCAGCAGTACGAGTTCTTCGGCGGCAGCTTCGCCCCGTTCCCGATGACGCTCGGTGGCCAGTCGTTGGGGTCCTTCCTGTCGGGCAAGGCCACCATGCCGAAGCCGGGCGAGCGGCCGGACTCGCACGACCGCGTCACGGATCAGGGTACGCCGGTGCGGATCGTGGATCCTTCGAGTCCCGTGGTGCGGGCGCCCAACGCCATCGGCCCCGACGACTGGCAGGGGTGGGTCCAGGAGCGCGGGCTCTACTTTGCCCGCTCGTGGGCGCCGGAATACAGGCCGGTGCTCGAGATGCACGACCCGGGCGAGCCGGCCCTGCGGGGAGGACTGCTGGTGGCCCCGGTGGGTCAGGGGACGTACGTGTACACCGGCATCGCGTTCTTCCGGGAACTCCCTGCGGGGGTCCCCGGTGCCTACCGCCTCTTCATGAACCTGCTCGCCCTGCAGCCGGCAGGGGAGCATCCGTGACGCGAGGCGACCGTCGGCGGGGCTTCGCCCTGCCGCTGTGTCTCCTGGCGCTCGCCGCGGTGGCCGCGTGCGGGCGGGACTCGCGCACCCCGGTGGTGGTGTACTCGCCGCACGGCCGCGACCAGCTCAAGCTGCTCGAGACGGCGTTCGAGCGGTGGCGGCCCGACATCGACATCAAGTGGCTCGACATGGGCAGCCAGGAAATCCTGGACCGGCTCCGGTTCGAGCGCGTCAACCCGCAGGCCGACGTCTGGTTCGGCGGGCCGACCACCATCTTCGACCGAGGCGTCGCCGACTCGCTGCTCGCGCCGTACACGCCGAGCTGGGCCGGGTCGGTCGGCCCGGACGGCGTCGGGCCGGCGTCGCTCTACTGGCCGGTGTACCGCACGCCGGTGGTGATCGCCTTCAACAACAGGGCGGTCCCCGCGCCGGAGGCGCCGCAGGACTGGGACGAGATCCTGGCGCCGCGCTGGCACGACCTGGTGCTGATCCGCGACCCGATGGCGAGCGGGACGATGCGGGCCATCTGGGGCTACATCATCGAGCGGAGCCTCCGGGAAACGGGCGACACCACAGCGGGTATGGCCTGGCTGCGCGCGCTGGACCGCAACACGAAGACCTACGCCCTGAATCCCGCAATCCTCGACCAGAAACTGGCACGGGAAGAGGGGGTCGTGACGCTGTGGGACCTGCCGGACATCCTGATCAGCCAGGGGAAGGGGATGCCGTTTGGATACCTCTTCCCGCGGAGCGGCACCGTCGTCATCGACGACGCGATCGCGCTGGTCACCGGCTCGCAGCACGCCGAGGCGGCCCAGGCCTTCATCGACTACGTGGGTGAGACGGAGGCGCTGCTCCTGGCCGCGCGCCAGGTGTACCGGCTGCCGGCTCGGCAGGACCTGCCGGTGGATTCCCTGCCGGCGTGGGTGGCCGAGGTGGACCGGACCATGAAGGTGGTGCCGATGGACTGGCCGCTGCTTGCCCGGGAGGGCGCGGCGTGGATGAGCTACTGGGACCAGCATGTGCGGGGGACCGGGAAAGCACGCAAGGACTGAGGACCGAGGAAAAGGAGCGTGGGTGGCGTTTCTTGAGCTGAGCGGGCTGACCAAGAACTTCCAGAGCCAGCGGGCCGTGGACGGGCTGTCGCTGTCGCTGGAGCGCGGTGAGGTGCTCGCCTTGCTCGGGCCGAGCGGCAGCGGGAAGACCACGACGCTCCGGCTGCTCGCGGGGTTCGAATCGCCCGATGCGGGGACCGTGGTGCTCGACGGGCGGGACATGACGGCGTTGGCGCCTGTGGCGCGGCGCTTCGGCATGGTGTTCCAGCATTACGCCCTCTTCCCGCACCTCGACGTCGGCGCCAACGTCGCCTTCGGGCTGGAGAGCCGGGGCGTGAAAGGGGCGGAGCTGGCCCGCCGGGTGGACGAGGCGCTCACGCTGGTGGACCTGGCCGGCTTCGAGCGGCGGCCGGTGGCCAACCTGTCGGGCGGGCAGCAGCAGCGGGTGGCGCTGGCGCGGGCCCTCGCGCCGGAACCGAGCGTCCTTCTCCTCGACGAACCGCTCTCGAACCTCGACCCGGCGCTCCGGGAGCGCACCCGGCGCGAGCTGCGCGCGCTCGTGCACCGGCTGGGCATTACGGCGGTCGTGGTGACGCATGAGCAAGAGGACGCGTTCGACCTCGGCGACCGGATCGCGCTGCTGCGCCAGGGGCGGCTCGAACAGCTCGGCACGGCGGACGAGCTCTACGCGACGCCCGCCACCGCGTTCGTGGCGGCGTTCATCGGCCGGGCGAGCGAGGTCCCGGCGACGATCCTGAGCGACCGGGAGGCCCGGGTCGAGTCGTTCACCTGGCCGATTCGCTGGGGTGGACCCGGCGCTCCGGTGTCGGGCGCGCCGGGCCGACTGCTGGCGCGGCCCGAGGGGCTCCGCCTTGCCGATGCGGCTCCCTCCCGCCTGGCCGGCACCGTGACCGGGCGGCGGTTCACCGGAGCGGTGGCGTACTTCTCCGTCGAGACCGCTTCCGGGTTGTCGTTCGAGATCGCGGGGAACCCGGCGGCGGCACGCGAGGGCGAAACGGTCGGGATCGAAGCGTCGGGCGCTGGCCTCCATCTTTATCCGGCGGCAGGATGACGAAGCGGCGCGCCGGCTGGTTGGGCTGGCTGTTGGTGGCGGTGCTGGTGTGGCTGGTGGCCTACCCGCTCGCGCTGGTGCTGGTGGAGGGGGTCCGCGGCTCGGCGGGATGGACGCTCGACGAGGTGCGCCGCTTTGCCGGCCGCTCCACCGAGTGGCAGGCGCTGTGGGCGACGCTCTGGCTCTCGACGGCGAGCGTGGTGCTGGCCGGCGCCATCGGGGTGCCGCTCGCCTTTCTCTTCGAGCGAGTGGATTTCCCCGGACGCAAGCTGCTCGGGACGCTGGTGGCGCTGCCGGCGGTACTGCCGCCGCTCGTCGGTGTGGTGGCGTTCCTCTTCCTCTACGGCGAGACCGGCTTCATCGGCCGCTTCGTGCAGTACCTCTTCGGGCTCGAGAACCCGCCGTGGCGCCTGGCGGGGCCCGGGGCCATCCTCCTGGTGCACGCCTACTCGATGTACGTGTACTTCTATCTCTTCTGCCGGGCTGCCCTGTCCCGGCTGGACGGCGCCATGCTCGAGGCCGCGTCCGCACTTGGCGCGGGGCGCTGGCGGACGCTCGTGCACGTGATTCTGCCGCACCTCCGGCCCGCCATCGCCGGGGCCGCGCTCCTCACCTTCATGACCTCGCTCGCCTCGTTCAGCGCGCCGTACATCTTCGGCGGCGGCTATCGCGTCATGACGACGCAGATCGTCTTCACCCGCCTAAACGGCGACGACCGGCTCGCCATGGTCGAGACCGCGGCGCTGATGCTGCTGGCGCTGGCCGCGATGGCGCTCTTCCGCCGCGCCGACCCCGGCGGCTCCCTCGCGGGAGTCGGCAAGGGCACCGCGCCGTCGCTTGCGCGCGCGGGCAGCGCCCGGGCGCGCGCCGGCATCGCGGCCGCCTCCTGGCTGCTCGCGGTGATCCTCCTGCTCCCGCACCTGACGCTGCTGCTGGTCTCGTTCGTCCCCGTGGGCACCTGGACCACGGAGCCCTGGCCGCCGGAATTCTCCCCGGGCAACTACGCCGCCCTCTTCGCGGAGCCGGAGCGGTTCCGCCCGCTGGTCAACAGCCTTTGGATGGCGAGCGTGGCCACCGCCGCCGCCGTCGGCATCGCGCTGGCCGCCGGGTCGCTGGTGGTGCGGCGGCGGGTCTCCGCCAGACGCCTCATCGAGGGGCTGCTTGGCCTGCCGTGGGCGGTGCCGGGGACGGTGTTCGCCATCGCGCTGGCGGCGCTGTTCAGCGTGTACTCGCCGCTGACGCTTCGCACTGTCCTGGTCGGCACCGTCTGGATCCTCCCGCTGGCCTACCTGATCCGGAACCTGCCGATCACGGGTCGCTCGGTGCTGGCGGGCTTCCGCCAGCTCGACCCCGCGCTCGAGGAGGCGGCCGCCTCGCTGGGGGCCGGCCGGATGCGGACCCTCCGGCGGATCGTGCTGCCCGGCCTGGCGCCGGCGCTGGTGGCGGGGGCCACGCTGGCCTTCGTCACCTCGCTCGGGGACTTCGTCACCTCGATCATGCTCTACACCTATGACACCCGCCCGATCTCCCTCGAGATTCTCGGCAGTCTCCGGCAGGGAGACATGGGCGTCGCCGCCGCCTACGGCGTCCTGCTGATGATCGCGAGCGCCATGGTCTTCGCGCTGGGTTCGCGCGGGGAGGCCCGTCCGTGAGCCGCTCGTCCTCGCCCCCGCTCGACAAGAACGACCTCCGGAAGCTGCTGGTGCTGATCGCCGCGAGCGCCGTGGACATGATCGGCTTCGCGATCGTGCTGCCGCTCCTGCCGTTCTATGCCGAGAACCTCAACGCGACGCCGAAGACCATCGGGTGGATCATCGCGTCGTTCTCGATCGCGCAGTTGATTTCCGCGCCGCTCTGGGGCCGGGTCTCCGACCGCTACGGCCGGCGCCCCGCGCTCCTCATCGGGCTGTCGGCGTCCGCCGTGGCGTATGTGGCGTTCGGGCTGGCCAACACGGTGGCCTGGCTCTTCCTCTCCCGGATCATCCAGGGCGCCGGCGGCGGGACCACCGGTGTGGCGCAGGCCTACGTGGCCGACTCGATCCCGGCGGCGGGGCGCGCGCGCGCCCTCGGGTGGCTCTCGGCGGCCACCTCGCTCGGCGTGATGATCGGTCCGGTGGTCGGGTCGCTGGCCGCCCACTGGGGACGGGCGGCACCGGGGTTCGTGGCGGCGGGCCTCTGCCTGGCCAACGTCGTCTTCGCCTGGCGCTTCCTGCCTGAGAGCCGGCGCGCGGGCGACCACGCCCCGACTCGCAAGCCGGTCTGGCACGCGGCGTGGCAGGTGTTCCGCAGCCCCGGCACCACCGTGGCGCGGCTGGTCTGGATCTACGCGGTGGGGATGCTCGCCTTTACCTGCCTGACCTCCGTCCTTCCGCTCTTTCTGGGCGCCGAGTACGGGGTGACGGAGAAGACGATCGGGTATTTCTTTCTCTACGTCGGCGCCCTGTCGCTCGTGATGCGCTCCATCTTCCTCGGGCCGATCGTGGATCGTATCGGCGAGGCGTGGGCCATGCGCATCGGGTGCGCGTGCCTCATCCTTGGGCTCCTGCTCTATCCGGCGATGTCGAGCCTCTGGGGCCTCGCGCTGATCATTCCGTTCGTGCCGATCGGGACCGCGCTGCTCTTCCCGTCCACCACGGCGCTGATGTCGCATGCCGCCCAGAAGTCGGAACTGGGCACGGTGATGGGCTCCGCACAGACGTTCGCGGGCATCGCGCGGGTGGTGGCGCCGATCCTGGCCACGCGCGCCTTCCAGGACTGGGGTCACGACTGGCCCTTCTACATGGCGGCGGCCACCGTGGCCCTCGTCAGCATCCTTGCCTTCCGGCTCGGTCCCGTGGCCGACCCCAATCCGACAGGCGCCTGATGTCCGACCGTGCCGTGACGCTCCCGATCCTTCCCGACTCTCCCGCGGCGTTCGCCGACGCCCGCTTGGAGGACATCCTGCCGTGGTACGAGGCGCTGGCCGCCGTGCCGCTCGACACCCCCGACGCGGTGGGTCCCTGGCTGGCGGCCTGGTCCCGTCTCGAGGAACTCGTCACCGAGGCGGCGGCCGAGGCGATGATCGCCTACACTGCCGATACGCGGGACCCGGCGCGGGAGGCGGCGCACCTGCGGTTTTCGGCGGAGATCTTTCCGCAGCTGGAGGAGCAGGGGGTGCGGCTCGCCCGGCGGCTCGTCGCGACCGGCTTCACGCGACCCGATCTCGAGGTGGTCCTGCGGCGCTTCCGCGCGGGGATCGAGATCTTTCGCGAGGAAAACCTCCCGCTCTTCAGCGAGCTCGAGGAGTTGTCGGCCAGCTACCAGCGCCTGACCGGCGGCATCACCGTCGAGTGGGAGGGCGAGACGCGCACCCTTCCGCAGCTCGGTCCCTTCCTCAAGAGCCCGGACCGTGCGGTGCGGGAGCGGGCCTTCCGCGCGATGGGCGCCCCGTACGTCGCCATGCGGGACAAACTCGCCGGCCTCTTCGACGAGATGTACTCCCGCCGACAGCGGGTGGCGAAGAACGCCGGGTTCGCCGATTTCGAGGCCTACAGCTTCGCCGCCAAGTGCCGTTTCGACTACACCCCGGACGACGTCACCCGCTTTCACGAGGCGGTGGAGGCGGAGGTGGTCCCGGCGGTGACGCGCATCCTGGAGCTGCGGAAGCAGGCGCTCGGCCTCGACGTCCTCCGCCCATGGGATCTCGACGTGGACCCGGCCAGCCGGCCGCCGCTTCGGCCGTTCCGCGACGCCGCCGAACTCGTCGAGAAGGCCTCCCGCGTCTTCCACGCCGTGGCCCCGGAGCTGGGCGCCGAGTTCGACCTGATGCGCGGCGAGCGTCTCCTCGACCTGGAGAGCAGGGCGGGGAAGGCTCCCGGCGGCTATTGCGAGACGCTGCACTTCCGCGGGCGCCCCTATATCCACATGAACGCCGTGGGCCTGCTCGACGACGTGAACACCCTGCTGCACGAGTCGGGGCATTCCTTCCATGCGTTCGCCTCCCACCGCCAGCCGCTGCTCTGGCAGCGGCATGTCGGCGCGGAGTCGGCCGAGTTGGCGTCCATGTCCATGGAGCTGCTGGCGGCGCCCTACCTGGCGGCCCCGGGCGGCATGGCGTCGGAGGAGGAGCTCCGGCTGGCGCGGATCGAGCATCTCGAAGAAGTGCTCATGACGCTGGCGCACGTGGCCGCGGTGGACGCCTTCCAGCGCTGGATCTACACCAGCGGGCAGGGGGGTGATGCGGCCGCCCGGGATCAGGCGTGGCTCCGGATCCGGGACCGCTTCCAGGCGGGGGTGGACTGGTCGGGCCTCGACGACGACCGCATCGCGCGGTGGTACCGTCAGTTGCACATCTTCCTGTACCCGTTCTACTACATCGAGTACGGTCTGGCGCAGCTCGGCGCGCTGCAGATCTGGCGGCGAAGCCAGGCGGACCAGGCGGCCGCGGTCCGGGATTACCGGGAGGCGCTGGCGCTTGGTTGCACCGTGTCGCTCCCGGCCATGTACGCCAGGGCGGGTGCGAAGTTCGGGGCGGACCGGGCGCTGATCGGCGAGCTGGTGGCGCTGGTCGAGGGGGAACTCGCCCGCCTGCGGGCGGCGTAGTCCCTGTTGCTTAATGGCGTCCGCGGGGCAAGATTCCCCGCGGTGCTGGAGCGGCCCGGACGTCCGGCCGCGGTGTGTCCCTACTGTGGAGTGGCCTGGATGGCGAAAGAAGAAGGCATCGAGATGGAAGGGGTGGTGACGGAAGTCCTGCCCGACCGGAACTACCGTGTGTTGCTGGAGAACGGACACTCGATCCTGGCGTACGCCGCCGGCAAGATGAGCAAGTTCAAGATCCGGGTGCTCGAGGGAGACCGGGTCAGCGTCGTCCTCTCGCCCTACGACCTCACCCGGGGCCGGGTCACCTACCGCCACAAGTAGCGCCATCTGTGGGGATATACGAAGCGGGCCGCTCCGATGGAGCGGCCCGCTGACGTTTTGACACCTGCCGAGCGTCACACCTTGACGACGTTCTCCGCCGCCGGACCCTTGGCGCCCTGCACGATGTCGAATTCGACCTTGTCGCCTTCGGCGAGGCTGCGGAAGCCTTCAGCCGAGATGGCCGTGTGATGGACGAAGCAGTCCTTTTCGCCGCCTTCAGGGGTGATGAAGCCGAAGCCCTTCGCGTCGTTGAACCACTTCACGGTGCCGGTTGTGCGTGCCATGAGTCCAAACTCCAGTGTGGTGTGTCCATGCGCCCGGACGGGATGTCCCGGGCGGATTGCCGGTGTGGCCCGGACAATTTCCCGTCAACGCCCTGGCAAGTCAAGTGGAGTCCGGCGGGCCGCTCCCGCGCCACCAGCGCGCCGCCGCGCGGGCCCATTCGCCGCTGCGCTCCCGCACTTTCCGTCCCATGGCCCGCTGGAGCGCCTGCAGGAACTCGGCGGCGGACGGATACCGTGCCTCGACCTCGTTTCGGAGGGCGCGCTGCAGGACGCTTTCGAGCGCTGGCGGCACGTCTGACCGGCGTGCATGCAGCGCCGGGAACCGGTCGGCGGTCTGCCGGGCGAGGATCTGTTCCGGCGTGCCGCCGGGGAAGGGGGTCTCGCCCAGCAGGATGAAGTACGCCACGGCGGCCAGGCTGTAGAAGTCGCTGCGCTGGTCCACCCGCTCGCCGAGGAGCTGTTCCGGGCTGGCGAACTGCGGGGTGCCGCTCTGGCTGGTGGCGCCGCCGAACCGTCCCTCGCCCCGGAGCGCCAGCGCCAGGCCGAAGTCGGTGATCCGGAGGGTGCCGTCGGGCGCGAGCAGGAGGTTTTCCGGCTTGATGTCCCGGTGCACCAGCCCGGCGCCGTGGGCGTGGGCGAGCGCGAGCAGCGCCTGGTGGAGCATCTGCAGCACCAGGTCCAGCGGGAGCGGGCCTTCCCGCTCCACGAGCTGGGCCAGGTTCGGGCCCTTCACGTATTCCATCGTGTACCAGAGCAGCCCCGCCCGGCCTGCGATGTCGTAGATGTCCACGATGTTCGGGTGGTGCAGCCGTGCGGCGAGCTGGGCCTCGCGCCGGAAGCGCTCCACCACCGGTGGCTCGGCGGTGAGGTACGGGTGGAGCACCTTCAGCGCGACCTCGCGCTCGAGGTGCAGGTCCCGCACGCGGTACACCCGGCCGAATCCGCCTGCGCCGAGGGCCTCGAAGAGTTCGTAGTCGTCGCCGAGGGCGCGGCGGAGGCGCTTTTCCCAGTGCTCGGTGTCCTGGCTCGTCGCGATCTCGCCGGGGGACACTGCCGGGCTCTCGTAGGTGCCGGCATCGGAGGCGAAGTCCTCGAGCATCTCGGCGGGCGTGAGGTACCGGTCGTCGGGCGCCTCGCGCAGCGCGCGCAGGAGGATCCGGTCGAGGGCCTTCGGGCAGGTCGGGCGGAGCAGCGACGGCCGCTCCGTCTTGCGCGGGTCCATCGGCGGTTCCCGGCCGGTGATCGTGTAGTAGAGAATGGCGCCGGCGGTGAAGACGTCGCTCGCCGGGTCGCCACGCGCGCCATCCCGCACCTCGGGGGCCATGAACTCGAGGCCGGTCGGCACGTGGCCGGCCGGGATGCTGGCCAGGGTGTAGCTGCAGTAGCGCAGGTCGGTGACCGTGCCGCGCCCCGTCGGCCCGAGGAGCAGGGAGGCCGGGACGATCCGCCGGACCATGATGCCGCGGCTGTGGGCGTGGTCGAGCGCCGCCAGGATGTCGCGGGCCAGGCCATGGACGGTCGGAATCGGTCGCGGGCTCCGCTGGACCGCGTCCAGCGCGCTCTCGCCGTCGATCCAGCTGCCGGCACGGTACGCGATGTCGCCGATGACGCCGGCGTCGTAGACGTGCCGGATGGCGGGGTGGTCGAGCTGCCCCAGCGCCTCCGCTTCGCGGAGGAACCAGCCGCGCACCGAACTGTCCGGGTAGAAATTGACGCGCAGGCTCACGCGCCGCTTCAGCGTCAGGTCGTACGCGTTGAAGAGCACCCGCTCCCGGGAGGCCGCCACCATCTGCTCGAGGCGGTACCGGTGGCCCAGGATGGCCTGCGTGCGCTCGGCGTAGAGGCCGGGATCGGTCAGCGACATGGAACGTGGTTGCGGGTCAGCGGAAGGCCCGGCGTCGGTCGACGCGCACCGGATGCGCCGCCGGTTCGGCGCTGCACCAGGTGCGGGAGAGCCCGGGCGACCGGTCGACGAAGAAGAGGGAGCACGGCTCCGCGCGGCAGCGCCGGACCAGGACATCTGGGTCGGCGAGCGTCCTGGCGGCGCTTCCCGCGATCGCCTCGAGCGCGGTCGCGGGCCTGAGCGGGGAGAAGGCCAGCTGCCACGCGCCGCCCACGCGGGTCAGCTGGTGATGACCCTCCGTGCGCGCGAGCAGCCGGTTGATCTCGTGGATGGCGGAGGAAGGGGGCTGCCGCTCCTCGGCAAGCGCCGAGGCGACGGTCAGGAGACGAGTCCGGAAGTCGAGGACATCCGCCCAGGGCACCTCGTCCGCGTCCGACGCGAGCTTTTGCGCCTTGGTCCAGCGGTGGTAGGCGGGAGGCTCCGGGATCCGGTCGGGAGGGTCCGCCTCCCGGCCGCGAGCGGTGTTGATGAAGTCGATCCAGAGCGCGTCGCCGAGCAGGAGGAATTCGGGGTCAGACATGGGGGGCTCCCGGCAGGTCAGAATTCTCCGGCGACCTCGGCGCGGCTGCCGCCGGCCCGCTTGGCCTTGTACATCGCGGCGTCGGCGGCGGCCATCAGGCTGTTGACCGTCGTCCCATGGCGGGGCGCGGCGGCGACGCCGATGCTGGCGGCGACGGCGTGCCCCTGCCCGAGGTGCGCCAGCGCCTTGAGTCCGGCCTGCACGCGCCCCACGAGGACCATCGCCTCCCGGGGGGAGGTCATCGGGAGCATCACGAGGAACTCGTCGCCCCCGAGGCGTCCGACGACGTCCGGCTGCCGGCACTGCTCCTTCAGGAGCCGCCCGACGCCGCGGAGCAGCTCGTCGCCCGCGGCGTGGCCGCCGCTGTCGTTGACCAGCTTGAAGTTGTCGACGTCGAGGAGGATGATCGTGGTGTCGAGCTGGTGCCGGGTGGAGCGTGCAAGCTCGGCACCGAGCCGCTCTTCCAGCGCGCGCCGGTTGAGGAGCGCGGTCAGTTCGTCGGTGTTGGCGGCGGTCTGCAGCTGCTCCACGAGGTGGGCGTTCTTGAGCGCGATCGCCGCCGCGAAGGAGAGCGTGCCGGCGAGGTCGAGCTCCGCCGGACCGTAGCGGTGCTCGTTGAGCCGAGGGCCGAGCAGGAGGACGGCCAGCCGCTCGGTGCCGGCGTCGAGCGGCACCACCAGCTCGGTCGTCGGCGGCGCCAGCGCGGCCACGGCGATTTCTCGTCCGCCCGTGGCGCCGGCGCCCGCCGGCAGCACCGTGTCGAGCAGGGCCCGAACGATCGGCCCCGGCCGGATGCGGTCGTCGAGCGAGCGGAAGATCCGCGGCTCGTAGGCGTCCCCGACCGGCCTGAGGAGGCAGGCCCACCAGGTAAAGAACACCTCGGCCATGAAGTCGAGGATCAGCTGCTCGGTTTCCGCGGACGAATGCACGGAACTGAGGAGGCGGGCCACCTGCCGGAGCGCGCGGAGCTGGAAGGTGGCGTCGTCGAGCGCGGCCTGGCGCTCCATGAGCACGCTGCGCAGCTCCGCCACCACCGAGAGGCCGTGCGCCAGGGGGAGCGCGACGCTCCGCAAGGCGTCGGCCACCTCGGCGCCCGCGGTGATGACGACCTCCGTTTCACCGCTCCGAATCCGGGCGACCGCGACGGCCCCGTCGTCCATCTGGGCCGGTCCGACGCGCGGGGCGGCGCCGAGCGGCGTCGTGATGTCGAACCAGATGGCGGGGGAGTTGAACCGTCCGACGAGCGCCTCGCGGCAGCGTTCGAAGAGCTCCGCGTCGTTGCGGGACAGCCGGCAGGCTGCCGCGAAGGCGCTGGGGAGGTTGCCGATCGCGGAGGCGGCCACGGGGTGATCCATGGTCAATTATACCGGGAGAGCGGCCCCGCCGCCAACGCGGCGTGGCTGCCGAACGGTCAGCGTTCGAGCTGCAGGAGGACGGCGAGTTCGCGGGTCATGGCCTGCAATTCCTCGAGCATCGCGCGGTTCCGCCATTCGCGGCGCGAGTCGAGGTGGTCGGTAATGGCGCCGTACCACCAGAGCGTGTCGGCAGGAGAGGCGTCGGGGGCGGCGTGGAGGTATTCCGCGCCGAGTCGGCGGACCACGCGGATGGCCGCGCCGCAGTTGTGCAGTTCGTCCGCGGCGCAGATGTCGAGACCGCGCGGCTCCGCGTCGGCGATCTGGATGAGGAACTCCCGCTTGCAGGTACGCCAGGCGCGGAGCCGGCCGAGCGCGTCATGCCGCGGCTCGAGCACCTCGCAGGCGGTGGCCAGGACCACCGGACCGAACTTCTCGAGGACCTTCGCCTCCAGCTCTTCCCGTTCGCGGGGCGCCGCTTCCTCCAGCACCCGGTGCAGGATCCCCGCCACCACCGTCAGGTCCTCGCACCCGTAGCGCGCGAGGATGATCGCGATGTTGGCAGGGTGCGCCAGGTACGCCATGGTCCGTTCCGGCCCCTCGGCGGTCCCATAGTACTTGGCCGCGAAGGCCAGCGCGTGGTTGATGCGGTCAGAGTATCCGTGCATGGCGCCGATCGATGTGAGTCAGGGTAGCCCAATCAGTTTATGCGTCTGCAGGCTGAGGCGCCACGCCGGATGCGCCAGGCAGTAGGCCGCGGCCGCGGCAGTGTTCTCGCGGAGGTCGGGTCCGTCCATCGGCTGCAGGAATCGGTGTTGGAAGTCCAGGTCGGCGAACCCTTCGGGGGGCGCGTCCGCCTGGGGATAGACCAGCTTCAACTCGTTCCCGGAGGTGAGCCGGAGCGGCGCCCCGGCCTTCGGGCTCACGCAGATCCAGTCGATGCCCCTGGGGGCGGGCTGGGTACCGTTCGTTTCCACGGCCACCTCGAAGCCCGCGGCATGGAGTGCCTGGACCGCCGCTTCGTCGAGTTGGAGGAGCGGCTCGCCGCCGGTGCAGACGACATACGGGGTTCCCTGGCCGGCGTGCGGCCACGCCGAGGCCACGGCGGCGGCGAGGTCGGCGGCCGTCGCGAAACGCCCGCCGCCCGGTCCGTCGGTGCCCACGAACTCCGTGTCGCAGAAGGTGCAGGTCGCCTCGGCCCGGTCGGCCTCGCGGCCGCTCCAGAGATTGCAGCCGGCAAAGCGGCAGAACACCGCCGGCCGCCCGGCGTGGGCGCCCTCGCCCTGCAGGGTGTAGAAGATTTCCTTGACGGCGTAGCTCATCGTGCCGCGTACCTGGCCGGATCGGGACGGCCGAGCTGCCGGAACCCCTCGAGCCGCAGCAGGCAGGCATCGCACCGGCCGCACGAGACGCCCCCCGGTGCCGGATCATAGCAGCTCAGGGTCATTCCGAAGTCGACGCCGAGTTCGAGGCCCCGGGCGATAATGTCGCGCTTGGTCAGGGCGAGCAGCGGGGCGTGGATGGTCATGCGCCGGCCTTCCACCCCCGCCTTCGTGGCGACGTTGGCCAGCCGCTCGAACGCCTCCACGAACTCGGGCCGGCAGTCGGGATACCCACTGTAATCCACGGCGTTGACGCCGAGGAAGATGTCGGTGGCGCCGAGGACCTCGGCCGCACCAAGCGCATAGGCAAGGAAGATCGTGTTGCGGGCCGGCACGTAGGTGATCGGAATGCCCTCGGCGCGCGCCGCATCGTCGCGGTCCTTCGGAACGGGCAGGTCCGCGGTCAGGGCGGAGCCGCCGAAGGCGCGCAGGTCGATCTCGATGACGCGGTGCTCCGCGGCGCCGAGGTGCGCTGCCACGGCATGGGCGCTGGCGAGTTCAGCGGCGTGGCGCTGGCCGTACCGGAAGCTCAGGGCGTGGCACGAGAAACCCTGGGCGCGGGCGATGGCGAGGGTCGTGGCGGAGTCGAGCCCTCCGCTCAGGAGGACGACCGCCGGCTGGGATGGCATCCCGCAAAGATACCACGGCGCTCAGCGGTCGAGGACGGTGCGGAGTGCCTCGGCGAGGGTGGGGTGCCGGAACGAAAAGCCGAGGGCGGTCAGGCGTGCGGGCACGGCACGCTGGCTGGCAAGGAGGGCTGCGTCGGCCATTTCGCCGAAGAGGAGCCGGAGCGCGAAGGCCGGCGCGGGGACGAGGGCGGGACGGTGCAGCACTTCGCCCAGGCGGGCGGCGAAGTCGGCGTTGCGGACAGGATCCGGCGCCACGGCGTTGAATGGGCCGCGCATCTCCTTGTTCCGCAGCGCTTCGAGCACGATCGTCACTGCATCGTCGATCGCGATCCAGCTCATCCACTGGCGGCCGTTCCCGATGGGGCCGCCGGCGCCGAGCTGGAACGGCGTGACCATGCGCGGGAGCGCACCGCCCTCCTTGCTCAGGATGATGCCGAACCTGAGGTGGACCACCCGGATGCCGGCATCGCTCGCAGGCGCGGTTGCCCCCTCCCATTCCTTGCCGACCTCTGCGAGGAAGTCGGTGCCGAGCGGGCTGTTCTCATCGAGCAGCTCGTCGCCCCGGTCGCCATAGATGCCGACCGCCGAGGCGGAGACCAGGACGTCCGGTCGAACGGGGAGGCGGGCCAGTGATTCGGAAAGGAGTCGGCTGCCGAGGATCCTGCTGCTCCGAATCCGGGCCTTCCGGGCCGGGGTCCAGCGGCCCTCGGCGATGCTCTCACCCGCCAGGTGGACGGCGGCGCTGACGCCAGCCAGCGCCGAGGCGTCGATGGTGCCGGCGGCGGGATCCCACCGGATTTCGCCTGGGCCGGGCGTCCGGCGTACGAGTGGCCTGACCTGCCAACCGGCGGCGGCCAGCGCGGGCGCCATCGCCGAGCCGAGGAGCCCGGAGGCTCCCGACAGGGCGATGGCGCGGGACATCGAAGGGGTCGGTGTCATCATCCCCTTTTACGGCAACCGCGGGGAAAGGGTCCCTCGAGCAGTTACGAGACCGTGAAGGTCGTGGACATGCCGTGAAAGACGTGGGGCTGTCCGTCACCGGCGTCCGGTACGAAGCAGATCAGGCCGTACGTGCCCGGCGCGAGCTCGGCCGTGAAGTTCTGGACCTGCCCCGGATTGATGTCGGTAATGCCGGCGAACGGCACGCCCGGAGGCGGCCCCTGCATCCCGCCCTTCAGCCATGCGGTCCAAGGCTCCATCGTCTGGCCCGCCTCGAGCCGGACGAGCACCACCTCATGCGGCTGCTGCGCCTGGTTGGTGACGACGAAGGTGTGGGTGCCGGCCGTCGGAGGCGGGGTCATGGAGAAGCCGTAGTCGAACAACCCCATCTGGATGTCGCCGCCGGGCAGGGCCGCCACGGGTTCCGTCGTGGGCTGGACCTCCATGCCGAGGATCATCCCCTTGGACAGGTGGGACTTCCCGTCAGGGGAGGGGATCCTGCAGAGCATCGCGTACGTTCCCGGCTCGAGCACGAGGGTCGCGTTCGCCGAGCTCCCGGGGAGCGCGGCGTTCGGTCCACCGGCATTCACGGCCCACGCCGGGGGAGGACCCTCGGTCTTGAGCGCCTCGGTCAGGTCGGCGAGTGTCTTCCCCTCGGTCAGGCGGTAGAACTGGATGTGGTGCAGTTCCTGTCCGCTGTTGACGAGGGTGACGGTCGTGAGGCCGGCGTGGATCGGGGTGGAGGGCAACTGGTAGCCAAAGTCCGTCGCGGTGATGGTCACCTGCTGCGGGGTGGCCTCGGCGGGGGCCCCGACGGGGGCCGGTTCCTTTGCACAGGCGAGGGCGACCAGCGCGACGGGAAGCAGGTGGATGGAGCGCATCGTCAGGGATCCTCCTTTATGTTTGGTTGAAACCCACCGCTGGGAGATACCACGTGTTCCGCACTCTCGCCAGATCCGCCATGTTCGTCGCCCTCACTGCCGGCGGACTCGCCGCACAGGGTTGGGAAGTCTCTCCCTTCCGGCCGCTCGCGCTGCCCGGCCCGAACATGTACAGGACAGGGAGCGGGCGGCCGGGCCCCGGCTACTGGCAGCAGCGGGTGGACTACCGGATCGACGCCACCCTCGACCCTGCGGCCAACGAACTCCGCGGTCGCGAAGTGATCAATTATCAGAACCGCTCCCCCGACGCGTTGCCGTACCTGTGGATGCACCTCGAGCAGAACATGTGCGCCCCGGGCAGCGTCACCTCCCAGCTGGACCAGCCGCCGCTCGTCTTCCTTGGCTCGACCTTCGATTTCTCCTGCCAGGGGTTCGCCGGCGGGATCATCCTCGACTCGGTGCTGGTGGACGGGCGGCCCCTGCGGCCCGTGGTCCACGGCACAACGATGCGGCTCGACCTCCCCGCCGCGCTCGCCGCCGGCGCGTCGGCCGAAATCGTCATCCGGTGGCGGTTCAAGGTGCCGCCCTACGGCGGCGGTCGCATGGGGCACGACGGCACCCTGTACGAATTCGGCCAGTGGTACCCGCGGATGGCCGTCTACGACGACCTCAGGGGCTGGAACCACGAGCCGTACATCGGCGCGGGGGAGTTTTACCTGGAGTACGGCCGGTTCGAGGTGGACCTGACCTTGCCCGCCGGGTATCTGGTGGCCGCCACCGGCACGCTCCGGAATCCGGAGCAGGTCCTCACCGCTGCCCAGCGGAGCCGGCTGGCGCAGGCCGCCGCCTCCACCGCGCCGGTCGCCGTCATCACCAAGGCTGAAGCCGGGCAACCTGCCCGCACCCGCCCAACCACGGACGGTACGCTCACCTGGCGTTTCACGGCGGACAGCGTCCGCGACTTCGCTTTCGCGGCGAGCCCGAACTTCCAGTGGGACGCCAGTGCGTGGGAGGGGGTCATGATCCACACCCTCTACCGCCCTGCGGCGACCCTCTGGGCCGAAGCGAACAAGATGACGAACGAGGCGCTGGCGTACTTCAGCCGGCAGTGGCTGCGCTATCCGTATCCGCAGTTCACCAGCATCGAGGGACCGATCGAGGGGATGGAGTACCCCATGATCACCTTCGACCCCACGGGGCCGACCCGCGAGGACGTGCACTGGGTGCTGGCGCACGAGCTCGGCCACCAGTGGGTGCCGATGGTCGTCGGCTCCAACGAGCGGCTCTACCCGTGGATGGACGAGGGGTTCAACACCTTCATCGACCTCGCCAACGCCGCGCGGTACTTCAAGGGCACCGCCTACGGCGACTCGATCGAGGTGCACCCGCTGCATCTCTACGCCGACCACGCTGTGCCGGGCGAGCAGCCGCTCATCGCGCGGCCGGTGGAGGTGACCGACCTCTTCTGGGCGGGGTACCAGAAGCCGGCGCTCATGATGCAGCTGCTGCGGTACGAGGTCCTCGGCACGGAGCGATTCGACGCCGCGTTCCGGCAGTACCTCAACGCCTGGGCGTTCCGGCACCCCTCGCCGGCCGATTTCTTCCGGTTGATGCGCGACGCGTCCGGCACGGACCTCGACTGGTTCTGGCGCGAGTGGGTCATGACGGCCACCCGGCTCGATCAGGCGGTGGACACGATCGCGAGCGGCCCGCAGGGCGTCACCGAGGTGCGGCTCGCCAGCCTCGGCACCATGATCATGCCGGCCGAGCTGAGGCTCACCTTCGCGGATGGAACCACGGAGGTCGTGCGGCTTCCGGTCGAAATGTGGAACCTCGGCCCGCGCTTTACCTACCGGGTGCGGGGAAAGCCGGCGGTGCGGAGCGCCGAGCTCGATCCGCGGCGCGCGCTCCCCGATGTGGACCGCGCCAACAACCGGTACCCTCGGTGACCCCCCGCGACGCCGGAAACCTCGAGCAGTTCCTGCGCGAGGCGGGCGCGTCGGACACGGTGGTGCGGGGCGGGCTCGAAGTCCTGCTGGTGGGCTGGGAGCGTACCGTCGGGGCGATCGAGTCGGGGTACACCGGGGACTACGAGGATTATCTCGGCGATCTGGACGGGCGCCAACTGCTGGCGCAGGCGCTCGAGCGGGTGACGCCGGACCAGGCCGCCGCCGTCGCGGCGCGGCTGCAGGACCTCGACGACCGGATGCGCGCGGCCACCGTCCCGGTGACGCGCTGCCTCTGGGGGATGATCGTGGCCGACGAGGAGGGATGGAGTCCGGAGGACAACTGGTGGTACTACGCGCGGCCGCTGAGCGGCCCGCCGGCGTTTCTCGAGGAGTTTCCTTCGGGCTAGCCCGTCCGCGGCGGGAACTGCACACCCGCCCGCCGCACCAGCAGCACATCCGTCACGTTGTCCCGCGTCAGGAGGCCGACCAGCGAGCCGCCTTCGTCCACCACGGGCAGCGCCGGCAGCCCGCTCAACCCGAGCCGATTGAGCGCTTCCTCGAACGGCAGTGCCAGCGCCACCGCCGGGACGGCGGCCGTCATGGCCCGCTCCACCGAGGCCCCGCCGCCAAGCTCCGACAACCCGCGTATCAGTCCGTCCCGGGTGAGCATCCCTTCGACGCGTCCCCAGTTGTCCACCACCGGAAACTCCCGCTGCTCTCCCGCAAGGAGGGCATCCACGGCGTGCTGCAGCGTCGCGTGCACCGGGAGCGCCACGAACTTGGTGATCATGAGATCCCGCACCGTCAGCCCCTGGCCCGCCACCCGGGTCTCGACCGCCCCGGTCTCCGCGCCGGCGGCGAGGAAGACGAACACGGAGATCAGGACCAGCACGAAGTTCGACTCGAAACCCCATTCCGAGAAGAAGCCCAGTCCCCAGAGCCCGAGCACGACCGCCCCCACCTGGCCCACCCGGGCGGCGATGCGGGTGGCGCGCTGGAGGCCGAGGCGCATGGCGAGGAGCGCCCGCAGCATCCGGCCGCCATCCATCGGGAAGATGGGGAGCAGGTTGAAGAGGAGCAGGACCACATTGAGCCACATGACCTGCTGCGCGAGCCCCTCATGCCCCGGCTCGAGGCTGGTGCCGTCGAGCGGGGCGCCGGCGACCCGAAGCCCTGCGAAGAGCGCGAGCGCGATGACGAGGGTGACGGCGGGGCCCGCCGCGGCGATGAGCAGCTCCTGTTTCGGCTCGTCGGGCATCCGCTCGAGCCGCGCCAGGCCGCCGATGGGGAGGAGAATGACGTCCGGGGTCCGCACGCCGAAGCGCCGCGCCATCAGGATGTGCCCGAACTCGTGCAGCAGGACGCAGCTGAACAGGGCGAGCAGGAAGACCACCGCCTCCACGGCGGCGGCGCCGCCGCCGTCCGACCAGGCAGACCAGGCCCACCACGCCACGAGGGCGAGGAAGGTGACGTGAATCTTGACGTCGGTGCCGCCGATGCGGCCGATGCGGAACGACCACTGCATGCCTGCTCCCGATCGAGAGGTTACCGAAATCTCACCCCGCGGCGCCCCCGGCGGGAGGCACCCCGGAAGCCGCCGGGCCGCGGATGCTTTCGGGAGGACGCCATGGGCGTTAACATTGAGGCCGATTCTCCAGCAGGAGCACCGCGATTACGACCGTGACGCCGCCGCCCACCACGCCGGCCACCTGGACCCCCAGGGACGCTGAAAAGCTCTACAACATGCCGGGCTGGGGCCTGGGCTTCTTCCGCACGAACGCCGACGGCCACGTGACCGTCCACGCCGACGGCGACCCCGCCCACGGGCTCGACCTCTACCAGCTGGCCATGGACCTGCAGGCGCAGGGCGTCGGCCTTCCGCTGCTGCTTCGGTTCTCCGATATCCTCCGCGCCCGGATCTCCCAGCTCGCCGAGGTGTTCCGGTCGGCCATCGGGGAGTTCGGTTACGAAGGATCCTACACCACGGTCTACCCGATCAAGGTCAACCAGCAGCGGCACGTGGTGCAGGAGATCGTCGAGTTCGGCGCCGCGCACGGCGTCGGCCTCGAGTGCGGGAGCAAGCCGGAGCTGCAGGCGGTGCTCGGGCTGCACGAGAGCACCCAGCACCTGATCGTCTGCAACGGCTACAAGGACGAGGAGTTCATGCGGCTGGCCCTGATGGGGCAGCGGCTGGGCCACCAGGTCTTCATCGTGGTCGAGCAGCTCCACGAGCTGGACCTCCTCCTGGCGGTGGCCGACGAGATGGGGATCGTCCCGACCCTCGGCGTGCGGATCAAGCTCGCCACGGAGGGGTCGGGGCGGTGGGCCAAGAGCGGCGGGGAAAAGTCGAAGTTCGGCCTGAGCGCGGTGGAGCTCATGCGCCTCCTCACCAAGCTCGACCGGCTGGGGCGGAAGGACCTGCTCAAGCTGGTCCACTTTCACCTGGGCAGCCAGATCACCGACATCCGGCACGTCAAGGCGGGACTCGAGGAGATCACCCGCTACTACGGCGAGATCCACGCGATGGGCTTCCACCTGACCCACGTGGACGTGGGCGGCGGCCTCGGCGTGGACTACGACGGCTCCCGCTCGACCCGGCCCGCCAGCGTCAACTACACCATGCGCGAGTACGCGAGCGATGTCGTGTACACCATCGGCACCGCCTGCCGCGAGCGCGATCTCCCGATGCCGCACCTGATCTCCGAGTCGGGGCGGGCGCTGACGGCGCACCACTCCCTGCTGCTGGTCAACGTGATTGACGTCGAGAGCCAGGTCGAGCCGGTCCCGCCGCTCCTCGGCGACGACCCGCACCCGCTGCTGCGCGAAATGGCGGAAAACCTCGACGGGCTCAACATCGAGCGGCTCGACGAGGCGTTTCACGACGCCATCTTCGCCAAGGAGCGGACCAACGAGTACTTCGCGAGCGGCGTCTTCACGCTGCGCGACAAGGCCGACGCGGAGCAGCTGTATCTCTGCACGCTGACCGCCCTGCAGCAGCTGCTGGGCGACGACCGGACCTCGCACCCGGAAATCACCGCCCACATCGACGCCACGCTGGTGGACCGGTACTTCTCGAACTTCTCGGTGTTCCAGTCGCTGCCCGACAACTGGGCCATCGACCAGCTCTTCCCGATCATGCCGATCCACCGGCTGGGGGAGCGGCCCACCCGCCGCGGCACCATCCAGGACATCACCTGCGATTCCGACGGCGTCATCGACCGCTTCGCCGGCGGCCGCAAGGGCAAGCCGTCGCTCGAGCTGCACGCCTGCGCCGACGGCGACGCCTACATCCTCGGCATCTTCCTGACGGGCGCGTACCAGGAGATCCTGGGCGACCTGCACAACCTGTTCGGCGACACCAACGCCGTGCACGTGCGGCTGTCGAAGGACGGCGGGTACCAGGTGACCGACCTGGTGCACGGGGACACGGTGACCGAGGTCCTCAACTACGTGCAGTTCCACGCCTCCGACCTGCTGGCCACGTGGCGGCGCAAAGTGACCGCGGCCCGGGATCTCTCCCGGGCCGAGGCGAATTCCTTCATTGCGGATTATGTCGCGGGGCTCGAGGGGTACACCTACCTCGAGGGCGAGGCCTGGCCCGACTAGCGGCTACTTCCGCTGCTCGATCGGGACGAAGCTGCGGGTGTCGGGCCCGGTGTAGACCTGCCGCGGGCGGGCAATCTTCTGCTCGCCGTCGGTGATCATCTCCTCCCACTGCGCCAGCCAGCCGGGCATCCGTCCGAGCGCGAAGAGCACGGTGAAATAGTCGGTCGGGTAGCCCATGGCCTGGTAGATCAGGCCGGAGTAGAAGTCCACGTTCGGGTAGAGCTTCCGCTTGATGAAGTACTCGTCGGACAGCGCGATCCGCTCGAGCTCCACCGCGATTTCCAGCTTCGGGTTCAGCCCCGTCTCCGCGAACACCTCGTCCGCCACCCGCTTGATCAGCTTGGCCCTCGGGTCGTACGACTTGTACACCCGGTGGCCGAAGCCCATGAGCCGCCCCTCGCCCGCCTTCACCCGCTCGATGAACGCGGGGATGTTCTTCTTGTCGCCGATCTCGTCGAGCATGCGGAGCACCGCCTCGTTGGCGCCGCCGTGGAGCGGGCCGTAGAGGGCGGCGATACCGGCGGAAATGGCCGAGAACGGGTCCACGCCGGAGGAGCCGACGCCGCGGACGGCGCTGGTCGAGCAGTTCTGCTCGTGGTCGGCGTGGAGGATGAGGAGGATTTCCAGCGCCCGCTGCAACACCGGGTTCGGCTTGTGGTGCCCGCCGATGCTGAACGTCATGTTGACGTAGTTGCCGATGTAGTCGAGGTCGTTGCGCGGGAACTCGTACGGGAGGCCGCGGGTCTGCCGGAAGCAGAAGGCGGCCAGCGTCGGGATCTTGGCCATCAGGCGGACGCGCTGGATGTAGCGGTTGTCCGGGTCGTGGATGTTCTTGGCGTCGGGGTAGAACGTGGAGAGGGCGCCGACCACGCCGAGGAGCATGCCCATGGGGTGGGCGTCGTAGCGGAACCCCTCGAGGAACTTGATGATGTTGGTGTGGACGTAGGTGTGGAACATGATGTCATGTTCCCACTTGGCCAGCTGCGCCTTGGTGGGGAGCTCGCCCTCGCTCAGGAGGTACGCCACCTCGAGGAAGCTCGCCTTGTCGGCCAGTTCCTCGATGGGGTAGCCACGGTAGCGGAGGATGCCGCGGTCGCCGTCGATGTAGGTGATGGCGCTGCGGCAGGCGGCGGTGTTCGTGAAGGCCGGATCGTAGGTCATCAGGCCGAAGTCGTCGTCCGAGGTCTTGATCTGGCGCAGGTCGATCGCCCGCACCGTTCCGTCGGCGATCGGCAGTTCGTACTTCTTGCCGGTCCGGTTGTCGATGACGCTCAGGGTTTCGTTCGACACAGCACGGTCCTTATGGTGAGGAGGCGTTGCGGAGACGGGAGTAAACTAGCCGCGCGGCGGGCCGGGGCAAAGCCGGTTACGTTTGTCCGCCGATGACCGCACCGCGTCCCGATTCCCCCTCGCTCACCGAGCGCGCCTCGGGCGCCCTGCTGGCCCACGCGGCTGGCAACGCCCTCGGCGTCCCCACCGAGTTCCTCAATACCCCCGACGCGATCCGGGCGGAGTTTCCCGGAGGTGTCCGGGACGTCATCCGCCGGGACACGCCGCAGTCGCCGTTCGACGACGACGTGGCCATGGCGCTGCTGCTGGCGGAGGAACTCCTCGCGGGCGACGTGGACCTCGAGCGGCTGGCCGGCCGGTGGATCCGGTGGCTGGACACGGACGGGCGCGGGGCGGGGAACTGGACCCGGACGGCGCTGAACCACATCCGGACCCATGGCTCGCCGCCGTCCGGCACCGGGGGCCGGGCGCCCAACGGCGCCGTCATGCGGGCGCTGCCGGTGGCGCTCGCCACGCGAGGGTCGCCGCGCAACCTCGTGGCGGGGAGCTGGCACACGGCGGCCCTGACCCATCCCGACGACCGCTGCACCTGGAGCGCGGTGGCGGTCAACGTGGCCGCGGCCGAGCTGCTGGCGGGCCGCCGGGACTTCCTGGCGGACGTGATCGAGGTGCTCCGGGTCAACGAGGCGCCGCCCGAACTCCTGGCCGCGGTGCGGCGGGTGCCCCTGGAGCGGCGGGAAGAACTTCCGATCCTCGGCGAGCGGGCGTGGGACGCAGTGAGCTGCGCGGAGATCGCGCTCTGGGCCGCGTGGCACGAGCCGGACCTGGAGCAGGCGCTCATCTGGCTGGCCAACGCGGGCGGCGACACCGACACCAACGCCGCGGTCGCGGGTGGGCTCCTCGGCGCCCGGGACGGCGAGGCGGCCGTGCCGCCCCGCTGGGTGGCCGCGCTCCCTGAGGTAGACCGCCTCCGGGACCTCGCGACCCGGCTGGTGGGAGCGGCCTGAGCCGGGCACCACTCGCGCGCGGTCCTCCCGGGGGATAAGATCCCTGTCGTTCCCCGCTGAGAGTTCTCCCATTCCAAGGTGCATTCCGATGATTCGACGTACCCTGCTCCTCGCGCTCGTCCTCCTGGCCGCACGGCCGCTGGGCGCCCAGGTCCGGGTGGACACGACCGGTGCCGGCGTCCTGATCGGCGAGGCCCTGAACCGGTCGGAGGTGATGGCCCGACTGGAGTACCTGACCGACGCCATCGGCCCGCGGCTCACGGGCTCGGGGGCGATGAAGCTCGCCAATGACTGGACCGAGGCGCAGTTCAAGGTCTACGGGATCAACGCGTGGCAGGAGGAGTGGGAGTACGGGGTGACGTGGGAGCGGGGCCCCATCGCGTTCCAGCTCGAGTCCCCGTTCCGGCGGCAGCTCACCGCGCACAGCTGGGCCTGGACGGTGGGCACCGAGGGGAAGACGCTCACGGGGCCGGTGGTGATGGTGGACGTCTCGACGCCCGAGAGTCTCGCGGTCTACAAGGGCAAGGTGAAGGGGGCGTGGCTGATGCTCCGGCCGCCGACCAGCATCTGGAACCCGGACGGGCCGCCGATGACCGCCGCGGATTCCGCCGCCGCGCAGAAGGAGCGGGAGGCCCGCGCCGCCGCGATGCGCGCCACGCCGACCGACACGTCGGCGGCCGCGCGCCAGGCCCGGCGCCAGTTCGCGGTGGACCGCAACTACCTGCTCAAGAACGCCGGCGCGCTCGGCGTCCTGACCGACGGCTCGAAGGAGTTCGGGCTCATGACCATGAGCGGGTCGGCCTACAGCATCTCGCCGCTCCCGAACGTGGTGGTGGCGCACGAGGACTACACTTTCTTCAGCCGCCTGCTCGAGCGCGGGGTGACGCCCACCGTGTCCGGCCGGATCACCAACACGATCGGGAAGAAGCCGGTCCAGCAGTGGAATACGGTGGCCGAGATCAAGGGCACCGAGTGGCCTGACCAGGTGGTGATCCTCGGCGCCCACCTCGACAGCTGGGACCTTGGCACCGGCACCACGGACAACGCCACCGGCTCGATGGTCGTCATGGAGGCGGCGCGCGTCATCATGCAGAGCGGCCTCAAGCCCAAGCGGACGATGCGGTTCATCCTCTTCAGCGGCGAGGAAGAGGGCCTGCTCGGCTCGGTGGCATACGCCGCCAAGCACGCCGCCGATCTGAACAACGTCCAGGCGGTGCTCGTGCTCGACAACGGCACCGGGATGATCACGGGCCAGGCGTTGCAGGGCCGGAACCAGGACGCCCAGCTCTGGCAGGAACTGCTGGCCCCGGTGGCTTCGCTCGGCGCCTCCAAGGTGCGCGAGGCCAACAAGGGGGGCACCGACCATCTCGCGTTCACCCCCTACGGCGTGCCGGCGTGGAACTTCGACCAGGAAACCCGTGGCTACAACCACACCCACCATTCGCAGATCGACACCTACGACCACGCGGTGCCGGGTGACCTGATGCAGGCGTCGGCGGTCATGGCGGTGACGGGCTTCGAGCTGGCCAACCTGCCGGCGTTCCTGCCACGCGGACCGGTCACCCCGGTCACGCCGCGGACGGTGCTGCCGCCGAGCCCCGGGCTGGCGAAGAAGTAGCCTGCCGTTTTCGCGGGAAACGAAGCGCGGTGCCGGGTTTCGCTCCGGCACCGCGCTTCGCATTCAGCTACTTCCAGGGAGAGGGCGGGGGTGGTGGCGGGTCTTTCATCGCCTGTTCCAGGCCGATGTGCTGGTGCGTCATCATGTGAGACATGGTGGCTCCGGGTTCGTGTTCTCAGTGGCGGTGGCGCGCCAGTTTGCGCTCGGCGGTCTCGAGGCGGTCTGTCGTATCCTTCAGCTTGGCCGCCATCTGGGTGCCCCACTTCTCCATTTCATGCATCCAGAGCTTCAGCGCGTCGACATCGAGGATGTCCTCGCTGCGCGCTCTGGTGCGCCAAGGGAGCCGGCCCACCCATTTCCAGTTGCCCCGCACCTTGCTCCAGTGTCCTCGTCGGGTTGCCATGAATCTCATCTCCTTGATCGAGGGGTTGAGGTCAGTCCCACGGCGGTGGTGGGGGCGGCGGCGGGTCCTCGGATGCAGCCGGCCGCGTCAGCGGTCCCGTCAGCGTGATCGGCATCATGCGCCTCCTTTCGGGCTGGCGAGGCGGTCACGCTCGCCCTCGAGTTCGGACACGCGGGCCTCGAGATCCTTGCACTTTGTGGCGACGATCTGTCCCCACGCGCTCATCTCCTTCATCCATTGCGCCAGTCGCGCGTCGTCGCCGCGCCCGGACATTCCCCCAGTCCATGGCGATGGAGCGACATAGGTCCACTTCCAATCACGAGCGCGCGGCCCCCTGGTCTTGTCTGCCTGCCAGCCACCCATGCGGTCCTCCCTTGGTGATGGTGGTCGTTACGGTGCGAGTGCCTTTCCGGCGCCTGTCAGCGCCTCGAGCCTCTGCCGGCTCTCTCGTGCCAGTTGCTGATCGCCGACCATGTCTGCTGCTTCGGCGCGGATTCTCAGGCTCATGGGCAGGAAAACGATGTCGGCCAGGACGGCCGGTGCGTCCACGACGCTCGCGGTCTCGATGGCCTCGTAAGGCAGGCGCCGCGCGAGGTAGAGCTGCGCCAATAGAATCCGATCGGCGACGAGCGATTGCCAGGGCATCGACGGTATCAGGTGCTTCGGGGCTGCCGGAGCGTTTGCGGCCAAAATGGCGATGGCTGCCGCAGTGTCGCTGCGCGCCAGGGCCAGGCGCCCTTCGAGGCTTCGTGCCAACGGCGACTCGCGACCGTGTCGCCGGACGGCGGCCCGGTGCATGGCTTCCGTCGTCCCGACGTTGTCGAGTTCCGCGGACCATGCACCGGCAAGCCAAATCGTACCGTCGCCCACGTCGTCCGGTTGCTTCGCGAGCCGGGTCAAGGTGTTGGCCGCGAATGCCGTCGCCGCGGCCCTGTCCGGCGACCCCGCGAGGACATCCAGGGTCAGGAACAGCTGTCGGGCCACGAGCGGAAACATGGAATCGGATTCGACGACCCTGCGCGCGCCGGTCGCGTCGCCCCGGGCCACGAGAATGCCCTGGCGCGCCACGAGTGCGCCGAATCGCAGCGGATCCGAGGGATTTGTCTCCCCGAGTGCATCTGCGGCCAGCTGTGCGCACTCCACTTGTCGGAGCCCTCCCCCCGTGAGGATCTGCACGGCGTCAAATACCAGGGCCGGATCCCGGGAGGCTGCAGACGTCCAGTCAACCGATGTCATGTCGCCAAGCGCACATCCCGTGGCCAAGCGGAGGCGTTCCAGTTCCCGGTCGTCGGGGCGTCCCGCGGCGAACTCGTCGAGCAATCGGACCGCCGAGCTGTCTTTGCGTCGAAGCGCCGCCTCGATGAGGTGTGGGAGCGCGGGGGCGAAGGAGGTATCGAGTCGACGGACCTGGGCGAAGGCGTGTTCCGCCAGGGAATCGATGGAGCCCGCGTGCGGGAGGAGGTGCGCATACACCTCGCCGAGGGCCATCCAGCCCTCGACGGATGCGGGGTCGATCTCGAGCACGGCCCTGAATCGGGCGACGGCGGTGTCCGCGTGCCCTTGCTGGTAGGCGAGGAGGCCGCGTGCGAAGGCGGCATACTTCGGCGGGAGCGAATCGAGCCGTGGCCCGGCCGATTCGAGCAGTGCAGCGGCCTCCGCGGCCTTGTTCAGCCAGCTGGCGGCCTGGGCCGCCCGGAGTGCCGCGTAGGTGAAGGTCGAGTCTGCTTCGAGCGCGGCGCGGTAGTGGGCCATCGCCTCCTCGAAGGAAGCGCGACGGTACTGATCCTCCCCCAGAAAGAACGCCGCCCGCGCGGCGGGCGACCGGCCTTGTCCGAGCGGGAGGGGCACGCGGTGCAGCGCTGCGGGAAGCAACTGCTCGACCAGCCGGAGGGCGGCCTCGTATCCCACTGCCCAGTCCGCCTCTCCGCGTGCCATCGTGATGGTCGGCACCGTGGCGGTCAGTCCATCACGGGTCCAGATCGCAAGCGTGAGCCGTAGCGAGTCCTGCGCGAAGACGGTTCCCTCCACCCAGCGACGGAGCCCGGCCGCCCTGGCGGCTTGCGCCGGCGCCTCGCCAGGCGCGACGCGGAGTTCCGCGGCGTTGATCACCCCGCTGGACGTCAGGCCTGCCACCAGCGCGCCCTCGATCCGGGCAGCCTGGGCGGAATCGGCAGCGTCCGGGCTCGAAGGGGCGATCAGGACTCCAACCCTGCTGGCGTCCGCGCGGTCCCGAAACGGGTGGTATGTCGCCCACACAAGGGCGGCCCCCGCCACGAGGCCGCCGATCACGAACAGGCCTCGCCGGCTCCGGCCGTGTACCGACGCGGCCGGCAGGGGCGTGAGCATCGCGGCCGGTTGCAGGGCGCGAAGCACCTCGGCGGCGTCGGCCGGCCGGTCCACCGGCAGCTTGCCCAGCATCTGGTGGATCAGGTCGGCGAGGGCGGGGGGTACGGCCGGCCGCAGGAGCGCAACGGGGGTCGGGGTGTCGTGCGCCTGCCGGGCCATGATGGCCTGGGGGTTGGCGCCGGTGAACGGAGGCTCGCCAGTGAGCATCTCGTAGAGCACCGTGCCCAGCGCGTAGAGGTCGCTCCGGGGGTCGATCTCGCGGGACCCGACGGCCTGTTCAGGGCTCATGTAGCTGGGGGTGCCAACCACCAGGCCGCTCGTCGTGATGACGTCGTCCGCCGCCTCCGCGGTCGCGCGGGCGATGCCGAAATCGGCCACCCTCGCCTCGCCGCCTTCGAGGAGGATGTTCTCGGGCTTGATGTCGCGGTGGATGATGCCCTGCGCATGTGCGTAGGACAGCGCCGAGGCGACGTCCCGCGCGATCTTGACCGCCTCTTCGAGGGGAAGCGGCTTCTCGCGAGCCAGCCGTTCGCGAAGCGACTCGCCCGTGGCGAACGGCATCACGAAGAATGCCAGGCCGTCGGCGACGCCGGAGTCGAACAGCGGGAGGATATGGGGATGGGAGAGCCGGGCGGCGAAGCTGATTTCGCGCGCGAACCGTTCCGGACCGAGCGCGGCGAGCACCTCGGGGCGGACGACCTTCACGGCGACCTTACGGCCGTGCCGGAGGTCGTCGGCCAGGAACACCACGGCCATGCCTCCGTGCCCGAGCTCACGGAGGATCGTGTAGCGCCCTTCGAGCGCCGCGGCGATGCGGGTGATGAGGTCCGGCACACCCCTCCCTTCGACCGACCGCGTCAACCTACGCGGGTCGGCCGAAAGGGCTAGGGGAGTCGATCCGGAGGAACGGCTACCGGGAAGGCGTCGGCAGCGTCACCGTGCAGGTCGTCAGGAACCCCCCGCGGACGTTGTAGACCGTTTCCACCGTGAGGCGGGCCGGGGAGAGCACCTTGAAGAGGTCCTCCGCGATCCTGGCCGTGGCGTGCTCCTGGAAGATCCCCACGTTGCGGTAGCTCGTGACGTAGTACTTGAGGCTCTTCAGCTCGATGCACGACTTTCCGGGCACGTAGGTGACCGTCAGCGTCGCGAAGTCGGGCAGCCCGCTGTAGGGGCAGACGGCGCTGAACTCGTCGGTGCTGGTGACGATCTCCTGCGCCGGCCCCTCGTACGGGAAGGTCTCGAGCACGGCCACGTCCACGTGCTCCGGACCGACGAACGGGAGGGACCGGCCCTCGGGGGTCGCCATCCTACTTCTCCCGCACCATGCCGGATTCCACCCACGCGAACTTCCCGGCGGTGGTCTGCTGCGCGATCGCGTAGTTGACCACGTCCTCGTTATCGAAGACGGCGGCGAAGCGCTCATCGATCCGGCGGCGGGCGTTCCGCGCAAAGGCGTCGGCCAGCTCGATGGGCGAGCGGTCGGCCGGGTTCTTCTTGACCATCGCCTGCGCCCGGCTGATCGTGGCCGAGATGGCAAAGAGCTCCGCGCCGATCTCGACCAGGCGCCCGAGGACGGCCTGCCGCTTCTCGAGCTTGGGACCGAACCGGACCATGGCGTGGAAGAGGGTCCGCGCCAGCTTCCGCGACCGCCGCTCCGCGAACCGGAGGTGCGTGGCCAGCGGCCCGAAGGCGCCGTAACCGAAGCGGCCCTTGAACCCGACCCAGAGCTTGGGATACCAGAGGGCGTAGAAGGCGCCGGCGCCGAAGAGCGCCTTGACCTTGGTGCCCGCGGAAGACTTCGGGTCGATGAGGGCGCCGGCCACCTTCAGGTGGGTGTCCACTGCCTCACGGGCGATGAAGAGGCGCATGATTTCGCTCGAACCCTCGAAGATCAGGTTGATGCGGTAGTCGCGCATCATGCGCTCGACCGGATCGGGGCGCTCGCCCCGGCTCCGAAGGCTGTCGGCCGTCTCGTAGCCGCGCCCGCCCTTGATCTGCAGCAGGTCGTCCACGATCCGCCAGCCGACCTCGGAGTTCCACATCTTGGCCATGGCGGCCTCGAGGCGGATGTCCACGGTGCCGCGGTCGGCCATGAGCGAGGCGAGGTCGCTCACCGAGTCCATGGCGAAGGTGTCGGCCGCCATGCGCCCGAGCTTCTGGGCCACGGCGTCGTGCTTGCCGATCGGCGCGCCCCACTGCTGGCGCTCCGCGGCCCAGATGCGGGCGATCTCCAGCGAGCGCTTGGCGCCCGCGGCGCAGGAGGCCGGCAGCGTGAGCCGTCCGGTGTTGAGCGTCACCAGGGCGAGCTTGAGGCCCTTGCCCTCCCCCCAGATGATGTTCTCCACCGGCACCTTCACGTTGGTGAAGCGGATCACCCCGTTCTCGATGGCCTTGAGCCCCATGAAGTGGAGCCGCTCGACCACCTCGACGCCCGGCCAGTCGGCCTCGACGATGAAGGCGCTGATCTTCTTGCCGGTGCGGGCCATGACCACCATCAGCTCGGCGATGGTGCCGTTGGTGCACCAGAGCTTCTCGCCGTTGAGGATGTAGTGGGTGCCGTCCGGCGACAGCACGGCGGTCGTGGCCACGCCCGCGGGATCGGAGCCGACGCCGCGCTCGGTCAGGGCGAACGCCGAGATGGCGCCCTTGGCGAGCCGCGGGAGGTACTTCTTCTTCTGTGCGTCGGTGCCGAAGAGCTTGAGCGGCACCGGCACGCCGATGGACTGGGCTGCGGAAAGGAGCGCCGTCATGCTGCCGTCGTTGCTGGTCACCAGGCTGATCGCCTTGGTGTAGCTGTACTGGCTCAGCCCCATGCCGCCGTACTCCGGGGCGATCTTGATGCCGAAGGCGCCCATCTGCCGGAGTTCCTCGATGATCTCGGGCGGAATCTTGCCCTCGCGGTCGATCTTGTCGCTGTCCACCTTGTCCCGCATGAACTTCTCCAGCCGCTCCATGAACGGCTTGGCCCTGGCCAGGTCGGCCGGGTCGGGCTCCGGGAAGGGGTGGATCAGGTCGAGGTCGAAATCCCCCTCGAAGAGCTCGCGGACGAAGCTCCGCGACTGCCACTCCTGCTCGCGTGCGGCCTCGGCGACGTCGCGAGCTTCCTGCTCGGTCGTCTTCGGCGCGAGGTCGGCGTGCGTCGGCTGCTTGATGGCGGTTGTCATATCGGTCTCACGCTCAGCTAGGGAGTCGGGATTGGGACCGGCCCAGCGTGCCCGAGAGCACGAGGTCGATCACGTGGCGCTTGCGCGCCTGGAGAAATGAGGGATCCGCGGCGTCGATGCCCATGGCGCGGAGCATCGTCCCGGAGTGGACCAGCGGGAACCAGCAGAGGCCGATCACGCTCAGGAGGAGCTGCGCCGCCTCCTCGGGGTGCGCGGCATCGAGCGCCACCTCGTCGGTCAGGGCCGCCAGCGCTTCCTGGGCGGCCTCGACGTGCGGAGGGACGTCCTGCAGCGTGCGGCCCCCCGTCAGCGCCTCCCACTCGATGAGGCGCACGAAGTTCGGGTTGGCGGTGATGAAGTCGAAATACTCGGAGACGACCCCGGCGAGCACCGTTTCCCGCGGCTCGCCGCTGGCGAGCGCCCGCTCGCGGCCACTCCGGACCGCGGATCGAACCTCGGAAAAGCAGCGCTCCAGGACGGCCCGGTAGAGGTCGGCCTTGGAGCCGAAGAAGTAGCCCGGCGTGCCGCGGGAGACCCCGGCGGCCGCGCCGACATCGGTGAGGCTGGTGGCCTCGAACCCCCGCTCGGCGAAGAGCCGCTCGGCGGCATCGAGCACCGCCTCTCGGGTGGTCCGGGAGCCGGGGCGGTTGGGCTCGAACAATTGAGGGGCAGCAGCGACCATGACACCTCCCACTGGCACTTGCTTTACGTATAGCAAGTTGGGGAGGCGGACCAAGAAAAACAAGGTGTCTGGGGTCGGGAGGGGCTTCGCGGCTCTTTGCGCCTTCGCGGTAAGAGCTTTTACCGCAAAGGCGGAAAGAACCGCAAAGGACGCGAAGAACTCATTTGGGCTTCTTCACGAGGCTGCCTGGCTGCGCCGCGTCAAACCCGAATCGTTCCCGGACCCGGTCCACGGCCGAGGTCAGCTGCCGGAGCTTCGTTCGCTCGGGGGCCTCGAACAGATCGGCACCTGGAGCCTCCACCAGATTGGTCGCCGCCACCCCCACCAGCCGCACCCCCCGGCCTCGCCGCCGCACCTCCTCGAACGCGGTCCTCAGCAGCCCCCGGGCGGCTCCCAGGATGTCCGCATCGAGGTCCGTGGCGGCCGGCAGCGTCAGGCTCCTTGTGATCGTGACGAAGTCACCGTGGCGGAGCTTGAGGGTCACGGTCCGCGCCGCCAGCCCTTCGCCGCGGAGCTGGCTCGCCACGTGGGCCGACAGCCGAAGCAGGATCCGCTCGAGTTTGGCAGGGTCGGCGGTGTCCTTCTCGAGGGTGGTCTCTCGGCTCACCGACTTCGTCTCCTGGCGTGCCCGGAGCACCCGGCCCCCGTGGCCGTGGGCGCGCCGCTTCAAGGCCTTGGCGTCCGGTCCGAGGATCCTCTCCAGTTCGGCGATCGGCCGGGCCTGCACCTGCCACACTTCGGTGAGTCCGAGCGACTCGAGACGGCTCGCGGTCCTTGGCCCGACGCCCGGAAGCGCCTTGAGGGGCAGGCCCGCCACGAATCCCTCCTCCCACCCCTCCCGCACTTCCATCAGCCCCCGCGGCTTGGCGGCATCGGAAGCGAGCTTGGCGATCATGCGGTTCGGCCCGATCCCGATGCTGCAGTCGAGCCCCGCCTCGTCCCGCACGCGGTCGCGGAGCCGCTCCGCCACCGGGAGCAGCGACACCGGATGGAGCCGGTCGGTGCCCGAAAAATCGAGGTAGCCCTCGTCGAGGGACGCCATCACGACGAGCGGCGAGAACTCCTGCAGGACCTGGCGCACCGCGCGGGAGGCGCGGCGATAGTCGTCGAACGCGGTGCGGACGAAGACGGCGCCGGGACAGCGGCGCGCCGCCTCGGCCGACGCCATCCCCGCCCGCACGCCGAAGGCTCGCGCGCCGTACGACGCCGACTGCACCACTCCACGTCCCTTCGGGTCCCCCCCGACGACGAGGAGGTCCACCGCGCGAAGCTCCGGACGGAGCTGGCGGCAGACCTCCACGAAGAAGGCGTCAAGGTCGACGTGCAGGAAGCGGGTGGTCACCTGGTCAGGGGAGCGTCACCGCCGCCACCGTGGCACCCTTGACCGGCTGGCCGGTGTTGGCGCCGATCGGGAAGTTGAGGTTGGCGATGTACATCGTGTTTCCGATCCGCGTCATCTCCGCCGGGAACCGGAGGGCGTTTCCCGCGCCGGTCTGCGGGTAGTCGGGCACCATCGTGGAGTCGGCGTAGTTCCCGTCTGGGGTGCTCGAAGCCACGATGGTCACCCTGCCGTCGGGGCCGACGCGAGCCAGCGTGTTCCTGAAGTTGGCGTCCACCCAGAGGTTGCCCTGGCCGTCCATGGAGAGCCCGTCGGCGCCGACCAGGCGGGGATCACGGGCGAATGTCGTGGTCGAGGCGGGAGTGTAGCCGGCGCCGATGAGGATCCGGGTGATTTCCCCGGTGCCGGTGTTGGCAGTGTAAATCACGCCGTTGCTGTCGATCGCGATGCCGTTGACGACATACACCCGCACCGGCATGGTCGTGTCGGCGGCCATCGTTGCGTACCCGCTCGCGGCGACCGCCACGGCGCCGCCCTCCGGGCCGACGTGGTAGAGGTTGCCGCTCGGGCCACCGGTGATCCAGAGGTGACCGGCGGCGCGGTCGAAGGCCATCGCGTTGGCGCCCAGCGCCCCGGTGGCGAAGACCTTGGCATCCTTCTTCGGGTTGAAGTCCGCGGCCCCGAGGCGGCCTGCCGCCACCCGGTAGATGACGCCCGGTTCCGGCACCGCGAAGTACAGGTTGCCCGGTGCGTCGGCCGTGATGCCGAGTACAATGGTACCCGGCGCAATCGGGAGTGCCCCCACGGCCACAGGCGCCGGGTCGGCGGGGTCGATCCGGTAGATCGTCCCATCCTTCCAGTCGCAGACGAAGAGCCGCCCGCCAACTACGGCGATTCCCTCGATGGTCGAGGCGCTGTCGCCGACGGTGGCGAGCACCGACAGCGCGACCGGCGGGGCGGGCGGCGGGGGCGGGGACTTGTCGCCGCAGGCGGCGATGCCGAGGAGGAGGAACGAGAAGGCGATTCTGGCTCGCATCGGGCGGATCCTCACTACACGAGATGAATGGCGGTGGCTTTCACGGTCACGACGACGTCGACGCCGGCCTGCAGTCCGAGCTCTTCCGCGGATGCGGTGGTGACGGCCGCGGTCAGGGGCCTCCCGGCGTCCAAGTGGACGAAGCTTACCGGCCCGACGCGCTCGACGCGGCTGACCACTGCGGCGAACCGGTTCCTTGCGGAGCCCTGCAGGGGCTCGCGGCTGAGCATCAGGTCTTCCGGCCGCAGCACGGCATGCGCCGGTCCCTCCCGCTCGGCGACGATCTCCAACCGAAGCGGCGTGCTGTCGAACCACGCGGCGAAGGGGCCGTCGCCATCGGCGAAGGGAGCCTGGCGGGTCACCTCGCCCAGCAGGACGGTGCCGGTGCCGATGAACCTCGCCACGAAGGCCGAATTGGGGAAGCGGAACACCTCGTCGGGGCGGCCGAGCTGGGCGATCCGGCCCTCCGCCATGACGGCCACCACGTCGCCGAGACGGAGCGCCTCGTCGAAGTCGTGCGTCACCTGTAGCGTCGTGACCCGCTCGTGGGTGTGAATGGCCCGCAGCTCGCGCCGGAGGTTGTGCCGGGTGGCGGGGTCCACCGCCGCGAACGGCTCGTCGAGCAGGAGGATGCTCGGTCGCGGTGCCAGGGCCCGCGCGAGCGCCACGCGCTGGGTCTCGCCGCCGCTCAGCCGGTGCACGGACCGGTCGAGGAGAGGTTCGATCCCGAGAAGCTCCGCAAGCTCGCGGACCCGCTCCATCTGCTGCGGAGCGGAGAGGGGGCCCCGGACCAGTCCGTACCGGATGTTCTCGCGGACATCGAGGTGCGGGAAGAGGTGGTAATTCTGGTAGACGAACCCGACGCCCCGCCGTTCGGGGGTCACGCCGGTCATGTCCTCGCCGTGGAGATGCACCCTTCCCCCGAGCGGCGCGACGTGGCCGGCCACCGTCTCGAGCAGCGTGGTCTTTCCGGAGCCGGAGGGTCCGATGAGGAGCCCGTAGCCTCCTGCGGGCACCTCGAACGAGATGTCCTGCAGCAGGAAGTCGCCGACCCGGACCGAGAGCCCCTCGAGGCGGATCATCGGCGCTCCGCCGGCTGGAGCATGCGCACGAGCGCGAAGACGCCGAGGGCCACCGCCAGGAGGAGGAGCGAGGCGGGCACGGCTGCAGGGAGCCCGAGGGTGGTGAAGCGGTCGTAGATCAGGACGCTCGCCACCTGCGGGTTGTAGGTCAGGATGACGATGGCGCCGAACTCGCTCACGCTCCGTGCCCAGGCGAGGACGGCGGCGGCCAGAACGCCACGTCCCGCGAGCGGGAGCGTCACGCGCCGGAACACGACCGCCGGGGGATCCCCAAGCGTCCGTGCCACACGCTCCAGCCGCGGGTCCACGGCGCGAAACGCCTCGCGGGCGCCGCTGACCAGGATCGGCACCGACACGAAGAGCATGCCCGCCACGATGCCGGGAACGTGGTTCACGAACTCCAGGCCCAGCCGGGCGAATGCCCCGCCCACCGCCGAGTTCCTCCCGAGAAAGAGCAGGAGGGCGATGCCGGCGACCGGATGAGGGATGACGACCGGCAGTTCCACGAGCGCCTCGACGATCCGGCGGCCACGAAAGGAGCGGCGGGCGAGGAGGTACGCGAGCGGCACGCCGAGGAGCGCGCCGATGAGGGTCGCCGCGGTGGCGGTGCTCACCGTGAGCGCGATGGAGGCGAGCAGCTCCTGGTCGCGCAGGGCCTCGCCGAGGCTCGCGGGTGTCGCCAGGATGAGCAGGCGGAGGAGCGGCCCCACGATGAAGAGCACGAGGAGCGCGCCGAGGCCGGCCAGCGCCAGGCGGGCCCAGGGGAGCGGTGCGCGGTTCGCTGACGGGGCCCCGTGGGGCAGGCTATCTTTGGGGGTCATGGCTCGCGCGTAGCGTACGCCGGCCGGGAGCCGGCGTCAACGTGCGTGTCGCATCCGGGACCATCCGCAGGGAGGGAGCGCATGCAGATCGGAAAGGCCATCCAGGGCGCCATGAACGACCAGATCCACAAGGAACTGGAGTCGGCGTACCTCTACCTCGCCATGTCGGCGTATTTCAGCGGGACCAACCACCCGGGCGCCGCGTCGTGGATGCGCGCCCAGGCGCGGGAGGAAGTGGGGCATGCCATGAAGTTCACCGACTTCGTGGAGGACCGGGGCGGCAGCGTTGCGTTGCGGGCCCTTGCCGCCCCGCCGGCCACCTTCGCGTCGCCGCTCGCCGCGTTCGAGGCGGCCGCGGAGCACGAGGCGGTGGTGTCGGCCAGCATCAACGCGCTCTTCGAGCTCGCGTCGAAGGAGAAGGACTACGCGACCCAGGCGCTGCTGCAGTGGTTCATCACCGAGCAGGTGGAAGAGGAAAAGACCAGCCGGCAGATCGTGGACACCCTCAGGCTGATCGGCACCAACACCTCCGGCCTCTACATGTTCGACCGCGAGCTGGGCCGTCGCGGCCAGGCCGGCTGACCCCCGGCCCTCACTCCAACGTCGGACCTCACTGATGCGCATTGCCTTCCTTGGCCTGGGCGCCATCGGCACCCCGATGGCCGTCCACGTCGCCAAGCAGCACCAGCTCACCGTCTGGAACCGCACCGGTACCCGGGCCGCGGCGTTCGCGGCCGCGCACGCCTGCGCGGTGGCGGCCACCCCGCGCGAGGCGGCGGCCGGTGCAGAGGTGGTCATCACCTGCCTGCCCACCTCCAGTGATGTGGAATCTCTCCTCGACGGCCCGGACGGCCTGCTCGCCGGGCTGGGGCAGGGGGCGCTTTTCCTTGACTGCACCTCCGGGGACCCGGACACGACCCGGCGGATCGGGGAGCGGCTGGCGCCGCTGGGGATCGAGTTTGCCGACGCACCGGTGAGCGGCGGCACCAACGGCGCCGAGGCGGGCACCCTGACGGTGATGGTGGGAGGGACGGAAGAGACCTTTCGCCGCGCCCGTCCGATCCTCGACTGCTTCGGCCGCCGGGTGGAGCACATGGGGCCGCTGGGCGCCGGGCACGCCATGAAGGCGGTGAACAACGCGCTGCTGGCGGTGAACGTCCTCGCCGTCGGCGAAGGGCTCGCGGCCCTCGTGAAGAGCGGCATCTCGGCGCGCAAGGCGGTCGAGGTCCTCAACGCGTCGAGCGGACGGAGCTTCGTGAGCGAATACCTGGTGCCGCAGCGGGTGCTGACGCGGCTTTGGCCGCTCACCTTCCGGCTCGCCCTCCTCGACAAGGACGCGCGCATCGCGACCGGCGTGCTCGAGGGGCAGGGTGTCTCCGGCCCGGTGCTCCACCTCACCTCCGACCTCCTCGCCCAGGCGCGCGCCGCGCTGGGAGAGGACGCCGACTACCTGGAGCCGATCCGGCTCATCGAGCAGGAGGCGGGGGTGGAGTTGCACGAGTGACCGCACCCTCGGCGCCGGAACCGGGGCCCGCCCCGATCCTCGTCCTCGTCGCCCCCCAGGACATCGTCAACATCGCGAGCGCGGTCCGGCTGGCCAAGAACTTCGGGCTGTCGGGCATCCGCCTGGTGAACCCGGAGGTGTTCGACCCGTGGCGGATCGAGGGGATCGCGCACAACACCGCCGACCTGGTGGCCCGGATCGAGATCTGCGGCTCGCTCTCGGAGGCGCTCCGCGACACCGTCTACAGCGTGGCGCTGACCGCGCGGGGGCGGGCGGCCAAGCGCACGTACCTGGAGCCCCGGGAGGCCGCGACGGAAATCGTCGCGCACGCCGAGGCGGGCCCGGTCGCCATGGTCTTCGGTCGCGAGGACAAGGGGCTCACCAACGACGAGCTCGATTTCTGCCGCGCCCTGGTGTCCATCCCGACGAGCGCCGAGTACACCTCGATGAACCTGGCGCAGGCGGTCGGGATCATGAGCTACGAGACGTGGCGAGTGCGGATCGGGGCGGACATCCCCACCAAGACGCCGCGCCGGCGCGCCGCGCCCGCGGCGGCGGACCAGATCGAGTGGCTCTTCACCGACTGGACCCGCGCCCTCTGGGCCATCGACTTCTTCAAGACCCGCCGGCACGACCACGTGATGCGCTCGTTCCGGGAGATCGTCTTCCGGGCGGGGCTCGACGGGCGGGAGGCGGCGCTGCTGCGGGCGATGGGCATCGAGGTGCGGAGGTACCTCGAACGGAAAGGCGTGGCGCCGGCGGGTGAGCCACCCGGCGCGCACGTCGACGAACCGTGATACGGGGCCGCCGTACCACGGTTCTGGCTCGCTGATCCAACCACGACCGTCCACAGTCGCAATGCTCGCGGCCGCGCCGGGGCGAGTTGGGAGTGGAGACGTCGGCGCGGAGGCCCCTTCGCACATGCTGGCGCTTCCCTCCGCCGCCGCCTCCCCCGTAGATTTCCGGAGCACCCTCACCTTCGTCTGGAGCCACCCTTGGGGCGATCGAGTTCCTACTGGCAGGGCAATCGGTACCCCGACTCCTCGGCGGAGCCGGATCCCAAGGCACCACTCAAGGACCTGCCGGCGAGCGCCGCGGCGCGATTCAAGCTCATCCGCGACGGGCTCCGCTCCATTCCCGGCGTCATCGAACACGTGAAGTTCCTGGGCCCGCAGTGGCGGTGGGCCTGGGAGTACACGCTGGGGAACCGGAAGCTCTGCTGGATCCACGTCATGCAGGACGGCGTCAGCGCCACCTTCACCATCTCGGACGTGGAGGAGCGGAAGGTGGATGACTCCCGCCTCCCCGCGGTGGTGACCCAGGCGATCACCGAAGCGCAGCGGACCGGACCGGTCCGCTGGTGCTGGCTGGCGCTGTCCGATCAGCGGCTGGCCACGGCGTTCCTCGGGTTCGCGAAAAAGAAGGCGGAATGGATGCGGGCGGAGGCGCCTCCGGGCTCATTGCGGCGGGCGGCTGGGTGATTTCAGCAATTCCGAACGAAAATATCTGATATTCTTGCGTCACATAGGGTTGTCATTCCGTTGGCCGGGCGTATAATACGGGCCGCGCAGGGCAACGCGTTTCCCTCTGTTGCACTTGCAACCTCGTGAATTGTTTCACAAACGAGCAGTTCCGGTCTCCCTTCTGGATTATGGTGACGGCTCATGCGTAAGCTGGCCTCGGTCTTCGGCGGGACGCTCCTCCTGGCTTTGGCTGTGGCGTTTCTCGCCCGCGATGCCGCGGCCACCAGGCAGGCAGCGCCCGCCGTCAACGACTCGCTCCTCGCACCGGTGCTGACCGTGTCCGATTCGGCGGCGCTCAAGGGCCCCCGCCAGCCGATCTTCTTCCGCCACGACATCCACGCCGGCCAGTTCAAGATCAACTGCCAGTACTGCCACTACTCGGTGTCGGTCTCCTCGGAGCCGGGCATCCCGAGCATGGCCACCTGCATGAACTGCCACCTGGTCATCGGCGGGACCGACTCGACGGCGCAACGGGAAATCGCCAAGGTGCGCGACGCGTACAACACGAACACGCCAGTCGAGTGGAACCGGGTCTATTTCCTGGCCCGGCACGCGCACTTCCCCCACATGCGCCACATCAACGCCATGGGGCCCAACGCCTGCGCCACCTGCCACGGCGACGTGACCCGGACGCCCCAGGTGTTCAAGGTGAACAACGTGAACAACATGGGCTTCTGCATCAACTGCCACCTGGAGCGGAACGTGTCGCGCGACTGTTCCGTCTGCCACTACTAGCGACTGCCAGCCCTCGAGGCGCAGCAATGGACGAGACGCAAGACACCGGGATGGACCGACGGCGCTTCCTGACCGTCCTCGGCGTGACCGGGGCGGGCACGGCGGCGCTCAGCGGTTGCTCCACGGACCGGGTGCAGAAGCTGATTCCGTACCTGGTGCAGTCCGAGGACCAGGTGCCCGGCATCCCCACCTACTACGCCAGCACCTGCACCGAGTGCGCCGCCGGCTGCGGGCTCCACGTCAAGACGCGCGAGGCACGGGCCATCAAGCTCGAGGGCAACCCCGCGCACCCGGTCAACGCCGGCAAGCTGTGCGCGCGGGGGCAGGCGGGGCTGCAGTCGCTGTACAACCCGAACCGCGTGCGCGGCCCGAAGAACCGCCAGGCCGACGGCGGCACGGCGGACATCCCGTGGAACGACGCCATCGCCGAGTTCGCGGCCAAGGCGAGCGCCGCCGGCGGCAGGCTGGCGGTCATTTCGGGCGCGGGGCGGGGCACCTTCTCTGACCTCCTGGCCGCGTGGACTGCGGCGCTGGGCGGCCGGGTCGTCCGGTACCAGCCGTTCGACCACGAGCCGATGGTGGCCGCCAACCGCCAGGTCTTCGGCGTGGCGGGCCTCCCCTCGCACGACTTCGCCAGCGCGAAGTTCATCGTCTCCTTCGGCGCCGACTTCCTGGAGACCTGGCTCGCCCCGGTGGAAAACCAGCGCGGGTTCGCGGCCTCCCACGGCTACCATGACGGCACGAAGTCGCGGCACGTGGCGCTCTCGCCGCGGATGTCGCTCACCGGCATGAACGCGGACGAGTGGTTCGCCATCGTCCCGGGCGCCGAGGCCGCCATCGCGCTCTCGATGGCGCAGGTCATCCTGGCCGAGCGGAGCAGCGCGCCGGCCGACGCGGTGGCGCTGCGCGGCATGCTCGCGGCGTACGCGCCGGAGCAGATCGCCCAGCAAACCGGGCTGACCGCGGACCAGATCAAGCTCCTGGCCCGCGAGTTCGTCTCCGCCGAACCGAGCCTGGCGGTGGCGGGCGGCATCGGGAGCCAGCACGCCGGCGCCGCGCAGCTCTGCGCCGCGGTGAACATCCTGAATTACGTGGCCGGCAACGTCGGCACGACGGTGCGCTTCGGGGCCGACCTCGACGCGGGCGACGGCTACGCCGCGCTCGCCGCGCTCCAGAAGCAGATGGAGGCGGGCGAGATCGCGGTGCTCGTGGTCCACGAGGCCAACCCGGTGTACGCCCTGCCCAAGTCGTCCGGCTTCGCCGCGGCGATGGCCAAGGTGCCGTACAAGGTGTCCACGGCGCTGGTGCTCGACGAGACCGCGGCGCTCTGCGACCTCCTCCTGCCGGAATCGCACGGCCTGGAGCGCTGGGACGACCTCCGGCCCCGCGCCGGAGTCCAGTCGCTCATGCAGCCGGTCATGGAGCCGGTCTTCGATACCCTGCCCACGGGCGAGGTCCTCCTCCGGGCGGCCAAGGCGGCTGGCGGTCCGCTCGCCTCCCTGCAGGCGGCGTCGTGGGAGGAGTACCTCAAGGCGCGGTGGCAGGGTGTGGCCAAGGCCCGGGGCGCAGGGGACTTCCCCACCTTCTGGGTCACGACCCTCGCCGCGGGCGGCCTGTACGACGCCGCGCCGGTGTCGGCGGTCAAGCTCGCGCCCGGCGCGCAGTCGGTGGTCGGCACCTCCCCCGCCTTCACCGGCGAGGGTGAATTCCTCTTCGCGCCGTCGGCTTCTTCGCTTCTCTACGACGGCCGCGGCACCGACAAGCCGTGGCTGCTCGAGAACCCCGATCCCGTCACCAAGATCACCTGGCAGTCCTGGATCGAGATCCACCCCGAAACGGCGGCGGAGTACGACGTCCGCGAAGGTGAGATCCTGCGGCTCGTCTCGGCATCGGGCAGCATCGAGGCGCCGGCGTATCTCTACCCCGGCATCCGCCGCGACGTGCTGTCGGCGCCACTCGGATACGGGCACACGAGCTTCGGACAGTACGCCACCGGCCGCGGCGCCAACGCCCTCGACCTCCTGGCGGCTCCCGGCGACGCGGCCTTCGTGCCGTACGTCTCCACGCGGGTGAGGCTCGAGAAGACCCGCCGCTACCAGAAGGTGGCCAAGACCGAGGGCAGCAACCGCCAGCTCGGGCGGGGGGTGGCGGAGGCGATGTCGCTGGGCGCGGCGCGGAGGGGGCTGACCCCGGAAGAGGCGCACCACGAGGAGGCGGGCGGCGGCGCGCACGAGATCAACACGGCGCGCGAGCTCGACGCGATCGCGGGCTTCGCGGCGGCGCAGAAGGCGGCGACGCTGAAAGGCAACTACGCCGGCGACCATCCGCAGTGGGGGATGACGATCGACCTGGCCAAGTGCACCGGCTGTTCCGCCTGCGTCACCGCCTGCTACGCCGAGAACAACATCCCGACCGTGGGCGAGGCGGACGTGCTCCGCGGCCGCGAGATGAGCTGGATGCGGATCGAGCGGTACTACGAGGGCGGCGAGGAGGGCGAGCCGCTGGAGACCCGCTTCGTGCCGATGCTCTGCCAGCACTGCGCCAACGCGCCCTGCGAGCCGGTCTGCCCGGTCTACGCGGCCTACCACACGCCGGACGGGCTGAACGGCCAGGTGTACAACCGCTGCGTCGGCACGCGGTACTGCAGCAACAACTGTCCCTACAAGGTGCGGTACTTCAACTGGTACGCCTACAACAAGAAGGCGTTCCCCGAGCCGCTCAACCTGCAGCTCAATCCCGACGTGACCGTCCGGGCCCGCGGCGTCATGGAGAAGTGCACCTTTTGCGTGCAGCGGATCCGCGGCGCGCAGAACGCGGCGGCGCTCGAGCGCCGCGGCCTCCGCGACGGCGACGTGACGAGCGCCTGCGCGCAGGCCTGCCCCTCGGACGCCATCATCTTCGGCGACCGGATGGACCCCGCCAGCCGGGTGGCGCTGAGCGCCGCCGACCCGCGCGGGTACCATGTCTTCGAGGAGACCAACGTGCGCCCGTCGATCACCTACCTGGCCAAGGTCCTCACCGGGGCGGAGGCGTAGCGATGGCCCACGCGTACACGCCCGCGCAGACGCACGCGGAGGTCACCCGCGACGTCGTGGCCACCCTCGGTACCCCCAGCCGCGGCTACGTGATGATGCTGGCCGGCGCCGTCGGCCTCTTCCTGGTCGGCCTCTTCACCTTCGTGATGCTCCTGAAGGAGGGCCTCGGGCTCGCGGGCTACAACCCGCCGGTCATGTGGTCCACCTACATCACGACCTTCGTCTTCTGGGTCGGCATCGGGCACGCCGGCACCCTGATCTCGGCCATCCTCTTCCTCTTCCGCTCGCAATGGCGGACGGCGGTGTACCGGGCCACCGAGGCGATGACGGTGTTCGCGGTCATGACGGCCGGCCTCTTCCCGATCATCCACATCGGCCGCCAGTGGGTGTTCTACTGGCTGCTGCCGTACCCGAACCAGCGCTACCTCTGGCCCAACTTCAAGTCGCCGCTGCTGTGGGACGTCTTCGCCATCTCCACCTACCTCACCGTCTCCACCACCTTCCTCGTGGTCGGCCTGGTGCCGGACATCGCGGCGGTGCGGGACCAGGTGTCGGGCTGGCGCAAGAAGCTCTATGCGGCCTGCTCCCTCGGCTGGACCGGCAGCGACAACCAGTGGCGCCACTACACCCGCGGCTACCTCTACCTGGCGGCCCTGGCCACGCCGCTGGTGCTCTCGGTGCACTCGGTGGTGTCGTGGGACTTCGCCATGTCCATCATCCCGGGCTGGCACGGGACGATCTTCGCGCCGTACTTCGTGGCCGGCGCCATCTATTCCGGCATCGGCATGGTGTTCACGCTCCTGATCCCGCTCCGGAAGATGCTCCGCGTGGAGCACATGATCGTGGACTACCACTTCGACAACCTGGCCAAGCTGACGCTCTTCACCGGGTCCATCCTGTTCTACGCCTACGCCATGGAGTACTTCGTGGCGTGGTACAGCGGGAACCCGTTCGAGCAGGTCACCTTCTGGCGCCGGGCGTTCGGGCCGATGTGGTGGGCGGGGTGGAGCATGATCATCTGCAACGCCTTCGTGTCGCAGCTGCTCTGGTTCCGGAAGATCCGGACCAACCTGACGGCGCTGTTCATCATCTCGATCTTCATCAACATCGGGATGTGGTTCGAGCGGTATGTCATCATCGTCTCGTCGCTCAGCAACGACTACGAGCCCTGGGCGTGGGGCCAGCTGAACCCGACCTGGGCGGACTGGGGCATCCTGGCCGGCTCCTTCGGGTGGTTCGGGATGTACTTCCTGCTCTTCGCCCGGACGTTCCCGATCGTCGCAATCCAGGAAATCAAGGAAACGATCCCGTTCCCCAGGAAGCGGGGAGGCCACTGATGGCGACCATGACGCCAGGCGTCCTCGGCAGCTTCGTACACGTCGACGCCGCGACGGACGCGATCCGCGCCCTCAAGGCGCAGGGGCACACCGACCTGACGGTCTACACGCCGGCGCCCAATCACGAGATCGAAGAGGTGCTCGACCACCCGGTCAGCCCCGTCCGCCTCTTCACCCTCGTCGGCGGGCTCACCGGGTGCGCCGCAGGCTTCGCGATGACCTTCTGGATGTCCAACGACTGGCCGCTGCTGGTAGGCGGCAAGCCGATCGCCACCGTGCCGCCCTACGTCGTGCTCGGGTTCGAGCTGATGATCCTCCTCGGCGCGCTCAGCACCGTGGCCGGCGTCATCATCATGTCGGTCGTGAACGCCCGGAAGCGGGTCCCCTACAGCGAGAAGTTTTCCGATGACCACATCGGGGTGTTCGTCCCCTGCCGCGCCGAGCAGGCGGCGGCCGTCGAGAGCCTGCTCAAGCGCGCCGGGTCGGTGGAGGTGACGCATGCGGCGTAGTCCGCGGCCCGTCCTCGCCCTCGCGCTGCTCCTCGCGGCCGGCACCGGGTGCAATACCTGGTACAACGACGTGCCCTCGCCCGACAACCTCCTGGCGCAGGTGCCGTGGTTCGACCACATGATCTCCTCGCAGGCCGTTTGGCCCTACTCGCGGCTCGGCGTCCCGCGCAACACCCCGCCGGGCACGGTCCCGGTCACCGGGGGCGAGGTGGACTGGTCCGCCGAGTGGGCCATGGCCAACACCACCACCGCGGACAAGCTGGTCAACCCGACCGACCGGATCCCCACGGCGCGCGGCGACACGCTCTACCACACCTTCTGCGCCGTGTGCCACGGCGTGGCCGGGGCGGGGGACGGTCCCGTCGGGCCGAAGGTGGCCGCGCCCTCCCTGCTGACCCCGCGCGCCATCGGGTACACCGACGGCTACCTCTACAGTATCACGCGCTACGGCCGGGGCATCATGGGCAAGTACGGCGACAAGATCACCGAGCAGGACGACCGCTGGCAGGTCGTCAACTACGTGCGGCAGCTGCAGTCCGCGGTGGCCCCGGCGGCGGGAGGCAAGCCATGAGCGACGCCGTCCTTCGCGGCCGGCTGTCCGGCCATGCAGCCGGGGGCCGCTTCCAGCTCTTCGTGGTGGGCGGCGGGTTGCTGGCCGTCGTCGGCGCGGCACTCTTTGCCCTGTCGCTCACGGGCGAGGCGGCCGACCGCGCCTGGCAGCTGTTCCACGTCAACTGGCTCTACTTCACCGGGCTGGCCGGCGGGTCGGTGGCCATCGCCGCGGTGCACAAGATCGTCAAGGCGAAGTGGTCGGGGGTGGTGCTGCGCTTCGCGGAGGCGGCGGTCGCCTTCTTCCCGGTGTCGCTCCTCGGGCTGGTGCTGATCTTCACGCTGGGCTACGACCACATCTACGGCCCCATGCAGGAGCAGCTCCACTCGATGGCGCACGCCAAGGCGCTCTGGCTGTCGAAGCCCTGGATGTTCGGCAGGCTGCTCGTCGGGTTGAGCGCGCTCTATTACCTCGGCTGGCGCCTGATCCGCGCCGACCTCCTCCCCGACATCGCCGACACCGCCGGCCAGGCGGAAGGCGCGCGCCGGGCGCGGTACGACCGGATGCTGGCCGGCTTCGACAACAGCGAGGCGGGCCGCGCCGCGCATGAGGCCCGCCTGCACCGGCTGGCGCCGCTCTACGCCGCCACATACGCGATGGTGTTCACCATGGTGGCGTTCGACGGCATCATGGCGCTGCAGCCGCACTGGTTCTCGAACCTCCTCGGCGGCTTCTACTTCATGGGCTCCTTCCTCGGCGCCCACATGCTGCTGGCGCTCACGGTCATGTATGCCGGCACCCAGACCGGCGTCTGGAATTTGATCTCGCCCAAGCAGCGGCACGACCTCGGCAAGCTCTGCTTCGGCTTCACGGTGTTCTGGGCCTATCTCATGTTCGCCCAGTTCCTGGTCATATGGTACGGCAACCTCCCCGAGGAGACCGGCTTCGTCTTCGCGCGGCTCTGGGGCACCTGGCTCCCGATCGGGCGGGCGGTCTTCCTCGGGATGTTCCTCATCCCCTTCATCGGGCTGCTCGGCGTGGGCCCGAAGAAGTTCCCCGGCACGATGGCGCTCTTCGCCACCGTCTCGCTCGTGGCGCTCTGGCTCGAGCGGTACCTGCTGGTGATGCCATCCGTCACCGAGCTCGACGGCCCGACCTTCGGCCTGCCGGAGCTCGGCCCGACCCTCCTGATGGCCGGCCTCTTCTTCCTGGCGTACGGCCTCTTTGCGCGGGCCTTCCCGATGGTCTCCCCGCGTCTGGCCGAGATCACCGTCATGGCCGAGCGGCATCATGCGGTGGAGGATCACTTCGATCATGATGAGAAGGCGAGAGACTTCCTGCCGGATCCGGAGGTCAGCTGACCGCGCGGCGGTGAAGCGGGGAAGCGGGGAAGGTCGATTGGTGAACGAATACGGGGACGGTGCCTTGCGGCATCGTCCCCGTTTGCCATCTTCGGCCCCGCTTCCCCGCTTCCCCGCTTCCCCGCTTCCCCGCTTCCCCGCTTCCCCGCTTCCCCGCTTCCCTGCTTCCCCGCTTCCCCGCTTACTTCACCCTCAGCATGAACGCCTTCAGCGAGTCCGGCGGCGCGCTGCCGAAGATGGCGAGCGTGCGCGGTGCGCTGCCGGGGGCGGCCGGTCGCGAGCCTTCGGCGGGCAGGGGCCTCGGCGCTGCCTCCATGTCCTGCAGTTCGGCGCTGGCGCTCTGGCCGGGTTGCTGGGAGAGGAGGGCCGCCACCTCGGTGGCGGGGCCTTCCACGGTGCTGATCATCTCGCCGTTGGCCAGGATCTGGGTGACCAGGGTGATCGGCCGCCCGCCCTCCGGCGCCTGCCGCTGCTTCACCTGCACCACCGGCACCCCGTCCACTCTCGGCACCCATTCCTCCTGCTCCGCCTGAGTGTTGCTCCACGCCACCGTCCGCCAGACACCCGTCAGCACCGGCTCGCTCGCGGCGGAGGTGCCGGCCAGCGACGCCAGTTCCGATGTGGCCGGCCGGGGAGGGGGCGGCGGTTCGTGGGTGGCGGTCTCGGCGGGGGATGGCTCTGTGCGGGTGGGAGCGGCGACCGGTCGCGACGGGGCAGTGAGGGTCGCGACCTGCGTCGGGGTATTCGTGCGGATCGGGGTCTCCGGCGGCTGGCCCGCGGTGGAGGCCACCGCAGCCGTGGGCTCTCCGCTGGTGGCCGTACCCGGAGTCGACCACTGGTTGAGGCCCCAGCCGAGGCCGATGGCAGCCACTACGCTGGCGGCCCACCCGGCGCCGCGAAGCAGGCGGGTGCGGCGGGAGGCGCGCTCCACGTGCGCAGCGGACAGGTGGGCGTAGGGCCGCGGGCGAATCCGGCGCGGCGCGGCGGCCACCAGCAAGGCGGTGGTCCGGTCGCGGAGCGCGGCGATGCCGTCGCGCTCGGCACGACAGACGTGGCACCCGGCCAGGTGGTGCTCGATCTCCACGCACTGCGACCGGCTCAGCGCCTGGTCGAGGTAGGCGTGGAGCTCCTCCTCGGGGATGTGCCGGATCGGCTCAGGATTGTGCCGCATGACTCCGCTTCCGTTCGACTTCCATCCGGTCGTGCGCCTCGATCAGCCGTTTCCGCGCCCGGGCGAGCGTCGTGCCGACGGCCCCGACGGCCAGCCCGGACTGCTCGGCGATTTCAGGGTAGCTGAGCCCGGCGTCCCAGAGCAGGAGCACGTCCCGATCCCGCTGCGACAGCTCGGCCAGGGCCGCGCGGACCTTTTCCATCTTCTCGTCGTGCTCGACGTTTTCCTCGCCGTCCGGCTCGACCTGGTGCCGCTGCGTCGGCTCGTTGGTCAGCAGCGTCAGGTGCTTCTTCCGCCGGATGGCGGAACGCGCCTCGTCCCGCGCCAGGTTGGCCGCCACCGCGAACACCCACGCGCGGGGCTTTTCCGGCCGGTGCCGCATGGCTCGCACGAACACCTCCTGTGCCAAGTCCTCGGCGCGGTCGGCGTCCCAGACCTTTCGGTACAGGAACCGCACCACCGCGGCGTAGGTCGTCAGGTACAGGGTTTCGAGCTCGTCGCGCACGGGGATCCTTTGGGGCAGGGACCTGCACAAAGGTAGTCAGACTGGGGACGATCCTGGGGAGGCAGGACGCACATCCTCACCCCCTGGCCACCTCTCCCCTAGTCCTCACCCCCTGTCCCCCTCTCCACCATGTGGAGAGGGGGGACGCCGGAGAGGCTTTTCCTTCCCCGCTTCCCCGCTTTCCCGCTTCCCCGCTTTCCCGCTTCCCCGCCTATTTCCTGAACACGCACCCCGGATGCATCAAATCGCCCCCCTCCGGCCATTCGCTGCAGAGATCGGGCTTGGCGGGCCGGCCGTCCTCGCGGACGCGTCCGTGGAGGCTGCAGGCCACCCCGTCCTTCCCGAGGTACCCGCAGGCCGAGATCATCTCGGCCTCGATCGAGTCGTCCTCGTTCCGCTCGGTCTTGCACAGGTAGGGGGACTGCCGGGCTCGCACCAGGGCCTCGAGGCGGGTCTCCTCGCGGGTGCACATGATCTCGACCTGGAGGTCCCGGCAGCAGGCCGCGCCCCGTGTGTGGTCGGCGGTCCGGCAGGGGGCGCCGAGGCAGGGGTTGGTGCCGAGGACCGGGAGCCCTGCCTTCACGTCGACCGCGGGGCGGTTCACCAGCCGGCGCTGGTCCACCAGGAGAAACCGGTTGCCGCCGAGCTGTCGGGGCTGGGCCGGTCGGCGGGGGCGGGCCGGGGAAGGGCCCCTGAATCCGTGCGCATCGCAGCGAGCCCTGTTCCCGTCCTCCTTGAGGTGCTTGCAGGGGACGTGTAGCCGCGCGTCAACCAGCAGCTCCCCATTCCTGGTGCGTAGCCGGCCGAAATCCAGCTGGGCCGTGTGCCCCAGCAGCCAGGTCGCCTCGTGGTCGAGCGACTCGAGTCCTTCCTCGATCTTGCCGATTCGGAGGGTGACCTCGAGCGACCGGCACTGCCGGCCGAGGGACTTGCAGGGCGGTGGCGTGGGCATGGGGGTCCGGTTCGGGGTGGGGTTGGAACGCGTTGAATTATAGCCTCCGGCTGGCGCCCTCGCGTGGCTGGAAGGCCTCGCTTATGTTTGTGCCTTCGTTCACAAGGGCAGTCCGCCACTCGTGGGCGCGTGAGGCGGGGATCCGGCGGGCGACACATCCAATCGGTATTACGGAGGCATGGCAGCGATGCAGAAGATCAGCTTGGTGGCGGGTTTGGCGGTCCTGATGGCGGCGTGCGGCGGCGAGAAGGCCCCGGAGCAGACCCCGGCGGCGGTTCCGGCGGCCGACACGGCGGCTCCCGCGGCGACCGCGGCGGTTCCGACCGGCGCGACTCACGACGTCCGCATGGAGTTCGACGGCAAGACCTACCACTTCATTCCCGCCACCCTGACCATCAAGGCCGGCGACGTCGTCAACTTCCACAACATCACCGGCGGCCCGCACAACGTCGCCTTCTGGGCCGACAGCATCCCGGCGGGTGCCGCGGCCGTTCTCGGCGCCAGCATGCCGAACCAGATGCAGCCCCTTTCCGGCCCGATGCTCGTCGAGCAGGATGCGATCTACAGCATCTCGTTCGCAGGGGCGCCGGAAGGCGAGTACAAGTTCTACTGCCTCCCGCACCTCGCGATGGGCATGAAGGGCATGATCACGGTCGATGACTAAACAGGCGGGGAAGCGGGTCAGCGGGGAAGGCTGACCGCTACAACGCGATGGGGACGGTGCCATGCGGCATCGTCCCCATTTGTCTTTCACCACTTTCCCGCTTTCCCGCTTTCCCGCTTTCCCGCTTCCCCGCCTACTCCCGGTACTTCCCCCCGATCCACCACGCCACGCATCCCACTCCCACGCCCGCCACGGCGTCCACGCCATAGTGGAACTGGCAGTACACCACCGAGATCGTCAGCAGCATCGCGGGAATCGCCATCAGCATGCCGAGTTTGCGACTCCCCCGCCAGGCGCCGGAGGTGGCCGCGATCGTGGCAGCCACGTGCGATGACGGGAAGGCGGCGCCGTAGGAGCTGCCCGAGGCGAGCGTCGCGTACACCAGCCGCGCGGGGCCGTTGTCCAGGAACCAGGCGTCGGGCCGGGCGAACTCGTAGTACGGCCCCACCACCGGCCAGAACAGGAAGACGAGATAGCAGGAGAGCAGGGTGAAAATGACCAGGTACATGGTCCGGTGCAGCGAAAACCACTCCTTCCTCGCCGCGAAGTAGAGCACCGGCAGGAGGAGGAGCAGGTAGTAGCTCCAGTACGCCGCATGGAGCACCGTCGAGGCGAGGCGGCTCGGGTAGTCGCGCCAGAGCGTCTGGCTGATCTGTCCGCCGAAGAGCGCCGCCTCCCAACCCTGGACCGTGGCATCCCGGATCGGGACGCCCCCCGCATTCAGGATGTCGATTTCGCCGTAGAACAGGAGGAGCAGGATGACGGGATAGATCTCGCGGAGCGCCCGCCCCACCACCCCGAGTCCCGGCCGCTGTACCAGCAGGATCAGGACGACGACCAGCGCGTGGGCCCCGAGCAGCCACCAGCACGCCGGGTTGTCCGGGGCCCGCCAGACCGCGAGCGCCGAGACGATCGCGACGTACCACAGGATTGTCTTGTCGAGAATGCGCATCAGATCCATTTCTCGGCGCGGTACCACGCCGAGGTTGCGGCAAGACCCTTCGCGAGGTCGGTGGCGGGGCGCCACCCGGTGTCGGCCATCAGGGAGGAGGGGTCGCCGGTCCACGCCGGCTCGAAGAACTCATCGGCCTTTTCGGAGGAGAGCACACTGGCGGTGCCGGTCAGCTTGGCCGCGCCGCCGATGGCGGCCAGCAGTCCGCGGCCAATCACCTCAGGGACCGACAGCACCAGCACGTTGCGGCCGACGGCCGTGCCGATCTGCCGGGCCAGCGCGCCGGAGGTGAAGACCTCGGGATGGCAGGGGAGGTAGGTCTTGCCGATCGCGTTCGGACTGGTGCCCGCGGCGACGAGCGCCGTGGCCAGGTCGGGGCCGAAGATGGCGGAGAGTTCCTGGTCGCCCTTCCCGAAGACCGGAGCCACGCCCCAGCGCGCCAGCCTGAAGAGCCGCAGGACCTCGGTGTCGCGCGGGCCGTACACCATCGGCGGGCGGAGGATGACCCACGGGAGGGGTCCGGCGCGCACCACCTCTTCACCGGCCAGCTTGCTCCGGCCGTAGGCGGTGACCGGCCGGGGCGGCTCACCTCCCGAGAGCGGCGCGCCGCGGGCCGCCGGTCCCGCGGCCGCCAGGCTCGACACCAGCACGAAGCGTGGCGTGCCGGTTTCGTGTGCCGCGGAGAGCAGGTTGGCGGTGCCTTCGCGATTGGCCTGGAGGAACTCCGCGTCGTCCCGGGCGGAGACCCGGCCCGCCACGTGGTAGACGACCTCGGCGCCTTCGGCGGCCTCGCGGAGCGCGGCCAGGGCGTCGAGGTCGCCGCGGACCAGCCGGACGCCGCGGGCGGAGAGGCCGGCGGCCTTGCCCGGGGTGCGGACCAGCGCGGTGACCGCGTCCCCGCGCTTCAGCAATGCATCGATGAGGTGGCTGCCGACGAAGCCGGTGCCGCCGGTGACGAGGGCCCTCACAACGGCCGGTCGTACATCCGGAGCGTCTTGTACACGACGAAGCCCATCTTGGAGAGGCCGAGGTTCATGGCGGGGTTGTCCTCGAGGATCCAGCCGCCTTCACCCCAGTAGATGCCGTGCTCCGCCGCCTTGGTCCAGACCGCGTGATAGAGGACCGAGTCGAGGCCCCGGCCGCGGAACTCCGGCACCACGCCGAGAAGAGGGATGCGGGCGCGGCGGATGGTCTCCCGCTTCAGGGCCCAGAGGAGCCGGACGATGAGCCAGGGAGTGAGCCGGCCCTGCCGGTTGGCGCGGAAGACGACGTTGAAGTCGGGGATGGCGAGCGAGAACCCGACCGGCACGCCGTCCTTTTCCGCGAAGGTGATGAGGTCGGGCATGATCACCGGCTTGAACTGCTCGGCCAGGTGGTCGATCTCGTGGTCGGTCATGGGGACGAAGCCCCAGTTCTTCTCCCACGAGCGGTTGTAGAGCGACTTGACCAGCTCGATCTCCTCGTGGAACCGCTTCATGTTAATCGGCCGGAGGGTCACGCCCATCCGGGACTTCATGATCTCCACCGCCCGGGTGAGCCGTTCGTGCACCGGCTTGTACGCGCGCATGGTCAGGTCGCCGCCCTGGTAGACGAACAGATCCTTGGCCTTCCGGAACCCGGCGTGCTCCACCAGTTGGACGTAGTACGGCGGGTTGTGCGGCATCATGATGGTGGGCGGGGTGTCGTACCCGTCCACCAGGAGCCCGCACTCGTCGTTGACGGAGAACGAGGCGGGGCCCCGCATCGTGTCGAAGCCGCGGGCCCGGAGCCAGGCGGCCGCGGCGTCGAAGAGCGCGTCGGCGACGGCCTGGTCGTTCTCGCACTCGAAGAAGCCGAAGAAGCCGACCTTGTCGGCGTGGATCTCGTTGTGGAGGGTGTTGGACACGGCGGCGATGCGCCCCACGACGGCCCCGGCCCGGGTGGCCAGGAAGTACTCCGCCGCGCCGTGCTCGAAGAAGGGGTTCTTGGCGCGGTCGAGCAGCAGGCGCACGTCACGGCGCAGCGGCGGAACCCAGTTGGGGTCCGCCGCGTGGAGCCGGTATGGCAGGGCGACGAAGGCGTCGAGGTCGGCACCGGTCTGGACCGGCGCGACCTGGAGGGAACCGTTCAGATGACGCCGAGTTCGCGACCGATCTTCGCAAACGCCTCGAGCGAAAAATCGATCTGGTCGAAGGAGTGGGTGGCCATGACGCTGGTCCGGATCCGGCACTGCGCCGGCGGGACGGCCGGGGGCGCCACCGGGTTGGTGAACACGCCGGCGTCGAACAGCTTGCGCCACATGATGAAGGTGGTGTCGAGCGGGCCGATCAGCACCGGCACGATCGGGGTTTCGGTCGGGCCGATGTCGAAGCCGAGCTGGCGGAACCCGTCCTGGAGGCGGCGTGCGTTGGCCCAGAGCGACTCGCGGCGTTCCGGCTCCTGCTGCATGACCTCGAGCGCGGCCAGCACGCCGGCGGTGTTGGCCGGGGGGAGCGAGGCGGTGAAGATGAGCGGGCGGCAGTGGTGCCGCAGGTAGTCCACGACGTTGCTGCGCGCGGCCACGAACCCGCCGATGGAGGCCAGCGACTTCGAGAAGGTGCCGGCGATGATGTCCACCTCGTCGGTCATGCCGAAGTGGGCGGCGGTGCCGTCGCCCTTCGGACCGAGGACGCCGAGGGAGTGGGCGTCGTCGATGGCGAGGGCCGCCCCGTGCTTGCGGGCCACCGCGGAGAGGCCGGGCACGTCGGCGATGTCCCCTTCCATGGAGTACACGCCGTCCACGATGATCATCATCCCGCGGCCGGCGGCGGCGTCGGGCGCCATCTTCCGGTCGAGCTGGGCCAGGTTGCCGTGGTTGAATCGCGTGGTGGTGCCGTACGACATCTTGGCGCCGTCCACGATGGAGGCGTGGTCGAGCTTGTCCAGGTAGACCACATCGTCCTTGCCGACGAGGGCGGAGATGAGGCCGAGGTTGGCGTTGTAGCCTGTGGAGAAGACGAGGCAGTCTTCCTTGCCGACGAACTCGGCAAGCGCGGCTTCGAGCTGCTGGTGGAGGTCGAGGGTGCCGTTGAGGAACCGGCTGCCGGTGCAGCCCGAGCCGTACCGGTGCAGGGCGCGGGAGGCGGCCTCGAGGACCTTCGGGTGGTGGGTCAGGCCGAGGTAGTTGTTCGACCCCAGCATGATCCGCTTCTTGCCTTCGATGACCACCACGGTGTCTTCCGACTCCGAGATGGGCTTGAAGTACGGATAGAGCCCGGCGGCCCTGATTTCGTTGACCTTGGTGTAGTCACGGCACTTGTCGAACAGCGTGACGTGCGGGGTGGTCTGAGTGGCCACGTTGCCTCGGGCAGGCTGAATGGTCCGGAGGGTCGTCCCCCATCGCTATGTAACAGAACGATTTAAAGTACAAAATCGGGCGCCTCGGCACAAGCCGAGCATCCGGCAATCCTCCCCCGGGAGGTCCGGTTCGGGGGGCGGCTCCCGTGTGCGCCTGGGGGCGTCCGGATCCGTCTCCCGCCTCGCGGACACGGTTGGCCCTCCTGATTGAGTTTGGGGGCCGGCCGGGCTATCTTCGTCGACCCCTAATCGTCCTCAGTCGGGAGCGTCTCCATTGCAGTTCAAATCGGCAATTCCGTCCCTGCTCGGGACGGCGGCACTCGTCTTGGCTGTCGCCCAGCCGACCGAGGCGCAGGTGGCCCGGCCGCGCCCGGGACAGTTTGAAGTACGCGGTCTCGACTTCCGGCCCAACGGCGCCTGGCGCCAGCGGACCAACGCCATTCGGGCCCAGCGTCAGGCGATGCTGGCCTCCGGACAGTTTGCCCGGCTGAACGTCTCAGGCCCGGGCGCATCCGCGACGGTCGTCACCGGCAACTTCAAGATCCCGGTGGTCCCGATCTACTTCAACGACTCGGTCCCCACCCTCTTTCCCGTGGCGGACTACCAGGACCTCTTCTTCTCGCCCGCGCCGGTTGGCCGTCCCTACAGCGTCAAGACCTACTACGAGCAGCTCTCCAATAACAACATCACGATGGACGGCACGGTCTTCCCCTGGGTGAAGGCCGACTCCGCGGCTGCTTACTACGAGGACGGCTGCAACGGCATCGGGGCGTCCGGGGCGTGTTTGCACCCGAACAGCAACGGCGTCTCCGTTCGTTTCGCCGAAATGCTCCTCAAGGCCGTGGCGAAGGTTTCCACCGGCGCCGACTCGCTCACGGTCTGGGCGCAGTACGACAACGACGGGCCCGACGGCCTCCCGAACTCCGGCGACGACGACGGCCGCGTGGACTTCGTCACCTTCCTGCAGCCCGAGATCGACGGCGCCTGCGGCACGAACCACATCTGGGCCCACCGGTGGTACCTCGAGGGCCTGAACGGCGGATCGCCGTACGTGACCAAGACCAACCGCGCCGGCGGCGGCAAGATCGTGATCTCGGACTACACGATCCAGAGCGGGCAGGGCGGCAACGGCGCCTGCACGCCGGGCCAGATCATGCCGATCGGCACCGTCGCCCACGAGACCGGCCACGCCTTCGGTCTCCCCGACCTCTACGACACCCAGCAGATCACCCAGGGCATCGGCGAATTCGGCCTGATGGGCTCGGGCAACTACGCCCGCTCCTACAGTCCCTCCCGGATGGAGGGGTGGTCCATGCTCGAGCTCGGCTGGGTCAAGGTGGACACGCTCGACGTCACCGGGACCCTCACCATGAATCCGGTGGCCACATCGGACACCGTGTGGGTGCTGCCGACCCAGACCAACGGGGAGTATTTCATTTTCGAGAACCGCGCCGCGGTCGAGAGCGACTCTGCGCAGATGAACCCCGCGTATTCCCGCGTCAAGTCGCCCGGGCTGTACGTCTGGCACATCGACCAGAGCCGCATCAACACCGGCTCGTTCGACAACACGATCAATACCGGGGCCGTGCAGGGCGTGGCGCTGGAACAGGCCGACGGCTTGAACCAGCTCCGCCAGTGCGCCCCGAACTGCAACCGCGGCGACCTGGGCGACGCATTCCCCGGCTCCACCAACAAGACGTCGATCGACGGCAGCACCGTGCCCGGCCTTCGGACCAACGCAGGCAAGGTGGTGGCGGGACGGATCGACTCGATCCGCATCGTCGGCAACACCGTGCTCTTCCGCTACCGGGTCGAGAACCTGCTGCAGATCACCAAGTTCGGCACCGGCACCGGCAACATCCAGTCCTCGGTGCCCGGCAACACCGCAGACGGCGTCGGCGTGACGCCCGGCACGGTCGTGACCCTGGCACCGATCCCGACGCCCAACCACCGCTTCACCGGGTGGGGCGGGGACACGACCACCACCGACTCGGTGCTGGTCATCACGATGGACCGCAACTGGACGCTCACGGCGCAGTTCTCGTTCGTGGCGGCCTTCACGACCCAGGCGGCCGCCACCGACCTCCTCGGCGGGGCCGCGCTCTCCGCGGCCCAGCGCGCACTCCTCGACGCCGACGGCAACGACAACGGCACCTACGACCTCGGCGACTTCCTCGCCTGGGTGACCCTCTCCGGCCAGGGCGTTCCGCCCGAGGTGATGGCCCGGCTCATGGCCGCGGCAGGCCCCAACACCGGCGACGCGCCGAAGGGAGTGACCCCATGAACTCGATCCTGATGCGGGGCACCGCCCTCGTCGCCTTGCTGGTGGGTGTCGCCGCATGCGGCGGCGACGACGGTCCGTCCGGCCCGGTGGCCGGGCCCCTGCGGGTGGTCGTCACCAGCCCCAACACCGACGACGGCGCCGTGATGTTCCAGGTGACCGGCGTCGTGGATTCCGTGGTGGTGCCGGCGGGGCTCACGCTGTACCAGAGCGTGCCCGGCCCGAACGTCATCCGCGCCATCGTGACCGGCAACATCAGCTCGGGCAGCAACCTGCTCACGCTGTACGTGGCGGACGTCAGCAAGGCGTCGTCCATCGCCACGCAGGTCCTGCAGGTGGCCGCGCGCGTCACCTACGCGCAGCGCCCCGCAGGTGCCTACAGCCTGACGGTGCAGAAGTAGCCCCTTCCGCTTGACGCCGCCCGGGGGAGTGCCGTTAGTTCAGGCACTCCTCACCGGGCCGGCCCTGTGCAGTACACCCTCCTCGTCAACGGCGCCTCCACTTCGGTGGACGTCGACTCCGACACGCCGCTGCTCTGGGTCCTGCGGGACCACCTCAACCTGACCGGCACCAAGTTCGGGTGCGGCGTCGGGCAGTGCGGCGCCTGCACGGTGCACCTCGACGGCCAGGCCACCCGCTCCTGCCAGTGGATCGTGCGCGACGTCGGCGCCCGGCACATCACGACCATCGAGGGCCTCTCCGCCGACGGCAGCCACCCGGTGCAGCGGGCGTGGGTCCGCGAGCAGGTGCCGCAGTGCGGCTACTGCCAGGTGGGGCAGATCATGTCCGCCGCCGCGCTGCTGGCCGGGACGCCGCACCCCACCGACGCCGACATCGACGCCGCCATGGCGGGCAACATCTGCCGCTGTGGCACCTACCAGCGGATCCGACGGGCCATCCACGTCGCCGCGGGAGACGCCCCGTGACGGTGTCGCGCCGCGACTTCGTGAAGACGGCCGCCGCCACCGGCGCCGGGCTCACCCTGGCCGTGTACTTCCAGGGCTGCGGCGACGGGGCGCTGTCGCCCGACGGCGCCCTGGCCCCCAACGCCTTCCTCCGGCTCCTGCCCGACGGCGCCGCCGTCGTGATCGTCGGCCGCGTGGAGATGGGCCAGGGCGCGACGACCGGGCTCGCGATGGCCCTCGCGGAGGAGCTCGACTGCGACTGGAGCCGTGTCTCCGTGGAGCAGGCCCACCCCGACAAGGCCTTCCGGAACCCGCTCTTCTGGAACCTGCAGGTCACCGGCATCAGCACCAGCATCCGGCAGGGGTGGCGCCCGATGCGGGAGGCCGGGGCCACCGCGCGCGCGATGCTGGTGGCGGCCGCGGCGAGCCGCTGGGGCGTGACGGCGGCGTCGTGCCGGACGGAAGGCGGGAGGGTGCATCACGACCTCACCGGACGCGCCCTGGAGTACGGCGACCTGGTGAGCGAGGCGGCCGCCCTGCCGGTGCCGCGGGAAGCGCCCCTCAAGGATCCCCGTGACTTCCGGCTGGTCGGCAAGCGGCTCGACCGGCTGGACGGCGAACCCAAGGTGCGCGGCACGACCACGTTCGGCATCGACGTCCGGCTGCCGGGCATGGCGTACGCCAGCGTGGAGCGCTGCCCCGTACCGGCGGGGCAGGTGGGCAGCGTGGCGGGGGAGGCGGAGGCGATGGCGGTGCCCGGCGTGCTGAAGGTGATACGGCTCGAGGACCGGGTGGCCGTGGTGGCGGAGCACTACTGGCAGGCCGTCAAGGGCCGCCGTGCGCTGCAGGTCACCTGGATCGATGGCAGCGAGCCCGCGCTCGACAGCGCGGCAATCACCCGGCGGCTGGACGACCTGCTGGCGGGCGGGCCCGGCACCGTGGCGCTCCAGGAAGGCGACGTCGACGGCGCCCTGCAGTCGGCGGCCACGACCGTCTCGGCGCGCTACGACCTCCCCTACCTTGCGCACGCGACGATGGAGCCGCAGAACTGCACCGCATGGGTGCACGACGGGCGCGTGGAGGTCTGGGCCCCGACGCAGTTCCAGGCCGGCCCCTTCTATGCCGCCGGCGGCGGCGCGCGCGGCGTGGCGGCCACCGGCGCGGGCGTGTCCACTTCCGACGTGACCATCAACACCACCTTCCTCGGCGGCGGATTCGGGCGCCGCCTGGAGGTGGACTACGTCGGGGAGGCCGCGCGCATCGCCAGGGAGCTCGACCGGCCGGTGCAGGTCATCTGGTCCCGGGAAGACGACATGCGGCACGACTTCTTCCGTCCGGTCGCCGCGCACGCGCTCACCGCCGCGCTCGGCGGGGACGGGCTCCCGCTGGCCTGGCGGCAGTCCGTGGCCACGCCGTCGGTGGCACGCCACTGGGTGCCATGGATTCCGGCCTGGGCGCTCAACCTGGGCGGCGTCTTCGAGCATGGGGCGGACATCGTGGCCCTCGAAGGATCTCTCGTTCTGCCGTACCGGGTGCCGAACCGGCTGCTCGACTGGCGCGAGCTGGTCGTGCCGGTGCCGGTCGGGTACTGGCGCTCGGTGGGACATTCGCACAACACCTTTGCCGTCGAGAGCTTCGTGGACGAGCTGGCCCACGCGGCGGGGCAGGACCCGGTGGCGTACCGGCGGGCCCTCCTGCAGGACGACCCGCGGACCGCCGCCGTCCTCGACGTAGCCGCCGAGCAATCGGGGTGGGGCACTCCGCCGCCGGCCGGGCGCGCGCGGGGCGTCGCGCTGCTCCGGGCCTACGACAGCGTCGTGGCCCAGGTGGCGGAGGTGTCGGTGTCGGAGACGGGGCAGGTGCGGGTGCACCGGGTCACCTGTGCCATCGATTGCGGCACCGTCGTCAATCCGGGACTCGTCGAGGCGCAGATGCAGGGCGGCATCGTCTTCGGGTTGACGGCGGCGCTGCACGGCGAGATCACCCTCGCGGAGGGGCGGGTGCAGCAGAGCAACTTCTTCGACTACGAGATGATGAGGATGCCGGAGGCACCGGTGGTGGAGGTGCACATCGTGCCGAGCGCCGAGCCGCCGGGCGGGGTGGGGGAGGCGGGAGTGCCGCCGATTGCGCCGGCGGTGGCGAATGCGGTGTTTGCGCTGACGGGGGAAAGGGTGCGGAGATTGCCGCTGCGGCTCTGACGTCATCCCGGCGAAAGCCGGGATCCAGATGGTCCCGAAAACTGGACCCCGGCTTGCGCCGGGGTGACGAGCGGCCCCGCTTCCCCGCTTCCCCGCCTGGCCGCCGTCAGGCGGCGATCAGGCCCAAACCCATCGCCGTGGCCGCGCGCTGGGCCTCCGTCATGCGCTCCGCGGCGCCCGGCAGCATCATCCCTTCCGCCGCCACCACCGACAGGTCGTGAATCCCCATGAAGCCGAGCAGGGTACGGAGATGGGGCTCCAGGTGATTGAACTCCGGGTGGGGCGAGTCGGGACCGTAGTCGAACCCGCGGGTCACCACCGCATAGGCGGTGCGTCCCTCCAGGAGGCCTACCGGCCCCTCGGCGCCGATGTTGAAGGTCCAGCCCGGCCGGATGACGAGGTCGAAATAGTGCTTGAGGGTGTGCGGGAGCCCGAAGTTCCACATCGGCGTTACGAACAGGTAGGCGTCCGCTGAAATGAACTGGGCCACCAGCCGGTCGAGGGCGCGCCGGCGGAGGGCGAGCTGCTCCGGGGCGGCCGTGGACGGCTGGTCGAAGAGGACCGACACCATCGGCTCGTCCAGCGGCGGGAGCTCGAGCGCCGAGAGGTCCAGCGTTTCGACGACACCTGACGGGTGCACGGTGAGCCAGGCGTCGAGGAACGAATCCGCGAGGTGCCGGGTCTGCGAGCGGCCGTTCTGGTGCGGGGTGGCGACGATCTGGAGCAGGGTGGACACGCGCGCCTCCGGTGTGGTGCGTGGGGTGCTCGGTTCGGTATCTCGACCAACGCTAACGCGCCCGGTTGAATGGGCCGTGACGTGACGGTGAAGGGTATTTCACGACGGTTGGTTCACCCCGGCCTCACGCTCCCTTAATGGCCGGGTGAGTGAATTTCATCGTGGGAGCGTGTCCACAGTCGCCGTGCAGGCATCGGCCTACCAGGAGGAGCCATGAGCAGCATCGTCAAGGTGATCGAAGTCATCGCGCAGTCGGACAAGGGGTTCGAGGACGCGGCGCGCAACGCCGTGGCCGAAGCGTCGAAGACGGTCAAGGGGATCAAGTCGATCTGGATCGACAACTTCTCGGCGGAAGTCGCGGGCGACAAAATCACGTCCTATCGCGTCAACGCCAAGATTTCGTTCGTGCTCGAGGGCCACAAGTAGCCGGGTACGCCAAGTGACGCCGGACCGTGCGGTTCACCCAGTGCCAGGCGGCCTCCCGGTCGCCTGGCACACCCGTTCCGTGGCGTCGGTGCTCGAGGACTTCGGCACCGACGCGGGGGCGGGTCTTGCCGAGGAGGAGGCGGCACGGCGTCTCCTTGCCGACGGCCCCAACGTGCTGGTGGAACGGCGCCGCCGCGGCCCGTTCCTCATTTTCCTCTCGCAGTTCTCCGACTTCATGGTGATCGTCCTTCTCGTGGCGGCGGCCCTGGCCGGCGCCATCGGCGAGACGCTCGACGCCGTCGCCATCCTCGTCATCGTGGTGCTCAACGCGATCTTCGGTTTCCTGCACGAGCACCGCGCGGCCCAATCGATCGCGCTGCTCCGGGCGCTCGCGGCGCCGCAGGCCCGGGTCCGCCGGTCGGGAGCCGTCCACTCGGTGCCCGCCGCGAGCCTCGTGCGGGGCGATCTCGTCCTGCTCGAGGCCGGGAATGTGGTGCCCGCCGACCTCCGCCTGACGCAGGTGGCGTCGCTGCGGGTGGACGAATCGGTGCTGACCGGGGAATCACACCCGGTGGACAAGCACACCTCTCCCTCGTTCAAGACCGACGAGCCGCTCGGCGACCGCCGGGGCATGGCCTTCAGCGGCACCATCGTCACCTATGGGAACGGCGCCGGCGTGGTCACGGCCACCGGGATGGACACGGAACTCGGGCGGATCGCCGAACTGCTGCACACCGCCGAGGACACGCCGTCGCCCCTCCAGCGCCGGCTGGCCCTGCTGGCCCGGTGGCTCGCCTTCGCGGTGCTGGCGCTCTGTGCCTTCATCTTCGGCATCGGGCTGCTGCGCGGGGTGGAGCCGGTGCTCATGCTCCTTACGGCGCTGAGCCTGGCGGTGGCGGCGATCCCCGAGGCACTGCCGGCGGTGGTGACCGCCTCGCTCGCGCTTGGGGCTCGGCGGCTGGTGGGGCGCCACGCGCTCATCCGCCGGCTGCCGGCGGTGGAGACGCTCGGGTCGGTCACCGTCATTTGCGCCGACAAGACCGGCACCCTGACCGAGAACCGGATGCGGGTGCAGGAACTCCGGCCCGACGCCGCGCCCGGTGGCGTGCCGGTGGTGCTGCTCCGCGCGCTCGCGCTCAGCAACGACGCCGAGGCGGTGCCCGGCGGCGGCGCCGAGGGGGATCCGACCGAGGTGGCGCTCCTCGAGGCGGCGGCGGAACGCGGGATGGAGAAGGCGGCGCTCGGGGAGCTGTTCCCGCTCCTGGCCCGCCTCCCGTTCTCGGCGGAGCGGGGGATGATGACCACCCTCCACAAGGAGGGGGAGGGAGTCGTCGCCTTCGTGAAGGGGGCGCCCGAGCGGGTGCTGGCGCGCTGCGTCCGCGCACTCGACGGCGAGGCCGTCGCGCCGGTGGATTCGGCCGCTGTGCTGGCCGAGGTGGAGGCGATGGCGGCCGAGGGGCTCCGGGTGCTGGCGTTCGGGGTCAGGCGGTTTCCGTCGGTGCCCGATCCGCTGACGCCGGAGGATGTGGAGCGGGACCTGACGTTTGTGGGGCTGGCCGGCTTGCACGACCCCGCGCGGCCGGAGGCGCGGGCCGCCATCGAGGAGTGCACGGCGGCGGGGATCCGGGTGGTGATGATCTCCGGGGACCATCCCGTCACGGTGGACGCGATGGCGCGCCGGCTCGGCGTCACCACCACCCACGCGCGGGCGGCGCCCGAGCGGAAGATCGACATCGTGCGGGAGCTGCAGCGGCGCGGCGAGGTGGTGGCGATGACCGGCGACGGCGTGAACGACGCGCCGGCGCTCCGCCAGGCAGACATCGGCGTGGCGATGGGACGGGGCGGCACCGACGTCGCCCGGCAGGCGGCCGACATGATCCTGCTGGACGACAACTTCGCCACCATCGTCGCGGCGGTGCGCGAGGGGCGGCGGATCTACGACAACATCCGCAAGTTCGTGCGCTACGTCATGACCTGCAATTCGGCCGAGGTCTGGGCGCTGTTCCTCGCGCCGCTGCTCGGCCTGCCCCTGCCGCTCCTCCCGATCCACATCCTCTGGATCAACCTGGTGACGGACGGGCTGCCGGGACTGGCGCTCGCGAGCGAACCGCGCGAGCGGGGCGCGATGCGCCGTCCCCCACGGCCGCTGACCGAGAGTATGTTTGCGCATGGACTCTGGCAGCACATCATCTGGGTGGGGCTCCTCCTCGGCGGCACCTGCCTCGTCACGCAGGCCTGGGCTTGGCACACCGGCTCGCCGCGCTGGCAGAGCATGACGTTCACGGTGCTGGCGCTCTCGCAGCTGGGGCACCTGCTGGCCATCCGCTCCGAACGGGACCCCGCCTGGCGCGGGTTCCTCTCGAATCCGGCGCTCCTCGGCGCGGTCCTCCTCACGGTGGTGCTGCAGCTCGCCACGCTGTACCTGCCGGTGTTTAACACGGTGCTCCATACCGCGCCGCTCACCGCGGGCGAGCTGGCGTTCTGCCTTGCGATGTCGAGCATCGGCTTCCTGGCGGTGGAGGGGGAGAAGTGGCTGGTGCGGCGAGGCGTCCTCTATCGGGAGACGGCCATGGTGGTGAAGTCGTGACGGGCGCGCCCGCGAACGGCGCAGGCGCCATGGCGCGTCACCGGCGCCTGGTCATCCTGGTGGTGGCGGTGGTGGTGGCCGCGCTGCTGGCGTCGTCGAGCGAAATTCACCGGCAGATCGTCGCGCTGCTGGCGCTCGCCGAACCGATCATCGAGGCACACCCCGTCTGGGGGGCCGTCGTCTTCACGGCCATCTCGGCGCTCGGCGCCATCCTGGTCTTCGTGTCGAGCTGGCTGCTGGTGCCGCTCGGCGTGCAGGCGTGGGGGCCCGTCGGGTGCTTCGTCCTGCTCTGGGCGGGATGGTTCCTCGGCGGGATCGTCACCTACTCGGTGGGGAGGTACCTCGGGCGGCCGGTGGTCCGGCGGCTGTTGCCGGAGCCGGTCATCACCCGGTATGAGGGCCACATCCCGGTGGGAGGGCGGTTCCTCCCGGCGTTGCTCGTCACGGTCTCGGTGCCATCCGATATTGCCGGGTACTTCTTCGGGCTGGTGAAGTACCCGGCCGGTGTGTATTTGAGCGCACTCGCCATCGGGGAGATTCCCTACGGCCTGGCCGCCGTGTTCCTGACCGATGCCTTCCTCCAGCGGAAGCTGTCGCTCCTGCTGATCTTGGCCAGCGTGGCCGGGCTGTTCGGTTATTGGGCCTGGCGCCGGCACCGTGGCCCATCCATGCCGGCGACGCAAGCCAGCGAAGAGGAGCGGCGCGGGCTGTAGGCAGTCCTCACCCCCTGTCCCCCTCTCACGCAGTCCTCACCCCCTGTCCCCCTCTCACGCAGTCCTCACCCCCTGACCCCCTCTCCACCATGTGGAGAGGGGGGACGTCCTGGTAAGCGCGCGCGTGCAACCTTTCCAGCCCCTCATCCGTCTAACAATGGAACGTTCCTTTTCTCGTCTCCCCGGCCAGGATCAGACGTGGATATCGCCCGCACCAAGCCGCCGACCTCGCGTCGTCCCCTCTATATCGGCATCGGGGTGGTCGCGGCACTCACCCTCGTGGGCGTCGCCCAACTCAAGCCGGCCGCCCCGACGGTCGAGGGGAATTCCCTGTCTATTGATTCGGTGGTATCCGGCCCTATGGTCCGCGAGGTGCGGGCACCCGGCTCCCTCGTACCCGAGCAGATCCGGTGGATCTCCGCCGTGGCCCCCGGGCGTGTGGAGAAGAAGCTGGTCCAGCCCGGCGAGAAGGTGACCGCCCAGACCATCCTGATGGAGCTGAGCAACCCCGACGTCGAGATCCAGTTGCTGCAAGCGGAGCGTCAGCTGACCGCCGCCCAGGCGGACCTGGTGGCGCTCCAGGTGAGTCTCGAGACCCAGCGGCTCACCCAGGCCGGCATCGTGGCACAGACCCGGTCCACGTACTACGAGGCGGAGCGCAACGCCACGGCCGCGAACTCGATGGTGGACCGCCAGCTGATCTCCGCGTTCGAGGCCGCCAAGGCCAAGGAGCACGCCGCCGAGATGACCGAGCGGCTGGCCATCGAGGAACAGCGCCTCAAGCTCATCACCGAGAACATCCCCGCCCAGCTCTCCGTCCAGCGCGAGCAGGTGGCGCGGCTCAAGGCCGTCGTCGCCTTCCAGCGCTCCCTGGCCGGCGCGATGATCGTCCGGGCCGGCACCAACGGCGTTCTCCAGGAGCTCCCGCTCGAGGTGGGCCAGTTCGCCACCAGCGGCACCACCATCGCCAAAGTGGTCCAGCCCGACCGGCTCAAGGCCGTCCTCCGCGTCCAGGAGAACCAGGCCCGCGACGTGGCCCTCGGCCAGTCCGCCGTGATCGACACACGCAACGGTTTGGTCCGTGGGCGCGTCTCACGTATTGACCCGTCCTCGTCCGGCGGGATGGTGACGGTGGACGTGGCGCTCACGGAGGCGCTGCCGAAGGGCGCCCGTCCCGACCTAAGCATCGACGGCACCATTGAAATCGAGCGGATCGGCCAGGTCCTCCACGTGGGGCGGCCCACCTACGGCCAGGCCAACAGCACCATCGGCCTCTTCCGGCTGATGCCGGGGGGCGACGAGGCGGAGCGGGTCCAGGTGACCCTGGGCCGCACCTCCGCCAATGCCGTCGAGATCGTGTCCGGCCTCGACGCCGGCGACGTGGTCATCCTGTCCGACATGAGCCGGTTCGACGCGGTCGACCGGGTGCGCGTGAAGTAATCCACTGCCCAACCCAGGAGTGCTCGTGACATCCACCTCCCAGCCGCTGATCCGGCTCGAAGGCATCCAGAAGGTGTTCTACACCGACGAAGTCGAGACCCACGCCCTGTCCGAGGTGCACCTCGAGGTGCAGCGCGGCGAGTACGTGGCCATTGCCGGGCCGTCGGGCTGCGGCAAGACCACGCTCCTTTCCCTGCTGGGCCTGCTCGACACGCCAACCGGCGGCGAGTACTGGCTCGACGGCAAGCCGGTGGCGCAGCTCTCGCCCGCCGAGCGCGCGCGGATCCGCAACTTGGAGATCGGCTTCATCTTCCAGGCCTTCAACCTGATCGGCGACCTCACGGTCTACGAAAACGTGGAATTGCCGCTCACCTACCGCGGCATGGCGCCCGCCGAACGGAAGCAGCGGGTCATGTCGGCGCTGGAGAAGGTGGGGATGAGCCACCGGGTCAAGCACTACCCGGCGCAGCTTTCGGGTGGCCAGCAGCAGCGGGTGGCGGTGGCGCGGGCGGTGGCGGGCGAGCCGCTGATCCTCCTGGCTGACGAACCGACCGGCAACCTCGACTCCACCAACGGCGAGGCGGTCATGCACCTGCTCCAGGAGCTGCACCGGGGCGGGGCCACCATCTGCATGGTGACGCACGACTCGCGGTACGAGCGGCACGCCGACCGCGCCATCCACCTGTTCGACGGCCGGATGGTCGGCGATCGTGCGCTGGAGCTGGTTCCGGCATGAGCGCCGTCCTGGGCAACATCAAGCTGGCCTTCCGCCACCTCCTCAAGAGCCCCTTCGTGACCGGGGTGGCCATCGCCTCCCTGGCCCTCGGCATCGGGGCCAACGCGGCCATCTTCTCGCTCATCGACCAGATGCTCCTCAAGCGGCTCCCGGTGCCGGCGCCGGCGGAGCTGGTCAACTTCAAGGCGCCCGGTCCCAACCCAGGTTCGCAATCGTGCAGCAACATCGGCGACTGCCGGGAGGTGTTCTCGTACCCGATGTTCCTGGACCTGCAGCGCGAGCAGACGGTGTTCACCGACATCGCGCTCCACGTCGGCTTCGGGGCGAACATTTCCGCGCAGGGCCGCACGATGAGCGCGGACGGGCTGATGGTGTCCGGATCGTACTTCCCGGTGCTCGGGATTGCCCCCTCGCTCGGGCGGCTGATCGGGCCGGACGACGCGAAGGTCAAGGGTGACGGACGCGTGGCGGTGCTGGCGTACGAGTACTGGCGGGGCGCCCTGGGCGCCGATCCGGCCGTGGTGGGCAAGAACATCATCGTCAACGGCCAGTCTCTCGAAATCATCGGCGTGGCGCCGCGCGGCTTCCAGGGCACCACGCTGGGCCTGCAGCCGAAGCTCTGGGTGCCGGTCACGCTGCGCGAACAGATGAACCCCGGGTGGACCGGTTTCGAGAAACGGCGGAGCTACTGGGCCTATCTCTTTGCGCGGCTCAAGCCCGGCGTCACCCTCGAGCAGGCGTCCGCCTCCATCAACACCCAGTACAGCGCCATCATCCAGAACGTCGAGGTGCCGCTGCAGCAGGGGATGAGCGACAAGACGATGGCCGAGTTCAAGGCCAAGCAGTTGGTGCTGGCGCCGGGGGCGCTGGGGCAGAGCAGCGCCCGGGGCGAGGTCACCACGCCGCTGGCCATGCTCTTCGGCATCACGCTGCTGGTGCTGCTCATCGCGTGCGCCAACATCTCGAACCTGCTGCTGGCGCGCGGCGCCGCGCGTTCCGGGGAGATGGCGGTCCGGCTCGCTCTCGGCGGCAGCCGGCGGCAGCTAGTGAGCCAGCTCCTGACCGAGTCGCTGCTGCTCGGTGTGCTCGGCGGCCTGGCGGGGCTCGGCGTGGCGATCCTGACCCTGAAGGGGATCAGCGCCATCCTGCCGCAGCAGGCCACCTCCACTTTCGTTCCGCACCTCGACATGACGGTCATCGGCTTCACCGCCGCGCTGGCCATCCTGACGGCGGTCCTGTTCGGCCTCTTCCCGGCGCTCCACGCCACGCGACCCGACCTCATTTCGTCCATCCGGGAGCAGGGTGGCCAGCCCTCGGGCGGCCGCGCGGCGGCGCGCTGGCGGACGGCGCTGGCCACGGCCCAGATCGGGCTGGCGCTGGCGCTCCTCGCCTCGGCGGGCCTCTTCACCCGGAGCCTGGCCAACATCAGCCGGCTCGACCTCGGCGTGAAGGTGGACAGCGTCATCACCTTCGGCGTGTCGCCGGAGCTCAACGGCTACGCCCCCGGCCGGTCGCACCTGTTCTTCCAGCGCCTGGAGGACGACCTGGCCGCGACGCCGGGGGTGGCCAGCGTGTCGGCCGCCATGGTGGGGCTGATTGCGGGGAACAACTGGGGCAACGACGTCGGGGTGGAGGGGTTCCCGAAGGGACCCGACGTGGACGACAACTCGCGCTTCAACATGGTCGGGCCGGGCTACTTCGCCACGGTGGGGATTCCGGTGCTCGCGGGGCGGGAGTTCACCCGGTACGACGCCATTGGCACCCCCAAGGTGGCGGTGGTCAACCAGGCGTTCGCCAAGAAGTTCAAGCTGGGCGCCAACCCGGTGGGCAAGCGGATGGACCAGGGCAACGACAGCCTGGACATCGAGATCATCGGGCTGGTGCAGGACGCCAAGTACAGCGACGTGAAGGACGAGATCCCGCCGCTCTTCTTCACGCCCTACATGCAGGACAGCATGGTGGGCGCGCTGTCGTACTACGTGAAGACCACGGGGGACCCGAAGGCGATGCTGCCGGTGGTATCGCGGGTGGTGAGCGGCCTCGACGAGAACCTGCCGGTGGAGCAGCTGCGCACCATGCCCGAGCAGATCCGGGATAATGTGTTCCTGGACCGGTTCGTGACGCTGTTCGCCACCACCTTTGCACTTCTGGCCACCCTCCTGGCCGCGATCGGGCTCTACGGGGTGCTGGCGTACACCGTGGCGCAGCGCACCCGGGAAATCGGGGTGCGGATGGCGCTCGGGGCGGGGCCGGCGCAGGTGCGGTCCATGGTGCTGGTGCAGGTGGGGAAGATGATCCTTGTGGGCGGGGCCATCGGGCTGGTGGCGGCCGTCGTCATCGGCAGGGTGGCGCAGTCGCTGCTCTTCCAGATGGAGGGGAGCAATCCCTCCGTCCTGGCCATCTCGGCGCTGGTCCTCGGGCTGGTGGCGCTGGGCGCAGGGCTGGCGCCGGCCATCCGTGCCTCGCGGCTCGACCCCGTGCGCGCGCTGCGGTACGAGTAGGAGGGTGCCATGACCACGGACGCCGCCGCCACCGCCCAGCGAGACGCCCTGCAGGCCGTTCTCGGCGGCGCCTTTACGCTCGAGGCCGAGCTGACCGGGGGCGGGATGTCCACGGTGTACCGGGCGCGTGACAACGCGCTGCAGCGTTCGGTGGTGGTCAAGGTGCTGCCGCCGGAGCTGGCGGCGGCGGTGTCGGTGGAGCGGTTCAAGCGGGAAATCCTGGTCTCGGCGGCCTTGCAGCATCCGCACATCGTGCCGGTGCTCACGGCGGGCGAGGTGGACGGCCTGCCGTTCTATGTGATGCCGTTCATCGAGGGGGAATCGCTGCGGGCGCGGCTCGCCCGCGGTCCCCTCTCGGTGCGGGAGAGCGTGAGCGTCCTCAAGGACGTGGCGCGGGCGCTCTCCTACGCGCACACCAGCGACGTGGTGCACCGCGACATCAAGCCGGACAACATTCTCCTGACCGGCGGGTCGGCGGTGGTCACCGATTTCGGCGTGGCCAAGGCGCTCAACGCTTCGCAGGCCTCGCGCAAGGCGGGGCCGGGGAGCGGTGCGCACGCGGCGGCGATGACGGCCACGGGCATCGCCATCGGCACGCCGGCCTACATGGCGCCAGAGCAGGCGGCGGGGG
>JAKLGU010000008.1 GCA_022710485.1 Gemmatimonadota bacterium | reverse complement strand
TCGGGGAACACGGCGCCGGCCGCGTGCTGCTGAAGCCCGCCGCCACCGGTACCGGCGTCATCGCCGGCGGCCCGATCCGGGCCGTGCTCGGCTGCGCCGGCATCACCGACATCCTCACCAAGAGCCTCGGCTCCCCGAATCCGCACAACATGGTCGGCGCCACGATGGACGCGCTCTCGCGCCTCGTGTCGGTCCGCCAGGTGGCGCGCGAGCGGGGCATCGAGGTCAGCGACCTGGCCTACAAGCCGCGTCAGGAGGGCTGAGCCATGGGACGCAACCCGGTCGTCGGGCGGCAGGGGCCGAAGCACCACGCGGCCACCATCCCGGACGAAAAGAAGGCCAAGCGCCTCTCGGTCAAGCAGATCCGCTCGGGCATCGGCCACGCGGACACCATGCGGCGGACCCTCGCGTCGCTCGGACTTCGGCATCACCAGCAGACCGTCGAGCTCGTGAACTCGGCGTCGGTCCGCGGGATGCTCTTCAAGGTGCGTCACCTCGTCGAGGTGACGCCGGCGCAGGAGGCGTGATGGCGAAGGCGAAGGAAGCGGCGACCCCGTCGGTCACCCTGTCGACCCTGAAGCCGGCGGCCGGCTCCACCCAGTCGCGCAAGCGGCTCGGGCGCGGCCCCGGCTCCGGCCTCGGCAAGACGTCGGGCAAGGGCCACAAGGGTCACAAGGCGCGCACGGGCGGCTCGACCAACCCGGGCTTCGAAGGCGGCCAGATGCCGATGTACCGGCGGCTGCCGAAGCGGGGCTTCACCAACCCGTTCAAGGTCACCGCGGTGCCGATCAACCTCGCCCGCCTCACGGCGGTGGCGGGGGGCGACGTGACCCCCGAGGCGCTGGTGGCCGCCGGGCTGATCAGCAACGCGGAGCAGGCGATCAAGATCCTCGGCACCGGCGAGGCCGCCCGGGCCTACACCGTCCGCGGGATTCCGGTGTCCGCGTCGGCCCGCGCCAAGATCGAGGCGGCCGGCGGCAGCGTTGAGGCGTAAGTGACTGCTCCGAGCACCCCGGCGTTCAATTTCGACCCGGAGCTGAAGCGCAAGCTCCTGTTCACGGCCCTGGCCCTGCTGCTCTACCGGATCGGCGCGCACATCGCCGCCCCGGGGGTCAACGTCCAGGCCCTCTCCGACTTCATCCGGAACTCGGCCGCCGCCGGGTTCTTCGGGCTGTACGACATGCTCGGCGGCGGGCTGTCGCGCGCGACGGTCTTCGCCCTCGGCATCATGCCGTACATCTCGGCCTCGATCATCTTCCAGCTGGTCGGCGGCGTCGTGCCGACCATCGGCAAGATGCAGAAGGAGGAGGAAGGCCGGAAGACGCTCACGCAGTGGACGCGGTACATGACCGTGTTCATCGCGTTCGCCCAGGCCTACACCTTCACGCTCTTCACCGAGTCGATCCCCGGCGCGGTGGCGAACCCGGGCTTCGCGTCCCGCACCGTCATGGTGGTGACGCTGACGGTCGGCGCCATCTTCGTCATGTGGCTCGGCGAGCAGATCACCGAGCGCGGCATCGGCAACGGGATGAGCCTGCTCATCACCTTCTCGATCCTCGAGCGGCTCTGGCCGGGGATGCTGCAGCTCTTCTCGCTCATCAAGGGCGGGGTGGTGTCGCCGATCGGCGCCATCTTCTACCTCGCCGTCCTGGTGGCCGTCATCGCGCTCACCACGATGATGACCATCGCCGCGCGGCGGATCCCGATCCAGATCCCCCGCAAGGTCATGGGCCGCGGGCGGATCCGCGAGGGCCAGAAGACCTTCATCCCGATCCGGCTCCTCACCGCCAGCGTGATGCCGATCATCTTCGCCCAGACGATCATCATCGTGCCGGGCACCGTCGCCAGCTTCACCAAGAGCCCGCTGCTCCGGGACGTGGCGGGGTTCTTCAACCCCGGCAGCCTGCCGTACAGCGTCGTCTTCTCGGTCATGGTGCTGCTGTTCAGCTACTTCTACACCTCCATCATCTTCAACTCGGTGGACGTGGCGGAGAACCTGAAGAAGCAGGGCGGGTTCATCCCCGGCGTGAAGCCGGGCGCGAGCACCGCCGACTACATCGACGACGTCCTGGTGCGGATCACCCTGCCCGGCGCCATCTTCCTGGCAGCGATCGCCCTGGTCCCGATCTTCATCAGCGCCCGGATCGGCGTCCAGCAGCAGTTCGGCGGCACTTCGGTCCTGATCGTGGTCGGCACCCTGCTCGACACGCTCTCGCAGGTCGAGCAGCACCGCCAGCTCCGCAAGTACGACGGTTTCATGAAGTCCGGCCGGGTCAAGTTCCGGGGCAGGCAGCAGCGGTTCATCTAGGATCGACGAGGTGGGCGGCGTGACGAGGACTGAGGACTGAGGACTGAGGACTGCACTGCGGCACCCTCTCAGTCCCCAGTCCGCAGTCCTCAGTCCTTTTTCGGGAGGCGCGCGGATCATGGATATCTTGCTGATGGGCCCGCCCGGGGCCGGGAAGGGCACCCAGGGCGCGCTGCTCTCCGAGTCGATGGGCCTGCCGACCTTCGCCACCGGCAACCTCCTGCGCGACGCCGTGAGCCGCGGCACCCCGCTCGGCCTCCAGGCCCGGGCGGTGATGGAGGCGGGCAAGCTGGTGAGCGACGAGATCATCCTCGGCGTGATCCGCGACGAGCTCGACCGGCCCGCCGCCGCCGGCGGGGTCATCTTCGACGGCGTGGTCCGCACCATCCCGCAGGCCGAGGGGATGGAGCGGCTCCTGGCCGACCGGGGGCGGAAGCTGAACGCGGTGCTCTTCTTCGACGTGCCCGACGCCGAGATCATCGGCCGGATCGAGCGCCGCCGCGGCATCGAGGGCCGTCCGGACGACGATCCGGCGGCGGTCGCCACCCGTCTGCAGAGCTACCGTGACCAGACCGCGCCGGTGCTCGCGTGGTACGAGTCGCGCGGCAGCCTGATCCGCATTCCCGCCGTGGGCCCGGTGGACGACATCGCGACCCGGGTCCGCCGGGCGCTGGCGCTGCAGGGCACGTGATCACCCTGAAGTCCCCCCGGGAAGTCGAGACGATGGCCCACGCCGGGTCCATCGTGGGCGCCGTGCTGGAATTGCTCCGCCGCGAGACGAAGGCGGGGCTGTCCACGGAGGACCTGGACCGGATCGCGGAGGCCTTCATCCGGAGCCACGAGGGGGCCACCCCGTCGTTCAAGGGGCTCTACGGCTTCCCCAAGACGCTGTGCACCTCGATCAACCAGGAGATTGTCCACGGCATCCCGTCGAAGAAGCGGGTGCTTCGCGAGGGCAACATCGTGAGCGTGGACGTCGGGGTGCACTTCGACGGGCTGCACGCCGACTCCGCCACCACGATCGGCGTCGGCGAGATCTCGCCCGACACGCAGCGGCTCCTCGACGTGACCCAGGCGAGCCTGGCGGCGGGGATCGCCGCGGCGCGCGTGGGCAACCACGTCGGCGACATCGGGCACGCGGTGCAAACGGTGGCGGAAGGGGCCGGGTTCGGCGTGGTGCGGGAACTGGTGGGGCACGGCATTGGGGCGCGGTTCCACGAGGAGCCGCAGGTGCCCAACTACGGCGTCCCGAAGCGCGGGCCCCGGCTCCTCGAGGGGATGACCATCGCCATCGAGCCGATGATCACCATGGGGGATCCCGCCACCCGCACCCTCCCCGACAAGTGGACCGTCGTCACGGCGGACGGCAGCCTGTCGGCGCACTTCGAGCACACCGTGGCGATCACGAAGGGCGGGCCGAGAATCCTGACCATGACAGAGGCGGGGACGCGGGGAAGCGGGGACGCGGGGATGTAACTGCGTTCTGCTCAGTCCTAAGTCCTCAGTCCTCAGTCCTCAGTCCTCAGTGCACTAAGTCATTCCCCGATATTCACTTGCGGCGCCATTGACGGGTTGGTAGCTTACCAAATGCCCCGTATCTTCTCCGGCATCCAGCCCTCCGGCGACCTGCACATCGGCAACTGGCTCGGCGCCGTCCAGAACTGGGTGGCGCTCCAGGCGCGGAACGAGTGCTTCTTTTCCATCGTGGACCTGCACGCCATCACGGGGCAGCACGACGCCGCCACCCTGGAGCGGCGGACCCTCGACATGGCGGTCGGGCTCCTCGCCGCCGGCGTCGACCCCGCGCGCTCGACCTTCTTCGTCCAGTCGCACGTGCCGGAGCACGCCGAGCTGATGTGGCTGCTGACGTCGGTCACGCCGCTCGGCGAGCTGGAGCGGATGACGCAGTTCAAGGACAAGTCGCAGAAACTGGAGAGCGTGCCGGCGGGGCTGTTCAGTTATCCCATTCTCATGGCGGCCGACATCCTGCTCTACCGTGCGGAGCAGGTCCCCGTCGGCGACGACCAGCTGCAGCACCTCGAGCTCGCGCGCGTCATCGCGCGGCGCTGGAACGCGCAGTTCGGCGGCGGCACCGACGTCCTGCCGGAGCCGCAGTCGCTCCTGACGCCGGCGCGGCGGATCCTGGGTCTCGACGGTCAGGCCAAGATGTCGAAGAGCCTGGGCAACACCATCGGCGTCCTGGAAGGCCCGGAGGAGGTCTGGCAGAAGCTCCGCCCCGCCATGACTGATCCGGCGCGCAAGACGAAGAGGGACCCGGGCAATCCCGACATTTGCAACATCTACACGCTGCACAAACACTTCTCGCCGCCGGAGACGGTGGTCGAGGTGGCGCGCAAGTGCCGCGGCGCGGAGTGGGGCTGCCTCGACTGCAAGCGGGTGCTGGCGGACAACCTTTCCGCCGCCCTCGCTCCGATCCGGGAGCGCGCGGCGTCGCTGCGCGCCGACGAGGGCGCGGTGCGCGCGGTGCTCGCCGCGGGCGCCGAGCGGGCGCGGGCCGTCGCGCGGGTCACGCTCGCCGAGGTGAAGGCGCGGATGGGGTTCCTGCCGGCCGCCGGGCCGGCGGGGCGCTGACCGCGGGACGAACCCTGGCCGCCCCCCGAGCAGGGGGCACGAGGTCCCATGGAAAAGATCATCAAGGCCGCCGTCGAACGGGGCGCGTCCGACCTGCACATCAAGGCGGGCGACGTCTTCCGGGCGCGGATCAACGGCCGGCTGGTCCCCCTCACCAAGCAGCGCCTCACCCCGGACCAGACACGCGCCATCGCGCACAAGCTGATCCCGAGCGAGGAGGATCGCGCCCACCTCGAGCGAATGCGCGACTTCGACTGCTCGTGGGGCATGCCGGGCGTCGGCCGCTTCCGGGTCAACGTGCTGCGGCAGCGCTCCTCGTTCATGATCGTCATGCGGGTCATCCCCTTCGCGGTGCCATCCATCGAGTCGCTCGGGCTTCCCGACGTGATCTCGACGCTGGCCGACTCCGAGCGCGGGCTGCTGCTGGTGGCGGGCGTCAGCGGGAGCGGCAAGACGAGCACGGTGGCGGCCATCATTGAGCACATCAACCGCACCAAGCAGAAGCACGTCGTCACCATCGAGAACCCGATCGAGTTCCTGCACAGGGACATCAACTGCTCCGTGACGCAGCGCGAGGTGGGGGTGGACACCGAGAGCATGGCGGTCGGGCTCCGGGCCGCCCTCCGGCAGGATCCCGACGTGATCCTGATCGGTGAGATGCGCGACCCCGACACCGCGGACATCGCGGTCAAGGCCGCCGAGACGGGGCACCTGGTCGTGTCGGTCATGCCGACGCCGGACGTGCCGACGTCCATCGAGCGGATGGTGGCCATGTTCCAGCCGGACGAGCGGGACATCGGGCGGGTGCGCCTGTCGGAGGCGCTGCGCGGCATCGTGGCGCAGCAGCTCCTGCCGCGCGCCGACGAGGAGGGGCGGGTGGCCGCCATCGAGGTGCTGGTGGGCACGCCGCAGGTGCGGGCCTGCATCAAGAACCCCACGCGCTGGGGCGAGCTCCGGACGCTGATGTCTCTGGGGCGCGACCAGCACGGGATGCAGACCTTCGAGCAGAGCCTGGCCGACCTGGTGAAGAGCGGGTCGATCACCGAGGAGACGGCGCACGCGGCCACCCGGGGCGAGCCCGAGCCCGAGGGGCGCGACCGACGCAAGAAGGCGCGCTGATCCATGGCCCGTCCGCGCGAGGTGCTGGCGCTCCTGCTCGACACTCCCCGGGAGGCGGGCACCCCGGCGGCGGCGCACGCCCGGCGGCTCGTGGCCGACCATCTCCGGTCGCTCGACTACCGCGTGGTGGAACAGCCCTTCGCCTTTTTCCCCTCCAGCCTCAACGCCCTGCCGATGGTGGCCGCCGGCCTCGGCTGGCTCACGCTGATCCAGATTCCCCTGGCCACGGTGCCCGGCGCCCCCCGGTGGGGCGCGCTCGCGGCCTGGGTGGTCGGGCTGGCGGCGCTGGCGCTGCTGGTGCGCGGCACCGCGCTCGGCTGGTCGTCGCTGGGGGGCGGCGTGCGGCAGGACGCCAACCTGATCGCCACCCGGGGCGACGCCCCGGTGCGCCGGTGGATCGTGGCGCATCTCGACACGAAGGCGCAGGGCCAGTCCATGGCGGGCCGGGTGGTCGGCGCGGTGGTGGTGGCGCTGGCGGTGCTGGCGCTCACCGCGGTGGCGGTCGCGCGGCTCTGGGGGCCGCTGGACAGCGACACGGTGGCCTGGGCGGCGGTGCTCGCGCTCGTCGCCTGCGGGCTCGCGGCGCGCGGCGGGCTGCGGGGGACGACCGTCGGGGCCCGGGACAACGGATCGGGGCTCCTGGCGGCACTGGTGGCGGCGGAGGCGGCCCCCGCCGCCGGGGTGGGCGTGCTGATCACCGGCGCGGAGGAGTTCGGCCTGGTGGGCGCGCGGGTCTTCGCGCGGGAGTACGGTCCGCAGCTGGTGGGCGTCGAGGTGGTCAACCTCGACACCCTCGACGACCAGGGGACGCTCTACGTCGTGTCGCATGACGCGCCGGGCGCGCGGCTGGCGGGCGGCGTGGCCGCGGCGCTCGGAGGGGTGGCGCCCGTGGTCCGCGAGCGCGGGCAGCCGCTCTGGGCGTACGTGGACAGCCACCCGCTGGCGCGCACCGGCGCGGCCGCGCTTACGGTGGCGCGGCTCGACTGGGGCACCCTCCGGCTGATGCACACGCCCCGCGACACGCCGGCGGGACTCGAGTTCCGGACCGCCGAAGCGGTGGGCCGGCTGGTGGCCACGCCGATTTGACCGGGAGGCCGGCGCACGCTAGCTTCTTCCCGAGGATGCACGGGCCCCGCAAGGGGCCCTTTGTGTTGGCCTGAGCCCGCGTGAGGGACCATGTTCGATCCGAAGACCCAGTGTGTCGTGGTGGTGGGCGCGCAGTGGGGCGACGAAGGCAAGGGGAAGCTGGTGGACGTGCTCTCGGAGCGCGCCGACTGCGTGGTGCGCTACCAGGGCGGCGCCAACGCGGGGCATACTGTCGTGATCGGCGAGGAGCAGTTCATCCTCCAGCAGATCCCCTCCGGCATCCTGCACGGCGGCGCCTCCTGCGTCATCGGCAATGGGGTGGTGCTGGACCCCGAGACCCTCTTCAAGGAGCTCGACGGGCTCACCGGGCGCGGGGTGAACACCGCCGGCCGGCTCTTTGTGTCCGAGCGGGCGCACCTGGTCCTGCCGTACCACAAGCTGCTCGACGTCGCGAGCGAAAAGTCCCAGAAGATCGGCACGACGGGGCGGGGCATCGGGCCTACCTACGAGGACAAGTACGGGCGGCGCGGCGTGCGGGTCATCGACCTCCGGGACACCGCCTCCCTCCGCACCCTCCTGGCGGAGCGCCTCGATCGCGCCAACCGCCTCCTCGCCATGATGGGGGCGGCGCCCGCCTCGCTTGACGAGCACGTAGCGCTGCTGGAGCGGCTGGCGCCGCGCCTGCTGCCCCTGGCCACCGACACCGGCCTCCTGGTGCACCGGGCGCTGCGCTCGGGGAAGCGCGTGCTCCTCGAGGGGGCGCAGGGCGCGCTCCTCGACGTGGACCACGGCACCTACCCCTACGTGACGAGCTCCAACACGACGGCGGGGGGCGCGTCGGTCGGCTCCGGCATCGGCCCGACCGCCATCGACGGGGTGCTGGGCGTGGTGAAGGCGTACACCACCCGGGTGGGGAACGGCCCGCTGCCGACGGAGGCGCTGGGGGACGGGGGGGAGGCGCTGCAACGGATCGGCGGCGAGTTCGGTGCCGTCACCGGGCGGCCGCGGCGCTGCGGCTGGTTCGACGCCAACGTGGTGCGCTACTCGGTGCGGGTCAACGGGCTCACCGGCCTGGCGGTGACGAAGCTCGACGTACTGGACACCTTCGGCGAGATCCCGGTGGGCACCGGGTACACGATCGATGGAGAGTTGACGGAGGAACTGCCGGCGGAGGTGGAGCGGCTGGAGCGGGTCAAGCCGGTGTACGAGGTGCTGCCGGGGTGGAAGCGGTCCACCGAGGGCGCGCGCCGTATGGCCGACCTCCCCCCGCAGGCGCGTGCCTATCTGGACCGGCTGCAGGACCTCGCCGGCGCCCCCATCCGCTACGTGAGCGTGGGGACGCGGCGGGACCAGATCATCGAGGTCTGACCCTAGCTGATCCGGTTCTTCTCGTAGCGCAGGTTCCGGGGCGCGAACCACCAGCCGTAGGCCCGGGTGACCGGCTGTCCGTTGTTCACCCGCAGGTCGGTCGGGTCGGACTGCAGCCAGGCCAGGACGCGCACCGCCAGGATATCGTCCCAATCGTTGTCGCCGTTGCCGTCGAGCGGATTGGCGGTGGCGGCCTCGGTGCCGTCGCTGAACACCAGCCGCACCCGCATGCTGTCCACGCCGGTCGCGATCAGCTCGCCCTTCGGCGTGCCGTTCGGGTTCAGCTCCTGGGCCCGCATCAGGGCGCCGTTCTCCACCCAATACGCCACGAACTTGAGTTTCGTCACCGCGACGCCGTTGTTCGGCAGCGTGAGCCCGCGTGCGTACGCCGCCTCGTGCTGGAGCAGGATGGTGTCGGGGCGGAACGTCACCGACGCGATGGCGCCGCTGCGGGTGACGTTGGTGACCTCGATCAGCCGCCGCTCGTTGTTCGCCTGCAGCATGGCCAGGTCGTTGGCGGCAAGGTCCCACGCGACGGTGTCCAGGTCCACGCAATAGGTGCCGCAGCTCCCGGTGGCGGCGGCGAGCGGCGCGCCGCCGTACTGGAAGGTGTGCGGCGCCGCGGCGGTGTCGTTCACGTACGGCACGCTCAGGATCACGATGGTGTCGTTCCGGACCGAGAGGCTGCCGAACTGGACGCTGGAGGCGATGCCCACGCCGGTCTCGGAGAGGTCGCGGTTGAGCGCCTCGTTGATGAACCGGGCGTTCCGCTGCAGCCCCTCGCGCATCCGGCCGCCGGCCAGGCCGCGCCAGGTGGAGGCGACCACGGCGGTGGCGGCCGCCAGGACGACCAGCCCGACGATCATGGCGATCATCAGTTCGACGAGGGTAAAGCCGGCCCGGCCGGCGGGAAGACGCACACGCATGGCGATCACCGGTAGATGAGGGTGACGATCTGGACGGGCTGCGGGCCTCGCGGGTAGGTCACGTTGCACGTGGCCTGGTAGAGATTGTTGCCGAGGTCGGCGATCGTGAGGGAGCGCTGATACTTGCCGCCGCCCGTGGCCGTGCCCGTCTCGTCCACCGCCGTCGCGCCTTCGGAGGCGGGGACGGCGGTGCGGCTCCGGACTTCCTCGACGTAGTTGCGCGCGATGCCGAGCGCGATGTCGCGCTGCGCGCTGGTGGCCTGGGCGCGGACCAGCATGGCCTGCGACCGGCCCAGGGCCAGGATGCCGATGCTGAGGATGACCACGGCCATGATGACCGAAATCAGGGTGAACCCCGCTTCATGGTTCCGCTTCATCGCCAATAGCCTCCCTCAGAGGTCCAGAGCCGGATGCCCCCGGCGCCGGAGACGGTGACCGCGGCCACGGCGGCCGTGTCACCAGCAAACTGCACATAGACGACGCCTCGGGTGCCGAAGGGGGTGGAGAGGCCCCGGCCGTCGAAGTTGACCTGGGGCGTCGGGAAGGTGATGGCGCCCGCGCCCGCGAAGTCGGTGATGTCCGCCTGCCCGGCCCGTCCGAAGGTGGCGCCGGTCGGGAGGACCCGGGTGCCGAAGGCGTGGAGCGAGTCGCGCTCGGCGACCGTCTCGCCGATGTTGTTGTCGCGGTCGAAGTCGAGGTACCCGGTGTAGGAGTTCGCGACCGGGTCGAAGACCACCCGCACGGTGGCGCGGTGGGCCATCGCCTTGGAGCGGGCGACCTCGAGGTCGGCGGTCAGCTGGGTGGCCACTTGCCGCGCCTTCGTCTTTTCCGACACCCGGAACCGGGGCACCGCGATCATCATCGCCAGGCCCATGACGACGATGACGATGACCATCTCGATGAGCGTGAACCCCGCCCGGGTGTCGCGTCCGATGACGGCCATCCTAGAACACCGGCCGGAACGACGTCTGGACCACGCTGCCCACCACCGGGGTGCCCGGGGGGAGGTTGTTCGGGTCGCGGAAGCGGAGGTCGAAGCGCCAGTCGCGGTCCGGCGCATTGTAGTAGGTGGTCCAGTTCCACCGCCGCCGCGCGGCGTACACGCTCTGGAAGAGCGACACGAGCGAGCCGCGGTACACCATGTCGTCGCCGCTCCAGTTCTCCAGGAACCGGGGGAAGTTTTCCAGTCCGCCGCCGTAGTTGGAGGTGCTGGCCACGGCGGGCGGGGGCGTGGTCACCACGCAGCCGGCGCGCTGCCAGTCGCAAGGAGTGGCGGAGTGGCCGGCGGCGATGGCGGCGTACACCGACATGGTGGTGTTCACGTTCGGCACCGGCGGCGTGGTCCAGTTGGTGCCCGGGACGTGCGTGCCGACCGCGTGGGCGGCATCGGTCCAGATCGGCGAGAGGAAGGTGACGGCGTCCCCGATGAACGATGCCGGCCGCCAGCCCACCGTGTTGAAATTGCCCCAGATGTACAACGGCCGGTCGGTCGAGACGGTCACCGGCCAGAGCAGCGTCGAGCCATTCGAGATCCGCACCACGGGGAAGTCCCGGAGGACGTTGCCGGTGTTCACGTTCGTGAAGGTGATGTAGATGATGCTGTAGTCCCGGGCGGAGTTGCCGTTCGCCCAGGTCTGGAGCGCGCCCATGTTGATGTTGAAGACGTCGGCGCCGATGTTTTCGCGGCCGTCCCAGAAGGCCTCGTCGTTGCCGGAGAAGATGAGGGCGCAATTCGCCGCCGTCGGGAGCGGCGAGCCGATGATAGTCAGGCCGGCGCAGGTGTTGACGTTGTTCAGCTGGGCCATGTCCACCGTGATGTGGGCGGTGGCCTTCCAGGCGAACTTGACGGCGCGGGTGTCGGCGTCGTCCCCGCCGTTCCGCGGCATGATCAACTGGATCGGATCCATGCCGGCGGGGAGCGGCAGCCGGAGGGGCTGCACACCGCTCACGCCGGTCATGACCCGCCCGTTGAACAGGCTGTTGCTGGCGGTCACGAACGACTGGCCGGGGTTGCTCCGGCTGTCGAAGTTGAGCGTCTGGGCCACGCCCGCCGCGTCGTCGATGCGGACGTTGGGCTGCCGGTAGTTGGTGTTCTTGCGCTGCCAGAACAGGCTGTCCGGCGTGGTGATCAGGTCGTGGAAGTTGGTGAAGTTGGTGCTGCCGGGCGTCAGGTAGAGGTTGGCGTTGGTGTGCACCCAGCCGGCGAATTCCATCGTGGGGCCGTTGTGGATCTCCAGGTCCTCGTTGTAGAACACGCCGAACTGGAAGAGCGGGATCGACTGCGCGTTCGCGGTCACCACCACCTGGGCCCGGTTATTGGCTGGATCGGTGGCCGTGATGCCGATGTCGATCTGCTGGTTGAGCCCCACCAGCCCGCTGAACGGTCCGTAGGTGATGGTCCGCGGCACCGTGGCGCCGACGGCCGTGACCGTCGGGGTGGCAAAGGTGAAGCCGCTCAGCGACGGCAACGTGATCGACGCGAGGTCCGCCGAGCTCAGGATGCCGTCGGTCATGTTCTGGGCCAGCTGCGAAATGACGGCGTCTGCCCCGGCTTCGGCCGCGTAGGTCACCCGCGTGCCCCGGTAGTCCACGCTGCCAGCCCGCTGCACCATCACGTAGCCGGCCACCGAGGCGCCGACGAGCACCGAGATCAGGACCAGTACGATGAGCGTGGCTTCGAGCGCGAATCCGCGCCGGTCGGCCAGCAGCGTCGTGATCCGGCTCGGGGCGGGCGGGGTGAGTTCGTGGCGCATCTCGGACTCCTGCTTCGGGTCGGTGAATCGGGTTCCTGGCCACAGGGGTGGCCTGACTGCGGTCCCGGAGGAGCAATTCGGGTGCCGACTCCCGGCTGAGTGTTAAGTGATGGAGAGCCAAGGCCTTAGCACTTTGACTCGGAGCCATTTTCGCGCAACCGGGAGCCGATCGCGCCGCGGATTGCGTGCAAGGTATTGCATAGAACCCGTTGCTTGTCGGCCCCTCCCGCCCCGTCTATTATCCCGCGTATCTCGACTCTTCCTCCACTCCCGTCCTTGTGAGCCGGCAGATGGCCGACACCACCCTCATGGACAAGCTCGTGTCGCTCTGCAAGCGGCGCGGATTCGTCTTCCAGTCGTCCGAGATCTACGGCGGCCTCGGCTCCGTGTGGGACTACGGTCCCCTGGGCGTCGAGCTCAAGAAGAACGTCAAGGACCGCTGGTGGCGGGCCATGGTCCACGCCCGCGACGACATCGAGGGACTCGACGCCGCCATCCTGATGCACCCCAAGGTGTGGGAGGCCTCCGGGCACGTGGCCGGCTTCACCGACCCGCTGGTGGACTGCAAGACCTGCAAGGCGCGCTTCCGGGCCGACAAGATCCAGGACGCGCAGTGCCCGCAGAAGCCGAGCAAGCACCCGGGCGAGCACACCACCTGCGAGCTCACCGAACCCCGCCTCTTCAACCTGATGTTCAAGACCTTCATGGGACCCGTCGAGGAGTCCGCGGCGGTCATCTACCTCCGCCCCGAGACGGCGCAGGGCATCTACGTCAACTACCTGAACGTCCTGCAGGGCTCGCGGCAGAAGGTGCCGTTCGGCATCGCGCAGATCGGCAAGGCGTTCCGGAACGAGATCACCCCCGGCAACTTCATCTTCCGGACCCGCGAGTTCGAGCAGATGGAGATGCAGTTCTTCGTGAAGCCCGGCGCCGACGCCGAGTGGTTCGAGCAGTGGCGCGAGCTCCGGATGGCGTGGCACCACGCCCTCGGCCTCAACCCGGCCAAGCTGCGCTGGCACGAGCACGGACCGGGCGAGCTGGCGCACTACGCCAAGGCCGCCTACGACATCGAGTACGAGTTCCCCTTCGGGTGGAACGAGATCGAGGGGATCCACAACCGGACCGACTTCGACCTGCAGCGGCACCAGGCCGCCTCCGGCAAGAAGCTCGACTACTTCGACCAGGCGGCCAACGAGCGGTTCGTGCCGTACATCGTCGAGACCTCCGCCGGCGCCGACCGGGTCACCCTGACGACGCTGGTGGACGCGTACCGCGAGGAACAGGTAGAGGGCGAGACCCGCGTGGTGCTCGGCTTCCATCCCTCCATTGCGCCGATCAAGGCGGGCGTCTTCCCGCTGGTCAAGAAGGACGGGATGCCGGAGTTCGCGACCCGGCTCTACCACGACCTCAAGCGGCAGGTGCCCGCCTTCTACGACGACAGCGGGGCGGTGGGGCGGCGCTACCGGCGCATGGACGAGGCCGGCACGCCGTTCTGCATCACGGTGGACGGCCAGACGCTTCAGGACGGCACCGTGACGGTGCGGCACCGGGACGCGATGAACCAGGACCGTGTGGCGGCGGACACCCTGGCGGCGTGGATCAAGGAGAGGACTGAGGACTGAGGACTGAGGACTGAGGACTGAGGACTGAGGACCGAGGACTGAGAACAGGGGCGGACGGATGAGCGGCAACCTGCGGGAGATCGGCGGGCGCAAGCTTCGGCCCGAGAGCCTCATGATGAGCTACGGGTACGACCCGCGGCTCAGTGAGGGGGCGGTGAAGTGCCCCATTTTCCAGACCTCCACCTTCGCCTTCGAGTCGGCCGAGGCGGGCAAGGCGTTCTTCGAGCTGGCGTACGGCCTCCGGGAGCAGCGGAGCGGGGAGGAAATGGGGCTGATCTACAGCCGCCTCAACAACCCCGACCTCGAAATCCTCGAGGGGCGGCTGGCACTCTGGGACGAGGCGGAGGGCTGCGCCGTGTTTGCCAGCGGCATGGCCGCCATCACCACCTCCCTCCTCGCCTTCCTCACCCCCGGCGACGTGCTCATCCACAGCGAGCCGCTCTACGGCGGCTCCGACCACTTCATCAAGCACTTCCTCCCCCGCCTCGGCGTCATTCCCGTCGGCTTCCAGGCCGGGGTGCCGATGGCCGACCTCGCCGCCGACCTGACGGCGCGGGTCGCCGGCCGCCCGGTGGCGGCGGTGCTCCTCGAGACTCCCGCCAACCCGACGAACGCGCTGGTGGACATCCGGGGGATCGCCGACCTGGCCCACGGTCTCTCGGCGCCGGGCCGTCCCGCCGTGGTGATGGTGGACAACACCTTCCTCGGCCCCGTCTTCCAGCACCCGCTGCAGCACGGCGCCGACCTGGTCATCTACTCGGCGACCAAGTTCATCGGCGGACACAGCGACATCATCGCCGGCGCGGTGTCGGGCAGCCTCGCGACGATGCTCCCCGTACGCACCCTTCGCACTTTCATGGGCACGATGATGAGCCCCTGGTCCGGGTGGCTGCTGCTCCGGAGCCTCGAGACGCTCAAGATGCGGATGACGGCCGCGATGAAGAACGCGCGCTACGTGGCGGACTTCCTGGCGGAGCACCCCAAGGTGCAGGCGGTCCACTACCTCGGGCACCTGACCGAGGACTCGCCGATGTTCGACGTGTACCAGCGGCAGTGCGTGGCGCCGGGCTCGATGATCTCGTTCGACGTCGTGGGCGGCGAGGCGGCGGCGTTCCGCTTCCTCAACGCGCTCTCCATGGTCAAGCTGGCGGTGAGCCTGGGCGGCACGGAGTCGCTGGCCGAACACCCCGGCTCGATGACGCACGCCGACGTCCCCCCTGCGGACCAGGCCCGGATGGGCTTCACCCCGGGGCTGGTGCGGCTGTCGGTGGGCGTGGAGCACTATGAGGACCTGATCGCGGATCTGGCGCAGGCGCTCGGCGCTGCGTAGCGCGGCGGGGCCGGTGGGCAGCGGGGCCGGGAGGCAGGACTGAATGCGACTCGATGACTTCAGGGCCCTCGTGGCGCGCCTCAGCAAGGAGGTGCCGGAGGAGTTCCTCGACGGCATCTCTGAGATCACCGTATCGCCCCGCGCCGTGCCGCATCCCACCCGGGCCGACATCTTCACGCTCGGCCACTGCATCCCCTTCCATGCCGGCGACACCGCCGCTGCCGACGAGATCCAGAGCCGGGTCGTGTTGTATCACGGCTCGTTCCGCGCCCTGGCCGAGCTCGATCCCGACTTCGACTGGCGCACCGAGACGTGGGAAACGCTCACCCACGAGCTCCGCCACCACCTGGAGTGGCGGGCCCGCGAGGGGGCGCTCGAGGCGTTCGACGAGGCGGCCGAGCAGAACTTCGCCCGGATGGACGGGGAGCCGTTCGACCCGAGCTTCCACCTGAGCGGCGAAGCGGTGGCGGAGGGGGTGTACCAGGTGGACGACGACTTCTTCCTCGACCGGGTGGTCCGGCGGCTCCCCGAGGTGCTGGAGTTCGGCTGGCACGGCCGGTCGTACCGCGCCACAGTCCCCGCGGGGGCGGTCCTCCCCGCCTTCCTGACGGTGGAGGGAGTCGACGACCCGCCGCCGGGGGAATTGGTGCTGGTCTTTCGCCGGCGAGGGGGGCTGTTCGACCTCTTCCGGCAGGCCCGGCCGTTCACCGGCGTCGTGGCGGCGGAACCGGCCGCGGGCGATTAACTTTCGGGCCTCGACTCATGCGCCGGAGGGATGGAATGCGGGGCACGTTCCTGTTGGGATTGGCACTCGTCGCCGCGCCGCTGGCCGCCCAGACGACCACCGCGGCGTACCGGGTGGGAGTCGTCAGCGAATCGGGCGACATCATCACCTGGCTCCGCCCCGAGGGCAGCACCCTGGTGGTGGACAAGGTGGTGCCGGTGGGGGTCATGCCGGCCGACATCGACGGCCCGCACAACATCACCGTCTCCGCCGACCAGCGCTGGTACTACGTCTCCATCGCCCACGGCACGCCATACGGGACGCTCTGGCGGTTCGACGCGAGCAACGACACCCTGGCCGGCCGCGCCCAGCTGGAGTTCTTCCCGACCACCATCTCCGTCTCCCCCGACGGCGAGTTCGCGTTCGTGGCCAACTCCGACTTCCACGGCGACCACCCCCGCGTCAATTCCATCTCGGCGGTGTACACCCCCGACATGATGAAGATCACCGAGATCCCGGCGTGCGACATGCCGCACGGCGTGAAGGTGAATCACGCGGGGACCGCGGTGTGGGCCTCCTGCATGCACAGCGACGAGTTGCTGCAGATCGACGCCGCCACCTTCGACATCACCCGCCGCGCGAAGACCGGCTCCGGGATGGCCATGCCCGCCGCCGCCGGGGCCCACGCCGGCATGAATCACGGCGCGCCGGCCACCGCGCCGGCGCCCGCGGCCGCTCCTCCCGTGGACAATGAGTGCGCCCCGACCTTCGTCAGCGTCTCGCGCGACGACCGCACGCTGTACGTGGCCTGCAACCACAAGGGGACGCTGCAGGTCTGGGACGCCGAGTCGCTGACGATGCGCGCCGAGATCGCGGTGGGCGCCGGCGCCTACAACGTGGAGCCGTCGCCGGACGGGCGGTTCGTCGTGGTGACCAACAAGAAGGCGCAGAGCGCGAGCGTGGTGGACGCCCGGACCCTCAAGGAGCTGGCGCGGGTGCCGACTACCAAGAAGATCGTCCACGGCGTCGCGTTCAGCCCCGACAGCCGGTACGCCTACGTGACGCAGGAGTCCATCGGCGCCGACCCCGGCGCGGTGGACGTGATCGACCTGACCACGCTCACCAAGGTGAGCACGACCCCGCTGCCGGCCCAGCCGACCGGCATTGCCATCCTCAAGCGCTGAGCGGACCTGCCATGGTACATGAAACGGTGACCACGCTGGCCGGCCCCGAGGTGCTCCTCCGCGCCAAGGCGTTCTTCACGCAGCGGATGCCGCAATCGGCGGCGTTTCCCGAGTCGGAAGGGCCCGGATACCTGACCCTCCGCGGCCAGGGGGGCGAGGAGATCGCCCTGGCGGTCTTCCCGGCGGACGGGCACACGCGGGTGCGCGGCTCCACGCTCTTCTTCGACCAGGCGCTGGCGCGGTTCCTCTCCACCCTTCCGACGCCGTCGGCGGTGCCCGCATGAGCGACGACGGGATGCTGGTCCGCGTCACGGTGCAGGACACCTGGGATACCGTGGAACTCAAGCTGCCTCCCACCGCGTCGGTGGCCGAGCTCAAGCTCCGCGCGCTGGTCATGATGCACGTGGCGAACGACCCCGGCGGCTACGAGGTCAAGTATCGCGGCGCCTCGCTCCGAGACGAGACCGTATCGCTCGAGTCGGCGCAGGTCGTCGACAACGCCGCCCTGATCGTGCTTCCCGTCCGCCGACGCCCGGTCAAGTAGGCCCCTTTCCTCCCTCGGCGGGCACGATGGCCGTCGCCGTCTACAGCCACCCCAGCTGCACGCTTCACGACGCGGGCCCCGGACATCCCGAGGCCCCGGGGCGGATCGTGGCCGTGATGGAGGCGCTGGGGGGGCTTCCCGGCATCGAATTCCGTACCGCCACCCCCGCCACCCCCGACGTGCTCCTCACGGTGCACACCGCCGAGCACGTCAAACACTTGCGGGATACCCACGCCGCGGGGGGCGGTCGCCTCGATCCCGACACCGTGATGAACGCCCACAGCTGGGAGGCGATGCTGGCCGCCACTGGCGCGGTGCTCGAGGCGGCGGGCCACGTGCACGCCGGGGCGGGCCACGCCTTCGCGGCGGTGCGGCCGCCGGGCCACCACGCCCTGGCCGACCGCGTCATGGGGTTCTGCCTCGTCAACAACGCGGTGCTCGCGGCGCGGCGGTTCCAGGCGCTCGGGCGCCGCCGGGTGCTGATCGTGGACTGGGACGTCCATCACGGGAACGGCACCCAGGCGCTGGTCGAGCACGACGCCGAGGTGCGCTTCGTGTCACTGCACCAGTCGCCGTGGTGGCCGTTCACGGGGGCGGCGTCCGAGCGAGGCGTGGGCAATGTGTTCAACGTGCCGCTGCCGGGCGGGCTGGAGCCGGAGCAGTACGTACGCCAGCTCTGGCTGGCCATCGAGGCGGCCACCAGGGACTGGACGCCGGACGCGATCATCGTCTCGGCGGGGTTCGACGCGATGGCGGGAGATCCGCTGGGCGGGTTCACGCTACAGCCGCGCCACTACCGGGTCCTCACGGAGCGACTTCGGGAGCGGATCCCGGCGGCGCCGATCCTTGGCACCCTCGAGGGCGGGTACCTGCCGGGACGGCTCGCGAAGGGCGCGGCGGCGTTCGTGGCGGCGCTGGGGTAGGCGCGGTAAGTTTCCCGTATCACACTCGACCGGATCAATCCATGCTGCGTCTCCAGGCCGAATACCTCCTCCTCCGCACCCGGCATCCCTTCATCATCGCCCGGGGCGGGCAGAGCGATTACAAGACCGTCTGGGTGCGGCTGACCGACGGGGACGGCCACGAGGGCTGGGGCGAAGCGGCGCCGACGAAGTTCTACGGCGAAACCCCGGAAACGGTCATGGAGGTACTCCAGAATTACGCGCAACACCTCCCTGCCGATCCGTTCGACCTCGAGGAGACCGACCGCCGCCTCGAGACGGCGCTCCGGGGCAACCCCTCGGCGCGGGCCGCCCTGTCCGCCGCCATGCACGACCTGGTGGGCAAGCGACTCGGCGTCCCGGTGTACAAGCTGTGGGGCCTCGACCCCGCCAAGGCGCCGATGTCCACCTTCACCATCGGGATCGACACGCCGGAGCGGATCCGGATGAAGGTGCAGGAGGCTGCCGAATACCCGATCCTCAAGATCAAGCTCGGCAGCGACCGCGACCTGGAAATCCTGCAGACCATCCGCGACGCCACCGATCGTGAGTTGCGGGTGGATGCCAACTGCGGCTGGACCGTCAAGCACACCATCCAGATGCTGCCGGTGCTCGAGGAATTCGGCGTGACGGTGCTGGAGCAGCCGCTCGTCCCGACCGACGTGGAGGGACTCGGGGTCATCCGCATGGCCGCGTCCATCCCGATCATCGCGGATGAGTCGTGCCGGACCGCGAGCGACATCCCCGGCCTGGTGGGGCAGGTGGACGGCATCAACATCAAGCTGGCCAAGTGCGGCAGTCTCCGCGAGGCGATCCGGATGATCGCCGTCGCGCGGGCGCACCACATGACGGTCATGGTCGGCTGCATGATCGAGAGCTCGCTCGCCATCACCGCCGCGGCGCACTTCACACCACTGGTGGACATCGTGGACCTCGACGGCGCGGCGCTCCTGGCGGAGGACCCGTTCGTCGGCGCCACCATCGCGGGCGGCCAGCTCCGCCTCCCCACCGGCCCGGGGCTCGGCGTCACGCCGCGATGACCGAACGGTACGCGCAGGTCGCGCTTCCGCTCCCTCTCGCCACTCCCTACACCTACCAGATTCCCGAGACCCTGGCCGACCGCGTGGCGGCCGGGGCGCGCGTCGTGGTGCCGGTGCGCGGCCGCGAACTGATCGGCATCGTCACCGCCGTCGAAGTGCCTGCCCCCGAGATGACCGCCCGCTCCATCCTCGCCACCCCCGACGACGAGCCGGCGCTGACGCCGGCGCTGCTCCGCACGGTGGAGTGGATGGCCGGATACTACGGCGCGCCGATCGGGCTCGCGCTCAAGGCGGCGCTCCCGTCGGGCTTGTGGGGCGGCAGTGAAGTGGTGGTGGATATCGCCGCGGCATCCAGGGTCCCGGGCGGCACCGGCGCGGAAATCCTCCAGTGGCTGGAACGGAAGGGCGGGTCGGCGTCGGTTCCGTCCATCGCCCGCGGGATGAAGCGCGGCGTGTGGGACGCCGTGGATCGCCTGGCGCGCGTCGGGGCGGTCACCCTTCGCGTCGTGCCGCCGGACACCGGCGGTGGCGCCGTGACCGAGCGGCTCCTGGTGATTCCCGACCGGCGGCTCACCCTGCTCGAGCGCCAGGAGGCGTTCGGGGGCAAGCCGAGGCAGCGCGCGCTGTACGAAGCGGTGGAGCAGCTGGGCGGCAGCGCCCCGGTTGCGCACCTGCGCACGCAGCTCGGGTTCAGCACGGCGCTCATCCGGGCGCTGGCCCGCGGAGGACACGCCGCCGTCGAGGAGGTGGAGCGGGTGCGCGATCCCTTCGCCGGTGAAGTGGGGACGCCGCCGCCCGACGGACTCTCCGGCGACCAGCAGCGCGCCCTCGCCGACATCGAGGGGCTCTCCGCGGGGGAGGGCGCGCTGCTCTTCGGGATCACGGGCAGCGGGAAGACGTTCGTCTATCTCGAGGCGATCCGGCGCGGGCTCGAGACCGGCCGCGGCGCCATTATCCTGGTGCCCGAGATCGGCCTGACGCCGCAGACGGTTCGGCGAGTCCGTGGCATGTTCGGCGACGACGTGGCGGTGCTCCACAGCGGACTTTCCGACGGCGAGCGGGCCGACGCCTGGCGCGCGCTGCGGCGCGGGGAGCGGCGCGTGGCGGTCGGGGCACGGTCGGCCATCTTCGCGCCGGTGGCCGCGCCCGGCGTGATCGTGGTGGACGAGGAGCACGAGGCCACCTACAAGAACGGCGAGTCGCCGCGCTACCACGCGCGGGAGGTGGCCGCGGTCCGTGCCCGGCTCGAGGGGGCCCGCCTGGTGCTCGGCAGCGCCACGCCGTCGCTCGAGAGCTGGTCTGAGGCGGGCCCGGGCAAGCGGCTTCGGCTGGTGCCGCTGCCGGAGCGCGCCGGAGCGGGGAAGCTGCCGCCGGTGGTGCTGGTGGACCTGCGCACGGCGCCGAAGATCCCCGGCTCGGGCGCGATACCCTGGTCCGAGGAACTGGACGGCGCGGTGAGCCGGGTGCTGGCCCGCGGCGAGCAGGGGATGCTCCTGCTCAACCGGCGCGGGTTCGCGGCGTTCCTGCAGTGCCCCGACTGCGGCCACGTGCCCGAGTGCCCCTCCTGCAGCATCAGCCTGACGGTGCACCAGTCGCCGCCGGCGCTCCGCTGTCACTATTGCGCGCACGAGGCGCCGCTCACGGAGCGATGCGCGGCCTGCGGCCACGCCGTCGCGCAGATGCGCGGCGTCGGCACGCAGCAGCTGGAGCGCTGGCTGGCGGAGCGCTTTCCATCGGCGCGGCTGGCCCGGATGGACCTCGACACCACCAGCACCAAGTGGGCCCATCACCGGATCCTCGGCACCGTCGAGCGGCGGGAGGTGGACCTCCTCCTCGGCACGCAGATGATCGCCAAGGGACTCGACTTCCCCAACGTAACGCTGGTCGGCGTGGTGGACGCCGACACCGCGCTGCACCTTCCCGACTTCCGTTCGGCCGAGCGGACGTTCCAGCTGATCGCACAGGTGGCGGGCCGCGCGGGGCGCGGCCCCGCGGGGGGACGGGTGGTGGTGCAGACGCGCCAGCCGACGCACCACGCCCTCCTCCGCGCCGCCCGGCACGACGCCGAGGGATTCCTCGGGGAGGAACTGGCGCTCCGGGCGTCCCCCGCCTATCCCCCCGCCACGGGGCTGGTGAACCTGGTCGTCTCCGGCCGGGAGGAGACGGCGGTGGGTCGTGTGGCCGCGGAGACGGCGGAGTGGGCTGCGGCGCTCGCCGAGCGACACGGGCTCGAGCTCACGGTGCTGGGGCCGGCCCCCTGTCCGCTTGCGCGGATCAAGGACCGCTGGCGCTGGCACGTGGCGCTCAAGGGAGATGGAAGCGTCCTTGGGCGCGTGGTGCGGTATGCCGCGACGCGACTGGCCGGGTCGGGCGAGCCGCGGGTGACGATCGACCGCGATCCGGTCAGCTTGCTCTAACCGCACGCGCCGTGCAGGTTCAGGCCTTCCCCCAGCTCCCCACCCCAGAAGGACCAGATGACGAATCCGCCGAACGCCCGCCTGGGATTCCGCCCGCTATCGATGGTGCTCGGTGGGGTAGGCATCATCGTGCTGGCCGTCACCCTCCTGATGCTCTACGTGGGAAGGATCCTCGTAAGCGACGAGGCGTTCGCTGACCGGGTGGGCGCCAGCCTGGCGGACCCTCGCATCGGCGAGTTCGTCGCGCTGCGCATCACCGATGTCGTGATCGAGCAGAAGCCCGATCTCACGGCGTTTCGGCCGATCCTCGTGGCAGTGACGCGCGGGATCGTCACCTCGGCGCCGTTTCGGGGTTTGATCCGTCCAGCCGTGATCAAGGCCCATCAGGCGGTGCTCTCCTCGACGGCGGAGAACATCCTGCTCGCCATCCCCGATGTGGGGGTGCTCGTTCAGGAGGCGCTGGAAAACATTGGCCCCGACGCTGCGGCCCGGGTGCCGGCCACGCTTCGACCGGTGCTGGAAATCGACAAGGCGGCGCCGACCGTCCGCGCGGCGGCCAGGGTGCTCGGGTCGCTGGAGACCCTCCGCGGGTTCGGACGCCTGGCGCTCCTCGGCGGCGTCGGCTGCCTCGTCCTGGCCGTGGTCCTGTCGCCGACGCGGCGCCGGACCGGACTATCGCTCGGCGTCGGGGTCGCGACGGTCGGCGTCGTCCTGGCGCTGGTCGTGCCGGCTGGGCGGCTCCTGCTGGCGTCGGCCATTCCCGATGCCGCCGCCGCTGGCGCCGCGGACGGGCTGTGGATGGCGTTCTTCGCACCGCTCAGGGGCGTCGGCATCATCGTCGCCATCGTCGGCGCGGCGCTGGCGCTGATCGCCCTCCCTGGCGACAGCGCCGAACCTGGCGTGATCGGGCGGCAGGCGTGGGAGTTCGTGTCCCGCCACCGCGAGCGTGCCCTGGCGGAAGCGGGACGGCTGCTCGCGCTCGGGCTCGCCGGGCTTGCCGGCGTGGTCTATCCGGGAGCCGCGCTGAAGGTCGTCGCGGTCGCCGCGGGCGCGATCCTGATCCTGAGGAGCCTTGCCGGGTGGCGGCGGCTGGCCCAGCCGCACCTGCCGGAGGAACTCCGTCGAGCGCGGGAGAACGTGCACCTCTGGCCCACGGCCCTGGCCGGCATCCGGATCGTGGGCCTGCTGGCGCTGGGCGTCGGGGCCGTGGCGGTCGTCCTGCGGATTCGTCCTCCGGAGCCGCCGGTCGAGGTGGTGGCAAGTGGTGGCGCCTGCAATGGCGCGGTCGAGTTGTGCAGCCGCCGGCTCACGAAGGTCGTCTTTCCCGGGGCGCACAACGCCATGGGCTCGGCCACGAACCCCGCCTGGCTCTTTCCGAACCAGGACCTCGACATCCAGTCGCTGCTGGATCGCGGCGTGCGGGCCTTCCTGCTCGACCCGTACCGTGGCAACGTCATGGGCGACAAGGTCAGGACGGACTTCGACGCCACTCCGTATGCCAAGCTCAAGACCGCGAACGTCATCGGGAACGAGGCCTGGGCGGCGGGGATGCGGATCCGTGAGCAATTCACCGGCGAGCTTGGGCCGAGCGGCCTGTATTTCTGTCACGGGTACTGTGAGCTCGGGGCCATTCCCGTCGTGCCGACCCTGCGCATCTTCACGGACTTTCTCGCCACCCACCCGGGCGAGGTCCTCATCATCGACTTCGAGGACTACGTGGTGCCGGCGGACGTCGATTCCATGTTCGTGGCCAGCGGGCTCATCGACTACGTGTACAAGGGTCCCATCGAGCCGGCGTGGCCGACCCTCGGCGAGATGGTGGAGAGCGGCGGCCGGGTGCTGGTGCTCGGGGAATACGACGTCGGCACGCTGCCCTGGTATCACCTCGCGTGGAGCGGGCTCGTGGCGGAAACGCCGTACACCTTTCACACGCCGGAGGAGTTCTCCTGCCGGGCCAATCGGGGGACGCCGCGCGGCGACCTCTTCCTGATCAACCACTGGATCGAGACGACCCCGACGCCGAAGCCGAGCAACGCGCAGATCGTCAACCAGCAGGACGTAATCGTGAAGCGGGCGCGGCAATGCCGCCGGGAGCGGGGGATGACGCCCAACATCCTCGCGGTCGATTTCGCCGGCATCGGGGACGTGGTTGGCGCGGCGCGCGCGCTGAACGGATTGCCGCCGGTGGCCGCGGCGCCCTGAGCCCGGCAGCCCGGCATGGTCGAGGGGGATTCGACTTGAATCCCCTCTCGGCCACCCCTAAGATTCCCCTTCCTATGGCCACCCCCCGCTACACCCCACCCGACTTCACCAAGGCCCCCTTTGCCGGTGCACCCGCGGCGCGGTTTGCGCCCCTGCCGGCCGACGGCGTCCTGCCCGAAGACTTCTTCTCCACCTCGAACCTCCCGACCTACGTCCACCTGGGTGGCGGGAAGTGGGTCATGCCCACCCGGCCCCGGATGGACTGCGTCATCGTCCGCCGCGGGGAGGAGCTGACCATCGCCGAGCCGCGGCGCCTCAAGGCGGGGGAGCAGGTCGTGATGGGCGAGGCGGAGGACGGCAGCCACGGAGTGTACGTGCACTCCGCCGGGTTCCTGGCCGGGGCGCACAGCGGGAACGAGTTCCGCTTCATGTCCACCGAGGTGAGTCGCGAACGCCCCGTGAACTACGAGGAGCTGGCGGCGCGGATCGGGGAGGAGAAGCGGCGCGGCGGGTACGTGATCTGGGTGGTGGGGCCGGCGCTGGTGCACTCGCGCGCGCGGGCCGACTTCGAGTGGTTCATCCGCAACGGGTATGTGCAGGCGGTGCTGGCGGGCAACGCCGTGGCGGTGCACGACATCGAGGCGGCCATCTTCGGCACCACCCTCGGGATGTCGAACACCGGCCAGCCCACCGACGGCGGCCACGGGCTCCACATGCGCGCCATCAACCGGGTGCGCGCGCTCGGCTCCATCGAGCAGGCGGTGGGGAAGGGGCTCATCAAGAGCGGCATCATGCACGCGCTGGTCACCTCGAAGGTGCCGTATGTGCTGGCCGGCTCCATCCGTGACGACGGCCCGCTCCCTGGCGTGGTGCAGGACTCGCTCGCCGCGCAGGACGCCATGCGGGAGCACGCGGTGCGCGCCACCGGCGCCATCTTCGTGGCCACCGCGCTGCACGCGATCGCGGTGGGCAACATGCTCCCCGCCTTCCACACCCATTACGACGGCGTCCCCAGCGAGCTCATGACGATCTGCGTGGACCAGACCGAGTTCGTGGTCAACAAGCTGAAGGACCGCGGCACCCACCAGGCCTACGGCGTGGTGACCAACGCCCAGGACTTCATGCACGTCCTCCGCCTCTACGTGGAAAAATGGGAACAGGCTACCCGCTAGCCGCACCGCCGGAGCCGGGCGCGGGCGCCGGCTGGGCGCTCCTCGCCGAGGCGGTGGCCACCCAGCTCCCGGTGGCGGACCTGCACGGGCTCTGGGTGTTTCGCCCGTTCCGGCGCGAGGGCAAGGAGTACGGCACCGCCATCCTCTCCCGCGTCGAGGGCGACCGCCTGGTGATCTACACGGCGCGCTACGCCCACACCCTCAAGGGGAAGAAGCGCGGCGAGTTCGTCTCCGAGTTCGCCGAGGTGGGCCGGGGGCCGCTCGAGGCGCTGGACGAGCTCGTGGCGCTGGTGCCGAAGCGCACCGAGGAGGAGCCGCCGGTCCAGATCCCGCTGGAGCGGTGGTATCCCGTCGAGGCCGATGGCGCACCTGACCTCGGCTGAGGCCGCCGACCTCCTCGAGCGGTTCCGCAACTACCTCCGGGAACACCGGCTCCCCGTCACGCAGCAGCGCGACCTCGTCGCCGGCGCGGTGTTCACTTCTCCCGACCACCTGACCGCCGCCGCCGTGCACCAGCGCCTCTCCCGGCAGGGGAAGCAGGTCGGCATCGCCACGGTGTACCGGACGCTCGAGCTCCTGGTCGAGAGCGGGCTCATCCGGCTGCACGAGTTCGGCGACGGTTTCCGCCGCTACGAGGGGGCCACGCCGCAGGGGTCCCACGGGCACCTGGTCTGTTCCTCGTGCGGCGGGGTGGAGGAGTTCACCACCGAGCGCCTCGAGCGGATGCTTCCCATCATCGCCGACGAGCACCAGTTCCGCTATCGCACGCACCGCGTCGAGCTGCACGGCACCTGCCGTGACTGCCAGCGGCGCGCCCTGGAGGGTCTGTGAGCACTCCCGACCAGATCAGCTTCCTCGTGGCCTTTGCGGCGGGGGTGCTGAGCTTTCTCTCGCCCTGCGTCCTGCCGCTGGTGCCGAGCTATCTCGGCTTCATCACCGGGATGACGCTGGAGGAGATGGGCGGCCGGCGCCGGATCGCGATGACGCACGCCCTCCTCTTCGTCCTCGGGTTCGGGCTCATCTTCGTCATCCTCGGGGCCAGCGCCACCGCCCTCGGCTCGGCGCTCAAGTACTACCAGGTCTGGCTGCAGCGGGTGGGCGGCGTGCTCATCATCCTGTTCGGGCTGTACGCGCTCGGCGTCTTCAAGTTCGCCTTCCTGCAGCAGGAGCAGCGGGTGCACCTGGACCGGAAGCCGCTCGGTTACCTCGGGTCGGTGCTGGTGGGGATGGCGTTTGCGGCGGGATGGACGCCGTGCATCGGGCCGATATTGGGAGGGATCCTGGGGATGGCGGCCACGCAGGGCGATGTGGGGCGGGGGATGGCGCTGCTCGGAACCTACTCAGCGGGGCTGGCCGTGCCCTTTCTCGTGGCGGCGTGGGCCATGGAGAGCTTCCTCGACTGGTTCCAGCGGTTCCGGAAGTACCTGCCCTGGGTCATGCGGGCCAGCGGCGTGCTGCTGATCTTCGTGGGACTCCTCATGGTGACCGGCGAGTTCACCCGGCTCGCGGGGTGGCTGCAGAGCCTGACGCCGGAATTCCTGAAGGGAAGGCTGTAAGCGGGTCAGCGGGGAAGCGGGGAAGACCTCCCCGCTTCCCCGCGTTCCCGCTTCCCCGCCTAGTTGTTCTGCTGTCCCCCCACCTGCAACGATTCCAGCACCCGATCGAGGGAGAAGCTGCCGGCCTTCTGGCGCGGCGGATAGTCCTTGAACGTGGACAGGAACTGGGCCACGTAACCCTGGGCTGGCACCATCAGGTACATGTGCTCGATGTACCACTTGCCGTAACCGATTGACTCGTGGTCGGCGATTTCGAAGGGATCCGACCGCACGTTGAAGAGCTTCGGGGCGCGCAACGGCACGAAGGGATCCTGCCAGACACCGAGTCCCTCGGCGCGCTGCTCCTGGAACACGAACTTCCACTGATTGAACCTCAACGCCACCAGCACACCGTCGTCGTTGAAGTAGAAGAACTCCTTCCGCGGGTCCGGGCCCTTCCCGCTCAGGTAGTCCGTCAGGTTGTATCCGTCGAGATGGACCTTGAAGGTCTTCCCGCCCACCGTGGTCCCCGTTAGCAGCTGCTGCGTCACGTTCGGGTTGCCCGCCGCCGACACCAGGGTCGGGACCCAGTCCTCGTGGGACACGGGGTCGTTGAGCACGGTGCCCGGCTTGACGGTGCCCGGCCAGCGGATCATGCCGGGCACCCGGTAGGCGCCTTCCCAGTTCGACGCCTTCTCGTTGCGGAAGGGGGAGCTGCCGCCGTCGGGCCAGGAGAACTTCTCCGCGCCGTTGTCGGTCGAATACATCACGATGGTGTTGTCCATGATGCCGAGGCTGTCGAGGAGGCCGAGCAGCCGTCCGACCATGGCGTCGTGCTCCACCATGCCGTCCGGATAGACGCCGAGGCCGGTGACGCCCTGGCTCTTGGGCTGCAGGTGGGTCCAGATGTGCATCCGGGTGGCGTTGAACCAGACGAAGAACGGCTTCCCGTCCTTGTGCGCCTGCCGGATGAACTTGACGGCCGCCGCCTCGAACTCTTCGTCCACCGTTTCCATGCGCTTCTTGGTGAGCGGGCCGGTGTTCTCGATCCGCTGGCCGCCATCGGGCAGCGCCCAGGTGTGCAGCACGCCGCGCGGGGCATACTTGGCGCGGAAGGCGGGGTCCTTCGGATAGTCCGGGTCCTCAGGCTCTTCCTCGGCGTTCAGGTGATACAGCGAGCCGAAGAACTCGTCGAAGCCGTGCATCGTGGGGAGCATGGCGTCGAGGTCGCCGAGGTGGTTCTTGCCGAACTGCCCGGTCGCGTAACCCAGCGGCTTGACGAGCTCGGCGAGGGTCGGGTCCTGGGGCTGCAGCCCTTCCTTGGCGCCGGGCAGTCCCACCTTCAGGAGGCCGGTCCGGAAGGGACTCTGGCCGGTCAGGAACGCGCCGCGGCCGGCGGTGCAGCTCTGCTGGCCGTAGAGGTCAGTGAACAACGCCCCCTCGCGGGCGATCCGGTCGATGTTCGGCGTCCGGTAGCCCATCTGGCCGAGGTTATAGGCGCTGACGTTCCAGTAGCCGATGTCGTCGCCCCAGATCACGAGGATGTTCGGCTTCTTGGCGGCCGTGCCGGGGGCCTTCTGTGCCTGCGCCCCCGTCGTGAGCGCGAGCGCGCCCATGAGGGCCAATACAGCAATTCGCTTCATCACGACGCTCCATTGCCAGGGGGAATCTTCACCGTCCTCAGTCCTCAGTCCTCAGTCCTAAAAACTAACCACACCGAAGAAACCGAACACGCTCCGCGTGACGGTCGGCTCCGAGTCGAAGCCGAGCAGCGCCGCGTTCTCGAACGTGACGCCCAGGTCGCTCGAATACGACGCCCACTCCCCCTTCAGGCTCACGTCGATCCCGCGGGGGATCGGGGCGTTGCTCCGGAGCAGGAAGAACTCGAGCCCCGCCCCCCAGTGCGTGGTGTTGGGCCAGAGATTGCTCGCTGGAAAGAAAGTGGGCTGCCGGACCCAGGGACCGTCGGAGTCCGCCAGCGGCACCCCGTCGGTGCTGATATCCACCGCCTGGTACCAGCTCCAGCCGTAGCCGATCTTCACATACGGCTGCAGCCCGCCGGTCAGCAGGTTGTACCGGATGCTGCTGGCCAGTTCGTAGAACTTGAGCGTGCCGGTGACGTCAAACGGGTCGTCAGGCCGTTCCTCGAGCGGCACCGAGATACTGAGCCCGCTGCTGGAGTTGTGAAAGGTGTTCTCGGTGACGAACCGCTTGCCCAGGTAGAAGTCCATCTGTACGACGTACGAGGTCGCGTCCGCGGCCACGTCGGATTCGTCGCCGAGGGCCCCCGTACCGGCCGCCGCGGCGAGTCGGCCCACGATCTCGCCGAGTTGCGGGCCGTTGAGGAGCAGCGCCGTCCATTCCGGCGTCATGTTGGCGGTCATGACACCGCCCGCCAGCGACATGGTCCGGACCGGCAGTTCCGCGATCGGGGAGTAGTGCACCGGGAACGGCCCGAAGAGCCGGCGGACCGGGAGCAACAGCACCTTGTAGATGACGTCGATGGGCGGCAGGGTGATCAGCGCCACGACAGGTGCGTTCAGCCACCCCAAATTGTTCTGCACCTGGTCCAGCGAGGACGCGCTGATGATCGTGTGCAGTCGCTGCGGGTCGTAGAGGTAGAACCCGCCGGTGGCGCCGTTCCGGTTCCAGCCACCCCACCCGCCCATGTAGGTCAGCGTGAAAGGCGGGACGTTGCCGGTCTCGGCGTGGCTGACGATCCCCGCGAACGGCGATTGCGACGCCGGGTACCCGGAGCGGATCGGGAGGACGAACCAGGCCCAGTCCCGCCGATACTCCGGGTCGGCGTACACCTGGGTGTAGATCCGTTCCCAATCCGGCAGGAGCTTGACCCGTCCGACCGAGTCGAAGGGCTCCACGTAATCGGGGAGCGGGGCGCCCCCGGTCAGGTAGGCCTGGTGATCGAACTCCTTCAGCACTTGCTCGGCGGCTTCCGCGGGGCCGATGCCGGAGTAGATCCCGACGAACGGATAGGTGCCGTGCCCGTCCTGGTTATGGGCGCCGGGGGAATACAGGAACAGGTCGAGGCCCTTGCTGTCGGCACCGATGTAGGCGATGGGGTGGGTGTTGACCTTCGTTTCCGCACTGTCGGCCCAGGCGCGGTACCGGACGATGGCGTCCATCTCGGCGGCGCCCGCGCGCCCGTTGGCCAGGGCCTTGGACTGCCGACGCCATTCGTCGCGCGGGGCATAGGCATTCGGCGCGCCGAAGGACACCGGCATCACGTTGTAGTGGAAGTAGTAGTCGATGCGACGGATCACGAGGGGATCCTCGCCGTCGAGCTGGTCCGGGCCGCGGCGGAGGAGCTCCTCCACCTGGGCGGCGGTCTGGGGCGCGGTCACCTGCGACATCGGGCTGATGACGACGTTGATGTGCTCCCAGTCCCCCTCGTGCTTGTTCCCGGCGTCGTTGAAGGGGTAGAAGAACCAGTACTGCAGGACGAACTCGTAGCGCGGCTCCCGGCTGCCCGCGCCATCGACCGGGGCGATGAAGGGGTGCACGTAGACCGAGATCGCCGGATCGTACTTCCGCTGCAATCGGCCCGTGGCCGGGTCCAGGAAAGCCGCCTTCCAGGTGGCGGGGTCGAACCCGGGCCAGTTCCAGTAGAGCACCGAGAAGGGGTCGTAGTCCGGGTCGACGGCGGCGGTATTGAAGGACTCGGCCAGCGGCTGGTTGGGGTCGAATTCCCGGAGCAGCTGCAGCACGCGGCAGTCCTCGATCGGCGTCTCCAGGCGGAGCAGGGCCAGCAGACTGTCGCGGGACACGGTGCCGGCGGGGCAGGGGCGGGAGCCGAGCGACGCGAAATCCACGGTCTCGGTGCCGAGCAGCTGGGCGCCGGCGTAGGTGTCCCAGCGATCGATGGTGAGCAGGGTGGCGCCGCTGATCTGTTGCGCCTGCTGCATGTCGAGCGGCACCAGCCCGGTGTTCCGGATCATGAAGGGTGAAAAGCGCACGCCCAGCGCCTGCAGCAGCCGGCCGCGGCCGTCCTCGATCCCGTCCCGGGGGGCCTCGTCGACCACGGCGGGGCCCATCGGGGGGCCGTACAGTCCGAAGACGCTGTCGGCCACGGTCTGCCGGATGATGCGCGGGTAGGAGAGCGGGACGTACTTGAAGTACTCCTGCTTGGTCATCTCGGCGGTCTGGGCGTGGAGCGGGGCAGCCAGCGCGAGGGCAGCGGCGACGACTCCGGCAAACAGCGGGATGCGGGCGGACGACGTCATTGCGTGGCGCCTTTCAGTCCTTCAGGAAGTACTCCACCGTGCTCACCACGCGCACCTTCTTGGCGATCTGCCCCTGCTCCTGGATCCCCGGCGCCTGGTCCCGTGCCAGGATCTCAAAGACGCCCTGATTGGCGCGTCTGATGCCGCCGAGGTGGCTCTTCGAGTCGGTGGCGAACTGGTCGGCCGATTCACGAGCCCGCGCCGTGGCCTCCGCGATCATCGCCGGCTTCAGCTCATTGAGGCCGGAGTAGACGAAGGTCGGTCCGCCCATCCCATACTCGGCGCCGGACGAGAAGACGACGCCGGCCTGCACCAGTTCGCCCACCTTCTGGCTCGCCGCAAGCACCTTGGCGGGCTCGCTGCTCCGCACCATCAGCGTCTGGTTGATGACGTAGCGGGTGACGACGTCGGAGTTGCGGTACTGGTTGGTGAAGGCGTCCGTCACCGAGAATGACTGCAGCTCGGTCAGCGCGGTGTCGATGCCCTGGCGGGTCAGGAACACCCGCACCTGCTGCAGCTGCGTCTCGAGCCGGGCGTAGGCGCGGCCGAGGTCATTGTCGCTCACCACGATGCGCAGGGGCCAGAGCGCCAGGTCGGCCTGCGCATCGCGCTCCGAAATGCCCTTCACGGTCACGTAGCGGTCCGCGGTCCGGCTCCGCGCCAGCCCCGCGCCGGCCAGCCACCCGGCGGCCGCCAGGCCCAGCGCCAGGACCAGGGCGCCTGAGACGATCGGTTCGAGCTTCTTCACGAGTTGCTCCAGTTGATTGTTGCTTCCCCGCTTTCCCGCGTCCCCGCTGCCTCGCTGAATCCTCACCCCCTGTCCCCCTCTCCACCATGTGGAGAGGGGGGACGCCGGTCAGACCTCCAGCTGCGCCTCGATTTCCTGTCGCCGCAGCAATTCCCAATACCGTCCGCCGGCCGCCAGCAGGTCGGCGTGGACGCCCTGTTCCACCACCGTGCCGCGATCGAGGACGATGATCCAGTCGGCGTCGCGCACCGCCGCGAGGCGATGCGAGATGATCACGCTCGTCCGTCCGGCCAGCGCGTCGCGGAGCCCGGCCAGGATCCGCGCCTCGGTGTGCGCGTCCACCGCGCTCAGGGCGTCGTCGAGGATGAACACGGGGGGATCCTGCGCCAGCGCCCGCGCGATGGCGGCGCGCTGCTTCTGGCCTCCCGAAAGATTGATACCCCGCTCACCGAGCAGGGTGTCGTAGCCGTTCGGCAGGTCGGGGAGCGCCTCGGCCAGCTGCGAGACCTCGGCCACCCGCTCCAGCCGGCCGTCGTCGGGCGCGCCGAGGAGGACGTTCTCCCGCACGGTGGCGCTGAAGAGAAAGGTCTCCTGCGGCACCACGCCGAGGTTCTGCCGCAGCTCCTCGAGCGAGATGGTGCGGACGTCGAGGCCGTCGAGGAGGACGCGACCCTTGTCGGGGTCGTAGCTCCGGGCCAGCAGTTCGGCCACCGTGGACTTGCCGGAGCCGGTGGCGCCGACGATGGCCAGCGACTGCCCAGGCCTGACCTCAAATGAGACGTCCTGCAGCACCCAGCCGCGGTCCTCGGCGCCCGGGTACTTGAACCAGACCCGCTCCAGCGCGACGCTCCGCGCGCCGCGACGCGGCGGCAGCAGGGCGGGGTTGGTAGGCGAGGTGATGGCGGGCCGCTCGTGGAAGATCGCGTTGATGCGCCCCATGGCGGCTTCTCCGCGCTGCACCAGCGTCACCGCCCAGCCGAGCGCGATGAGAGGCCAGGCGAGCATCATGAGATACACGCCGAACGCCACGTACTCGCCGACGCTGACCGTGCCCGCCATGACCAGGCGTCCGCCGACCGCCAGCACCACCACGCCGCCGAGCCCTGCGAGGAGCGCCAGCAACGGGTGAAAGGCGCCCTGTGCCTTGGCCAGCGAGATGTTGCGGAGCCGGTACTCGTCGTTGAGCCGTCGAAACTCCGCGGTCTCCGCCGCCTCCTGGCGGTATGCCCGCACGATGCGGAGGCCGGAGAGATGCTCGTGGACGTGGGTGGTGATCGTCCCGAACTGGTCCTGGATGGCCAGGGTGCGGATGTGGATCCGCTGGCCCAGCGAGATCATCACCACGGGGAGCCCGAGGAGCGGCAGCAGCGCCAGCGCCGTGAGCCGGGGGCTCATGGAGAGCATGGCGGGGAGCACCATCGCGACGCGCACCGCCGTGTCCACCATGTACATCAACGCCGGGCCGGCCGCCATCCGCGCGGCGAGCAGGTCGTTGGTCGAGCGCGCCATGAGATCGCCGGTGTTCGAGCGATCGTAGAAGGAGGGCGAGAGCCGCTCGAACTGGCGGAAGAGGTCGTTCCGGAGGTCGTACTCGACCCAGCGGCTCCCGCTGTTGAGGAGCTGCCGCATCCCGAACCGCGCGGTACCGCCGAGCAGGGTGACCCCGACCAGGAGGAGGGCGGCCCGCGCGACGGCGGCGTCGCCGGCCCCGCTGTCGATCAGGTTGATGCCCCGTTCCAGGATCTTGGGGCCGAGCGTGATGAGCGCGTTCGAGATCACCACGCATGCCAGGCCGACGGCGTAGGTGGACCTGTATTTTGTGAGGTAGGGCACAAGCGCCCGGAGGGACTTCAACATATATTTCGGGTTACCATGTGATGCAATTTCGTCTGGTGCAGTCGCACCGGGCAAGCCGTCTCAACAGGAGCTCGACCATGCGCAACGCCCTCACCGCCCTCTGCGTCCTGGGCCTCGCCGCCTGCGGCGGCGGCGAAAAGTCCGATGCCGCCGTCGCGGACAGCCTGAGCCGCGACCTCCAGCTCGCCCAGCAGGACTCGACCAACCCGATGGCGGACACCGCCGCCACGCCTGCCGCGGCGCCCGCCGCCGCACCGGCCGCCGCGCCGACGGCCGCCGCCCCGAAGCCGAAGCCGAAGCCGGCGGCCCCGAAGCCGGTCGCGCCGGCGCCGCCGCCGGAGCTCGTGGCGGGCGCCACCTTCTCGGCCACCGTGCCTGACACCGTCAGCTCCCGGACCACCAAGTCGGGCGCCATGATGCAGGCCAAGGTCGGTGCGGACGTGAAGGACACCGACGGCCGGGTCGTCATCCCCGCCGGCTCCACTGTCAACATCCGGCTCGACCAGTTCAAGTCCGCGCCGACCAAGGGCGGCAAGGAGACGTTCTCGGCCTCGCTCGTGTCGGTCATCATCGGCGGCACCAGCTACCCGATCGCGGGCAAGGTGGACCACCTCGACTACACGCTGAAGGGTCGGGGCATCACGGGCGGGACCGCGGCCAAGGTCGGCGCGGGGGCGGCGGTCGGGGCCATCATCGGCAAGGCCGTCGGTGGGAACGCCACCGGCGCCATCGTCGGCGGCGTGGCCGGCGCCGCTGGCGGCGCAGCGGTGGCCAATGAAACCGGCGACCAGGACATCACCGTCCTGCCGGGCGCCCAGGTCACGATGACGGTGACGGAGACGTTCGTCAAGAAGTAGGCGGGAATGCGGGGAAGCGGGGACGGCCTCTTCCCCGCTTCCCCGCCGTCTTGCTTCCCCGCCTAGTATCCCGCCCCTCCCCCTCCCAGCCGCGGATCGCTGACGCCCTGCCACCCTGTGGGCGTCCGGATGATCGCCTCGACGTCGCCGGTGTAGCCGCCCTCGTTGACGGTGTGCCCCAGTTTCCTGAGCTGCTCCACTGCGGCCGGCTGGAACCCGCCGCGCTCTACCCGGATCACGTCCGGCAACCCCTGGTCGTGGAGCCGCGGCGCGGTGACCGCATCCGATAGCGACATCTTGTGGTCCAGCACGTTGCTGATGACGTGATACACCATGGTGATGATGCGGGGCCCGCCCGGCGTGCCCACCACCATCTTCAGCTGCCCGTCGGCGCCCACCACCATACTCGGCGTCATCGCCGAGAGGGGCCGCTTGCCGGGCTGGATCGCGTTGGAGTCTCCCTGCACCAGCCCGTACATGTTCGGCCGGCCGGGCGCGCTGGCCAGGTCGTCCATCTCGTCGTTGAGCAGGAAGCCGGCGCCCGTCACGGTCACCGCGCTGCCGTAGCTGTTGTTGAGCGTCGTGGTGATGCTGACCGCGTTCCCCTCTGCGTCCACGATAGAGTAGTGCGTGGTGGAGGGGCCGTCCTTGAGGCCGGGCCGGAGGTCCTCGGGAGGCGTCGCGCGGCGCGGGTTGATGGTGGCGCGCCGCTCGGCGGCGTACTCCTTGGAGAGCATCTGCTGCACCGGATTGTGCACGAAGCCGGGGTCGCCCATGTAGGCGTTCCGGTCCATGAAAGCCCGCGCCATCGCTTCGGCTTCCAAATGCATGAGTTCGGCAGAGCCAAAGGGCGGCAGGGGAGAGAACCCTTCCATGATGTTCAGGATCATCCCCATCGTGGTGCCGCCGGAGCTGGCCGGCGGCATCGAGTAGATCGTGTCGCCGCGGTAGGTGAGGACGATCGGGTCCCGCCAGTAGGTCTTGTAGTTGGCCAGGTCGGCGTGGGAAATGATCCCGCCGCTCCGCTCCATCTCCGCGACGATCAGGTCGGCGGTCGTGCCGGTGTAGAAGCCGGCGGCCCCCTTGTCGCGGATCCGCTCCAGCGTCTTCCCGAGGTCCCGCTGCACCAGCGTGGAACCGACCACGGGGGGCTGGTCGTTCGGGAGGAATTGCGCGCGGGAGGCCGGGAAGAGGTAGAGCCGCGACATCTCGTCGCCGATGGACTCGCGGCGGTACTGGTCCACCACGTAGCCCTCGTTCGCCAGCCTGATGGCGGGGTCGATGACCTGCGCGAACGGCAGCCGCCCGAACCGCTGGTGCATCTCGAGGAGCCCCGCCGGGGAGCCCGGGACCGCCGCGGCCAGCGCGCCGGTCAGGCTCAGGTCGTTCGGGTCGCCGTCGGGGTCGAGGTACATGTCGCGGGAGGCGCCGGAAGGGGCCATCTCACGGTAGTCGAGGGCGTAGGTGGCGCCCGTCGCCTCGCGGTAGAGCAGGAAGCCGCCGCCGCCGATGTTGCCGGCCTCGGGGTGTACCACCGCCAGCGCAAAGCCGACCGCCACCGCGGCGTCCACCGCGTTGCCACCCGCCCGCAGGATGTCGAGCCCGACCTGGCTCGCGATCTTGCTGCCCGAGACGACGACGGCGCTGTCGGCGTCGGTCACGATGGCCTTGCCGGCGAACTTCCAGCCGTCTGCCACGCCCGACGGCTGGGGACCGGCACAGGCGGCGAGACAGAGCAGGAGCGGGGCAGCGGAGCGGTGTAGGTGCACGGGAGTCCTCTGTGGTGGGAAGCGCCCGGAGTGGAGGTTGCCCCGGAGCGAAGGGCTGACCTAATTTAGCGATATCTCTCCCGTGGCAAGTCGGGCTTCCTCCTCACCCGGTCCAGGTGCCCCCGTGCGCGACCCCAGGCTCACCGAGCGCCGCAACCCGCGCACCGCGGCCATCGACACCGCGACCAGCATCGAGATCGTGGACCTGATGTCGGCGGAGGACGCCGCCGTCCCCGCGGCGGTGGCCGCCGCGCGCGAGCCGATCGCCCGGACCATCGACCTGATCGAGGCCGCCTTCCGCTCCGGGGGGCGGCTGTTTTACGTCGGCGCCGGCACCAGCGGCCGACTCGGCGTGCTCGACGCCTCGGAATGCCCGCCGACCTTCGGCTCGGAGCCGGAGATGGTGCAGGGGATCATCGCTGGAGGGCTCCCGGCGCTGGTCAAGTCCGTCGAGGGAGCGGAGGACGACCTCGCCGCCGGTATCGCGGCCGTGGACGAGCGGCGCGTCGGCGCCACGGACGTGGTGGTCGGCATCGCCGCCAGCGGCACCACGCCGTTCGTGCGCGCCGCGCTGGGGCGGGCGCAGGCACTCGGCGCCCGCACGGTGTTCCTCAGCTGCACCGCGCCGCCGCCGCTCATCACCGACACTTGCGACGAGTGCATCACCGTCCTGGTGGGCCCCGAGGTGGTGACCGGTTCCACCCGGCTCAAGGCGGGCACCGCCACCAAGCTGGTCCTCAACCTCCTGACCACCGGCGCCATGGTCCGGCTGGGCAAGACCTACGGCAACCTCATGGTGGACCTCCAGGTCCGGAACCAGAAGCTGGCCGACCGCGGCGAGCGGATCGTCATGGAGGTGGCCGCGGTGGATCGCGATGCGGCGCGCGCCGCGCTCGAGGCCGCGGGCGGCAGCGTGCGCACCGCCATCGTCATGCTGCGCACCGGGAGCGATCGCGCCACGGCGGAGCGCCGCATCGCCGACGGCCAGGGCCGCCTCCGCGGCATTCTCGGTGACCCTCCCCCCGTGGAGCCAGCCTGATGGAACGCCCCTCGCTAATCGTCGGCCTCATGTCGGGCACGTCACTCGACGGGATGGACGCCGCCCTGGTCCGCTTCAACGGGCCGACCCGCGCCGAGCTGGTGGCGTTCTCCTCCCGCCCCTACGACAAGGAGGAGCGCGCCCGGGTGCGCGCGGCGGTGGAGGGCCGCGCCGCCGCCCCTGCGCTGGCCCGCCTGCACGTGCTGATCGCCGAGTGGGCCGCCGAGGCGGTGCAGGCGGTGCTGCACGCCGGCGGAGTCCGCGCCGACGAGGTGGACGGGATCGCCTTTCCGGGGCAGACCATCTGGCACGAGCCTCCCTTCGTGAGTTGGCAGCTGGGCGAGCCGGCGGTGCTGGCGGAGGCGTTTGGTGTGCGGGTGGTGAGCGGGTTCCGTGCGCGCGACGTGGCGGCGGGAGGGCAGGGGGCGCCGCTGGTGCCGATGGCCGACCTGCTGCTCTTCTCCGACGCCGAGCGCAACCGCGTCCTCCTCAACCTGGGCGGGATGGCCAACATCACCCTGGTGCCGGGCGGGGGCCGGGAAACGGGGGCCATCGCGTTCGACACCGGCCCCGGCATGGCCATCATCGACGCCGTGGCGCACCGGGTGGACGAATCGCTCACTTGTGACCTCGACGGGGCGCTGGCCGCGGCGGGCAAGGTGAACGAGGCCGTGCTCCGCGACCTGCTGGCGGACGCGTACTTCCACGACGCGCCCCCCAAGAGCACCGGGCGGGAGCGCTTCGGCGACGCCTACGCTGGCGCCCTCTATGCGCGCGCCCCCGGCGCCGACGCCGTGGCCACCGCAGTGGAGTTGACTGCCCGCTCGGTGGCGGACGCGGTGTGCCGCTGGGCCGGCGACGCCGGCGAGGTGGTGGTCTCCGGCGGCGGCGTGCACCACCCCGGGCTCATGGCGGCGCTCGAGCGGCAACTGGCGCCGATTCCGGTTCGCCGGTTCGACACGCTGTTCTTCGACGGCGACGCCAAGGAGGCGGTGGCCTTTGCCCTCCTCGGCTACCTGACGCTGCACGGCCAGCCCGGCAACCTCCCCGCCGCCACTGGCGCGCGCGGCGCCCGGGTGCTCGGGTCCATCACCCCTCCATGACGCACGGCCGCCTGATTCTCCCCGCGCTCCGCTGGCGGGACGACACCGGGTTTGCCCACGAGGCAGGCGTGATCGACGTCGCGCTCAAGTTCGGCGCGGGCGGATTCGTCTTCTTCGGCGGCAGGCCCGAGGCGGTGCGGGCACTCAGCGCGGAGCTGCAGGACCGCGCGGAGCGGCCGCTCCTGCTGGCCTCCGACCTCGAGCGCGGGGCGGGGCAGCAGTTCCCGGGGCTCACCGAGTTTCCGCCCCCCGGGGCGCTGGCCGCGCTCGATGACTTGAATGCGACGCTTGATGCTGCCCGCACGACGGCGCACGAAGCGCTCGATCTCGGCATCAACTGGGTGCTGGCCCCCGACGCCGACCTCGATATCGAGCCCGCCAACCCCATCGTACAGAGCCGTTCGTTTGGTGCCGACCCGACGGAGGTCGGGCTGCTGGTTGCGAACTGGGTCAGGGCATGCCAGGATGCCGGCGCGCTGGCCTGCATCAAGCACTTTCCCGGGCACGGCCGCACCACCCGCGACAGCCACGACGAAGTGCCGACGGTGGACGCCGACCGCGCCACGCTCGAGGCCACCGACCTGATGCCCTTCAGGATCGGAATCGCGGCGGGGGTCGCCACGGTCATGACGGGTCACCTCCGCGTGCCCGCGCTCGACCCGTCGGGCACGCCGGCGACGTTCTCCGCGCCCATTCTCACCTACTTGCGAGACGCGCTCGGCTTCCGAGGGCTCATCGTGACCGACGCGCTGATGATGGGTGCCGCGGTGAAGGATGCGGCGAGCAACCCGTCGGTGCGCGCGCTCGCGGCGGGATGTGACGTGCTGTGTTATCCGGCGGATCCGCAGGAGGCGCACGACGCGATTACCGATGCGATGGCGACAGCAGCGCTGCCGGAGGCGAGAGTGGAGGAGGCGCTTGTCAGGTATGGGGAGGCACTGCTTCGGGCCCATTCACCTCACCCCCCAACCCCCTCTCCAGCAAGTGGAGAGGGGGGGCGCATCACAACCTCGGCGGGCGTTCCCCCTCTCCAGTTCCTGGAGAGGGGGACAGGGGGTGAGGCGGATGCGATTGGCGACCGACTCCTGTCCCTGGGCATGGTCCGCGGCAAGGCGCCGCGGCTCAAGGCACCCATCGAACTCATCATCATCGACGACGACCAGGGTGGGGCGTGGCCCGCATCGCCGAACGATTACGTCGAACGGGCGCTGCGGGGCGCCGGCGTGCCGCTTGGCCCGGGCGGCAGCCGCGTGGTGCTGGCCTTTGCCGAGCCGCGCGCGTCGAAGGGGCGCGCCGGGTTCGGGCCGGCCTCGCTCGATGCGTTCCGGAAGTCGACCGGAGCCGCGGCGGTCATCGTCTTCGGCCATCCTCGGCTCGCCGCCGAGGTGCCGGGTGATGCGCCGCTCCTGGTGGCGTGGCATCGTCAGCGGCTCATGCAGGAGGCCGCGGCGCGCTGGCTGGTGGGGCGCATCGGGTGAGGGCGCTCGACTGGGGCGTCGTCGTCGTGTATCTCGCGGGCACCCTTGTGCTGGGGTTGTGGGTGGCGCGGCGCGGGGCCAGCAGCCTGACCGAGTTCTTCGTGGGGGGCCGCGCCATCCCGTGGTGGCTCGCCGCCACCTCGATGGCGGCCACCACCTTCAACGTGGACACGCCGCTCTACGTGGCGGGCCGGGTGGCGCGGGACGGCGTCGCGGGCAACTGGGAGTGGTGGTCGTTCGCGCTGATGCACGTGCTGGTGGCGGTGGTGCTCGCCAAGCTCTGGCGCCGGGCCCGGGTGCTCACCGACGTCGAGCTGACGGAAATCCGCTACGGCGGACGCCCGGCCGCGGGGCTCCGCGCCTTCCGCGCCTTCCTGATCGCCGTCCCCTTCAACTGTCTCAGCATCGGCTACGGCATGCTCGCCATGCGGAAGGTGGTCGTGGCCCTCGGCGTCTTCGACAGCCTGCCGCCGCTCCCGGGCGACGAGCGGCTCTGGGCCATCCTGCCGATTCTCATCATCGTGGTCATCTACACCGCCGCCTCGGGGCTCTGGGGCGTCGTGGCCACCGACTTCCTGCAGTACATCCTCGCCATGGGGGGCGCCTTCACCGTCATGTTCTACGCGCTGGCGGAGGTCGGCGGGCTGTCGGGCCTCACCGCGGCGCTCCGTGAGAGCGGGCAGGGGGACAAGCTGAACCTCCTCCCGACCGGCCCCGACGCGACGCTGCCGCTCAGCACATTCCTCGGATACCTGTTCGTGCAGTGGTGGGCGTTCCGGAACAGCGACGGCGGCGGGATGTTCGTGCAGCGGCTCTCCTCGACCGCCGACGAGAAGGAGGCGGCCAAGGCCGCGCACCTCTTCAACATCCTCAACTACGTGGTGCGCACCTGGCCCTGGGTGCTCGTGGGGCTCGCGGCGCTGGTCGTGCTGCCGCACCTCGACGACCCCGAGCTGGCCTACCCGATCATGATGGTGCGCTATCTCCCTACCGGCGTGCTCGGGCTGGTGTTCGCGAGCCTGCTGGCGGCGTTCATGTCCACCGTCTCCACCCAGGTCAACTGGGGCGCCAGCTACGTGGTGAACGACCTCTACGCGCGCTTCTCGAGCCAGCGCGACGAGGCGACGCTGATGCGCGCGGCGCGCTGGGCGTCGGTCCTGCTGGCGATGATCGCGGGGGTGGTGTCGTTCTTCATGGACAGCGTGGGCGGGGTGTTCCGGTTCATCATCCTGATCGGCACCGGGCCGGGGCTGGTGCTGCTGCTGCGCTGGTTCTGGTGGCGGGTCAACGCCTGGGCGGAAATCGCGGCGATGGCCGCGGGACTCCTCCTCGCGGTCCTCGGCTCCACGAGCGCCTTCGCCGAGTTCACCTTCGGGCAGCGGCTGATGCTCTCCGCCTTCGGGTCGATGGCGGTCTGGGTGCCGGTCATGTTCCTGACCGCGCCGGAGCCGGCCGCGGTGCTCGACGACTTCTACGCGCGGGTACGCCCCGCCGGCGCCTGGGGCCCCGTCCGCGCGCGGACGAACCTCACCGCCCTCGACGACGGGGTGCGGGATGCGCGGCGGTGGCTGGCGTGGTGCGTGGTCATTCTCGGGGGGACGCTGCTCATTGGGTGGGTGATTCTGGCGTAGCACCCCGATCATGTCGTGCGCCGGCTCCATGTTCAACTCACGCCCTGTTCCCCTCTCCAGCAGCTCGGTCCTCACCCCCTGTCGCCTTCTCACGCAGTCCTCACCCCCTGACCCCCTCTCCACCATGTGGAGAGGGGGAACGTCATGGGAGACTCGGTGAGCGAGGCTGCCCCGCTGCCCCGCCTTTCCTCCTCACCCCCCGTCGCCCTTTCACGCAGTCCTCACCCCCTGTCCCCCTCTCCACCATGTGGAGAGGGGGGAGCTGGGAGGAGAGCCCGAAGCGCGTTCTGGATGTTTGTTTGATTCGCTTCCTCATTACGGAGCCGGACGACTCGAATGCCCCTTGCCTCGAGGAGGCGATCGCGTGCCAGGTCCCGCTCCTTCGCGGCCGTCGATTCGTGTGCGGCGCCATCAATTTCCAGGACGATTCTGGGCCGAGCGCAGTAGAAGTCCACGATCATCCCACCTACTACGACTTGCCGCCTGAACTTGAACCCAAGGCACCGCCGGTTGCGCAGTATTTCCCACACTTCTCGCTCGGCTGACGTCGGGACCCGTCGCATCTGACGCGCGAGTCCGCAGACCAACCCCCGGGGCTGCTTCCGCATACAGCAACATCGGGCCGAGGCCGTTTGACCAACGCATCGGAATTACGCAGAACGTCCCCCCTCTCCACATGGTGGAGAGGGGGTCAGGGGGTGAGGACTTCGCGGGCTATTGGGAGAGGCGGTTGGGTCAGCGGGTCAGGGGGTGAGGACTTCGCGGTCTATTGGGAGAGGCGGTTGGGTCAGCGGGTCAGGGGGTGAGGACTGCCCGAAAGCGGGTCAGGGGGTGAGGACTTCGCGGCGGTGGCTGGGATGGTGCGTGGTCATTCTCGGGGGGACGCTGCTCATTGGGTGGGTGATTCTGGCCTAAGTTCCTGCCCCGCTTCCCCGCTTCCCCGCTTCCCCGCTTCCCCGCCTTACTGCAACTGATCCAACAACTCCAGCGCAAACTTCATCGGCACCGCGTCGTAGAGCCGTCCGCCGGCCGACGGCGCCGCGGTGGCGATGATCCCCGCCACGAGTCCCTCGGCGTCGATGACGGGGCTCCCCGCGCCGACGCTCGACCCCCACCCGTCCACGGTGATGAATCCCGGCGCCACCCGCGCCGCCGTCCCGGTGGCGGTGGTGAGGGACACGGTGGCCTTCCGCCAATCGCCGTCGGGCGGCGGAGTGATCGGGGGCGCGTGGCCGACGATGGCGAGCGGCCTGCCCGCGGCAACCGGCGGCTCCTTCCACGCGAGCCCCTGGACCACGGGGATCCCGCCGCGAAGCGGCACGCGCAGGAGCGACACGTCTTCCGTGGTGTGGGTGGCCACGATTTGCGCGGCAATCGGCCGCGCCGCGCCCGGCATCAGCACCAGCACCTGCACGGGAGCGTTGCCCTGCGCGTCCACCACCACCCGCCGGGTCGTGAGGAGCACGCCGCCGGTCCCGTCCCGCCGCACCGCGAAGCCGGTGGCCAACGCGGTGCTGCCGTCGGCGTACTGGGCGATCACGAGCCCCACCGCGGGCAGGCTCGGCGCCGCGACGACGGCCGGGTCGAACTCCGCCGCCCGCGCAATGTCCCGTTCGCGGGTGATGGCCGAGTCGAGCCGCGCCATGATGCCGGGGCTCGCCAGGGAGCCCGGTCCCGCGGCCTCGAGGGAGGCGCGGAGTCGGCTGGCCGCCGCGCGCGACGAGTCGAGCGACGCCCTCATGGCCGGCACGACGGCCTGCAGCTCCGCCACGCTCGCCATCAGACTGTCTGCGGTGGCCAGGAGGAGGAGGTGCGCCTCCTGGGCCTCCCGTTTTGCCACCTGCTGCCGCCAGAAGAAGAGCGCCGCCGAAACCACGAGCACTGCGGCGGCCGCCGAGCCGACGAGCCGGACGAGGCGACGCTTGTGGGCCGCCCTGGCCGCCTCGCGCGCGAGTTGTCCCGCGTGCTCCTCCTCCATGATCCGGTTGAGCTCCTCGGCGCTGAGGGCCGGCTTGGCCGGCTGGAACGCCGCCGGTGCCCTGGCCGGTTCCGCCACCTGCGCCCGGTCCGACACGAGGAACTGGAGTTCCGGCCCCGACGCGCCAAGCCGCAGCAGGTCCCCGTCATTCAGGGGCTGCTCCTCGGAAATGCGCGTGCCGTTGAGGTAGGTGCCGTGGATGCTGCCGAGGTCCCGCACCGTCCAGACGCTGTCCTTCTTCTGGATGACGGCGTGGCGGTTGGAAACCTCGGTGTCCTGGTCGGCGTCGAGCCGCACGCGGCAGGTGGGGTGGCGCCCGACGCTCGAGACGGCGCCGGTGAGCGGCTCGACGGTGCCGGCCCGACCGCCGGAGAGGATGGCGAGGCGCGGGGTCATCGGGTGATCAGAAAGTAGAGCAGCGCCGCGGCCAGGAGGATCGCGGCGCCGATGAGGCCGACCGGCGGGCGGGGACGGAGCGGCCGCGGTTCGGGCGCCGGCGCCGGCTGCGGCAGCGGCGGCAGCTCGACCTTGCGGGGCTGGACCCGGATGCCGCCAGTCTGGAAGCCGACGCGGAAGTCCTCTTCCGCCGGCTCGTCGCCGGGCAGCTGCACGACGTGGTGCCCCGGCTCGGGGGCCGTGGCGCTGAGCGGGAGCCCGTCGCCGTCGAAACGCGCCGCCACGACGGTGATGTTGTCGGGGCCGCCCCGGGTGTTGGCCAGGTCGATGAGCGCGCTGCAGAGCTGGGCCAGGTCGGAAATGCGCCCGGCGTACTCGGCGAACTCCTCGCGCTTCACCTGGCCGCTCAGTCCGTCGGAGCAGAGGATGAGGACGTCGCCGCGGCGGAGTTCCTCGTAGGTGAGGTCCACACGGATGTTCGGGTCGGGGCCGAGCGCCTGCAGGATGATGTTCTTCCGCTCGCTCTTCTCGGCCTGCTCCTCGGTCATTTCCCCCGCGTCCACCAGGCGCTGGGTGAGCGACTGGTCCTTGGTGAGCTGGGTGGCCACGCCGCGGCGCACCATGTAGGCGCGGCTGTCGCCGATCTGCGCCAGGTAGAGGTCGGATCCGTACACGCCGGCCGCCGTCACCGTCGTCCCCATGCCGCGGACGTCGGGGTTGGCCTTGGCGTGGGCGTGGATCTGCCGGTTGGCCTCCTCCACCGCCTCGCGCACCCGGAAGGCGAACTTCTCGCGGCTGGTGTCGCTCTCGGCGGCCCACGTCTTCATCAGGTGCTGGTGGATCGCCTCGGCGGCCAGGGCGCTGGCCAGCTCGCCGGCCGCCGCGCCGCCCATGCCGTCCGCCACCATGAAGAGCGAGCCGCGGGGGCCGATGTGGCAGACCTGTGCCTCGGAGGCGTCGCAGAGCTTGCCAGTGCTCAAGTCGGCGACGAGGTAGGTGTCCTCGTTGTGCTCACGGGTGCGGCCGACGTCGGTGCGGCCCGCCACCGACACATGGACGGAGGGAGTCGTCACCGGCCGGGACAGTTCTTGGGGCTTGCGGTTACGGTGGAACTGCGCGCCACGAGAGCTCCGGGGCCGAAAGGGGTAGGGGAGGCGGAATCTAGGCCGCCACCGGGAGGCCGTCAATCGCTCGGACCGCTCCCGGAACGGGCCGAGGGTGCTTGTCGCAAGTCGTGTTCTGGAAGTACCTTCCGCCGATGCGCCTGCGTCACCTTCCACTGCTCGTCCTGGCCCTGATTGCCGCTGTGCCGCTCGCCGCGCAGCAGGCCCGCCCGAAGGCCAAGCCGAAAGCCGCCGCCGTCCCGGTGGATCCGAACCGGGGCCGGCTCCCCGCCGTGAAGCCGGTGACGGGGCCGCTCGACCTCACCGTGGTGTACCCCGCCAAGGGCGACGTGGTGTCGGCCGGCGAGTGGTCGTTCCTCTTCGGCAGCACAGGCACCGGCGACGCGCGGCTCACCATCAACGGCGACTCGGTCAAGGTGTGGCCGAACGGCGCCTTCCTGGCCTGGCTCCGCTTCCCGCCCGACAGCGTGATGGCGTTCAACCTCGTAGCCGTACGGGCCGGCGGCGCCCGGGATTCGATGACCTACCGCGTGCGCCGCGCGCCGCGGGCCGCGCCGCAGACCACCCCGCTCTGGATCGACACCCTCTCCTTCAGGCCGCAGGGCCGGGTCTGGTGGCCGGCCGACGAGTACCTCCCACTCTCCGTGCGCGCCGCCGAGGGCTCCGAGGTGCGCCTGGTGCTGCCGGACGGCGCCGTGGTGCCGCTCGCCAATTCGGTGGGCTACGACGACGTCTCATGGGGCGTGCGGGCCTTCGACCGGGACACGGCGAGCCTGGCGCGGTCGGTGCGTGCCGACCGCTACGTCGGCGTCCTGCGCGGCCGAGCCTTCGGCGCCGATCCGGGGCCGCTGCTGGGCGCGGAGCCGGCGCCCGGCTGCCCCCGCTGCCGGCGGCGGAGCGCCGAGGGCGCCGACACACTGCTCGCGGTGGTGGAGGCGATCAAGGGCGCCGACACGGTGCGGGCCCGGTGGCCGCTCCGGGTGTCGCTGCTCGACAGCCTCCCGGTGGTGGTGGAATTGAACGACGACACCGCCGGCACCGGGAAGACTGACCGGCTGACGGTGGGCCGCGCGGCGCCGGGAGCCACCTACAACTGGTTCTTCCCCTCCGGTACGCGCGCCAACGTGTCCGGCCGCCTCAACGGCGACCTCCGCCTCCACCTGTCTGAGACGTCGCTCGCCTGGATCAATGCCGCCGACGCGCACGCCCTCCCGGCGGGCACGCCGCCGCTCGAGGCGATCGTCGGGTCGGTGGTGCTCAGCTCTGCGCCCAAGGCCGCCACGCTCCGCATCCCGCTCAGCGCGCGGGTGCCGTACCTCGTCACCGAGACGGAGAAGTCGCTGACGGTCCGGCTCTACGGCGCCTCGGCCGACGTCAACTGGATGCGCTACGGCGGGGCGGACTCGCTGGTGGAGCAGATGACCTGGCAGCAGGCGACGGCGGACGAGGTCACCATCACCCTCGACCTCACGAAGCAGGTGTGGGGGTATCGCACCCGGTGGGACCGAACCGATCTGATGCTGGAAATCCGGCGGCCGCCCGCCATCAATCCTGCGCGCCCGCTTTCGGGGCTCCGCATCGTGGTGGACGCCGGCCACCCGCCCGGCGGCGCCACCGGCCCCACGGGGTACCGGGAGGCCGAGGCCAATTTGGGCGTCTCGCTCAAGCTGCAGACGCTCCTGGAGCAGGGTGGGGCGGAGGTGCTGATGACCCGCACCACCGACACCCCGGTGGACCTGGCCTGGCGGCCGATCTACGCCGACAGCGTGGATGCCGACCTCCTCATTTCCGTCCACAACAACGCCCTCCCCGACGGGGTGAACCCCCTCACCAACAGCGGCACCAGCGTCTTCTACAACCAGCCCCGGAGCGCACCGTTCGCCATGGCGGTGCAGACCGCCCTGGTCAAGCGACTCGCCCTCCGCGACCTCGGCGTGGGGAGGGGGGACCTGGCCCTCGTCCGCCCCACCTGGATGCCCTCCATCCTGACCGAGGCGATGTTCATGGCCATCCCCGAGCAGGAATCGGCGCTCCGCACCCCGCTGGGGCAGCGGATGTACGCGGAGGGGGTGTATGCAGGGATACTGGCGTATCTGGCGGGGCAGCGGGGCAGCGGGGCAGGTGGTCAGCGGGGCAGCGGGGCAGCGGGGCAGTAGCCCACCCCAAAGTGTGAATCCATCGGTGAGTCGTGCGTCACCAAGTCGTACACTCCCGTTGACAGGACCGATGAACTCTCCGTTCGCACCGATCAACCGCCCCGCGGCCCCGCAGCCCCGCGGCCCCGCCGTGACTGCCCCGCGGCCCCGCTGCCCCGCCATGGCCATCGCGGCCGCCGCGGCGCTCATGATGCTTGCCACCCCGCTTCGCGCTCAGTCCGCGGCAGACCGGATGGCCATCGAGTCCTGGCGCGACACCCTCTCCCAGATCTCCGACACCATCATGCTGCTCCGCCGGGAGCGCCTCATGATCACCGAGGCGAAGGCGGACCGCGACAACACGATGCTCCACCTCCGGCTCGGCTTCCTCTCGCTGCGGTACGGCGACCTGGCGGCGGGGCTGCATTACGAGGATGCCGCCTCCGAGTTCGAGTGGGCCACCCAGCTCGAGCCGACCTGGCCCTACGCCTGGTACGGGCTCGGCATGGCGGAACTGGCCATCGGCGACTCGCAGATCGCCATCGTGACGGGGCTCAAGACGATGGTGGGCAAGGACGCCATGGCGCGCGCGGCCGACGCCTACGCCCGCTCCGCCGAGGTGGACCCTGGATTCGTGCAGGGGCTGGTGGAGCTGTCGAACACGGCGCTGGCGCAGCGGGTGAACATCCGGCTCGACGTGGCGCTCGACGCGCTCCGGCAAAGCGCGGGCACCAAGTCGGCGGCGAACCCGCAGGTGCTGCTGGCGCGCGGCCGGATCGAGCGCGAGGTGGGCAGTCCCGATTCCGCCATCGCGGCGCTGACCGCCTACCTGGCCAACGGCGGTGACAAGGGACTCGGCTATCTCGAACTGGCGCGCGCCCAGCTCGGCGTGGGGCTCGACGCCGGCGTCCCCAACTACTACGACGGCGCCGGGTACGACGACACCCTCAGCGTGCCGCTCTACCGGCAGGACCTCGCCTACTTCGCCTCGGCGGAGGAGCTGGCAGGGTTCGACTCGACGGCGGGGCAGGCCCGCTCCGCCTGGCTCCGGGAGTTCTGGACCGGCCGCGACAACCTCAGCCTCCGGGGCGCCAACGAGCGGCTCAAGGAGCACTACCGCCGGCTCTACTACTGCAGGCAGAACTTTCGCCTGGCCAGCGTCAACCGGCACTACAACATCGAGGAGATCTACCATTCGGGCAGCCAGGAGTTCGACGACCGCGGCATGATCTACATGCGGCACGGGACGCCCTCGGATCGGTCGTTCTACGCCGCGCCGGGGATCGAGCCCAACGAAACCTGGGTCTACCGCCATCCCGACGGGGACCTGGTGTTCCACTTCGTCTCGCGCGAGGACGTGCAGGACTACAAGCTGGTCGAGAGCCTGCTCGACATCTTCGGCTACGCCACCGCCGTGCAGCTCCAGGGGGCCACCACCTCCCTGTCGAGCAACTCCACCACCGAGGCGCTGCTGACCTCGCGGGAGAACATCTCACCGCTCTACACCAAGATGAAGGGGGCGGGGGGCGCCAGCATCAGCCGGTACATGGCCGAGGAACGGAGCACCGGACGGCAGAGCTACCAGCGCGGGACCACGACCGACAGCTACGAGCTGCGGTTCGACCGGCCTATCAGCGCCAAGGTGAAGGTACTGGCGGTCGGGCGGGACTCCGCGGGCGCGCTCGTGCAGGTGGCGTACGCGATCGCCGGCGGGTCGCTGACGGGAATCACCACCTCGCGGGGGCAGGTCTATCCGGTCCGGGTCCGCTTCTCGGTGCTCGACTCCGCCGGCAAGGCGGTCGCCTCGCTCGATACCACTCGCTTCTTCCTCTCGCGCACGCCGGTGCCGGTCACCGAGCACCTGGTGGGGCGGGCGCAGGTGCACGCCCCCCCGGGGGTGCATCAGTACCGCATCATGATCCAGCAGGGCGAGGCCGCCGGGATCATCCTCCCCACCGACACCGTCCGGATCAGCCCCGACACCCGGCACTCGATCAGCGACCTGGTGCTCGGCCGGCGCGCCAACAACCTCTCCTGGGTGGCCGCCCCCGAGGACACCGTCTACTTCAACCCGCTCGAGACCTTCCGGCGTACCGAGGAGATGCAGCTCTACTACGAGGTGTACGGCGCGGCGCCGGGCACGCCGATGAGGACGGAGATCGTGGTCCGGAAGGGGGGGAGCGGCGGCCTCTTCGGGAAGGGCGGGTCCGCCATCAGCCTCAAGTTCGACGAGGTGTCGAACGGCTACACCGACCGGGAGAACCGGACCATCGACCTCTCCCGGCTCAAGGCCGGCACCTACACCCTCGGCGTCAAGGTGACCCGGGGCGACAGCTCGAACGACTACCGGACGCAGCAGTTCACGATAATCGACCCCTAGGGTCGAGGCGGGGCCTTCCCCGCTTCCCCGCTTCCCCGCTTCCCCGCTTCCCCGCCAGCCTGTAGCTTTGCCCCATGCATTGTGCCAACTGCGGCCACAAGCTGGAGGACGCCTGGACCGCCTGCCCAATTTGCGGGGCCAGGGTCGGTGGCGGCGCTGATCCGCGTGCCGTGGCCGCAGGGGACCTCTCCCAGACCAGCCTGATCCGCGACACCCTGGCCGCCGAGTACGAGATCCTCGAGGAGCTCGGCCGGGGCGGGATGGCCATCGTCTTCCGGGCGCGCGAGAAGGCGCTCGACCGCGAAGTGGCCGTGAAGGTCCTGCCGTTCTCCCTCGCGTTCGACGCCGAGTTCGTCGAGCGGTTCCAGCGCGAGGCCCGCACCGCCGCCCAGCTCGAACATCCCAACATCATCCCGATCTACCGGGTCGGCCGGAGCGGCCAGGTCATCTTCTTCGTGATGAAGCTGGTGCGGGGCGGCTCGCTGGCCACGCTGCTGCAGGGGGGCGGGCGGCTCCCGCCGGCCGACATCCGGCGGATCCTGGTGGAATCGGGGCGGGCGCTCAACTATGCCGCGGAAAAGGGGATCGTCCACCGCGACATCAAGCCCGACAACATCATGTTCGACGAGCACGGCGCCTCGGTCATCACCGACTTCGGCATCGCCAAGGCGGCGAGCGGACAACGGCTGACGGGCACCGGGATGTCCATCGGCACGCCGCACTACATGAGCCCGGAGCAGGCGCGGGCGCAGGAGACCGACGGCCGGAGCGACATCTACTCGCTGGGGGTGGTGGCGTACCAGGCGCTGCTCGGGCAGGTGCCGTACGACGGGGAGGACTCGTTCTCCATCGGGTACAAGCACATCATGGAGCCGATCCCGGAGCCGGTGCTCAACACGGCGGACGAGCGGCGGCTGTTCCAGGTGATCAAGAAGATGATCGCCAAGGACCCGGCCGACCGGTTCCAGACGGGGCTGGACCTGGTGGAGGAGATCGAGGGGCGGCCGGCGGCGCCGAGGAGGATCTCGGGGGCCAGCACACGGGAGCGGCTGGCGGCCATGCCGACCACGCCCATTCCGGCGGTCACCGCGGACGCCACCGGCGCCAGGCCGGCGCGGACCTCCGGGCCGGGGCGACCCGTCATGCAGCGCTCGGCGGCGCAGCGAGACCTCCGGGAGCGGAAGAACCCGCTGGGGTGGATACTGCTGCTGGTCCTGCTGGGCGCGGGCGGTGTATTCGGCGCGGGGAAGCTCGGCTACGGCCCGATGGCCAAGGCCCCCCCGGCGGATTCGACTCCGGCACCCGTCGCCCCAGTGGCCGTCGCCCCGGCGGACACGACGAAGCCAGACAGCACGAGTCCCGACACTGGTACGGCCGATACCACGCGGGCCGACACGACCAAATCTGATTCCGCGGCTTCCCCGCTTCCCCGCGTCCCCGCTTCCCCGCCTCCCAGCGGCCCCCCCGGCTTCCTCCGCATCGTGGGGCTGCCGCGTGGCACGACCGTCATGGTGGACGACCAGGCGCCCGATTCGACCCCGATCCGGCTCAACCCGGGCCCGCACATCGTCGCCATCTCGGCGCCGCTGCATGTGTTCTATGTGGACACCGTCAACATCCGGTCGGGGCTGGAGCTGACCTTTTCGCCGGACCTGACGCCGGTGGGTGAGCCGCTCCGGACCCGGCGCGGGGGGACCCAGAGCCTGGGGCCGGTGGACACCAGCGCCCCGACTTGCGACCGGCCGGGGCGGGGATACAACAAGGACCAGGTCTGCTGGGACGTCCGGGCCGCGCCCCTGGCGCCGCCCCGGGTGCCGGTGCCGGCGGGGATGTTCCCGACGCCCCGGCCCGCGATCCTGCTGGTCAAGGTCAACGCCGACGGGACGACGGCGGAGGTCGCGCCGCTCCGGCCGTCGGACAGCGCCGAATTCAACGACCTGGCCAATCGGTACGCCCTGGCCATGCGCTGGACGCCGGCCACCAAGGACGGCGTGGCGGTGGTGGGGTGGACCCAGATCCGGCTGGAGCCGGTTACTCAATGAGCCGAGGGACGTCCGTGCCGAAGATCGACAAGACCGCCTACGTGGCGCCGACCGCCGTGGTCATGGGGGACGTGACCCTGGGGCCGGAATCGAGCGTCTGGTACACCTCCGTCCTCCGGGGCGACATGGCGCCGATCGTGATCGGGGCCCGCACCAACATCCAGGACGGCACCATCGTCCACGTGGACGCGGGGTTCCCGTGCACCATCGGCGAGCGGTGCGGGGTGGGGCACAAGGCGATCCTGCACGGCTGCACGGTGGAGGACGAGTGCCTGATCGGGATGGGGAGCATCCTGCTCAACGGGGTCCGGATCGGCACGGGGAGCGTGGTGGCGGCGGGGGCGGTGGTGCCGGAGGGGATGCAGGTGCCGCCGGGGAGCCTGGTGATGGGGGTGCCGGGGCGCATTGTGCGGCAGGTGACGCCGGAGCTGGCGGAGCGGATCACCGGTACCTGGCAGCATTATGTGGATCAGGCGAGGGATCATCGGGCGGGGAAGTATCCTGTCGTTCACCCTTCCAGCTAGGGGTGGGCGTGGGGGTGGGCGTATGCCCACCCCTTAACCAGCGAAACGCAAATCCGTGACCTCAGCCGGACGTTGGCCTCGATCCGACGATCGCAACACCGCATCGGTTCTGCGACTTTGCTTCGATAGGGGTGGGCATACGCCCACCCCTGATTGGGATGTTGCCCATCCATCATCACCTTTGTGATGTTAACACTTAATTTTCCCGCCGCTCCGGCGTTTTTTCGCGCATTGCTTCGCATCATCCTTTTGCCTACTTTGCATCCCACTCTTCGGTACTGTCCGGTTATCTTCTTGTGACATTCCGAACCACCAAAAATTTCCCTTCATATGAAGGGATGGGGCCCGCATGACTCAATCCTCGCCACGGGGCGCGCTCGACCTGTCCCCGAACGCCTTGACCGTCCTCGAAAAGCGCTACCTGGTCAAGGACGACGCCGGCAAGCCGGTGGAGTCCTCCGAGGATCTCTTCTGGCGTGTGGCGAGGACCATTGCCGGTGCCGACAAGAAGTACGGCGCCTCCAGCGGCGCCATCGAGGAGCTGGCCTCGGCCTTCTACGGCTCCATGGCCCACCGCGAGTTCATGCCGAACAGCCCCACCCTCATGAACGCCGGCCGGCCCCTGGGCCAGCTCTCGGCCTGTTTCGTGTTGCCGGTGGAGGACAACCTCTCCAACGGCAAGAACGGCATCTACGACACCCTGCGCTCCATGGCGCTGGTGCACCAGTCGGGCGGCGGCACCGGGTTCGACTTCAGCCGGCTCCGGCCCAAGAACGACGTGGTCCGCTCCACCATGGGCGTGGCCTCGGGTCCCGTCTCCTTCATGACGCTGTACGACGCCTCCACCGAGGTGGTCAAGCAGGGGGGCACCCGCCGCGGCGCCAACATGGGCATCCTCCGGGTGGACCACCCCGACATCCTCGAGTTCATCGAGTGCAAGTCGGACACCACCAAGATCACCAACTTCAACATCTCGGTGGCCATTACCGACGCCTTCATGACGGCGGTCGAGGCCGACGCCGAGTATGAGCTGTTCCACCCCCGCTCCAAGGCGGTGGTGGGGAAGCTCCGGGCCCGCGAGGTCTGGCAGAAGATCATCCACGGCGCCTGGGCCACCGGCGAGCCGGGGGTGTTCTTCATCGACAAGGCCAACCACTACAACCCGGTGCCGCACCTGGGCGCCTACGAGGCCACCAACCCCTGCGGCGAGCAGCCCCTGCTCCCGTACGACGTCTGCAACCTCGGCTCGATCAACCTCGGCGTGTTCGTGGAGAACGGCAGCCTCGACTGGGACCGCCTCCGCCAGACGATCCACCTCTCGACCCACTTCCTCGAGAACGTGATCGACGCCAACAACTACCCCCTGCCCGAGATCACCGACCTGGCCCAGCGGATCCGTCGCATCGGCTTGGGTGTGATGGGCTGGGCGGACGTCCTCATCAAGCTCGGCATCCCCTACGACTCGGAGGAGGCCGTCACCCTCGGCGCCCGGGTCCAGGCCTTCGTGGACAACGAGGCCAAGGTGGAGTCGGAGCGGCTGGCCGTCATCCGCGGCACCTTCGCGGAGTGGGAAAAGAGCATCTGGGGTCCGGACGCCACCTGCGCTCGCGATGCGGCCGGTAATCGCGTCCGTCCGATGCGGAAACTCCGGAACTGCAACGTCACCACGGTGGCGCCGACCGGCACCATCAGCATCATCGCCGGCTGCAGCTCCGGCATCGAGCCGCTCTTTGCGGTGGCGTTCATGCGGAACCAGGCCGGCGTGCTGATGCCCGATGTCAACGAGGACTTCGTGGCCATCGCCAAGCGGGAGGGGTGGCATTCCGAGGACCTGATGACCCGGATCGCCGAGGCGGGGCACATCAACTTCGAGGAAGTGCCGGAAAAGTGGCAGCGGGTGTTCGTCACGGCCAACCACATCAAGCCGGAGTGGCACATCCGGATGCAGGCCGGCTTCCAGGAGGCGAACGACAGCGCCATCTCGAAGACCTGCAACTTCGCCAACGACGCCACCGAGGCGTACGTGGAGGAGATTTACCGGCTGGCGTATCATCTCAACTGCAAGGGCGTCACTGTATATCGTGATGGCTCTAGAGATATGCAGGTGCTTTCGACGGGGGCCACGGCGAAGAAGGTCCATGAACAGGCCGTTTCCAGCGGCGCCTCAGTGGCCCGCTCCGATATGGCGCCGCTGGAGGGCGGGGAAGCGGGCCGAGCGTCGGCTTCAGCCGACGTCCACGTCGCTGACCTGATGGGGGAGATGGCGGAGATTCGGGCCGAAAACGAGCGGCTCCGGAAGATGGTGCACGACCTGGAGGCCGAGAACCTGCAGCGGCGCCAGAAGCGGAGCCGGCCGGAGGCGTTGAAGGGCACCACGCGCCGGGTGGAGACGCCACTGGGCACCCTGTACGTGACCATCACGGAAGACGACAAGCACCAGCCGTTCGAGGTGTTCATGAGCCTCGGCAAGGCCGGCGGGGCGCTCATGGCGGACGTGGAGGCGATGGGCCGGCTGGTGAGCCTGGCGCTGCGGTCAGGGATCCCGATGAAGGAGATCCACCGTCAGCTCCGCGGCATCAGCTCGGACCGCACAATCGGCCTCGGCACCAACAAGGTGCTCTCGGTGCCGGACGCGGTGGGCATTGCCATCGAGAAGTGGATGCAGGACAAGGCGGGGGTCCAGCAGGAGCTGATGCCGACCGGCCAGGCCCAGGCCGAGGTGGCGCCGACGGTCAAGGTGACCCAGGGGGCGCAGCAGTTCGAGATGATCAGCCACCATGAGCCGATGTCCGGCGCCTGCCCCGACTGCTCCTCCCAGCTGGAATACGCCGAGGGGTGCATGAAGTGCCATGTGTGCGGGTTTAGTGAATGTGGGTGAGGTGAGCCTGGATTGGGCGACGTGCCCGATCTTTCAGATTGTCACACCATCCTGGTAGAGTACGGGGTGGGCGAGGGGGCCCGAGAGATCGGGCCCCTTATTGCATTCTGCACCGACTGAACTGGGGAATGACGGGGGACTGACGGCCCCACGCTAGGATGATGCTGTCGTGGGGCCACCGCCTCCCCGGCACTGCGCGTCGCCTGGTGTATGACAGTGCAGAAAGGCCGAAGTGGCCAACTTCTTGCAACTTGTGGAAGCCTCCGATGCCCAACATCACCTAGGGAGCCCCAAATCGATGGCGGAATTGAACGGAGAGCTGTATGCCGAACTCATGGCCTTCCTCAAGACCGAGGGCATGCGGTTCGATCTCCCTCCTGGTTACTCAGATTTCGTCCTCCGCCAGCGGGTTGGGGAGGAGCGCTTTCAAGCATTCTGTCGCACGATGGATGACGTCCGAGATGGCATTCGGCCGATTCATGACGGCTATGCGCAGTTTCAATCTGTTCAAGACGCGAACACGCTCATGTCTGCCCAGGCTAACGCGCTTCTGGCGTGCAACGTCGGGACGATCGAAGTGTCCGGCGTCTTGGCCCTCGAGAGCGGACGCGTTGGGGAATTGGGGTGCTATTCCGGATCGGTACTTCGCCAGCTTGCCCAGCGGAAGCCTCAGGTTCGCTTCATTGGTTTCGATCGACTCCCGGACCTGCTCGATGCTGCGCTGACGATCGCCCCACCCAATTGCGACTTCCAAGTCTGGGACTACCAGTCGTCTCCGCGGGTTGAGGAGCCCAAGTTTGATGCGCTCTTCGGCACCTTCTGCATTGACTTCGACGTCCATGAAGAGGCGGAGACTGAAGCCGAGGTCAACGCGCTGGAGACCGATCGAATAGTCGCGGCTTGTGTGGATGCTTTCGCTCACTGGCGCGGTGTCGTGAAAGACGGCGGGCGGTGCACAGTGGCATTGCGGCTCGGCACAGTCCACGCGTTCTCCGGGGCTTGTCAGGCTGCTTGGCTCACTGGATGGGGGGTCGATTTTGAGCGCTCGTGCATCGTCAACGGCGGGGGAGAACAGTTTCCCGTGCTCTCGATGGTTGCTGGGGCACCGCAGCAGCCTACGAATGCGCGCCTTGACGAGATTGTTCGAGGCTGGAAGCGGATGCACACCGACATGCTCACCACTCCTCGGATAGGTGCCCCCCTACGATCCAGTTTTCAGAAGCGTGCCAGGAAGAAGACCAAATCCAGGTAACAGGAGCCCATATCCCCAGCCCAACCGACGCTTGGCGGGTTGTCATCGCACCCTCCCCAGCGAAACCGTCAGTCCTCGATTCAACTGGAGCCTCAGTTGCCAGCATGGATGCCCCACGCCAGCAGGCGGCCAGGGACGCGATTCTCCTGGCCTATGCCCCGTTGATGCTGGATGCTATTCGTCAATGCTCGATGGTGCTCAAGGTGATCCAGGAAAAGGATAGCGGCCCCTCTGGGTCTGTGGCGGCGACAGCCATACCAGTCCTCGACCACCTCTTGCAAGGACCGCTCGATGCCTGGAGCGATGGGCCGCGGACCCCGTAGCTTGTGGAATATGGAATCACGGAGGTGGCGACCGAGGCAGGCCTCAGCGCGACCCCACAAACCCTGGAGAATGGAATGGCTGGCGCCTTCGTACCGATCGAGATTGATGGTGGTATTTCCTCCCTGAAGTGTCCTATCACAGGAATGACCGTCATCGACGAGGAGAATGGATTCGATGGCGAGGCTGAGCATTCACCTCACCTACGATTCTTCGCCGACTGGATTGGAAACATCTATGTTGCCGAACAGGTGATCTGCCAACTGAGCAGGCCGAATATCAGGCTCGACTTATCGATTGGCTGGAGGAGACGAGAAGCGAACCAGACATGGCCGCCATCAACGCCAGGTGTGTGGAGATTCCGCCGTCCTCGGCATTGCTCCTTCAGGTCATGGACCCACCGCAAGGGTCTTCCGACGGCAGTGTGTGCCATGTTTGCTTTGACTTGAGCCCTGCTCGCGATAGGGCAAGCATTCGGCTCCGGGAGCTTCTGTAAGCAAGCGAAGCTCAGGTTGAGCTGGTTCGTTGGAATGCCCTCAGACACCGGATTCCACCCAGGCCCTTGACGTGTGGAGGACAGATGCAAATCAAGGTGAGAGACAAGAAGACAGGCCGTTTGCTCATATTCAGCCTCGGAAAGGCTGCGCTTGTCAAGCATGGCTCCCTCGTCGCGATGTCAGATGGAAAGGGTGGGTGGTTTGTTGATACCGACTTGTTCATGAACCAGTACCAATGGGAAGACATCGACGACTATCCGGCCTTCGACCGCATTCCACTCACGGAGACCTTCTCATTCGCGAAGAACTCCGAAAGCGGCTGTGAGCTCGCTTTTATGATCGATGACGATGACGATGACGACGTCGTTTAACAGGACTCCAGCTGTGTTCGAAATGTCGCGGTGTGGAATCAGCCCGCAATGACGCTTGCCCTCGCGGTGAGACTGCCCCCTGACATCCAGGCGCACGCCGACCTAGCGATGCGAGCGCTCGAACATGGAATGGTGCCGGCCACGGACCCCCATCTGTCTCGCGTCACAGGCTGGCTTGAGGGTGAAGCGCTCTCCAGAATCGTTGTTTGGATAACAGATGCTGGTTGTCGAATACACGCGACGACTTTGAGCGACCTGATTGAGGGGCGACGTATCGATGCAACCGACTCCGGCCTTCTGACTCCCGCAGAGATCATCGCGTTGCTCAGGTCGAGACTATCGCAAACCCTGGAGGGTGAACTCCTTGGTGAGGAAGACCCATTCAGGCTGGTGGTCCCCATGAGAGGGTCGGATGGCAGTCACGGATTCCTGGGTTTGACATTCCGGCGGTTTGATCAACCTGTGGTATGGGATGGGTTGTTTGGGAGCAGGGGAGAGTACCTGGCCTGGCTTGGTGGTCAGGGAATGCTCGAGACCCTCGAACGGTTTGATCGACTGGCTCCCAAGTCGATTCTAAGCGCCTGGCACTACGAGCGTTAGGTGGTTTGAAGTGAGCCCGAAAAGTCGGGCAGTAAACTAGACAAAGCTCGCCCGACGCCTTGCCGAGACCCGAAGGCGGTAAAGGAAGGTAAGAGCGGGTGTGGTAGGACGGGATTTGGCGCGAGCCCGGTCTTTCAAACCGTCACACCATCCTGGTAGAGTATCGGGGTGGGAGAGGGAGCCCCTAGAGGGGCCCCTTTCGATACCTCGGTTCAGTGATCTCTTCAGGCGATTCTCAGAGGTGTTCAGGGGACGGACTACATGGCCGGATTGCGAACACCCATTCATGTTTTCATCGACAACTCAAACATTTTTGGTGGTGCGCAGGAAGCGGCCGCTCGTCACGAGGTGCACATCCCGTGGATGGCTGTACGCGTCTATATGAGGCATCTTCTCGAGCTTGTCGAGTCGACGCGGAGGCCGCTGACGAGGGTGCTTGCGGGTTCGGTGCCACCAGGAAACGATGATTTGTGGCGCTACGCCCAAGATCTCGGCTACAATACCGACCTGCTGCGACGCGTCGAAATGGACGATGGGCGAATGCTGGAGCAGGGGGTTGATGAGCTACTGCACTTGAAGATTGCGAACGCCGTTTTGGACCACGATCCGAAGCACCGGCTCGTACTACTAACCGGCGATGGGAAGACCTCTACGTTTGGAACCAGCTTTCCGAAGCAGGCTGAGAGGGCGATCAAGGAGGGTTGGACGGTCGAGGTATGGTCTTGGCCCGATTCGCTCTCACGCCAGTGGAAGGCTCTCGCAACGAAGTATCCCAGGCAGGTAGATATTCACGATCTCGACCCGTTCTACTATTCAATCACATTCGTCAAAGGAGGGACCTTCGTGGCGAAGGATGGGAAGACGGTGTATGTGGCGGACCGAGTGGTGAGCAAGCTTCCTGCCGGTACCGAGCGCCGTAGGCGATGAGATCCGGCGGCAGGGACGCGGCAGTGGTGATCCTGACGGTGACCGGGGGCCATAGCCGTTGAGCCTTACCTCACTGCTGGAAGGCTCCCGAGCGATGCGTGACTACCTGAGGGCCACGCTGCCGCTGCCAGCCCGGCCGAAGCTCCCCGAACTCGTCGCGCCTCCACAAACGACCCGGTACTCTCTGCTCGGGACGGCCTTCGATTACGCCTTCAGGTGGCACTGTCAAATCCGATGTCCGAACGCGATTTCCCGTGACAATTGGGTTGCGGACCACTTGGCAATGATTTCGAGCTCAGCAAAGTTGCGAACCGCGGCGGCGGCCTCCACCTGGACAGCACGACATTGGCTTGACTACGCACGCAGTTCCGGGCGCTACCCATTGCCTCTCCTTCAGGCGGCGATCGAGCTCGCGAGGCTCGACACGATTTATCGATCGGGGAAGGGATTCGAGGAAATCGGACAGCCAGTCGTTCCTGCCGATGTCGCGGACCTAGTATGTTTGGTCCAAGCAATACCGCCGGACCTCGTCAACCCTGAGGAATTCTGTCTTCTCAACCCGGTGTTCGAGCAAGGGTCGCTCGTTGGTGGGGCGGACGCGGACGTCGTGCTGGGAGACACCCTGATCGAAATCAAGGTCACGAAGAACCCGACAATCGAGCGCATCTGGATTGATCAATTGCTCGGGTACTTCCTCCTCTATCGGTATGGTGGATTCCACGGCCTAGCCGAGCAGCCAAGGGTCACTCATGTCGGCATCTACTTCGCACGGCATGGGACTCTCCTACGCTGGCCGATAGCTGGGTTCGGCTCAGATCAAGTACTCGACGCGGCCGTTGTCAGGCTTCGGGAGCACTGTGGAGACTTCCTCCGTACTCCTCATCTACCTATCGGTGCTTCGTCGAAGGAGCAATTGCCGTGAACCACAGCGAAATCGTCAGCTTCCTCTGGGGTGTCGCGGACCTGATCCGCGATACCTTCAAGCGCGGCAAGTATCAGGACGTGATTCTTCCGCTCACGGTCCTGCGACGCCTCGACTGCGTTCTCGCCGAGAAGAAAGAGAAGGTTCTCGGCAAGCAGGCCGAGCTGAAGGGGATGAAGCTGGACAACCTCGATCCTCAACTGCGAAAGGTCTCTGGCTTCGCCTTTTATAACACCTCCCGGTACGACTTCGACAAACTCATGGCGGATTCGCCGCACCTGGCTGCGAATCTCAGGAATTACATCGCTGGCTTCAGTCCCAACATGCGGGAAGTGCTGGAAAAGTTCGATTTCGACAACACCATCAGTAAGCTCGATGAAGCGGGGCTGCTATTTCAGGTGCTGGAGCGGTTCAAGAACGTCGATCTGCACCCCGAGCAGATCGACAATGCAACGATGGGGACCATCTTCGAGGAATTGCTCCGCAAGTTCAACGAAGCTTTGAACGAGAATCCTGGCGAGCACTTTACTCCCAGGGACGTTGTGCACCTAATGGTCGACCTCATGCTGGCGGGGGATGAGGCCGAAATGCGGGGCAAGAAGGTGATCCGTACTGTATACGATCCCTGCTGCGGCTCCGGTGGTATGCTCCTGATCACGAAGGAGCACATCACCGTGGGGCTCCGGAAGAACGGCGACCTTCTTTCACCGCCCATCAACCCTGATGCCGATATCCATCTGTTCGGCCAGGAGGTGAACCCCGAGACGTGGGCAGTCTCGAAGTCTGACCTGTACATGAAGGATCCCACCGGTCGCGATGCAGAGCATATCACCTACGGCAGCACGCTCTCCAATGACACGCATTCTGGCGACGCGTTCGACTACCTGATTGCGAACCCCCCGTACGGGAAGGACTGGAAGCGGGACGAAGACGCCGTGCGGGCCGAGCATGAGCGTGGGGCGGCGGGCCGGTTCGGCCCAGGGCTTCCCTCCATCAGCGACGGGCAAATGCTCTTTGCCCTCCACATGCTGGCGCACATGAAGGAGCCGAAGGACGGTGGATCCCGCATTGCGCTGATCATGAATGGCTCGCCGCTCTTCACGGGCGATGCCGGGAGCGGCCCGAGCGAAATCCGCCGGTACATCCTCGAGAACGATCTCCTTGAGGCGCTGGTGGCGCTCCCAGAACAGCTGTTCTACAACACTGGCATCGCGACCTATATCTGGGTCGTAACCAACCGGAAGGCGAAGTCGCGGAAAGGCCTAGTCCAGCTCATCGATGCCACCTCCTTCTGGGTGCCAATGGGCAAGAGCCTCGGTGACAAGCGCCGGGAAATCCCGCTGGGGCGCTCCCAAGACCTCCTGCAGATCCTCTCGACCTTCAAGGACGGCGAAACGCGGGTGGTGGAGAAGGATGGCAAGGCCGAAGAAGTTGTGGTGAGCAAGGTCTTCCCGACCACCCACTTTGGCTTCCGGAAGATTACGGTGGAGCGGCCGCTTCGGCTCAACTTCCAGGCAAGCGAAGCGCGGATTGCTCGCCTCGAGGAGGAAAAGGGCTTCCAGGCTCTGGCGCGGTCGAAGAAGAAGGGTGCGGCGGCAGCGAAGGAGCAGGCTGAGGGACGGGCGCAGCAGGAGGCAATTCGAAAGCTCCTGCAAGGACTCTCCGATAAGCTCATTCAAGACCGCGTGGAGTTTGAACGCTTCCTCGGCGCCGCTGCCAAGAAGGCCGACGTGAAGCCCTCGGCACCTGTCAAGAAGGCCATCCTCTCGGCGCTCTCCGAGCGGGACGAGAAAGCGGCCATCTGCCTTGATAAGGATGGCCACCCGGAGCCCGATCCGGAATTGCGCGACACCGAGAGCGTGCCCCTCGCCGAAGGAATCGAAGACTTTTTCAAGCGTGAGGTGCTGCCCCACGTACCCGACGCCTGGATTGATAGGTCCAAATGCGACCTGAAGGACGGCCAGGTGGGCATTGTGGGCTACGAGATCAATTTCAATCGCTATTTCTATCGCTACACGCCGCCTCGTCCCCTCGAAGACATCCAGGCCGATATCAGCGCGATCGAGAGCGACATCCTCCGGCTGCTCGCGGAGGTGACGGGTTCGGGCTCCACGTAACAGATACCGTCGGCACACCCAGTTGATATGCCTGCATTATGTGTTGACAAATGGCCGTTGTGACGTATATTGCAGGCATGACAGAACGGTATGCCGACAAAATGAGTCACAGCGCTGAGGAGGGAATCCCAGTCGAGCAGCTCAGAGCGGCGGGGATCGGGGCATTCTTTCGCCCGAGCCAACTCCAGGAGGCTGGGCTGACGCGCGACCAGCTGCCGGCCCTGGTTCGATCGGGGGCGGTGGAACGGATTGCCCGCGGGCTCTACCGGCTCGTGGAAGCCGAGGCGACCGAGCACTACTCTCTTGGTATGGCATGCGCCCGGGTGCCGAACAGCATCGTCTGCCTGCTCTCGGCGCTGCGGGTCCACGGCATCGGCACCCAACTGCCGGCGGAGGTGTGGCTCGCCATCCCGCACAAGGCGCGCAAACCGCGTCTGGCCGAGCTCAAGCTACGGGTTGTGCGATTTTCCGGGCCTGCCTGGACATTTGGCGTGCAAGAGACGGCGTTTGAGGGGGTCCCGGCCCGGATCACTTCGCCTGCGCGGACGGTGGCGGATTGCTTCCGTTTCGAGCGCCTCGTGGGCGCCGAAGCGGCGGTGGAGGCCCTCCAGGATGCGCTCCGGCAACGAATGGTCACCATAGCCGAACTCTCACGCGTGGCAGAGGTCCTGCCGTCCCGTCGGCTCAGTGCCGCACTGGACACCAGAATGATATGAGCCCCGACGTGGCAGCGTCGGTCCGGGCTCGGCTGCTCAACCAGGCGAGGGCGAGCGGGGAGGAATTCGAACGCACCCTGGCGCGCTTCGCGGCCGAGCGGCTGCTCTTTCGCCTCGGCGCATCCGGGGTACGGGACCGTTGCATTCTCAAAGGAGCTAGCCTCCTTGCTGTCTGGCTGACCGACCCCTACCGGGCGACACGTGACGTGGATGTGCTCCTCGTCGGGCAGTCAGACGACGCGGCCATCCGGTCGCTGGTGGAAGAGATTTGTGCCATCGAGTGTCCGGAGGATGGACTGCGTTTCGATCTCTCCGAGCTGACCGTGGAGACGATTCGACCGGATGAAGAGTACTCGGGCAAGCGCGCGCGCTTTCGCGCCTTCCTGGGAGGGGCACGCATTGCGGTACAGCTTGACCTCGGTGTCGGCGATGCCCTGACGGTCCCAGCCGAACAGATCGTTTACCCCACGATGCTCGAAGGCCTGCCAACACCGCGGCTCAGGGCATACCCCCGTGAGGCCTCGGTCGCGGAGAAGTTTGAAGCGATGGTGAAGCTCGACACCCGGAACAGCCGAATGAAGGACTTCCACGATGTCTGGGCACTGGCAGGAGGATTCGAGTTTCAAGGCCCAGCGCTTCAGGAGACTGTGGCGGCGTGTTTCAATCGCCGGGCTACGCCGTGGACCGATGAAGTTCCTCGCGCGCTGACGCCGGCGTTCTACCGCATGTCCGAGCTGGAGGCGCGTTGGAATGGCTACCTCGCACGGGGTGGTGTCCTCGTCCCCCCGCCAGCGCAATTTGGGGTCGTAGGTGAGCGGATCATCCAGTTCCTCGGCCCGGTGCGTGAGAGCATCGTGGCGGGCCATACGTTCGAGAGAGAATGGACACCCAATGGTCAATGGTCGAACACAATGGCTAGATAGGAAACCATCAGATGACGCCAGCTCCTCCATCCCCTGGATTGGCCGCCAAGATGACTCAGGGACACAGACTTAATCCAGGACGGAAGAACCCCATCCTCATTTGTCGATGCAGGGATTCCGGCAGACGCGCTCTCCTGGTGGATAGCCCCCACGAGAGCGCCTACACCCACGAGAAGTGTTTCTGGCGTGTTTGGCGCAGGGAGGCCGCATGATGGCCGGGACCAACTGCTCAGCACGGATGGAGTCAAATCGCAGCTTCAAGGCGTACCCGGCCTACAAGGACTCTCACGTCGATTGGTTGGGCCTGATCCCTTCAAACTGGCACGTCAAGCGCCTCAGATACGTTGCCCCGATGGTGAATGAGCGCGTTGGTCCAGCGGGCTCGGACCTTCCGTACCTTGCGCTCGAACAAATTGAAGGCTGGACTGGGCGAGTCCTGGACTCCCCCAGGGGCGAGGGCTCTGACGATGACAACGCTCAGGCGGCTAGCTCTGTTTTTCGGGCCGGAGATGTGCTGTTCGGGAAGCTCCGGCCTTACCTGGCTAAGGTGGTCCTCGCGCAGGCGGATGGCCAGTGCTCCACGGAGCTTCTTGTACTTCGTAGCCGGGGCGCCGTCACGCCGGCGTACCTCGCGTACCAGGTCATCAGCCAGGGCTTCATCGACTGGATCAATGCAATGACCTATGGGACGAAGATGCCTCGGGCGAACCCAGCACAGGTAGCGGTCACAGGGGTCGTCACGCCACCACTATCCGACCAACGCGCCATCGCCGCCTTCCTCGACCGGGAGACGGCGCGCATTGACGCACTGGTAACTAAGAAGGAACGGTTGATTGAGCTGCTCCAGGAACAGCGGACGGGCTTGATCACCCGCGCCGTAACCAAAGGCCTCGATCCGAACGTTCCCATGAAGGACTCCGGCGTCGAGTGGGTGGACGAGGTTCCAGCCCATTGGAACGTGGTCCGGGCGGACGCGTTCGTCCGGTACGAGAAGAATCAAGTTGATCCTTCCACCATCTTGGATGAAGTCGTTTTCCACTATTCGATTCCCTCGGTGCAGGAGACTGGAGATGGCGCTCTCGAGCCACCTTCCGGGATTGACAGCGCCAAGCTCCGGATTGTGGGCGAGAGGCTGCTGGTCTCAAAGCTCAATCCGCGGAAGGGAGTGGTCCTTATAGCTTCTGAGAAGGAGGTCCCAACCCTTTGCTCGACCGAGTTTGTGCCGCTACTGGGTCAGGGTTGCGATCTGCGCTGGGCCTTCTACCTGTTCTTGGCGGAGTCCACACGGCAGAGACTTTCAGCCGTTGTCCGGTCGGCGACCAGAAGCCACCAGCGCGCCGAAGTCGCGGAAATCGTCAAAATGTGGCACGGTGTGCCACCGGTATCGGAGCAGCGGGACATCGCCGTCTTTCTTGACCGGAAGACGGCTCGGATCGACACGCTCGTCAACAAGATTCGCGACGCCATCGACCGTCTCAAGGAATTCCGCACTTCACTGATTGCTGCCGTAGTAACTGGCAAGATCGACGTGCGGGAGGAGGTCGCGTGAGCCCCGAGATCTCTGAGCGCTCGTTCGAGGAGGCTATAGAGTGCGGCCTCCTTCAATTCGGGCCGGACGCCTGCACGGGTGCCGTCGGCTTGGTGAGGGAGGCGCCGTCTCACTATGGTGACACTCCACCAGGTGGGTACCGCAAGCGTACGCCGCAGGACTACGACCGAGACCTCTGCCTGCTGCCGCGTGACGTAGTCGATTTTGTGCTTGCCACCCAGCCCACAGAGTGGAAGAAGCTCGAACAGCATCATGGTTCTGCCGTCAAGGAGCAATTTCTGAAGCGCCTGGCCGCCGAAATCGAGCGGCGGGGGACACTGGAGGTCTTGCGGACGGGTATCAAGGACTCGGGGTGCAAGTTTCAGCTCGCGTACTTCCGCCCGGCCAGTGGCCTGAACGAGGAGATCCGCAGGCTGCACGCGGCAAATCTCTTTGCCGTGGTTCGCCAGGTTCGCTACAGCACCAAGAATGAAAAGAGCCTCGACCTGGTGCTCTTCCTAAATGGCATCCCAATCTTCACCGCTGAGCTCAAGAATCCGCTGAATGGCCAGGATATCGAGGATGCGATCCGCCAGTACAAGACGGACCGCGATCCCCGAGAACCGCTCCTTGCCTATGGCCGCTGCCTGGCCCATTTCGCGGTGGATCCTGACCTCGTCTTTGTAACCACTCAGTTGGCAGGCCCCAAGACGCGCTTCCTGCCCTTCAACCAGGGCAAGTTCGGGGGGGCAGGAAACCCTCCGGTCTCGCCAACGCGAAGCGGCTACGCAACCGGATACCTATGGGAGGAAGCCTGGACACGGGACAGCGTGCTCGACCTGGTTCGCCAGTTCATCCACGAGGTGGAAGAAGAGGATGAGAAGGGACGCAAGACCGGCCGGCGCTTCCTGATCTTTCCACGGTACCAGCAGCTCGACTGTGTCCGGAAGCTTGTGGCTGACGCCCGGGGGCGCGGTGCGGGGCAGCGCTACCTCATCCAGCACTCCGCCGGGAGCGGAAAGAGTTTTACCATCGCCTGGTTGGCGCATCAACTGTCGACCCTCCACGATCAGAACGACCAGCGCGTCTTTGACTCGATTGTGGTCATCACGGACCGACGCGTGCTGGATCGCCAGCTTCAGGCGACGATGCGCCAATTTGAGCAGACGCTGGGGGTGGTGGAAAACATCGACTCCACCTCCCGCCAGCTCAAGGAGGCGCTGGAGTCGGGAAAGACGATCATTGTCACGACGCTCCAGAAATTCCCCGTTATCGCGAAAGAGATTGGCGAACTCCCGGGCAAGCGCTTTGCCATGATCGTCGACGAGGCGCACTCATCGCAATCGGGGGAAAGCACCAAGAGCGTCAAGGCTGTGCTCAGTGCGGAGTCTCTCGAGGCGGCGGCATCGGAGGAGGAGGCAGCGGCGACCCCGGAGGAGGCACTAGAGAGCGCCATTCTGGCCGAGATGGAAAAGCGGGGACGCCTCCCGAACGTGTCGACCTTTGCCTTCACGGCGACGCCGAAGTCCAAGACTCTGGAGCTCTTTGGCACAGGGCGTCCTGGCGGGAGGTTTGAGCCCTTTCACCTCTATAGCATGCGTCAGGCGATTGAGGAGGGCTTCATCCTCGACGTCCTCACCAACTATACGACCTACAAGGCCTATTGGCGGCTTCACAAGAAGATCGAAGGCGACCCCCGCTACGATAAGAAGAAGGCCGAATACCTGCTCAAGTCGTTCGTGGAACTACATCCTCACGCTATTGGTGAGAAGGTGAAGGTGTGCGTGGAGCACTTCGCCACCAAGGTGCAGGGAGAGATTGGGGGCAAGGCCAAGGCAATGATCGTCACTCGGTCACGGCTGCACGCGGTTCGCTTTCGGCTGGCTGTCGACAAGTATCTGGCTGCGCGTGGGTACCCGTTCAAAGCGCTCGTTGCCTTTTCAGGTACCGTGCAGGATGGTGGGCAATCGTATACGGAAGCGGGCATGAATGGCTTCTCGGAGGCCCAGACCGCGCAGATGTTTGAGCTGCCCGAGTATCGCATCCTGATCGTGGCAAACAAGTTCCAGACCGGTTTCGATCAGCCGCTACTCCACACGATGTATGTGGACAAGAAGCTCGGTGGGGTGAACGCTGTGCAGACGCTTTCCCGCCTCAACCGGACGCACCCGGAGAAGAAGGGCACGATGGTGCTCGACTTTGCCAATGAGGCGGCCGAGATCAAGGCCGCATTCGAGCCCTATTACGAGACGACGCTGCTCTCGGAAGCGACAGATCCCAACCTGCTGTATGAGATTCAGAGCCGGTTGAGTGGATTCCCGGTCTTTACGGACGACGAGGTGGATAGCTTCGCCAAGGTCTATTTTGACCCGAAGGCAACCCAGGACCGGCTCTATGCAGTGCTGGCCCCCGTCGTTGAGCGCTTCGGAGCGCTCTCGCCGGAGGAACAGCCAGACTTTCGGGGTCAGCTGACGGACTTCGTCCGGCTCTACGCCTTTCTCGCCCAGGTGCTCACCTTCGCCGATGCCGATCTCGAGAAGCTATACGTCTTTGCGCGGCACCTGCGGCGGCTCCTGCCAGGTGACCGGGACGAGCTGCCCCGTGAAGTGCAGCAGAATATCGACATGGAATCGTACCGGATTCAGGAAACCGGCGGTGGCAAGATTCCGCTGGACCGACAGCCCGGAGCGTTGGAGCCGGTGACCACGAAATCAGGGCATGGCGCGAGCGGGGAGGAGATGGAGACGCTCTCGCGGATCATTGCGGAGCTGAATGACCGGTTTGGGCTGAGCCTGGGTCCTGAGCACCGGGTCACCCTCAGCCAGATGATGGATAGGCTGGATGACGATGCGGGGCTCGATGCTGCCGCTCGGGCCAATACGCGGGAAAATGTGCGGCTGACCTTCGACCAGAAGGTCGAGCATGTGATCCAGGAGATCGTAGACTCCAATTTTGAGCTCTACAAGCGCATCACCGATGATCGGTCCTTTGGGGAGGCGATCAAGAACCTGCTCTTCGACCAGTACTTAAGAGCGCATCGGAGTGCCGAGGAGCTCATCCAAGCCGGAGAGTCAAAGACGTTGGAGTTCAAGTCGACCTTGCGCTGGAACCTGAGAGAAGAGCGACACGACGACAAAGCGGTGACCCACGCTGTGCTCAAGACTGTCGCGGCATTTCTGAACACGGAGGGAGGCGATCTCCTGATCGGGGTCGCGGATGACGGTTCAATCGTCGGGCTGGAGCCCGACCAGCTCGAGAACGACGACAAGTTCATGCGCCACTTGGCCCAGGTAGTGCGCAATGGGCTTGGCGACAGGGCTGGGACATGCATTGATCCGAAGATGCAGATTGTACAGGGGAAGAGTGTGTGCGTGGTGAGCTGCCAACGGAGTCCTGAGCCAGTGTTTCTGAAGTGGAAGGGTGTGGAGGCGACCCCGGAAGGGGACTTCTTTGTTCGAAGCGGTCCCGGGACGGTGCGGCTCTCTCCTGAGAGTGCCAAGGAATACATTCGGACGCGATTCCAATAGGTGGCCGCCGTCGGCCTGTGGTTGTGGCGAACAATGCGGTAGCTCGTGGCCAGTGGTGCTCTATTCTACTCTCGATCAACCCTTCTAGTTTCGAGGCCTATGGCCACTGTGAGTGATGAACTCGATGCCAAGGTCCGGTTGGCTGCGTTCTCGGCGCTGGAGAGGCTCACGGCGTCCACTGGTGGCGTGATGTCGCGCGAGGCCATGACCCAGGGTTTCACACTTGATGGGGAACGGATGCCGTTCGCGTTGAGAGCACGCGGAATCTGGAAGCCTAAACTGCTGGGGCCCCATGGCGCGGCCCTGTCGCTCACGACGGCGTCCATTCGAAAGGGAACCAAGCCAAGGTACGATGACCAGGTGGCGTCCGATGAGGGGTGGTTCGAGTACCGGTACCAGGGGACCGATCCGGATGCCGCGGATAATCGAGCTGTTCGGCAGGCGCTGGAGCGCCGGCTCCCTCTCATCTACTTCTACGGCGTTGGCCCCGGTCGGTATGAGGCTATATGGCCTGTCTATGCTGTCGGTGATGAGCCAGCGCGTCTTACGTTTCGAATCGCTGCCGATGCTGCCGGATTGGCTGAACCGCTGCTGCTCGGCGGCGGCACCGAGGCACCGTTTAAGCGGTATGCCACCAGCCTCGTGAAGCGACGGTTGCATCAGCATCGCTTCCGAGAGCTGGTCGTTGGTGCCTACCGCGAGCAGTGCACCGTGTGCCGCCTGCACCATTCCGAGCTTCTGGACGCCGCACACATTCTCGAGGACAAGGACGAGCGCGGCAAGCCCGAGGTCCCCAATGGACTCGCGTTGTGCAAGATCCATCATGGCGCATATGACGCGAATATCCTTGGCATTGCCCCTGACCTGCGCATTCAGGTTCGTGCGGACATCCTTGCAGAGATCGACGGCCCAATGTTGAAGCATGGGCTTCAGGAGATGCACGGACAGCTGATCACCGTGCCAAATCAGGCCTACATGAGGCCCCGAGTGGAATACTTGGCCGCGAGGTTTGAGCGGTTCAAGGCTGCGTGATGCGAAGTCGGCGGAGTAGGGTACGGAGCGGCTGTTTGCCAGCATCGGTGTGTAGATTGTGAATGCGGCCTACTTCGAGATCCGCTTCCGAGGCGTGGAGCCGACTCTCTTGTGGCCCGACTCGTTCATAATCGTATCCGCCTATGCAACGACCGGTGAGGAGTGGTCTCCTGAGCGGAATCAGGCTGCTGACGAGACGTTGGCAAGGGAGCTTGTGGAGCGTGGGGTATGGATGGCCCGAGTGATTGGGTACGCACCCTCCACAGGGCACTCGGAAGCCAGCTGGGCCGCGGAACTCAGCATTCAGGAAGGTCAGAGGCTCGCGCAACTGTTCCTGCAGGACGCCATATTCTTTGTCGCAGGAGATGAGCTAGTAGTCAGTTCATGTCGGGACGACCAGTCCGTGAATCTCGGCTCATTTCGGGCGCGGCTCGAGTGAGTGGTGTGGGGAGGCGCCGGGCGGAATCACACAACGTACTGTGCGGGGAGGTACGGGCGTGACCGATATCGGGATTGAGACGCTGCGCTCCATCCACAAGATGCTCTTGATTGACGAGCCGTGGACGGTGTGGGGCGAGCGGCGGTTCTCATGGATCGGGCATCGCCTGGCGGCTGACGTGGAGGCGAGCGAGCCGTTCATGAGCCGAGGCATGCTGGTGTGCCGCCTCACGACGACGATCCTGGTCGTTGAAGACGTCCGAGCTGCTCAGGATATGGCAGAAGCGGCAATGGCCGACCTGAACCAGTGGGCTTCCAATGGGACGTTTATCTATCTGGCAGACACACTGTCAGTGAGGATGATGTTCTCGAACATCGTACATTCTGAGACAACCGGCTGGCGACCTACCGAGCACGCCACCGCTCATATTCTTTCATTGGCGATCACCGAAAGAGAGGTTGATGCGCTTGCGGAGCGACTGGGAGGGAAGGTGGCGCAGTGGTCCCACCCATTGTCGGGACCAAGGCGGACGCCAGATGAGCTTCTGAATGTCGTGGAGCAGCTGTATGCCCCTGCCGGCGTCGAACCAAGCCGGTTCGCTGATGCGAACGAAATGCACGGTGTGGAGGAGATGGCTCGAGCAACCGGTGGTATCGGCGTCACTCTTGGGCGTTTTGCCGACGGCATCAGTATCGAGGTGGCATTTGGCAAAGCGGACACCACGCTCATCGACATGGTCACCAGTGTTATCCACCCGCTGCTCGGACACGGACTTTCCGTCCTCACTACGACCAGGATCGTGAAGTCCTACGCCGAGGCTTGTCGGATTGCCAACCAGTTGAATGTCATACAATTTGCACCTGGGAATGTGATGTCCGCCCTCGGGGCCTGGTACGTGAGAACCATCGGGGAGGATCATTACGTCGCTCATGTACGGTTTATTCCCAATCTGTACTTCACGCCTGGCTATGCCGTCACTTGCGGGACGGAAGCAATTGATCAGGCGATCTGGGTTGATCAAGTCATGCATCCGGACTTGCCAGAACGTTTCGCGCTCCCGGTGGTTAACGATCGGTTGAGGAGAAATGGACTGCCGGAGGTTTCGTGATGGGTGGGCTCGTTGGACGGGTCGATCTTGACTCTCAACGTAATTCTCCTCTAGATTTGTCCCACGCGGCGATTTCCTGACTTGATGGGCCGCGCACCGGATTCGTCCGGCCATACCATCTAAGTCGCGGCCCCGGCCTGCGACCTCTGTGTCACAGGCCGGTTGTAGTTTGCAGCGCAGTCCCCAGGCCACCCCCGTCTCGGTGGCCAGCATGACGAGTGACGGTGAGAGCTCCGGCTCGACGACCCGTCCGCCACCCGGACCCCGCGGTGGCCCAGCCGGCCGGCCCAATCCATCGGGCCGGACCCATGCGCGAATGAGACGAGGGACGCACTCCGGTGCGCCCCCCACCTCCACCGAAAGGGCCCACCATGCAGGTCAACAAGACGTTCGACGCCGTCCTCTACCACGAGCGCTTCCGGGTCACGGCCCGCGCCGCCGAGCCGTACACCGGCGACCCCCAGGTCCAGCTCCTGGTCGAAGACACCAAGTCCGGCGGCGCCATCACGCTCGGCCGCGCCGAGTTGACGCCGCTTCTCCGCGTGATCCGGGAGGTCGTCAAAGCGGTGGATGACGCCGCCGCCGGCCTCCCCAGCGATCCGGTCGAACGCGCCGCCCGCCGCGTCCCCCATAGCGGCAGGTACCACGGCCTCCAGCGCCAGCACATCATGAAGGCGTACGCCCAGGAGCTGGACGAACTGCGCGAGCGGTACGTCCAGCGCTTCGACGACTGGGCCGAAAAGGTCCGGAACCCTCCGCCCTACAAGCCGCCGGTGCCCGAAGGCCAATGGGACCTCGGCCAATGACCGAATACCCGTTCCTCAAGGGGTGGTTCGACCGGGTCGCCGGCCGGTCGGCCACCATCGACCTCGCGCACACGCCTGAACCCATCGATCCGCCGGTGAGTTCCTCGTGGACCGTCGAGCGCTCGATCGCCACCGTTCGCCTGCCGACCGCGCCTCCGCCCTTCGATGGGTACCCGTACCTCGTCTCCCGCATCGGGCATACCCCCCTGCGGCACCACGCCCTCCTGCCCGGCGACTGGACGCGGAGCCGGCTCCGGCACCTCGCCAGGCGGCAGGCCGAGGCGAACCGCCTGCAGACCTGCCTGGTGACGGGTCCCGCGGAAGCGGCCTATTTCGGGGAGAGTGGAGGGGTCCTCGACGCAGAGACACTCCCGACCGGCCACCCGCTTCATGGCCGCCTGGCGCTCGTGGAGCCGGTCACAGACAGCGAGGAGCTGGCAGCCCGCAGGCATGCCCTGCAGGCGTACTGCGACCTGCATCGGCCGGGGGGATACCTCGTCGGGGACGGCCTCGAGGCGGGCCGGTACGCGACGCCGGCGGACATGGACCGCTACCTCATCGGGCCGCTGGACGGCATGCCCAAGGGGCTAGCCCGCTGCCAGACCTGTAGTCACTTGGCTGGGGAGTACATCGCGTTCCGCGGGGAAGGGAACGGCGACACGGTGCCCCGGGTCATCCAGGTCCACTGCCCGTGCGAGAACCACAACCGTTGCGCCGGCTGCGGCAAGCCGCTCGCCATCCGCCGGCTCAGCTCCTATGGGTATGACGAAAACCGGAAATCGGTGATCTACTACGCGGCGTACATGGGGTTGGGGCACCGGTGCGCGTAGGCGTCCCCCCTCTCCACATCGTGGAGAGGGGGATAGGGGGTGAGGACGTTCATGGTCGAGGGGGACATGGGGTGAGGGCGAATAGGCGGGGCAGGGAGGCTTCGCGCCTTCGCGGCTTCGCGTGAGCCCATTGTCACACCCCGACTCCATGCTTGGTCGGCGCTGTGAACCGGAGTTTGAGCCTGAATGAGTGAAAGGAACTGCACATGTTCCATCCCGCTGGAGCCGCCAACCTGGGCGAGCAGTTCTGCAAGGACGGTTCGGTCAACATCTCCCGGAACCACTTGGTGCTGCTGCAGGGCCTCCTCGACCGCCCCAACGCCACCGCCGTCGGCCGCTGGGACTGGGTCCGCGCGGCCCGGCCCTACATCCGCCGCTACCGAGGAGACACCGAATCCAACTGGATCCTCTACCACGCCATCGGCTGGCTCCCCACCTGCTGGGTCGAGCGGAAGCGCCGGGGGCGGTACATGAGCTGCCGGCTGGTCGAGCGGGGACTGAAAATCGTGGAGGGTCGAGTGCGTATCAAGGTCAGTGGCCGATACGAGTATCTCCCAAAGGGAGCTGTATGAGCTGCTGCCAATCAGTGCAGCACGACGCGCCGCTGCCAGATGCATGCGCTGGTCAGAGAGTATCGATGGGCCTCGTGTACCGACACCGAGGGAACGACTGGCAGCCGAGAAATGGTGGCATGTCGCGCGACGATGACCTAGCACGTCGTTCGACAAGTCGCCCTCCGCATTTTGGGCAAATGGTGGGGTTAGCGAAGCGCTCCTGTAGAGCGAATACATGGGAGTTGATGGCATCTGGGGTCGAGGCGGCCTCTAGCTCCTCGACCACCTGGCAAACGCGCTGTGCCTCAGCATCCGTAAGTCGCACGCCTTTGGTATTCTCAATGAATTCCCGGTATCCGCCGACAACTACGTTCGACGGCATTGGCGTCTTTAGCTCGCAGTTGCCCGTGAAGACAACAAGCGAGTGGAACACTTCGAAGGGGAGGCCGGTCCGAGCCTCCAATGCCTTGACGTGTCGAAAGTTCTGACGAAGGGGGTTCTGGAACTGGTGCTTCGCGCCGTCGACGTAGCTCACGGTCCAGGTCTCAGCATCCGCTTCGCCAAAGATCCATCCGTTGTAGTGTTTGAGTTCAACGACGAAAACGCCTGAATTACCGACAACGATGACATCCACTTCCGTCGTACCGCGCGTGTCGGGAACGATGACGCTCGTGTAGGCGAAGAAGCGGAAGTACTTCGGCGCGGATAGAAAGCTGTGCTCCGATTCAGATGATGGCGTCCACGAGGCCGAATCACGCCGTCGCAAGAAGGCGACTACGACGACAATGGTCACGACCACCAAGACGATGACTAGAGGATCAGTCTTCATGTCCGCCTAGGAGGTGACGCACCAGGTGCGAGGGCGCTGGGCGGCTGGCGCCGCACAAGCGGACGGGGACAACCGCCGGCAGGTTTCGAGCTACGGATTGAACCCGACCGCTTGCTCCACCCGCACGCGCACCGGCTGCCCGCGCAGCCTGCCGGGCTTGAATACGCTCTTCATGATCATTTCCCGCGCCGGCTCGTTGAATGCCGGGTTCGTGCTACTCAGCACCGTGAAGCCCGCCGCCTCCGGGTGCCCGGTGGCGTCCACGACGAACTGGGCGACGACCCGGCCACCGATCCCGGCCCGCTCGAGCACTGGCGGGTAGCGCCGCGGACCCTGAGAAATCATGGCGGGCGGATCGTCCACCTGAGTCTCCAGATAGACCTTGTTGGCTTCTGGTGCCGCTACGACGACGGCTGACAGAAGTGGTTCCGACCAGCCTTCGACCTTGTTGTCAGAACCGAAGCTGACGCGGGCGATGCCTGGATACTCCCAATCAGTTGAGGAAGTAGAGGTTCGCACAGTCTGTGGATCACCGAGCAAGGCGCGCACCTGATCCATCTTCATCCCGCGGCTAAGGCGACGCCAATTCGCAACGTCTTGCGATGTGGGCTTCGCCGGGATTGCCAAGTTTGGAGGCGGCGCAACGCTGATGAGCTCCTCCATCTCACGTACGCGTTGCTCTAGGTCGGCAACTTTACGCTCCAGGATAACGACCCGGTGGCTCAGGCTGTCGACAGGCGTTCCCTGTCCTACCGCGACCGCCGGGGAGGTGGCTGCTACCGATGCGGCGACTAGTGCCGCACGGAGTGTCAGGGTCATCGTGGAGCTCCTTGGGCAGGTCACAGCGGCGCTGAGCCAGTTGGGATCAATGGAGTCGTCGGTTGTCGGCCCGACGAATGGCGCCTCAGCTGTCGCACATAGAGCGCGCTGTTGTCACCTGCATGCGTTGGCTAGGTGGCGTGCCGCTCGGCCCCTCAGCTTGTTGAATCCGGGCTCGTGTTCTCCGGAGTGGGCACGAAGCGAATGACTTGCACCGGAAGCTTCCGGTGTTCGATATCCTCGTACAGGAGCAGGAACTGCTCACCCGTCGTACGCCGGACGGCGTAGACCTTCACAAACGCGCGCCCACCCGTTTCGCTGGCAGTCGAGCCTCCGTGCCCTGAGACTTCCGAGAATGTTGTCGCCGCGAAATCTACTCCACGGATCTCAAGGTCCGGAGGAATCTGAAGGTCGTAGTATTGAATGGCAGCGGTCGGTGAGACTGGTTTAGGCACGGTGTTGACGGTGGAGCAGGAGATCGCGGACACGAGGACGATGAAAAGCCAAGGATTCTTGCGGTTAATCACACATCCTCCTGCACGCCGCCTAACGTCTAGTGGATTGGAAACCGGGAGGGCGAGGTACCCGGGCACTGCAACCACCAAAGTTATCGGCGGCCGGGGCGGATGCCAACTGGACTGTCCCCATTGCGAGCGCGGCTCGAACACCCAGCCCGCTCGCCCGAGATTGCTTCGTCAGCCCCTTCGGGGCCTCCTCGCAATGACAGAAGCTCTATCCGGGCCTCCCCCCTCTCCGCTTGCCGGAGAGGGGGACAGGGGGTGAGGACGATCATAGTCGAGGGGGGACAGGGGGTGAGGACGTCCATGGTCGAGGGGGACAGGGCGTGAGAACGCAGACGGCGGGGCAGGCGGGTCAGCAGGGCAGGGAGGCCGCATCGAAATTGCTTCGTCGGCCCCGGCATCTATACGGTCCGTCCGACAGCACTAGCGGTCACGCCATCGGGCAGGGGAGGGGCTAGCGTGGGGTTCCCGGCGACGCTCGGTCCGGTCTCCCGCCGGCTCGCGCAAAGCCAACGCTTGGGTTATATTCCCGGTGGCCACCATCCTGCGTGCTGGGCGCTTCCGGGTGGCCATCTACGGTCCGCCGCGCGAGCACCCTCCCCCTCATGTCCATGTGGAATGCGGGTCGGGTGTCGTCATCATCCGCCTCGGTGGACCCACCAGGCCGCCCGCCGTGTGGGCGGTGTACGACGTGAGTGACCGGGACGCGCTGCGCGCCTACCGCCTCGTCGAGGCGCATCACGCCCGGCTGCTCAGTGCATGGAGGGATATGCATGGATAGCCAGACTCTGTCGGATCGTCGTGTGCTCGAGCAAATGCGTGCGGCACGCATTCGCGCCGCCCGCATGGACCGAACCTCACCACGCGCGGAGACGGCGCGCTACGACTCCGCAACCGGTGTGCTGCGGATTCGGCTCACGAATGGTGCGGAAGTCAGCTTTCCAACCCGCCTCGTGGCCGGCCTGGCGGGCGTGAGCCCTCGGGTGCTTCGAACGGTGGCAGTCGGCCCCTCGGGCCTCGGCCTTCGGTGGGAGCGCCTCGACCTAGACCTCTCGGTCACTGCGTTGCTCCAACTGTGCTTTGGTGGCCGCACCCTTCTGCGCGCGGCGGGGGCCGCCGGCGGTTCCGCACGCTCCGTGGCCAAGGCACGCGCCGCCCGACTCAATGGCAAGAAGGGTGGGCGCCCCCCGCGGCGAAGTGTCGCATGAAGTCCTCCGTCCCCCCCTCTCCGCTTGCCGGAGAGGGGGACAGAGGGTGAGGACGAGGACGGCGGGGCAGCGGGGGCAGCGGGGGCAGCGGGCAGCGGGCAGCGGGGCAGGAGCGATCGAAGGGCTCGACCTACCTGGCCACCGACTTCTGCGCCTCCTCGTACAGCGTCTCGGGCGCCACGTCCGCGCCGTTCGGCCAGACGATCGTCTGGGCCTCGTGGTCCACCCAGACCTTCGCGAACAGGGCGGCGTCCCTCAACTCGGCGAAGACTCCCGTGTCGCGCTGGTACAGCCGCGCCCGGAAATCGATGTCGCCCGAAGAGCCGTCGGTGAAGGTGAGCCGCAGCCCGTAGGGGGGGATGACCTGGACCTTGGTGACGACCGGGTACATAGACTACTCCAATGGGGCAATTCGCCCTGGCGGCAAGTCCCTCTGGATGCGAAGCCAGCACTCCCTCAACTCCGCTTCATGTAGCCTAGCCCACAGCAGTACCAATGCCAAGTGACGCGGTGGGAGGTGACCCCCGAGGAGTTCGACGGGGCACACCCGGATCCTCGCCTCGGTCGACCCGAGGCGAGCATGGAAGTGCGGGGGGTCGTGATCGTCGAAATACATCTGGATCACGAGCCCGAAGAAGCGGGAGATTTCCGGCATGATGGCCAACGTGGCCGGTGACGGTCGGACGGTTGCAATCCAAGCTTCGCGCGGATGGGCGAAATCCTGCGGGCGCATCCCCCCTCTCCGCTTGCCGGAGAGGGGGACAGCGGGTGAGGACGAAGACGGTGGGGCAGCGGGGCAGCGGGGCAGTGTGACCGCTTGACGTCCCCCCTCTCCACATGGTGGAGAGGGGGAACGGGGGTGAGGACTTAGTGACAGAGGGGATCAGGAAGCTGCCGCAACCACGGCCACCTCCTGCACCAGCACCCTGTTCTTGCCCGAGTGCTTCACCTGGTACATCAGCTGGTCCGCGAATCGAATGGCGTCGTCGGGGGTGACCGGGGGAGGGTGGAAGACCCCCACACCGATGCTGATGCCGAGCGGCCAGCTGTGCTTGGCAGCCAGCGCGTTCAGGGCGTCGTGCAGCCGGCCGAAGAAGATCTGCGGGCCGTCGGGCGTGGTCTCCACCAGCAGCACCCCGAACTCGTCGCCCCCGAGCCGCCCGGCGAAGTCGGTGCCGCGGAGCAGCTTGGTAATGGCGCCGGCCACCTCCCGCAGCACCTGGTCGCCCAGGGCGTGCCCTGACTGATCGTTGATCCCCTTGAACCCGTCCAGGTCGATGTACCCGAGTGCCACGGTCCGGCGGTGCCGGGCGGCGAGTGCAAAGGCCGGGGCACACCGTTCCCGGAAGGTGCGGTCGTTGAGGAGGCCGGTCAGTCCGTCCCGCTGGGCCTGGGATGCCAGGGCCTCGAGCGCACGGTGGAGCGTGTCGAGCAGGGCGGTGATGATGAGGAAGAAGCCCAGGAAGACACCGGCGTTCCAAAAGGAGCTGGTGGTGCCGAAGGCCTGGTGGCCCCCCGCGGCGTCGACCCAGTAGAGGACGAGCGCCGAGAGGACGGAGAAGAGCAGGCCGAAGCGCCTCCCCAGATACCAGGCGCTCAGCCCGACGGGGATCGCGTAGAAGATTGAAAAGGAGAGATCCGCGGCGGTCGCGAAGTCGACCGTCCCGACCGCGCCAAGGAGGACGAGCGAGTAAATCCCAAGCTCGAAGTGGGATCGGGCCGAGAGATACCTGTCCACTGCAGCGAGCATGGGGCTCCCGGGTCACGGCTGCTGGCGGGGAATCGTTGCGGCGCACGCCGCCTGCGTACGTTACCAGCGCCCGCCCGCAACGCAAGCGGGCACGCCACGGGCAGGCGCTCGAATGCCCCTCTCGGCGCCGATTCGGTCCTCCGTGCCGAGTCGCTCGACCATACGTTGCGTGAGATGGCGGGCCGGGTTGCGGGTGATTACATTGTAATCACATCCGGAGGTACCCCATGAAGGCCCGCCTGATCCGAATCGGCAATTCCCGCGGGATCCGGTTCCCGAAGACTGTCATCGAGGAACTGGGCCTGACGGACGAGGTGGACATGCAGGTCCGAACCGACAGCATCGTCATCCGGCCCAGCCAGGGCACCCGCGCCGGGTGGGCTGAGGCCGCGGAGGCGCTGGCCGCCGAAAAGGGCGACGGGCTCCTCGATGCGCCGACCCCGACCAGGTTTGACGACGAGGAGTGGACGTGGTGACTCCAGCGGTGCGGCGGGGAGATGTCTTCCTCGTCGCACTCAACCCCACCCGCGGCCGGGAGATGCGCAAGACGCGCCCCTGCGTGGTCGTCTCCCCAAACGAGCTCAACGCCCACCTCCACACCTGCATCGTCGCGCCCCTCACCAGCGCCTCGAAGCCCTATCCCTTCCGGGTGCCTTGCCGCTTCGAGGGGAAGCAGGGGCAGGTCGTCCTCGACCAGCTCCGCACGGTGGACCGCGAACGCATGGTCCGTCGGCTTGGGCGGGTCAGCCCCAGCGTGGAGAGCCGGGTGCTGGCCACCCTTCAAGAATTGTTCGCGAACTAGACCCGCTTGCCCACCGTCCCCCTCTCCGCTTGCCGGAGAGGGGGCAGGGGGTGAGGTGAAGGCGGGGCAGCGGGGCAGCGGGGCAGCGGGGCAGGCTGGCAGTGGGGCAGGTGGGCAGCAGGGCAGTTATGCTTCATTTCATGATCCGTGTGCTGACCTTCCTGCTCTTCCTCGTGCTCGCCGCCCCAGCCGCCGCACAGGAAACCGTCTCCGCGGCCAAGCCGGTCTGGGTCAACCTCAGCTCCGGCGTGTACCACTGCCCGGGCACCGAGCACTACGGCAAGACGAGCCGGGGCGAGTATCTCCCCGAGGCGACCGCGCTCGCGCAGGGCTACAAGCCCAACGGCGGCCAGCGATGCAGCACCCCGGAGCCGATCGCCGCCGGCGAGCCGCTCGCCATCATCCTCCCGGATTCCGGCCCCCAGGCGCCCACCACTGGGCTCGCCGATTGCCTTGTGATGGTGCTCAAGGACGGCGACACGATCCAGTGCCAGGCGCAGGGCGCCGTCCGCCTCATCGGCATCGACACCCCCGAGCGCGATCAGACGCCGTTCGGGACCGCCGCCACCGCCGGCATGGCCGCCCTGATCCCCGCCGGCGCCACCGTCCAGATCAGCATGGACAAGACCGCGCGCGACCGCTACGGCCGGCTCCTGGGTTATGCCTGGTACGATGGCGCGTCCGTCAACTGGTTGATGATTCGCCTGGGCTGGGCGGTGAGCGTCAAGTACCCGCCGAACACCCGTTACGCCGAGTGGTTCGACCGGGCGGAGGCGCGCGCCAAGACGGAACAGCGCGGCCTCTGGCGCGTGGGCGGGTTCTCGTGCCGGCCGAGCCGGCACCGCGCAGGACAGTGCTAGGTCGTCCCCCCTCTCCACATGGTGGAGAGGGGGACAGGGGGTGAGGACTGGGAAGGCGGGGCAGCGGGGCAGCAGGGCAGTTGTCGTTCTGCAGGTTCTCCAACGGGAGATTGCTATGCATCGGCGAATCTTACCGCTCGCGTCCGTCGTTCTCGTGGCGCTCGCGACCGCCTGTGGCCTCCAAGTCAACTCCGGCGGCACGCCCCCCAGCTCGTACGCGCTCAACTACCCTGACAGCTCTCCGGTCACGTCGGGACGCGTGGTGCGCTTCGGCGCCAACTACGGCCTGACCGGCCCAAGCCCCGCCTTCGTCTACCGCGACGTGAACGGCCAGGTGACGGGGCAGATGATCGTCTGGTACCGTCGCTACGAGCCGGCCGACGCCGGCGGCCGAGCCGCCGCCGACAGCTCCACCGAATGGACCCGGATGCAGCAGGCCATGTCGGCGGACCGCGCGCGCCTCAACGGCCAGTACAAGTGCACTTCGTGGACCCGGGGATACCAGGAAGGCGCGGCATGGGTCTGCCGCGTGCCGGACCAGGGAGGCCGAGTGAACTGGGCGATCGAGCTCGCGCGGCTCGATTCACTGGTGCAGTCGCGGCCCATGGTGCCCGAGACGCCCGGCCGCCGGCCGAGCCCAGTGACCCCGCCACCGCCCGCCAACCCCGGCGTGGCCCAGCTCCGCCCCCGTGACGGCGCCTGCATGGACGGCGGCTCCTGGCGCGTGGACATCCGCGATTCCCGCGGCGCACGCGCCATCACGGCACCGCCGGGCGGCGGCGGCTGTCCCCAGCCCGACGGCCCCGCCAAGACCTACGACCAGGCCGGCTGGCGCCTCCTCCGCGAGTTCATCGCCGTCATGCGCTTCCCCACCTCCACGCTCCTCGGCCGCTGGCAAGGCAGCTCCATCTGCGTGCAGGCCACGTGGAACGCCGCCTGCAAGGACGAGGAGGTGGTGTACGACTTCGTCCTCGCCGCCAACCAGACGGAGCAGGCGACGCTCCACGCCTCGAAGCTCGTGTCCGGAGCGCCGCGGTGGATGTACGACCTCGACTTCGCCTACGACTCGACCGCGCGGCTCTGGTCCGCTGACATCCAGACCCGGCGGACCAGCGTCCGCTGGACCTATCGCGTGAAGGGCGATTCCCTGATCGGGCAGCTGGCGGAACTGCCGTCGGGGCGGGTGGCGCGGCGGGTGAATGCAGCGAGAGTGCCTTGAAGGCAGGGCGGCGGGGCAGGGGGGCAGCGGGGCAGCGGGTGGTCGTCGCGGTCCTGATGCTCCTCGCGGGTTGCTCTGCCGATCACAAGACCAGCACCGGCCGAACTGAGCGAGAAGCCGACAGCGTCATCGGGCAGTCGTCCATCCCCGGCGCCGGGGGCGTCAAGAAGGCGATGGACTCCCAGGACAGCGCGCGCGCCCGCGCCGCGGCGATCGATACGGTGGGCGCGGCAGAGTAGCGGACTCTCACTGCCGTTCCCCCTCTCCGCTTGCCGGAGAGGGGGACAGGGGGTGAGGACGTTCGCAGCCGAGGGGGACAGGGGGTGAGGTGAGGGCGGGGCAGCGGGGCAGCGGTGGCAGCTGGCAGGGGGGCCGTGACGGACTGCATCTCGAATTGACGCAATGAGAGGCATCCCCCACTCAGAGGCTGCCGGATGCCACGTGCCCTGCAACTACTCTTCACCGCCGCTGTCACCCTCGCCATCGCCCCCGCCTGTTCCGCCCAGAAACCCTCGCCCGGCGCCGCCATTCTCTTCGCGAAGGACGACGGTGGGTTGACCGTGGCCGAGCAGAACGTGATCTACGAATCGCTGGGCATGGCCGTGGACTCCGCCGGCACCGGCTTCACCATGTGCGATCAGCCGGCCGGCGCCGAGGTGTCGTTCTCCGACTGGAACAAGGACAGCCTCAAGGAGGTCCTGGTCATCTACGGCAACAGCTGCACCTCCGGCATGGCCGGCAGTTCGGTGGTGCTCTTCGTCAAGGACTCGGCCGCCGCCGGATACAGCACCAACCTCGGCTTCCCGGGCGCCTCCGCCGACCCGCAACCCACCACCAACCTCGGCTATCCCGATCTCCTCATCGGGCTCTCCGGCTTCTGCTTCCCGGTCTGGCGGTGGAACGGCACCGCGTACGACTTCCTGGAGAGCGTGCCGCAGAGTCCCGGAGGGTGTGATAACAGATAGGCGGGGCAGCGGGGCAGCGGGGCAGGGGGGCGGGCGCGGTAGGGGCGCACAGCTGTGCGCCCCTACCGCGCCGTATCCGCCAGCTCCTTCCTGAACCGCTCCGCCCGCTCCGGCTGCCCCAGGGTGTCGTAGATCGCCGCCAGGTCGATCCGCGCAGCGCGCAGGAAGCTGTTCCCCGGCGCGGCGGTGGCGCGGATCACCTCGTAGCCGGCCAGCGTTTCCGGCGCCGCCTCCGTGAACCGCCGCTGACGGAGCAGGGTCCGGCCGAGCTTGATGTGCGCGATCGCGGTGGTGGTGTGGTCGGCCGGCAGCGTCGCGTCGTACATCGCGATCGCCTCGCGGAACAGCGGCTCCGCCCTGGCGTACTGCTTGTCCCCGTTGTAGGCGCTGGCCAGGTTCGACAGCGCCACGCCGATCAGGTAGTGCTTCCCGCCGTACGCGGTGCGGTAGATCTCCACCATCCTGCTGAAGTGCGCCACCGCCTCGTCGTACCGGTCCTCCGCCACCGCGATGTTCCCCAGCTCGTTCGTGGTGGAGGCCACCGTCGGGTGCATCGGCCCGTACACCCGCTCCCGGATGGCCAGCGCTTCCTCGAGCAGCGTCTTGGCCTCGTCGTTCCGCTTCTGGTACACCATGGCCCGCGCCAGCAGCGTCAGCCCCGCCGCCGTCTTCGGGTGGTCCTCGCCGTACCAGGCCCGCGTGATCTCGAGCGCCTGCCGGTCGAACGCCTCCGCCGCCGGGTAGTCGCCGCGCTCCAGCTGGGTCGCGCCGAGGTTGATCAGGTCCTCCGCCACCATCGGGTGACGGTTGCCGTGGAGCCGGCGGTTCATCGCCAGCACGAGGGTGTTGAGCGAGTCGGCGGTGTCGTATTGCCCGGCGTAGAAGTGCGTGCTGGCCAGCGCGCTCATGTTGGCCGCCAGCTCGGGCGAGTCGCCGCCCGCCGCCATGCCCGTCAGCTCCCGCTGCACCGCGATCGCCTCGTCGTACCCGCCCCGCGACTGCAGCACCTGCCCCAGCGCCGCCAGCGCCTGTTGCACCGCGGGATGGTCGTCTGGGAGGGCGCGCCGCTCGATGGCGAGCGCCTCCCGGATCAGCCGCTCTCCTTCCTCGAACCGCGCCTGCTCGATCCTGAGTTCGCCCAGCGCCACCAGCCCTTCCGCTACTCCCGTCGCGTCGCCGCCGAGGAGGGCCTGGCGCCGTTCGAGTGACAGGGAAAGGAGCGAGTCGGCCTGGTCAAGGCGGCCGAGCTGCTGCGAGATCGTCCCCAGCGTCTGGTAGAGCTCGGCCTGCACCAGCGGCTCGTTGTCGAGGTTCCGCGCCTCCTCGATGCCGCGCTCGACCAGCGTCACGACGTGCAGGCTGTCGGCGGGCCCCACCGCGTCCTCGCCCCCCTGGAAGAGGTGCACCATGAAGTTCTGGATCCTCTGGGTGCGCGCCGCTTCCGCCACCGCCAGGTTGCGCGCCCGCGCGAGGCGCGCGGTGTAGAACACCACCGTCCCCAGCAGGAGCGCGCCCACCGTCGCCGTCGCCATGACCGCCACCCGGTTCCGCCGCACGAACTTGCCCGTCCGGTACCGGAGCGAGTCGGGGCGCGCCTCGAGCGGTGCGCCCTCCAGGTAGCGATCCACGTCCCGCACCAACCCCTCGACCGTCTGGTACCGCCGCGACGGCTCCTTGTGCATGGCGGTCAGGCAGAGCACGTCGAGGTCGCCCCACGAGGTGTGCCCCGACGCGCGTCCCTGCGGGCGGCGGGCCACCGCCGACGGTTTGGGCGGCTCGCGATCCACGACGATGGACATCGCCTCCGCCGGCGTCTTGCCCGTGAGGTCGAACGGGGGCTGGCCCGCCAGGAGCTCGTAGAGGATGACGCCGAGGGAGTAGACGTCGCTCTGGATGCCGACGCGCTCGCCGCGGATCTGCTCCGGCGCCGCATAGGCCGGCGTCATCAGCCGCAACCCGGTGCGGGTCTGGTCCACCGTCCCTTCCGCCTCCTCCAGGTGCTTCGCGATGCCGAAGTCGAGCAGCTTCACGCGGCCGTCGGCGGTCACCAGGATGTTGGACGGCTTGAGGTCGCGGTGGATGACGGCGTGGCCGTGTGCGTGCTGCACCGCCTCGCACACCGCGCGGAAGAGCTCGAGCCGGCCCTCGATGCTGGTGTCGCGCGCCCGGCAGTAGTCGGTGAGCGGCACCCCCTCGACGTACTCCATGACGAACCACGGGGTGCCGTCGGGAAGGGTGTCGGCGTCGTGCAGCTGGGCGATGGCGGGGTGGTGGAGCTGGGCCAGGGTGCGCTGCTCGGCGGCGAAGCGCTCCCGCCGCGCGGGAGAGAGCCAGGCGTCGCGGAGGATCTTGATGGCCGCCACGCTCCCCAGGTCCTCGCGCCGGGCCAGGTACACGACGCCCATGCCGCCTTCGCCCAGCAGGCGCGTGATGCGGTAGGGCCCGAAGTCGGTGAGGGGGAGTTCCGCGGTGTCGAGGTGGAGGACCTGCTCCGCTACCCGCGCGAGGTCCTGGTCGAGCGGCGAGTCGGGGGCGTCGTCGGCCTCGAGCAGCCGGAGGACGTCGGCCAGGAGGGCCGGGTCGCCGCCGCAGGCCCCCTGCAGGAAGGCCCGCCGCGCCGTCGCCGGCCGGTCAAGGGCGTCGTGGAAGAGCCGCTGCACACGCTCCCAGCGCCCGGCGTCCATGCTCAGCCGCCCTGGCCCAGCTCCACCGCCAGCCAGGCCCGGGCGGCGCGCCAATCCCGAAGCACCGTCGCCTCCGACACCTCCAGCAGCGCCGCCGTCTCGGCCACGTCGAGCCCGCCGAAGAAGCGGCACTCCACCATCATCGCCTGGCGGGGGTTGAGACGGGCCAGGTCCTCGAGCGCGGCGTCGAGGGCCAGGAGGTCGTCCGCGCCGGCCGGGGCGGACGCGAGCGCCTCGTCGAAGGTCACCCACGCCTTGCCATCGCCGCGCTTCTTCGCGTTCCGGCGCCGGGCAGCCTCGACGAGCACCTGACGCATGGCCCGCGCGGCGATCCGGGTGAAGTGGAGCCGCGACGTGACCCCCGCCGGCGGGGAGTCAGCCAGCTTGATCCACGCCTCGTTGACGAGCGCGGTGGGGCTCAGCGTCACGCCGGGGTCGTCCCGGCGCACGCCGGCGGCCAGCCGGCGGAGCTCCTCGTAGGTGGCGGTGAAGAGCCGGTCCAGCGCCTCCCGGTCGCCGGGTGGCAGGACCAGCGCCTCCTCGCCGACATCCAGCACCGCGCGGGGGTCGCGATGGGGCATGACGGTTTTTCCTCGCGGTCTGCGCAAGGGAAGGGGAGTACCAGACTCGGCAATGCTACCGCCCGGTCAGGCCTTGTCAAATGCCAGCCGTCCATCCCCCCCTCGGAGGTGCCCCATGGCGCTCGAACGCAGCCCCTTCCTGAAGCTGGACAAGTCGATGGTCATCGGCGAACTCAAGTCGGTCGGGTCGAAGGACCCCGACATGCTGCACACCCGCCTGGTGCATATCCGGACCATGGCGGCGTTCCCGAAGAACGTGGGTCTCTACATCATGGTCATGGGGGGGATGTGTACCGCGCTGATCCTGCTGGCCTTCATCGGCATCCCCCTGCTCATCTTCGGCTGGTGGCTGCGGAAGCGCGGCAAGGCCAACCTGCAGGTGGTTGAGGAGGCCTGGAACGACTTCAACGGGACGGCGAGGGTGGTCGGGGCGGTGCACGCGGCGTAAACTCGGCGGGAACGCGGGGAAGCGGGGAAGGGGGAGGGCTTCCCCGCTTCCCCGCATCCCCGCCATTACCTACCTTTGGGGGGTCCCTCCCCGCCACCAAAGGCAGGCCTCCGTGTCCCCAGCCGACCGCGCAGCCGAAGGCAAGACGCTTTCGCGCGAGCTGTCGGTGTTCCTGATCCAGTTGTCGGTCGGCCTGCACAAGTACGGGACCTATCCCAAGGGCCATCCCGTCATCGAGCACGCCGCGAGCGCGGTGTTCTCCGGGCTCTCGGCCCTCCTGCAGCAGCGGGACGGCCTGGCCATCGGCGTGGCGCGCGACCAGCTCATCGTCGAGGGGGCGGCCACTGACACGGAAAACGCCGTCCTCCGCGACCTCGCCTACCGGCTCCACCGTCACCAGATCGGCGTCATCCGGTTCCGGAAGTCGATCGCCCCGGAGGAGCTGCTGGAGTTCCTCCAGACGGTGAGCGCCGAGGCCAACCGGCAGGAGATGCCGTTCGGGCTCCGGCCCACCGAGGAGCTCGAGCGCTGGCCGAACATCGAGATCGTCCCCTTCACGTTCGAGCACCTCGAGATCGGTGCCGGGGACACGCAGGCGGAGCAGGGGCGGTCCTCCCAGCTCTGGCTGGGCCTCGCGTCGGCGGCACTCCGCCGGGGCCGCGCCGGCGACGTGGTCGACGACGCGCCCGACCAGATCGCCTCGGCCATCAACACCCATCGCGAGGACAAGGCGTACGACCAGATCATCGTCGGCTACCTGCAGGAGCTGGGGCGCGAGCTGCGGATGCGGGAGGGCGAGTCGTACCACCAGCTGCAGTCGCGGGTCTCGCAGCTGCTCTCCTCCCTCGACCAGGAGACCGTCACCCGCCTCCTGACGGTGGGCGGGGAGCTGGCCACCCGGCAGGACTTCGTGGCCGACTTCGCCTCGAGCCTCCCGGTCAAGGCGGTGCTCGACCTGGTGCAGGCGGCCGCCTCCGCCAAGCAGCAGACGATTTCCCACTCCCTCCTCCGCATGCTCACGAAGCTGGCGGACCACGCCGACCAGGGACAGACCTCTGTGCGCGCGAATGCCGACGAGACCTTTCGCAGCGCCGTCAACGATCTGCTGACCGATTGGACGCTCGAGGATCCGAACCCCGACACCTATACCATGGTGCTCGACCAGCTCTCACTGCCGTCGGAGTCGGCCCCGGCGGCCGGCGAGGCTCCGGATCACCTGTCGGAGGCGCCCCGCATCCTCCAGATGGCGCTCGAACTGGACGTCGTCGGCGAGGCGGTCTGGACTTCCCTGGCGCGCGTCGTCGAGGACGGGCGGCTCGACCTGCTGGTGGCGTCGCTCGACGCCGCACCGCACGACTCGATCGCGGCGGAGACGATCTGGGTCCGGCTGGCCGACCCGTCGCTCATGAGCGGCATCCTCGAGCACGGCGACGCGCACCTCGACGCGGTGGAGCGGATCCTCGACAGGGTGGGGCTGTTCGCCATCGGTCCCATGCTCGACGCGCTCGCCATCACCGATTCCCGCACCATGCGCCACCGCCTCCTGAACGCGCTCACGGCGCTCGGCGCCCCCGTGGGGCCGCCGGCGCTGGCCCGGCTGGACGGGGCGGAGTGGTTCGTGCAGCGGAACCTGCTCATCGTGCTGGGCGCGCTGCCGGAGTGGCCGGCGGAGTTTCATCCGGAGGAATTCGCCATCGCCGACGACCCGCGGGTCCGCCGCGAGGCGATCAAGCTGATGCTCCAGGGCCAACAGCGTGCCGACCTGCGGCCGCAGGGCATCGTGCTCAGCCTCGGGGACGCCGACGACGCCGTCATGCGCCTGGGGATCAACGCCGCGCTCGAGGGGTGCCCGCCCGCGGCCGAGCCGCTCCTCGCCAAGCTGCTCGACCACAAGGACGAGGAGGTGCGCGTGCTTGCCATCCGGGTGTTCGGCACCATGCGCAGCCGTCGGGCGCGAGACCTCCTCCTGCAGCAGGTCCTGGCGAAGAAGAAGTGGTGGCGGCGGACGCGGCTCAACCAGCCGTCGCCCGAAATGCTGGCGGCACTCCGCGGCCTGGCCGCCACCTGGGCCCGGCATCCCGACGTGCAGGTGGTCATGGGCCTGGCGGAGCGCAGCGGCGTGCATGACATCCGCCAGGCGGCGGGGCTCGCATGAGCAGCCCCGTCAAGTTCCTCACCTCGCTCGGCCAGGTCATGGCCACGATGGCCCTTTACAACCAGGGCCATCCCGCCCGCGAGCGGGCGCTCGACGACTCGTACCAGGAGCTGCAGGACGTGCTGGCCGGTCGCGACCGGCTCAAGTTCTCGTTCATCGGGGGCGACGTCGTCTTCGACCGGCGGGTGGTCCGCGAACTCAAGGAGTGGGACTGGGCCACCCGGCTCGCGGGGCTCGGCATCGAGCGGCTCGAAATCGACCCGGGGGTGACGCGGGAGGACTTCGAGCAGTTCCTCCGCGACACCTTCCAGCGAAGCCGCGGCGAGGCGATGGACACCGCCGAGGTGCGGCATCTCCGCGCCACCGGCATCCGCTACGGCACCCTGGCCCTCGACACCGGCGAGTCGCTGGACTCCGCCGAGGCCACGCTGGCCACCGCCACGATCGCCTACTCCCTGCGCGACGACGTCGAGGCGATCGAGTGGATGCACGGGCACGTCCAGGAAACCGGGGAGCTCCCGCTCCTCGAGGCGGAGACGGTGGTGCGCTCGCTGGCCATCGCCATGCACAGCCAGTCCGAGATCATCCTGCCGCTGCTGCAGCTCAAGGAATTCGACCAGTACACGACCACCCACTCCACCAACGTCTCGGTGCTCGCCATGGCCATCGGCGAGTACCTCGGCTTTGCCGGGCGCGAGCTCCGGGTGCTCGGCGTGTCCGGCCTCCTGCACGACCTCGGCAAGGTCAAGATTCCCCGCGAGATTCTCGTCAAGCCGGGCGGGTTCACCGACGAGGAGTTCGCCATCATGAAGGCCCACCCGAAGGAGGGGGCCAAGCTGATCCTCGACCGCGACGTGCGGCTGGAGGTGCCGGCGGTGGTGGCGTACGAGCATCACATCATGCTGAACGGCGGCGGATATCCCGCCTTCCACTTCGCGCGGGACACCCACTACGCCAGCCGCCTGGTGCACGTCTGCGACGTGTACGACGCCCTCTGCACCAACCGCCCCTACCGCGCCGCCTGGACCTCCACCAAGGCGCTCGAGTACCTCGAGGAGAAGTCCGGCACCGACTTCGACCCGGTGTTCAGCCTGCCGTTCATCAAGATGATGAAGGAACGGAGCGTGCAGCGGCTGTCGCTCGAGGATCCAGAAGTGACGCCAGGGGGGGCCGCGGGGCAGGGCGGCAGCGGGGCGGGAACGTGAACGGCGCGACGTTGATCGCGACCGGATTGGCGGCGAGCTTCTGCGTCCTGAGCCTGCTGCACATCGGCTGGGCGCTCGGGCCGCGGAGCGGCAGGGTGCAGGTGCTGCCCGAGCGCGACGGCGCGCCGCTCTTCCGGCCCGGGCCGCTCTCCACCCTGGCGGTGGCGGCGGTGCTCTTCCTCGCCGCCCTCCTCGTGACCCAGCGCGCCGGCCTCGGCCGGGAACTGCTCCCCCCCGCACTCGTGGCCCCGGGGTGCTGGGGGGTCTCCGTGGCGCTGGTGCTCCGCGCCGTCGGCGAGTTCCGGTACGTCGGCTTCTTCAAGCGGGTCCGCGACACCGCGTTCGCGCGGATGGACACGCGGTTGTATTCGCCGCTCGCGCTCCTGCTCGGCGTGGGAGCGGGCTACGTCGCGTCCACCGCCCCATGATCGAACTTCCCCGCTTTCCCGCGTCCCCGCCGTCGTGGCTCTCCGTCCCCTGACCCGACTCCGGAGGCTCTGCCTCCGGCTCCCCGAGGCCCACGAGGTCGAGGCGTGGGGTGCGCCGACGTTCCGGGTCAAGAACAAGCTCTTCGCCATGTACGCCGCCCCGGACAACCACCACGGCGGCGGCCGGCCAGGCGTGTGGGTCAAGGCGGCGCCCGGGAATCAGCAGCTGATGGTGCGGGCCCAGCCGACGCGGTTCTTCGTGCCGCCGTACGTGGGGCCGAGCGGGTGGGTGGGCGTCTGGCTGGACGGCAAGGTGGACTGGGAGGAGCTCGCCGGCCTGCTGGAGGACAGCTATCGGATGACGGCGCCGAAACGCCTGCTGAAGGAGCTGGAATGAACCTCCGCCCCATGACGCCGGCCGACTATCCCGCCGTGGCCGACATCTACCGCGAGGGAATCGCCACCGGGCACGCCACCTTCAACACCGACGCACCGGCTTGGGAGGCGTGGGACAAGGGACACCTGGCCGCCTGCCGCCTGGTGGCGGTGGGGGGGGAGCGTGTCCTCGGCTGGACCGCGCTCAGCCCTGTTTCCGATCGGTGCGTGTACGGTGGCGTGGCGGAATTGCAGGTGTACGTGTCGGCGGGCGGGCGGGGCAAGGGAATTGGGATCGCCTTGCTCAAGGGGCTCATCGCCGCCGCGGATGCGCACGGTATCTGGACCCTGCAGGCCGGCGTCTTCCCCGAGAACACCGCGAGTGTGACGCTCCACGAGCGGGCTGGCTTCCGCCTGGTCGGGCGGCGCGAGCGCCTGGGCCAGATGAAGGGCGTGTGGCGGGATGTGCTGCTCTTCGAGCGGCGGAGCACCGTGGCAGGCATCGGAGGGGTGTCATGAACGATCGCGGATTCTCCCGACTCCTCGCGGAGAACGTGGCGCCGAAGGCCGGTCGCGGCTCCTGGCACGGCGGCCCGACGGTGGTGGGCGCGCTGCGCGGCGTGTCGGCGCCGCAGGCGCTCTGGCGGCCCGCGCCGGACCGGAAGTGTATCTGGGAGCTAGCGCTTCATATCGCCTACTGGCACCACACCATCACCCAGCGGCTCCGGGGCGGGGAGCGTGCGCCATTCCCCCGGAGTCCCGCCAACTGGCCCGCCGTCCCCGACCGGCCCGACGCCGCCGCCTGGAGGCGCGACTGCGCCCTCGTGCGCGCCATGCACCTCGAAGTGGCGGCTACCGTCCGCGCCGTGCCGGTGTCCTGGTACGGCCGACGCCCCGCCGGCAACCGCAAGTGGACCTTCGGTGAGACGATCCTCGGCGCCGCCCAGCACGAGGCCTACCACACCGGGCAGATCCAGCTGCTGAAGCGGCTCTCGAAGGACCGCGAGTAGCGCCCACCGGTTCCACCATCCCACTGGCGCTCCTTCATCGAATGCTCACGGTTCCCAGAACCATCCAAACCTAGACTTCCATCGTGGCGCGGGATGTCCGGCGACCTCGCCGGCCCCTGCCATGTTGGAGGTGCGGTATGTCACGCTCCATGCTGGTACTCATCATCATCGGTCTTGCCTTCCCATTGACCGCCGTTGCACAGCAGGACTCGACCGGGCTTGTTCCCGGCCGACGCGTCCGCGTCCACCAGCACAAGAAGCAGGCTCTCGTTGGGAGCTTCGTCTCCCTGGACTCCGCCGGCATCCGATTCGTCACCGCGGGCACCGACACCGCGCTCGTCCCGCGGGCATACGTCACCGCGGTGGATATCTCGATGGGCACGAAGTCCAAGGCCGGCGCATACGCGCTCCGCGGCTTCATCTACGGGGCGGTGGGTGGAGTGATCATCGGGGTCGCGGCGTCCAGTTCTGACAACGGGGAGTTCCTTGATTACGGCGCCGGAACCTGGGCCGCGGGCAGCGGCCTCTTCTTCGGCGCGCTGGGCGCCGGGGTCGGAGCGCTCATTGGTTCCGGAAAACGGACCGACAAGTGGGACCCGATGGCCTGGCCCACGGTGGCCGTTCTGCCCGCTGGGCCGCAAGGAACGACGTTGGCGCTCGGCGTACGGCTCAGGCTCTAGGCGCTCCAAGAGGAGCGGTCATGCAACGCGCACTCCTCGTATGCACGCTGGCCGTGCTCACCGCCACCGCGGCGGGACAGGCGCAGCAGCACACCGCGGGACTGGTGCCAGGGCGACGGATTCGGGTGCATCAGCAAGGCAAGCAGGTCGTCGTGGGCACCTTCGCGTCCCTGGACGCCGCAGTATTCGCAATGGTGACGAGCACAGGCGACTCCGTGCGGCTGCCCCGATCCGGCGTTCAATCCATCGACGTCTGGGCCGGGACGAAATCTCAAACCGGGAAAGGGGCGCTCCTCGGCGGGGCCGTGGGCGCGGCCGTTGGAGTAGGGTTCGGCGCGCTGATCTGCAGCGAAGAGCATGATTGTCCGACTTACGTCGGCGCCGGCGCCCTGATCTTCGGCGCGGTCGGCGCAGGCGCCGGGGCGCTGGTTGGTTCCGGATCCCACACCGATCGGTGGGAGCCGACCGCCTGGCCGACGCTGAGCGTTCTGCCCATCGGGCCGGATCGGGGAACGGTTGCCCTCGGCGTACATCTGAGGTTCTGACCAGGGGCGATTGCGATGTTGCTCCGTGCGATGCTGATCTGGCTCCTGTTGTGCGCCACCGCCGTGGCCAACGGCACGATCCGACAGTTCCTGATCGTGCCGGCCGTCGGTGCGTACGCGGGGCACGTCGTCAGCAGCGTCACCCTTTCCCTCCTCATCCTGCTCGTGGCCTGGCTCTCCATCCGCTGGATCGGTCCCGTCACTGTGCAACAGGCCTGGCTGGTCGGCGTCCTCTGGGTGTCCGCGACGGTCGCCTTCGAGTTCCTCGCAGGACATTACCTCTTCCGGAATCCGTGGCCGAAACTCCTTGCCGATTACGACGTCCGGCAGGGACGGGTGTGGGTGGTGGTGCTTGTGGCCACCCTGCTGGCGCCGAGGTGGGCGGCCGGCGCCCGGGGGGTGATCCATCGACTGACCTGACGGGAGTCCGACATGCCGCATCGCCTGCGCACATTGCTTTCCGCGACCCTTGCCCTGGCGGCCCTCTCGGGCGCCGGCGCCTGCCAGGACGGAGCCGGGCCCTCCGGTGGCACGCCGTCCCTCAAGATCCTCTTCATCGGCAACAGCCTCACCTACTACAACGACCTCCCCGGCACCCTGGCCGCCATCGCGCGGACGGCGGGTGACACGCTCGCGGTCGAGAGCGTCACCGGGCCGGGCTACGCGCTCCTCGATCATCTCCAGGGGATGAGCGACGCCGTGGCCGCGGTCAAGCGGGGCGGGTGGGACGTCGTCGTTTTGCAGCAGGGGCCCAGCACCCTCGCCGTCAACCGCGACTCGCTGGTGCTCTGGACCGGGATGTTCGACTCGATCATCCGGCCGACCGGCGCGCGGACCGCCCTGTACATGGTCTGGCCCGCGGGCGCCTCGGCGCAGGGGATCGACGCGGTGCGGCAGTCGTACCAGCTGGCGGCGCAGTCGGTCGGCGGGCTCTTCCTCCCGGCGGGGATGGCGCTCCAGCTGGCACTCCAGCGCGACGCCACCCTCCCGCTCCTCGGCTCCGACGACTTCCATCCCTCGCCGCTCGGGACGTACCTCGTCGCGATCACGATCTACGAGAGGCTCACCGGCAAGGACGCGCGCGACCTCCCCGACCGCGCCGCCGCCAACGGCGCGACTCTGGACGTCCCGGCCTCGATTGTGCAACTTCTCCAGGAGGCCGCCCACCAGGCGAACCTGCAATATTGAGCGAGCCGAGGGAGGTCCCGTGAAGCAGCGGCTGGTCCGGATCGATCCCCTTTCCGCCGCTCGCGTCGTCGGCCTGCTCTACTTCCTGGTCGGACTCCTCGCGCTGCCCTTCATCTACTCGATGTTCGTGCTCACCCCTGAGGGGATCGGCTTCAGCCCTACCATCGTGCTGATCGAGCCGTTCCTGCTGTCAGGGGTCGGGTACGCCACCACGGCGGTGGGGTGCGTCCTGTTCAACTGGCTGGCGGGACGGTTCGGGGGGCTGGAGGTCGAGTTCGAGGGGGAAAGCGGGCGCTGATGCGACGGTACCTCGCGAATCGACTCTTCCGCATCGGGGCCGTCCTCCTTGCCGTTGGCAGCGGTCCGTTGTTCGCCATCATCGTGGCGGCCAAGCTCGGCCTCTGGCCGGATCCCAACCCGAATCCCATCGGCCCGGGCCTGCTCGCCTTCTTCACGTTCTGGCCGGCGGTGGCGCTGATGGCGCTCGGCGCCCTCCAGGTCCGTGCCGCTGGCCGGCGCGAGGAGGGTTCGTGAACCTCCGCAGTCACCTGCGGCTTCCGTCTACCGAGCGTCTGCTCCTCATTGTCGGCGTGCTGCTCCTCATCGGATTCCTCGTCGTGTTGCTCGTGCAGCCGAGCGCGGTCGGGCGGGGAGGGAGGTAGGATGACCACCACGTTGATGGCCATGCTCGCCGCGCTGGTCCTGGCACCTGCGCCCCGCGACACCGTCCCGCTCTACACCGACCTCGGCACGCTCGAGGTCCCGATCACGACGTCCGTCCCGCTGGCGCAGCGGTATTTCGACCAGGGGATGCGGCTCACCTACGCCTTCAACCACCCCGAGGCGATCCGCTCCTTCCAGGCGGCGCTCGCGCAGGACCCGACCTGCGCCATGTGCTGGTGGGGAGTCGCCTTCGCGCTGGGCCCGAACATCAACGCGCCGATGGATTCGGCCTCGGGCGTGGCGGCGTGGGGGGCGGCGCGGGAGGCCGCGCGGCTGGCGCCCAACGCGACGCCGCGTGAGCAGGCCTACATCCGCGCCCTCCAGGCACGCTACAGCGATCCGCCGGCCGCCCCGCGCGCGGCGCTCGACACCGCGTATGCCGAGGCGATGCTCGCCGTGGCGCAGGCATATCCGGACGATCCCGACGCCGCGACGCTGGCCGCCGACGCGCTCATGAACCTGAGCCCCTGGTTCTACTGGACGCCGAGCGGCGAGCCGCGCCCCGCCACGCCGGGCATCCTGGCCATGCTGGAGGCGGTGATCGCGCGGCTGCCCGAACACCCGGGCGCCTGCCACCTGTACATCCACGCGGTGGAGGCGGCGGAGCCACAGAAGGCGGTGCCCTGCGCCGAGCGGCTCGCGGGGCTGATGCCTGGCGCAGGGCACCTGGTGCACATGCCGGCGCACATCTACATCCGGACCGGGCGGTTCGCCGACGCCGTCCAGTCCAACCAGCACGCCGTGCACGTGGACGAGACCTTCATCCAGGACCAGCGCCCCTCCGGCATCTACGCGATGGGGTACTACCCGCACAATTATCACTTCCTCGCCTTCGCGGCCACGATGTCGGGGCAGCGGGCGATTGCCCTCGAGTCGGCGCAGCAGCTCTCCGGCAAGGTGTCCGTGGACATCGCGCGCGACGTCCTCTTCATGCAGTCCATGATCCCGTACTACACCCTGTCGCTCGTCACCTTCGCGCAGTGGACGGAGGTGCTCGCGCAGCCCATGCCGCCGGCCGACCTGCCGGTGGCGCGCGGGCTGGTGCACTACGCGCGCGGCGTGGCGTACGCGGCCAAGGGACGGACGGCGGAGGCGGAGCTGGAACTGGCGTGGGTGAAGGGGGACCAGGCGCGTGTGCCCGAAGGGGAGGGGCGCACCGTGCTCTCCATCGCGGCGCTCGCGCTGGAGGGGGAGATTGCCCTCCGCCGGGGCGACGCGGCGGCGGCGGTGGCGCACTTCCGGGCCGCCTCCGACATCGAGGACGGCATTCTCTACAACGAGCCCCCGTTCTGGTACTACCCGATGCGGATGTCGCTCGGGCAGGCGCTCCTCGCCGCGGGGCAGCCGGCCGAGGCCCAGCGGGAGTACGAGCGAAACCTGGCGCTCTATCCCGAAAACGTCTGGGGGCTCGCCGGGCTCCGGAACAGCCTGCAGGCGCAGGGGAAGCCGGCCCAGGCCGCGCAGGTGCAGGCGCGGCTCGACCGGGCCGGCGCGTCGGCGGACATCCCGATCACCGGTTCGCGGCTCTAGCCGAGGAGGGAGGGCGGACTCGCCGGGTTTGACATTGCCGCCGAAGGGCGCAGATTCCTTCCATACCCCCTGTCCACGCATGCGGAGCCCAATCGCACCGGTCGTTCGTCCCGGCACATCCTGATCGTGCCTGACGCGGCATCGGCTGGTCGAAAAAGGAGTGGCGAATGCTCCCGTTCGGTGTGAGTCCCGTGGGCGTGGTCATGGCGGCCGTGGTCACCTTCCTGATCGGGATGATCTGGTATTCGCCGATCCTCTTCGCCAAGCCGTGGATGGCGCTCAACGGGTACACGCCGGACAAGCTCGTCGAGTTGAAGAAGGGGGCGCCGAAGGCCTACGGGATTTCGTTCCTGGCGTACCTGCTGCTGGGGGTGGGCATCGCGGCGGTCGTCCGGTTCGACTCGCCGCTGGGTGGCATGTGGACGGGGGTGCAGGTCTGGACCTTCCTGGTGATGCCGGTCAGCCTGACCGCGCTGGTCTTTTCCGACAGGCGGCTGGGGGCCTGGCTGATCGACGCGGGGTATCAGTTGGTCTATTTTGCGGCCATGGGCGCCATTCTCTCGCGCTGGGGTTGAACTGGGATATGGACACCGAAATTCGTATGGCCCGCCTCCGCGTCGAGTTCGCCCAGCACTACCCGCCGATCACGCCGGGGCAGTGGATGCCCGCGGCGGAGGTCGGGGCGCGGATGCTCTTCTGGCATCTCGAACTGGCCGGCACCGTGCCCCTCGGCGACCGCCTCCTCCCGGAGGAGCACTTCGAGTTCCGCGGCGGATGGACGCGGGGCCGGACCTCGCCGCTCCGCACCCGCGCCTACGACGCCAACTCCGTGGAACCCCGCCGCGAGGCCACGGGCTGACGGCGGGGCGCAGCTCCCCGCCGCCGCCATTATCTTTGACGCACCCACCCATCGCTTCCATCGCACACTCGAGGTCAGGACGATGTCCGACAAGCCAGAACTCACCCCCGTCACCCTGCCGCGCCTGCTCGAGGAGCTGCACAACATCAGCGACATGCGGGCCAACGGGGAGCTGAACAAGGACCAGTTCGAGGCGCGGTTCGCCCGCATGATCGGCGAACTGCGGGATCGCCGCATCGACGCCACGCGCGCCGACATCCTCCAGGCCCTCGCCCCGCTGGCCACCGACGGCACCCTCCGTCCGGAAGAGCACTTCCGGCTGACGAAGAAGCTCGGGCTCGTGTGATCCCTCGGCCGCTCGGTCCCGGCGCCCCCCGCGTGCCCCCGGTCGGATTCGGGGGCATGCCCCTTTCCATCACCGACCGGCCGCCGGAAGCGCAGGGGGTGCGCGTCGTCCACGCCGCGCTCGACGCCGGCGTCCGCCTCCTCGACACCGCCGACGTCTACTGCCTGTCGGACGAGGACCTCGGGCACAACGAGCGACTGATGGCCATGGCGCTCCGCACCTGGAACGGGCCGCGGAGCGAGGTGCTGGTGGCCACCAAGGGGGGGATGACGCGCCCCGACGGGCGCTGGGACCGGAACGGCCGGCCCGAGCACCTGCGCCGCGCCTGCGACCGCTCTCTCAAGGCGCTGGGCGTCGACCGGATCGACCTGTATCAGTTCCACGCCCCCGACCCGCAGGTGCCGTTCACCGAAAGCGTCGGGATGCTGGCGGAACTCCAGGGCGAGGGAAAGATCCGCTGGGTCGGGCTCTCGAACGTCTCGGTGGACCAGGTCAACGCCGCTCGCCGCCACGTCGAGGTGGTCACGGTACAGAACCGGCTCAACCCCTGGTTTCGTGAGGCGCTGCAGCAGGGCGTCGTGGAACATTGCGAGCGGCTGGGCATCGGCTTCCTGGCCTACAGCCCGGTGGGGGGCGGACGGCTCAACAAGAAGCTCCCGGCGCATCCGCTGGTGAAGGCCATCGCCGATCGGCATGGCGCCTCCCCGCACGCCGTGGTGCTCGCCTGGGTGCTGGAACAGGCGTCGAACGTCATCGTCATTCCCGGCGCGAGGACGGTGGAGCACGCCCTCGACAGCATGACCGCGGGGGAGCTGCGCCTCGAGGCGGAAGAGCTGCGCGACCTCGACGAGGCGGAGTTCGATCGGGCCTGACCCCAGTCCTCAGTCCTCAGTCCTTCGTCCTTGTATATTTCCCCAATGCCTCCGCTTCCCCGCCGCCAGACCGTCACCACCCGTATCGGGCAGGTGAGCGTCGGCTCCTGCCACCCCATCGTCGTGCAGTCGATGACCAACACCGACACCGCCGACGTGGTGGGGACGGTGCGCCAGGTGGCCGCGCTGGCCCGCGCGGGGAGCGAGCTGGTGCGGGTCACGGTCAACACCGAGGACGCGGCGCGGGCGGTTCCCGAGATCGTCGAGGGACTCGACCGGCTCGGCGTCGCAGTGCCCGTCATCGGCGACTTCCACTACAACGGGCACATCCTGCTCACGAAGTACCCCGCCTGCGCCGCGGCGCTCGCCAAGTACCGGATCAACCCCGGCAACGTCGGCGGCAAGCGCCGCGACGAGCACTTCCGCGCCATCATCGAGGCGGCGCTCCGGCACGACAAGCCGGTCCGCATCGGCGTCAACTGGGGGTCGCTCGACCAGCAGCTCCTGACCGAATTGATGGACGCCAACCACCGCCTCGGCGCGCCGCGCGAGGCCCGCGACGTGACGCTCGATGCCATGGTCGAGAGCGCCATTCGCTCGGCCGCCCTGGCCGAGGCCACCGGGATGGCGCACGACCGAATCATACTTTCTGCGAAAGTCTCCGCGGTACAAGATTTGGTCGACGTGTACCGCCTGCTCGGGGCTCGGGGTGATTTTCCGCTCCACCTCGGGCTCACCGAGGCGGGCCTCGGCACCAAGGGGATCGTGGCGAGCACCGCCGGGCTGGCCATCCTCCTGCAGGAGGGCATCGGCGACACCATTCGCGTCTCCCTCACGCCGGCCCCCGGCGGCGACCGCACCGAGGAAGTGCAGGTGGCGCAGCAGATCCTGCAGTCGCTCGACCTCCGGAGCTTCACGCCGCAGGTCACCAGCTGCCCCGGCTGCGGGCGCACCACGAGCACCTTCTTCCAGTCCATGGCGCAGGACATCGAGCGCTACCTGCGGGAGCAGATGCCGGTCTGGCGCGAGGCGCGCCCCGGCGTCGAGTCGATGCGCGTCGCCGTCATGGGGTGCGTCGTGAACGGGCCGGGCGAGTCGAAGCACGCCGACATCGGGATCTCCCTTCCCGGGACCGCGGAGGATCCGCGCGCGCCGGTGTACGTGGACGGCCAGCTGCGCGTCACCCTGAGCGGCGACCGGATCGTGCCCGAGTTCCTGGCGCTGCTGGAGGAGTACGTGCAGGGGCGTTACGCTCCCGCCGAGCCGGTGGCACGGTAGATGGCGCGCGGCGGGCGGATCGCAGGCCTCCTGCTCGGGGCGTCGCTCTGTTCCGCGGCGGCTCTCGGGGCGCAGGCGCCCGGCGTCGGCGACGCCGCGCCGGTGGTGTCGGTGCACGACCTCGACGGGCAGCCGGTGGACCTGGGGCAGTGGATCGGGAAGACGCCGGTGTTCCTGGAGTTCTGGGCCACCTGGTGCACCTCCTGCCAGGCGCTCGAACCGGCGGTGCGCGCCGCGCGGGAGGCCTACGGCGCCAAGGTCGAGTTCATCGGCATCAACATCACGGTCGGGGACCCGCGGGATAGCGTGCGCGCCTGGGTCGCGCGCCACGATCCCCCCTACCGGGTGCTGTACGACGACGAGGGCGAGAGTCAACGTGCGTACGACGTGGCCGCCACTTCGTATGTCGTGATCATCGATCGCGCGGGCAAGATCGTCTATACCGGAACCGGCGGGAGCCAGTCCTTCGGGACCGTCCTCGGCCGCGTCACCGCGAACCAATAATCCTTCGAGGTTCACTCATGAGAGCACGCATCATTCTCGGATCGCTGGCCGCGCTCGCCGCCGCCTCCCCGGCGCTGGCGCAGGACCCCGCGCCCGCCCCCATGGGGCCGGCCACCGCCATCGTGGTGTCGGGCCCCGAGGTCGGCGTTGCGGCCCCGGACTTCACCGCCCCCTGGGCGGACAAGGCCGGCATCGGATCGGGCGAGGAGCCCTTCTCGCTCAAGGCGCTCAAGGGGCAGGTGGTGGTGCTGGCCTTCTACCCGCGCGACTTCACCTCCGGGTGCACGGCGGAAATGCGCACCTTCGCCGACCGCTACGACGCCATGTTCGGCGGCGCTGTCCTGGTCGGCATCAGCGTGGACAGCCTCGAGACCCACGTCCGCTTCGCCGAGAGCCTGGGGCTCCCATTCAAGCTCCTGTCCGACCCGAAGCAGCGGATCGCCGCCAAGTACGGCGCCAAGGGGGACGGGTACAACCGCCGGGTGGTGTACGTGATCGGGAAGGACGGGAAGGTCGCCTGGCGGGAAATGCAGTTCAACGCGACCGATCCGAAGGGCTACGATCGCCTCCAGGCCGCGATCGCCTCGGCCCGAGGGACCTCGTGACCCTCGGACGACTCCTCGCCTCCGTGGGCCTCCTGGGCGCTGTGGCGGCGCCCGCCCTCGCCCAGGCCCCGGCGGGCCCCGGCTACCTCTGGTCCTTCACGGGGGTCGAGTTCTCCGCCTGCGTCGATTTCCTGGTGGAGCCGACCCTTGCCGGCCGGCAGCTCGACCCGGGGTACCAGGTCATCCCGGCCGCGAGCTTCGGCGCCCTGACCCCGGTGCTGCGCCGCGAGATCGAGGGGGACACGGTCCACGCCGCCTGGGTGCCGTCCCGGGTTTGCTTCATCGAGGGCCCCCAGGTCACGATCGGCGACAACCTCCTGACCCCAGAGAAGAAGATGGAGGGGCAGGAGGTGGTCGGTTACTGGGCCATCGCCGCCCGGCGCGCCGACGGTTCACCGAGCTCCGATCAGTGGTTCGTCGCCCAGTTCTGGACGAACGATTGGCGGCTCAGGAAGCAGACCGAGGCGCAATTCATCCCGGTGGGGATGCTCAAGCGCTCCCGGCGCCCCATCCCCGAGTCCAATCGCCACCGGTACGAAATCAAGATCGGGAAGACCGTCCTCTCCTGGGACGGACAGCTGGCGGGCCGCGACTCGACCGCCGCCTCCGATCCGGGCCAATCGAGCCTGATCTTCCAGGGTACCCGGAGCATCCAGTGGAAGGCCGCCGTCTCGAGCCAGCCCATCTGGACCCGCACCCTTCCCGGGGTGTTCCGGGTGGAGGGAAAGGACGACCTGGCCGTGGCGCTCCGGGCCTCCCCGATCCGCATGTTCGGTCCCATGTACTGGGGCGGGCCGGCCCGGGTGGAGTTCACCCGGTAGCACCCCCTCTGGCGCCGGGCGGGGAGGGGGGTAGGTTAGCCCCGTCATCGCCCGGAGCAGCCATGTCCACCCTGGTCCACGAACGTCTCGTGCTCGAGCGCTACGGCGCCAGCACCTACGCGAAGATCTTCCTGCCCGCCGGGAGCCTGCCGCTCGGCAAGAGCGTCCCGGTCACGGTCCAGGTGGGCGACCGGCGGTTCAAGACCAGGGGCTGGAGCTTCGCCAGCGGGGCAGGGGTGACCCTTCCCCAGAAGATTGTTCAGGAGCTCGGGCTCCGGGCGGGGCAGATGGTGGACCTGGAGCTGCTCGACTGAAGGACCCTTCTCCACAGGACAGATCCAGGAAATGCGGCGGGGCACCCGGAATAGGGTGCCCCGCAGCGCGTTTATGCAGGAAAATCGCATGTAAAGGCGCAGGTAACGACACTGTCGCCATCTCATTTTCCACATGTGATCAAGATCTGTAAGTGATGTTAATAAGAAAGTTGCAACTTCCACTTAAAGTGGAAATTTAAGTCCACCTCTAGTGCTTTGTCCCACAACGACTAGAATCGCTGTTTCCACGGTTTCCACGCCGAATCTGGGGGAAACTTTACCCATTCCACAGCCATGTTGATAGCCATCATTGAGCCAGCCCCACGCCGTCATGGACGCCCTGTTGGGAAGTGGAAATGAAATATTCACATCCTCCCCAAATGCGGAAATCCCGATCCTCATGCCCGCGGTCTGTCTCCGAGTCTCGGATGACAATTACTCGACCAGTGACGGATGTGGATAACTCACACCGGCCCTTCTGCTCAGGCCTCCCCGCTTCCCCGCTTCCCCGCTGATCCATTAGTATCCCCCCACTACCATCGTTGAGGCTTTCGTGCCCGGTTCCACCATCCGCCGCACCAAGATCGTCGCTACCCTCGGACCCGCCTGGTCCCATCCTGACCGGATGGCCCAGCTCCTCGACGCCGGGGTGAACGTTGTGCGGGTGAACGCCTCCCACGGAACTCGGGAGCTGCGGGCCAAGTGGATCCGGGACCTCCAGCGGGTCCAGAAGGGGCGCACGGAGCCCGTCGCCATCCTGATGGACCTCCATGGCCCCCGGATCAGGGTGGGCCAGCTGCCTGAGCCGCGGGAGCTCGTTCAGGGCGAGTCCGTCACCTTTGCGCCCGAGGCGGTGGCCACCGCGGCCGAGCTGCCCACCACCTATGCCGACCTGGCCAAGGACATGCGCCCCGGTTCCAAGATCCTCCTCGACGACGGCCTCCTGGCGGTCGAGGTGACGGGCGTCCGGGGAGACCGTGTGGACGGGGTCGTGCGCTACGGCGGGCTCCTGAAGGCCAACAAGGGGATGAACCTCCCCGGCGTGGACGTCAGCGCGCCGGCGGTGACCGACAAGGACCGGGAGGACGTGCAGCACGCCGTCGAGCTCGGCGTGGACTACATCGGCGTCTCCTTCGTCCGGCGGGCCGAGGAGCTCAACCAGCTCCGCACCCTGATCCCGAAGCGGGTCCAGCTGGTGGCCAAGATCGAGAAGGACACCGCCCTCCTCCATCTCGAGTCCATCCTCGACGCCACCGACGCCGTCATGGTGGCCCGCGGCGACCTCGGCGTCGAGCTGCCCTTCGAGGAGGTGCCGCTGGTCCAGAAGCGCCTCATCCGCGAGGCCAACCTGCGGGGCAAGCCGGTCATCACCGCCACCCAGATGCTCGAGTCCATGGTTCACGCCCCCCGGCCCACCCGCGCGGAGGCGTCGGACGTGGCCAACGCCATCCTCGACGGCACCGACGCCGTCATGCTCTCCGCCGAGACGGCCGTGGGCGACTACGGCCTCGAGGCGGTGCAGGCGATGGACCGCATCGCCCGGGAGGTGGAGCGGCAGCGCAAGGGCCGGAGCGCCGCCTTCGACCTCGCGGTGGGCCGCCGCACCGGCGGCGCCGCCGACCGGTTTGCCCAGCGCCAGGCCCGGAGCGAGGACGCCATCGCGGTCGATT
>JAKLGU010000007.1 GCA_022710485.1 Gemmatimonadota bacterium | reverse complement strand
GTGTTCGGGCACTTGTCGATGTTGTCGGTCACGCCATCCTTGTCGGCGTCGCCCCAGGGGCAGCCGCTGGCGTCCACCGCGGTGCCGAGCGGGGTGTCGGGGCAGAGGTCTGGAGTCTTGTCCGGCACGCCGTCCTTGTCCGTGTCCTTCGGCGTCTTGTTGCCGCCGAACGAAAAGGTCAGCATGGCGTCGGCGCCGAGGTCGAACCGGCTGTCGTTGTCCGGACCGGTCTCGTTGAAGGGGTTGATGATGTAGTCACCCGTCAGGTCGAGACGGAGGCCCACCGGACCGCCGCCGAAGCGGAGCCCGAACAGGGCGCCCGGGCCAGCATCGGCGTCCTCGGTGGTCGCGTAGTACGACTTCAGGCTGTCCCCGCCCCAGCTGTTGTAGACCGCGCCGAGGCCGAAGATGACGCCGAAGTTCTTGTTGACGTTCGCGTAGTACGTCACGCGGCCGTGCAGCGGCATCTCGGTCATGTCCGGGCCATCGTATGCAGAATTGGTCGGCTGGGAGGAGTAATAGAAGATGTCGCCCTCGATGCCGATCTTGTCCGTGAACATGTAACCGAGCCGGCCGCCGAAGCCGATCGGGTCATCGAGCCCCAGCGTGTCGGCGTAGAAGGGCATCCCGGCGCCCACGCCGACCTGGAACTGGCCCTTGGACTGCGCCTGGGCCGAGGTACTTCCGGCCAACGCCAAGCCGGCCATGAGGATAGCGAACTTGCGGATCATAGAAACGAGCTCCTGAGAAGAGGATTCGCCCACGAAGCTAGCCGGTGAGTATGAAAGGAAATGCGCCGGAATCGTGAGATTCCGGCGCATTTCCTTCATACTGGGCGGGAACTACTGGATCTGCTTGATCATGACCCGCCGGTTGTTCGCACGACCAGCCGCGGTCGCGTTGGTGTCGATCGGGAAGTCCGGACCGTAGCCCTTGGCCGTGAGCGCGCTGGCCGGGACACCCTTGCTGATGAGGTAGTTCATGACCGACTCGGCGCGCGCCTGCGACAGCTTCATGTTGTGCGCGCGGCTGCCGGTGTTGTCGGTGTACCCGGCGATCTCAAGCTTCGCACCGGCCACGTTGTACTGCGCCGCATTCGCCAGGCGGTCGAGCACCTCAGTGGAGCTCGGGTCCAGCGTGGCGCTGTTGGTCGCGAACGTGACGCCCTCGAGGACGAGCGCCGACTTGCCGGGCTCGAAGAGGACCGGGCAGCCGGTGGCGTTGACCTTCATGCCGGCCGGGGTGTTCGGGCACTTGTCGGCGTAATCCGCCACGCCGTCGCCGTCACTGTCCACCGGGCAGCCATTGGCGTCCACCTTGGCACCCATCGGGGTGTCGGGGCACTTGTCGATGCCGTTGACCACGCCATCGCCGTCCTGGTCGGCCGGGCAGCCCTTGGCGTCCACCGTCGCACCCATCGGGGTGTTCGGGCACTGATCGATGCCGTTGAGGACCTTGTCGCCATCGGCGTCAGCCGGGCAGCCGCTGGCGTCTACGGTGGCGCCCATCGGCGTGTTCGGGCACTTGTCGATGTTGTCGGTCACGCCATCCTTGTCGGCGTCGCCGAAGGGACAGCCGTTGGCGTCCACTGCGGTGCCGAGCGGCGTGTCGGGGCAGAGGTCGGTCTTGTCCGGCACGCCGTCCTTGTCCGTGTCCTTCGGGGTGCCCGGCTTGCCACCGAAGGCGAGGCTGAGCATGGCGTCCATGCCCCAATAGACCTGATCGGTGGTGTTGTTCATGGTCATCGCGATCGGGGACGGGATGTAGTCGCCCGTGAAATCGACCCGGATGCTGATCGGGCCGCCGGCGCCGAAGCGCAGGCCGAGGAGGCCGCCGGGACCATAGTCAGCCAGCCAGCCCATGCTCTTGTCCACGCAGCCTGATGGTTGCACCGGACAATCGCGGCCGAAGTATGGATTCGCGTTCGCGCTGTCGCCCCACATGTTGTAGGCGAAGCCGAGGCCTGCGATGAACCCGAGGCCCTTGCCAAGCGGCGTGTTGTAGGTGAAGCGGCCGTGCAGCGAGGTCTCGGTGATGTCTACGCCAGTGTACGAGAGGCTCGACGGCTCGGTCGAGTAGTAGAAGGCGTCGACCTCGAAGCCGAGCTTGTCGCCGAACATGTAGCCCACGCGTCCACCAAAACCGACCTTGTCGTCGAGGCCGGTGGAGGATGGATAGAAGGGCAACCCGGCGCCGACATCCACCAGGATCTGTCCCTTCGTTTGGGCGTGCGCAGGTGCCGACGCCACGAGGGCGATCGCTGCGCAGAGTACTGAGAGCTTACGGATCATGAATCGCTCCTGAGGGGTGTGGAACTCAGTCGGGCCGACATCGAGTCGGCCGGACGGATGCTGCTCTATGTCCTGGACCGCTTGTGCTTCACCATTGACGGTGGTCTGTCCCCTGGTCGGACGGCCGCGGCGATCGGCGGACCGGGGTAGGGGAGCCAGCCAATATACTAACACAAGAAGTCCCAAGGGGCTATCCCCGCCCCGCTGCCGGCCCTAGGAGGCCGGCAGGGGGGTGGGGGGGCAGAAAGCAGAAGCCCCCGTCCAGGCTGGGCCTGGGCGGGGGAGTGCGCCGCGTAGGAATCGAACCTACAACCTAGTGATTAAGAGTCACTTGCTCTGCCAATTGAGCTAGCGGCGCGTGGTGGATAGCCCCAACGGGAGTCGAACCCGTCTCTCGACCTTGAAAGGGTCGCGTCCTAACCGATAGACGATGGGGCCGAGGCCCGCCCGGTGGTGCTGCCCATAGCGCTAACGGGATTCGAACCCGTGTACCAGCCTTGAGAGGGCTGTGTCCTAGGCCTCTAGACGATAGCGCCGTATCGTGTCCCGACAGGCCCGGCAGGAATCGAACCTGCAACCCCCGGTTTTGGAGACCGGTGCTCTACCAATTGAGCTACGGACCTCTGCCGACGGTGCTCTGTCGGGCGTTGCGGGCAGGGTGGCTGACGGGGATCGAACCCGCAACCTCCGGAACCACAATCCGGCGCTCTAACCGATTGAGCTACAACCACCACGAGGACCGAGGGCCCTGCCTAGCCCGGGCAAAATATTCACCGACCCCCGCCCGGTCAAGGCCAGAATGCTTCCCGCAGCGGAGCCAATCCTCGGTTCGGAACCACTTGGACGCCATCGACTTCCACGAGCGGGACGATCCCCCTGGCCGCATTGGCCGCGAACCCGCCGTGCATCGCGAGAGCGGCGACCGGGAGCAGCCCTTCCCGCACACCACCCAGCACCTCCACGAGCCTGGCCCGCGCGACGCCGGGGAGAATCCCCAGCTCGAGTGGAGGCGCCGCCACATCCCCGCCCTCCCACCAGAACAGGCTCCAGATCGACGACTCCGCCACGAACCCCTCGGCCGACGGGAAGAGTGCATCGTCCCCGCCCCGGGTGACCGCGTCGAGGCGCCCGGCGTCGAGCCATTCGCGGTTGGTCGTCTTGTGGCGGTACCCCCGGTGTGGCACCGGCGAGGTCCTGAGCCGAAGTCCGGCGACCTCCTCGACCTGCCGTTCCGTCACCAGCAGCCGAGCCCGGCTCGCGAATTCGAGGCGGCAGACCCGGTCCCCCCCGCCCGAGGGAGGTGCCGGATCGGGCGGAACGGTGTAGCCGAGCGCGGCGGCGCTGCGATGGAGCCGGTCGAGGTGCAGCGGCCAGAGCGGCACGCGGCCACCGCACACCCGCACCGTCTCGATGAGGGAGGTTCGTGCTCGTGGCAGCTCAGGCACGGGCGGGGGACTTGCCTGCGGCTGCATTCGCGAGAATCGAGCGTAGCGCAGTGGCGCCGAGGATGAGCACGCCGCCGCCCAGCGCCCACGGTCCCGGCCGCTCGCCGTGGACCAGCCAGGACCAAACCGGATTGAGAGCCGGTTCCACGAGGAGGATGATCGAGATCTCCAGCGCCGGGAGCCTCCCCACCGCGCGCGTCACCAAGGCATAGGCCAGGGCGATCTGGAACAGGCCGAGGTACGAAATGGCGGCCCAGTCGATGGCGTCGATGCCGGAGAACGGCAGGGCCATCGGGAGTGTGGCAAGGCATGCGAGCGTGTTCCCGACGACCACCGCGCCGGCGGGTGAGCCCCCCGCCTCATCGGCTCCCATCCAGCGAAGCCCCATCAGCGTGAGCGCCCACGTAAATCCGGACAGCGCCGCCAGGACGTTGCCCTGGAACGGGGCGGGTGCCGTGCGGACCGGCGCGTCGGTGCCCACGAAGAAGAGCAGCAGCCCGATCCCCACCACCGCCATGAACACCACGTCGGCGGCGCGGATCTTCTCGCGCAACAGCCATGGGGCCAGGAGGAGGATGTAGAGCGGGCCGGTGGCCTGCAGGAAGATCGTGTTCGCCGAGGTGGTGAGCTTGTTGGCCGTGACGAAAAGGACGAGGGTGGCGGCGTACGCGATAGAGACGATGAGGGTGCGCGGCCGGATGCTCCGCCTCGCCTCCGGGAGGAGGAGCGCCAGGGCGACCGCCGCGATGCCGGAGCGGAGGCTCGCCACCTGCCAGCTCGTCATGGAGGTGGCCTTGATGACCGCCCCGCCGGTCGAGAAGAGCACGGCAGCCGCGACCAGCTGGAGGCGGGCCCGTTGAGTGGCAATCATGGGGCGAAGAATGCCGGGGAGTTGGGGCGGCGTGCAAGTTTTCCGGCCAGGCGCATCTCCCGGCCGCCCCAAACCAGGAGAACCTCATGCGCCGTCGATTCCCCCTCGCGCTGGTGCTCGTCACCAGCGCGGCCTCCCCCGCCGCCGCCCAGGGCTGGGTCGAGGTCCGCAGCACGCCCGCCCCATTCCGGCCCGCGCCCATCGGCGGGCCGGTCATCCGTGTCCAAAGCGATGTCCGCATCACCCTCGACGGGCGCGTCGCGCGCATCGAGGTCGAGGAGCGCTTTCGCAACACCGGCGGCTCGATCGCCGAGGGCACCTACCTGTATCCCCTGCCGGGCGAGGCAGTCTTCACCGGCTTTTCGCTCTGGATGGGAGACCAGGAACTGCAGGGCGAGATGCAAAACGCCGAGCAGGCCCGCGCCGTGTACGAGGAGATCGTGCGGCGCCAGCGCGACCCCGCGCTCCTGACCTACGCCGGGCACGGGCTCATCCGGGCCCAGATCTTCCCCATCCAGCCCGGCGAGACACGAAAAGTCGTCCTGAAGTACACCCAGGTCCTCGGCCGCGAAGGTGACGCGCTCAGGCTGCGCTACGCCATCGGACCCCGCACACCGCTCCGCGGACTCGGCGACGGCGGGACAGCGCAGGACCTCTTCTCCATGGATGTGTCAACGACAGGCGCGGATGCATTCGGCACCCCCTACTCCCCCACCCACGAGGTATCGAGCCGCCGGTCCGGCGGGCGACTGGTGGTGACGGTCCCAGCCACCGCCTCGGGCGACCTCGACCTGCTGCTGCCGCTCCGACGCGGGCTGGTCGGCACCAGCATCCTGACCCATGCCGGCGCCGGCGAGGACGGCTACTACATGCTCCTGCTCGCGCCGCCCGAGGAGTCGGGAAGCGAGGTCATTCCGCGCGACCTGACCCTGGTGGTGGACGTGTCGGGATCGATGTCCGGCACCAAGCTCGAGCAGGCCAAGGCCACCCTGGCTCAGGCGCTCGCCGCGCTCGGCCCGCAGGACCGGTTCCGGCTCATCGCCTTCTCCTCCGGCGTCACGGAATTCCGACAGGGCCTGACGCCCGCCACCCGGCCCAACCTCGCCGATGCGCAGGAGTTCGTGAGCCGTCTCGCAGCGGGCGGCGGCACCAACATCGAGGGCGCGCTCGACGTCGCGCTCCAGCGTGCCGCAACGACGCAGCGGATGTCGCTCGTGGTCTTCATGACGGACGGAATTCCGTCGGTCGGGCAGACCCAGCCCGATGAGATCGCCGAGGCGGCCGGCAGCCGGATCGGTCAGTCGCGGATCTTCACGGTGGGGGTGGGCACGGACGTCAACACCTACCTGCTCGACCGGCTGGCCAAGGAAGGGCGCGGGAGCGCCACGTACGTGGCCCCGAACGCCAACATGGAGGTGGCCGTCGGCGGGCTGCTCGGCCGGATCCGGCATCCCGCACTCACGAACCTGCGCATCGTGAGCGCGCCGGTGGCATTGCGGGACGCCCAGCCCGCGCAGCTCCCCGACCTCTTCTACGGTGAGGAACTGGTGGTGTTCGGGCGGTACCACGGCACCGGCGCGGGAGACGTGATCATCGAGGGGGAGCGCAACGGCCGCCGCGAGCGGTTCACCGCGCGAGCCCAGTTCGCCGGCCGTGCGCCCGACAACAGCTTCGTCCCGCCGCTCTGGGCCTCCCGGAAGATCGGGGAACTGACCCGGACCGCCCGGCTCGAAGGGGCATCGCCCGCCCTGGTGGAAGAGATCCGGCAGCTCGGTCTCCGCTATGGCCTGATCACCGAATACACGTCGTTCCTGGTGCTCGAGCCCGGCGCCGTGCCGCCCCGCCCCGAAGCAGCGCTGATGGGCGGCCGCGACGCGGCGAAGTCCATGAGCGGACAGGCCGCGTTCAACCGGGCCGAAGCCAGCGCCCGGGAGTCGGAGGTGAAGACGCTGGCTTCCGCCGATGCGGCGGCCAACGAACGCCTGGCCAGCGCACCCCCGGCCACCGGGACAACGATGGCGGCCCCGAAGCGGATCGCGGGGCGGCTGTTCGTGGACCGGGACGGCGTCTGGACCGACCTGGCCTATACGGCGGGGAGCCCGGATGTCACCGTCGCACCGTTCAGCCCGGCCTACTTCGCGCTGGTCCGCGCGCTGCCTGAATTGGCCCCCTGGCTCTCGGCGGGCGACCGGGTGGTCATCGCAGGCAGCCGGATCGCCATCCGGATCGACTCGACCGGGCTGACGGAGTGGCGGGGCGACCGCCTGGCCACAACGGTGCAATATTTCCGTCAATGACCCTCGACCTGGCTGCGCTCTTTCGCGAACACCACGATTCCCTCGTCCGGGTGCTGTACCGCCGGACCGGGGATCGTGACCGCGCGGAGGACATCGCGCAGGAGACGTTCGCCCGGGCGGTGGCCGCTCCGCCGCGCAATCCGCGGCCCTGGCTCTTCGCCGTGGCACTCAACCTGGTGCGCGAAGACGGCCGCAAGGCGGTCCGGCAGGGCCGCCGGCTCGAGCTCTACCGCGCCGAATCACCGCAATCCTCGCCAGCCGCGGACCAGGTGCTCGAGCGATCGGACGATGTGCGCGCCGTCCAGGAGGCGCTGGCGACGCTGCCCGAGCGGGACCGCGAGGCGTTGCTGCTCAAGGCCGAAGGATTCAACTATGATGAAATCGCCGAGACCCTCGGCCTCGCGAAGGGCGCGGTCGGGACGACGCTCTCCCGGGCGCGGCGCCGGCTGGTCGAGGCCTATCGCATGCAGGGAGGCAGGCATGTCGCATCCTGACGAGGGAACCATTCAGGCGCTGCTCGACGGTGAACTCGAGCCCGCTGAGCGCGCACGCGTCGAGACCCACGTCGGCAGTTGCAGCGCCTGCGCGGCGCGGGTGGCCGAAGCGCGAGCGTTCCAACTGGAGGCTGATCGGCTCGTGGAGGTGCTGGCGGTCCCCTCCTTGCCGGCGCGGGCGAGGGGGGCGTCGCCGGGGCGGCGAACTGTCGTCCGCACCTTGGCCTGGGCGGCGAGCATCCTGCTGGCGGTCGCGGTCGGATATTGGGGCCGCGGCGCGGAGCCGGGACAGGCGGTTGTCCTGCAGGAAGGGGAGCGGCCGAGTGGCGGCCGCGACGCGGCCGCGCCGATGTCGCCGCCGGCGTCCGGCTCAACCCCCACCGCACCGCCGCCCGCGACGACTACCGCGCCCGCACCCCGTGCGGAGGCGAAGTCCGCCGACCAGCCCGTCGCCAACGCACCCCGGCCCGCACTGCAGCCCGCTGAGCGAGATCTCCTGGACGCGCGGGCCAACGAGGTTGCGGCCAAGGCGGCGAGACAGGTGGACGAGCCTGCCGCGGCCTGGCGGGTCGTTTCGATGGAAGAGGGTGTGCGACTGCTGGGCGGGCAGATCCGGCTGATCGACGGGCTTGCTCCGGACCGGGTCGAGACCGGCCCCGGTACCGCGGTGTCCGGGGCGGACCCTTCCCTGCCGCTGGTACGGGTGATCTACGCATCGGGGAGCGTGACCCTCGACCAGCAGCGGCCGGCGACTCAAGTCGCCGCTCGGCGAGAAACGGCCGCGGAGGCGGCTACCGGAGCCACGGCCGGGGCGAACGTGACGGCCTGGCAGGAGCGCGGGGGCATCCGCTTCGCGATCACCGGGAGCGTGCCGGCCGATTCGCTCCGGGCGCTCGGCGCCCGGGTTCGCTGACCCCTCACCCCCTGCCCCCTCTCCCTTCGGGAGAGGGGGAGGGCGTCATTGGCGGAGCGCCTCCACGTTGATGCGGATTTCGACGTCGTCGCCCAGCATCGTGCCACCGCCCTCGAGGACGCGGTTGTACATCACGCCGTAGTCGAGCCGGTTGAGGGTGGTGGTCACCTCGAAGCCGGCGCGGGGCCGCTCGCCGGGCATCACTCCGAGCACCATCCCCTTCAGGACGACAGGCTTGGTCACGCCCCGCATCGTGAGGTCGCCGGAGACGGTGAGCGAGTCCCCGGCCTGCACCACGGAACGGCTCACGAAGGTGATGGTCGGGAAGCTGTCCACGGCGAAAAATCGCCCGGAACGGAGGTCGGCGTCGCGCCGCTCCTGCCGGGTGTCCACGCTCGCCACGTTGATGGTGGCGGTGACGGAACCTCCCGACCAGTTGGCAGGGTCGCCCTGGATGGTGCCGGACCAGTCGGTGAAGGTGCCGCTCACCCGGCTCATGAAGTGGCGGATCCGGAAATTGACCTCCGAATGGGCCACGTCGATGGACCAGGTGGGTAGACCAGCGGCGGCGGGAGCAGCTTGGGCCGCGAGGGCAGCTGGAATGGCAACGACGAGCGCAATCAGCGCCGCCGCACGTGCAGTCCGGATCATGCAATCTCCCAGATGACGGATTGAGCAGTGCTTCCCTACGGGCGAGAGCCTCCATTGGTTCCCGGCTCCGCCAGGAACGCCCGGTACGCCCCCTTCAGCAGGCGCTGGAAGTGGTACACCCCCTCCTCGTACTGTACCGAGAACCGCCCCCGGTCGTAGGCCCGCGACTCGACCCCGCGCTGGACCTGCTCGCAGATGTCGATGTCTTCGCGCTGGACCGCGTCCGAATAGGCCAGGTCCTCCTCGATCAGCTTGCGCACCGACGGGGCGTCGGGATCGGTGTAGAAGTACTGGAACACCACCCGGCAGCGCGCGGGCCCCAGCGGCAGCACCAGGTTCGTCTGGAGCCGGCCGGGGAGGATGTTCAGCATGTAGTTGGGGAAGAGGCAGTAGTAGAAGGCCTCGCCCTCGCCGCTGGTGTAGAGGTTGGCCGTGCCGCTCAGCGGGCTGTGCTGCAGCGAGTACCAGTCGAAGCACTCCGTGCGGTAGCTCTGGAAATCGTAGAGCTTGACCAGTTCCGGATGCACGTGGGGCACATGGTACCCCTCGAGATAGTTGTCAACGTACACCTTCCAGTTGCAGGCGATGTCGTACTCCACTCGCCATACGAACCGGAGCGCACCGAGCCTGTTGGGAGCGATCTGCTCGACGATGCCCTGCACGTACGACTCGAGCGGCGGGGCGTCGGCCCACAGGTTCACGAACACCTGCCCCTCCCATTCGGCCACCCGCACCGGCACCAGCCCGTAGTCCTTCCGGTCGAAGAGCTCCACCCGGTCGAACTGCGGCACGCCGCGCAGCGAGCCGTCGAGCAGGTAGGTCCATCCGTGGTACTTGCACTGGAGGGCCCGCACGCAGCCCTCGGGCTCCACGGCCAGCGGCCCCCCGCGGTGCCGGCAGACGTTATAGAACCCGCGGAGGACCCCGTCCTTCCCGCGGATCACGATCACCGGATTCCCCGCCACCTCCGCGCAGAAGAACTGCCCTTCGCTGCGCACCTGCCCGGCGTGGCCGATCCCCTGCCAGGTCCGGGCAAAGACGGCGTCCCGATCGAGCCGGTCGAAGGCGGGGTCCCAGTACCACCGCGAGGGGATGGTGTCGGCCTGCGCGAGCGGCGGGGACTCGAGGTCCGCGGCCGGAATGGCGGGGAGGTGGATGGCGTCGGTCTGCATGACGTATATTACCTGCCGGATTCCGCTTCCGCATCCCGTTCCCCGCCCGAGAGTGAGCCACGCATGTCCCCGACCTCGACCGCCCCCGCCCAGCCCACGCCGACCCCCCTGAAGGGGGAATCGATCACGATGGTGGGAGGCAAGCTCAGCGTTCCATCGCATCCCATCATCCCGTTCATCGAGGGGGACGGCACCGGCCCCGACATCTGGCGTGCCTCGAAGCTGGTGCTCGACAGCGCCGTGAAGGCGGCCTACGGCGTGGAGCGGCAGATCGTCTGGACGGAGGTGCTGGCGGGCGAAAAGGCGAAGAACCGAGTGGACAACTGGCTCCCCGACGAGACGCTGCAGGTGATCACCAAGCAGCTGGTGGCCATCAAGGGCCCGCTCACGACGCCGGTCGGCGGGGGGATCCGCTCGCTCAACGTGGCGCTCCGCCAGAAGCTCGACCTGTACGCCTGCGTACGGCCGGTCCGCTGGTTCACCGGCGTGCCCTCCCCGGTGAAGGACCCGGGCCAGGTGGACATGATCATCTTCCGGGAGAACACCGAGGACATCTACGCCGGCATCGAATACAAGGCGGGAACTCCGGACGCGCAGAAGCTGATCCGCTTCCTCCGGGAGGAGATGGGGGTCAAGGCGATCCGGTTCCCGGCCACCAGCTCGATCGGCATCAAGCCGGTGTCGGCGGAGGGCTCGAAGCGGCTCATTCGCGCCGCCCTGGACCATGCCATCGCCCACGGGAAGAAGAGCGTGACCCTGGTGCACAAGGGCAACATCATGAAGTACACGGAGGGCGGGTTCCGCGACTGGGGGTATGAGCTCGCCAAGGAGGAGTACGGGGCGGTGGAGATCGACGGCGGTCCGTGGTGCCGGCTCCCGAACGGCATCGTGGTCAAGGACGTCATCGCCGACGCCTTCCTGCAGCAGATCCTGACGCGGCCGGCGGAGTACGACGTGATCGCGACCCTCAACCTCAACGGCGACTACATCTCCGACGCGCTGGCGGCGCAGGTGGGCGGCATCGGCATCGCGCCGGGCGCCAACATCAACTACCAGACCGGGCACGCCATCTTCGAGGCGACGCACGGCACCGCGCCGAAGTACGCCGACCAGGACAAGGTCAACCCCGGCTCCGTGATTCTTTCCGGCGAGATGATGCTGCGCTACATGGGATGGAACGAGGCGGCAGACCGCATCGTGCGCTCCATCGAGCGCACCATTGCGGCCAAGCTGGTGACCTACGACTTCCACCGCCAGATGGAGGGGGCGACGCTCCTCAAGACGAGCGAGTTTGCCCGGGCGTTGGTGGAGCGGATGTAGGGTGTGAGGCGGCCAGCGAGGGATCGAAATCGGGCACCAGGTCCCGGAGCCGTTCCCGGAGCTCCTGGTCGGGGGAGCCTCCCTGGGCGGCCGCAATGATCGCCTCGATCTTCGGCGCAATGCCCTCCGGCAGCTTGGCATTCGTGGCCCGGAGCACCTTTGGGTGCTCGGTCGGCCCCGCGTGTTCTGCGCTGAAGAACAGTTCTTCGTAGAGCTTCTCCCCGGGGCGGCTGCCGGTGAAGCGGATCTCGATGTCGGTGCCAACCTCCTTGCCGGACAAGCGGATGAGGTCGGCGGCCAGGTCTGCCACCTTGATCGGATCCCCCATGTCGAGCACGAACACCTCCCCGCCTTTGCCCAGCGCGCCGGCCTGCAGTACGAGCTGGACCGATTCCGGGATGGTCATAAAGTAGCGGCGCATTTCCGGGTGAGTCACCGTGACCGGGCCCCCGGCGGCGATCTGCTTCAGGAAGGTCGGCACCACGCTGCCGCGCGAGCCGAGGACGTTTCCGAACCGCACCGACACGAAGTTTCGGTTAACCGCGCGCGCCGAGTCTTGGACCACCATCTCGGCCACGCGTTTCGTGGCGCCCATGACGCTGGTGGGGTGCACCGCCTTGTCGGTCGAAATGACCACGAGGCGTTCCACCCGTCCCTCGGCGGCCAGCTCGACCACGTTCCGCGTCCCGAGGATGTTGTTGGTGATGGACTCGGCGACGTTGCACTCCATCATCGGAACATGCTTGTGCGCGGCAGCGTGGAACACCGCAATCGGATCCCACTGCCTGAAGACACGGGCGAGCCGGTCCCGATCGCGCATGTCCACGATGACCGGGACGAATTCCACGCCAGGCGCATTGCCCCGCAGTTCATTCAGGATATCGAAGATCGAGTTTTCGCCGTGACCCGCCAGGACGATCCGCTTCGGCCCGAGGGCGACCAACTGGCGGCAGAGTTCGCTGCCGATGGAGCCGCCGGCACCTGTCACCAGCACGGTCTCGCCCTGGATGATCGCTCGCACTGGCTCCAGGCAGGTCTTGACGGGTTCCCGTCGGAGCAGGTCCTGGATTTCGACCTGGCGGAGCGCGCTGACCGCCACCCGACCCGAGATGATGTCGAACACGCCCGGCACCGTTCTGGTCTTGATACCGGCGATGGCGGCGCCCTCGACCAATTCTCGAATGACCGCGCCAGACGCCCTAGGCATCGCGATGATCAGCTCTTGGACCTGCCGGGCCTCGGCGACTCTCGCCAGGTCGGCCAGGGAGCCGAGGATTGGCAGGTTGTGCAGCCGATTGCCGAGCTTCGATCGATCATCGTCGAGGAATCCGACGGGATTGAGGCCCAACTGGGGATTGCCGATGAGTTCCCGGACGATCATGGCGCCTGCCGAGCCCGCACCGGCAACAAGGACGCGCCGTGCGTCGACCTGCTGGCCGCGGTGCCGGCGGGCGGCGTGGAAACGCACCGCGGCCCGTGGCAGGGTGATGATTGTGGCCGTGAGGAGCGCATCGAGGATCAGTACCGAAATCGGGACGCGGGAGGGGGCCAGACCGAGTCCAGGAATCGCCAAGGCGCCGATCGCGAAGCAGACGACGCCCGAGACGGCCAAGGCCTTGAGTATCTGCTCGGCCTCGTGCACGCTGGCGTGGCGCCAGACGCGCCGGTAAAGCCCCGCCGACAGGAAGAGCGAGAGCTTGACCGGCGCCGAGAGGAGCACGAACCAGATGGCGCCGGTGACGTTCTCGGAAGGCCAGGTGAGTCCCTCGAACCGGATAGCAAAAGCCACGAGGGTGGCGAGCGGGAGCAACAGCGCGTCCAACGCCAAGAGGTGGCGATTCCGAAGGCCGGCCGGTGGGTGCGCTCTTATTTGCGGGGTCAGCGGTGTCTCCACGTGATGGATGACACACAATATTGAGTGGGGGTGTCAAGAGTGCGTCAAGTACTTGGGGAATAATAGCTTGAATGGAGAACTTTCGGAAGGATGAGCCCGGAGGGGGGGGATTCTGGGGTTTTCGGACGGACGGAAAGCGAAAACCTAAGCAGCGCTCGTCCCGAACCGGATTCCCGGCCATTTGGTATTCACCATCAAGTACGGCCGGCCGCCGCCGGCGCTCGGGGACCGCGCAACCCTGGCTCCGCCCAAAAACTCAGCTGGTCGAAGTGTCATCTCACCCACCGGCGCCGGGCTGCATGAGCCGCCAAACGCCTGGAGTTGATTGACACAGCTGCCTAAGTCCTGCCAACACTTAGCCGCGGATCGCGCCTTGACCACGACGAGCGCTGCTCACATGTTCAAGCATCGACCATTCCTGACATCGGCCAAGCTCCGGACTATGGCCGATTTCTCGTTTCTGCGTATGTTCCGCTCCCTCGGTGCAAGCTCCAGCAACGCCTACAGCGCGCAGATAACCACGCTTGGGGTAGGCCTTGGCAGATCGGACTATCTCGTGATTCCGCCGCTCGGCGAAGGATCCATGATGGTCCGGAGCTTCCGCGACGGTTTCGCAGATCTTGGGTGCGCGTGCCTGCTCATTCCGGAGGATGTCACCTCAACCAACCAGCTCACCAAACGACTCTTGGCAACAGGAAGCTCCTCTCCATCTCAAGAATCGACAGGTTCTCCATGAAGTGAAACGCTCTAGCCGACAACCAGTCGAGTGTGCCTCGTTGGTTGCGTCGTGCCAAGCCTGACCGTGCGGCCCAGTCTAGGATCGACTGTCCGCCCGGAGCAAGCGCGATCGCAGGGATGAGGGTCCCGGCACCGTGGCATCTTCCGGGCGCGCCGGAGCCGACGTCGCCCAAGACATCGGGCCTACCTACCGACAGGCCTCACAACAACCGCCGACAATGGGGCGCTCACCCTGAGGACGTGTATGACTGAAGCCGAGCCGCAGACGGGCTACGATATCTCGCTCCTGGCGATGGGGACCACACTGCTCCGCAACCGCAGCTCCATCGCACGTTGGATGCTCATCGGATTTACTCTCGCAGTGGTGTTCGTGGCCGTGAAGCCGGCCTCGTACTCGGCAAGTGCCTCCTTCCTTACGCAAGGCACCGATGCTGACCGGGCGGGCCTTGCGAGCATTGCCGGGCAGTTCGGGGTCCGGCTACCGACCGCGAATCAATCGATCCCCCCTGAGCTATACGTCAAGCTCCTTCAGTCCCGAGTGCTCCTGACCCAAACCGTGAGCGATACTCTCGTCGTGACAGAGTTGGGTGGGGTGCGCAAAACGTTCTTGGATCTGTTCAACGTCAGGGCTGGCGACTCGGCAACCCGCCAAGAAGAAGGCATCAAGCGGCTGAGGCGAATCGTCAAGGCGTCCCTTTCGAAAACCACAGGGGTGGTGGAACTGTCGGTTGTAACCAAATGGCCGAGCGTTTCAGTGTCGATCGCCAATTCTCTAATTTCAGGCATCAACGACTTCAATCTGCGCACGAGACAAGGTCAAGCGGCGGCGGAACGCAGGTTCGTCGAGAATCGCCTCGCACTCGCCGCTACTGACCTTCGCTCTGCCGAGGACCAGCTCGAGAGCTTTCTCCGTGAGAATCGACAGTATAGCGGCTCACCGGTCCTGTCCTTCCAGCGCGAGAGACTGCAGCGAGACCTTTCATTCAAGCAACAGGTGTTCACCACACTCACTCAGTCATACGAGGAGGTCCGCCTTCGGGAAGTGAGAGATACGCCCTTGATTACTGTCATCGAGGCCCCCACGCTGCCAGTGAGGCCGGAACCGCGATGGCTTGTTCAAGCCCTCATGTTCGGGCTGGTGGTCGGTGGAATGTTCGGCGGTACCATCGCTCTCGTTACCGACATACTCCGCCGGCGGCGCAACAAGGGTGACTCCGAGGTTGAGGCTTTTGTCACCACTTTGGAGGAGGTGAGGGGCGGTTCAATGGCACATTTGAACCGTATTCGCCAAATGCTTTGGCGGTCACAGCCGTGATTCGTATGCGCCTCCAATCCACCTTAGTGGCCCCAAAGCGATGCGGTCCGTTCGCACCTCGCTCCAACTAGTGTAGACGGGCCGCGGACGTCCGCATGCTTCGACTCTTTATCCTCCTTACTGTCATCATCTCGCAACTCCATTTGCTGAGAAATGTCACGCCCCTCTATGCGTTGGTGTACGCGTCCTCTGTCTGCCTCACATTCCTGATCGCCAGCCTCACTGCAACACGCATGGAGTATGGAAGCCGACGCATTCTTGGGATGATTCTAGGGCTATACGGCATTCCCATCTTGGCGATCCTTCCCGGACTTGTGTCGGGGGCACCCTATACGTCCGGATCGCTCGCGCTAGGAACAGTGCGGCTAATCTTCACCATTCCGATTTATGTCGTCGTGCTCTGGCTTCCCGGAACGCAGAGCAATCTCCGCGCGCTCACGGTAACCGCGGCGTTGTTCAGCGTCTTAGCCGCGCTGACGATTCCCTATCAGTTCGTCGCTGGCCCGATCTCCTGGTTTGCCGAGTCGTCTGAGCGCGCCGGCTTGTTTCGGTTCGCCAGCCTGTTCGGCAGCCTCACTACGTTGGGGGCGGTCTGCGGGATGGGTATGATTCTGTGCGTCTACTCCATCCGGCCTGCTTCACTCGCATCCATCGCAGTGATCTGCATTGCCGTCGGGTCCATGTTGTCGCTCTCGAAAGGCGCCATCGTAAACGTCGCCCTTGCATTGTTGGTCCTCCCCTTGGTAAGGCGGCCGACGAAGCGCCATCTGGTGGTACTCTTGGGCTTGCTAACGATCGGCTTTCTGGGGGCATTCGCGCAGTGGGCGGGCAAACTGTCAGTATTTTGGCGAGCGTTCCGGCTCACCGACCAAAGCGCAACTAGGATCTACGATGATGTCAGCCTCGCTCAGAGTATCCTCGATCGCCTGACAGCATTGCCCCGGCTGGCCATCGCGTTTCACGGTAAGTTCACCCTTCTCCTAGGGTTGGGGCCGATCGGCGGGGCGGGGAATCTCGGGTACCCGGAGGTACCAACTCCGCACAATGGGCTCGTTGAGTTGCTGCTCATGGGGGGGGTGCCACTCAGCCTTTGGTATCTGTGGCTCAATGAGCGCGCTTTCCGTGCGGGGATCGCACGTGCCTCCACCCCGGAAGTCCGAGGCGAAGCTGTGGTCGGATTGTATATTCTTGGTAGCATGTTCTTAAACATGATGTTTGGCTCTGGCATCTTGTTCAGTCCGGCCGGTGCCCTGTTTTTCGCGATTGGACTGAAGCTCGTGTCGCCAGGGTTGTCCACCGTCCGCCGCGCCGAGCCCTCGCTGGACTGACAACCGCGGCGGAATCGGAAGTCCGCCCCGCACTCCCATCGGAGCCGGAGGACCACGAACTTGCCATCAACAGCATTGCCACGCTTGTCGGTGAATATCCCGACCTGGCGCCGCAAGGAGCGGCTACAGGAACTCCTGATGGCGCTTACGAAGCAGGAAGGCGTCTCCGCCTCCGAGTTTGAGGTGCTCGTCTGTGATAGTGGAAGCGGCGATGGCACACAGGAGCTTGTGCACGCCTTCGCAGAGCACGCGACGACATTTCGCTTCCTCGACATCGTGACTAACACGCTCTCCGCGAAGCGCAACGCGTTGGCGCACGCGTCCCGGGCACCATTGTTGTTGCTCCTTGACGATGACTGCATCCCTGACCCCGGCCTGGTCAGCACACACTTGGCGTTGCATGAACGTCGAGAGGGAGTAGTGGGTTGCGGCGCCATTCGCTACCCTGCACCATGGGTTGCTAGCAGTAACTACTTCCGCTTTCGAGACAGCAGACACATAGGCCCCGAGCGACCAGACATCGACATGGAGCGCGTGCCAGGCAGAAATTGGACTGTCATGAACCTCTCTGTCAGGACGACCGATGTGGCCCGGCTTGGGCTGATGGACGAAGGTTTCGTGCACTATGGTGGTGAAGACCACGAGTTTGCGGAACGCTGGGAGCGGGGTGGTGTCGTCGGGATCTTCCTCCCGGCGGCATTGGTGTGGCACCACGAATGGGGCGGTTCGGTGGACCAGTTTGAGCGAAAGCAGTACTTCCTCTCGCGCTACGGGATGCCGCTTCTCCTTCGCGAGTCACCACAGTTCCTTCGGGAATCGGCTTTCCGCTTCCTTGAGCCCCCTCAGCGCGGATCCGGCCTGCTGGAGCGGTTGCGAGATGTCGGGATACGCCTGATCACGAGCCGGCTTTGGACTTCTGCCGTACGAAAGTGGTTGAAGGCGACGGATCGTTGTCCCCGGCTGTATGCTCCTGCACTCTTTCGGTATGTCGCCGCTGGTGCCTACGCACGTGGTGCTCGTGATCGATCGAAGCCGATCGCCGAAGGCTGGTTCTAATGGCGCTGCTCACATTGTCATTGGGCCGGCTTACGCCCCCCCGTCGCGGCTGGCCTCGCCGGTCATTGGTCTGCCGTTCGTGCATCGAGTCGGATAAGTTTCGCCCTAACTTACCTGCAACCCCGATGTGGATCCCCCATGAACATCTGCCTGCGTGGTGACCGTGACATCGTATAATGACGCATTCTACAGGTTCCTTGCCGTCACTTCCGGTGCGTCGGCGCACGCCGTGCTCCCGCACCTGTTGGATATCATACACCCGGAGAGCGTGCTCGATGTGGGATGCGGCACCGGTGAATGGCTCAAGGCATTTGCGGATGCTGGGGTTTCAGACATTCAAGGGGTCGATGGGCCCTGGGTAAATGCCGATGCACTTCAGATTCCGCGAGATTGTTTCAGAGCAGTTGACTTGCGCGTTCCGATCGACCTGGGGCGCCATTTTGATCTAGTCGTGTCCCTCGAAGTCGCGGAGCACATTCCGCACGCCTCAGCAGACACCTTCGTAGATTCCCTCGTCCGCCATGGCGACATCGTACTTTTCTCAGCAGCGATCCCGGGCCAGGGGGGTACATTTCACGTAAATGAGCAGTGGCCCGAGTACTGGGGCAAGCGGTTCAAGGCGCGAGGGTATGTGGGCATCGACTGCGTTCGTCCTCTCGTGTGGGAAGACCCCAGTGTGGACTATTGGTACGCCCAAAATGTGTTTCTCTTCGTGCGCGACACGACGCTTGCTTCGCATGCAACGCTTCAACGTGAATCCCTGCGTGCCGGCACGGAGCTTCGAGCGCTGGTCCATCCACGGCTGTGGCAGGCGCGTTCAACTGTCATCGGCGCCATCCTCGCCAACCTGAACCGAGTGCGAGATCGTCTGCGCCGGTTTCGCGCTTGACCCTTCGCGCGCGCTGGTCACGTGGCTTTGTCGAGTACCGCGTGGCTGCGATGTTCTGGACGCTCACGGGGACTGGCCTTAGTCGGGGCTCCATTATCGTTGCCAATATCTTTGTTGGTCGACATGTGTCACAGGCTGCTTTTGGCGCGCTTGGCGTCATTCAAAGCACCGTGATGATGTTTGCAGTGTTCGCTGGTTTCGGGATCGGGATGGCTACCACGAAGTACATTGCCGAGCTGCGCGCAGAACGACCAGAGGCGATTGGTGCGCTTCTTGGTGTAAGTCATGTGAGTGCAATCGGGATTGGCCTGCTGCTCGGCACGTCCCTGTTTTTGCTGTCGCCCTTCATTGCTCGACGAGTGTTTGGAGAGGCGAGCCTTGAACCACTACTGCGCCTGTCGGCCCTGCTTGTCGCGCTGACCGCAATGAACGCCGTCCAGACCAGCGCACTTATTGGGTTCGAGGCTTGGGCCAGCGTGGCCAAACTAGGGGCCGTTTCGGGCATCGCGACCCTGGCTTTCATGATTCCAGCCACGAAATGGTACGGTGAAACGGGGGCCATTCTTGGATTGACCCTCGCGGTAGGAACCACCGCCGCTATCACCCATCTCGTGCTCCGTCGGATCAACGTGCACGCGTCCGCATCTGCATCGTGGCGGTTCACCCGCTCTGACTTCCATCTCCCAACCTCGTTTGGACTCCCCGTGCTGCTCGGGAGCCTCGTCTTCTCGCTTGCCGACTGGGCTGCGCCGGCCATCCTCGTGCGGCAGCCCGGCGGGCTGGAAGAGATGGCGCTAATCAACGCCGCGAATCAGTGGATGGCCCTAATGGTGTTCTTCCCAGTAGTGATTGGACGGACCTGGATGCCCGCGATGAGCATGAGTCTCATCAACGGTGACCGACACCGACTCTCGCAGTTGACGAGACGGGCCGTCATTGTGACGGCCGCCGCCACGGTGCCACTTCTGGTTGTATTTGGTCTCTATGCTCCTCAAGTGATGGGCCTTTACGGAACAGTGTACAGCTCGAGCGGACCAATCTTGGTCATCGTCCTCCTTAGCGGCACTGTGATGGCACTCGGAAAGCCAGCTGAGTATCTCGTCTATGCTGCGGGCGCGGTTTGGCCCAACTTGGTCACTTGCTCACTGTACGCGGCCGTCTTTGTCTCAGGTACCGCGCTCCTCTCCGCGGATGGCGCACGCGGATTGGTGCTCGCGCGCCTCGCCGGCATGGTGGTGCAAGCAGTATTCCTTATCTGGCTCGCGCGAACCATAGTTTCGCGGCGAAGCCTTGGACCCCGGATCACACGATCGGGCGTGTGATGGTATTTTGGGGGCACCACTTGGTTGGCCAGTCCGACACCACTCCCTCACAGATCGGTTGCCTACCGATGCGGTTCCACTCCAGATGACTCGGCAGATGCTTGATGCGTGGCGGGATCCCGCATCTGACGTGCGGCTCGCGGTAGATGCATGGTGGGTTTCTGCTCCGATCTCGGATCAATACATCGTGCGCCCCAAGAGCGCTTTCCTCGTGTGGAACTATCTCCGACGGATAGGGCCGCTGGCGGTATGGAGGAAAGTCGTGTCGCGCCTTGCGGAGCGGCTCCGAAACCTCAAAGTCGCCGGTCTCGGCGTTGGACGAGTGATTGAAGCACCGACCTCCTCGGGGCTGTCTCGAGGACAGTCCGTGGTGTTCTTCGCGCCGAATCACTCTCCCGCGTGGCCACGCATTTGCGTTGACCAGCGCTTTGTCTTCTCGACCAGCGAAGTCTCGGGTATTTCGAGCCCGGTCGAGGCATCCGACGCACTCTCCGGGCTTCGCCGCTTCATCGGTTGGACTTCATACTCTGGGATCGCCGTGGATGAGCGGGTACTTCGGGACGTGCTGGCGCCTGTGTTGAGCGCCATGGCGGTGGATACCCACCCCTCGACTCCCCGTAGCGTCTCGGCATTGCCAAGTGAGATCCGAGAGCGGCATGCCACCAACGGCCCAATGGTGAAGCGGCCATCCGCGGTGCTGTTTGGGGCAGGCAACTACGCCAAGACCCAGATCTTGCCTGTCCTTCGCCGACGGCTCAACCTCGCCGCCATTCATGAAATTGATCCGGACCAAATTGCCGGAATCAGATCGCTCGACGTTACCACCGATACCTGTCCGAGGCCGCGGCCAGGCGAGACATTTGATGCCTGGTTTATTGCGGGTTATCACCACACCCATGCAGGACTTGGTGTCCACGCATTGCAGAGCGGCGCCTACGCCGTCATCGAAAAGCCGCTGGCAACGACCCTCAAGGAGTTCCTCGCGCTCCAGCAAGCGGTCATGCAAACTCCCCGCATGTTCGCCTGCTTCCACAGGCGCTACTCCCGAATGAATGATTGGGCACGCGTGGACCTTGGGGTTGCTCTGGGGGACCCGGTGGACATGCACTGTATCGTATACGAAATTCCGCTACCCGCGCATCATTGGTATAATTGGCCGAACTCGGGCAGCCGCATCATTTCCAATGGCTGTCATTGGCTGGACTATTTCATGTTTATCAATGGCTATCCTCCCGTCGCGGACTTCGCTGTACAGGCATTGCGTGGCAAGGATGTCTTGATGTCGGTACGACTTGCAAACGACGCAAGGCTGGTTCTGAGTCTCACGGACAACGGCAGTGAGCGCTTGGGTGTCCGTGATGTCATTGAGCTGCGCGCAGCCACAACCACCATTCGCATGACGGACGCATCCTATTATGAATCGGAGAATAGCGTCCGCGTGCTTCGTCGCAGACGCATAAATCCGATGGATTCGTATCGGCGCATGTATGACTCTATTTGCGCCTGCATCGTGGCCGGGCAGAACGGCGACTCTCAGTTGTCGCTGCGCTCCACGCAGTTGTCCCTTGATCTGGAGGACGCGTTGGGTGCTTCTGGGTCAGCTCCTGCACGCGCAGGACGATCGGCGGCGTCACCCACCCCCTCGCCGATGGCACCGGCATGAAACAGATCCTGCAAAGCCTCCGCACCGGAAAGACCGAAGTCGCAAACGTGCCGTGCCCGGCGGTCAAGCGAGGCCACCTGTTGATTCGAACCACGACCACGCTGGTGTCGGTCGGCACAGAGAAAATGTTGGTGGGTTTTGGCCAGGCGTCACTGTTTGGCAAGGCGCGCGCCCAGCCGGACAAGGTTCGCCAGGTGATTGACAAGATCAGGACCGACGGACTGGTGCCAACTATGGAGGCGGTCTTCAACAAGCTGGATCAGCCGCTGCCACTCGGCTACTGCAATGTCGGGGTCGTGCTGGAAGTGGGGGATGACGTGCGCGGGTTCGCAGTGGGTGACCGCGTGGTGTCGAACGGGAAGCACGCCGAAGTCGTCGTAGTCCCGCAGACTCTCTGCTGCCGCGTCCCTGACACGGTGTCGAACGAGGAGGCGGCCTTTACCGTGATTGCCGCCATCGGTCTCGAGGGGATCAGGCTCGCGCAGCCGACCCTCGGCGAAACGGTGGTCGTCACCGGCCTCGGCCTCATCGGGCTCATGACAGTGCAGCTGTTGATCGCCCACGGCTGCCGGGTCCTCGGCATCGATTTCGACCCCGCCAAGCTAGCGCTCGCCAAGCAGTTCGGGGCCGAGGTGGTCGATTTGACTGAAGGTAAGGACGCCATTGGAGCAGCGCGGGCCTTCTCGCGGGGGCGGGGGGTGGATGCGGTGATTATCACGGCCTCGACCAGCAGCGACGAGCCGGTGCATCAGGCGGCGCAAATGTGCCGCAAGCGCGGCCGCATCGTGCTGGTGGGGGTCGCTGGGCTGGACTTGTCCCGCGCGGATTTCTACGAGAAGGAATTGAGCTTCCAGGTCTCATGCTCTTACGGGCCGGGGCGCTACGACCCGTCCTACGAAGAACGCGGAGTAGACTACCCCGTCGGGTTCGTACGCTGGACCGAACAGCGCAACTTCGAGGCGGTGCTGGATATGCTCGCGGACCGGCGGGTGGAAGCTCGCTCGCTAGTCTCGCACCGGTTTGAGATCGCCGGTGCCCAGGCGGCCTATGAGCTCGTGACAGGCGAGGCCCCGTCCCTCGGCATCCTGCTGACCTATCCTGCATCCCCGGACGCGGAACCGCAGGCCCGCACAATTGACCTCTCGCTTCCTGCGGTGACGGGCCCCTCGACGCGGCCGGGCGGGCGGATATCGCTCGGTCTCGTCGGCTCAGGGAACTACGCCACGGCGGTGCTGATCCCAGCCTTCAAGGCGGCCGGCGCGCGGCTCCGGACCGTGGCGTCCAGCGCAGGTGTCAGCGGCCTCCACGCCGGGCGGAAGTTCGGCTTTGAGTCCACGACGACGGACACCGACAGCGTCTTCGCCGACCAGCAGGTTGATGCAGTCGTGATCGCGACCCGCCACGATAGCCACGCTGACCTGGTCCAGGCGGCCCTGCGCGCCGGCAAGCATGTCTTCGTCGAAAAGCCCTTGGCACTCTCGACAGAAGAGCTCGACGCCATCAAGGCTGAGCATTCGGCTCAAAGCGACCGGATCTTGATGGTAGGATTCAATCGCCGGTTTGCCCCGCAGGTGCAGAAGATCCGCTCGCTGCTCCATGGAGTGGGCGGACCGCAGGTCTTCCTGATGACCGTGAACGCCGGCGCGATTCCGGCCGAGCACTGGACGCAGGACCGACGGGTCGGCGGCGGCCGCATCGTCGGCGAAGCATGCCACTTCATCGACCTGTTGCGCTTTCTCGCTGCTTCACCGATCACCGCGTTCCAGGCAAGCTCGATGGGAAGGGCGCCCGGTATCGTCATCACCGATGACAAGGCAACGATCACCCTGCAGTTCGAGAACGGATCGCTCGGGACGATTCTATACTTGGCCAACGGCCACAAGTCGTTCCCGAAGGAGCGGCTGGAGGTGTTCAGTAGTGGGCGCATCCTCGCACTCGACAACTTCCGCAAGCTGACCGGCTTCGGCTGGCCCGGCTTCCGCAAGATGAACCTCTGGCGCCAGGACAAGGGCCAGAAGCAGTGCGCCGCAGCATTCGTCCGCGCGATCCAGCAGGGGGGGCCGCCGCCGATCCCGCTCGACGAGCTGCTGGAGGTGGGCCACGTGACGCTTGCGGCATCGGAAGCGCTTCGATGACGGGTGCATGGCGAAACTAGGCCTCTACTTGAATACGATCCGTCACCTGAAGCCGATTCAAGTTTATGGGCGGGTGCTGTATCGCCTCCGCGACCCCCGCCCCGATCTGCGCGCTGCTCCGCCACTGCGACCGACTAGTCCCGGCGAGTTCGTTGCCGGTGCCGAGCGGTCCGCGAGCATGGTTGGCCCTCTCGCTTTTCGCTTCCTGAACGAGACACGCTCGCTGGCGGAGCACGGCTGGGATGACCCCGCCGTTGCGAAGCTCTGGCGCTACAATCTCCACTACTTCGACGACCTCAACGCATGCAATGCTGACCGCCGCTCGGACTGGCATCGCGAAGTGCTGGAGCGGTGGGTTCAGGACAATCCCCCGGCCCGTGGCACCGGGTGGGAGGCGTACCCGGCGAGTCTTCGTATCGTGAATTGGATCAAGTGGGCACTGCGCGGCAACCGATTGCCGGATGAGTCCGTGGCGAGCCTTGCGGTGCAGGTGCGCTGGCTATCCAAGCGGCTCGAAACCCACCTGCTTGGCAATCACCTGTTCGCCAATGCAAAGGCCCTGGTGTACGCCGGCCTCTATTTCGACGGCCCCGAGGCAACGGATTGGCTCGACCGCGGAATGAGTATCCTGGCCGATCAGGTGCCAGTGCAAATTCTTCCTGATGGCGCCCACTTCGAACTGTCCCCGATGTACCACGCCCTCGCCCTGGAGGACGTGCTAGACCTGTGTAACGCGGCCACCGCGTTCGCGGATGGTATCCCAGCGCCATGGCAACCTGCTGTCGGCAGATTGCGTTCAGTGATTGGTCCCATGCGCGATTGGCTGGCGACGATGTGCCACCCCGATGGCGAGATCGGGTTCTTCAACGATGCAGCCATTGGCATCGCCCCGTCGCCCGGCCAGCTCGAGGCGTACGCCAAGCGACTTGGGTTCCCGGCGCTGGGCACGGCGAGGTCGCCGATAACACGGTTGGGCGCAAGCGGGTACATCCGGATCGAGCAAGGCCCCGCCGTGGCGATGCTCGACGTCGGCTTGATCGGCCCCGACTACCTGCCGGCTCACGCGCACGCCGACACTCTCTCCTTCGAGCTATCCCTGTTTGGGCAACGGGTGCTCGTCAACTCCGGCACATCGCTCTATGCCGCCGGGGCAGAGCGGCTGCGCCAGCGCAGTACGGCGGCGCACAACACCGTGCTGGTGGACCACGCCGACTCCTCGGAGGTCTGGTCAGCATTTCGTGTGGCGCGCCGTGCGCGCCCGGTAGGCCTGAAGGTCGATGAAGGTGGAGCGCCACAGATTTGCTGCGCCCACGATGGCTACCGGCGGATGCCGGGGCGCCCCACCCACAGACGCGCCTGGCGTTTCGAGCCCGGGGCACTCAGCGTGATCGACAGGATCGATGGCAGGTTCCAGACGGCGCAGGCCCGTTTTCATCTGCATCCAACGGTCATCGCCAGTCCACCGTCTGACGGGGGAATCGGTCTTGAACTGTGTGGGGGACGCCGCGCGAGACTGCGTGCCGAGGGCGGGACGCTGAGGGTCGAAGACTCGACCTGGCACCCTGAGTTCGGCCTGCGTGTCCCCACCCGCTGCGTCGTGGCTGACTTCGAGGGTCCGAACCTCTGCACCACGCTCAGTTGGGACGCTACATGAGGATACTGATTCTCACGTTCTATTTCCGGCCGGACCTGAGCGCGGGGGCGTTCCGCTCCACCGCGCTGGTGAACTCACTGCTCCAGAGGATGCCGCCGGATGCCCACATTGACGTGTTCACCACGCTGCCTAACCGGTACGCCTCCTTCTCGGCTGAGGCGCCGGCGAGGGAAGATGCGCCGGGCGTCAGCATCCGCCGGTTCGCGCTGGGCCGGCATGAGAGCGGAATGGCGGACCAGTCGATGGCGTTCGTCTCCTTCGCGCGGCAGGTGCGCGCCGCCGCGGCATCTCAGCATTACGACGTGGTCTTCGCCACGTCCAGCCGACTGATGACGGCGGTGCTAGGTGCCCTGGTCGCCCGCCGACAGAAGGCGAAGCTGTACTTGGATATTCGCGACATCTTTGCCGACACGATCAAGGACTTGTTGCCTAGAGCGTTTTCCAGGCTCGCCGGACACATGTTCACGGCCCTGGAGGGGATTGTGCTGCGTCGCGCCGACAGGGTGAACCTGGTGTCGGCCGGCTTTCTGCCATACTTTCGCAGGCGATATCCCAGCAAGCAGTTCTCCGGCATCACCAACGGCATCGACGACGACTTCCTGGCCGACGGCCCGACGGAGCACCGATCGTCGCCGCGAGGGGGCGCGCTCGGCACCGTACGGGTGCTCTATGCGGGGAATATCGGACAAGGTCAGGGACTGGACAGGATTGTGCCGGCGCTGGCCCGCGCGCTTGGGCCGCGGGTCCAATTCGTCCTCATAGGCGACGGCGGGCGGCGCCGGGCGCTGGAGGCGGCGGTATCAGCGGCCGGCTTGGCAAATGTCGAGATCCAATCACCGGTAGGGCGCGAGGCTCTCAAGGCGGCGTACCGCGCCGCCGACGTGCTCTTCCTTCACCTCAACGACTATCCCGCGTTCCGCAAGGTGCTGCCGTCGAAGGTCTTCGAGTACGCCGCCATGGGCAAGCCGATCTTGGCGGGTGTAGCTGGGTACGCGGCAGAGTTCGTGCGCTCGGAAGTCCCGAACGCCGCCGTCTTCGACCCATGCGACCTCGAGGGCGCGGTGCGGGCGCTGGCATCGCTCACGCTGGAGGACGCGCCACGGGAGGCGTTCCTGGCGCGCTACGCCAGGGCCACCCTGAGTGCCCAACTGGCCGATGACCTGCTGGCTCTCGCTGCTCCGGCCGGGCGGAGCGGTGGCTGACGCGGTGGCGCGCGTGCTCGTTACCGGTGCCAACGGCTTCGTCGGCCGTGCACTGGTGGAGGAGCTGGTACGGCGCGGGTCGGCGGTCACAGCGGCCGTGCGCCGCACGGCGACGTTCCCGACGGGTGTCCGGATCGCGTGCGTCGGCGACCTCGGGCCGTCGACCGATTGGCGTGAAGCCCTTGCCGGCTGCGGAGCCGTGGTGCATCTCGCCGCCCGCGTCCACGTTATGTCAGACGGTGCGGCGGACCCGCTGGCCGAGTATCGACGAGTGAATGTCGCGGCAACACTCGCACTGGCGCAGCAGGCATTGGTTGCCGGGGCAAGGCGGTACGTCTTCGTGAGCTCGGTCAAGGTGAATGGTGAGGGCACGCAGCCGGGACGACCCTACCATGAAATCGACACTCCCGCGCCGGCGGATCCGTATGCGATTTCTAAGCTGGAGGCCGAGGAGGGGCTGCTGGCGCTCGCGGCCTCCACCAGCATGGAGGTCGTGGTGATCCGAGCTCCGCTGATCTACGGCCCAGGCGTGCGCGCCAACTTTCTCCGCATGGCGCGCTGGCTGGCGCGCGGCCTCCCACTTCCGCTCGGCGCCGTGACGGAGAACCGCCGATCGCTGCTCGGACTCGACAACCTGGTGGACTTGATTCTCCTCTGCCTGCAACATCCAAGAGCCGCCAACCAGGTCTTTCTTGCGGCGGACGGCGAGGATCTCTCCACAACTGAATTGCTTCGGCGTACGGCGGCCGCGCTGGGCGTCCACCCTCGCCTCGTACCTGTGCCACCCGCGATCCTCGAGGCGGGCGCAGCAGTACTCGGCAAACGGGCCGTCGTGGATCGGCTCTGCGGAAGCCTTCAGGTGGACATTGGCAAAGCACGGAGGGTACTAGGCTGGCGGCCGCCCGTGAGTGTGGACGAAGGGCTGCTCCGCGCGGCACGGGGGCTTGGAGTGAGGGCGACGTGAAGCGTTGCGTGGATGTGGTCGTGGCGGCAGTCGCGGGTTGCCTACTGCTCCTTCCGGCATCGGTTATTGGCCTGCTGGTGCGATGGACCTCACGGGGCCCGGCGCTCTACTGGTCCGACCGCGTCGGGAGACAGAACCAGATCTTCCGCATGCCGAAATTCCGGACCATGCGCCTCCATACCCCGGCGGTCGCCACCCACCTGCTCACCAATCCGGCCGGCTACCTGACGCCAATCGGGAGTTTCCTGCGACGTACCAGCTTGGACGAACTTCCGCAGTTGTGGAGCATCCTGCGCGGCGACATGAGCTTCGTGGGCCCGCGCCCCGCGCTCTTCAATCAGAGCGATCTGATAGCGCTCCGCACCGCCGAAGGGATCGACGAACTCACTCCGGGACTCACGGGGTGGGCACAAATCAACGGGCGGGACGAACTCTCGATACCGGAAAAGGTGCGCCTCGACGCCGAGTACCTCCGGCTACGCTCGTTCTGGTTCGACCTTCGCATCATCGCGATCACGGTGTGGCGCGCGATTGCTGGAGACGGGATCGCGCACTGAGGCGCGCTCAACACGACCGGCCGAACCGCACCAGCGCCTCGGCAACTCGCTCCCCGGCGCGACCATCCCAGTGTGCGGCCCTCAACACAGGGTTCTCTCCGATGCCGGGATAGCTCCCGGCGATCAAACGCCGCGCAGTGCCGCCCAAATCCCCCGCGCACGAAGATTCAATGATGTTGGTCCCGGCGTCCACCGTGATCGGCCGCTCCGTCGTGGAGCGCAAGGTAAGGCAGGGCACCCCGAGGTAGGCTGATTCCTCCTGCACACCGCCGCTGTCGGTCACGATCAGGGCCGCTTCGACCATCCGACGGACGAAGGCCGGGTAGCGCAGCGGCTCCACCAGTTCCAGACGGCCTTTCAGTCGCTTCCCAACCGCACTGGACTCGATCTGGTTGCGGGTGCGCGGATGCACGGGGAACACCAGGTCGTGGTCCTCAGCAAGCGTTCCCAGAAACGATATGATGGTCTCGAACCGCCCAGCATGATCCACGTTGGATGGACGGTGCAGGGTCACCAGCACCAGGCCGCGACCGGGGCGCGGGCGGCGCGCCGTGATGCCTTCCCGCGCCAGCAGACTCGCCAGGCTGTCAATCATGGTGTTCCCGGTCTCCACGATCGCTCCGGCCGCCGCCCCTTCGCGCTCCAGGTTCCGCCTCCCCGACGGTTCCGTGACCAGCAGCAGGCGCGCCAGCCGATCAGTCACGACCCGGTTGACCTCCTCCGGCATGGCCCAGTCGCTACTGCGCAGGCCGGCCTCGACATGCGCGCACGGAATGCCAAGCTTGGCGGAAACCAGGGCCGCCGCCAGAGTGGAGTTCACGTCGCCATAGACCACGACGACATCCGGCCGTGCCGAGAGGACCTGCTTTTCGAAGCCGATCATGATGCCGGCTGTCTGCTCGGCATGGGAGCCGGAGCCGACACCCAGGGACACATCGGGCAACGGGAGCCGGAGATCTTCGAAGAAGACGTCGCTCATCAGTCGGTCGTAATGCTGGCCGGTGTGCAGGATTCGCGATTGGACACTTGGGGTGGTGGTCAGCGCCTGGTGGACGGGTGCCATCTTCATGAAGTTCGGGCGGGCGCCTACTACGTGCAGGATCTGAAGCATAGGCCTCGAGGTGTGTAAACAGTGAGAAGAGTTAGCCCCCTACCGCAACGCCCCCCGCTTCCCGATCCGCACCGTCGCCATGACCTGCGCCACGAACGTGGTGGCGGTATTGCCCTCGATGTGGTCCGCGTTCCAGGTCTGGTTCACGCCCAGATTCCCCTGGATTCGCACGCGGCCCTGCTGGCCCCGCACCCCCACAGCCAGCCGCCCGGTCTTGGCGACGACCCCGCTCAGGAAGCCGTCCAGCCCGGTCAGGTCGGGAGGGAAGGAATCGGTGATCTCGGCCGCACCCTGGCGGAGAAAGGTGAGTTCCGGCGTGACGACCCACCCAGTCCGCACCGGCCACGTCGTGGTGAACGTGAGCTGGTCCCCATCCACGAACTGCCGGCCCAGCCCGACGCCCACATTGATGTAGTCCTGCTCCGGAGCAAAGGTTCGGAGCGCATAGGTGCTCACCTGGGTGTACAGCGCCCGCCAGCTCCCGCTTGAACCAACCGGCCCCATGACGCTGGCCGTGAAGGCCCAGCGGTTCGGGCGATCTCCAGCGGAATCCTGCGCAAACCAACGGAAGTCGTCAATCGCCAATTGCCCCTCGAGCGAGATGCCGTTGTTCAGGACGATCCTGCCGTCCCCCCCGAACATCAACTGCGCCTCATCCCCCGAGGAAAGGGTATTGCCGAGGAACATCACGCCGACCGGGGTGATCCATCGCGCGTTGAGCGTCTGGTCCACCCCCGCCAGGATCGCGGTCTGCCACAGGGCGAGGTGGATCTTCGGCGTCACCTGCACGCCGAGTCGGTGGGCCACCTGGTACCGGTGGATGACCTGACCCGCGGTGTCGGCCCAGTCCTCGAGTTGCGCCACCACCCCCTGCAGCCGGATGTCGCGGGTGCCCACATTGAAGGCCCCGTGGTAGTACGGATAGCCCCACCCGCTCAGCGGGATGCCCGGCACACCGCGCGGACCCCACTCCCGCGACAGCTGCCCGATGAAGAGTTCCGCCGGCTTCCACTGCGCACTGACGTAGGCCACCGGATATCGGTAGGTCAGCTCGGAGGGAATCGTGGCGTCGGTGATGTTGGCGGGCCAGTCTGGATCGTCGTTCAGGCGGTTTTCGCCGTACAATTCCGCGTGGGCCACGACAGGGCCGAAGACCCCCAGAAACTCAAGGCTGCCGAAGGGCCATACACCGCCATCACCGGCCGGACGCACCGGGTCCCGACGGGCGTGAGTCGCCGCCTGAACGCCGAGCGCGAACTCGACTCGGCCCCAGTACACCGTGTCGGGTGGGACCCAGAGCTTGAGCAGGCTCCGGGCCTGCGCGGAGTCGCTGGCGGTCGCCCTGGGAGAAAGCGCCCGGAGCGCCGCCACCGCCTGCGCCTCGGTGAAGGGCCGCACCAGGGGCGTAGGATCGGGAATCACGCCGCGGTCCACCAGCAGTTCGAACCGCGCCATCCGCGGATCGTCGAGCTGGATGTAGGGACTGCCCTGTGCCGCCGCGACCGCCGGACGGCCCGCCAGTCCCCCCAGGATGGCGCCTGACACACAAAGGGCACGCCGCCCCGTCCTGGTCATCAGCAGTGAAACGGTAAGCCCCACGACCGCCCCAGCGACCCCAGCGGCGAAATCCGCCCACTGGGCGCCCCGGTATGGCAGCGCCCACTGGATGAGCTCGACGCCGCCAGCGAGCAGCACCGCCCCAAGAAGTGTCCGTGCCACGGCAGGACGGTGATCAACCTGACGCAACAGGGCATAGACGAAGAAGATCAGGAAATGCGTTATGCCATCGAACCGCGTGGCGGCCGCATCAAGCCGGTGCGGCACCGGCAGCAGGAAGAGCAGCGCCATGACACCCAGGTACACGAGAAAAAGGGCATGCGCCACTCTCGCCCGCGCGGAGTCGGCCGCGCCAGCCGAGGGCGGCGGCGGGGCCTGGATTGCGTTGCTCATGGGCTCCTGGGATGCGCCACGGCGGGGGGCCGGGCGGGGGTGTACCTCGTGCCACAAGATACTGCGATTTGGCGGCGATGCCGAGGGCCGGGGCGGCCCCAGGCTCCGGAACTCGCCTTGACGGCCCCCGGGCCAGTCGTAAGTTACCGACCATGCATAAGCTACCGTCCCGGAACTGGTTGGCTGTCCTTGCCGCGCTCTCCCTCGCCGCCCCCCTCCAAGCCCAACAACCGTCGCCCGAGCAGGTCAAGGCCATCCTGGCGCAACCTGGCGGGGCCGACGCCATCCGCGCGCGCATCAAGAGCTCGGGCCTGACTCCCGAACAGATCCGGTCCCGGCTCGAGGCCGCCGGTTACGACCCGGCGCTGATCGACCCGTTCCTGACCGATTCCCTGGGTGCCGATTCCACCGCGGTGAGCGCCGAGCAAACGGCGGCGCTCCGCTCGCTCGGGCTGGCCCCGGCCCCGGTGAAGGCCCAGACGGTCGATACCGGGCTGCGGACGGTGGATTCCGTGGAGGCCGTCGGCGTCTTCGGCGTGGACGTGTTCCGGCGCTCCACGACGCAGTTCCTGCCGCTGCTTTCGGGCCCCGTCCCGCCGGACTACCGACTGGGTCCCGGGGACATGCTGGTCCTCATCCTGACTGGCGACGTGGAGCTTACCTACCAGCTCGCGGTCACCCGCGAGGGCTTCGTGGTGATCCCCCAGGTAGGCCAGGTGTACCTCGCCAACCTGACGCTGGCCCAGGCGCGGAGCATGCTCTACGACCGGCTCGGCCGCGTCTACTCCGGCGTGCGGCGCGGCGCCGACGCCACCACGCAATTTGACCTCTCCGTCGCCAACGTCCGGGCGGTGCAGGTGTATGTCGTCGGCGAGGTGACCCAGCCCGGCGCCTACCAGATGAGTGCGCTCGGCACGGTGCTGACCGCGATCTACACCGCAGGCGGTGTGACGGAGGAGGCCAATCCGCGCACTGTGGAGGTCCGGCGCGCCGGGGCCACCGTCGCCACCTTCGACCTCTACGACTACCTCCTGAAGGGCGACACCCGCAGCGATGTCCGCATCGAGAACGGCGACGTAGTGTTCGTCGGCGTCCGCGCCCGGCGGGTGACGGTGACCGGCAACGTGCGCCGCCCGGCAGCCTACGACCTGGCCGCGACCGAGACCCTGACGCAGTTGATTGCCGCGGCTGGCGGCCTGGACGCCGAGGCGGCGCGGACGCGGATTTCCATCGATCGGATCGTGCCGCCGGATCAGCGGCGCCCGGGCGGCCCGCACCGTGTCACCCTCGACGTGCCCCTGCCTGCTGGGTCCACCGAGATTCCGCCGATCGCCATGGCCGACGGCGACAGCGTGATCGTTTTCGGGGTGCCCACGGCGCAGCGCAATTACGTGTCCATCGAGGGCAACGTGTACCTGCCGGGCCGGTTCGGCATGGAACAGGGCCTGACACTTTCCCGGCTGGTGGCGCTCGCCGGCGGACTCCAGCCCGCGACCTACACCGGCCGGGCGCTGATTTCCCGCCTCGATCCGGTGGATCAGACCAGGAGCCTCATCGGGGTGGCTCTCCCCCGCGACAGCACCGCACCCTGGGTGGACGACCCCCCGCTCGTCGACCGGGATTCGGTGGTGATCTTCGGACTCCTCGAAACCCGGCCCGAGCGCACCACGGTCATCGTCGGCGCGGTGAACGACCCCGGGACGGTCCCCTGGCAGGAGGGCATGACCCTCCGGGACCTGATCCTCCAGGCGGGCGGCCTGGCCCCCGGGGCATCGCTGGAGTTCGCCGAGATCGCCCGGCTGCCGGCCACGCGAAGCGGGGGCGAGCTGGCGACCACGATTCGGGTACCCCTCGACTCCACGTACCTCTTCGACCGGGACAGCGCGGGACAGTACATTGGCCCTCCAGGTGCCGCTTTCCAGCCATCCGGCGCGCCCGACGTGACCCTCCAGCCCTGGGACAACGTCCTCATCTTCCGCCAGCCCGACTTCGAGTTTCAGCGGACCGTCATGGTCGGCGGCGAGGTGAAGCTGCCCGGCATCTATGCGCTGGAAACGAGGGAGGACCGGGTCTCCGGCCTCGTCGCCCGAAGCGGCGGGCTCACCAAGTGGGCCTATCCGGCGGGCGTCCGCTTCGTGCGGGATTCGGGTGGCGTCGGGCCGCTGGACATCGACCTGGTCGCCGCCCTCGCCAATCCCGGCTCGGAGGCCGACCTGTTGCTCCGCCCGGGCGACCGCCTGTACGTGCCGCAGTACATCCCGAGCGTCCGGATCGAGGGGGCGGTCCTCTCACCCGGCAGCGTGCTATGGGAAGAAGGGAAGAACCTGGATTACTACATCAATGCCGCGGGCGGGCCGATGAACATGGGGGACCGGGACCGAGCCGTCGTCCGCCAGGCCAATGGCAAGGCGCAGGTCACCCGCGGCGGATTCCTCTTCTTCCATGGCTCCAAGCCCAAGCCGAACCCCGGCGCTACGGTGTCAGTACCGCTGAAGGAAGTGAAGCCGTATCGCGACAACACCGGCTTCTACGTGGCCATCGCCTCCATCATCGCCAGCACGGCCACGATCATCATTTCGCTCCAAAACTGACGGCCCAACCCCGTTGCCCGCCCGACTCCTCCGGCTTGCCTCCGGTCCGGCGCTCTTTGCCCTGACGCTCCTCCTCGGCACTGGCCTGCCGGCGGCGGAGCGCCAAGTCCTGGCGGCGGCCCTCTGGATGATGGCGTGGTGGCTCACCGAGGCGGTGCCGCTCGCCGCCACGTCGCTCCTCCCGATGCTGCTCTTCCCCACCCTCGGCACGGTCCCGTTCCCGAAGATCGCCACCGGCTACGCCAACGAACTGATCTTCCTCTTCCTCGCCGGGTTCCTCCTGGCCGCCGCGCTCGAGTCGTGGCGCGCCCACGAACGGCTCGCCCTGGCGCTCGTGTCCCGGGCCGGCGGCGACAGCCGGCGCATCATCCTCGGCGTGATGGTGGCCACCGGCCTCCTCTCCATGTGGATCTCGAATACCGCCACCGCCGCGATGATGTACCCCATTGCCATGGCGATCGGCGGGCTCTTCGGATGGACCGGCGCCGGAACGCAGGCCCGCACCGCCCTGATGCTCGGCGTCGCCTACGCCGCCTCGATCGGCGGGATGGGGACCCTCATCGGCACGCCCCCCAACCTGATCCTGGCCGCCAACGCCGAACAGCTGGCGGGGCGGAGCATCGGCTTCGGACAGTTCATGGCGCTGGGGGTCCCGATGGTGCTGGTGCTCCTGCCCGCCTGCTGGCTGCTCCTGGTGTACCTGCTGTTTCCGGGCAACGTGACCCTCGGCGCCGACGCGCGGCTCCTGCTGAGAGACCGCCGGGCGGCGCTGGGGCCGCTGGCCGGCGGCGAGCGCGCAGTCCTCGCGGTCTTCGGCCTGACCGCGGCCGGCTGGATCATCGGCGTCCCCGGCCTCACGGACACCGGCATCGGGCTGGCCGGCGCGCTCCTCATGTTCGTGCTCCACGCGCGGGGCGAGGAGGGGCAGTGGCGCCCGCTCCTCCGGTGGCGGGAGGCACGCGAGATCCCGTGGGACGTGCTCCTCCTCTTCGGCGGCGGCCTCGCGCTCGCCTCCGCCATGGAGTCGAGCGGGCTGACGACCCACCTGGCCGGGCAGCTGACCCTGCTCAACGGCGCCCCGCCGGTCGTCATCGAACTCGGCCTGGCGGTCCTCGTCCTTGTCCTGAGCGAACTGGCGTCGAACACGGCGGTCGCCGCCATGGCGATGCCGCTCGCCGCCACGCTGGCCCTGGCCACCGGGCAGCCGCCGCTCACCCTCCTGCTGGTGACCGGGTTCGCCGCCTCCACCGGCTTCGCGCTCCCGATCGCCACGCCGCCCAACGCCATCGTGTTCGGCTCGGGCCAGGTACGGGTGGGCCAGATGTTCCGGGCTGGTTTCCTGCTCGATGTCGTGGCGATCGTCGTCATCGTGGGACTGCTCAATCTCCTGATCCCGCTCGTCGTCGGCTGAGGCGGAGCAACGCTCTCGGGCGCGACTGGCCAAGCACCGTGACTTCCTGCATTATTCAGCGACCATTCCCTGACCCTCACACCAGGTGGACCGCCTGACCGACTTCCAGCGCCAGGTGCAGGACGCGATCGGCCCCAGTTACCGCATCCTCAGCGAGCTCGGGGGCGGCGGGATGAGCCGCGTCTTCCTCGCGGAAGAGGTGCAGGTCGAGCGCAAGGTGGTGGTCAAGGTCCTCCCCCCGGAGACCTCCGCCGCCGTCAGCGTCGAGCGCTTCGAGCGTGAAATCCGACTGGCCGCCCGGCTCCAGCATCCGCACATCGTCCCCTTCCTGACCACCGGGGGCAAGGGCGACCTCCTCTTCTACATCATGCCCTTCATCGAGGGTGAGTCGCTCCGCGCCAAGCTGGCGCGCGAGGGCGAGCTCCCGATCCCGGAGGCGGTGCGGATCCTGCGCGACGTGGCCGACGCGCTCGCCATGGCCCACAAGCAGGGCATCGTCCATCGCGACATCAAGCCCGACAATATCCTCCTCTCTGGTCGCCATGCCCTCGTGACCGACTTCGGCGTCGCCAAGGCGGTCGAGAAGAGTTCCGGTTCCGGCAAGCTCACTTCCCTCGGTGTGGCGCTCGGCACCCCGGCGTACATGTCGCCCGAGCAGGCCACGGCCGACCCGCATACCGACCACCGGGCCGATCTCTATGCCCTCGGCATCGTGGCGTACGAGATGCTCTGCGGGCGCCAGCCGTTCGAGGCCTCCTCGGCCCAGGGTCTCATCGCCGCGCACGTGACCCAGCAGCCGCAGCCGGTCGAGCGGTTCCGTAACAACGTGCCGCCCGCGCTCGCCGCGCTCATCATGCGCTGCCTCGAGAAGAAGCCGGCCGACCGCCCGCAGACCGCCGAGGAACTGGTCCAGGCGGTGGAGGCGATGGGCACCCCGACATCTACCACCCCGGGCGGGATGACGCCCGCGGGCACCGCGCCGTACCCCGCCGCGGCGGTCGCCGACACGTCGCATCACGGCCACCCGGTGCGGGTGGCGGTGCTCTTCGGCCTCGCCGCCGCCGTGGTGCTCGCAGTGACATGGGCGCTGACGGTGAAGGTGGGCCTGCCGTCGTGGGTGGTGCCGGGCGTGGGCGTGCTGCTCGCCCTCGGATTTCCGGTCATGATGGCCACTGGGCTGGCGGAGCGGCGGCGGGCGACGTCCCGCGCGCAGCTGACCCACACGCCGAAGCCGGAGTCGGGCGTGCGCGGGCTCCTGACCTGGCGGAGGGCGCTCCTCGGCGGCGGACTCGCGTTCGGCGCCCTGGCCCTCCTGGCCGGCGGCTACATGGCCATGCGGGTACTCGGGGTCGGATCGGTGGGCACACTGATGGCCACTGGCGCGCTGGAGTCGAAGAGCCCGCTGGTCCTGGCGGATTTTGCGAACCGCACCTCCGACGCGGCCCTCGGCCCGTCGGTGACTGACGCGTTCCGGGTGGACCTGTCCCAGTCTCCTGTCATCCGGCTGCTCGACGCCGCCGCCGTCCGCGCGGCACTGACCCGCATGGGGATGTCGCCGGACGCGCCCCTCGACGACGCGACCGCACGAGAATTGGCGCAGCGCGAGAACGCCAAGGCGTTCATCACGGGAGAAATCGGTTCGGTGGGGAGCGGGTACGTGCTCTCCACCCGCATCGTGGCCACGGCGGACGGCCACGAACTCGTGGCACTCAGGGAAACGGCGGCGGACGAATCCGAGGTGATTCCCGCCATCGACCGCCTCAGCAAGCGGCTCCGGGAACGGGTCGGGGAGTCGCTGAAATCACTCAACAACACCGAGAAGCTGGAGCTCGTCAGCACCTCCTCTCTCGAGGCGCTCAAGAAGTATTCCCAGGCCGTCCGGCTCGATGACAACGGCGGCGACCCGGCGCTGGCCGCCCAACTGCTCCAGGAGGCCGTCGCCGCGGATTCGACCTTTGCGATGGCCTGGCGAAAGCTCTCGGTGGTGTCGCGAAGGGCGTCCCTGCCCATGAGCCTCTCCCTTGAGGCGGGCCAGAAGGCATACGACCTCCGCGACCGCCTCACTCCCCTCGAACGGCAGCTGGCCATCAGCACGTACTACAGCGCAAACCAACCCGACTTCGACAAGCAGATCGCCGCGCACAAGGCGGCCCTCGAGATCGACCCCAATGACCGTACGTCGCTCAACAACCTCGCACTCGCGTACCGCGACATCGGCCGGTACGAAGACGCCGAGGCGGTGGCCCGGCGGGCCGTTGAGGTGGACCACAGCTGGTTCGCGTACGGGCACCTGGCCTTTGCCCTGACGGCCCAGGGTCGGTTCGCCGAGGCCGATTCGGCGCTGCAGGAGTTGGATCGTGTCACGCCGGGGCAGCCCCGTGGCGTGATAATGCAGGCGGCGCTCCGGTCGGCGCAGGGGGACTACGCGGGCGCCGACAGTGTCCTGCGCGGCCTGATCAAGGCCCGCAGCGAACGGGCGTACCTGTTCCAGGCCACCGTCGACCGGGTGAACATCGCAGTGACGGAAGGCCGCGTCACCGAGGCGATCAACTGGTTGTCCGATTTGGTGGACGTTGCGACCCGTGATGGCAACCTGCTCCAGGTGTATGGCGTGACGATCGGAATGGCGAACCTGGACTACACCGGGCGCCCGAGGCCGAAAGCCGACCTCTCCGCCGTGGAGCGACTGCTCGCGGAGCACCCGCTCGACAGCCTCGCGCCGGCGGACCGGCCATATGGTGGGCTCGCGATGCTCTACGCCGCTGCCGGACAACCGGAGCAGGCCCGCCGCTACCTCGCGCTCGACCAGAAGTTCCAGCCGCGCGAATGGAACCCGCCGCTGGGCCGAAGCCGGTTCGTGGAGGCCAAGGTGCTGGAGAGTGAAGGCAAGTACCCCGAGGCGCTCGCCGCCTACCAGGATGCGACGCGGATGCCGCGCAACGGGGAGTACTGCCGGGAGTGCGGGGATTTCTACGTCGGGCGGGTGTTCGACCGGATGAACCAGCCTGATTCGGCGCTGACCGCGTACAACCGGGCGGTGAACACGCCGATGCTCAACCGGAACGCCGGGGAAGCCGGCGTCCTCGGCCCCACCCTCCGCCGGATGGGCGAACTGTACGAGGCTCGCGGTGAGCGGGACAAGGCAAAGGACTACTACAGCCGTTTCGTCGCGCTTTGGCGGGACGCCGACAGCGACCTGCAGCCGGCGGTGCAGGACGTGAAGGCTCGGCTCGCCCAGCTGGCGGCCGAACCCAAGCCCTGAGTCAGCGGGCGGCTGCGCCCTTGCAGGTGCTGAATCCGAACAGCGTGTATGCGGGGCAGGTTCCCACGATCCCGGTCAGGAGCGGCACGATGCCGAGGTAGCCCCATGGCGTCTGCGGCCCGACGAAGGCCAGCGAGAGGACTCCGATCCCCACCAGGACCCGCAGCACCCGCTCGACCTGGTGGACGTTCTTTGGGAAGAGCTTGCTTGCCATGACCGGACTCCGGGGCTAAGGAAAACTTCACGGAGGAATCGTCAACGATCCTGCACCAAGATACAATTAGTCCCGCGCGCCGGCTCCCTGCCCGTCCCCGCTGACCCCGGCCCGCCCCCTCGCCGCCCCGAGCCGACGTCATGCCGTTCCACACCATCATCGAGCCGTTCCGGATCCACTCCACCCAGCGCATCCGCCACACGACCTCCGAGGAACGGGAGGCGGCGCTGGCCCGTGCGGGGTACAACCTCTTCGGGCTCCGGGGCGAGGAGGTCCTGATCGACCTGCTCACCGATTCCGGCACCGGCGCCATGTCCTCCCGGCAGTGGGCCGCGATGATGGACGGCGACGAATCGTACGCCGGGAGCAGTTCGTTCGAGCGGTTCCGCGACACCGTCATGCGGCTCACCGGGCTCTCGGAGATCATCCCCACCCACCAGGGCCGGGCCGCCGAGCACATCCTCTTTTCCGTGATGGCCAGCCGCGGCCAGGTCATCCCGAACAACACCCATTTTGACACGACCCGCGCCAACGTCGAGTATGTCGGCGCCGAGGCGAGGGACCTCGTGATCCCGGAGGGGCGGGTGCCGTCGTCAGAGCACCCGTTCAAGGGGAACATGGACCTGGAGGCGCTCGAGGAGACGATCCGGAAGGAAGGCGTCGAGCGGATTCCGCTCGTCATGGTGACGGTGACGAACAACTCCGGGGGCGGGCAGCCGGTCTCGCTGGAAAACCTCCGGGGCGTGCGCCGCATCTGCGACCAGTACGGTCTTCCCCTCTTCCTCGACGCCTGCCGGTTCGCCGAGAACGCCTGGTTCATCAAGCTCCGCGAGCCGGGCCAGGCCGATCGCACCCCGCGCGAGATCGCGCGGGAGATGTTCTCGCTGGTGGACGGGTGCACCATGTCCGCCAAGAAGGATGGCATGGCCAATATCGGGGGCTTCCTGGCGATGAACGACCCCGAGGCCGCGCGGAAGGCGCGGAACCTCCTGATCCTGACCGAAGGATTCCCGACCTACGGCGGGCTGGCGGGCTACGACATGGACGCGATCGCGGTGGGGCTCGAGGAGGTGCTCGACGAGGACTACCTGCGCTACCGGATCCGCTCCACCGCGTACCTGGCGGAAAAGGCCGAGGCGGCCGGCGTCCCGACGGTACGCCCGCCCGGCGGCCATGCGGTGTACCTCGACGCCAAGGCGCTGCTGACGCACATCCCGCCGTCGCAGTACCCGGCGCAAGCGCTGGCGGTGGAGCTGTACCGGACGGGAGGCGTGCGCGGCGTGGAGATCGGGTCGGTGATGTTCGGCACCCGGCACGCCGACGGCAGCGAAACCCCCTCGGCGATGGAACTGGTGCGGCTGGCCATCCCGCGCCGCACGTACACCCAGAGCCACGTGGACTACGTCGGCGAGGTCATCGGCGAGGTGGCCGGACGGCGGGACAGCATCCGCGGGCTTCGCATCGTGGAGCAGGCGCCCTGGCTCCGGCACTTCACCGCGCGGTTCGCCGCCGCCTAGGCGTCCACGCGGTGGGAGAGCTGCCGGCGGATGATCTTGAGCGCGGCCGCCCGCTCCTCGACCGTGAGCGGGAGCCTCGGCGCCCGCACCGCCTCGCTCCCCATCCCCACCTCGGCCTGCACCAGCTTGATCAGCTGCACGAACTTGGGGACGGTATCGAACCGGAGCAGCGGCAGGAACCAGGCGTAGAGCCTGAGCGCCTCCTCGATCCGGCCCGCCTTGGCGAGTTGCACCAGCTGCACCGACTCCGCCGGCAGCGCGTTCACCAGCCCGGCCACCCACCCGTCCGCCCCCACGGCAAGCGCTTCCACAATCATGTCATCCAATCCTGCAAAGAGCGCCAACCGGGAGCCGAGCAGCGCCCGGACAGCCGTCAGCCGGCGCACATCCCCGCTCGACTCCTTGACCGCGTGCACATTGCGGTGCTTGGACGCCAGTTCTCCGATCTGTTCCGCCGAGAGGTCGGTGCCGTACGCGATCGGATTGTTGTAGAGCATGCACGAGAGCGGCGTGGCGTCGAGCACGGAGGAGAAGTGCGTCTCCGTCTCCCGCCAGTCACCGCGATAGACGTAGGGTGGAAGCACCATCAGCCCCTCGCAGCCGACGCGCGCGGCCTCGCGCGCCAGCGCCACGCACTCGGCGGTGGACAGCCCGCTGATGGCAGCCACCAGCGGCACCCGGTCGATCGTCACCGTCCGGCACACTTCGAGGACGCGGACCTTCTCGTCGAACGAGAGGGTGGCGCCCTCGCCCAGCGAGCCAAGCGCCACGACGCCGTCACACCCCGCGTCGAGCAGCCACGCCACGTGCTTCGCCAGAAATCCTTCGTCCACGGCGCCATCCGGCCAGAACGGGGTGGTGATGGCGGGAAAGACGCCGGTCCAGTCGGCCTTCTGCATCAGGATGCTCCTTGCGATTCGTCGAGGTGCGAGGCGAGGTCCGCCAGGACGCCGATCGATGTTGGTGCCAGGGGTGTACGGACGGTGTCCCGGGCCATGCCCACGAGGTACTCCAGCGCCGCGCCGCAGGTGCGGCCCTGGCAGCTGCCCATCCCGGCCCGCGTGGCGAGCTTCGCCTGCCGGCCGCTCCACCCGTGTCGGATGGCCGACATCGGCACGTCCTCGCAGCGGCAGACGATGGTATCGGGTTCCACGCGCTCGCGCAATTCCGGTCGCAGGCGAAAGGCGGCCGCCGCTCGCGCCGCAAAACGCCGGTGCGCCGCTCGCTCCGCCTTCAGCTTCCCCGCTTCCCCGCTTCCCCGCCCAGCTGCCTCAAGCCCCGCGATCGTCCCCTCCACCAGCGCCGCCTCCATCCCGGTGTCGCCGGTCGGCTCGCCCGCCGCATAATAGGACGGCACGGTGGTCTGCTGGCGGCCGTCGACGACCACCTGGCCCTCGCGCACCTCGCAGCCGACCAGCCGCGCGAGTTCCGTCGAGGGCACGAGCCCCGCGGCGGTACAGAGGAGATCCACCGGTTCGGCCCAGCTGCTCCGTCCGGTGGTGTAGGTCACGATCAATTCCCCGCCCATCTCGGCGACCCGCCTCACCCAGGTGCCCCACCGATAGCGCACACTGAGGAACGATGCGCGGTACGCCACCCCCTGCAGCAGTCGCCTCGGCGTCCGCCAGAGCGAGACGGCAAATCGCCGGACGTCCTCAGGCGGCGCCTGCTCCGCAACCATCCGAAGGTCCGCCCCCGCCTTGGCGAGCGCTGCGGCTACCGGCAGGAGCAGGGGCCCCGTGCCCGCCACCGCCACGCGCTTCCCCCGCACGTCCATACCGGCCTTGAGCAGCGCCTGCGCCCCTCCGACACCGAGCACCCCGGGGAGGGTCCACCCTGGGAACGGAAGTAAGAGTTCCTGGGCGCCGGTGGCCAGGATGACCGCCTGTGCCTCCACCTTCAGCGCCCGCCCCTGGTACTCGGCGCCGATCCGCGCGCCCGGGCCCGCGTCCACCACCTGCGCCCCGCAAAGCACGGTGGCGCCGGAGCGATCGAGACGGTCGAGCCACATCCGCGCCACCGACGGGAGGCTCGCACGATCCCGGTGACGCCACACCTGGCCGCCCGGCCGCGGCGACGCATCGAGGACGACGACCGTCCTGCCGGCGCCCGAGGCGGCGACCGCCGCCGCGATGCCCGCGGGCCCCGCGCCCACCACCACGATGTCCGCACGCATGGTCGAGGCCCCGGCGTCAGGCATCGAGGACCACCTGCATCCCCTCGCGGACCGGCTCGAGGCATGCCCGGCGACCCATCACCCCATCGATCGTGACCCGGCACTCGTGGCAGGTCCCCATGCCGCAGACTGGGCCGCGCGGCTCGCCGGCCACCGAGCGCCGGAACGCGGCGTGGCCGGCGTTGAGGAGTGCCGCAGCGAGGCTCACGTCGGCGGGCACGTCGCACGACCTGCCGTTCACGAGGATGCGCACGGTCCCGGGCATCCTAGTGCACCGCCGTCGCCGCGCGACCGGGGGCAAAGGGCGCCGGGTCGATGCCCGGGGCCTTCCCGGCAATCAGGTCGGCGATCAGCGAACCGGTCCCCAGCGCCGTCGTGATGCCGAGCCCCTCGTGGCCCGCCGCAATCCAGAGCCCCTCCACGTCCGGCCAGGCGCCGATGAGCGGCAGCTTGTCGGGCGTGGCGGGCCGGAACCCGGTCCAGGTGCGGATTGCGGGCAGGCGCGCGAGCCCGGGCATGAAGCTCGCCGCGCGTGCGAGCATGCGGGACAGCACCGCGCGGTTCACCGACGGGTCCCACCCCGCCAGTTCGCGTGACGACCCGAGGAGCAGCTGCCCGGTAGTGCGCGGCTGCACGTTGAACGCCACCGAGGCGGCGTCCATCGTGTGCGCGCTTTGCAGGTAGCCGAGCTCCACCACCTGGTGGCGGCAGAATCCGGGGGCGCGGTCGGTGATGACGAGATGGCCCTTCCGCGGCACGATGGGAAGGCCGGGCGTGAACTTCGAGGCGGCGGCGCCAGTGGCGTTGACGACCGCACCGGCCTCGAGCCGTCCGGCCGGTGTCGTGACGCTCCGGCCGTGGACGGCGTCCACCGCCACCCCCTCGCGGAGCGTGGCCCCGGCCCGCGTCGCTTCATCCAGAAGCCAGCGCGCCACCGCCGGAGGATACACCACGCCATCGCGAGGCACGCGCAGCCCCCCGGCGAGGCCGGGGCGCAACATCGGCTCGGCACGGGCAAGTCCGCCGGCGTCCAGGAGTTCGGCGTGCACACCGCGCGAGCCATAGAACAGCAGCTTGGCGCGAGCCGATTCGAGCTGGGGCTCGTCCTCCGCGACCCAGAGCGTACCGCAGCGCTCGAACTCGGCCGACGGGGGGAGGCCCGGCAGGATGTCATCGAGGAGTTGCTGCGACCAGGACGTCAGCGCGAACTGCGCCTCGCTGTCGTCCATGACGACGATGTGCCCCATCCCCGCCGCGGTCGTCCCGCCGCCGGCGAACCCGGCGTCGAGGACGGTGACGCGCATCCCGCTGCGGCTGAGGTAGTAGGCGCATGCCGCCCCCACGATGCCGGCGCCGACGATGATGACGTCCGGCCGGGTGGTCATCCGGCGGCGGTGAATCCGGCGCGGAAGGGATCGGTGGGGTCGAACCGGAGCGTGGCCTCGCCGGTGACGTAGGCCATCCCGCGAATGTGGGGGATCAACTGCCCCTCCGATGCCTCGAGCCAGCCGGTGAAGAGGCTGCCCGTGACGCTCTCCTGGCGCCAGCGCGCGCCGACCGCGAGCTTTCCGCGGGCATGGAGTGCGGCCATGACCGCCGAGGTGCCGGTGCCGCACGGAGAGCGGTCGTAGGCGCCGCCGGGGCAGAGCACGAAGTTCCGGCCGTCGGCGTCGGGCCGCGCCGGCGGCGCCGCCAGTTCCACGTGATCGATCTCGGCTCCCGACGCGCCGGTGACGCCCTGCCGGCGCAGGGCCTCCATGATGGCGAGCGTGACACGGGTCAACGCGTCCACGTTCCCGAGGGAGACGTCCATTCCTTCGAGGTGGGTCAGGAAGAACCAGTTGCCGCCGTACGCCACGTCCCCGACCACCCGGCCCAGCCCCGGAAGGTCCACCGCGACATCCTTCGCGTGACAGTAGGACGGCACGTTGCGTATGGTGACGGAACCGTCCTCGGCCAGCTCGGCGGACACCGCCCCGACGGGGGTGTCCAGCCGCACCTGCCCGATCTGGATGCGCCCAAGGTGCTCGAGCGTGCGCACGACTCCGATGGTGCCGTGCCCGCACATGCCGAGGTATCCGACGTTGTTGAAGAAGATCACGCCGGCGGCAGCGCCTGCCGAAACCGGCGGCGTGAGGAGGGCGCCGACCATCGCGTTGTGGCCGCGCGGTTCGCAGACCACGGCGCTCCTCAGGTGATCCCAATGCGCGGCCAGATCGTCCCGCCGCGCCTCCATGGTCGACCCGGCAGGCTGGCGCCAGCCGTCCACCACCACCCGCGTCGGCTCTCCCTCGGTGTGGGAGTCCACGACCCGGACGACCGCCGGAAAGGCGGGCGAGGTCATGCGGGGTGCACCTGGACGGTCTTGGTCTCGGTGTAGAACTCGCGTGCCGCCGTGCCCTGCTCGCGGCTGCCGGAGCTGGAGCCCTTCATGCCGCCGAAGGGAGCGTGCGGATCCACGCCGGTGGTGTCGCCGTTGACGCGCACCAGGCCGACCTCGATCTGGCTGATGTAGCGGAGCGCCGAGCCGATGTCCCTGGTGAACAGGGAGGCGCTGAGCCCGTAGCGGGAGCGGTTGGCCAGCGCGATCGCCTCGTCCAGCCCATCCGCGGCGAGCACGGCGAGCACGGGGCCGAACAACTCCTCCTGGGCGAGCGGGGATGCCGGATCCACGCCGCGCACCACGGTGGGCGTCACGAAGTTCCCGCGCAGGAACGTCACGCCGGTTCCTTCACTCCCGCCGCAGACCATGTCGCCCTTGGCCGCCGCGAGGGCGGACCAGATCCGCTCGCGCGCCGCGGCGCTGATGACGGGACCGACGGCGGCGGCGGGATCCGTGACCGGACCCAGGACCAGTCCGGCGACCTGCTCGCGCAGCTTCTCGAGGAAGGCGCCCTCCGCCTGGCGGGCCACGACGGCCCGGCTGGTGGCGGTGCACTTCTGCCCGGCATAGCGCATGGCGCCGGCCGCCGTCAGCTTCGCGGCCAGGTCCAGGTCGGCGTCGGGCAGCACGATCACGACGTTCTTGCCGCCCATTTCGGTCTGGTAGCGGATGTTCCGCTCCGCCGCGATGGCCGCGACCCTGGCGCCGACGGCCGCCGATCCGGTAAAGCTGACGCCGCGCACCTCCGGTGCGCGGAGCAGCGCCTCCCCGACTCCCTGCCCGGTGCCGAGCAGCACGTTGAAGACCCCGGCGGGGAGCCCGGCCGCCTGCGCCGTCTCCGCCAGCAGGAGCGCCATCACCGGCGACTGCTCCGAGGGCTTGAGGACGACGGTGTTCCCGAACGCGAGCGCCGGGGCTGCCTTCCAGAGCGGGATGGCCAGCGGGAAGTTCCACGGCGTGATGAGGGCCACCACGCCGAGCGGCTCGCGGAGCGTGAACTGGAGGGCGCCGGCCGCCTGCGGGGGGATCACTTCGCCCACCGCGCGCACCGCGTCGCCGGCGTAGTAGCGGAGGATCACGATGCACCGCCCGACCTCGCCCCGCGCCTCGGCGATCGGCTTCCCGACCTCCCGTGCCATGGCCTGCGCCATCTCCTCGGCACGTGCCTCGATGGCGGCCGCCCACTTGTGCAGGTGGTCGGCCCGCGCCGGTCCGGTCAGGCGCCGCCACGCCGGCAGCGCCTCGGCAGCGGCGGCCACCGCCGCCGCCGCATCCGCCGGGGTGCCCACCGGCACCTCCGCCACGATGTCGCGCTCGTCGGAAGGATTGAGGTCCTGCAGGGAGGCGCTGCCCGTGCTGGGGCGGGCGGCGCCAGCGATGTGATGGGAGAGGAGGGCGGTCATCCGAATTTCCGTTCTACGATAGAGAGGATCTCCGCCTCGGTCCGCGCGGCGTCCGCATCCATCTGCGCGCCGTCCTTCATGATTTGGTCGATGGCAGCCTTGTCCTTCACGCCGCTGGCGTTGGTGCGCACATTGAGCCAGGCGCCACGGATGGCGGCCCGGGTGCAGAGCGCGCCGACACCGGCGTCGGAGGCGGAGGCGGGGTTCCCCTGCTCCGCCATGGCGCGGATCAGCTCAAATGCGCCGAAGGCGGTCTGCATCACCTGCCACGGCACCTGCAGTGCGCCGAGGTTGGCAGCGGCGAGCGCGGCACTACGGGCGCTCTTTTCCGCGTCCGTGGATTTCGGCATGCCGAGCGCCGCCATCACCCGGTCGAAGGCGCGGGTGTCCTCGTCCACCAGTCGGAGCAGCTCGTCCTTGATCCGCTGCCCCTTCTCGGCCCACCCGGAAAACTCCTCCCAGCGCTCGTCCCAGCCGCGTTTGTGGGCGGAGAGATTGGCCACCATCGTGCCGAGGGAGGCGCCAAGTGCGCCGACAGCGGCAGCGACGGAGCCGCCACCTGGGGCCACCGATTCCGAGGCGGTCTCCTCGGCGAAGTCTCGGACCGAGAGATTCACGAGCCGAGAAAGCCCGGTGTCCCGGAGCCGGTACTCGATGATCCGCTCCTCGGGCTTGAAGGGACCGAGTTCGTCGAGGCCGAGCGACTTGACGGCGATCTTGATGAGCTCGGCCTCGGACACACCCACCGACCGCTGCTGCTTTCGGAGATAGTGCCGACCGGCATCGAGCAGGGCAGCCAGGGGAACCAACCCGACCAGTTCAGACCCGGTCACCCTGACGCCGCGCGCCTCGGCGGCGCGGCAGACCTCGTCGAACGCCACGTGGACGGGAGTGACGTTCAGGTCCACCAGGTTCATCGAGACCTGGGCGATGCCGTACTCCTGGATGAACCAGCCGATCGCCTTCACGGCCTTGAGCGTGCCGGGAACCATCACCGGTTCGCCGGACGCGTCCAGCACCGGCTTGCCGGTGAGTGGGTGCCCTGCGCGCTTCGGGCGGCCCACCTCGCGCACGTCGAAGGCGATGGCGTTGGCCCGGCGGGTGGAGGTGGTGTTGAGGTTGACGTTGAAGGCCACGAGGAAGTCGCGGGCTCCGATGACGGTGGCACCGCTCTTCGCGTTGAAGGTGGCCGGACCGAAGTCGGGCGTCCACGCCGGGTCCTTCATCTTCCGCTCAAGCCCCTCGTACTCGCCGGCCCGGATGACCGCGAGGTTCCTGCGGGCCGGGTCGGGCTGGGCGGCTTCGTAGGCGTAGACGGGGATCCTGAGCTCGTGGCCGACGCGGGCGGCGAGCTTCCGGGCCCAGTCCGCCGCCTCCCGCATGCTGATGCCGGAAATGGGCACCAGCGGGCAGACGTCGGTGGCGCCCATGCGGGGATGCTCGCCGGTGTGATGCCGCATATCGATCAGTTCGGCAGCCTCCGCGATGGCGCGGAAGGCGGCCTCGACGACCGCCTCCGGCGTTCCGGCAACGGTCATGACCGTCCGGTTGGTGGCCTTGCCCGGATCGACGTGCAGCAACTTGGCCCCCTCCACCGACTCGAGGCGGGAAGCGATGCGCCGGATCACCTCGGGGTCACGGCCCTCGGAGAAGTTCGGCACGCATTCGATCAGGGCGGACATGGCGGCTCCCTACTTCGTGAATGCGAGCGTTCCGACGACCGTGCGAAGCAGTTCGGCGCAGTCGAGATCCTGCACCGGGATCGTGGCGTCGGGCATGGTGATGGTCCCGAGCGAGCCCGAGAAGCTGCCGGCGTTCTGGACGAACGTCGCCCCGCACCCGATCGGGTTGAAGTCCATGGTCAGGGCGGGATTCGACCCGAGCGCCAACACCCCGTTGCTGACGGCGCCGATCAGGGTGATGGGCTCGGAGGCGGCGCCCTCCTCCAATGTGCCGACCATCGCGTAGGACCCCCGGAAGGTGCTGTCCTCCTGGGTCAGGAAGAGATACATGGTGCCCGTGAGCACCAAACCCGTGCTGGTGGCGAGCACCGGCGCCGAGTACTGACCGGAAATGTCCTCATACGCCGGCGGCGGCCCGGAAATGCCGGGTCCGGAACCGGTTCCGCTCTCACAGCCGGCCCCACCAAGCACCAGCGCCGACACAAGTCCGAGCCGGAGAACCCGCATGGTGAACCTCCGCTGAATCACTGTGAATACCGCGTGCAATCGCCAGCACCCACCACCCATCCTGCCAGACGTTCAATGTAGCCGGAGACCCGGCCGGTGCAGAAGCACCGACGAGGAGATTATCGTGCATGGCATGTGGACGGATGGACCCCAGCCGTGAGGAGGTCGAGGTGATCGACGTGCCGGCGTTCTCCCTGTGTGAAGGCGGCCGCCTCCAAAGTGCGCTGACCAAGTCCGGCCTGAGCGGCGGCGCGCGGGGGCGGGGCATGCTGATCGGCATGCTCCTCGTCATCGGATGGCTGCCGCTCGTCGTCCTCTCGGCGGCGGCAGGCACGGCCGTGGGCGGCGTCGACCACCCGCTCTTCAGTGACCTTGGAACCTGGGCCCGGTTCCTCGTCGTCGTGCCGATCATGATCATGGCCGAACCAGCGGCCGATCGCATTCTGGGAATCGTGGTCGAACTGTTCCGCCGGGCCGGACTGGTTCGGGAGCCCGACCTGCCGGCATTCGAGGCGGCCGTCGTCCGGACCCAGCGCCTGGCCACTTCGGACACCGCCGAACTCGTGCTCCTGCTGACGGCGCTGGCGCTCCCGCACCTGCTCGTGGCCTCGCTGCCGCACCTCGGATCGGAAGCGGCGTGGTTTGGCTCGGTCGTCGAGGGGCGGACAGACATCAGCGGGGCGGGCCGCTGGTACGCATGGGTGTCGCTCCCGCTGGTCCAGTTCCTGATGCTGCGCTGGCTCTGGCGGATCGTCTGCTGGTGGGGACTGGTGTGGCGCATCTCGAGACTCGACCTCGCGTGGGCGGCCTCACACCCCGACGGGGCCGGCGGGATTGGCTTCCTCGCGTGGTCTCCGCGGGCCTTCCGGACTGTCTTCCTCGGGTTCAGCGCGCTGGCGGCGGCAACCGTGTCCAACCGAATCCAGTACGGAGGCGAGAGCCTGCTGGACGCCCGAGGCCCGATCGTCGCCTTCATCGTGTGCGAATGCATGCTCCTCCTGGCGCCGCAGTTCTTCTTCGTCGGGGGCCTGGTGAAGGCGCGCTACTCGGCGCTTGCCGGCTACGGCCTGACGGGGATCGCCATGACACGCGAATTTGACCGCCACTGGACGGCGCCGCCGCCCGCGAGCGGAGCGAAGCTGCTGGACAGCGGCCAGTCGAGCGCCATGATCGACTACACCGGTGTGTACGGCCAGGTGAAGGCGATGCGCCCAGTGGCGATTTCCCTTCGCGAAGTTGCCGGCATCCTGCTGCCGGTCGCGGCGCCCTTCGCACCCCTCCTGCTCTACCAGTACTCGCTCAAGGAGATCCTGCAGAGCGTCGTGCAACTGGTCCGGTGATCCTGCGGAGGATCGAGCGTCGATCGTGACCTTCCTGTCGCTGGTGACCCAGATCGGGGGGCTGGCCCTGCTCTGGCTTGCGTGCTGGGGAGCGTCCTTCGGGATGATCAGGAGGGGCGTCACCTACATCGAACACCCCGCGCGCACGTCCGCCCTGTTCCTCACGTTCTCGATGCCGGTGGTCGTCCTCCACTGGCCCAGGCTCGAGCCGATGATGAGCAAGATCACGGCTGCCCCGCTCGTGACACTCCTCCTGGCCATCGCCCTCACCCTCACCTCCTATGCAGTAGTCCCCGGGTTGCTCCGTCGGCCGGAAGCGCTCATCGCGCGGCACCCGGAAGAGTTCTACCTGCGGATGGACTACCGCTACCTGGTGCCGAAGTCCTTCGAAGTCCTCTTTCAACAGCTCGTCATCCTGGCGCTCACCCTGCTCCTCGCCGAGACAGGGCTGTCGGTCATGGCGGTCGTGTTCGCGTTTCTGGGCATCTTCGGCGTACTGCACCTGCCCATGCTCCTCGTCATCGGCCGCGGCCCGGGGCTCTCGTACGGCATCGCGTCCATGACGCTCGCCGCAGCGTTCCCAGTGTTGATCCTGCGTGTTCACTCCGGATTCCTCTACAGTTACGCCGCCCACTGGTTTGTCTACACGATCGTGGCCGTCGTCGCGTGGGTCGCCTGGAACCGGGGCGCCACGTCGGCGGAGCCGCCGAGGCCCTGAGTCGCCCTTCCTCGGGTCTGCTTCTTGCCATTTTGGAGGCCAACCTGTGGAAGGAAGGGCCCGATGCTGTCGTCCAAATGCTTGAGAATCAGCGGGTTACGCCGAGCCATGGTCGTGGCCGGGGCGGCCCTTGCCGTGGCTGGCTGTTCCTCGCAACTCGCCCGGGTGCCTCCCCGGATGGACCTTGGGGGCTATGACCGCGTCGCGCTGGTGACCTTCTCGGCCGATCCCGCGAAGAACTCCCTTGGGCAGCTCGCCACCGAGCGGTTTGCGGAGGAGGTCCTGACGAGTCAGAGCGGATTCGAGCTGATCGAGCTCGGCCCGGCCGACTCGTCAGTGGCGCGGCTCCTGGCGGCGGGGGATGCGCCCGCGGCGGCCCAGGAGCTGGGACGCGCCAAGAACATCCCGGCCGTCTTCTTCGGGCAGCTGGCGGTTTCGAACACCAAGCCGCACGGGAGCGTCGGTGCGAGCGGCAACCTCAACGTGGGCGCCACCGTGTCCGCCGAACTGAGCGTGCGACTCCTCTCGACCAGCACCGGCGGCACGCTGTGGCGCTCCAGCGGCACGGCAAGCCAGAGCGTCGGCAGCGTCTCGATGAGCGGGGGGCGGCTGCCGACCGTCTCGGCCACCGACCCGAACGCCGCCTACGCCAGCATGGTGGACGACATGGTGTCCCAGGTGACGCGCGACTTCCGGCCGACCTGGAACAGACAGTAACGAGGCGTGAGGCATGCGAAAGGCCCGCCCTCCATCAGGAGGGCGGGCCTTTTCGTCTGTGACGGAGGGTCGAGTCGCTACTTCGCCGTCACGGGCGTCCGCGCGACGCGGACCAGGTCCCAGTTGCCCGCCCCTCCCAACTCGCGGCGAAGCACCGCCAGGTACCGGCTCTTGTGCTCGCCGCCGCCCGGCGGGTGCATGGTGATCGTGCCCATGTCGATGGCGGTCCCGCCGTAGGACAACAGGCTTTCCGACGTGACGACGATATGCGGCATGGTGGCGGCCATCTTCGTGAAGTAGGCCGTGATCGCTTCCGCCCCGCTGTACCGGGTGCCGTCCTCCGCCGTGAAGATGGCGTCCGCCGCGTACATGGTCAGCAACCCCGCGACATCCTTGTTGTTGAAGTGCGTGGCGTATTCCGCGCGGAACCGGTTGGTCTCGCTCACCACGGTCTGCAGCGGGATGACGCTGTCGGGAATCTGCGCGCTGGCGGTGGAGGGCACCACGAACGCGAGGGTCACGAATAGGGCGGCACCAGCGGCGGATCGGATCGTCATGGCAACCTCGGGGCTTGGGGGAAGCCGATAGGGTACCACCAAACTCGGGTTTGCGTGAGGGGGGGCCTGGGAGGCGCCCCGGCGAGGCCGTGCTGGCGCCCGGGCCGGGTATCCATCCGGACCGCCAAGCGTTGCCCGCCGGCGGGAACCGGATGCTGGCCACTGTTCCCAGCGTCAGGACCGGCCGCAACCCGGGGCCTCCGCCTGATTCGCGATCCGATGCTCCGGATGATCCTGCTCAGCCCCGTCTAGCGTTACCGGGAGTTGGCACTGCCCGGGCTCGGGGGTGGGGGCGGCTGGTGGGAGGTCCGTCGGGCCTCGAAGGACGGCACCATAAGCGGCAACCCGCAGCACCAACGAGCAGGCGACCTCCGTGCGCTGGTCATCAACGCGCTCACCGACGTCTACTTCGATCGGGGCGCCGCGCCCGGCTGGAAACGCACGGAGGCCGTCCTGCGCTCCAACGCGTACCTCGAAGCGGGCGCCGATTGCGCATTCGTCATCGGCGTCGACGAGGCGGCCGACATCGGGCAATTGGTCCGCCAGATCAACGGCCCCGTCAATATCGTCGCCGGAGCCGCCGGGCTCGATGTGCTGGGGCGGGCGGCGTTGGGTGTCAAGCGGATTTCGCTCGCCGGTGGATTGGCACGAACCGCCTTCCGGACGCTCAAGGATGCGCTGGAGGAGGTCCACAATGCCGGCACGTGGGGATTCCTCCCGGGCGGCATGGCCTATCCGGACCGCGACAAGGTGTTCGAGCCGTCGGTGCCCCGATCAGGAACCTCGCTCCGCAAACGCGATGACCCGCTCCACCAGGACAGACACTGTCATCGGCCCGATGCCTCCTGGCACCAGAGCGATGGCCCCCAGGTGCCCGATGCCGTCGGCCGTGTCCACGTCCCCTCGGCCACCGGGATTAAAATAGCCCGCATCGAGTACGATGGCCCCGGGGGAAAGCGCGGTCCCGCGCAGCATCCCGGGAGCCGATGCCGCCGCCACGACCAACTCCGCCCCCTGGACGACGGGGAGCCAGCCCGACTCCTGTGGCGACACAAGCGGGTGCATCCGCGCACCACGCCGCACGAGCGCCTCGCGAAACATCCGCGAAAACGGGGTGCCCTCTCCCACGACGACCCCGGCGCGGCCGCGGATGTCCACGCCGTGCCCATCGAGCAGGACCAGGCCGGCTGACACCGTCAGGGGAGGTGGCGCGTCGGGGTCCGCGAAGTATTGCGTGACGCGGCCCGCCGTCATGATGTCCACATCGGCGGCCGCTGGCACCAACGCCGTGAGTGCCTCACCGTCCACGCCCTCCGGAAACGGGAACTCCAGGAACACGGCATCAACCACTTCGGATTCCAGGAGGGCGCCGAGCGCATGCTCGGCCTCCGGCGCCGAGGTACCGAACGGGAACAGCAGCGGCAGGACGTCCACTCCCGCCGCGGCGCAGGCCCGAACCTTCCGCGCAACGAAGGGTGCGCCACCGGCCGCATCCGCAAACGCCACAAGCAGCAGCCGCGGGCGGCGGCCCCGCAACTCCGCCACCCGCCGACCACGCACGGCCAATTCGGGCGCCCGTGCCCGCGCGAGGGCCGTCCCATCCAGGATCACCGCGCCTGGCCCCGCATCAACTTGACCGTCGTAATGACCTGCCCAGCGTGCCGTTGGGCATGCAGTGCGGCATGCGAAAGGAGCCCAATTACGTCGCTCGGCCGCTGCGCCTTCCCAACACCGCGAAAATCCAGCAATCCGTCGGCCGGAGTCCCGCGCAGGACGTCCAGCGCAGCGTCCACCTCCCGACGGACCGCCGCCAGCAGCGCTTCCACCGAGGCCGGCGGCGTACCAGGTACCCCTTCCAGCTCGATGGCGGCGCGTTGGTCGGGCGTCAGCGCAACGCCGCGGGCGTAAGTGAGAAGCCGATCGGTACTCCCGGCAATGTGCCGCAAGTGGAAACCGACAGCGGCCACCCCACCCGGTCGTGCCCACAGTTCGTCGGTGGTCAGGTCGGCGGCGGCGCGCCGGACGTCAGTGACAGTCTGGATGAGCGCGTGCGCCACCGGCATGAGCAACGGAGGGACGCCCTCCACTGGGCCGCCGAGCCAGGCCTCGGCTCCACTCATGAGAACCTCGGCGGATCGGCGGACGCCTCCACCCAGGCCACGGTCAGAAGGAAGCTGGCGCCCGACGCCGAGGCCACCGCATGCCGCACCCCGGTTCCGACCGACAGCAACTGGCCGGGACCGATATCGCGCACTTTGCCCAGCGCAGTGAACTGGATGCGCCCCTCGAGCGGCTGCACCGTGATCGGTCCATCGGCGTGATGTTCTGGAATGTGCCCGCCAGGTGCAATACTCACCAGCGTGGCGCGGAGCGGCCCGTTCTTGAGCAGGGTCCGGGCCGACCGACCGCCCGGCGGGATTCGCTCCGGTTCCCCACGAAGTTCCACGACCATCACCTCGCCGGACAGCTGTCGCTCAATCGACGACATCAGGACCTCGCTTTCTCTTTAGCTTTCCGCACCCACACCCGCCAGGTCTCGGGCCCGTTCTCGACATAGTCGAACCGGAAAGCGTCGTCCCCACGCGTGGCCCGGAGCGCGTAATACATGCACTTCGGATCGTGATCCACCGTGAGTTCCAGGGTTTCGGTCTCGGCAAGATCCTCGTACGCCGTCATGATCCGGTCGAACCGATACTTCGGTTCCACCGGCCGGATGTCCAGCATGACCATGTCGCTCATTCCTGTCCTCCCGTGACGGGACGTCCTTCCATCGGCACCAACGACGACGCTGTATCGCTGCCTCCGCAGCCCCAGCCTCCGCGGCGGCCCAGCCAGTGCTGCCACGCCACGCCGAAGCGGGGCGCACTCGGTGCCAGGACCAGCGTTCCGGTGTACCCGTGGAGGGCCAACTGGCTCATCAGGTCACCGATCCCCGCGCCATCCTGCCGCGCAGCCTCCGGCCCGCCACCGATCAGTCGAATGTGGCCAAGGGCGCCCCCAAATCGATCGAGTAACGACGCGGCCATTGTACCCACCGGGCCGAGGCGGGGGTCGGCCTCCCACGCCAGCGGCAGTCCCGCGGCATGGCAGACGAGGCCGTCCCACACCGCTGACTCTCCGCGGAGGACGATGGCCACCTCCCCCCGGGCCGCCTTGATCCGCTCACCGCGCGCCACGCGGGCCGTCAGGGGCACCGGACCAGCCAACAGCACCGCGGCGGCCAGCGACCCGGAGAGTCGCGCGAGCCAATCCGCATCCTCGAGGCGGTCGGTGCGGTACCCCGCGATGGTGAGCCCGGCGGCGCGCACCGATTCCGCCGCGGCCGCGGCATCCGTCGCGCTCGACCCCGGCGCGATGCCATGGGCGTCGCCCTCCCGCAGCTCCAGCGTCGCCAACCCGCGCCGCGTGGCAAACCGAATCAGGTCCCCGAGCGAGGCATCCGGGGCCGCCTCGGAGCTGAGACCGAGCCGCATCATCCCTCCGTGCGTGAAATCTCCACACGCCACACCGCCGGCCCCTCCTCGAGATACTCCCACCCGAATTGGCCGGCGTGCTCGTAGTCGAACTGGTAGCGGAGCGGCTTCGGGTCGTGGTCGTTGACCAGGACGAACGACTCGCCCGGCGCCAGGGCGGAAAAGGTACTGAAAATCGTGGGGTGCTTTTCCCGGGGGGGAATGACCCGGACATCGAGCGTGCGGAGCGTTGCCATTGTGGTGCCTCGCGAATGAGGTGACTGGTCCGGCGTGCCCGCCACACGATGGCGGATGAACACCCGGACCAGGCCGGGGCCCTGCTCTCGAATCTCGTACGTGAAGCCCCGCTCCTCGAGCAGCGGAAGCAGGAACTGGGGCACCCGCACGTTGACCTGCAGCAGCGTACCGCCGGGCGGGAGCAATTCCAGGGCCTCCAGCGTCCGGACCATCGGCTCCGGCGGCTCCAATTCCCGCACATCGAGGATGACCACGCCGGGGTCCACCTCCACGCCGGATGGGACCGACCCGGCTTGGGCTGCAGCGGCTGGCGGGGCGGCGGACTCGGCCCGCGGATAAAACCACACCCGCCAGTCCTCGGCTCCGAGCTGTTCGGTGTAGTGCTCAAGGCCTTGCTTCTCCATCACCTTGTACAGCGGTACCGGCTCGAAAATGGCGCGCACCGACAGGGCGCCGCCCTCGGGCACCCGCTGCCGAGCCGCCATGATGAGGCTGAACGGCTCCCGCCCGCTGCGGAGATCCTCGCGCACGTCGAGTTCCACAAGCAGCTCCGGGGCAATGCCATCGAGTGCCTTCGGCCGTGGGGCGACTGACGCGGCAGTCGCCATCGAGCTCATCGTGTCCATCCGTCTGCGATTCATTTCGCGTCCTCCGAGTTCTCGTTGATCATTCCCGCATGCCAGCGTGGATCCCAGATCAGGCGCGGCTCGACCCGCTCCACGCCCGGCAGCATGGACACCGCCTCCACGAGGTTGGCCGTGATGAGTCGCTCCATCGGACAGCCCGGCGTGGTGAGGGTGTACGTGACCGTCACGGCGGGCCCGTCGACCTCGAGGTCGTACACCAGCCCCAGGGTGACGATGTCGAGCCCGATTTCAGGATCAATGACGGTGCGGAGCGCGTCCCACACGAGCCCGTCGAGGGGGGCACCGGGAAAGGCGGCCTGGGTCATGGGGTTCTCCGTGCCAGCGCAAGCATTTGGGCAGCCTCGACCATGACTCCGGATGTCCAGAGCAGGGCGCCGGTCCGCGCGATCCCGGCCTGCGCCGCCACCACGCCGACCAGGAGCAGCGCAACGCCGAGCAGGAGCAGGGCGCCGGCTGCCCCAGCCAGGCGCGCGGAATAGAGGTCGCTCACCCGTGAGATCTTCCCCTTGCCGGCCAGCGGTCCGAACCGATGATACCAGACGAGGAAGGGGACAATCTTGTAGTAGAGCGCCGCAACGAAGAGGCTGATGCCCAGCACCAGGGCCAGGACGTAGGCCAGCGACGCGCGCGGAGACGGGTCGATGAGCAGCGCCACGGCGGCGAGCACAAGCGCCGCCGCCAGCACACCAAGGGCGAACGCGGCCGATCGCATGCCAGGATCGAGTGCGGGCCGATGCCGATGGCGATAAAATGCCCGCGCCTGGAGCAGCAGGGCCACGAGGCCGCCACCGAACAGGAGTGTCGGAAGCCAGCGGCTGACGATTGCCGGCCCATGATGCCCCACCGTGAGCGTCGCGGCGCCGGCGGCCAGCAACCCGACCGCCGCCCTGGCGAAGCGGTCCCCGGCGCCGTGGCTCAGCAGGAACATCGGCAGGAGCCGGTGGGCAACGCCGGCGATGACCAGGAGAACCCACCCGAACAGGGCGACGTGCAGGTGGGTGCGGAGCGCGACCGGCCGCTCGACGCCAAGAAAACCCCACTGCCGGTTGCCGGCGAGCGCCAGGCCCAGGACGAGCGTCACCAACAGGAACAGATCCGCCCCGGCGAGCGCCCACCAGGTGAGGTCGCGCGCGGTGGCCCGCAGCAGCGTGGCGGCCAGGTTGATGATGAAGACAAGCAGTCCGGTGCCGAGCGACGCTGCGCCGACCAGCATCAGCGGTGAGATCTCGAAGATCAGGCCGGCCACGAACACGGCGACGCCCGGCACGTACAGGGCAAAGGCAACGTGGCCGGCGGGAACCGACTTGATCGGTTCGCCGAGCGCCACGGGAAGGAACTGGTAGAGCGCCCCCATGATGGACGTGGTCATCCAGCCCAGGGTAAAGAGATGCGTCACGCCGAGAACCGCAGGGAGCGGAAAGGCGCCGGCGGCCAGGTCCCTGGCAACGAGCACGAGCCCGATGGAGCCGAGGACCAGGAAGGTCATGCCCGCGGTGAAATGCTCCCCCGGAAGTCGAAAGGGGGGAGCCTTGGCCGCCGCCAGGCCGATGCCGGGCCCGCCGCTCACGAGGCATGCACCGGGTCGGGGGAGGCGACCGCGTGCAGGCCCAGCGCGTCGGACACCGTCCGCGCCAGCCCACTGAAGACAAGGGCGCTGGCCCCGTCCGGATCGTAAATCATCGCCGGTGCGCCGGCGTCCCCGCCGATGACGGTGCGTTCCTCGAAGGGTACGCGGGCGAGGAGTGAACACTCCAGCTTTTCGCTGAGCGCCGCGCCTCCCCCCTGCCCGAAGGGGTGCGAGGCCCGGCCGCACCCGCAGATCGCCTCGCTCATGTTCTCGACCACGCCGAGCACGGGCACTCCGAGCTTCCGGAACATTTCGATGGCCTTGCCCGCCTCCAAGGTCGACAGGCGCTGGGGCGTCGTCACCACCAGTGCCCCGTCCACCTCGATGGCTTCGGCCAGGGAGAGCGGCACGTCACCGGTGCCCGGCGGGAGGTCCACGACGAGCACATCCAGCTCCGGCCAGACGACACCCCGCGCAAATTGTTTGACCGCCTTGCCGACCAGCGGGCCGCGCCAGACCGCGGGTGACTTGGCGCCGAGGAAGAAGCCGAACGAGACCACCGGCATCCCGAACGCCTGAAGCGGAATGATCTGGTGCTGCTCCGTCATCCGGACGTGGCGAGCGCCATCCTCAATACCCATGAGCACCGGGACCGAGGGGCCGTAGATATCGGCGTCGAGCACGCCGACACGAAGGCCCAAGTCCTGGAGCGCCAGCGCCAGGTTGACGGCAACGGTGCTCTTGCCGACGCCGCCCTTCCCCGCGCCGACCGCGATGACATGCCCGACGCCAGGCAGGCGGACCCGATCGGCCGCGGGCAGTGCCTGGGTGGAGGCGGCGGGTTCAGGCGTGAGGATCTGGATTTCAGCGCGCACGGCGCCAGCGCGGGCCAGTCGGTCGCCAATTGCCTCGCGGAGCCGATTCGGCACATCCTCGCGCGCCGTTGAGATCCGGAGGGACACGTGGACTCGGTCGTTGCGAACCGCAATCGAGCGCACCAGCCCGAGGGCCACGATATCCCGCTTGAGCCCCGGATAGGGAACCTCCGCCAACGCCGCCCGAACGGCAGCTTCCGTGAGCATTACGCCTCCATCCGGTATGCGCAGGAGGTGTCTCCGGCCGGCATGTAGCTCACCCGGGTCAGCTCCTCGCCGAGCAGTCTCCTGATGAGCCCGATTTCCGCCACGCATGGGATCCGCGTCGAGCGGACCAACTCGCGAATCGGGCAGTGGCATAGGCGGAGGCGTGGTGCGCCGTCGTCCTCCTCGACCACCGCCATGAATCCGAGCTCCGAAAAGATTCGTGCCACTTCGGCGACTCGCGCCCGGCCCCGGAGGTGACGCACCCGCGCCAGTGCATCGGCCCGGCGTCCGCCGATGCGCCGCTCGAAGAATTCCCGGAGCACTTCGGCCTGCCCCGACTTGACCAGGTGCGCCGCGAGATCCCGGAGGGTTTCTCCCTCTCGACGCGGAAAGAGCGGGTCGGCCTCCGGCGTGAGGCCGTACACCACCTCCGGGCGGCCGGGACCGCTGCGCTGGGTTCCCTCGCGCCGCACCAGCCCGGCACCGACCAGCGACTTCAGGTGTCCACGGATCGTCTCGATGTTGAGCCCCACTTCGGCCGCCAATTCGGGAATGGTGGCGTGACCCCGACGCTTGAGCAGGTCAAGGATGGATCGCTGGCTTTCACCGAGGCCTGGGGCGCTGATCATCGGCGTCCCACCTGATCGGCCATCATCGTGTCGAGGAACTCCTTCAGGACCACCGCCTGGTTGTGCTCGGTGTCGTGCGCGGCGTACAGCAGCGTCACGTCGCCGGCCGCAGCGGCCACGAGCAGCGGCGTCAATGCACCAGGGTTGCGCTCCAGCTCATGGGAGTAGCGACGGTGGAACTCTCGCCACTTCTCGGGATCATGGCCGAACCACCGGCGGAGCTCGGTGCTTGGAGCCACGTCCTTGAGCCAGGCGTCCAGCTTGAGCGCCGTCTTGCGGACGCCGCGCGGCCAGAGTCGGTCGACAAGAATGACGCGTGACCCATCGTGGGCGGCGGGCTCGTAGGCGCGTCGGATTCGGATCATCTGTCCTCCCTCCCTCGATGGGGTATCCAGCCTCCAGTGCCGCGGCGAATGGACTCCCCGAAGGGCAGCTTAGGGTCACGCATTGATATTGTCAAGGCAATGGCCTTGATAAATAATCGCAGTCACGGAACCTCGGGCGCGGGTGGGTTAGGTGACCGCGGTCCCCCGCACCCTCGCGTCAGTGCCCGGATTCGGGCACGCAACGCCGGCACCACCTGGCGCTCGAACCAGGGGTTCCGCTGGATCCACGGCTGATTGCGCGGCGACGGATGGGGAAGCGGCAGGAACTCCGGCTCGTATTCCCGCCAGGCCCGGACCGTTGCGGAGAGCGTGGGCTTGCGGCGGCCGGCCAGGAAGTGACGCTGGGCGTACTGTCCGACCAGCAAGGTCAACTCGACGCCGGGCAGCCGTGCCAGGAGGTGTGGGAGCCAGAGGCTGGCGCATTCGCGCCGCGGCGCCACATCACCGCCGTTGCCCCGGCCCGGGTAGCAGTATCCCATGGGGATGATCGCGATCCGTGCTGCGTCATAGAAGGTTTCCGGCTCGACTCCCATCCACCGCCGCAGCCGTTCGCCGCTCGGGTCGTCCCAGGGAACACCGGTGGTGTGGACCCGGAGCCCGGGCGCCTGCCCTACCACGAGAATGCGGGCGGTCACTCCGGCACAGAGCACCGGGCGCGGACCGAGCGGCAACTCCGCCTCGCAGGCGCGACAGGCCCGCACCATGTCCAGGACCGCCGCGAGCGTCGCGTCGGGTGGAATCCGGGCGGCTCCGGTTGGTGTCGCGAGGGTCACGGGGCGGGCGCCGCCTGATCCGCCATCGCCTGGAGCGCAATCACCGAATGCGCAAATGCGCCCCCCGCGCGCATTTCCGCGCCGACCCAGATCGCCTCCATGATCTCCTGCTCCGTGGCACCGGCATGCAGCGCCCCCTTCGTGTGCCCCCGGATGCAGTAGGGACACTGGGTCACATGCGCCACCGCCACGGCCATCAACTGCTTGGTCTTCGCATCCAGCGCCCCCGCCGCAAACACTTGCCGGCTGAACTCCCGGAAAGCGTGATCGGTCTCGGGCGCCAGGTCCCGCCGCTTGGCCGAGAGCGCCGCGCTCGGGGTCGGATACATCGATGCGTCCTGGTCCATTGATCCTGCTCCATTCGTCCGTGGTACCGGGAGCCCTCCCGTAGGTGAACAGTGTCGCGCGCGTCCGCGCGCGCCAATAGCCCGTTTGTACCATCGGGATCAACACCGATCACGGGGTAGGAGCGATTCAAGGAACCTTCACCCTCCTTTCACCCCCACCACACCGGTGCGGGTCTACCTTGGTGCCATTCACGACCGCACCCGACGGTCCCATCCCGTCACAAGGAGAGACACCCATGCCTCAGGTTTCCACCGTGCCCCCCGAGGCCCTGCCCCAGATTCCCAGCGCGCTTCAGGTGGAGCATCGGGTCATCCATGAGGCGCTGCTGCGTGCCACCAAAGCTCCTGGCGACATCGGCACCGCGGCCCGCGAACTCGCGGGGGCGCTGCATGACCACTTCGTCCGGGAAGAGGAGATCGCGCTGCCCCCGCTCGGCCTGCTGGCCGCGCTGGCGCGAGGTGAGTTTACGCCCGAGATGCGAGCCGTGCTGCCGATGACCGAGGCGCTGCGGGCCGAACTCCCGCGGATGCTGGACGAGCACCAGGCGATTCACGCCGCCACGCGCCGGCTGGGCGAGGTGGCGCGGAAGGCCGGGAACGCGGAGGTACAGCAGTTGGCGGAGGCGCTTGCCCTCCACGCCCAGAGCGAGGAAGAAGTCTTCTATCCCGCGGCGCTGCTCGTTGGCGAGGTCGTTGAGTCCCGCTCGCAGGCGCACGGATCATGAGCGCCATGCTGGAGCTACCCGACCGGGCCGCGCTCCGGCCCGCGCTACCCGGCCTCGCACTGGCGGTGCTGACCCTGCTGTTTGGCTTCGGCCTTGGGGGAGTGTTCGGCTTGAACGAGGATGCCATCAAGTCCCGCCTGTCGGCCTCCGCGGCCGCCGTGCAGGCGTCGGTCTATCAGGGGGACCACGCCGCGGCCCAGGCCGTGGTGGCCAAGTCGTGGACCTACATGCAGCGTGCCCACCTCCACGCCGGGAGCCTCGGCACGGCCGCCGTGGTGCTGACCATCCTCGTTGTCCTGCTTGGCGCTTCGCCCGGCGTCACCCGCGCCATCAGTATCGGCCTCGGGGCCGGAGCGCTGGGATATTCCGTCTTCTGGATGTGGGCCGGCTTCCTGGCACCTTCACTCGGGAGTACCGGTGCGGCCAAGGAGGCGCTCCGGTGGTTGGCCGTGCCGTCGTCCGGGGCGATCCTGGTGGCCACCTCCGCCGCCGCCGTCCTCTGCGTCCTCCCCCTCATCCGCCGACGGCGGCCTCCGGAGGCGTGACCCGGCGGGCCGTTCAGCCGAGTAGTCCCCGCTGCTGCGCGTGGGTCACCGCCTCCAGGCGGGTGCGGGTGCGCAGCTTCTGGTTGATGTGGTGCAGGTGGTTGCGGAGCGTCTGCGGGGAAATGTCCAATTGGCGGGCGATGGCCGTGGAGTTGCGGCCTGCGGCGAAGAGCTTGAGGATCCGGCACTCCTGCTCGGACAGCGGGCTCACCGGCGCATGGTGTGGCGCGTCGTCCACCAGCGCGAGTAGCTGGCGGGCTGCCTCCTGTGCCCGGCCGAACAGCTCCGCCTGGCGTCGTGTCTGCGTCACATCTCGCGCCAGGCGCATGAACAGTCGGTGCCCGGTGCGCCGGTTATCGAAGACAATGGTGGAGACGCCCACCCAGATCAGCGCACCGGACCGCGTGCGGACGCACAGGTCGAAGGTCGGGATGCCACCCGGCGCACCATCCCACTGCCGAGCCGCCGCCTCGGCGCCTCCCGCGAGCGCGCTGGTGCCCAGCGCGTCGTGGGCCTCGAGCACCTCGTCGATGCTGCGATGGAGCACCTCCTCCGCCGCGTGGCCGAAGAGCCGTTCCGCAGCGCCATTCCAGAAACAGATCTCACCCTGGTCGGTTACCGCATACGCCGCATCCGCGGTCCGCTCGAACAGCGCGAACAACTCCGCTTCCAGCATCGGACCCTCGCTCTCGTGCACGCTCGGCGCGTGACAGGCGTACCACCCGACCGTACGATCACTTCATTGTCACCCAGGGCAGGGTTCGTCATCCTGCCGGTGTCGTGGCGCGCACAAATGTTGACTGGCATTTCCACTCAGGAGACTCATCATGACACGGCTTGGCACGCTCGCTCTCGCCGCCGGCCTCGGACTGGGGCTGGTGATCGCATCCCCAGGGACAGCGGCCGCACAAAAAAAGGCACCCCCCGGTGGAGCCTACAAGGAGGTCAGCACCCTGGTGCCCCTGCCCAACTACCTGCCCGGCCTCGGAACGCTGTATGTCGATCCAGCGACTTTGCCTGCAGGCCCGTTCCTGGCCTATGACCATCAGGGGAGCCTGGTCAGTTCAATCTACATGATCCCGCTCAAGGACTTGGACGCCCACAAGGCGTTCACCGATCTCAAGACGGCTCACGAGCCGGTCGATCACGTGGAGATCGTGTACAATGCCGGCCACCCCGGCGTGGCAGAGCCGCACTATCACATGATTGTCTGGTATGTGTCGGCCCAACGCGCGGCGAGCCTGGCGAAGTGACCAGGCTGGACCGTCGTGACTTCCTTCGGCTCGGCGGATTGGCATTCGTCGGCCTTGGCGTTGCGCCGGTCCGGCACTTGGCCGGCGCGCGGCGCCTCGGGGTGGCCGGTCATCTGGCCACGGCACCCGAGGTGATCGAGATGCGCAGTGACCTGCTGGGTACGAGGGTCTGGTTTGATCCCGTCGGGCTCTACGTGGAACCTGGCACCACAGTCCGGTGGGTCGCTCGGGAAAACGTCCACACGACCACCGCCTACACTCCGCGCAACGCAAATCACCCGCTCCGCATTCCCGAGGGCGCGGTTCCCTGGGATTCAGGGTTCCTGGTGCACCCCGGTGACCACTTCGACGTGACGCTGACCGTGCCCGGCGTGTACGACTACTACTGCATGCCGCATGAAGCCGCGGGGATGGTGGGCCGGATCGTGGTGGGCAGGTCCAACGATTCGGCTGCCCGGCCGTTCGACTACTGGGTGGGGCAACCAGGCACCACCGGCTGGACCCACGTGCCCGAGGCCGCGCGAACGACGTTCCCGACGGTGGCGCGGATACTGTCCGAGCGCCGGGTGCATGCGCCGGAAATGGGGAAATAAGGTGTCAGTCGGCCAGAGCCACCTGACGCTCGTGGAGCAGATGGCCCGCTTCGCGTCCCGGGCGTCGTGGGACAACATCTCGGACGCGGCGCGCGAGCAGCTCAAGATCCGCGTGCTGGATTCCCTCGGGTGCGCACTGGGGGCGCTCGAAGGGGAGCCGGTGCGCCTGGTCCGGTCGCAGGTAACGGAGTTCGACGGGTCGGGGCCCTGTACACTGTTCGGCGGCGGCTCCGCCACGCCCGATCGGGCCGCCTTGTACAACTCGGCCCTGGTCCGCTACCTGGATTTCAACGACCGCTACCTCGCGCCCGGCGAAACCTGTCATCCCAGCGACAACCTCGGTGCCGTCCTCGCCGCAGCGGAGTACGCCGGTGCCTCGGGACGCGACTTCCTCACCGCCCTGGCCCTCGCCTACCAGGTGCAGTGCCGTCTCAGTGACGTGGCCCCGGTACGCGAGGCCGGATTCGATCACGTGACGCAGGGCGCCTACGCGGTGGCCGCCGGAACCGCCCGGGCACTCGGCCTCGATGCGGCCCGCACCGCTCACGCCATCGCCATCGCGGGCACCGCCTTCAACGCGCTCCGCGTCACCCGCACCGGTCGGCTTTCGCACTGGAAGGGCCTGGCAGCCCCCAATGTGGCCGGTGCCGCGCTGCGCACGACCCTGCTCGCCGGCCGAGGGATCACCGGGCCCCTCGAGGTCTTCGAAGGCGACAAGGGCTTCATGGACGCGGTGGCCGGCGGCTTCGAGCTCAATTGGCAGGCGGAGGATCTCGATCGCGTCGTCCGGACCATTCTGAAGCGATACAACGCCGAGATTCACTCACAAAGCGTACTGGACACGGTGCTCACCATCCGGGCGCGGGAGGGGGTCGCCGCCGCCGACGTGATGCGAGTGGACGTCGACGTGTTCGACGTGGCCTATCGCATTATCGGCGGCGGTGAGGAGGGAGACAAGACGGTGGTCCACACCAAGGAAGAGGCGGACCACAGCCTGCCCTATCTCGTGGCGGTGGCCCTGCTGGACGGCCAGGTGATGCCGGAACAGTTCCGCCCCGATCGGATTCGCGGGACGGACGTGCAGGAGCTCCTGCGGCGGGTCACGGTACGGCCCGACGAGGCGTTCTCCCGCCGCTTTCCCTCCGAAATGCCCTGCCGCGTCCGTATCACGCTCCGTGACGGACGGGTGGTGGCCGCAGAGCAGGCGGATTACCCCGGTTTTGTTACGCGGGGCCGGACGTGGGAGGCGGCGCAGGCCAAGTTTGCGGACCTGGCGGCACCCTACTCGACGCCAGCCCTGCGGGAGCGGATTCAGGCCACCGTGTCTGACCTGGAGCGGGTGCCGGTGACCGCGCTGACCCACCTGCTTGCCAGCGCGGGGCTTCCGCGGGTTACGACCACAACCAAGCAGGCAACGGCGTGATATCGGCGCCCATGCCACCGGCCACGCACGAGGCTGGCCCAGCCCAGGAGGGGAAGCAGAATGGAACATCGGCTCAAGTACGGCGCAGTGGCACCCGAAGGGGTTCAGGCGCTGCTCGGCATCGAATCGTATGTGCGGCAGAGTGGGCTCGAGCCCGGGCTGCTCCACCTGGTCAAGACCCGGGCCTCCCAGGTCAACCGCTGTGCCTACTGCATTGACATGCACACCAAGGATGCCCGCGCGGGGGGCGAAACCGAGCAACGGATCTACGCGCTGTCGGCATGGCGCGAGACGCCGTTCTTCACGGAGCGGGAGCGCGCCGCGCTGGCCTGGACCGAGGCGATCACCCTCATCAGCCATGGGTCGGTCCCCGAGGCGCTGTACGACGAAGCCCGCCGATCCTTCAGCGAAAAGGAACTCGTGGACCTGACGCTCGGCCTCATCGCCATCAACGGCTGGAACCGGCTGGCCATTGCGTTCCGCAGCGTGCCGGGGACATACCAGCCCATGAAGCGTTCCGAAACCCGCGCCTGATGTCAGGCCACACCCATGGAGCCACAGTCATGAACGCATATCACGCGAAGCGCGTCGCCCAGGGATCAGCCCTCGTCCCCATTCTCCTTGCCGCCTTGGCGTTGCCAGCCAGTGCCCAGCAGGCGGCCACCCGCCCATCTACGGTCAGGTATGTGGCGCAACTCTCCGCGCTCAACTCGGCGGCGGCCGGCGGATCGGCAACCGGCGAGGCCACGTTCACCATCACCGGCGACAGCCTGACCATCACGGTTACCGCGAGCGGGTTGCCGAAGGACATCACTCACTGGCAGCACTTCCATGGATTCCCCGAGGGGCAGCCCGCCGCGTGCCCGAACGCCTCCTCGGATGTGAATCACGACGGGATCATCGACATTGTCGAGACCGAGCCGGCGGCAGGGACGACCATGGTGCCCTTGACCGACAACCCGGCCGGCATGGACGTGGCGCACGGCATTTATCCGAAGGCGTCGGCCACCGGAACGTTGCAGTACACGCAGACCGTCTCCCTGGCCGAACTGCAGGCCGCGTTCGGCAAGGCGTTCCCAGGCAAGTCGCTGGACCTCGACCGGCGTGTCGTCTTCCTGCACGGGGTCCCGAGCACCACCGTCCTCCCGGCGACGGTCGCTTCGCTTGGGCCGATCCCCGCGGCGGTCACGCTGCCGATTGCCTGCGGCCGGATTGCCCTGGCCGAGTAGCGTGCGGGGCCCGCAGGTTGGCATCATGGCAGCAAGGCGACGCATCTTCTCCGGCGTCCAGCCGACCGGTGTGCCCCACCTGGGCAATTACCTCGGGGCGATCTCGCTCTGGGTGGCCATGCAGGCGGAGTACGAGGCCGTCTTCTGCATTGCCGACCTGCACGCGCTGACAACGCCCGACACCGTAAACCCCGCCCACCTCCGAACCGCCGTACGCGATACCGCCGCCATCCTCCTGGCCTCGGGCGTGGACCCCGCACACGCCATCCTCTTCGTGCAGTCCCGCGTGCCGGCTCACGCCGAGCTGGCGTGGCTCCTCGGCACAGTCACGCCAGTCGGTTGGCTGGAGCGCATGATCCAGTTCAAGACCCGTTCCGCCGAGGGCGACAGCGTGGGCGCCGGCCTGCTTGCCTATCCGGTGCTCCAGGCCGCGGACATCCTGCTCTATCGGACTGACGTGGTGCCGGTCGGCGAGGACCAGCGCCAGCACATCGAGCTCACCCGGGACATCGCGCGCCGCTTCCACGGCCTCTTTGGAGAGGTATTCACGCTGCCGGAGGCGCTATACCGGTCCGGCGGGGCCCGGATCATGGGCCTCGACGACCCCGGCACGAAGATGAGCAAGAGTGCCGGACGGCACCGGGCCCGCCACGCGATCGGGCTGGTTGATTCACCCGACAGCATACGCGATGTGATCATGCACGCGGTGACTGATGGAGGGCGGGAGGTTCGGGCCGACGACCTCTCGCCGGGGGTGGCCAACCTGGTGACGATCTACCAGCTGCTGACCAGCCGTTCCCGCGGGGAGGTGCTGGCCGAGTTCGAAGGAAAGGGCTATGCTATGCTGAAGGCGTCCGTGGCCGAGGCAGTCATCTCGACCCTCGACCCGATTCAGCAGCGCTATCGCGAGTTGTCCGCCGAGCCGGAAGCCCTCGACGCGATACTCGATTCCGGTGCCGAGCGCGCCCGGCCGCTGGCGGGGGCGACTCTTGAGCGGGTCAAACGGGCAATGGGACTCGACGCGCCGCCGCCGCCACCCGGCGCCCGGCTGAGCGCCATAGCCTGAAGCGGCCAAGACTTTCCGCGCACGCTCGTCCAATTTCCACAACCACCTCATCGCGAAGGGATTCCCATGTCCTTTCAAGACAGCATCTGGCTGACCACCCTCGTCGGGATCACGGGGGTCGCCTTGGTGTTTCTCTACGTGATCAGCCAGTCGGGCCGGCAGGAGGAACCGTCGGCCGTCCAGGCCCGGGCCTACGCGCTTCGGAGGTGGGTCTTCGGTGGGTTGATCGCCCTGGGCGTCGTGGTGACCGGCGCCAGCTTGCGGCCCTTCCCCATCGCGCCGCAACACACGCTTCAGCCAGCACCGCAGGTCATTCGGGTCGTCGGGCACCAGTGGGACTGGCAGGTGGATTCCGGTCCGATCCAGGCCGGAATCCCGGTGGCGTTCGAGGTCACCAGCGCCGACGTCAATCACGGCTTCGGGATCTACGATGCGGATGGTCACCTGCTGGGCCAGAGCCAGGCCATGCCCGGCGTGACCAACCGGCTGGTGCACACATTCACCCAGCCCGGCAAGTACCGCATCCTCTGTCTTGAGTACTGCGGTTTGGCCCATCACGGCATGATCCTCGAATTCGACGTCGTCGCCGGCGCGGAGGAACAGTCATGAGCGCCCTCCACCCCGGGAATGAGATCCTGCCTCCGCGCGAACGTGGCGCCCTCACCCTGTACCTGGTAACCACGCTGGCGCTGCTCCTGGTGCTGATGGTGTTCGGGCTCCTGATGCGCATGGCGCAAGGCACCTGGCTCCATGTTCCACCCACGCTCTTCTATCAGTTGATGACGGCGCACGGCGCGGGAATGGTCGGAACCGTGGCGCTGGGCGGGAGCGCGGTGATGTGGTACTTCCTCCGCAAATATGTGTCGCTGAGCCTCCCCATCTTCTTGACCAACTACATCCTGTTCATGCTGGGTGCCGTCCTCCTGCTGGCGGCCACCTTCCTCGGCCACTACGCCGGCGGCTGGACATTCCTCTACCCTCTCCCCGTCAAGTCGATGGGCATCTGGAGCGTCGGGGCCGCCGCCCTGTTCATGACGGGGTACCTGCTTATCGGCGTGGGCTTCCTGCTCTTCTATCTGGACGCCATGCGCGCGGTCATCCGGGTCTATGGCAACCTGGGCCGCGCCCTCGGCGTGCAATGGCTCTTCGGCGGCATCATCGACAAGACCCATCCGCCGACCGTGGTCGCCAGCGCCATGGTGATCATCGTCAACTCGCTCGGCATCCTGGGCGGGGCCGTCGTCCTGGTCATGAGCCTGCTCAACGCCTACGCGCCCGAGATCGTGCTGAGCGCCCTGTTCGTCAAGAACCTGATCTACTTCTTTGGGCACGTCTTCATCAACATCAGCATCTACATGGCCGTGATCGCCGTGTACGAGTTGCTCCCCCGCTATACCGGCCGGCCCTGGGGCGTCTCGCGCCCCTTCCTGTGGGGCTGGGCCGCGAGCACCGTGATGGTGCTGATCGTCTATCCGCACCACCTGTTGATGGACTTTGCCATGCCTCGCTGGGCGGCGGTGTTGGGCCAGATCATCTCCTACACCAGCGGCCTGCCAGTCTTCACCGTTACCGCGTACGGCGCCCTCACCAACATTTACCGCTCCGGCGTGCGCTGGCGCCTGCCCGCCATGCTGCTGATCCTCTCGATGTTCGGCTGGGCGGCGGGGATCATCCCCGCCATCATCGACGCCACCATCAGCGTCAACCGGGTCATGCACAACACGCTCTGGGTCCCCGGCCATTTTCATTTCTATCTGCTGCTCGGCGTGCTGCCCATGCTGCTGGCGTTCATGTACCACCTGATCGGCGGTGAGGCGGACCGCCCCGACCGAGGGGGGGACCGGTCGGCGTTCGCCCTCTATGTCCTTGGCGGGTTGGCATTCGTCCTGATGTTCCTTGCCGGGGGGCACGCCAGTGTGCCGCGGCGCTGGGCGGTGCATGAATCCGGGTGGCAGTTCTACGATCAGGTGGCCTCGGTCGCGGCGGCGGTCGTGATCGTGGCAATGCTCTGGTTCACCGTGCGCCTGTGCCGCGGACTGCTCCACGGGCCGGCCGCATCGGCCCCGTCGCCTGGCAGGTGATGTCGGCCCTGCGCACCGCGGTCCTCAGCGTTGCCCTGCTGGTGGCGGGAGGGGAAGGGATTGCCATCGCCACCGACGGATTTCGGGCGTTCACGACCGAGACGGCGCGTCGGCTTGCGGTGCGCCGTCGGCCGGTCGGGCTTCCGGCGGTACCGCTCGAGAATCAATCCGGCGTGGCATTCACCGTGGACGATCTTCGTGGCCGGTGGGTGCTGGTGGATTTCATCTACACTCGCTGCCTGACAATGTGTGCGGTGCTCGGCGGCGACTTCTCGCAACTCGAGCGCCAACTGGCGGAGCCGATTGCCCGGGGCAGGCTCCAGCTCCTGAGCGTCAGTTTCGATCCGGCGCACGATGCGCCCGCCGACCTGGCCTCCTATCTCACACGGTTCCGGGGCCACGGGCCGGGTTGGGAGGCTGCGCGACCCGTCGCGGAGGAAGGGCTGAAACAGATCACCACGGCATTCGGAATCACGGTCATTCCGGATCAACTGGGTGGCTATACCCACAATGCGGCGATTCACCTCGTGGACCCCGCCGGCAGGCTGGTGGATATTTACGACGTGGGCCAAGTGGAGTTGGTCACGCGGTCCGTCCTGGACCGACTCACGCCGTGAGGCTCCCGCGCGGGTCGCATCCGCTCGGCGGGGGCGCGCTGATTGCGCTGGTGTCGCTCGTGCCGCCGGTTCGTCACGCTCTGGAAGCAAGCATGACGGCGCAAATGCTGGTGCAGATCCCGCTCCTCATCGGGGCGGGCTGCCTGCTCGCGCCTGTCGTCCCCACCCGTGTGCCGGCCCGCATCCATGCCTGGAATCAGGGCGGCGTTGCCGGGCTGATCCTGGCCACCCTCGTCGCCACGTTCTGGATGCTGCCGCGCTCGCTCGATGCCTCCATTTCCCATCCGCTCATGGCGGCGGCAAAGCACCTCTCGGTGCCGCTCCTCATCGGCCTGCCCTTTGCCCTGAGCTGGCCGAAGATGGGATTCGTCGTCAGGGGAGTCCTGCTGGCGGAGGTGGTCGCCACCTTTTTCCGTCTGGGCTGGCTGTACTGGGTGTCGCCCATCCGGCTGTGCAACAATTATGGACTGGATGACCAGCGGCGCCTGGGCGCCTACATGCTGGTCCTGGGTGGCGGGTTGTTGGCCTGGCTCGGCTGGAAGCTGCTCATGGGGCGCTTCGACTCAGGCGCACCCTCGCCGGGAAGCCTGCCCCCCGCAACGGATCACTGGGAGTGGACCCCCGCCGAGCTGTCCCCGGAGGCCGCGAGTGCCTACGAGGATGCGCGACTCCGTGGTCTGTGCCATGAGGGAGCACTGGAGGCAGCACTCGGAGCGGCACAACGGCTGCCTATCCCCACAGCGTCGCATCCGCCACCCGCCCTGTCTCGTCCAGCCGGCGCTCGTGTGCCGTCAGCAAGTCGCTCCGGGAAATGATGCCGACCACCCTCCTCGATCCGTCCTCCGCCACCACCGGCAGGCGGCCCACCTTGGCGCGGACCATTCGATCCGCCGCGTCCCGAAGGGATTGGTGTCCCTCGATCACGATGGGCGGGTGGAGGATGAGGGCGCGGAGCGGCGTGTCCTCCGCCACCTCGGGATTCTGGATATCCCGTCGAGTCAGGAGGCCCACCAGCCGGTCCTCCCCATCGACGATTGGAAATCCCTGGTGGGTTGACGCATTTTCCCCCGACAGCCAGATCCGCGTCGCGGCCACCGTCGCGTCGGCGGGAAGTGTCACCACCGATCGGGTCGAGTGGTCCCGCACCAGGAGTCGCTCCAGGAAGTCCGCCGAGTATTCGGTGATGACCGGCGTGCCGCGCCGCGCGAGTCGCTCCGTCATGATGGTGTAGCGCATCGTACGGAGCGAGATCAGGTACGCCCCGGTGCACCCCGCGAGCAGCGGCAGGAGCCCCATCGGCTGGTGCGTCGCCTCGAAGGCGAAGACCACTGACGCGAGGAGGGCTCGCGAGGCACCGGTGAACGCCGCGGCCATTCCCACCAGTCCGGCGACCCGGGGATCGATGCCCAGCATCGGGAGGAAGGCGGCTGCTCCAGCTCCGACCAGCACGCCGGCGCCACCACCGATCGTGAAGAGCGGCGCGAGCGTCCCGCCGGCGGTCCCGCTGCCGAGGGCAATCGACCAGGAAATCGATTTTGCGATGACGAGGAGGAGCAGTGCCTGCCCGGCCAGGCTGCCGTCCAGCAGGTGCTGGATGTTGTCGTACCCGACACCGAGGGTCCGCGGAGAGAGGTACCCCATTAGGCCGACCACGATGCCGCCGAGAGCCGGCCACCACATCCAGTGAATCGGGAGCCGCTCAAAGGCGTCCTCAATGCGGTAGAGCCCCTTGGTAATGACGACGCCCAGCCAGCCGATCAGAACGCCGATCACGGTATAGGCGACTAGCGCCCTCCCCGACGGCGTGGCGATGAACTCCATCGGAAAAACCGCGGCCGGACCGTGCACGGCGATGCGGAATCCGGCCGCCGCCGCCGAGGCCAGGGCCACCGGCGCCAGCGATCGCGGACGGTACTCGAAGAGGAGGAGCTCGACGGCGAGGAGGGTCGCCGATACCGGTGCGCCGAACACCGCCGACATGCCAGCCGCCGCGCCGGCCGCCAGCAGCGTCTTTCGCTCGTCGGCCGTGACCCGGAGCGCCTGCCCCACCAGCGACCCGAGGGCACCGCCGGAGGCGATGATCGGACCCTCGGCACCGAAGGGACCTCCGGTGCCGATCGAGATGGCGCTCCCGATGGGCTTCAGGAGGGTGACACGCGGGGGAACCCGGCTTTCGCCCACCAGCACCCGCTCCATGACCTCGGGAATCCCGTGACCACGGATTGCGGGGGAGCCCCAGCGCGCCACCACGCCGACCACCAAGCCGCCGAGGACAGGGATCCCGATCACCCAGGGGCCGAGGGTGTTCTCCGCGGGTGACGAGAAGGCGAGGGACCAGCGCCCGTAGAACGTCAGATTGGTGACGAGTCCGATGAGCGCCATGAGCGCCTCGGCCAGCACGCCGGCGCCGAGCGCAATGACGATGGCCAGCCCCGACACCAGAAGAAGGCGTCGATCGGCCAGCGGAGGGGATCCGGGCGCAGAGTGTGACGGCGCGGTGGCGTCGGTTGGTTCGGTCACGTGGCTCTACCAGGCACAGGGGATCACTGGCACTCGACGCGAGGCGGTTCACCTGGGAATCGCCGGGACCTCGCTGGCAGACAAGGTAGCACGATCCGGGGGGATGTTGCAGCGTGTCAGGGAAGGGCTGAGATACCCAGCTCACACTCAAAACCCCACCCAAGCCATTCGGCTCGAGCGGGGCAATCAGTTGCATCTTAGTGGGCCTGGGAGGACTTGAACCTCCGACCTCACGCTTATCAGGCGCAACGGAACGGCCACGAAGTCCGGCTGAATGTCGGACTTTCCGAGGGAAACTCCGCCTGTCTGCCGGAACGTGGCCTGTCCAAGCCGCCTGAAAAGCGTACCGAATGGACACCCAATGGACACCTGCGAGCGCCCTTGCCGAGGACCGGCGGGGCGTCTTGTCATCCGGCCAAGGATCGTGTCATGCCAGCTCCCGGCAGGGGGTACTGCCGAGCGGGGGACGAAGCAGTTGCACATCGCCGATGGAAGACGTGGGAGCTTGACGCCTATTTGGCACATGAGGGTGACGAGGGTGCGACGCCGGTGGCGTCACTATTCTGTGCCCTGTACTAGATTTCGGACAATGACCACACTCGCGGTACCGGATCGGCAAGCAGTCGTCCGGCACGGCCGGCAGCTCACCTGGGCAACAATCGGGTACAACAGCTTCGAAGCTGTCCTCGCGATCGGTGCCGGCTTGGTCGTGGGCTCAGTGGCCCTGGTGGGATTCGGATTCGATAGCGTCATCGAGGTGGGGAGCAGCTTCGCCGGCCTCTGGCGGCTTCGAGCCGATCCCACCTTGGAAAGTCGTTTGAGGGCTGAACGCATCGCACTCCGCGTGATCGGTATCGCGTTCCTCCTCCTCGCGGGGTACGTGCTGGTCGACGCCGCACTGACCCTTCTCACCCGCACTCCACCCGACGAGTCTCGGCTCGGGCTCCTCATTGCCACCGGTTCCCTGATTGTGATGCCGATCCTCGCGCGCGCCAAACGCCGGGTGGCCGCCAAGCTCGCCAGCCAGGCCCTCACGGCGGAAGCGAGGCAAACCCAAGTCTGTACTTACCTCTCAGCGATTCTGCTCGGTGGGCTGGGGCTCAACGCGGCGTTCGGATGGTGGTGGGCGGACCCCCTCGCCGCGCTGTTGATGGTCCCGGTAATTGGCTGGGAAGGGCTCCAGGCCGTTCGAGGTCGAACCGCCTGCGCCGACTGTTGTCCGCCGGTCGACAGGGCTGTCTGACCCGCGAGCGGCAAGCGAGGGGAACGCAGCACCGCGGGGTGGACGTTGGGATGTCGTTTGGGACCTGGAATATTCTTGAGCTATCCAATGCATCGAGGCGACCGATGAAGACCCTTTTCATCTTGAACGATCCCCCCTACGGAACCGAGCGGTCGTACAATGGACTCCGGCTGGCGGGGGCCTTGGCCAAGCGGAAAGGCGAAGAAGTGAAGGTGTTTCTCATGGGTGACGCCTCCGCTTGCGCCAAGAACGGACAGAAGGTTCCACAGGGCTTCTACAACCTCGGCCGTATGATCCAGGTCGTGACCCAGCACCGAGGCGAAATCGGAGTCTGTGGCAGCTGCATGGATGCGCGGGGCCTGCAAGACGCTGACCTGGTGGAGGGTTCACGGAGAAGCACGCTGGAGGAGCTGGCCGACTGGAGCCAGTGGGCCAGCCGGGTGCTGGTCTTCTAGCGAGGTCGCCATGCCAGGCAAGACTGCACTAGTCCTCGGTGGCGGGGTCGGTGGTCTCGTGGCGGCCAATCATCTCCGCCGGACGTTGCCGCGCAGTGATCGGGTGATCCTCATCGAGCGGGAGCGCCAGCACCTCTTCCAGCCCTCACTCCTCTGGTTGGCGGTCGGGCAGCGCCGACCCGAGCAGATTCGGCGCCCCCTTGAGCGCATGACGCGAAAGGGAGTCGAACTCATCCAGGCGACCGTCGAGGAGATCGACCCTGCGCGCCGTGTGGTGACCGCCGGAGGGCGGGAGCATGCTGGCGATGCGCTGATCATCGCGCTGGGAGCCGAGCTGGCGCCGGAAAGCATTCCCGGCCTCGCCGCCGGAGGGCACAACCTCTACACGGTGGACGGGGCGACGGCCATCCACGGCGCGCTGCAGTCATTTCGAGGGGGACGCGTGGCGATCCTCACCGCGGCGCCAGCCTACAAGTGCCCTGCCGCGCCGTATGAGGCCGCCATGCTGGTGGCGGCCTGGCTCCGGCGGCACGGTCAACGCGCCGCCGCCGAACTCGACTTCTACGCGGGCGAACCCGGCCCCATGGGTGTCGCGGGGCCGGCGGTGTCAGGCGCGGTGAGGCAGATGGTGGAGAGCCAGGGCGTCCGGTATCACCCGGAGCACCAGGTGGTCCGGGTGGATGCGGCTGGCAGGAGCCTGACGTTTGCCAATGGGACCACCGCCGAGTACGACCTGTTGATCTACGTTCCGCCGCACCGGGCCCCGGAAGTGGTCCGCCGCTCGGGCCTGGCACCGGAAGGCGGCTGGATCGGAGTGGATCGATACAGCTTCGAGACCAACGTGCCGGGCGTCTACGCCATCGGCGACGTGACAACGGTGCCACTCGCGATGGGCAAACCGCTCCCCAAGGCCGGGGCGTTCGCCCATCGCCAGGGGGAGGTCGTCGCGGCCAACATCTCGGCGCAGTGGTCCGATTCCACCGTGCGCCGCCAATTTGACGGGCACGGCGAGTGTTTCCTCGAAACCGGCGATGGACGGGCTGGGTTCGGCGCCGGGAATTTCTATGCCGAACCGACGCCCCAGATCGCCCTGAAGGCACCGAGCCGCCTCTGGCATTGGGGCAAAGTTGCCTTCGAGTGGAAGTGGCTGTCGGGCTGGATCTAGGAATCGGAGACGGTTCGCTTTCTTAACCAGACATACACCGATGGCAGGACGAATAGCGTAAGCAGCGTTGACGTCACCAGTCCTCCAATCACCACCGTGGCGAGCGGGCGCTGGACTTCGGCTCCAGTCCCGGTGGAGTACGCAACCGGGAGGAAGCCGATGCTCGCCACCATTGCCGTCATCAGGACCGGCCGCAGCCGTTCGCGCGATCCTGATTCCGCCGCGCTGGCGGCGTCCAGCCCCTCCTCCCGCTGCCGCTGGATCGTCGATAACAGCACCAGCCCATTCAGCACCGCGACACCGAACAGCGCAATGAAGCCGATCGAGGCGGACACGCTCAGGTGCAATCCGCGAAGCCAGAGCGCGGCGATGCCACCCACGGCGGCGAACGGGAGATTCACGAAGACCAGCCCGGCGAGCATCCAGGACCGGAGCGAGGCGTACAGGAGGACCCCGATCAGCAAGATCGCGATCGGCAGCACCAGCCTAAGTCGCGCCATGGCGCGTTCCTGATTCTCGAATTGGCCACCGTACACCAGGAATACACCGGCCGGTACCTGCACCCGGGCCGCAATGGCGTCGCGGGTGTCGGCGACAAAGCCGCCGAGGTCCCGGCCCGAGACATTCGCCTGGACCACCACTAGCCGCTGGGCCCGCTCTCGACTTACCTGCACCGGCCCAGTCTCCAACCGGATGTCAGCCAACTGGGCCAACGCGATCCGTGCCCCGGAGGGAGTAGGGATGGTGATCTCCCCGATCGCCTCCGGTGAGCCCTTCAATTCGTGCGGGTACTGCACCGTCACGTCCACAGGGAAGCTACCCTCGATGATCTGCGACACCGGCCGCCCTCCGACTGCCGTCTCCAGCGCTTCTTGTACTTCCTGCATCGGGATTCCGAACCGCGCCATGGCATCCCGGTTCATCCTGACATTCAGGTAACCCTGGCCCTCGGTCGCCTCGATCTGTACCTGGCTGGCACCCGGCACCGCGTTCACGACGGCCGCGATTTGCTCGGCCACTCTGCGGTTTTCGATTGGGTCATCCCCGAATACCTTCACGGCCAGGTCCGCCCGCACCCCGCTGATCAGCTCATCCAGGCGCATGGCGACCGGTTGGGTGAACCCGAAGGCGATCCCAGCCACACGCGCGCCGAGGCGCTCCTCCATCGCGGCCTCGAGCGCCGGCTTGGTCAGGCCAGGGCGCCACCCGGACCTCGGCTTGAGCATCACGAACACGTCCGCCTGGTTGATGCCCATCGGATCGCTGCCGATATCGGGCCGGCCGACACGGCTCACAACGGTGGTAACCTCGGGGAATTCCAAGAGCGTCCGCTCCATCTCGGCCTGCATCGCCACCGACTTGGTGAGGGACACACTGGGGTCGCGGACCGCTTCAATCAGGATGGACCCCTCATCCAGTTCGGGAAGGAATTCGGTGCCCAGCCGCGGCACGAGCGCCAGGCTCAGGGCGAATAGAACCAGGGCGATCCCGACGGTTCGGATCGGCCTGGCGATGGTGGCCCGAAGAACCGGGGTGTAGCGCCGGTCGAGCCACGCGGCCAACCGCAGTGCCGACTTTGACTCCGGCGCGCCTCGCCGGAATACGAGGGTCGCCGCCGCGGGCACGAAGACGAGGGCCAGCACCAGGCTCCCGAACAGCGCCATCGCCACGGTGATGGCCATAGGCCGGAACATCCGGCCCTCAAGCCCCTCCAGCGTCAGCACGGGGAGATAGACCAGCAGGATGATGAGGACGCCGAAGGCGATCGGCCGCCCGACATCCCGCGCCAGATCGGTGAGTCGGGAGAGGAAGCTCACGCGATCACGCGGGAAGCGCCCTTGTTCCTCATCCGCGTGCAGCCGCCGCACGAACTGTTCGATCATCACGACAGCCCCGTCCACGATCATCCCGAAGTCGATCGCCCCAAGGCTCATGAGGTTGGCCGACAACCCCAACCAACGCATACCCAGCACGGCGACCAGCAGGGAGAGCGGAATCGTGGCTGCGACCACCAGCGCGGCGCGAATATTTCCCAGGAAGACGAGCAGGATCGCCACCACGAGAAACCCACCCACGAGCAGGTTGTTCCGGACCGTGTGGAGCGTCCCTTCAACCAGGTCCGTCTGGTCGTAATAAGGGGTGACGGCCACCCCGGCCGGGAGCGCGGCATTGATCGCGTCCACCCGTTCCCGAACTCGCCGAACCACTTCGCGGCTGTTCTCGCCCCGGAGCATCATCACGATCCCGGTGACCACTTCACCCCGGCCGTCCCGCGACACCGCGCCTTGCCGCACCTGGGCGCCAAACGTCACCTCCGCCACATCACTCAACATCACGGGGACGCCGTGGGTGTTGGACCGGATCACCGTGTGGCGCAGATCTTCAAGGCCTGTCGCCTGTCCCAGCCCGCGCAGGATGTACTGCTCGTCCCGGTGCTCCAGATAGCCACCAGCGGCGATGCTGTTGTTGGCCTGGACCGTCTCCACCACGTCGTGCAGCGTGAGCCCATAGCTCACCAGCCGGTCGGGTTGCACCACGATCTGGACCTGCCGCACCAGTCCGCCGAAGGTATTGATCTCGGTGACGCCGGGCACGGTCCGGAGTTGGGGCCGGACGATCCGGTCCTGCAGGGTTCGCAGGCGAGTCTGCTCGAGACCGCCGCCCTCGATGGTGTAGAGGTAGATCTCGCTGGTGGCGCCCGAAAGCGGGCCGAGTGATGCGTCCGCACCGGGCGGGAGGCCGTCACGCACGCTTTGCAGTCGTTCGGACACCAGCGTCCGGGCGAAATACAGGTCCACCCCGTCCTCGAACACCACGGTGACCCCGGCGAAGGCATACTTGCTCACCGACCGCACCTGCACCACCCGAGGCAGTCCGTTCAGCGCCACCTCGATGGGAAACGAGATCAGGCGTTCGACCTCAAGTGGCGAGAGCCCGGGGGCGTCGACGAGCACCTGGACCTGGACGTCGGTCAGGTCGGGAAAAGCGTCCACCCGAAGGTGAACCAGGGCCCAGGATCCGCCGGCCACGACCAGAAGCACCCCGAGGAAGACGGCGCCGGCATTCTTGATGGCCCAGGCGACCACGCGCTCGATCATGGGCTCACTCCTCCTCGGCGAAGCCGGCCTTGGCCAGCTCCGATTTGAGGGTGAAGGCCCCTTCGACCACGACGCGTTCCCCGGACCGTATTCCTCCGTGCACCACGACCTCCTTGACACCTACGCCACCGAAGCGGGCGTCGTTGCTCGCGAGTTCGATGAGCCGACGTTCGAAGGTGTAGGGAGCCGTCTCGACGAACACGTAGCGCTGGTCTACGTCGCTCACGACGGCCGCCGCCGGGATGACCAGGGGCGCCTCGGCCACGGCCGCCCGGGAAGCGCCACCGGCTCGCACCTGGAGCTGCACCTTGGCGAACATTCCCGGGCGGAGCGCCCGGTCCCGGTTCGCCACGTGGACGATGGCTTCGATGGTCCGCGTGGTGGGGTCCAACTCGTCCCTGATGCGCTCCACCCGGCCGTGGAGGCGCAAGCCCGGGTACGCCGCGAGAGACACGACGGCCCCCTGCCCGACGTGGAGGTCAGCCAGGAACCGCTCCGGAACGTCAGCCACCACGTCCAGTTCGCTGAGGTCGATGATCCGGAAGATCGGCGTGCCCGGCTCGACGGACGCTCCGGCCAGTGTCATGCCCTCCACCAGGCTCCCCTCGAACGGGGCGGTGACCGGGAGCATCGCCGAGGGCTCCCCGCCGCCCGCCAATTGGGCCAGTTGGGCGTCCGAGAGTCCGAACATCCGGAGTCGACTCCCGGCGGCTCGCGTGAGGGCTTGCGCGCCCGCCGAATCGGGCGTGTCGGCGAGCAGGGTGGCCCGCCGGATGGCCAGCCGGTAGTCCGTCTGCGCCGTCGTGAAAGCGGGGCTCATCACCCACGCCACCACCTGGTCCGCCGCGACGCGGTCACCCACGACCGCGGTGAGCCGCTCCAACCGGCCGGCGGCACGGGGAGAAATGAAGGCCGTGCGCGACGGATCGGCCTCGACCTGGCCCGGCGCCTCGACGAGCATGCCTTCCGACGCGCCATCCGCACGCCGGGCTTCCTCCGTCCTGATGCCCGCCGAAACGGCTGCAGCCTCGGTCAGGACGACGCGAGTCGGCACGGAATCGGGCTCCACGCCCACCTCCACTGAGGGCGAGCCGCGCTCCGCGGCGTCGCCGGGTACCTCCCGAGGTCCACCGCACGCGACAAGTAGGGCCACAGCGGCGAGGAGCATGAGGGTCCTGCGCGGCCAGATGTGGAGGGCATGCTCAGTCATTCTCAGCCTCGGAATCAAAGACGGTGATACCCGGCGAGCGGAAGCCCGCCGCCGTCAGGATCAGCTGGGCGTATGCGACCTGCACGTCGATGGCGACCCGAATCCGGGCAATCTCCGCCCGAGACAGGGCCCGCTCGAAGTCCAGGAGCTCGATCAGGGAGAGTTCGCCTGCCCGGTAGGCACCGACTGCCGCCTCCCGCTCTTCTCGCGCGCCGACCAGCATCGCGTCGCGGTAGACTCGATCCTGCTCCAGCGCCACCACGTATCGGTCCCGTGCGGTGAGGAGAGCGGTCCGCAGCTGGTTTTCCCCTGCCGTCCGTTGGTCCTGGGCCTCCTCGACCGCGAGCTCGGCCGCCTGGTTCAAGGCCCGCGTCGATCCTCCCACTGTAAACGGGAGCGTGATGGCGGCACGGAGCGACGGGCCGACCGTGAATCCGCCGCCCGGATCGCCGAAGCGCTGGACGCCGATGCCGCCGACCAGCAAGGCACTCCGCGACGCGGCGGTCTCCTCGGCCCGCGCGCGGGCGCTCGCTACCCGGAGGTCGCCGAAGCGGAGCGCGCCGAGAGCCGTGAGGAGGCTGTCCGGGTCGGGGGCGGGCGGAAGCACCAGATCCGCCACCGGCGCCGGCAACGCAGCAAGGGTGTCGAGCAGTACCCGCAGCGCCGGTACCAGTGAATCGTTCGGGGTGATCATGCCTTCGAGTCGTCGCCTCACAGCCTGGGCGGTCAGGATGGCTTCGGCGCGGTCGGATCGAACTCGGAGCCGTTCGGTGCGGAGCCGCAGGACGTCCACATACCGAGCCTCCCCGGTGGCGAAGCGCGCTTGAAGTCCGGCCTCCGCGTTCTGGAGCATGGCATCCTCGGTGGCGAGCCGGGCGGCGATTTCGCGCCAGCCGAGCCATTTGGCAAGCCTGGCCCGGACGTCCACCCCCACGCTTCTCTCCGCCAGCTCGAGCCGCAGGGCAGCCGCCTCCCACGCCGCCTGCTCCACGGCCCGGTCCGCCGCTCGGCGCGACCCGGTGAGAAACTCGCGTTCAATCACGAGCCGGATCTGGCCGGCATCGGCCAGGTTCACCCAGTCCGGGATGTTCTCGATTTCCGCGCCCAGGACCGGCGGAGCGACCGGCCCCGCGGCGCGGAGCCGTGCTTCCGCGGTCGCGGTCGCGGCTCGACGGACCACCAATTCGGGCTGCCGTGAGAACACCAGGCGAAGCAGGGCGGACTCAAGGGAGTCTCGAAGGGCTGCTTCCTGCGCCGGCAGGCTCGCCGGGAAGCCGATGCCGAGCATCACCAGCGCCGCGGTAAGCCGGATTCGTATGTGCTGTCGGGTCATGGCACTCTCGTTTGGGTGCGATGGCGAATTCGGTCGTTGGGTCGCTCTGCCGCCGGAAAAGGGGCGAGCACCCGGCGACATGGGAACAATGGCGCAGCCGATCCCGTCAGGATGGGAGCGGTGCGACCAGCCCCTACGCGGGCCGGGGGAAAATCAGGCTATGGGAGGTGGAACGAGCGGTGCAGCGGAATGGCTGGTGAGGAATTGGGCTGCGTGTGGGGTGAGCACTGGAAACGAGGCGATCACCGCGATCACGGCGGAGTTTCCCGATGCGCGATCCGGGAAGGTGTGAATGCAGCAACAGTAGCCAGTACCGCCCGCGGGCGGCACCGGAACCGATGGATCAGTCGACGCACCGGCCGTCGGGGTCGCGCCGGCATCAACGCCATAGACCAACCCGTCGCCCGCCGGGACGTCGCACAACGCGGTCTCCACCATCGAGATCCCCAAGCTGATCACGATCAGCAGGGCGCAAACGGTGCGGGTCAGGTGGCGCAATGCGGCAATCATGGGTACAAATATAACACCATGGGACATGATCACGACCACGGCCTCGTCAGCCTGAACCGGGCGTTCGGGCTGGGCGTCAGCCTCAATCTGGCCTTCGTGCTTGTCGAGGCGGTGTTCGGGCTGCGGGCCCATTCGCTCGCGTTGGTGGCGGATGCTGGCCACAACCTCGGCGACGTCCTCGGGTTGCTGCTAGCCTGGGGGGCCGCCGCGCTCGGATCGCGACGCCCTTCCCCACGCAGGACCTACGGATTTCGTCGGACGTCCATTCTGGCCGCGCTCGCGAACGCCATCTTGCTCCTCCTCGCGGTGGGGGCCATTGCGTGGGAGGCGGTCGGGAGATTGCAGCGGCCGGTCCCCGTCGCCTCCGGGGTTGTGATCGTCGTGGCACTGTTCGGCATCGGGATCAACGCCGGCACTGCGCTGCTGTTCTTGCGGGGCCGGAAGCAGGATCTCAACGTCCGCGGCGCGTTCACGCACATGGCCGCGGACGCTGCCGTCTCGGCGGGAGTCGCGGTGGCTGCCTTGCTGATGCAGAGCACCGGCTGGCTCTGGCTGGATCCGGCGGTCAGCCTCGCCATTGCGGCCGTGATCACGATCGGCACCTGGGGCCTGCTGCGGGATTCGGTGAACTTGGCGCTCGACGCCGTGCCGGAAGGGATCGAACCCGAGGAAGTGAAGACCTTCCTGGAAGGGTTGCCAGGAGTCGTCGCCGTGCACGACTTGCACATCTGGGGGATGAGCACGACCCACGTGGCGCTGACGGCGCACCTGGTCAAGCCGGAGATCACGAACGAGGATCAACTCCTCGCCGCGACCTGTGGCGAACTGCACGACCGGTTCGGGATCGAACACGCGACGCTGCAGATTGAACGGGATGAGGCCGCGGCAACTTGCGGCCAGGCACCGGCTGGAGTCGTCTAGTCGCCATGCCTCGGGTCGCGAGGGTATCACTTCCTAAGGACACCTTCACGAAAACCTCATTCGCCGGGCACCACCGTCGGGCATTATTCGGGGACAAGATCGACTTCCCGCTGGGTATGCACGGCCGACGCGAGAGGACAGAGCGATGTTCATGACAAGGTCCTTCCCCGCACTGCTGGGTTGTGGTGTCCTCCTTGTTGCCGCCGCCTGCGGCGACAGCGGAACCGACCCAGCCAACCCCACGACCACATTGACGTCGGTGTCCCCTGCCGGCGGCGCGGCGGACGTCGACATCAGTGCCCCCATCGTACTCACGTTCAGCGGAGCCATGGGGAGCGGCATGGAGGCGCTTATGGACCTCCACATGGGCACGGCCGCAGCCGGTACCATGCCGATGACCTGTACCTGGTCGGCCGATCGCACCACCGTCACCTGCACCCACGCCGCCTTTGCGAACGGAGCCATGTATACCATGCACGTCGGCGGCGGCATGATGGATGCCGATGGCCAGCCAGTCGGCATGGGCTACATGATGGCCCAGATGGGCGGTGTATGGCTGACGTCGGGAATGATGGGTGGGATGCACGCTGGCCAGCCCATGGGGTCGATGGGGACGGGCTGGATGGGGGCCAACGGCAGCTATGGCATGATGTTTACGTTTACAACCGCCTGAAATACCTCCGGGACTCCGGCGCGTCGTCCGCACCATGCGTTCGGAGCCCTGGTCTCGCGCCGGCTAGATCTGCGCCCGCCTCAGCGACACGGCATTCACCGCCACGATGATCGATGACGCCGACATCAAGAGGGCCGACACTTCCGGCCGAATGGACCAGCCCAGGGACGAATAGAACGCCCCGGCCGCGACGGGAATCGCAAGCACATTGTAAACGCTCGCCCACACCAGATTCTGTTTCATCTTGCGCACGGTGGCCTTGCTCAGCCGAATGGCCCGTGCAATATCGGCCGGGTCCGAACGCATCAGTACCACCTGCGCCGCCTCGATCGCCACGTCCGTGCCGGCCCCGATGGCAATGCCGATGTCGGCCTGTGCCAGCGCGGGCGCGTCATTGATGCCATCGCCCACCATCGCCACGAATTGTCCCTCCCGCTGCAACGCCGCCACCCGCTCAGCCTTCTGTTCAGGGCGCACCTCGGCCAGGACCCGATCGATGCCGACGGCATGAGCAACCTGCTCGGCCGTCTCTCGGCGGTCACCACTCAGGAGCACGGGCTGGATGCTCATGGCCTTGAGTTCACGGATCGCCGCGGCCGAGGTCGGCCTGATTGCGTCGGTGATGCCGATGACGCCGAGCACCCGCCCGTCCCCGGCAATGAAGGTCACGGACTGACCCTGTCCGGCCAGCTCCGCCGCGGTAGTGGCGAGGTCGCCAAGCTCAACGCCCGCACCCTGCAGCAGTGCTGCGTTGCCGAGCAGGGTGCGCCCGCCCGCGACGAGGCCCGCAACGCCTTGGCCGGGGTGGTCGGCCACGCCGGTGACCGGCCCGGGGATCGGGAGCCGCCTGCTGACCGCCGCCGCGGCGATGGCCTGCGAGAGTGGGTGGGTGGACTGCCCCGCGAGTGCGGCCGCTCGGGCGAGAGCGATGTCCGGATCGACGCCCGGCGAAGTCCGGATGTCCGTCACGCTGGGCCTCCCCTCGGTGATGGTGCCGGTCTTGTCCAGCACGACGGTCTGGATGCGGCTCAGCCCTTCGAGGGTCGCGGCGTCCTTGATCAGGATATTGTGCCGGGCGCCGAGGCCTGTCCCGACCGCCACCGCGGTAGGGGTGGCCAGGCCCAGCGCATCGGGACAGGCGATGACCACGGCGGAAATCGAGAACGTCAACGCCGTCAGGAACGGGGCGTCGGCCAGTACGGTCCACCCAAGAAAGGTGAGGATGCCGGCGCCGACCGCGACGACGACGAGCACCGCCGCGGCCCGGTCGGCCAGTCGCTGCCGTGGCGCCTTCGAGTTCTGGGCCTCGGCCACCAGCGCCGCGATCTGGGCAAGGACCGTGTCCGTGCCGACCCGGGTCGCCCGCATGGTCACGGCACCGCTCACGTTGATGGAACCTCCGACGACCGGATCGTGGGGTCCGCGCTTGACTGGTCGACTCTCACCGGTGACGAGCGCCTCATCGACGTCGGTGCTCCCCTCCGTGAGCTCCCCGTCCACCGGGATCTTATCGCCCGGGCGGAGACGGAGGAGGTCGCCCACCACGACCGCGCTCGTCGGCAGGTCGAGCTCCCTGCCGCCCCGGAGCACCCGTGCCATCGGGGGCACCAGGTCGAACAGGGCGCGCAGCGCGTCGGAAGTGCCCCGGCGGGACTTCACCTCCATCCAGTGCCCGAACAGCACGAAGGTCACCAGCATGCAGGCGGCCTCGTAGTAGGCCGTCGGATAGCCGATCAGGGTGAGGTACACGCTCGAGAGCCACGCTGCGAGGACGCCGGTGGCGATCAGCACCGACATGTCCAACTTGAGATTCCGAAGCGCGTGGTAGCTCCCGCCGATGAAGATCCAGCCGGCCCACCAGACCACGGGCAACGACAACCCCAATTGCAGCCAGCTCGCGAGCGGCATCGGCACCGGCATGCCCACGCCGGGGATGTGACCGGCCAACAGCGTCACGGGAATGGTGAAGGCCAGCGCGACCAAGAACCGGCGCCGCATATCCCGCTCCATCGTGACGACCATCGCGGGGTCTGCCATCATGGACTCGTGCTCGTGATGGCCCTTGGCGGGCGCCTCGACGTGGTGACGATGGCCAGTGTGCGAGCCGTGCCCGGTCATGAGACCTCCCGCTCCTTCCACAACGAGTAAACCGCCGGAATCACCAGCAGAGTCAGCACGGTGCTGCTGATCATACCACCGACCATCGGCGCGGCGATGCGCTTCATGACGCTGGCACCGGCGCCCGTACCCCAGAGGATCGGCAACAGGCCGGCCATGATGGCGGTGACGGTCATCAACTTGGGCCGCACCCGTTCCACGGCACCTTCCATCACGGCGTCGTACAAGTCGCGGAGGGATGGCGGCTCTCCCGCCGTTCGCTTCGCCTGCCAGGCATGGTCGAGGTAGATGAGCATGATCACCCCGGTCTCCGCCGCCACACCGGAAAGTGCCACGAACCCGATCGCCACCGCCACCGACCAGTTGTAGCCCAGCAGCCAAATGAACCAGAGCCCGCCCACCAGGGCAAAGGGGAGCGAGAGCATCACCATGGCGGTTTCCCCGAAGTTCCCGAAGTTGAGGTAGAGCAAGAGGAAGATGATGGCCAGCGTCGCCGGGACGACCACCTGTAGCTTGGCGGCGGCACGCTGCATGTACTCGTACTCGCCACTCCAAACGATGGAGTACCCGGCGGGCAGCACCACCGCTTGCCCGACCGCCTTGCGTGCATCGGCGACGTACCTCCCGATGTCCCGGTCCCTGACGTCCACGAAGACCCAGGCCGTAGGCTGTGCGCCCTCCGTGCGCACCACCATTGGTCCGGACTCCTGGCGGATGGTGGCAATCTGCCCGAGCGGGATGAACGACTCGCTTGCCGAAGCAGGCCCGGCGGGCTTGGTGACGCCCATCCCCCCGCCCATCGCCGACGCATCCGCCCCCCCAAGGCCATGACTCACCGGGATCAGCACGGAGGCCAGTCGCTCCGGGGAGTCCCGCAGCTCTTGGGGATATCGGATCCGGACCCCGTACCGTTCCCGCCCCTCCACGGTCCTGGTCACCGTCATGCCACCGACGGCGGTCGCGATCACCGTCTGCACATCGCCCACGTTGAGCCCGTGGCGAGCCGCGGCTGCCCGGTCGATGTCGATGTCCAGATAGTAGCCCGACACCGCGCGCTCGGCGAACGCGCTCCGGGTGCCCGGAACCTGTCGGACAACGTCCTCGACCTCCCGGCCAAGGCGTTCGAGCTCACCCAGGTCAGGCCCGAAGATCTTGACGCCGACCGGCGTGCGGATGCCGGTGGCCAGCATGTCGATGCGCCCCTTGATTGGCATGGTCCACGCATTGGTGGTTCCCGGGAGGCGGACCGCCGAGTCCATATCCGCGATCAGTCGCTCGTAGGTCATCCCCGGTCGCCACTCGGATTCCGGCTTGAGCGTGATGGTCGTCTCGACCATGTCGAGCCCTGCAGGGTCGGTGGCCGTGTTGGCGCGACCCGCCTTGCCCCACACATGCTCGACCTCCGGGAAGCTCTTGAGGATGCGGTCCTGGATCCGCAACAACTCTTTCGCTCTTGCGACGCTGATCCCGGGCAGGGTCGTCGGCATGTACAGGATGGTGCCCTCGTAGAGTGGCGGCATGAACTCGCTTCCCACCAGCCTCCACGGAATCCAGCTCAAAAGCACCGCCATCCCCGCCGCCGTCACGACGCCCCACCGGTGGCGCAACACAAGCGCGATCAGCGGCCGGTACATCCGGATGAGCACGCGATTGACCGGGTTTGCGGCTTCCCGGTACAGGCGCCCGCGAATCAACAGGCCCATGGTGACCGGGACCAGCGAGACGGCCAGCAGGCTCGCCGCTGCCATCGCGAAGGTCTTGGTGTAGGCCAGCGGGTGGAAGAGCCGCCCCTCCTGGCCCTCCAGGGTAAAGACCGGAATAAACGACACGGTGATGATCAACAGGGAGAAGAACAATGCCGGCCCCACCTCCCTGGCGGACACCCCCACCAAGCTCCAGCGTTCCGCGACCGAGAGGACACCAGTGTCGTACGACGCTCCGGCCACCGGGCCTCCAGTGGCCTGCAGCTTCGCATCGACGGCGCGCTCCAGGTGCTTGTGCAAGTTCTCGATCATCACGATGGCGGCGTCGATCATGGCTCCGATAGCAATGGCGATGCCGCCAAGGCTCATGATGTCGGCCCCGACACCTACCCACCGAAGGGCGATGAATGCCATCAGGATACCGACGGGGAGCGTCAAAATGGCGACGAGGGCCGACCGGGCATGGAGCAGGAAGACGACGCACACCAACGCGACGATCAGGCTCTCCTCCAGCAGCTTGTCGCGCAGGGTCGCGATGGCGCGCTCGATGAGCTCGCTGCGGTCATACACCGGCCGCACGATGACACCTGGCGGGAGACTCGGCTGCACCTCGGCCAGCCGGGCCTTGACGCGCTGAATCGTGGTGAGCGCATTCTGCCCGTACCGCATGATGACGATTCCGCCCACCGCATCGCCCCGCCCATCCAGCTCCGCGATCCCTCGCCGGACCGCCGGCCCGACGCTGACCCGCCCGAGCTCCGCCACCCGGATCGGCGTGCCGCTCTGGGTGGCGCCCACCACGACATTCTCGATGTCGCTCAGACTCTTGAGGTAACCGAGTCCGCGGACCATGTACTCGCGCTCCGTCAACTCGACGACCATGGCGCCAACGTCCGAATTGGCGTTCTGGATGGCGGTCATCACAGCCGTGATCGGCACCCGGTACGCCAGCAGGCGAGCCGGATCGAGGTCCACCTGGTACTGCCTTTCGAATCCCCCGATGGTCGCCACCTCGGACACGCCCGGCACCGCCGTCAGCGCGTACCGCAGCTGCCAGTCCTGGATACTGCGCAGTTCGGCGAGGGACTTCCGGCCCGTCGTGTCTTCGAGGCTGTACTGGAAGACCCAGCCCAGGCCCGTGGCGTCGGGCCCGAGAACGGGGGTGACGGTCTCCGGGAGCTTGCCCTTCAGCCCGCTGAGGTACTCCAGCACGCGGGACCGGGCCCAGTAGAGATCGGTGCCGTCCTCGAAGATCACGTACACGAACGAGATGCCGAAGAACGAATACCCTCGAACCACCCGGGCGCCCGGCACCTTCAGCATCTCGGCGGCGATGGGATAGGTGACCTGGTCCTCGACGATGCGCGGCGCCTGCTCGTTGAACTCGGCCTGGACGATGACCTGCACGTCGCTCAAGTCGGGAAGGGCCTCCAGCGGTGTCGCGCGGACGGCCCAAATACCGGTCAGGATGCCTGCGGCCGTGAACAGCAGGACGAGCGCGCGGTTCCGCAGCGACCAATCAATGATTCGTGTGAGCATCAGCCCCTCCCGCAGACTCGGCCGGCATGTCCATGCCCGGTATCTTCGACTTGGCGGTGTCGCGGACGGCGCCGGTCGTGCTCGGCGCCTTCACGTCCATGCCCGGCATGTTGCCCATCCCGCCCATGATGGCGCCGAGGTTCGACTCCGCATCCAGGAGGAAGGTGCCGGAGGCGACCACCCGCTCGCCGGGAGCGAGCCCGCTCAGGATCTCGATCCGCTCATCCATCGCGGCGCCGACGCTGACGTTTCGCGGAGTGAACATCCCGTCCGAGTCTGCCACGAAGACAAAGGTCCGCTCGCCGGTGGCGAGCACAGCCGACCGCGGCACGCTCAGCGCCTCGCGGACCGGTGCGCGGAAGCGGATGGTGGCATACATGCCCGGCTTGAGGGCGAGGTCGAGATTGGCGAGTTCCACCCGAATCCGGCCGGTGCGGGTCTCCGGATCGAGAGTTGGATAGACGTAGCTGATTCGGCCGATGCGCTGCTCGCCTGGCAGTGCCGGGAATTCCGCCGTTACTTCCAGTCCGGGCCGGGCCGCGGGAAGGTCGGGCTCGAAGACCTCGCCCTCCAGCCAGACCCGGCTAAGGTCGGCAATCTTGAAGAGGACCTCCCCGGCCATGATGCGCTGCCCGACCAGCACCGGCTTCTCTACCACAATGCCGCTGACGGGACTTGGGAAGGGCACGTTCTTCTCCGCTTGCCCGCTCTGCTCGACGGCCGCGATCAGCTGCGGGGGAACATCCCAGTACGCCAGCCGTTGACGGGCCGCCTGGAGAAGATTTGCCGCGCCCTCCTGGGCCGAGGAAGTGCCAGTTCTCACCTCGGCCACGAGCCGGTGCGCGACCAGCAATTCCTGCTGGGCGGCGACCAGCATCGGCGAATACAGCTCCAGCAGTGGCTCGCCCTTCCGGACCGCCTGTCCCGTCGTGTTCACATCCAGCTGTTCCACCCAGCCGTCGACCTTGATGGCCACGCTGGCGACCCGGGTCTCGTCATAGGACACCTGGGCCACGGTGCGAACTTCCCGCTGCATGGGTCCCATCGTCGCCACCGCGAACGTCACCCCGATGCGGGCAGCGTCTTCAGCAGAGAGCATGACACGCTGCGCGGTGTCGGTGGAGGCCGCGGCCGTGTGATCGTGCGCCTCCGAGGCGCTCGGCGTGGGGGCCCGGGTGACCAGGTAGACGGTCGCCGCGGTCACCAGCAGGGCTCCGACGGCAAACCCTGCCATCACACGCCGCCGCCCGGGCGAACTCCGGCGGGCGGCGAACGGGGAACTTGTCATGGGGCGCCTCCTGGCGCGGTGAGGGCTGGCTCGGGCGTCAAGACGACCAGTGGTTTCGCCGTGACCATTTCCAGCTCGGCCAGAGCCTGACCCTGCTCCGCATCGAGCCGAACCACCTGGCTGCGGTAGCCGTACACGGTCATGATGGCGTCGAGGTAGGTCATGAAATCGACGCCCCCCACCTGGTAGGCGGCGCGTGCCGAGCTGGCCGTCGCCTCGGCCTGGGGCAGGAGGGTCTGGCCGTAGAGGATGTGGAGGTTGCGGGTCCGCTCGAACTCGGCCACCAGTTCGGCCACGCGCCCTCTGGTGTCACTCTGCATCGCGGTGAGGTCAGCCACCGCCATCTGGCGCATCGCCGCCGTCTCGTCCCGCATCTTGAGCTGTCGACTTCCGGCCCAGATCGGGACCGACGCGCCGACCATGAGGCTCAGCATCTGGTCGGTGCCACCCCCCGACATCGGCTGCCACCCGTAGATCACGCCGACTTCCAGGTCGGGCCAGATCTCTCGGCGCGCCAGCTGCTCGGCCGCGGCGGCGGCGCGGATCTGGTCCGCCCCGGCCTGTAGCATCCCCCGAGAGGCCAGGGCAGTGGCGATCACCGAATCGGTCGCTGGCAGGGTGTCGGGAAAGACTGGCAACTGCGGGCTGCCGGTTGGCACGCCCGGGGGGCGGTTGAGCACCGTGTTGAGGCGTGCGGCCATGGTCCGGCGCATCGCTTCCATGTCGGCCACCTGCCCGGTCATCCGGCCGATTTCGAGCTGCGCGCGGAGCACATCCGCCTGCTTGGCCTCCCCCACGGCGTACATCCCATTCACGCTGGACGACACCGCCTCCAGGAGCCGGAGCGTCTCGCGCATGATCGTCAGGGTGCCCTCGGCCTGATACAGGTCGTAGAACGCCATGGCCGCCCGGGCACGCTGATCCCAAATCGATTCGCCCACCTGGGCCTGCCCGGCGTCGGCGAGCGACCGGGCCACGTCTTCCGCCAGGCCCAGCTTTCCCGTCCCCGGAATCGGAAACATCTGGGTCAGCTGGATCTGGTTCATCCCGAGTGGCTGCTGTAGGTCGAACCCGGGCAGTTGCCGGTTCATTGTCGCCAACTGCAGGCGTGGATCGGGGAGGCGTCGGTTCCCGGGAACGCGAGCGAGCGCGGCGACCGCAGAGGCACGGGCCCCGGCGACTCTCGGGCTGAGGCTGTCCACCGAGCGATACAGCGCGTCGAGGGTCAGCCGGCCATCGGATCCCTGTCCAGCAACGGGCGCCGCCAGGACCGCGCTGGCGAGGATGATCGGGAGCAGGCATCGCATGGCAACAGAAGACCATGCGGCGCGATGCCCCGTGGAGGGCGTTCGGTTGTTCATCACCTGATCCTGGTTCGTGTGGTGCCGCGTACCCATCGGGGGCACTCGGCGAATTCACCAACGACGGCGGATCAGGCTATGGGAGGGGGTGTGTCCGGCGGAGTGCGTACTGAATGAAGGGTCGAGATGGTCCGAACCGGCGCCACTGTGGTGAACGGCGCCACGGAAAGTGGAGAGCTGACGACGGCGGCCACCCCGATCGCCGAGCACCCGATCATGGCCATGCAGCCTGTTGGAGAATGCTGGTGGGCGGGAAGCTGTGCGTCAGGCGAGCATGGGGCCGCGGGAACGGAGGAACTGGTGCCCGCATGCTCCGCGTGGGTGGGCGAATCGGGAGTGACGCGGGAGTGGTCTGCGGTACAGGAAGCTCCCGCGCCGACCGCGGCGTACTGGACCGCGATCAGCGTGAGGACTCCGGAGACCAACCTGCGCCAGATCATGTGTGGAAGGTAGGTCGAGGGACCGTGAACTGCCAGTGAAGCCCCGGTGAAGATCTAAGGACTCTGCACACAGAAACCCCGCTTCAGCACCTAAGCTGTTGCGGGGTCACTGGTTCTCGATAGTGGGCCTGGGAGGACTTGAACCTCCGACCTCACGCTTATCAGGCGTGCGCTCTAACCACCTGAGCTACAGGCCCTCGCAGGCAGCCACTTCGGCCGGCCCGGGGAGGCGGTAGGATAACGGCCCCTCAGGGCCGGCGCAACGTTTTCGGACCCCGGGGCGCTATTCGTCCCATTCCGCGCCGCGCTTGCGCCGCGGGCGGGCGTCCTCGTCTTCATCGATGTCGAACTCCTCGTCGTCGATGTCGTCCTCGTCCTTCTCCTCGCCGTCGAGATCCTCGTCGTCGAGCTCGTCCTCGTCTTCCTCTTCCTCAAAACTGAAGCCATCATCCTCGAACTCGTCGGCGTCCTCATCAAATCGCCGCCGCATCGTCACGGCCGCGGTCGACGTCTCCCAGGCCCACATGGTTTCCTCCGGCGAAAAGTGACTGTCTGGCATGGCGCTACGCTCAGGATGCGTCCGCGACGCGACTGGCCCGGCTGGCGCGCTTGCGGTCGATGGCCGAGAGCGCCCGCTTCCGGAGCCGGATCGTCTTCGGCGTGACTTCGATCAGTTCGTCCTCCTCGATGTACTCGAGGCCGTACTCCAGCGTGATGTCCCGCGGCGGCTCCAGGGCGATGTTGTCGTCGGTGGCCGTCGTCCGCATGTTCGAGAGCTTCTTCTCCTTCGTGACGTTCACGTCGAGGTCTCCCGGGCGGCTGTTCTCGCCCGCGATCATCCCCTCGTACACGTGGTCTCCGGGGGCCACGAACATCTGCGCCCGCTCCTGCAGGTTGCCGAGGGCAAAGGCCACCACGCTCCCCTCACGGTCCGCCACCAGCACACCGCGCTTCCGGCCCGCCAGCGGTCCCGCCCAGGGCCCGTAGTCGAGGAACCGGTGGTGGATCAGGCCGGTGCCGCGGGTGTCGGTCAGGAACTCCGAGCGGTAGCCGAAGAGGCCGCGCGCCGGGATCCGGAACACCATCCGCACCATGCCCTGCCCCGGGTTCTTCATCTCGGTCATTTCGCTGCGCCGGGGGCCGAGCTTCTCGATGACCGCGCCCATGTAGTCCTCGGGCACATCGATCATCAACTCCTCGTACGGCTCCAGCCGCTCCCCGTTGGGGCCGATCTTGGTGATGACCCGCGGCCGCGACACCTGGAACTCGAACCCCTCGCGCCGCATCGTCTCCATCAGGATGGCCAGGTGGAGCTCCCCGCGGCCCGACACCGTGTGCGTGTCCGGGCTCTCCGTCGGCTCCACCTTGAGCGCCACGTTCCGCTCCAGCTCCTTGAAGAGCCGGTCCCGAACCTGCCTGCTGGTGACGAACTTCCCCTCCCGGCCGGCGAAGGGGCTGTTGTTGACGATGAAGTCCACCGAGATGGTGGGCTCCTCGACCGCGATCCCCTCCATCCGCTCCGGAACGTCCATCGCGGTGACCGTGCGGCCGATCTCGATCCCCTCGAGCCCGGCCAGCACCACGATGTCGCCTGCCACCGCCTCCTGGACCTCCACCCGGTGGAGCCCGTCGAACGTGTAGAGCTTGGTGATCCGGCTCCGCTCGATCCCCTCCTCCGGCCCGACCATGCCCGGCGCACCGATCGGGAGGAGCGCCACCTGGTCGCCCACCTTCAGCGTCCCCCGCTCGATCCGCCCGATCCCCATTCGCCCCAGGAAGGTGGTGAAGTCGAGGGTGGAGATGAGCATCTGGAACGGCCCGCTCGCGTCGCTCTTCGGCGGCGGCACGTGGGCCAGGATCGCGTCGAAGAGCGGGGCCAGGTCGGGGCCTGGCTGGTCGAGCTCCGTCGTGGCTGTGCCGTGCCGGCTCGACGTGTACAGGAACGGCGCGTCGAGCTGCTCGTGGCTCGCCTCGAGGTCGATGAACAGCCCCAGGACTTCGTCGTGCACCCGCATCGGCTCGGCGTCGGGCCGGTCGATCTTGTTGATGGCCACGATGGGCCGGAGCCCGAGCGCCAGCGCCTTCCGGGTCACGAACCGCGTCTGCGGCATCGGCCCCTCGGCGGCGTCCACAAGGATCAGGACGCCGTCTACCATCCGCAGGATCCGCTCGACTTCGCCGCCGAAATCGGCGTGGCCGGGGGTGTCCACGATGTTGATCTTGACGCCCTTCCACCGCACGGCCGTGTTCTTGGCCAGGATGGTGATGCCCCGCTCCCGCTCGAGCGGGTTCGAGTCCATGACGCGCTCATCCACCTGCTGGTTGGCCCGGAAGGCACCAGCCTGGCGAAGCATCTTGTCCACCAACGTCGTCTTGCCGTGGTCGACGTGCGCGATAATTGCGATGTTCCGGATCTGCTCTGTACCTGCCATTGGCCCCTGCACCTCTCGCATGACTCCCACTCGACCTCACCCCCCCCTGCCTTCGGCGGCATATATAGTGGAGTCCCGGGGCAGGAGCAATGGTCCGGACACCCCCGCAGGGGCCCGGAAACCTCGCGGGGCACCGGGAGCGCCACTACCTTGTCCCCATGGACCCGACCTCCTCCCCGTCGATCGGCACCGGCCTCCTGGCCGTGGTGCTCCTCGTCCTGGCCAACGCCTACTTCGTCGCCGCCGAATTTGCCCTCGTCGGCGCCCGGCGCACCCGGCTCGACGAAATGGCGCTGGCCGGCGACCGGAAGGCCGTCCTGGCCCGCCGGGCGGTCCGGTCCCTCGACCGCTACATCTCGGCCACCCAGCTCGGGATCACCCTGGCCTCGCTCGGGCTGGGCTGGATCGGGAAGCCTGCCCTGGCGGGCCTCCTGGACGGGCTCTTCGCCTTCCTCCCCGAGACGGCCGCGGTCTGGACCACCCACGCCGTCTCGGCCGCCACCGCCTTCGCCATCATCACCGCGCTCCATATCGTTTTGGGCGAGCTGGTGCCGAAGTCCCTGGCCCTGCTCTACCCCGAGGACGTCAGCCGCTGGGTGGCCGGCCCCCTCATCGGGTTCAGCTGGCTCATGGCCGGCCCCATCTCCCTCCTCAATGGCACCGCCAACTGGCTGCTCGGCCTGGCCAAGATCAAGCCGCGGGGCGACCACGAGCGCCTCCACTCGACCGAGGAAATCCGGATGCTCGTCGAGCAGAGCCAGAGCGGCGGCTCGATGGAGACCCAGGACGCCCGCCTCCTCGAGGGAGTCTTCGAATTCAGCGAGAAGACCGCCGAGGAAGTGATGACGCCCCGCACCCAGATCGTTGCACTCGCCGCCGACCTGCCCGTCACCGAGGCCGCCGACGTCATTGCGGAGGCGGGGCGCTCCCGCTACCCGGTGTACGTGACGAGCCTCGACGAGATCGTCGGCGTCGTGCTGGCCAAGGACGTGCTGCGTGCCCTTCGGGCCGATCCGTCCGCCACGGTGGCGAGCATTCGCCGGGACCCGCTCTTCGTCCCCGGCACGCGAGAGGTCGAGGACGTGCTGACCGACATGAAGCGGCTCAAGACCCACCTGGCGGTGGTGCTCGACGAGTACGGCGGCACGGCGGGGTTGGTGACGATGGAGGACCTGCTGGAGGAGATCGTCGGCGAGATCTTCGACGAGCACGACGTGCCGGAGGAGGCGGCGCCCGCCGGCGGCGGCGCGCCGCTCCTCGACGGGGCCATGACCCTGTCCGAGTTCAACGCCACCTGGGACGCCGACCTCGACGACCGCAACTACACGACGCTGGGCGGCTTCCTCTTCGGCGAGCTGGGGCGCCTGCCCCGGGTGGGCGACCGGATCGTGGTGGGGCCGAGGACCTTCGAGATCGTGTCGATGGAGGGGCGGAGGGTCAGCGAGGTCAGGATGACGGTGGAGGAGAAGAAGAAGGACTGAGGACTGCTTTCCTGGCAAGTTGGACCGCCAGTTCGATCGCCGCCCGCATGCTCGCCGGGTCCGCCCGCCCCGTCCCCGCAATGTCCAGCGCGGTGCCATGGTCGGGACTGGTGCGGGGAAAGGGCAGGCCGAGCGTGACGTTCACCGCGCTGCCGAACGACGCCACCTTGATGGCCGTCATCCCCACGTCGTGATACGGGGCCAGGACGGCGTCGAACTCCCCCCGCATGGCGCGCACGAACACCGTGTCCGCCGGCAGCGGCCCCACGGCGCCGAGCGCCTTCGCCGCCGGCCGCAGCACCCGCTCCTCCTCGTCGCCGAAGAGCCCCCCCTCCCCCGCATGCGGGTTCAGGGCGCAGACCGCCAGCCGCGGCTCGGCCACCCCGAACCACTCCCGCAGCGCCCGCTGCGTGATCCGCCCCGCGCGGAGCACGCGCTCCTGCGTGACGAGCGAGGGCACGTCCCGGAGCGCGACGTGGGTGGTGACCAGTACCACCCGGAGCCGCTCGGAGGCGAGCATCATGGCCACATCGACGCCGCCCGCGAGCTCGGCGAGCCACTCGGTGTGACCCGGCCAGGGAAACCCCGCCTGGTGGAGGGCGTGCTTGTGGACCGGTCCGGTCACGATGGCGTCCACCTCACCGGCCATGGCGAGCGCGGCCGCCCGCTCGATCGCGTGCCCGGCGATCCGCCCGGCCCGCACCATGCGCGAAGGGCCCGGGCTCGCGGGGAGGTTTTCCCCCGAGCCCAGGCCCCACGTGCCCAGCCCGATGTGATGGTCGGCCCGCACCGCCCCGACCTGGTCGTCCGCACCGAGAATCGTCACCTCGGCGTCGACGGGAGTATCGAGGGCGCGGGCGACGACTTCGGGCCCGATCCCGCGAGGATCGCCGAGGGTGACGGCGATCCGCGGCCTCACTGTTCGCGCACCTCGACGTGCGCCGACCGGCGAAGCTGCTGGACGTACCTGGCCTCCGCGAGCTGCGTGCTCAAGAGGTTGCGGATGGCCTCGCGGACATCCTCGTAGGCCATCTCCCCTTCCGCCACCCGTGCGGTGACATACGCCACCACGTACTTGCTGCGGTTGTTGGGGGCCTCGAGGGCGAAGACCGGCACCACGGTGCCCGAATCGGCGGTGGCGAGACCCTGCTGGTACGCCGGCGGGAGCTGCGCGAGGGACACCTGCTTGGCCTCCCGCTCCTCCGCCTGGTCGTGGTACACACGTTGGAGGGAATCGAAGGGCGCGCCGTTCCGCGCCTCCATGGCCACCTGGTCGGCCAGGTCACGGGCCGCCTGGGCGTCGGCGGCGGTGATGGCCGGCATGATGAGGATGTGCCGGACGTCGATTTCGGCGGGCTGGGCGCGCTTCACCTGGATGATGTGGAAGCCGAACGGCGATTCCACCGGATTGGAGATGACTCCGGGCTTGAGCTGGAATGCCACCTTCTCGAATTCCGGCGCGAGGGGCGGGCCGCGTCGCAGCCAGCCGAGGTCACCGCCCTGCTCGCGGGAGCCGGGATCCTGGGAGAACCGCCGTGCGGCGGTCGCGAAGTCGGCCCCCTCGCGCAGCGCCACTGCGATCGAGTCCGCCAGGGCGTAGGCCCGTGCCTTCGAGGCGGAGTCCGCCTTCGGCGCCACGACGATCTGCTGGAAGGAGATGGTGGCCGGGCGCTTGCCGAGGCTCGCCTTCCGGGCCTCGTAAAAGTCCTTCATCTGCTGTTCGGTCGGCGCCACGGGCTTGAGCTTTTCCTGGTCTCGGAGGGCGGTCTTCAGGGCCTCCTGCAGCGCGAGCCGCCGCTGCTGGTCGGTCAGCCAGCGCCGGTATTCCTCGGGGCTGCCGAATCCCGCCTTCTTGAGCTCGTTCCGGTAGTCCACCTCGCTCGTGAACCCCGCGCGAACCCGCTTGACCTGCTGCTCGACCCGCGCCGCCACCTCCTGGTCGGTCACCTTGATGGCGGTGTCCCGGAGCGCCTCCTGCACCAGGAGTTCCTGGTTGATCAGGTCGTTCAACACCTCCATGCGGAGGGCGTGCATGGCCGCGGAATCCCCCTCCGGCAGCTTGACGCCCTGCGCCTGGCGGGCAAAGAGATCCTCGTCGACCTGCGAGGCCAGCAACGGCTTGTTGCCGACCACCGCCACGACCCGGTCCACCACGACGGACTGCCCCTGTGCGGCTGCCGGGGCAGCCGCCAGGAGGGTGAGCCCGGCGAGGAGGAACGGGACGCGCATTACGGCTGGCTGGACGGCGGCGCGCTTACCGGCGGTGGGCCGGCGGCCGGGCTCACGCCCTGCGGAGGTCCACCCTGCGGGCCACCGGCACCCGGACCACCCGGACCACCCGGTGCGTTGAGCGCCGCGGCAGCCGCGGCCATTTCAACCGCCCGCGTAATCCCGGGCTGGATGATCTTGCCGCCTTCCTGGTCCCGCAGCACCTGCCCGAGCGCGCCGGGGAGCGGCCGGAGCCGCGCCGTCTGGGCGAACACCTGGTTGAAGAAGTCATCCACGCGGAGCTGCGCCACCTTCTCCCGCTCGGCGAGAGCCACGGCGGAATCAGTGACCTCGGGTCCGAGCCCGATGGTGAGCTTGAGCGTGTCGATCACGCCGGCGTAGCTCGCCTGCATGGCCGCCCACTGGTCGGCGGGCAGCACGATGCCGGCGGAGTCGGCCTGGGCCAGCAGGAGCTGGTTGGTCGAGAGCGCCCTGGCGAACTGGGTCAGCTGCTCGTCGCTGGCTTCCTTGACCTGAGCCCCGAACTGCGGGGGCAGGGCGCTGAGCCACCGGAGATATTCGCCGACGGTGAACTTGCCGCCCGTGTACTTGGAGATCGCCTTCTTGGACTTGCGCATCCCGCTCTTGTCGGCCAGGCCGGCGCGCATCAGGGCCGGGGCGTCCGCGGAGACCTCGAGGTCGTACTGGATGGCCAGGCTGTCCATGTAGATGCTGTCGAGGCGGCGCGCGGCGTCCTGGGTCAGGTAGGCCAGCACCCGGTCGCGAGACTCGGTCATCGTGGGACGGCGGATGATGTGGTAGCCGAAGGGCGTCTCGACCAGGCCGGTCATCTGCCCCGGGGCCAACCGCCACGCCGCCGAGTCGAACGCGGTCACGTAGGCGCCGGGCTTGGCGGGCGGCAGCCAGCCGCCGTTCACCTTGCTGCCTGCGTCGTCGGAGAGCTGGGAGGCCAGCAGCTCGAAGTTGGCGCCCTGCTGGAGCTGGGCCAGCGCGAGCTGCGCCTTCTTGCGGGCGGCGGCGCGCTCCTCGGGGGAGGCGGTCGCCTGGACGCTGACGAGAATGTGCTGCAGCGCGCGCACCGTGTCCGCGAGGAACGAACTGTCGGCCGACGCCGGGGACGCCTGCTCGCGCCGGGCGGCGAGGGTGTCGTACCAGATGGCGCCCTTCGCCTCGGCCACCTGCGGCCAGAGGACCGTGGCCACCGTCGCCGAGTCGGTCTTGAGGGTGCCCCGCGCGACCGACTGCGCGAAGAGCGTGTAGTCGCTCCAGACGCCGGCGATGAACTCGGCGGTTTCCGCGTTCATCTGGGCGCCCTTGGCCTTGCCCATCATGGCCGCCAGCTGCTCGGCGGAGAGGGACTGGCCGGCGGCGGTGGCGGCCACGTCGGCGTGCGCCGAGAAGAGGTCGCCGAAGTTCGAACAGCCGGCGAGGACGAGCACGCTGGCTGCCAGTACGATCCTGCGCATGATTTCTCCAGTTTGGAAGTTCACCACGGGCCCTAGGCCCGGACCATTTCGAGCGCGCGCACCAGCGCGGGGAGCAACGCTTCGCCGCCGAGGCGGGTCAGGCGCAGGGAGAGCGGCACCGTCCGCCGCACGTCGGCGGCGAGCTGCACGTCATCGAGCGCCGCCGCCAGGCCGGCCATGCGGGGCGCGGTCCCGGCGCGAAAGGTGAGTCGCGCCTCGTCGCCACGGGCCACCACGTGCTGCAACCCCAACCGGGCGCCAACCGCGCGCAACCGGCTCAGGTTCAGCAAGGTTTCCGCCTCCGGCGGCAACGGCCCGAAGCGTTCCCGCAGTTCCACGCCAAGCCCCTGAATGTCGCCAGATGACCCCGCCCGCGCCAGTCGGCGATAGATGTCCAGCTTGGATTCGTCGTCGGCCACGTAGGAGTCCGGCAGGCGTGCCGGGCTGTCGAGCACCACCTCGGGAGGAACAGGATCCTCCACACCCCCCTTGCCACGGAGGGACTGCACCGTCTCCTCCAGCCACCGCATGTACAGGTCGAACCCCACGGCGTGCGCGTGGCCGGACTGCTCGGCGCCCAGGAGGTTCCCCGCCCCGCGCAGTTCCATGTCCTTGAGTGCGATGCGGTAACCGGCCCCAAGGTCGCTGTTGTGCTCCAGGACCTTGAGCCGCTCCTCGGCCAGGAGGTCCACCTCGTCGGGAGCAAGGAGGTAGCAGTAGGCCCGCCGGTGGCTCCGCCCCACCCGGCCGCGCAGCTGGTAGAGCTGCGCCAGCCCGAAGCGGTGCGCGTCGTGCACCACCATGGTGTTCGCGTTGGGCACGTCGAGCCCCGACTCCACGATCATCGTGGAGACGAGGATGTCGAGCTCCCCCGCCACGAACTTCTGCATCACCGACTCGAGCTCGTCCGCCGGCATCTGGCCGTGCGCCACTCCCACCCGGGCCCGGGGCGCCAGCGCGCGGACCCGCGCCGCGTAGGTGTCGATCGTCTCGATCCGGTTGTGCACCATGAAGACCTGGCCGCCGCGGTCCAGTTCCCGCGCAAAGGCCTCCTCGAGCAGGGCGTCGTCCCACGGCTCGACGAAGGTGAGGATCGGCGAGCGGTCGCGCGGCGGCGTCTCGATCTGGGTCAGGTCCCGCATCCCGGAGAGCGAGAGGTGCAGGGTGCGCGGGATCGGCGTCGCGCTCATCGTGAGGACGTCCACCGCGAGCCGGAGCGCCTTCAGGCGCTCCTTGTGCTTGACGCCGAACCGATGCTCCTCGTCCACGATGAGCAGCCCGATGTCCTTGAACGTCACGTCGGGCGACAACAGCCGGTGCGTGCCGATGACCACGTCGGTCTCCCCCGAGGCCAGCCTGGCGAGCGCCGCCTTCTGCTCCCGTGCGCTCCGGAACCGCGACAGGACTTCCACCTTGACCGGAAAATCGGCCAGCCGCTCCGTGAACGTCCGTCCGTGTTGCTCGGCGAGAATGGTGGTCGGGACGAGCACCGCCACCTGCTTCCCTCCCTGCACCGCCTTGAACGCGGCGCGGACCGCGACCTCGGTCTTGCCGTAGCCGACGTCCCCGACGAGCAGCCGGTCCATCGGGACCGGCTGCTCCATGTCGCGGCGCACCTCCTCGATCGCCTTCTTCTGGTCCGGCGTGTCCTCGTACAGGAAGCTCGCCTCGAGCTCGCGCTGCCACTTGGTGTCGGGCGGGAAGGCGTACCCCGCCTGCACCGTCCGGCGCGCGTAGAGGTCGAGCAGTTCCGCCGCCATCTGGCGGATCGCCTGCCGAGTCTTTTCACGGGTCCGCTTCCAGGCCGGCCCGCCGAGGCGGTGCAGCTTGGGCGGCGGCCGGTCGCCGTCTTCCCCCGCGGATCGGTAGCGCTCCAGCTGGTCGAGCCGGTAGAGCGGCACGTTCAGCCGGTCGCCCCCCTCGTACTCCACCACGGCCACCTCGAGGAGCCCGCCCCCGACGGTGATGGTGTCGATGCCGCGGTAGATGCCGATACCGTGGTCGAGGTGCACCACGTAGTCGCCTGCAGCGAGCGCGCCGGTGGCCGCGGTGGGCGCCGCCTGACGGTAGCGACGAGGCCGCCGGAGGCGGCGCGCGCGCCGGAAGATTTCGTGATCGGTCAGGACGCGGAGCGCCGGCATGACGAACCCGCCGTCGAGCGCGCCGACCGCCATGGAGGCGTGCGGCCCCCGGTGCCCCTCGCTGAGCAGTTCCTCGAGCCGCTCCAACTGCCCCTCGTTGTCGCAGAGGAGAAGGGTCGGCTGCCCGCCCGCGAGCAGGGCGCGGAGCCGCGGGATCTCGCGGTCGATCCGCTCCGGCGGCAGGAAGCCCACCTGGAGATCCACCGCCTCCTCGCGAAGGAGGATCCGCGCAAACGCGGCCCGGCGCTCCCGCCACCGCGCCGGCGATTCGTACAGCTCGCCGCGGCCCGGGACATCCTCCCCCATCCGCCGGGAGAGCTCGAGGTGGTGCTCGGCCTCCGCCCACGCCCGGTCCACTTCGTCGGCGTCAGGGCCCTCCGCCTCCTCCACCAGGAGGGTGTCGGCGGCGAGCAACTCGAGGAGCGAGCTCCGGACGGGCGCCCCGCCCTCCGGCGCGGCGGTGCCGCGCGGCGCGCCACCGACCGGCAGCACCGTCACCTCGTCCAGTTCCTCGAGCGATCGCTGCGTGGTGAGGTCGAAGCCGCGGAGTGACGCGAGGACGTCGCCCCACCATTCGCAGCGCGCCGGCGTGCTCATGCCGAAGCCGTACACGTCCACGATGCCGCCGCGGACGCTGAACTCCGCCACCTCGGTCACCGTCGGCACCCGGCGGTACCCCATCGACTCGAGCGCCGCCACCACCGCGCTGAGGCCCGCTGTGTCGGTCCCTCCCGGGCGGAGCCGGAGGGTGGCGGCGCGGAGCCACGCCGGCACACCGGTGCGCTCCACCGAGGCGCGCGCCGTCGTCACCAGGATCCGGATCCGCCCCTCGACCAGCGCCTGCAGCGTCTCCACCCGCTCCCCGGCAATTTCGTGATGCGGCTCCTCCTCGCCGAGGCCCTCGCGCTGGGGATAGAGCGCGGTGGCGACATCGGTGAGTCGTTGCAGGTCGCTGAGCCAGCGCTCGGCCTCGGCCGGCGTCGTGGCCATGACGGCGAACAGCCGGTCGGGAAAGCGACGCGCCAGCCACGCCACGAGGGCGGCGCCGCTCGAGCCGGGCAGGCCACCGAGCGCGAGTCGACTCCCGCGCGCCGGGAGGCGCGCGGCCACGTCGAGCGCCGTCGGCGTCCGGTCCAGCGTGTCGAGGATGAGCGAGAGGGTCATGCGGCCCGCCGCCGGGCGCTCGCCAGCGCCACCTCGACGAGACCGAGCAGGAGCGCGAGCCACAGCAGGGGCCCGCGGAGGTGGCCCTGCGCGCCCGAAGCGAACGCCGCCTCGCCGACCCGCGCGAGCGGAACAGCACGAACCCCGGGCCAGAGCGCCTCGAGATCCGTCCGGTTCGCTGCCGACAGCTCCGATTCCCTCGGGTCGAGGTTGACTGCGACCGCGCCGAGGGTGTCGGCGCCCGACCGGAGGAGATAGATGCCAGTGGCCGGCGGTCGCCACGACGCTCCGCCCTCGACGCGCCAGGCGCGGACGCTGTCCGTCACCTGCTCGACATCGTCGGGAAGCCGGACCGGAGTGCCGGGAAATCCCGACAGGAGAGCCTGTTCTCCCCGTACCAGCCGGTTGGCCAGTGCGTCCACCAGCGGCACAAACCCGGCGGAGGTGGGCAGGTCGGTCCACGCCGGATCGAGTCGGCTGCCGAGCAGCACGACGTCGCCCGCGTGGACGATCCACGGCTCGCCGCCTACCGTCGCCGCGATGCCCCGCGGCGCGCCGCCGACGTACGTCAGGCGGAGGCGCCGGGAAACCCGGGCCGGTGGGCCGAGCGGTCCGCTGTCGCTCGCCTGCGGCTGCACCACCGGCCCCGCGAACCGCCAGGGAATCCCGCGGCGTTCGAGCGCCCGGTTGAGCGAGCCCAGCGACGCGAGATCCTGGGGCGGCGCCACCACGGACGCCGCGGGGCCGAGCCAGCCCAGCGTCACCTGGCTCCCCTGCTGGAGCCGCCCACCTTCGAGGAGCGTCATCGCCGCCGCGGAGAGGTACAGGTCCGCCGGGTCCCACTGCGCCCGTGCCACCGGCAGCACCCGAAAGAGGGTTCGGCGGCGATCGTCCGCCCGGAATTCATCAGGATCGAGATCCGCCGTAAGGGACCACCACCCCGAAGCGACGGCAGGCAGGAGTACTTCCACGGTTGTACCCACGCCGGCCAGCTGGGGGCGACCCGTGCGGTCGCCGAGCTGGACCGACAGCGGCGATGTGCGTCCCGAGTCCCCCGCGAGCCGGACCCGCACCCGATTCTCCCCGGGAGACCACGGCTGCGGACCTGGTTCGAGTGTGGCGACGCCGAGGTTGGGGGGAGGGATGAGGTCCGGCATGCCGACCAGCACCGGCACCGTCAGGCGCACCGCAGACAGGGCGCTCCGTTGCAGGTCGGAGAGCAGGACGATTTCGCCGGGGCGGTCAGCGTTGGTCAGCAGGTCGCCGGCCTGCGCCAGCGCCACGCCCAGGTCGAGCCGGATTTCCGACGGATGGAGCGAGTCGATCGCCGCGCGCAGCCGCTCAACCGGGGCGCGACGTGCCAGCCCGTCGGAGGTGATGAGCCAGACGGCGTCCTCCGGAGTCGCCTTGTCGAGGACGGTGCGGGTCGCCGAGCGCAGACGGTCGAGCACCGGCGTCCCGCCGGAGACCGCACCGCTGCTTGGCGAGTTGTCGAGGATCAGGACCAGCGCGGCGGGGGCGTGGCTGGCGAGGCCGTCGCGGGCCACGGTCGGACCGGCCGCGGCGAGGATCAGCGCCAGCACCAGGAGGGTGCGGACCAGGAGAAGCAGCCAGTGCTGCAGCTTGAGGCGGCGCTGGTGGTCGCGGGTGACCTGCTGCAGGTATCGGACGGCGGGAAACGCCACCGTGGGCGGCTGCCGCCGGGCCACGAGGTGCAGGATCAAGGGAAGCGCGGCGGCGGGCAGCGCCCAGAGCCAAAGGGGGTTGAGGAAGCCGCTCACGCGATGCCGCCCGGCCGAACCAGCGCCTCACGCAGCGCGCGGCCGAAGGGGAGATCGGTCCGCACGGGGTGGTACCGGATCCCCTCGCGGCGCAGGGCGAGGCGCCACCCGGCCACTACGTCTCCCACGGTCTTGCGGTACACCTCGGCCCAATCCCTCGGGCGGAGCACCACCGCGGCGCTCGACTCGGGATCCTCGAACCGCACCTCGGCGGGACCGTCGAGCTCGAGCTCCGCCGGGTCGAGCACGTGCAGGACGAGCACCGAGTGGCCGCGGTGCCTGAGGAACTTGAGGGCATGCAGGGCGGGAGACTGGTCGAGCAGTAGGTCGGATATGAAGACGACGAGGCCTCGGCGCCGCAACCGTTCGACCACGCCCTGAAGGGCCGGGGCGGCCGCGGTCGTGCGACCTGGCGTGGCATTGCCGAGCGTGGCGGCAATCCGCATCCAGTGGGCGCGGCTCACCCGCGGCGGGAGCGCGGCCCGGACGGTGTCGTCGAACACCACGAGCCCGGTAGCGTCCCGCTGACGGAGGAGCACCAGCGCGAGGGCCGCCGTCAGGCGGCGCGCGTAGTCGAACTTGGTCAGCCGGGCCTCGGGAAGTCCGGACCAATCCATCGAGCGGCTGGAGTCGAGGACCACCATCGCGCGGAGGTTGGTCTCTTCCTCGAACTGCTTCACGTAGAGCCGGTCCTTGCGGCCGAGGAGCTTCCAGTCCACGTATCGGGGCTCGTCGCCCGGCTGGTACATCCGGTGCTCTGCGAATTCGACCGAGAATCCGCGGCGTGGCGAGCGGTGGAGCCCGGCCAGGAATCCCTCGACGAGGCCTTCGGTCACGACCTCCAAGCCGCCGAGGCGGGATACCTCGAAGGGATCGAGCAGGTCGAGCCGGGCGGCGCCGTGGGTGGTGGCCATGCGGGCGGCAACGTACCGGGGAGTGACGCGCGAAGTCAACGCGGAGCCCGTCTGTACCCCGGGGGGGACATCCGGACCACTCGAGGGCGGGTCCGCAGGTGACGCAAATGCTTGTGCAGGATAGTATTATGAGCCAATCGATGGGTGGCACGAGGCCTGCTAGTCGGTACAGGTCTCGACGTGGTTGTCCTCCAGGAGGTTTCGTGCTGTATCCCTTCTTGATTCTCTCGCTCACAACGGTCCAGCTCCCGGCTCCGAAGCCGGAGGTCGAGGCCCCGCGTGCGGTGCAGGAGAGCAAGCAGGATCCGGCCAAGCCGGCGCCGAAAACCACCCCGCAACAGGGCCGGAAGGCTGACAAGCCTCCAGCCCCGAGCCGTGCCGCCCCCAGCCGACCGAGTGCAGGCTCCGCCGGACCTCAGGGCGGCGGTTCCCGCCCCAGCCCCGGCAGGTCCGGGTCGGCCCCCAAAGCCACCGGCGAGCCCAAGCTGAAACGCCGCGGCTCCTGAAACTCTCCGTTCCATCCCGCCGTAGCGACTCCGGGCCCGGCATGCCTAGTTTGCCTGCCGGGCCGTCCCGTTCCCCTGACTCACCCAGACCGAGACCACGCATGCGACACCTGCTCACGCTCGCCCTCTTCGCCGCCTCTCCGCTCGCCGCGCAGGCGCCCGCCGCCGTCGTCCCGCCGCCGTCTTCGGCGGTGAAGAAGGCGGCCGCGACCATCACCGCCCCGGACGTGGCGCGCCGGGTCAACATCATCGCCGACGACTCGATGATGGGGCGCGACACGCCCAGCCCGGGCCTGGAAATGACGGCGCAGTACGTCGCCGACCAGTTCAAGTCCTTCGGGCTCAAGCCCGGTGGCGAGAACGGCACCTGGTTCCAGCGGTACGACATTCTGCAGGTCCAGTTCGACGCCGCCGAATCCCACGTCGGGTTCATGGCGGGCGGGAAGCACGTCCACGCCGAATTCACCACCGATGCGCGCTTCATGGGCGGCACCACGCCCGACAAGGAGATCGGCGGCCCGGTCGTGGTCCTCGGAGGCAAGCCAAACCGGGACGCCCTCGCGGGCATGGACGCCACCGGCAAGGTGGTCGTGGTCGTCATGGACTACAGCAAGGGACCGACGGCGGGCGGCATGGGCCAGATGATCGGCGCCGTCTACGCGCTCCACCCGCTCGGCGTGGTGATCCTCTCGAACCGTGACTCGGCCGGCTGGGCCAACCGGATGAAGGCCCCATACCGGCCGGGCATCCGCCTCGCCGGCGCCGAAGGCCGCCCCCCGGTCGTCGAGGTCAACGACGCGGCCCTCGCCGCGGTCCTCGCGGCCGGCGGCGTGGACGTCGCGAAGATCCGGGCCGACACTTCCATGGTGATCCTGGCCGACCCGGGCCTCAAGGTGATGATCGACCTCAAGGAGACGGTGCTCAAGAAGAGCTCCGCGCCGAACACCATCGGCATCCTGGAGGGCACCGACCCCAAGCTCAAGCACGAATACCTGGTGTACTCGGCGCACATGGACCACGTGGGCATCGCGAGCGGCAAGCCGGACAGCATCCACAACGGCGCCGACGACGACGCCTCCGGCACGGTAGGCGTGGTCGAGCTCGCCGAGGCGTTCAGCCGGCCCGGCGCGCGCCCGAAGCGCTCCATCCTGTTCATCACGGTGAGCGGCGAGGAGAAGGGGTTGTGGGGGAGCAACTACTTCGTCAACCACCCGACGGTGCCCCTCAAGGACATGGTGGCCGACATCAACCTCGACATGATCGGCCGCAACTGGCCGGACACGATCGTCGCGATCGGCCGCGAGCACTCGGACCTCGGCAAGACGCTCGAGGCGGTCAACGCGCAGCATCCCGAACTCGGCATGGCCGCCATCGACGACCGCTGGCCGGAAGAGAACTTCTACGGCCGGTCGGACCACTACAACTTCGCGAAGAACGGCGTGCCGATCCTCTTCTTCTTCAACGGCGTGCACGCCGACTACCACCAGGTGTCGGACTCCCCGGACAAGATCAACGCCGACAAGGAGTCCCGGATCCTCCAGCTCCTGTTCTACCTCGGGCAGGCGGTGGCGAACAATCCGCAGCGCCCGCAGTGGAATCCGGACAGCTACGCCAAGATCGTCCAGCCGCCGAAGCCGGCGTCGTGAGGCTGAAGCTCGCCAGCGCGCTCGTCGCGCTGGCGGGCCTGGCGGCGGGCACCCCGCTCGCCGCCCAGGCCCGTGACGTGACGAAGGCCGCGGCCTCGATCACCGCCAAGGATGTCTCCCGGCGCATCCACCTCATCGCCGATGACTCGATGATGGGGCGCGACACGCCGAGCCCTGGCCTCGAAACAGCGGCCGCGTATATCGCGGCCCAGTTCAAGTCCTTCGGCCTCCGCCCCGCAGGCGACAGCGGCACCTACCTCCAGCGTTTCCCGCTGGTCCTCCGGCAGTTGCAGGTGGATCGCTCCTACGTGGAGTTCACCGAGCTGAACGGCCAGGGAAGCATCCTCCTGCCATACGCCACCTCGGTGGTGCAACACGCCGGGGAGCAGGACGGCAAGCCGATCAGCGCCCCGATCCTGCTGCTCGGCGGCCCCCCGAATCCGGACCGGTTTCCCGCCGACAGCGTCGTCACCGGAAAACTCCTCGTCTGGGTGGTCAAGTGGTCCGAGGTGCCGCAGTTCGCGAACGCCATTGTGCTCAAGGCGGTGGCCGCGGGCGCGGCGGGGATCATCGCCCTCAGCGACCGCGACACGACGGTCATCGCCGCCCTGGCCGGTCAGGCGGGTCGTGTCCAGGTGTCGCGCGACGAGGCGGCCGCCCGGACGGGGGGCATACCGCTCGTGGTGGAAGTTCCCCAGGCCGCGATCATTGCCCGGTTCCCGCAGGCGCAGGGCGTCTTCGACCAGCTCAACGGCGCGGGCGAAATGACGGTGCTCCCCATGAGCGGCTGGGAAGCGACCGTGATGGCGTCGGACACCGTCCTGGGCACCGCCACCGCGCCGAACGTGGTGGGCATCCTGGAGGGCACCGACCCGACCCTGAAGCACGAATACGTGGTGTTCTCGGCCCACATGGACCATATCGGGATCAGCCCGGGGAAGCCCGACAGCATCAACAACGGCGCCGACGACGACGGCTCCGGCACGGTCGGGATCCTCGAGCTGGCGGAGGCCTTCACCCGGAAGCGCGCCGCCACCAGGCGGTCGCTCATCTTCCTGACCGTGAGCGGCGAGGAGAAGGGGCTCTGGGGCAGCGCGTATTTCACCGCCCATCCACCGGTGCCCATCGACCAGGTCGTGGCGAACCTGAACATGGACATGATCGGGCGGAACTGGCCCGACACCGTCGAGACCATCGGCATGACCTTTTCGAGCCTCGGGCCCACCCTCGATTCCGTGGCGGCGGCGCATCGCGACCTCGGCATGACCCCGGTCAACGACCTCGCGCCACAGGAACGCCGCCTGTTCCGCTCGGACCACTACAACTTCGCGCGGGCCGGCGTCCCGATCCTCTACTTCACGAGCGGGCACCATCCCGACTATCACGAGCCGAGCGACTCGCCGGACAAGATCAACGCGGAGAAGGAATCACGGCTGTTGCAGCTCGTGTTCTGGACCGGCCAGGCGGTCGGCAACGCCGCCACGAAGCCGACCTGGAACCCGGGCGCCCTGGAGCAGGTGCGCCAGGCCCGCTAGCCAGTTCAATTCGATGGGACTTGTTACCATTCAGGAGGCGCGGCTGGCCTCCTGAATCGTTTCTGCCAACCTGCCCCGCTGCCCCGCGGCCCCGCCGCATTCGCTCCCTGCCACGCCGAGCTTCTCATGTCCGACGCCGCCCCTGGCTCCCTTGCCGAGTTCCGCGCCTTCCGCGAGCAGATGAACGCCTCGATCCTGGGCGCGGGCAACCTGACCATCAACCGATTTTTCGCGCTCGACGGGCGGGCCTACGAGGCCGGAGCGCTCGGGGTCAAGACGAAGGAAATGCTCGGGCTGGTGTCGAGCATGGTCCTCCGCTGCGACGACTGCATCACCTACCACATCGTCCGGTGCCGGGAGGAGGGCGTCACGCAGGAGGAGTTCCTCGAGATCTTCAGCGTGGCGCTGATCGTGGGCGGCAGCATCGTGATTCCGCACCTCCGCCGGGCCATGGCGCGACTGGAGGAACTCGCCGGCTCGGCGTGACCCGGGCTCCGTTATATTTGCGCCCATGTCCCAATCCCGCATCCGGAATTTCTGCATCGTGGCGCACATCGACCACGGGAAGTCCACCCTGGCCGACCGCTTGATCGAGACGACGGGTGCGGTCCAGAAGCGCCAGATGCGCTCGCAGCTCCTCGACACGATGGACCTCGAGCGCGAGCGGGGCATCACCATCAAGCTGAACGCGGTCCGGATGTCCTACACCGGCCGGGACGGCGTGGAGTACGAGCTCAACCTGATCGACACCCCCGGGCACGTGGACTTCACCTACGAGGTGTCCCGCTCGCTGGCCGCGTGCGAGGGCGCCATCCTGGTGGTGGACGCGTCGCAGGGCATCCAGGCGCAGACGCTCAGCAACCTCTTCCTGGCGCTCGACGCCGGACTCGAGATCATCCCGGTCCTGAACAAGATCGACCTGCCGGGCGCGGAGCCGGAGCGCCGTGCGCAGGAGATCATCGACCTGATCGGCGCCCGTCGGGAGGAGATCCTGAGCGTCTCCGCCAAGGAAGGCACCGGCATTCCGGAACTCCTCGAGGAGATCGTGGCCCGCGTGCCCCCGCCCCGCGGCCGGGAGGATGCGCCCTTTCGCGCGCTCATCTTCGATTCGTACTACGACCGGTACCGGGGCGCCGTCCCGAGCATCCGGGTGGTGGACGGGACGGTCCGGGCCGGGATGAAGATCGCGTTCGGCTCGCACCCGGCGGACGAGTACCGGGTCGAGGAGGTCGGATACCTCCAGCTGGGGCAGCGCGAGGCGCCGGTGCTCGAGGCGGGCGAGGTCGGCTACCTGGTGGCCAGCCTGCGGGACGTCCGGGACGCGCGCGTGGGCGACACCATCCTCGACGCCGAGAACCCGGCCACGGAGCTCCTGCCGGGCTACCGGATCGTCAAGTCGATGGTCTTTGCCGGTGTGTACCCGACCGACTCCGACCAGTACGAGAACCTCCGCGACGCGCTCGAGAAGCTGCGGCTCAACGACGCTTCCCTGAACTACGAGCCCGAGGTGTCGACGGCGCTCGGCTTCGGGTTCCGGTGCGGGTTCCTCGGCCTCCTGCACTTGGAAATCGTCCAGGAGCGGCTCCAGAGGGAGTTCAACCTCGACCTCATCACCACCGTGCCGACCGTGGAATATCACGTGTACCGCACCGACGGCGAGATGATGGTCCTGTCGAACCCGACCAACCTCCCCGACCCGGCGTCCATCGCCCGGATCGAGGAGCCGTACGTGAAGGCCCGGATCATGGCGCCAGCCGACTACATCGGCGCGATCATGAAGCTCGGGCAGGATCGGCGCGGCATCTACAACGGGATGCACTACCTCGACACCTCCCGGGTTGAGTTCGACTTCGAGTTTCCGCTGGGGGAGATCGTCCTCGACTTCTACGACCGTCTCAAGTCGATCAGCCGCGGCTACGCGTCGCTCGACTACGAGATGTCGGACTTCCGCGACTCGGACCTGGTCAAGCTCGACCTGCTCCTCAACGGCGACCAGATCGACGCCTTCAGCGTCATCATTCACCGCGACAAGGCGTACGAATTCGGCCGCAAGATGGCGGAAAAGCTGAAGGAGCTCATCCCGCGGCAGCTGTACGCGGTGGCCATCCAGGCCGCCATCGGGCAGAAGGTCATCGCCCGCGAGTCCATCAGCGCCTTCCGCAAGGACGTGCTCGCCAAGTGCTACGGCGGCGACATCACCCGCAAGCGCAAGCTCCTGGAGAAGCAGAAGGAAGGCAAGAAGCGGATGAAGCAGATCGGCGCGGTGGAAATCCCCCAGGAGGCGTTCCTGGCCGTGCTGAAGGTCGACTAGCCCCCTCACCCACAGATGCCCATGCGCCCCGGACCCGTGCTCGTCATCCAGACCGCGTTTCTCGGCGATGTCGTCCTCACCACCCCGCTGCTCGCGCGGCTCGCGGCGCGGTTCGGGCCGGTGGACGTCGTCACCACGCCCGCCGCCGCCGAGCTGATCGAGACGCATCCGGCGGTGCACCAGGTCATCCGCTACGACAAGCGCGGGGCGGACCGGGGCATCGGCGGCTTTCGTCGCCTGGCGGAGCGGCTGGCCGGCACCCGGTACTCGGCCGCTTTCCTGCCGCATCGCTCGTGGCGCTCCGCGGCGCTGGCCTTCGCCGCCCACGTTCCCGACCGCACCGGGTTCGCCGACAGCCCCGCCGCCATCCTCTACACCCGGCGCGTCGCGCGTCCGCGCGGCGGCCACGAGAGCGCCCGGCTGCTGGCGCTGGCCGACGATCGCCGCATCGCGGCCCCGCCGCCGAAGGTGTCGCTGGTGCTGACCGATGCCGACCGCGCGGCCGCGAGCGCGTGGCTCGCCGAACGGCGCATCGCCACTCCGTTCGTGGCGGTGGCGCCCGGATCCATCTGGGGCACGAAGCGGTGGCCCGGCTACGCCGCACTCGTGTCGCGCCTGCAGCAGCCGGTGGTCGTCCTCGGCAGCACCGCCGACGGCGAGCTGGCGGCGCAGGTGGCGGGCGCCGCACCCGGACGGGCGCATTCCGCCGCCGGCGCGCTCTCGCTCCGGGAGTCCGCCGCCCTCATCGAGCGCGCCAGCCTCCTCGTCACCAACGACTCGGCCCCGCTCCACCTCGCGACGGGCGTCGGCACGCCGGTCGTGGCGGTGTTCGGCCCGACGACGCCGTCGCAGGGATTCGGCCCGCTCGGCGTGTCGAGCCGCGTCGTCCAGGAAGCCGGGCTCTGGTGCCGCCCCTGCTCGCCTCACGGCCCCGCGACCTGCCCCCTCGGCCATCACGCCTGCATGCAGTCCATCGGCGTGGACCTGGTGCTGAAGGCGGTGACTGCCCTCCCGACGTCCGCCGCGGCGCACTGACATGACCTACGTCCTCGGCATCGACGTCGGCGGGACCAATCTCGTCGCCGGTTGTGTTTCCGAGGACGGCTCGCGCCTCGAAGGACTGCTGACCGAGCCCACCCGGGCCGAGGAAGGGGCCGACGGCGTGGTGGCCCGCATGCTCGCCCTGGCACGCCGCTCAATGGACGCGCTCGCGGCCGCGGTGCCGGGCGCGAAGGTGGCCGGCGTCGGCGTCGGCTCCCCCGGGCCGCTCGACACCCGGCAGGGGATCGTGCTCCTGACGCCGAACCTGGGCTGGGTGGACTTTCCGCTCCGAGGCCGGGTGTCGGACGGTCTCGGCCTGCCCGCCTCGCTCGACAACGACGCCAACTGCGCGGTGCTCGGCGAACACTGGCGCGGCGCGGCGCGCGGCACCCGCCAGGCGATCGGCATCACCATCGGGACCGGCATCGGCGGCGGCATCATCCTCGACGGCCAGCTCTACCACGGCGCCTCGGACTGCGCCGGCGAGATCGGCCACACCACCATCGAGATGAACGGGCGCCGCTGCGCCTGCGGCAACTACGGCTGCCTCGAGGCCTATGCCTCCGGGCCCGCGATCGCGCGGCGCGCGGTGGAGGCGGTCGAACGGGGCGCCGAGAGCTCGCTGCGCGCGCTCATGGACACGGACCCCGCGTCCATCACGGCACAGGTCGTGTACGAGGCCGCCACGGCGGGAGACGCCCTCGCGCGGGAAGTGGTGCAGGACACGGCCCGCATCCTCGGCGCAGCTATCGCCAACCTGGTGAACGTGTTCAACCCCGAGGTGGTGGTCGTGTGCGGCGGCGTCACGCTCGCCGGCGAGAGCCTCTTCGCGCCGCTCCGGCGCGAGGTGACGCGCCGCGCCTTCCGCCCGGCGGTAGAGGTGTGCCGGATCGTCCCCGGGGCGCTGACGGGCTCCGCCGGCGTCTACGGCGCCGCGCGCTCCTTCCTCGACAGCCGGGACGGCTGAGCCGTGCGTCGCGTCGGCGTGGTCGGCACCATGGTGTGGGATGTCATCCACGGGCGCGACCCGGTCGGTCCGCCGACCGAGGAGTGGGGGGGCATCGCCTACGCGCTGGCCGGCATGGACGCCGCGCTCGACGACGGGTGGGAGATCGTGCCCCTGATCCGGGTCGGCCGGGACCTGGCGCCCCAGGCCGCCGAGTTCCTGCGCGGGCTCACCCACCTCGCGCCCGGGGCGCGATGCATCGAGGTCCCGGCGCCCAACAACCGGGTGGTGTTGCGGTACCAGTCGGCGGAGCGGCGGTGCGAGCGGATGCAGGGCGGCGTGCCGGGGTGGACCTGGCCGGAGCTCGGTCCCCTCGTGGCCGACCTCGACGCCCTCTACGTCAACTTCATCTCCGGATTCGAGATGTGCCTCGGCACTGCGCAGGCATTGCGCCGCGGCTTCCAGGGCCCCATCTATGCGGACCTCCACAGCCTCTTTCTCGGCATGCAGCGCGACGGGGTACGCACCCTCCAGCCGCTGCCGGACGCGCCTTCCTGGTTCGGCTGCTTCGACGCCATCCAGGTCAACGAGGACGAGATGCACCAGCTATCAGCCGACCCGATGGGACTGGCCGCCGCGGCGCTCGGGGCGGGCGTATCACTCATGCTCGTGACGCTCGGTCCGCGCGGCACCGTCTACGTGGCCGCGCCCGGGTTCGATGGATGGGGTCGTGACATCGACTCCGCGGCCGCACAGCCGGTCCGCACCGCGCTGGTCGCCGCCCCTGCGGTGGACGCCCTCGACCCGACCGGCTGCGGGGACGTGTTCGGGGCGGCGTGCTGCGCCCGCCTGCTGGCGGGCGCCCCGGTGCCGCAGGCCATCGGCGAGGCCAACGCCCTGGCCGCCCGCAACGCCGCCTTCCGCGGCGCGAGCGGCCTGGGGCGCCATCTGCGCGGGGAGCTCGTCGCACCGTGACACGGATCGTGGAGGTGCCGGCCTATTTCGACGACCGGTCGTTCGACCAGTTCGCGCAGGGCTTCGGCGCCTGGCCGCCCGAGGAGCGCGTCCTGGTGGACGCGCGCACCGCCACCTGGGCGTCGCCCTACGGACTCGTCGGGCTCCTGACCGCCGCGCAGGCGCTCCGTGAGGCCCACCGGGAAAAGCCCCTGTTCACCGTGCCCGCCAGCGACGAGGTCCGGCGCTACTGGGCCAAGACAGGGTTCTTCCGCCACGCCGCCGACCTCTTCGAGATTCACGGCAAGGTGCCGCGCACCCCGGCCACCGAGGATTCGGACCACCTGCTCGACATCACGCCGGTCGGGGCGTCGGAGGACGTGCACCAGGTGGTCGGCCGCATCCAGGAGCGGGCCGCCCGGATGCTGAGCCACGAGCTCGGGCTCGAGGCGAAGGCCACGATGGGATTCGCGATGGCGCTTTCGGAGGCATGTCAGAATATTGTGGAGCACGCGGGCACCTCCGGGTGGGTCGCGGTCCACCTGTATAACTTCCGCAAGCGACTCGGGCGCCGGGTCATCGTGATCGCGGTGAGCGACGCTGGGCTCGGCTTCCGCCGCTCGCTCGAGGCCACGCAGGCCAAGCGGTTCGGCGACCGCTGGGGCGACGCCTCCGCGCTCGAGGCGGCGCTGATCCAGGGCGTGAGCCGGTTCCGGGACCCGGGCCGCGGGCAGGGGCTGGCGGGCATCAAGCGGTATCTCAGCCGGTGGGACGGCAAGATTTCCATCCGGAGCGGCACGGCGCGGCTCTCGATCGTGCCGAAGTGGGACGACGACGTCCCCCTGGCCGAGAACCTCCCGTTCTTCCCCGGCTCCCAGGTCCAGGTGGTCATCCCGGCCCAGGAAGGAGGCGCCCGATGATCCAGACCATCCCCCTCGGCCGCGTCCTCAAGGAGACGGTGGCCACGCCCTACTGCGACCTCGTCACCCGCCCCACCGGCGCGGCGGTCCGCGGCTACATCCAGAAGGCCATCGCCGGGTCCGAGGCGCCGACGACCATGCTCGACTTTACCGAGGTCGGGCTCCTCGACTTCAGCTGCGCCGACGAAATCGTCGCCAAGCTCCTGCTCGACACCGACCCCGGCACCGACCGGTACGTGATGCTGCTGGGGACGCGGGAGGACCACACCGAGGCGATCGATCACGTGCTCAACCACCACGCCCTCGCGATCGCCGTGGTCACGTCGCCCGACGAGCCGCCGCAGCTGCTGGGGCGGGTCACCCCCGAGCTCCAGCGCGTCTTCCACTGCGTCTTCCGACTGGGGCCGGGCGACGCCGGGAGCATTGCCGACGTGCTCGGCTGGACCCTCGAGCGGGCGGCCGACGCCCTGCTCACCTTGTCGCTCCTGCGGCTGCTGCGCGCAGAGGCGGGCACCTTCCACCCCCTCCCCCGATGACCCCTCGCCGCCCCGGCCTCTCGACGCTGTCCATCCACGGCCTTCCCCACCGGCGCGCCGACTGGACGCCCGTGGTCGGCCCGGTGTTCCAGAGCAGCACCTTCGTGAACCCGGTGGGTTCGAGCGAGGAGGTGCTCTACACGCGGTACGGCAACAACCCGAACCAGGTGGACCTGGCCCGGAAGTACGCCCTCCTCGAGGGGGCGGAGGCTGCCGTCTTCCTGTCGAGCGGAATGGGCGCCACTGCGCTCGCGCACTTGGCCGTGCTCCGGCCGGGAGACCACCTCCTGGCCAGCGAGTGGATCTATGGTGGCACGCGTCGGCTCTTCGATGACGAACTGGGCCGGTTCGGCATCGAGGTCTCGTACGTCGACCCGACCCAGCACCGGCTCTGGCGGAAATCGGTGCGGAAGTCCACGCGGGCCATCTTCATCGAGACGCCCACCAACCCGACGCTCCGCATCATCGACCTCGCCCCGATCGCACAGGTCACCAAGGAGTTCGGCCTGGCCCTGCTGGTCGACGCCACCTTCGCGAGCCCGATCAACCTCCGGCCCATCGAGCACGGCGCCGACGTGGTCATCACCAGCGCCACGAAATACCTGAACGGCCACAGCGACGTCATCGCCGGGGCGGTGGCGGGGTCGGCGTCGTTCATCGAGGAGGTAACCCGCCTGATGCGCCTGTGGGGCCAGTCGATCGACCCGCACGCGGCCTGGCTGGTGGAGCGCGGGCTCCGGACGCTCGCGGTTCGCATGGAGCGACACAACGCCAACGGCCTGGCGGTGGCCCGGTGGGCCGAGGCGCAAGCGGAATTCGCCGCGGTGCACTATCCTGGCCTGCCCGCGCACCCCGAGCACGCCTACGCGCGCGAGGCGCTGCAGGGATTCGGCGGCATGGTCGGCTTGCAGCTCAAGGGCGGGGTGCGCGCGGCGGAGCGGTTCCTCAAGAAGCTGAAGATGATCGCCCATGCCCCGAGCCTCGCGGGGGTGGAGAGCCTGATCTCCGAGCCGCGGCTGACCTCGCACAAGGGGCTCACCGCCGAGGAGCGCACCCGGATCGGCATCCCCGACGGCTTCCTCCGGCTGAGCTGCGGCATCGAGGACGCCGCGGACATCATCGGCGATCTGGAGCAGGCGCTGGGAAGGTAGTTATCTTCCACCCGTGATTCGATTTACGCAGGTTTCGATGGCCTACCCGCGCGGCGGGATGGCCGTGAAAGACCTCTCCTTCCGCGTGGCGAAGGGGGAGTTCGTCTTTCTGACCGGCCACTCCGGGGCCGGGAAGTCCACCATCCTCAAGCTCATCTCCGCCGACTTGCGCCCGACCCACGGGGAGCTGCGCGTGTCGGGCTTCTCGATCGGCGAGCTCACGGCGCGCGAGGTGCCGAAGCTCCGGCGCCGGCTGGGCATCGTCTTCCAGGATTTCCGGCTCCTCCAGGACCGCACCGCCGAGGAAAACGTGGCGTTCGCGCTCGAGGTGACCGGCGCGCGGCCGGACACGATTCCGACGCGGGTGCACCGGGTCCTGACGCAGGTGGGGCTGGCCTCCCGAGGCCGTGCGTACCCGACGGAACTCTCCGGCGGTGAGCAGCAGCGCGTGGGCATCGCGCGCGCCCTGGTGAACGACCCGCCCATCCTCCTGGCGGATGAACCGACCGGCAACCTCGACGAGCGGTCCTCCCGCGGCGTCTTCCAGCTGCTGCGCGATATCAACGCCGGCGGCACCTGCGTCGTGATGGCCACCCACGAACTCGCGCTGGTGCGCCAGACGCAATACCGGGTGCTGGAAATGCGCGAGGGCTCGCTGGTATTCGACAGCGCGGAAGAGCGAATCGCCACCGAGGGCGTGTCATGAGCCTGCTGACGCGCGAGACGATCCGGTCCTTCCGCCGGGCGCCGATGCTGTCCGCTCTCTCGATCACCACGATCGCCTTTTCGCTGTTCACCGTCGGGCTGTTCGGGCTGGTGGCGGTGAACATGCGCGAGGCGCTCCGGGGCATCAGCACCCGGGTGCAGATCGAGGCCTTCCTCCTCCGGGGCACGCCGCCTGAGACGATCACCCTCGCCTCGCAGGACATCGCGGCGTTCCCCGAGGTGGAGGCGGTGGTGTACGTGGACGAGGACCAGGCCCTGCAGCGGGCGCAGCAGGAGCTGGTGGAGTTCAAGGACGCCTACCGCGACCTCCAGGTAAACCCGCTCCCCGCCTCCCTCCAGGTGACGCTCAAGGAGGAGTATCGCGACGCGGCCAGCGCCGCCGCGGTGGCCCGGCGGATCGAGGGCTTCTCCTTCGTGGACGACGTCCGCTTCGGGCAGGAATGGATCGAACGTCTGGACCGGCTCCGGAACCTGGCGGGGTTCGTCGGCCTGGTCATCGGGCTGGCGTTCGCCGCCGTCGCGGTGGTCATCATCGGCGTCACGATCCGGATGACGGTGCTGCAGCGGGCGCGCGAGATTTCCATCATGCGGCTGGTGGGCGCCACCGACGCCTTCATCCGCGGCCCCTTCCTGCTCGACGGCGCCCTCAAGGGGCTCCTCGGCGGCCTCCTCGCCATCCTGCTCAGCCGGGCGGCCTTCGAGCTCTTCCGCCGCAACAGCACCACCGGCCTCCACACCCTGCTCTTCTTCGAGCCGAAGCACCTCGCCCTCGGGATCCTGTTCGGGGTCGCCATCGGGCTCGGCGGCAGCCTCGTCAGCGTCGGGCGGCATCTCAGAAATGTCTAGGGTGGCGGGCGGGGACGCGGGGCGACTGGACAGCGGGGCAGCGGGGCAGCAGGGCCGCGAAGCAGTCTTCCTGAAACTCATACCTCTCCTGCTTAGCGCCGTCACGCTCCTCGCGGTGGCACCGCTCCACGCGCAGGACCGCACCACCACCGAGCTCGAGCGGAGCCGCCGCCGGCTCGACTCCATCCGGGTCGAGCGCCAGCGCCTCGAAGCCCAGCAGGAGCGCCTGCAGGGGCAGGTCCGCGACGTGAACGCCGACCTCCGCAACATCGAGCGCCAGCGCGAGACCACCAACCGCATCGTCAACGAGATCGAGTCCCAGCTCGCCGGCCTCAACAACGAGCTGGGCCGGGTCAGCGGCGAGCTGGCCCTGGCGGAGGACAACCTCGACGAGAAGCGGGCGGTGCTGGAGCGCCGGCTCATCGACATCTACAAGCGCGGCCGGATGTACACCTTCCAGGCCCTGCTGGCCGCCGAGTCGTTCGGCGACCTCCTCGCCCGCTACAAGTACCTCTACCTCACCAGCCGCCAGGACCGCGCCCTGGTCCACGACGTCGAGGCGCTCAGCGCCCGGGTCCGGCGGCAGCGCAACGACCTGCTCGGCATCCGCACGACCCTCGGCAGCACGCGGGAGGACCGCGAACGCGAGCTGAAGCGCTACGCTGACCTCGCCACCGCGCGGGCGCGCCGGCTGGCGCAGCTCCAGCGCTCCGGCCAGGCCACCGGGGAGCGGCTGAGCGAGCTGGAGCGCGACGAAGCGCGCCTGAACGAGCTGCTCGCCGCCCTCGAACGGGCCCGCCGCAACGCGACCGCCACCAGCACGGCGCCGGTCCCGGGCGGCATGACGACCGAGGACATCGGCAAGCTCGACTGGCCGGTGAACGGGCGGGTGGTGTACAACTTCGGCCGGACCACGCTGCCGAGCGGGGGCGTGGTCCGCTGGAACGGAATCGGCATCGGCGCCGCGGAAGGCACCCCGGTCAAGGCAGTGGAAGCGGGCCGGGTGGAACTCGTGCAGCGGCTGGGGACCTACGGTTTGACGGTGGTGGTGCAGCACGGCAATGGGTACCGGTCGCTCTACATGCAGCTGCAGAACGCGAGCGTGGCCGTCGGGCAGGACGTGACGCGGGGGCAGGTGATCGGAACGGTGGGCGGGGCCAACTCGGAACAGGGCCCCCACCTGCACTTCGAGATTCGCGGGGAGAACTCGATCGCGCTCGACCCCGCGGATTGGCTGCGGCGCCGGCGTTAGCCGGCCTCAGGCCGCCACGGAGTCGGCGGTGCCGATGTGCTCGTCGGCCTGCGCCTTGCCCCGAAGGAGCGCCGCCTCGACGAGCGCGAAGAGGTCCTCCGTCTGCACGGCGGCCGGGTGGGGGAAGGTCACGATGCCGGCGCTGAGCCGCGGCCGGTCGGCGGCGGCCAGATCGGCGAAGGGCGCGGAGAGGATCTGCTCCCGGACCCGCCACACCGACCGCCGCGCGCCCTCGAGATCGGTCTCGGGAAGGATCAGGGCGAACTCGTCGCCGCCATAGCGCGACACGAAGTCGGGGGCGCGGAGCTGGCGCTGCAGCAGGCGCCCGAGTTCCGCGAGCACCCGGTCGCCGCCCTCCTGGCCCAGCCGCTCGTTGAGTCCCCGCAGCTGGTCCACGTCCAGCAGGATCAGGCTGAAGCTCAGCGCGTAGCGCCGCGCCCGCTCGAATTCCTCGCGGATCCGCCGATCGAGCGCATCGAGAGTGCCGCACCCGGTGAGCGGATCGTGTGCCGACACACCGGCCAGGCGGCGGTACATGGTCGAGCGGCGCTCCTCGGTCTCGAGGACGCGGGCGGCCGCGGTGGTGATCGTCTCGGCGAACGCCACCTGTTCCGGCGTGAGCGGCGCGTCGGAGCGCCGGGTCCGGAGGAGGAACACCCCCGCGACGTGCCCCTGCAGCGCCACCGGGATCGCCAGCACGCTGCGGACCTGCACCCGCAGGTGCTGCTCGGTCCATTTGGCGCGGACCTCGGCGAAGAGCGGGTGAGTGTGCACATCAGCCACGAACACGGGCCGGCCGGTCCGGACCGCCTCCTGGACCTCCGGGTAGCGCGCCAGGTCCACCGTGAGGTCCCGCACCGCCGCACTCTCGTGGACCGCCACGACCCGGCCCAGCGGCTCGCCCGGCGGCGTGAGCAGGAACGAGCAGTGGGCGAGTTCGAGGGCGGAGCCGACCCGCCGGACGAGCGTCTGGATGATCTCGTCGGGGCGGATCGCGGTGGAGACCTCGGCGAAGATGTCGAACATGAGCCCGCTCACGCGGCGTTCCCGCCGTTGCGCCTCGAGGCTGGACCGCCCCCGGAGTCGCGCCTCGACGCGGGCGCAGAGTTCGGCCAGGTTCACCGGAGCGGCGAGCGCCTCCGAGGCGCCGAGCCGCAGCGCCGCGAGCACGCCGTCGGGCTGCTCTGCGGCCAGGACGGCAAAGGCCGGGACCTCGCCCCAGACTCCGGTTCGGAGGTGGTCGAGCTCAGCCGCGAGCACCGGCCCGGCGTCGGGCACGGTGAGCAGCACGAGATCGGGCAGCGAGCCGGTCGGCGGATCTTCCGGCAGGCGGTCGGACTCGAGCACCTGGAAGCCGCCGCGCACCAGCGCGCGCTCCAGCCCGTCGGGCCGGAGCGTCGGGTCGCCGAGCAGCAGGACTCGTGGGTGCGCGAGGGCGCCACCCGGAGCGCGTTCAGTCACGGAGAGTCGGTCGATCCATGCATCAGCCCCATCCATCCACGAAGAAAAGCCAGCCGGCCCGGACCCACGAACGCCTCGGTGCCCACGTCTCCACCCAGGGCGGCGTGCAGACGGCGCCGGGCCGGGGTGTGGAGATCGGCGCCACCGCCATCCAGCTCTTCACCAAGACGCCCAACCAGTGGCGGGAGCCGGCGCTCGAGCCGGGCACGATCGCCGCGTTCCGGGAGGCGTACGAAGCGAGCGGGCTGAACGGCGTGGTGTCGCACGACTCGTACCTCATCAACCTGGCCTCGCCCGACCCGGCGCTCACCGAACGCTCGATCACGTCGTTCGCGGCGGAACTGACGCGGTGCCACCAGCTCGGCATCCCGGCCGTCGTGTCGCACCCCGGCAACTACCTCGACGAGCGCGAGGCCGGGCTCAAGCGGAACGCGCGGGCCTACGCCGAGGCGCTGCGTGCCGCCCCCGGCGAGGTGATGGTTCTCCTCGAGACCACCGCGGGCACCGGCACCTCCCTCGGCAGCCGCTTCGAGGAGCTGGCCGAGCTCCGCTCGCTCATCCCTGTCGAGTTCCGCCACCGATTCGGCTTCTGCGCGGATACCTGCCACCTCTATTCCGCCGGCTACGACCTGGTGAACGCCTACGACGCGGTCTGGGAAGAGTGGGAGCGCCTGATCGGGATCGAGCACCTCCACTGCTTTCACCTGAACGACTCCAAGACCCCGTTCGCGTCCCGCAAGGACCGCCACGAACTGATCGCGGAAGGGTCGCTGGGCCCCGAGCCGTTCCGCCGGATCATGCGGGACCCGCGGTTCGCGGATGTCATCAAGGTACTCGAAACGCCCAAGGGAGACGATATGGTGACCAACGACCGGCGGATGCTCCGCCGGCTCCGGTCGTACGGGCGGGGGGCCCCCAAGCGGGTTCGTTGACTCAGGCCCCTCCGGCAGGCCATTTTTGGGGGATGCGGATTCCATACGCCTTCCCTCTCGCCGCGGCCCTTGCCCTGGCCCCCGCGGCGCCTGCGGCGGGGCAGGTCCGCCTGACGGCCATGGTGGGAGTCACCGGCAGTTCCGCCCTCGTCACCGACCAGATCTTCGAGGATATCGAGCTCAAGCCGGCGCTGGCGCCCACTTTCTTCCTCAGCGCCTCCCTCCCGGTCGCCACGCGGCTCCGCGCCAGCCTCGACCTCAGTTACGGCAGCAGCAGCGCCGACCTGACGGAGAGCGGCCAAGACGCATCCGACCTCGGGAGCATCGGGGTCCTGACCGCCGCGGTGGCGCTCGAGGGCCCGCTCGTGTCCCGGCTCTCCTGGCGCCTGAGCCTCGGCGTCATCGAGTACCTGCCGTCGGAGGAGACCGGGCTCTTCAGCGACGGCGTGCCGGTGGCCGGACTCTTCGGGGCCGGGCTCGATTGGCGGCAGCCCCTGTCGGAACGCTGGTCCGGCGTGGCCGGCGTCCGGTACGACTTCCACCTCTTCACCACGCCCACCCTCGAGGCCGCCGGCTTCTCCGGATCGCAGCAGGTCTCGCGAGTCGGACTGGCCATCGGCGCCGCCTGGGACTTCCAATGACCGCTCGCCACACCCTCCCACTCGCGCTCCTCCTAGCCGGCGCGCTTTCCTGCGCAGAGGCCACCTCGCCGAGCCGGGTGCCCAACTACGAATGGCGACTGGTCTGGGAGGGCGGCCTCGACACCCTGAGCTTCCACTGGCCGGAGGACATGCTCCCGGTCAAGATCTGGGTGGAGGACAGCCTCGACATGCCGGCGCGGGTGCAGGAAGGGGTGGACGACTGGCAGGGGGCGTTCCTCTACGGGGAGTACGCCGCGGTGCTGGTGTCCGACTCGTCGAGCGCGGACGTGGTGGTGCGCGTGGTGACCCCGCCCCCCAAGGCGATCGCGACCGTGAACCGCCTGAACACCCTCCTCCCAGGGTGTGAAGGGGCCACTGACCTCGACATCGAATTCATCGCTACGCAGTACGAGCTGCGGCTGCCAGTGCGAATGTACGTCGCCCCTCGCTACGACCCCGCCACGACGGACCTGACGGAGTGCTTCCGGGTCACCGCCCGGCACGAACTCGGGCACTCCCTCGGGCTGTTCCAGCACACGAGCGACAGCCGCGACATCATGTACGGGAACCCGGAGGCGGAGGGGCTGAGCGCCCGCGACATCAACACGGCGCAACTCGTGGCCCACTGGCCCGCGAACCTGATCCCCACTCGATGACCGACCGGAATCAGGACGCCCTCCGGTACCACGAGGAGGGCCGACCGGGCAAGATCCAGGTCGTCCCCACCAAACCGACCGACAACCAGCGCGACCTCTCCCTGGCCTACACGCCAGGGGTGGCCATCCCCTGCCTGGCCATCGCCGAGCGGCCCGAGGACGCGTATCGGTACACTGCCCGCGGCAACCTCGTGGCCGTCGTCTCCAACGGCACCGCGGTGCTCGGACTGGGCGACATCGGGCCGCTTGCCGGGAAGCCGGTCATGGAAGGCAAGGGCGTCCTCTTCAAGACGTTCGCGGACATCGACGTCTTCGACCTCGAAATCGACGCGCCCGACCCCGAGGACGTCATCCGCTTCTGCCAGGCGCTGGAACCCACCGTCGGCGGTATCAACCTCGAGGACATCAAGAGCCCGGACTGCTTCCACATCGAGGAGCGGCTCCGCGCCACGATGTGCATCCCGGTGTTCCACGACGACCAACACGGCACCGCCATCATCAGCGGCGCCGCGCTGCTCAACGGGCTGGACGTGGTCGGGAAGAAGATCGAGGAGGTCCGCTGCGTCTTCCTCGGCGCCGGGGCGGCGGCCATCGCCACGGCGGAGCACTACGTGCGCCTCGGCGTTCGGCGCGAGCTGATCACGCTCATCGACAAGGACGGGGTCGTCCACTCCGGGCGGACCGACCTCGATCCCTATAAGCAGCGCTTCGTCCACGACCCGGCGCCCCGCTCCCGGGCCGAGGCGCTGAAAGGGGCCGACGTTTTCGTCGGGCTGAGCGCCGCGCACGCCCTGCCGGCCGCCGAGCTGGCGGGGATGGCGCGGGACCCGCTCGTCTTTGCGCTGGCCAACCCGGACCCCGAAGTCACGCCCGAGGAAGTGCGCGCCGTCCGACCCGACGCGGTCATCGCCACCGGGCGCACCGACTACCCAAACCAGGTGAACAACGTCCTCGGCTTCCCCTTCATCTTCCGCGGCGCGCTCGACGTGCGGGCCCGCGCCATCAACGAGGAGATGAAGATGGCCGCCACCCGTGCGCTGGCGGCGCTGGCGCGGGAGGACGTCCCCGAGGTGGTGCTGCGCGCCTACGGCGTGGACCAGATGCACTTCGGGCGCGACTACCTGATCCCGAAGCCGTTCGACCCGCGCGTCCTGCTCTGGGTGGCGCCGGCCGTGGCGTGGGCCGCCATCTCGAGCGGCGTCGCGACCGAGGCGCTCGACCTCGACGAGTACCGGCAGAAGCTCGAGAGCCGCCAGAGCCGCGGGCGCGCCGTCATGCGCGGCTTGAGCAACCGGGCCTCGATGGAAGTGCAGCGTGTGGCGATGACCGACGCGGAGGACCCGCGGGTGCTGCGCGCCGCCCGCATCGTCCGCGACGAGGGTTCGGCCCGGCCGATCCTGGTCGGGCACGCTTCCGACATCGCCGAGACCGCTGCGACCCTCGGGATGTCCCTCGACGGGATGGACATCGTGGACCCGGACACTTCCCCCCTCCGCCCCGCGTACGCGAAACGGCTGTGGGCCCGCCGGCGGCGCCGGGGCATTACCGAGGGCGAGGCCAACCGCCGCATGAAGATCCCGGCGTACTTCGGCGCCGGCATGGTGGCGGCCGGCGACGCTGACGCCCTCGTGGTCGGAGAAAATCAGCACTATCCCGACGCCATCAAGCCCGCCATGCGGGTCATCGGCGCGGAGCCGGGCAAGGCGGTAGCGGGGATCTACATGATGGTGTTCCAGGGGGAGACGATCTTCCTGGCCGACTGCACCGTCAACATCGACCCCGACAGCCAGCGGCTGAAGCAGATCGCGCTCGCCACCGGCACCTTCGTCCGCAACCTCGGCATCGAGCCGCGCATCGCGATGCTCTCCTTCTCGAATTTCGGCTCGGTGAAGCACCCGGCGTCGAAGAAGGTGTGGGAGGCGGTGGCGATGCTGCACGCGGAGTACCCGCAGCTCGCGGTGGACGGCGAAATGCAGGCCGACACCGCGCTCGTCGAGGCCATCCTGACCCGGTACTACCCCGGGAGCCGGCTGGGCGGGAAGGCAAACGTCCTGATTTTCCCGGAGTTGAGCGGCGCAAACATCTGCTACAAGTTGCTGAGCCAGCTGGGCGGCGCCCAGGCCATCGGCCCGATCCTCGTCGGCATGGCCGCCCCGGTGCACGTGTTGCAGCGCGGATCCGACGTGGACGCCATCGTCAACCTTACCGTCATCGCCGCCGTCGATGCGCAGGAGCGGGGCCGCCTCGCCCGCACGCGCGCCGGTGCGGCGCCAACGGCATCCTGACTTCATTCTTCAAGGAGAGGCGCCCGCGGCGCCCGCACCCCACATGACCACCAGCGCACCCGTCGCCACCCGCATCCTCGCCAACCTCGGCCCGGCGAAGCTCGTCGAGTACGCCATCCGGAGAGGCGAAGGCCACCTGACCGACCGTGGAGCCTTCACCGCCGTCACCGTGCCACATACCGGCCGTTCGCCCAAGGACAAGTTCGTCGTGGACGATGGCATGACCGCCGCCGGCGTGTGGTGGGACAAGAACGCCAGGATGTCCCCCGCGCACTTCGAGACGCTGCAGGCCGATGTCGAGGCGCATCTCGCCGGCCATGACCTCTTCCAGCAGGACCTGTTCGCCGGCGCGGACCCGAAGTACCGGCTCCCGGTGCGATTCCAGAGCCCCAACGCCTGGCATATGCTCTTCGTCCGGAACATGTTCATCCGGCCCACGTCGGCGGAGCTGGCCTCGTTCCTCCCGGTATTCCGGGTGTTGCATGCGCCGGAGTTCCAAGCCGACCCCGTGCGACACGGCACGGCCACGGGGACCTTCATCGCGCTCAACTTCGCAAAACGGACCGTGCTCATCGGCGGCACCCGCTACGCGGGGGAGCTCAAGAAGTCCATCTTCACCGTCCTCAACTGGCTGTTGCCGGAGCGAAACGTCTTCCCGATGCACTGCTCCGCCAACATCGGTGCCGCCGGCGACGCCGCCATCTTCTTCGGGCTGTCGGGCACCGGCAAGACGACCCTCTCGGCCGATCCCACCCGCCGCCTCATCGGCGACGACGAGCACGGGTGGAGCGACCGGGGCGTCTTCAATTTCGAGGGGGGCTGCTACGCGAAAGTCATCCGGCTGAGCGCGGCCGGCGAGCCCGAAATTCACGCCGCCACCCAGATGTTCGGGACGGTGCTCGAAAACGTGGTGCTCGACAACGATGACCGCTCCCCGATGTTCGACGAAGACACCATCACGGAAAACACCCGCGCGAGCTACCCCATCGAGTACATCCCGAACCACGAGTCGGGCGGCACCGGCGGGCACCCGAAGACGGTGGTGTTCCTCACCGCCGACGCCTTCGGCGTGCTCCCTCCGATCGCGCGGCTCACGCCGCGCCAGGCGATGTACCATTTCCTCTCCGGGTACACGGCCAAGGTGGCCGGCACCGAGCGAGGCGTCACCGAGCCGACCGCCACATTCTCCGCCTGCTTCGGGGCGCCCTTCCTGCCGAGGCACCCCGGCGTCTACGCCAAGATGCTTGGCGAGAAACTCGCCACGCACGGCGCCAACGTCTGGCTCGTCAACACCGGCTGGACCGGCGGGGCCTACGGTACCGGCTCCCGCATGAAGCTGGCGCACACCCGGTCCATGGTGCGGGCGGCGCTGGCCGGGGCGCTCGACGGCGCGGCCTTTCGCAAGGATCCGGTCTTCGGGTTCGATGTCCCCACTGAAGTGCCCGACGTGCCAGCCGGCATCCTCGACCCCCGCAGCACGTGGCCCGATCCGGCGGCGTACGACGCGCAGGCCGCCAAGCTCGCCCGGATGTTCCGCGACAATTTCGCGACCTTTGCGGCCGGCGTGGACACCGACGTAGCCGCGGCGGGGCCCCTCACTGCCTGACCGGTTCGAGGTCGTCCGCGACCCGCTCTGGGACAACATCCGTCTGGACGGATCGGCGCTGCGCGTGCTCGACACACCCGCCGTGCAGCGCCTGCGTTACGTCCGCCAGCTGGGCCACGCCTTCCTGGTCTATCCCGGCGCCACCCACTCCCGCTTCGAGCACGCGCTCGGCGCCTACCACCTCACCAAGTCCGCCCTGACCGCGCTCGCCGAACGGGGCGAGCTCGACCCGGCGAACGAGGACGACCGGCTGGCCGCCCGGCTGGCCGCCCTCCTGCACGACATCGGCCACTATCCGTTTTCGCACAGCCTCGAGGAAGCCGGCTTCCTCCACCACGAGTCGCTCGGCGTCGCCAAGCTGACGCGGGGGGAGCTGGGCGAGGTGCTTGTCTCGATCGGAGGGCCCTCCCTCGCGGGCCGCATCGGCGACCTGATCCGCGGCCGGAGCGCGAGCCCACTCGGCGGGCTCATCAGCGGCTCCCTGGACCTCGACAAGATCGAGTACCTGAGCCGAGACGCCCGGATGTGCGGGGTGCCGTACGGCGCGGTGGACGTGGACCGCCTCCTCGCCTCGCTCACGCTGGTCGACGGCGGCGCTGGGCGCTGGGAAATCGGCGTGCATGAAAAGGGGATCAGCGCGCTTGAGTCGCTGCTCTTCGCCAAGTACCAGATGTACCGGAACGTGTACTGGCACCATGCCGTGCGCAGCGCAACCTGCATGTTCAAGCGCGCGGTGCGCCGCGCCGTGGCCGACAGGGTGCTGGCCGCGCCGACCATCGCGGAGGCCACCGACGGCAGCCTCATGACCGCGCTCCTCGCGGCCGACCCGACCGGCCTCGCGGCGCGGGTGCAGGAGCGCCGGCTCTTCAAGCGGGCGCTGGACTTGCCCGCCAGCGACGTGCCGCACGACGCACAGGACTGGCTCTCTGACGACCCCGACCTGCTCGAGCGGGTGGAGGACGCGCTCGCGGTGGAGTCGGGCCTCGCGCCCGGGCTCCTGCTGCTCGACTTCCCAGCCCGCACCTCGATGCTGTCGGTGGATCTCCCGCTCCGCACGCGTTCAGGCGGGGTGGAGCGGCTGACCGACGCCGGCCGCGCCGGCCAGCTCGGGCTGCCGCGCGTGGCCGACGCCCTCTACGAAAGCGCGCGCCGGCTCCGGGTGTTCACGGAAGGGCGTGCGTCGGCCAGGCTGGACGGGTTGATGGGGCTGGTCGTGATGCCGGCCGAGGAGGTCCGGCAACGGCTGGACGCGAAGGCGCCGCTGCTGCGCTGACTATTCGTGCCGTATCGCCTCGATCGGCGAGAGGCGCGCCGCCCGCAGCGCCGGGTAGATCCCGAACACCACCCCCACCACCACCGCCGCCCCCGCAGACACCGCCAGCGTGCCCCAGCTGAACGCGGCGTAGACCGGTGCGTCGAACCGCTGCCGCATGAGCGCCGTCACGCCAAACGCCCCCGCGAAGCCCAGCAGCGTCCCCAGCACCGATCCGAGCCCTGCGATCGTGACCGACTCGAGCAGGAACTGCGCGAGCAGGTCGCGGCGGCGGGCACCGATCGCCTTCCGCACGCCGATCTCTCTCGTCCGCTCGGTCACCGACGCGAGGAGCACGTTCATGATGCCGATCCCGCCCACGATGAGCGCGATGCCGGTGATGGCGCCAAGGAAGAGCTTGAACACCAGGATGCCGCGCTCGGTCTGGACGACCCGCGCCATGTTGGTCTGCACTCTCGCCTTGCGGGCCCAGTCGGTCCCGAGCCGCGCCGTGAGCCACGCTTCGACCCCTGACCGGACAGTCCGCACGTCCTCGACCCGCTCCGCCTGCAGCACGAGCGTGGGCGCCCTCGGGCGCGGCGTCGGGGCAAGCGCCGCCCCGGCCAGCTCGATCGGCACGTAGACGCTCGGGATGCGCTCCGGGCCGGCAGAGGCCAGCACGCCGACGACCTCGTAGTCATTCCCACGGATCCGTACCTGCTTCCCCACCGCGCCGGCAGGATCCCCACCGCCCAGCACCGTCCCCAGCCCGAATGACAGGACCGCCACCGGTGACGACCGCGTCGCCTCCTCGGACGTGAAGTAGCGTCCCGCGGCGAAGTCCCGCCGGAGCACCGCGGCCTGCGAGGGGAGGGTGCCCAGGACCTCCGCCGTGTCGGTCAGGCCCGCGGCAAGCTCGACCACCGCCGAACCGGTGAGCGTCAGCAATCCCGCGGAGACCTCGGGGATCGACGCCATGATGGACTCGGCGTCCGCCCTGGTGAGTACGAGGTAATCATCGAGCGGGTACGCCTGGTTGTCGATGATTTCCGCTGTCCGAGGCTCCAGCACGACGGACTGCAGGTCGGTGGTAGTGGCCAGCTGCTGGCGGCCGAACCGCTCCATCCCGTCGCCGAGGGTCAGCACGGCCACGAGTGCGGCGGCGCCGATGACGATGCCGAGGGTGGAAAGGACGGTGCGGAGGGGGTTCGCCCGGAGGGTGCCGAGCGCGATGGAGAGCGAGGAGATCATGGGGCGCCCCTACGCGCGAAGGGGGTCCCGCGTTTCAACTTGGGGCGTCGGCCATCAGTCCAGTGATTCGATCTTGACCACGATGGTCGTGATGTTGTCGAGCCCGCCCCGGCGGTTGGCCTCGGTGATCATCCGGTCCACCCAGGCCTGGGGCCCCTGCGGGTCGGCCAGGATCTTGACCAGTTGCTCGTCCTCCAGCATCCCGGTCAGCCCGTCCGACGCGAGGAGGAGGACGTCTCCGGCGCGGAGATCGCCGAAGTAGACGTCGGGAACCACGTCGCTGCCGGCCCCCACGCAGCGGGTGATGACGTTGCTGTAGGGGTGCACCCGCGCCTGCTCCGGCGTGAGCAGCCCGGCGTCCACCTGTTCCTGGACATAGGAGTGGTCGCGGGTGATCTGGAGGAACTCGCCGTCGCGGAGGAGGTAGGCCCGGCTGTCGCCCACCTGCCCGATGAAGTAGCGGCCGGGCAGCAGCACCAGCGCGGTGGCGGTGGTGCCCATGCCGCGCTTGTCGTGCTCGGACAGGGTGCGCTCGAAGATGGCCTCGTTCGCGGTGACCATGGACCGCGCGATCCGCTCCGAGGCCTCGGCGTCGGGGACGCCGCGCAGGGAGCCGATTTCGCGGGAGATGATCCGCACGGCCATTTCGCTCGCCACCTCGCCCGCGGCGTGGCCCCCCATCCCGTCCGCCACGATGAACACACCCCGCTCGGCCAGCATGAGGTAGCTGTCTTCGTTGCCGGAGCGGACAATACCGACGTCAGTTCGGGCGGCGCAGGTAAAATGCACGGAGCCTCGTCAACGACCGAAGAAGTAGAAGGCGGCCACGGCCGCGATGACGGCGAGCGCCACAACCAGGACGAGCACCCCGCGCCGGAGCCCCGGCCTACGGGAGGGGACGCGGGTCCGAACCCTGCCACGCTGGACAGCCGTGGGGACCGGATCGGGCCGGGCCGCCGGCATGCGCGGGGTTTCCGGTATGGAGATGGCCCCGACCACCTTGGTGCCGCCACCCATCGGTTGCGGTCCGCGGAGGTCGGTCGGATCGAACAGCACCGTCAAGTCGCCGAAACGCACTGTAGAACCCGGCATCAACGGGACCTCGCCGTGGACCTGCTCGCCGTCCACGAAGGTCCCGTTGGTGGAGTCGAGGTCGGTCAGAACCCAGACCTCCTCGCGCCGCTGCAGCTTGGCGTGGGAAGCGCTGACGCTCTCCTCGCCGAACACCAGGTCGTTGTAATCCGCCCGTCCGATGTTGACCACGGGCGTCCGGATCGGCAGGCGCTGGCCGCGGAGCCCACCGGTCCGCACCAGCACGGTGGCGAGCGGCGGCGGGGCGGTCGGCCGCGACGGAAACGCCGGCACCATGGCCGGGATCCCGTGCACCGTGTCGAAGAGACGGTGCGCCGCCCCGGGCGGCGGGGCGGCGGCCGCAGGCGTGGTCTCGGCGTAGAACCGGAACGAGGCGGGCCCGACCTGCAGGATGTCGCCCCGGACCAGGTTGCGCCGCCCGGCGACCCGCTCACCGTTCACCAGCACGCCGTTGGCGCTCGCGTCCTCGAATACGAACCCCTCCGGCCCGTTCGCGATGGTCGCGTGGCGCCGGGAAACTTCGGTGGACTCGATCACGATGTCGCAGGTGGCGTCTCGTCCGAAGACCGTCGAAGCCTTGCCCAGCTGGTATTCCCGCCCGTCGCTCTGGCTGACGAGCCGCCCTCCTGTCATCGGCCCGGCGGCAGGCGCGGAAGCGGGGGCGGGGCTCGTGGTGGCCGCCCGGAGCGCGGTGGCATCGGCCATGCGCGTCGCCCCGGCCTTCCGTTCGTCCACGACCGCCAGCTCGACGACGCCCACCTGGATCTTGTCGCCGTGCAGCAGGGGCACCGGATCGGTGCCGAGGCGCACCCCGTTGACCGAGACCACAGCGTCGTCTCCGGCCCGTCGGATGGCCGCGCCGGCGGCGGAAGCGTGCACCAGTGCATGGCGCGGCAGCACGCCGGCATGCTCGAGGCGTACCGCCGCCGCGGGCGACGAACCGATGACGGTTTCTCCTGTGGCGAGCGGCCAGCGTTCTCCGCCGAGCTCGAGCTGAATCATCTTCAAAAACCTACCCCTCCGCCGCCCGGGAAGGCAAGGAAGCGTCCTGTGCTGCCAGCTGCAGGCGGTAGAGCCGCTCGTACAGTCCTCGGCGCTCCAGCAGCGCCCGGTGCCCGCCCCGTTCCCGGATCTCTCCGTGATGGAAGACCAGGATCTCGTCGGCGTGGAGAATCGTGCTCAGGCGGTGGGCCACGACGATGCTCGTCCGCCCCGCCATCAGCTCGCCGATGGCCTGCTGGATCTGGGCCTCCGCCTCGGTGTCCACCGAGCTGGTGGCCTCGTCGAGCACCAGAATCCGGGGGTCGAGCGTCAGGGCCCGGGCAAAACTGAGCAGCTGCCGCTCCCCTACGCTCAGGGACTTGCCCCGTTCGCCCAGCACGTGGGCGTACCCGGCGGGCAGCCGCTCGATGAACCGGTCGGCGCCCACCCGGCGGGCGGCGGCGCGGGCCGCCTCCTCCGGCACCGGTGCGTCGAGGCGGAGGTTGTGGAGGAGGTCTCCGGAGAAGAGAAAGAGGTCCTGCTGCACGAATCCGATGAACCGGCGCAGCTCGGCGGTGGGAAGGTCCCGGATGTCCACTCCGTCCAGCGTGATCCGGCCCCGTTCCGGATCGTAGAACCGGAGCAGGAGGCTGATGACCGTCGTCTTCCCCGCCCCGGTCTGCCCGACCAGCGCGACCGTCTGCCCCGGCGACGCGGTAAACGAGACGTCGCGCAACACCCAGGCCCCCTCCGGCCGGTACCGGAACCACACGCCCTCGAAGCGCACCTCGCCCCGGACCGGACGCGGCAGCGTGGCGGGGGTGACCGGTTCGGGGACGGTGATTGGGGCGTCGAGCAGGCCGAAAATGCGCTCGGAGGAGGCCATGGCGCTCTGCAGGATGTTGAACTTTTCGGACAGGTCCTGCAGCGGCTGGAAAAAACGACGCGTGAGCTGGATGAACGCGGCGAGGGTCCCCACGGTGAGGGTCTGGTCGGCGTAGCGCACCCCGCCGTACCAGAGCAGGAGCGCCACCGCCACCGAGCCCAGCACCTCGATGATGGGAAAGAACACGGCGTAGACGGTGATGGAGCGAAGGTGGGCGTCGAGGTGCGAACGATTGACCGCCGCGAACTCGTCGCCGGCGGCGCGCTCCCGGCCGAAGAGCTGGACGACCCGCATCCCCGACAGATGTTCCTGCAGGAAGCTGTTCAGCCGGGCCAGGCGGACCCGGATGTCCCGGAACGCCTCGCGCACCTGCCGCCGGAAGAGATACGCCGTGAGCCACACCAGCGGGATGACCGCGAACGCCACCAGCGCCAGGCGCCAGTCCGTCCACGTCATCAGCGCCATGATGGCGAGGAGGGTGAAGAGGTCGCCGAAGATCGCCACGACGCCGGAGGAGAAGAGCTCGTTCAGCGTCTCGACGTCGGAGGTGACGCGGGTCATGAGCCGACCCACCGGGTGCCGGTCGAAGTAGGGGACGCTCAGGCGCTGCAGGCGGCCGAAGATCTCCATCCGGAGGTCGTGCATCACCCCCTGGCCGATGTGCGTCGTCAGGAGCCCCTGCGCGTACTCGGTTCCGAATTCCAGCAGGAGCGCGGCGAGGTAGAGCCCCGTGAGCGTGCCGAGAAGTCCGAGGTCGCGCGCCGGCACCGCGACGTCCAGCGCCTGCCGGGTCAGGACGGGGCCGACCAGGGCCAGCAGGGCGTTGACGATGAGCAGCGCCACCGCCACGGCCACCAAGCCGCGCCGGGGGCGCAGGTACCCGAGCATCCTCCGCATCAGTCCCGCGTCGTAGGACCGGCCGAGGGCGTCTTCCTGCGAGGTCATCCGGAGTGGGCCGGGCCGGCGGCCGCCGGCGCGGGTACGTCACCCAGCTCTTCGAGCCCCTTGATCCCCTGGCGCACCCAGTGCGAGAACACCAGGAAGCCGAATGCGATGGTGAAGTAGCTGAGGATGGTGCGCCAGGCGAGGGTGTAGAGGGGGGTCATCGCCGCCGGGACGTAGGCGGTCATCACGACGGCGGACAGGACCTCGGCGATGCCGCTGGCTCCCGGCGTCGGCGCGAAGTAGAGGAGGAACGCGATGAGCGTCTGGACGAGGAGCACGTCCACGAAGTGGGCCTCGATCCCGATGACGCGCAGCGCCACGTACCCGGCCAGCAACTTGTTGGCGTGCGACGGCCCGGAGAGCAGGGTGGCCCAGAAGAGCGAGAGCCACCCGCGGGGGGTGTTGAACTTGGCGACGCTCACGTGCGCTTCGTCGATGCCGACGAGCAGCTTCTCCAGGCGGGCCTCGACGCGGCGGCTCCGGCGGCCCACCCAGACCGCCAGGCGATGGATGCCGTTCCGGGCCACCTGCGGGAAGACGACCACCACCACGAGCAGGATCCCGATCGTGGCGAATACGCCGAGCGTCCCGAGGAAGAGATCGTAGAGGGAGAGCCCCATCAGGTCGCCCTTCGAGCCGAGCGACTGCCCTGCGCCGAGGAAGATGGCCAGCGGGCCGGCGATGCCGAAGAAGAGGATGGTGGCGATGAAGGTGACCAGCGCGGTAGTCATGCCCACCGGCACGCTGACCCCGTACCGACGCATGGTGTAGATCATCATCGGCGCCGCCCCCGACTGCAGCGGCGTGAGATAGGCAGCCCAGGCGCTCATCCCCCCGGCCAGCAGCATCCCCTTGAGCGGCGGGTTGGGGTGGAGCTCCCGCGCCACCACCCAGATCCGGAGCCCGCCGCCGATCCAGTCCATAGAGGCCAGGGCCAGTCCCACCAGCACCCATCCCCAGTGCAGCTGGGTGAGCCCGTGCAAGAAGGCCGGGAGATTGTCCCCGTAGAACAGCACCGCGACGTACCCCACGAGGGAGATCCCGACGAAGATCTCGAACCCGCGGAGGAGCAGTTTCGGGGAGAGTGGGTTGGCCATGGGTGCGGAAACGTACGGGTCGGCGGAGGCGGGGTCAACTATCTTTTGGCATGCCGCAGGACGTCATCCGAATCGTGAATGCCCGCCAGCACAACCTCAAGGGTGTGACCGTCGACCTTCCGCGCCGGGCGCTGATCGTCGTCACCGGTCCATCCGGCTCCGGGAAGAGTTCGCTGGCGTTCGACACCCTGTACGCCGAGGGGCAGCGCCGCTACGCGGAATCGCTGTCCACCTACGCGAAGCAGTTCCTCGACCGGATGCCGAAGCCGCTGGTGGACCGGCTCGACGGCATCGCCCCCGCCGTGGCCATCCAGCAGCACAACCCCGCGGTGTCCAGCCGGTCGACCGTGGGGACGGCCACCGAGGTGTACGACTACCTCCGACTCCTGTGGGCCCGGGCGGGCACCACCTACTGCCGGAATTGCGGCGGCACCGTCCGACAGGACACGCCCCAGGGGGCCGCGGCGGCGGTCGAGGCGCTCGGCGCCGGCCGCCTCCAGGTCTGCTTCCCCCTCCCGGCCTCGGCCCGGAACAGTCACGCGGCCATCGTGGAGAACCTGCGGGCCCTTGGCTTCCTTCGGCTGCTGGCGGGCGGGGAGCCGGTGCATCTCGAAGCCCTCGAGGCCTACCCCGACCTCACGGCGGTGCCCGACCTCCTTATCGTGGTGGACCGGCTGGAGGCGGGCCGGGGCGCGCCGAACCGGCTGGTCGAGGCGATCACCACCGCCTTCCAGGAGGGGGAAGGGATCGCGGTCGTGGTGCACGACGCCGGCCGCCTCCGGTTCACGGAACACCCGAGCTGCAGCCAGTGCGACACGCCCGCGCGCGCGCCGACGCCGGCGCTCTTCTCGTTCAACAACCCCCGCGGCGCCTGCGCCGCGTGCAACGGGTTCGGCGCCGTGCTGGAATACGACGAGTCGCTCATCGTGCCGGACGCGACGCTGGCGCTGTCGGACGGGGCCATCGACCCCTGGACCAAGCCCCGGTACGAGGCGCGCCGGCGGCTCCTGCTCGACACCGCGAAGAAGCACGGAATCGACCCCAACCGCCCCTGGGCGCGGCTCAAGGCGGCCGACCGCGCCCTGCTGCTCACCGGCAAGTCGGGACGCTTCCTCGGCATCATCCCGTTCCTCCGCGGCCTCGAACCAAAGCGCTACAAGCAGTACATCCGCGTCTTCCTGCGGCAGTACCAGCTCGCGCTCACCTGTCCCGACTGCATGGGCACCCGCCTCAACGAGCACGCGCTGGCGGTGCGCGTGGGCCGCGACACCATCGCGGACGTCACCGCCCGCCCGGTCGGCGAGCTGCGGGGATGGCTGCGGGGCCTGGTGTTGAGCCCGGCGCGGCAGCAGGTCGCGCAACTGATCCTCGACCAGCTCGACGCTCGGCTCCGGTACCTCGACGACGTCGGGCTCGGGTACCTCACACTCGATCGGCAGGCGCGCACCCTCTCGGGCGGCGAGGCGCAGCGCATCTCTTTGGCCAACGCCCTCGGCTCCCAGTTGGTGGACGCGATGTACGTCCTCGACGAGCCCTCCATCGGCCTCCACCCGCGGGACACCGACCGGCTGCTGGCGCTGCTGCACCGGCTCCGGGATCTCGGCAACACCGTGCTGGTGGTGGAGCACGACCTGGCCGCCGTGCGCGAGGCCGACTTCATGCTCGAGCTCGGCCCCGGCGCCGGCGAGAAGGGCGGCATGGTCATGCACGCCGGGCCACCGCTCGAGGCGGTCGCCACCCTCACCGGCCAGTACCTCTCGGGCACCAAGTGCATCGCGGTGCCGAGCGCGCGCCGGAGCGCCGGACCGCTCTGGCTTCGCGTCCGCGGCGCCACGCTCCACAACCTCAAGGGGGTGGACGTCAACATCCCCCTCGGCACCCTCACCGTCGTCACCGGCGTGTCCGGGTCGGGCAAGAGCAGCCTCGTCCACGACATCATCTACCGGGAGCTCGAGCGTCGCCTGCACGGCGGGCATTCGGCCAAGTCCCATCTCGGCGAGCGGGTCGGCGCGGTGGCCGAGCTCTCGGGGTCCGAACTGGTGTCCGACGTGCTCCTCGTGGACCAGTCGCCGATCGGCCGTACCCCGAGGTCCAATCCGGTCACGTACGTGAAGGGCTTCGACGACATCCGCGAGCTGTTCGCGGGCCAGCCGCTGTCGCTGGCGCGCGGCTACACCCCGTCCACCTTCTCGTTCAACCTGCCGGGCGGGCGGTGCGAGGCGTGCGAGGGAGCGGGGCACGTGCAGGTGGAAATGGTGTTCCTCGCGGACGTCTTCGTTCCGTGCGACGTCTGCGGAGGCAGCCGCTTCAAGCGCGAGCTGCTCGACGTCAGGATCCAGGGTGCGTCCATCGACGACGTGCTGCAGTGGACGGTCGAGGAGGCCATCACCCGCTTCCGGCACCAGCCGAAGCTCGGCGCGGCCCTCTGGCACCTCCACCAGGTGGGGCTCGGCTATCTTCGCCTCGGACAGCCGGCCACCACGCTCTCCGGCGGCGAGGCGCAGCGGCTCAAGATCGCCCGGGAGCTGGCCGGCGCGAAGAAGAAGGGCGCCCGGAAGCTCTATATCCTCGACGAGCCGACGACGGGCCTGCACCTCGACGACGTGCGGGTGCTGCTCCAGGTGCTCGACCGGCTGGTGGACGCCGGGAACACGGTGCTCGTCATCGAGCACCATCTGGACGTGATCAAGCGGGCGGACTGGATCATCGACCTGGGGCCCGAGGCGGGGGACGACGGCGGGCGACTGGTGGTGGAGGGCACGCCCGAGACGGTGGCGGCCTGCGCGGAGTCGCTCACCGGCCGGTACCTGCAGCCGTACCTCGAGCGCGCGCTCAGCAAGGTTCCGGCGTGATCGCGCCGTTCGACGCGCGCGCCGCCGTCCGGCACCTGCGGAACGCCGACCCGGCGCTGGCCGCCGTCATCCGCACGTCGGGGCCGTGCGAACTCGAGCCGCGCCTGCGCCATTCCCCTTTCGAGGAGCTCCTGGAGTCCATCGTCTACCAGCAGCTGAGCGGCAGGGCCGCCGCCACCATCTACGGGCGGGTGCGCGCGCTCTTCCCGGCGCGGCGGGCGCTCGCGCCCCAGGCGCTGCTCGACGCGCCGGAAGAGGCGCTGCGCGGCGCGGGGCTTTCCCGCGCCAAGCTTGCCGCGGCGCGGGACCTGGCGGCCAAGACGCTGGAGGGGGTAGTGCCCACCGCGGCCGCGCTGCGGCGGATGCCGGACGAGGAGATCATCGCGCGATTGACGGCGGTGCGGGGTGTGGGCATGTGGACGGTGCAGATGTTGTTGATCTTCCGGCTCGGCCGGCCCGACGTGCTGCCGATTCACGACCTCGGGATCCAGAAGGGATTCCAGCGCACATACGAAACGCGGCAGTGGCCGAAGCCGTCCCGCATCGAGCGACACGGGGAGCGGTGGCGTCCCTTCCGCTCGGTCGCGTCGTGGTACCTCTGGCGGGCGACCGATCAGGCGCCCTGAATCACGGCGGTCGCGGCGTCGATCGACTCCTGGGAGCCGGTGAGCGCCAGCACGTCCCCCGCCCGCAACTCCTCGTGCCCCGCCGGCAACACCTTCCGTTCCTCCCCGCGACAGAGCGCCACCACCGAAGCGCCGGTCAGTCCCCGCAGGTTGAGTTCCATGAGGGTGCGTCCGGCCGCCGCGTCATGGGAGCCCACGATCACCTGGGTCAGCTCGCCGATCCCGGGCAGCATCTGCCGCGCTTCCTCGAGGATGCTGCCGGCGGCGGCCGGGTGCTCCATGGTCATGGCGAGCGCCTCGACGATCATGTTGGCGCCGGCCTGCACGTGCCCCTGGAGGTTGCTGGCGGAGCGCCAGAAGGCGATGCCCAGCAGGACCAGCAGCATCGCGACGAAGAGCGGGCCACCGTAGGCGGGGAGGAACGGGAGCGTCACGGCCACCGTGGGCACGCCGATGATCAGCACCACGCCGATCTGGACGGTGAGCCGGAGTGCACGGCGCGGCGCGGCGCCGAAATCGGGGCTTCCGGCGCGCGCGGCGGGCATGGCCTGGAACGAGATGGTGTCGCCGAGCGAGCGGGCGGCGCGCACGATGGCATAGAGCAGCGGAAAGAGCGCGGCGAGGGCCAGCAGCAGCGCCCCGCCCTGCACCGTCGTCGCCGGCAGGCCCAGCCAGGCGGCCAACAGCGCCGTGCCGGTCCGGAGGGCCAGCGACGCGCCGATCAGGATGGTGGCGAGGAGGATCGTGTCGAACACGATGATCCTCGCCAGACGCCGGATGCGGGCGGCCGGGGTCTTCGACGCGGAGGCGGTCCTGGCCGATTCCACCCAGGAGCCGTAGAGCGTCGCGTAAGTCTGCAGGGAGTGAGGGAGCCTCGCATCGACCAGGTTGGCCACCTCCGTCGAGCGGCTGAGCAGCACGGGGGTGAGGAGGGCGGTCACTACCGACACGAAGACGGCCACCGGCGCGAGGAAGGAGTCGGTCGCGCCGCTCGCGACGCCGAGGCCGGCGATGATGAACGAGAACTCGCCGATCTGCGCCATGGAGAGCCCGGCGCGGATGGAGGT
>JAKLGU010000006.1 GCA_022710485.1 Gemmatimonadota bacterium | reverse complement strand
CGCTTTGTGCTCGCGCGGAGGAGTGAGACGTCGTGATCTGGGAGAAGGCGAAGGACCTCGGCCGCCTGATCGGCCAATCGACCGAATACAAGACCCTCCGTCGCACCGAGCAGGCGCTGCGCGACGATGCGCCGACCGTGGCCAAGCTGGACGCCATCCAGCAGCTCGCCACCAAGGTGGACCAGATGATGGCGCAGGGGCAGATGCCCGACGCCGAAACCACCGCGGCCTACGAGGCGGCGGTGCGGGAACTCGAGGTCAGCGCCACCGGCCAGGCGTATGCCGTGGCCCGCGCCAACTTCGAGAAGCTGATGACCAAGGTCAACCAGGAAATCAGCGAGGGCATGGAACTGGGCGCCACGAGCAGTATCATCACCCTCTGATGCCTGCGCCGGGGTTGTTCGTCGTCGTCGAGGGCCCCGAGGGGTCCGGCAAGTCGACCCTCGTCCGGGCCCTCGCGGAGCGCATGACGTCGGCCGGGCGGGAGCCGGTGGTGGTCCGGGAACCGGGTGGGACCTCGGTGGCGGAGTCGGTCCGGCAGGCGCTGCTCGAGGCGGATCATCAGGTGGCTCCGGTGGCGGAGTTGTTTCTCTTCCTGGCCGCCCGGGCCGACCTCACCGCCCAAGTGCTTCGGCCGGAGCTGGATCGGGGGCGGGTGGTCCTGGCTGACCGGTTTACCCTCTCCACCGAGGTCTATCAGGTCGTCGGACGGGGGCTGGACCGAAACCTGGTGGCCGCGGGGAACGCCGCCGCCACCGGCGGCCTGAAGCCGGATCTCACGCTGGTGCTCGACCTCCCGCCAGGTGTGGGACGGGAGAGGCAGGAGGCGGCCGGCAAGGCGCTGGATCGGCTCGATCGCGAATCGGGCGACTTTCACGACCGAATTTGCCGGGCCTATGTCGCCGTTTCGGGGCCCGGCATTGTACACTTGAATGGGACCTGGACCGCCGAGCGATTGCTCGATGCGGCCTGGACGGCCGTACGGAACGTGCGGCCTGACCTTTGGAGGCAGTCATGAGGCAGCGTTGGGGGCTCATTTTCGCCGTGGCGTGCATCTCGTTCTTCTCGGGCGGGTGGCTGCTGCAGCGTGGCGTGGATAGCGACGGCGGCGTCTATCGCAGCGCCCGCCTGTTCGACGACGTGCTCGCGCGGGTCCAGACGTACTACGTCGACAGCATCGGCGAGGCCGACCTCTACCAGAAGGCCACCGTCGGGATGCTGGCGGAACTGGACGACCCGTACACCGACCTGCTCCAGGGAGACAACTACAAGGCCCTCACCGAGACCACCACCGGCAACTACGGCGGACTCGGCATCCAGATCGACGTGCGCGGCGGTTGGATCACGGTCGTGTCCCCGTTGCCGGAGACCCCGGCCGAACGGGCCGGCATCCAGACCGGCGACCAGATCATCGCCATCAACGGCGCCTCGACCGAGGGCTACTCCTCCGAGAAGGCGGTGTCGAGCCTCCGCGGGCCGGCCGGCACCGACGTGGTGCTGTCGGTCCGGCGGAGCGGCGTGCCGGAGCCGATCGAGTTCAAGCTGACGCGCGCGCAGATCCACAACCGGTCGATCTACGCGCCGACGCTCTTCCCGAACAACATCGCGTACGTCGGGCTCACCACCGTGAGCCAGGCGTCGACGAGCGAAGTGCGCCAGGCGATCGACAGCCTGCGCGCCGCCGGTGCCACCTCCCTCATCCTCGACCTGCGGGGCAATCCCGGCGGGTTGCTCGACGAGGGGGTGGAAGTGTCGGACCTCTTCCTCGATCCGGGGCAGGAGGTCGTGTCCACGCGCGGCCGCGCGCCGGGCTCGTCCGAGACCTACTCCGACAGCAAGCCCCAGGCGTGGCCGCGGATGCCGATCGTCGTCCTGGTGGACGTCGGGTCGGCCAGCGCGGCAGAGATCATCGCGGGCGCCCTGCAAGACCATGACCGGGCGCTGGTGGTCGGCCTTCCGACCTTCGGCAAGGGGCTGGTGCAGTCGGTGTTCCGCATCGACCAGACCACCGCGCTCAAGCTCACCACGGCGCGCTGGTACACGCCGAGCGGCCGGACGATCCAGCGGACCGCCTCCGACGAGCGCGACCAGGTCATGCAGGCGATGGCGGCCGCCGACAACGGCGGCGTCGTGCCCGACTCGGTGCTGCACGCCCGGGGGGATTCGCTCGGCCTCCCCGAGTTCAAGACCGACGACGGGCGCATCGTGCTCGGCGGCGGCGGGATCGTGCCCGACCTGATCGTGAGGCAGGACACCTTCACCACGGCGGAGCGCGAGTTCGCCAAGGCGATCGGGTCCAATTTCGCCGTCTACCAGGACATCCTGACCAGCTACGCCCTCGAGCTCAAGAACGCGGGCACGGTGAAGTCCCCGAACTTCTCGGTCACCCCCGCCATGCGGACCGTGGTCTACGACCGGCTGGAGGCCAAGGGCGTCACCATGAGCCGTGCCACCTTCGACGGGGGCGCCACGACGGTGGACCGCCAGCTGGGCTACATGATTGCGCGCTACGTCTTCGGCCGCTCGGCGGAGTTCCGGCGGATCGCCGCCGACGACGAGCAGGTGCAGGAGGCGCTCAGCCTGCTCGCGAAGGCGTCCACGACCGAGGCCCTGATTTCCCTGGGCGACAGGCCGGTGGTGCCTGCCAGGAAGTAGGCGCGTGACCTTTCTCGTCGCCGTGATCGGCGCGGGCCGGATGGGCCAGGGCATCGCCCTGGCCCTTTCGCGTTCCGGGGCGGACGTATCGTTGCTGGGTCGCACGGTGAAGGCGGTGCCGGCGCCGCTGGCGGTCCGGGTGGAGGACTGGGGCGAGGCCTGCCGCGCCGCGGACGTGATCCTCATCGCGACACCCGACGCCGCGATCCCGGCGGTGGCGGAGCGGCTCCTGGGCGAGCGCTGCCTCTCCCCTCGCTCGTCGGTCCTTCACCTCTCGGGCTTGCTCGACCGCGGAGCGCTGGCCGCGCTCGCGCCTACCGGCGCGGGTCTCGGCTCGTTCCACCCGCTGCAGACGGTGGCCGATCCGGAGACCGCGGGGGAGCGTTTCCAGGGCGCGTACGCCGGTGTCGAAGGGGATGCCAACGCGCTCGTGGCCGGAGAGTGGCTGGCCGAGCGGCTCGGGATGACGGCGGTCCGGCTCCCGGCAGGTGCCAAGGCCGCCTACCACGCCGGCGCCACCATTGTGGCGAACTACACCGTGGCGTTGATGGGGATGGCGGTGCGGCTTGCCAGGTCGGCCGGTGTGCCGCCGGAGCTGGCCGGAAAGATCTACCTGCCGCTCCTGCACGGCGCCGCGGTGAATCTAGATCGCCTGGCCCCTCAGGATGCGCTCACCGGCGCCATTCGGCGGGGGGATGCGGGCACCGTAGCGGCGCACCTGGCGGCGCTGGCGCCGGGCGATCGGCGGCTCTATGGGGCGGTTGGCCTGGAGGCGCTGGCGCTGTCACGGGCGGCTGGTCTGGCGGAGAAGTCGGCGGCGGTGCTCGAGCGATTGCTGACGGACGCGGCTACTGGTCGATGACCTTGACGCCTTTCGGCGGCGTGAAGGTGAAGGTCCCCGGCGGCAGCGCGACGTTGGTCTGCAAGTTCGAAAGGGTCAGGGTGCGACGGTTGCCGGACGGCTCGGTCACCTCGATGCGCCGGGGGAGACCGTCGCTCGTCGCGAGCCAGAGCGTGGCGGAAGTGAACGGCAGCCCCTCCACGGCGGGCATCAGCCGCAGGACGTCCACTGGCGTGCCGGCCACGTTGTCTCCGCGCAGCAGGGTCACCTTGTACCGCTCCGCCGGCTTGTCGAGGAGCCACGCGAGGAGGTTGGCGCCGTATCCGGCCGCGCGCGCGATCGGAGCCCGCAGCACCTGGCCGGGTGCCGTGGTCGGCGTGTAGATCCAGATGGAGGTGCCGTCGATCACGATGGCTTCGCCGGCGGGATCGGAGAACCGCATCGAGAGCCGGGCTGCCCCCGCCTGCGCGAGGGCGCCCCGGCTCTTGTAGGTCCCGATCATGTCGTTGCTGATGACCTGGTCGAAGTCCGCGGTGAGCGAGCGAAGCTGACGGTAGGCGGCGGAAGTCCGTTCGATGATCGAGTCGGCCCGCTGGGCCTGCATGGGAAGGGCCGACGAAAGCGAACAGAGGAGGAGGGCGGCCGCCGCCCGCCTCACGTGCGCGCCCCGACCGGCTCCGCGATCCGGCGCCCGACCGCCTCGGCGAGGGGCCGCAGGTCGGCCATGAGCCGCTCGAACTGCTCCGGTCGGAGGCTCTGCGCCCCGTCGGAACGGGCCTCGCCGGGATTCGGGTGTACCTCCACGAGCAGCCCGTCCGCCCCGGCGGCGAGTGCTGCGCAGGCCATGGCGGGGACCAGATCGCGTCGGCCGGTACCATGGCTCGGATCCGCGATGATGGGCAGGTGGGACAGTGCGTGCACCGTCGGGATGGCGCCGAGATCGAGCAGGAAGCGGGTCTCGGTGTCGAAGCTCCGGATGCCCCGCTCGCAGAGAATGACGTCGGGATTGCCTTCCGCCAGCAGGTACTCGGCGGCCAGCAACAGCTCCTCGATGGTGGCGGCGATGCCGCGCTTGAGGAGTACCGGCTTGCCGGCCCGCCCGGCCCGGCGCAGCAGCGAGTAGTTCTGCATGTTGCGGGCGCCGATCTGGACGATGTCGGCCGCCTCCGCCACCGCGTCCACTCCCTCGGGGTCCACCGCCTCGGTCACGATGAGGAGACCGGTCTCCCGCCGGGCGAGCGCCAGCAGCTTGAGCCCGTCGCGCCCCAGGCCCTGGAACGAGTACGGGGAACTGCGCGGCTTGAACGCACCGGCACGGAGCAGGGTGGCGCCCGCCTCCTTGACCGCGTGCGCCGCCTGCAGGAGCTGCCGCTCGCCCTCGACCGAGCAGGGCCCGGCGATGACGGGGACTTCCTCGCCTCCGATGGTCAGCCCGCCGGGGAGGCGGACGATGGTGGCGTCCGCCTTCCATTCACGGGACACCAGCTTGTAGGGCGGCGTGACGTGGAGGATGTCCTGCACCCCCTCGAGCGCGCTGAAGGGTGTGCCGTCCACGCGGCCTTCGTTGCCGACCACGCCGACGGTCGTCCGGTGCCGGCCTGGCATCGGACGCGCCTCGTACCCCATGGCCTCGATCGCCTGGACGACGGCCCGGATGTCCTCCGCTCGGGCGTCATGGCGCATTACGACGAGCATGCGTGGTCACTCGCAAGTGGCGAGAAGTGCCGTTCGAACGACGTCTGTCCCACAATACTACCCCGTCCCGTCCCGGTTTGCTCCCCGGTCAGAGCACCGGCTCGCCGAGGCGGACCCCCACGATGGTGGAGACGCCCGGTTCCTGCATGGTCACGCCGTACACCGCGTCCGCCGCCTGCATCGTGCGCGGATTGTGGGTGATGACCAGGAACTGGCTGCTGTGCTTGAACTCGTCCAGCAGCCTGGTGAACCGGCCGACGTTCGAGTCGTCCAGCGGCGCGTCCACTTCGTCCATGAGGCAGAAGGGACTCGGCTTGGTGAGGTAGATGCTGAACAGGAGGGAGACTGCCACGAGCGTCCGCTCCCCGCTGGACAGCAGGTGGATGCGCTGGGTGCGCTTGCCCCGCGGCGCGGCGTGGATCTCGATCTCGCTCTCCAGCGGGTCCCCCTCGATGGACAGCCGGAGGTCGCACTCCCCGCCACCGAAGAGCGTCTGGAAGACGGTCAGGAAATTCGTCCGGACGGCGTTGAACGTCTCCAGGAACATGGCCTGCGCGGTGCCGTCGATCTCCCGGATGGCCTGCTGGAGCGACTGGCGGGCTGCCACGAGGTCGTCGCGCTGCGCGGAGAGGAACTCGAGCCGCTTGCTCTCCTCGGCGTGCTCCTCGACGGCCAGCGGGTTCACCACGCCGATCGCCTCGAGCGCGGCGACGATCCGGGCCGACTCCGCCTCGAGGGTGGCGAGGTCGAGGTCGAGGAAGGGCGCGCCCTCGAAGAGTTCGTCGATCGGGCGCCTCCACTCCGTCTCGACGCGCTCGATGATCCGCCGGCGCTCCGCGCCCGCCTCGGAGAGCTCGAGCTGCAGGCTGTGGTGTTCCTCGGTGGAGCGGTCGAGCCCCTCCCGGTCGTCGTGGACGGTGCGCTCCGCCGTGCCCAGCGCCTCGGTCAGGACCGACAGTGACTCCTCCGCGTCCGCCGCGGCCGCCTCCAGCTCCAGCAGGGTCACGCGCCGTTCCGCCATCTCCTCACGCCACGCCACCTGCTCGGTCTCCAGCGCCGCCGCGTCGCCCTCGAGCTGGGTGAGCTCGCCGGCCAGGTTGGCGGCGGAGCCCGCCGCCTCCTGCCCGATCTGCTCGGCGCGCGCGAGCCGCTCGCCGGCGCCCAGGAGGCGGGCCTCGACGTGGGCCAGCTGAACCTGCCAGTGGACCCGGGCCTCGCGGGCGGACTCCTGCTCCGTCTCCAGTTCGGCGAGCTGCTGGCGGCCGACGCTCAGGGCTTCATCGAGCCGCACCTTGGCGAGTTCGCCTTCGGTCAACGCCGTATCCACCTCGCGGAGGCGGGATTCGGAGGTCGTGAGGCGCTCATTCACCCGGACGACCTGGGCGTCGGACTCCTGCAGCTCCCGCGAGCGGGTGGCCACCGACCGCTCGGCATCGTCCCGCGCGGAGCCGCCCACCCGCTCGGCCTCACGGGCGCGCTCGGCCGATTCGGTGGCGGCGGCGAGGGCGGTCTCGAGTTCCGCCAGGCGCGCCACGGTGGTGGCGACTGCGGCCTCCGCGGCGGCGAGCGTGGTCCTGGCCGACTGGAGATCGCCCGTGAGCGCCTCCAGCTCGGCCCGGCGGCGGAGGGGGCCCGACGGCGTGCCGACACCGGACAGGAGCACGGCGCCATTGCTGCGGCGCAGCGCGCGCCCGGAGGGGTCGAGCACCTCGGAACCGCCGAGCAGGGCGCGGACCCAGCGCGCCGCGGCGGGGTCGTCGATCCTGAGCGACCGCTCGAGCGGATGGCTGCCTCCGTCCCGGGCCGGTCCCCGTTCGGCGGAGAGGAGGACGATGGCGCCGACGTCGGACCCGGCGTGCCACTCCTGGATGGCGCGCACGGTGGCGTCGTCCCGCACCAGGACGGCGTGCACCCACTCGCCGAGGAGCTTTTCCGCGAGGTCGGCCTCGTCGGCGCCGGTGCGCAGGAAGTCGCTCAGCGGCCCGAGGACACCGTCGCCGAACCGATCGCGCGCGCCGAGGAGCGACGCGGCGCCGGGCGCCAGGCCGACGCGGTCGCGCTCCAGTTCGGCGAGCGCCTCGTGCCGCGCGGAGAGTTGCGCCACCGATTCCTCGGCGCGGCGCCGGTCGGCGCGGGCGAGGGCTTCGTGCTCACGCGTCTCGGCCAGCAGGTGCCGCGCCCGCTCGGCGTCGGCGGCCGCCGCGCGGTGGGCGTCGAGGAGCCGGGCCGCTTCCGCCACCAGGGAGTCGCGGCGCTGGGTCGTGGCCTCGAGTTCCTGCCGGAGGCCGTCGCGCAGGGAGGCCGCCTGCACCGCTCGGTCACGCAGCGCGGCGAGGTCGGTTTCGAGGGCGGCGCGTTCCCCCTCCAGCGACCGCAGGGTCTGCGCCTGGCGCTGCAGCGTCTCCTCCATCTGCCGCACCTGCGCGCGCTGCTCCGCGAGCCGGGTCTTCACGGCGTCCTCCACGCTCGCGCGACCCTGCAGTTCGCCCTGGATGCGGTCATAATCGGCCTGCGCCGCGTCCCGCTCCTGCAGGGCGACGTCCTTCTCGCGCAGCGCCTGCTGCGCGCGCTGTTCCATGAGCCCGCGCTCCTCGAGGGCGCGCACCCGGCGCTGCCCCGCGTTCGCCAGGCGCTCGGAGGAGAGGTTCAGGTCGCCCTCGAGGCGCCCGAGGGTGACGCGGACCTCGCCGAGGCGCCGCGCGATGTCGGTCCGTGCAGCCTCGGCGGCCGCGCGGCGCCGCGAAGCCTCTTCGCGCTCGGCCTCGAGGGCCGCCAGCGCCGTCCGGCGCTCCGGCAGCCCGCTCGCCAGCTCGGCGTACCGCGCCTCCTTCTCGCGCACGTCGGCGCTGAGGCGGTCGAGCAGCGTCCGGGCCAGGGTCAGCTGGATCGCGAACTTCTCCTCCATCAGCTTGACGTGGCGCTCCGCGCGACCGCGTTGCCGGGCGAGGCTTCGCAACTGTGACTGCACCTCCGCCACCAGGTCCTCGACGCGCTGCAGGTCGAGCGCGGTTTCCTCGAGGCGGCGTTCCGTGCTGTGTTTCCGGTCGCGGTACAGCCCGATGCCGGCCGCCTCCTCGAAGAGGGAGCGCCGCTCGTCGGCGCGGTCGGAGAGGAGCAGGTCGATCATCTTGGCTTCGATGACGACGCCGGCGTCGCCGCCGAGGCCGGTGCCGCGGAGCAGGTCCTGGATGTCGCGGAGGCGCACCGGCGCCCGGTTGAGCAGGTACTCGCTGTGGCCCGAGCGGGACAGCCGGCGCGTGATCTGGACCTCCTGGTACGCGATCGGCAGCGTGCCGTCGGCGTTGTCCAGGTAGAGCGACACCTCGGTCACGTTGACCGGCCGCCGGTCCGCCGAGCCCTGGAAGATCACGTCCTCCATCTTGCCGCCGCGGAGCAACCGGGCGGACTGTTCGCCGAGCACCCAGCGCACCGCATCGCTGACGTTCGACTTCCCGCAGCCGTTCGGCCCGACGATGGCCGTCACCCCCTCCTCGAAGGTGAGCGTGACGGTGTCGGCGAACGACTTGAAGCCGGAGAGCTCGAGCTTGGAAAGCTTCATGGAGGAGATTCCCGGACGACTACGGGTGATAGATGAACGACGGACGGCCCAGCCGGCGGCCGGCCGACTCGGCCGACTCGCGGGAGGGATAGGGTCCGACGACGACGCGGTACGCCTCGTCGCCGGACTTCGGCGTGATCACGAGCGCCGGAAAGCCCTCATCCCGGATTTCGCCGGCCAGCGCCTGCGCCCAGGCCGGATTCTGGGAGCGGCTCACCTGCAGGTACACGATGGACGGCGCGTCGGCCGGCGCCGCGGGGATGCCCGCGGTGTCGGGGGTCGCCGCGTCGGGCGTGCCCGGCTCGGGCCGCTGGGGCGCCGGTTCCGGCTGGCTGCCAGGAGGCACCCATGGCATCGGGAGGAAGAGGTCGGATGCCGCGCCCTTGAGCCGGCCGGTCTCCGGGAAGCCCTCGCCCGACAGGTCCCGCGCGACGACGTCAGCCCCCTCGCGAACCAGCAGGGTGGCGTCGCCGAGCACGGTCGGGAGGTCGGTCGCCCACGGGCCGCGCAGCGCCCCGGCGAACCGGCCCGTGGCCAGGTCGACCACCCAGATGGTGTCCCCTTCGGCGGGGCGCGCGAGCAGCCACCCTCCGTACGGTGCGACCCGCAGCCCGGCCGCGGCGCCCGGGATGCGAATGTCGCCGATCCGCTCGCCGGCGTACCGATCGATGACGGCGAGGTTCTCGTCGGCGCGGCCGACGTAGATGCGGTGGCCGGATGCGGAGAAGCGGACGGTGGTCGGGGTGCCCCCCACCCGGATGCGCCGGGGGGGAGTGTTTGCCCGCGGCGCCCAGAGGTAGACGCCGGTCGGCGCGGCCGCGGCGACCAGGTCGCCCCAGGGCGAGGCGGCCGTCTGGGTCGAGGGGAGGTCGGCGGAGATGCCCGGCTCGGACCCGCTCACCAGCAGCGCACGGGCGGTGTCGCCCCCCTCGATGGCGATCAACTGGCGGTCGCCGGTCCCGTAGAGGGCGGTCGGGCGGCCAGGCAAGGTCGCGTCGACCGGCTGGGCGGAACGGTTCCGGATGCGCACCACGTCGTCTTCCTCGTTGACCACCCAGAGGGTGCCCTCGGGGCCGAGCACGACCCCGCGGACGCCATCGGTCAGGACGCGAATGGCGCCGGTGGTCACATCGAGGCCCTGCAGGCTCCCCCCGGAATCCACCGCATATGCCAGCGCCTGGTCCTGGTCGAATCCGACCACCATCTGCAGGGCCGGAAAGCGTGCGCGGCCGCGCCAGCCGAGATCACTCAGGGTACCCCCGCCATAGAGCCTGGGGATCCCGCCGGCGCGCGGGAGCCGAAGGAGGCTGGTGCTGGGGACGGCCTGTGAGGCGGGGGGAAGCGCTCCGGAAGCTGGTCCGGAACTTCCCTGGCAGGCCATGAGGCCGACCGCGAGCACGGTCAGGCCTTTCAGATGTGGGGACGGCACAGGCCAAAAATAGGCGCTTGGCGGGGCGGGGGCCAGACCGACTGCCGGCCCGGATTCAGGACGGAATCAGAAGGGCGGCCCGATGCTGATGGTCCAGTACGCCGGGATCCCGCGGCCCTGCGGATAGGACAGGTCGAAGCGGAGGATCATGTAGCCGAAGAGATTGATGCGGGCCCCGAAGCCGAGCGTGGTGACCGGCGTGCGGGTGAACGCCCGCTGCTCGGGCGTGTCGTTCGGGTCTCTCGAGAACGCCACCGTGTTCCAGCTGTTCCAGGCGACGCCGTAGTCCACGAAGGCGACGCCGTCGATGTAGGGCAACCCCTGCGGTCCGATACCGAGGAACGAATTGACGATCGGGAAGCGAAGCTCGAGGTTGCCGACGGCGATCTCGGTGCCGATCATCTGGTCCAGCGCGGGGCAGCTGCCCACGGGGGTCAGCCCGCCGGGCGACTCGCATTCGTTCCGGTAGTAGGAGCCGGACGTGTGGCCGCGCACGAGGTCGGTGCTGCCGAGGAAGTACCGCTGGCGGTCGGCGTCGGGGCCCTTTTCGCCGACGTAGAGGGCGCGGGCGGCCAGGAGGACGGGCCCCTTGAGCGGGATGTACCGCCGGTAGTCGGCCAGGAGCTGGGTCACGTTCCACCCCCCGACCGTCTGGGCCACCTCGAAGCGATAGCGCGTGCCGAACAGGGGGCCGATCCAGCCCATGAACGTCGCGTCGTAGACGAGCGCGATGGAGGGCGTGGCGATCTGCTGCCCGTCGAAGTAGTAGGTGTCCTGGTACGGGTTGCCGACGATGGCGCCGGTGGTGCGATCGTACACCTGGTAGAAGTTCTGGATGCCCTCGTCCACCTGGCCGAAGGTGAGCCCCAGTTCCAGCCGCTGGAACCGGTTGATGTTATAGAACCCGCGCCCGAAGATCTGGCGCCAGGTGAGGAGCCTGGTCCGGGTGATGTAGGTGTTCAGTCCGGGAGCCGGATCGTCCCGCACGTCGATGGGCGCGAGCACGTAGTACGACGGCGTCTGCTGGAACCCCACCGCCCAGTTGAGCCGGCCGCTCAGGTTGGCGTACGCGGCCAGGAAGTCGCCCTGATTGAGGGAGCCGTTGATGTAGCCGGCGAAGATGAGCTGCTCGTCGCCAAGCATGTCGCCGAACTGGATGGCGCCGCCGCCGTAGATCCCGTTGCCGAAATTGTCCCGCGTGTACCCCACGGACGGCCGCGCCGAGTTCTCCGGCGTGAACCGGCGCTTGTACGGGCCGACGGTGAAGCTGCTGGTGTCCGGCAGGAAGAGCGAGGCCGAGTCGAGGAGGCCGATCACGGTGACCTCCCCGACCCGCCGTCCGGCGGTATCGGTGACGACCGGAGCCTGCGCCGCGGCGCGGAAGCCGGAGGGGGTCCGGTAGATCGAGCCGCCCTCGCGCGCCTGCGGGGCGCCCGGCACCTGGACGGCGGCCGGTGCGGAATCGGGTCGTGCCGCGGCCACTGCGACGGAATCGGCCCGCGCCGGAAGCGAGTCCGCCGGCCGTGGCGCAGGGACCGTGTCGGTCCGCGCGGCGAGCGGTGGCGCCGGCGGGGCGGGCCGCCAAGGGGCGCGCTTCAGCGAGCGCGGGTTCTGGATGGTGTAGACGTCGTTGTTCTGGTTCTCGAAATAGACGAACGCGAGCCGGTCGGCTTTCTGCGCCCAACTCAGGGCGGGGGAAAGGGGCGTGGTGGACTGCGCCCCGGTGAAGAGGTTCGTGAGCTGGTAGATGTCACCACCGAGCTCGTACAGGAAGACGTTGGCGATCCCGGTCCGGTCGGAGACGAACGCGAACGACTTCCCGTCCGGCGCCCACTGCGGGCTGATGTTGCGCCCCTCGTCCATGTGCGGCAGGAGTTCGCGCCGACCGAGGTCGAGGTCATAGAGCGCGATGCGGAAATTGCCGTAGCTGAGATCGGTGAAGTTGGTGCCCGGCCCCTCGTCGGTCACGTAGGCGATCGTGTGCCCGTCGGGTGACCATGCCGGCATCAGCTGGGCGTACTTGTCGCGCGTCAGCTGGCGGAGCCCGGTGCCGTCGGCGTTGATCACGTACAGGTCCGAGATGCCGCCTTCCATCCCGGTGAACGCCAGTTGCTTGCCGTCGGGGCTGAACACCGGCGACGCCAGGCCGCTCAGGTTCACCCGGATGCGGCGGACCGCCTTGCGCCGCTTCGGGTCGAAGATGACGAGATCGTCGCCGCCCTTGGCCCGGGCCGCGAAGGTGAGATACCTGCTGTCCGGCGACCACGAGGAAGTGGAGCTGATGTACCGGAAGGTCTCGTAGTTGGCGTCGAACACCGACTTCGCCAGCTTCGTGATGACCTCGCCAGTCTCGCCGTCGGCCAGGTAGTAGTCGATGAAGAAGAAGTTCCGCTCGCTCAGGTAGGCGATCCGCTTCCCGTCGGGCGAGAGCGCCGGCGCGATATGCAGCGTGCCGCCCGAGTGCGCCTTGGTGAGAATCGGCTTGCCGACCGCGGACGCCAGCTGCTTCGACGCGACGTCGGGCAGGTAGGTCTCCTGCACCCAGTCGCGCCACTGGACGGACAGCTGGTTCAGCGTGATCCCGAGGACCCGCTGGAACGCCCCCTCGACGCCGCCGCCGCCCAGCGTGGCGGACAGAATGGCGCCGACCGCCTCGTCGCCCCAGCGGCTCCCGATGTAGGCCCAGATCGAGTGACCGAAGCGGTAGGGGAAGATGTAGGGGTCGTAGGTCAGCTGCTGGATGGTGGGCAGCTTGCCCTGGAGGACGGCGTCACGCAGCCACATGGCCGTCTCGGGCGTGATTTGCCCCAGCGAGAGGTACTCCGCCATCCCTTCCGCGAACCAGAGCGGGGGGTTCACCTGGATGATCGTGGCGACGCCCGCGCCGGCCTTGCCGCGCGACCATGTGTCGTACTGGAACTGGTGCACCATTTCGTGCATCAGGACGTGGTCGAAGTCCTTGTAGGAGCCGGTGAACGGCATGATGGCGCGGTGCTTCATGAAGTCGGTCACGCCGCCGGTCGCCTCGCCGATGTCCCCGCCCAGCGCGTTCGTCTGCTGGAAGTCGGATGCCGAGGCGTAGAGGATGATCGGCTTGCGCTCGATGAACTTGTGGTTGAGCAGGGTCGAGAGCCGGCCGTACGAGCGCTCGGCCATCCGCGCGGCATCGAACGACGCCGCGCGCTCGACCGGATAGAAGTAGATGTCGAAATGCTCGGTGTGGATGACCTCGAAGTCGAACTTCGTGTACATGACGCGGTTCTGCCCGAAATACTGCGCCGACGCGACCGCGGGGACGGCCGAGAGGAGGGCAGCGAGGCACAGCGACCGCAAGGTCATGGGGGTCCGGTGCGAGTCAGGAGTGCGGCGTGAGCGCCGGGGCGTCATCCCAGAGGCGCTCGAGCTGATAGAAAGCCCGCGCTTCGGGGTGGAAGAGGTGCACCACGAAGTCCACGAAATCGAGCAGGACCCACCGGCCCGAAGGCAGTCCCTCGACATGGTGCGGGTGGTGGCCCTGGCGCGCCAGCGCGTCGAGGACGGCGTGGGCGATGCCCCGGACGTGCGCATCGGAGGTCCCAGACCCGACCACGAAATAGTCGGCGGCGTCGTGGAGTCCGCGCAGGTCGAGCACCGTCAGGTCACGGGCCTTCAGGTCGTCGGCAGCCTGGAGCGCGGCGCGCAGCGTCGGGGGGAGGGTGGCTCCCCGGGTCACCCCGGGCTCCGCGGGTTGGGCGGGGCCGGCGGCGTGCCGTCTTCGACCTGGTAGAACACCGCCCATGCCCCCTCCCCAACGTGCGTCCCGAGCACCCCGGTCGCGAGTGAAACGAAGCAGTCCCTCGGCTGGTAGGCCGCCACCAGCGCGTCACGCACCCGCCGGGCCACGTCCGGCGCCTCCGCGTGGACCACGCCGAACCGGATCTGCTTCGGCCGCGGCTGGAGCTTCGCCTCGAGGAGCGAGAGCACCCGGCCGATCAGCGATTCACGGCCGCGGGCTCGGTCGATCGGGACCACCCGGCCGGCGGTGTCGAGCGAGAGGATCGGCTTGACGTCGAGGAGCCCGCCGATCCACGCCTTGCCCCGGCTCACTCTTCCGCTGCGAAGCAGGTTGTCGAACTTGTCCACCGTCAGGAAGACGCCGGACTGGTCCCGGACCCGCTCGAGTTCGGTGGCGATGGCGGCGGCCGGCCAGTTCAACTCCGCCAGCTCCGCCGCCCGCAACGCCAGCATGCCGGCGCCAAGCGAGGCCGACTTGCTGTCCACCAGCCGCACGTTCGTCAGCCCGCCCGCCTTGATCGCGGCCGCCCCCGACTGGAAGGTCCCCGAGAGACCCGAGGAGACCAGCACCGAGATGACGTCCTCGGACTGGTGCCGTGCTTCCCGGAACACCCGGACGAAATCCGCCACCGTCGGCTGGGAGGTGCTGGGCAGGTGCGGCGACGACCGCATCCGTCGGTAGAACTCCTCGGGCTTCAGTTCCACCCGGTCCAGCAGGACCTCGTCGCCAAAAATGACCTGCAACGGCACAAGCGAGATCCCGTGCCGGTCGAGGACGGAGTCGGGGAGGTCGCAGGCGCTGTCGGCGACGACGCCGATCGGCTTCTGCACCCCGTGTTGCAGCCCCCGGTGCTGGGCCTGCATGTCCTCGGCCTTGGTCTTTTCCAGGCTGCCCCAGCGGGACACATAGGTAAAGACGGCGTCGGGGGTGTTCGTATGCACATGGGCGTGCAGGATATCGCCCATGACGGCCACGACGAGCGAACCACCGAAGCCCCGCAGCGCGGCCCGAACCTCGTTGGCCGGGGGGAGCTGCTCGCCGCGGACGACCACCTCGGTGCAGTACTGGAAGTCCTGGTCGGCCGCCACCTCGACGTCCGCGGCCGGGATGGCGAACTCCCCGGTATACCCAGGCTCGGCGGCGAGGATCGGGTCGCCGTCGATGAACCGGACGACGCCCTCGATCATCCGCATGAACCCCATGCCGCCGGCGTCCACGACGCCGGCCTCCTTGAGCACCGCCATCAGCTCGGGAGTCCGGGCCAGCGCGGCCTCCCCCTCGAGGTGCATCTGGCGCATGAACTCGGCGATGTCGGGGGAGCGTGCCGCGGCGCGTTCGGCGGCGGCGGCGGCCTCGCGGGCCACCGTCAGGATCGTGCCCTCGCGCGGGTCGTCCAGGGCGCCGTAGAGCCGCGCCGCGCCGGCGCTCAGGGCGGCGGCGAGTTCGGCGGGGGTGGCGGTGTCCTTGTTTCCGATCGATTCGGCCACGCCCATCAGGAAATGGGCGAGCATCATCCCCGAGTTGCCCCGGGCGCCGAGCACCGCCGCGCGGGCCATGGTGTTCGCGGTGACCGGAAGCGACGCGTCGCCGAGCGCCCGGAGGGCGTCGGCGACGGCGCGAAGCGTCAGGCTGAAGTTGGTGCCGGTGTCCCCGTCGGGCACCGGAAAGACGTTGATGCGGTTGATCTCCTCGCGGCCGGCGGCGACCCAGTCCGACGCGGCGAAGAGGGAACGGGCCAGCCTGGGCCCGTCCATGTAGGCAATGCCGACGCCCATTGGCGGGCGGCCCCTACTCCGCGGCGACCGTGACGCGGACGTCGGCGTGCACCTCGGGATGGAGGCGGACGATGACGGTGTGCTCGCCCACGGCCTTGATGGGGTGGGGGAGCTCGATCCGGCGCTTGTCCACCGTCTTGCCCTGGGCGGCCAGGCTGTCGGCGATGTCCTGGGAGGTGATGGACCCGAACAGCTTGCCTTCCTCGCCCGCCTTGCGCGTGAAGGTCAGTGCCACGGCGGCGAGGCCCTCGGCGGTGGCCAGGGCGGCGTCCTTCTCGGCGGCCAGGCGGACGTTCCGCGCCTTGGTTTCGGCGACGATCCGCTTCTTGTTCCCTTCGGTGGCCTCGTAGGCCAGGCCCTGGGGGAGCAGGAAGTTGCGGGCGTAGCCCGGCTTCACACGGACGAGGTCGCCGGCCTTGCCGAGCGACTTGATGTCATCGCGCAGGATCACTTCCATCATCGGTCCAACCCTCCGGAGGTCGGCGGCGCCATGCGCCGCCGGAAGTCGAGCCAGATATCCGCCAGGCCGAGGAGGGCGACCCCTCCCACGGCGAACGGCAACAGGAACAGTGCACCTACCACCAGCATCACGACGAAGAGGCGCGGCGCATGCCGCAGCGCCGTTGCGAGCACGGCGGAACCGCGCAGGGCATAGAGTCCGACGCCGAACGCGACCAGGCTCGACGCGGGTCCGGCCACCAGGCCGCCGGCATCGAACAGCACCCCGATCAGCCCCACGATCACGACCCAGACGAGGTGGTCGCTGAACCGGAAGTCGTCGAACCGGCCCGGCAGCGGCGCCACCGCCTGCCCGGCGATCCGCGGCGCGAGCAGCGCGGCGAGGCAGAGCCCGGCGAAGAGCAGCAGGGCCATGATGCCCGGGAAGAACGGCGCCATGGGGCGGAGTCCTTCACCGAGGGTGTTGAGCGCCTCGAGCGTGGTCGGGTCGGGGCTCGCACCCCCACGGCTCAGCAGTTCGAGCGCGGCCTGCTCCGCCGCCATCCCCTGGTGGATGACCGCCAGTTCGACGTCCCGCCACCGCAACCCGACGACCGCAGCCAGGGTGGAAACCGCGAGCACCACCGCGCCGGTGCCCCGCAACGCTCGGCTCGAGACCGAGCCCCGGCTGAAGAGCAAGAACAGGACACCGACGCCGGCGGAGAGGACCGCCGAGGCGCGGATCACTTCCTCGAGCAGGCCGCCGGCCTGTGCGGCCCAGAGCGACAGCCAGAGCGTGAGCGCAATGAGCCAGAGCCAGGCGCGCCGCCCATGTGGCCGGCTCGCCGCGAGCAGCACGGCGAGCGGCCCGAACAGAAACGCGGTCATCACGGGCCACGTGAACAGCACGTAGGCCCCGACCGCCAGGCGGGCCCTGAGGGACAGCGGCTGTCCCTCCGTGGGCCGCCCGCTTGCCACGGTCAGCCGCCGTGGCCCTTCAGGTACGGCAGGAGCGCGAGCACCCGGGCCCGCTTGATCGCCGTGCTGAGCTGCCGCTGGTGCCGGGCGCAGGTGCCCGAGAGTCGGCTCGGCAGAATCTTCCCACGCTCCGAAAGGAACCGGGACAGGGTCCGCTCGTCCTTGAAGTCGACGACGCGCACGCCCGATTCACAGATCGAGCAGCTCTTCTGCGGGCGCCTCATTCGTCGTCCTCCCCGTCGCCCTTTTCGGCGTTGGCGGGCACCGGCTGGGGCCCGTCGTTGACCACGATCAGGAAGCGCAGGACGCCTTCGTCGAGCTTGACGGCGCGCTCGAACTCGGGCAGCGCCGCCGGAGAGGTCTCCAGCTTGGCGATGACGTAGTAACCGGTTTCGTGGCGATTGATCGGGTAGGCGAGAGTGCGCTTGCCCCAGTGGGACAGTTGCGGCGCCTCGGCGTCGGGCTGGGCGAGGAGCGCGTGAAAGCGCTCGAGTCGCTCGTTGATTGCGGCCTCTTCGAGGGCGGAATCGAAGATATAGACCGCTTCGTACTGACGGGTCATGACACCTTCCTTTGGACAGTTGCCCCGGCCCGGTGTGGGGCCGAGGAGGAGTATTGTGAGCGGGGAAGTATAGTCGGGATGCGGACTTGAGTCAAAGGGCGGGCACCTTATCTTCCGCCTATGATCCTTCGCTCGATTCAAGTCGGGGTGCCGCGCGCCTACGGGGCCGACGGTGCCGAAGATCCGCTCGACCGTCCCTGGACCAGCGCCATCGCCAAGCAGCCGCTGGCGGGCGCCGTCTGGATCGGCCGGCTGGGGGTGGCCGGCGACATGCAGGCCGACCGCCGGGTGCACGGCGGGCCGGACAAGGCGGTCCTCGCCTACGGGTATCGGCACTACGCCGCGTGGCGGGAACTCCTCGGGCGCCCGGAGGTGGGACCAGGGTGGTTCGGCGAGAACCTGACCATCGACGGCGCGGACGAGCAGGTGGTCTGCATCGGCGATCGGATGGCCATCGGACAGGCGCGGTTCGAGGTGACCCAGCCCCGCCAGCCTTGCGCCACCCTGAACCGCCGGTTCCACCGGAAGGACATGGTCAAGCTGGTGCAGGCGCACCAGCGCACCGGGTGGTACCTGCGGGTCGTGACGGAGGGGTGGGTCGAGGCCGGGATGCCGGCCACGCTCGCCGACCGGCCGTATCCGCAGTGGCCGGTGCGCGTGGCGTCGGAGTTGATGGTGGAGCGGGCCCGCCGGCGGGAAGATTGCGAGCGGCTCGCGGCCTGCCCGGCGCTGAGCGAGAGCTGGCGCGGCACCTTGTTGGCTGCCGCGCCGTCCCGCTGAGGCCCTTCAGTTCCTGCGGTCGCCGAACAGGCGGAGCAGGGAAATGAACAGGTTGATGAAGTCGAGGTAGAGACTGAGCGCCCCGACGATGGCGTACGAACCCACCTGATCGCCCGAGACTTCCAGCGCCATCGCCCGGAGCCGCTGCGTGTCGTAGGCGATGAGCCCCGAGAACACCAGGACCCCAACCACGCCCATCACGAACTGCATCGCATCGTTCTGCCAGAAGATGCCCACGACGCTCGCGAGGACCAGCCCGACGAGCCCCATGAACATGAATCGGCCCATGCCGGTCAGGTCGCGCTTGGTGACGCTGCCATAGACCGCCAGCGCGCCGAACATCCCGGCCGTGATGAAGAAGGTGTTGGCGACCGAGGCGCCGGTGTAGGCGAGCAGGATCAGTGAGAACGTTACGCCGGTAAGCGCCGAATAAGCCAGGAACAGCGTGCCCGCCGTGGCCGGCGCCATCTTGGCCACCCGGGCCGAGAGGTACACTACCAAGCCGAGCTGGGCGATGATCAGCCCGAAGAACAGCACCTTGCTGCCGACCAGCGTGCTGACCGCCGCCGGGGAGCTCGCCACCGCGAGCGCCACCACGGCGGTGACGGCCAGACCGCCGAACATCCACCAGTAGACGCCGCGCAGGAAGGTCGCGATCCGCGCGCTGTCCACATCAGAGACGAACCCGGTGCGCCCTTGTGCGGCGCCGAAGGGATTAGCCATGTATGCACTCTCCTAGACGTTGAATCGAAACAGCATCACGTCGCCGTCCTGCACGACGTATTCCTTGCCTTCCGCCCGCGCCAGGCCCTGCTCCCGCGCCGGCTTCCACCCGCCGACGCGGACGAAGTCCGCGTAGGCCACCGTTTCCGCCCGGATGAACCCGTGCTCGAAGTCCGAGTGGATGACCCCGGCGGCCTGCGGCGCCCGATCCCCCTTGTGGATGGTCCAGGCGCGGACCTCCTTCTCGCCGGCGGTGAAGTAGCTCTGCAGGCCGAGGAGATGGTAGGCGGCGTGGGCCAGCCGGTCGAGCCCCGATTCCGTGAGGCCGAGCGACTCGAGAAACTCGGCCCGGTCCTCCGGCGCGAGTTCGGCCAGCTCCGCCTCGACCTGGGCGGAGAAGGTGACGATCTCGGCCGGTTCCTCGTCCCGCTTGAGCGCCGCTTCCAGCGCCGCGACGTGGGCGTTGCCGCTGTTGATCTCGTGCTCGCCGACGTTGGCCGCGTACAGCACCGGCTTTGCGGTGAGGAGGTTGAAGCCGCGGTAAACGGCGGCCTCCTCGGGGGAGGGGACCACCGACCGGGCCGGCTTCCCTGCGGCCAGCGCGTCGCGCAGGGCCTCGAGGAGGCGGGCCTCCACCTTGGCCTGCGCGTCGCCCGACTTGGCGGTCCGCGCCGCCTTGTCGAGGCGCTTTTCCACCGAGGCGAGATCCGACAGCCCGAGCTCGATGTTGATGATCTCCCGGTCGCGGGCGGGGTCGACGCTGCCCATGACGTGCTGGATATCGTCGTTCTCGAAGCAGCGCACGACGTGGACCACGGCGTCCACTTCGCGGATGTTGGCCAGAAATTGGTTGCCGAGTCCCTCGCCCTGGCTGGCGCCCTTCACCAGCCCTGCGATGTCCAGGAACTCGACGGTGGCGGGAAGGGTCCGCTCCGGGCGGACGAACGCCGCGATCGCGTCCAGCCGTGGGTCGGGCACCTGAACGACCCCGGTGTTGGGCTCGATGGTGGCAAAGGGGTAGTTCGCCACCAGCGCCCCGGCCGAGGTCAGGGCGTTGAACAGCGTGGACTTACCGACGTTCGGGAGACCGACAATTCCGAGTCTGAGCACGCGGAATTATCGCCAGAGCGGGCCTGCAATGGAAGCGGGGCGCTGGCGCGCCGCCGCACCCCGTGGATACAATTCGGGGGCTGTCGAATTTCCCACGCAAGGCGGTTCCTCATGTCACCATCTTCTGTCGTCCCTGGCGCGGCCAAGTCCGCCGCACTACCCGATGTCCGCGAACGGGCCGTGGTCCGGTTCGCCGGTGATTCCGGCGACGGCATGCAGATCACCGGGTCCCGCTTCACCATGGAAACGGCGCTGGCCGGCAGCGACCTCGCCACCTTCCCGGACTTTCCCGCGGAAATCCGCGCGCCGGTCGGCACGACCTTCGGCGTGTCGGCGTTCCAGATTCACTTCGGCTCTGCCGAGGTGGCCACGGCGGGCGACGAGCTCGACGTGCTCGTCGCAATGAACCCGGCGGCGCTCACGACCAACATCAAGGACCTCCGGCCCGGCGGTACCGTCATCGTGGACACCGGGGCGTTCACCGAGCGAAACCTCCTCAAGGCGGGCTACGCCGCCAACCCGCTCGAGAACGGGAGCCTGTCGGAGTTCCGGGTCCTCCCGATCGACATCGGCAAGCTGACCGAGGCCGCCGTCGCCGGACTCGGCCTCACGTCCAAGCAGACCGCCCGATCGCGCAACATGTGGGCGCTCGGCCTGGTGCTCTGGATGTACGGCCGGGACCGCCAGGTCACCACCGACTGGCTCCTGAAGAAGTTCAGCGACGAGCCCGCCATCGCCAACGCGAACGTGGCGGTGCTGAACGCCGGGCACGCCTTCGGGGAGACGGCGGAGCTGTCCGGCGAACTCCGCCCTGTGTCGATCGGGGCGGCCCCGGCGGAACGCGGCACGTACCGGACAGTCAGCGGCACGGAAGCCATCGCCTGGGGGCTGGTGGCCGGGCTCAAGGCGGCGGGGCTCGAGCGGATGGTCTTCGCCGGGTATCCGATCACGCCCGCCTCGCCGGTCCTTCAGGTCCTGACGGGGCTCCGGGCCCACGGCGTCGTGACCTTCCAGGCCGAGGACGAGATCGCGGCCATCTGCGCCGCCATCGGCGCCTCCTTCGCCGGCTCGCTGGGCGTCACCTCCTCGTCGGGTCCGGGCATCGCGCTCAAGACCGAGGCGATGGGGCTCGCCATCGCGACGGAACTGCCGCTCATCATCGTGGACTCCCAGCGCGCCGGGCCGTCCACCGGCCTGCCGACCAAGACCGAGCAATCCGACCTCTTCCAGGCCGTGCTGGGCCGCAACGGGGACGCCCCGCTCGCGGTCATCTCCGCCTCGACGCCGTCGGATTGTTTCGACGTGGCCATCGAGGCGGTCCGCCTCGCGACCAAGTACATGACGCCGGTGTTTCTCCTGACGGACGGGTACCTTGCCAACGCCGCCGAGCCGTGGAAGATCCCCGATCCGGCGTCGCTGCCGACGTTCCCGGTGCAGTTCCGCACCGACCCGGAGGGGTTCCAGCCGTTCCTGCGCAACCCGGCCACGCTGGCGCGGGTGTGGGCCCGTCCGGGCACGCCCGGCCTGGAGCACCGGATCGGCGGCATCGAGCGGAGCGCCACCTCGGGCAACATCTCCTACGACCCGGACAACCACGCCACCATGACGGAGCTGCGGGCCGCCAAGATCGCCGGCATCGCGGCGGACATTCCGGAGCAGGAGGTGTCGCAGGGCGAGGACCGCGGGGAGCTGGCCGTGGTCGGCTGGGGCTCGACGTTTGGGCCGATTCACATGGCGGTGCAGCGGGCCCGGGCGGAGGGGCGCCGGGTATCGCATATCCACTTGCGGTACATCTCGCCGTTCCCCCGCAACCTCGGCGACCTGCTGAAGCGGTTCGACCGGGTCATCGTGCCGGAAATGAACAACGGACAGCTCGTGATGCTGCTCCGGGCCGCGTACCTGGTGCCGGCGGAGCGATTCAGCCAAGTGAACGGGAAGCCGTTCAAGGTGTCGACCGTGCTCGACGCCATCCGCGAACGAACCAGCGGGAACGGAAAGGGAGGTGCCGCATGACCGCCACCACCGCGCCGGTCAAGATGCAGCCCAAGGACTTCGCCTCGGACCAGGAGGTCCGGTGGTGCCCCGGCTGCGGCGACTACGCCATCCTCAAGGCCGTCCAGAAGGTGCTGGCCGACATCGGCGCGAGCCGCGAGAACACGGTCTTCGTCTCCGGGATCGGGTGCTCATCCCGCTTCCCGTATTACGTCTCGACCTACGGTTTCCACACCGTGCACGGCCGGGCGCCCGCCGTGGCCACCGGCGTCAAGCTGGCCAACCCGGCGCTCGATGTCTGGGTCATGACCGGCGACGGGGACGGCCTGTCCATCGGGGGCAATCACATGCTCCACGTCCTTCGGCGAAACGTGGACCTGCAGATCGTGCTCTTCAACAACGAGATCTACGGGCTCACCAAGGGGCAGTACTCCCCGACCTCCCGTCAGGGCACGGTGAGCCCCACCTCGCCGCTGGGCTCGCTCGAACGCCCGCTCTCCGCCGCCACGTTTGCCCTCGGCGCCGGCGGCAGGTTCGTCGCGCGCGGCATCGACACCCAGCAGGGGCCGCTGGTCGAGGTCCTGAAGCGGGCCCACGCCCACCGGGGCGCGTCCTTCGTCGAGGTGTTCCAGAACTGCCTGGTCTTCAACGACGGCGTCTTCGACGAGTTCACCGAGAAGGCGGTGGCGGAGGAGCGGCAGCTGCACGTCGAGCACGGCAAGCCGCTGCTTTTCGGCAAGAACCGCCAGCAGGGGCTGCGGCTCGACCCCGCCGCGCTCGCGCTCGAGGTGGTGACGCTGGGCCAGGACGGGGTGACGATGGAGGACATCGTGGTGCACGACGAGACCAACCGCGCGCTGGCGGGGATGCTGGCGGCGCTGGAGCCGCCGGGCCCCGTGGCCCTCGGCGTCCTCTACTGCGCCCCGGTGCAGGACTTCACGACCGCGGTGTTCAACCAGCCCGCGAAGGGCTCGGGCGACATCGTTGCGCTGCTCAAGCAGGGGAAGACTTGGACAGTATAGGGCGGGGAAGCGGGGACGCGGGGAGGTAGGAATGACAAGGGGCAACCAGCGATTGGTTGCCCCTTGCAATTGCTCGTGCAAATATCAAATCCTTGCCCCGCTTCCCCGCTTCCCCGCTTCCCCGCTTCCCCGCCTATTTCGCCAGGCTCGCAAACCAGGGCGCCAGGACCAGGCTCACCACGCTCATCAGCTTGATCAGGATGTTCATGGCCGGGCCGGAGGTGTCCTTGAACGGGTCGCCGACCGTGTCGCCGACCACGGCGGCCTTGTGCGAGTCACCCCCCTTGCCGCCGTGCGCGCCGCCCTCGATGTACTTCTTCGCGTTATCCCACGCGCCGCCGGCGTTGGCCATGAAGAGCGCCATGAGGACGCCGGTGACGGTGGCGCCGGCGAGCAGGCCGCCCAGCGTCTGGACGCCGAGGAAGGCACCGACTAGCACCGGCACCGCCACGGCGGTGACGCCCGGGACGATCATCTCGCGGAGCGCGGCACGGGTGGAGATGTCTACGCAGCGGGCGCTGTCGGGCTTGGCCGTGCCTTCCATCAGCCCGGGGATCTCGCGGAACTGGCGGCGGACCTCCTCCACCATCCCCTGCGCCGCGCGGCCGACGGCGGTCATGGTCAGCGAGCCCAGCACGAAGGGCAGGGCGCCGCCGATGAACATGCCGATGACGACCATCGGGTTGACGATGTCGAGGCGGAGCACCTCGCCGGGGGGCGCCACGGCGGTGGCGAACGCCGAGAAGAGCGCGAGCGCCGTCAGCGCGGCCGACCCGATGGCGAAGCCCTTGCCGATGGCGGCGGTGGTGTTGCCGAGGGCGTCGAGGCCGTCGGTGATCTTCCGGACTTCGGGGCCGAGGCCGCTCATTTCGGAGATGCCGCCGGCGTTGTCGGCGATGGGGCCGTAGGCGTCCACCGTCATGGTGACGCCCACCGTGGCCAGCATCCCGACCGCGGCGATGGCGATGCCGTAGAGGTCCGCGGCCCAGTACGACACGAAGATGGCCACCCCGATGAGCAGGATCGGGAGGAGGGTGGACATCATGCCCACGGAGAGGCCGGCGATGATGTTGGTGGCCGCGCCGGTGCTCGAGGCCTGGGCGATGTCCCGCACCGGGCGGCCCGAGGTGAAGTACTCCGTAACCGCGCCGATGGCGATGCCGCTCACGGTGCCGGCGATGACGGCGTAGAAGGCGCCCAGTTCCGGCCGGCCGTCCATGCCGAGCGCGAAGTGGTCGGCGAGCCACCAGGCCGCGACGAGGAAGAGACCCGCGGCGATGAGGGTCGTGTTGCGGAGCGCGCTGGCGGGATCACCGTGTTCGAGGAGGCGCATGGCGGCGATGCCGACCACGGACGCGCCGAGCCCGGCCAGGATCATCAGGATGGGGAGCGCTACCGCGTTCATCCGGAACATGTCGGGGATGACGGGACTGGTCGCGGCGAGCGCCACCGTGGCGATGACGGCGCCGACGTAGCTCTCGAAGATGTCGGCCCCCATGCCCGCCACGTCGCCGACGTTGTCGCCGACGTTGTCGGCGATGGTGGCAGGGTTGCGGGGGTCGTCCTCGGGGATGCCCGCCTCGACCTTGCCGACCAGGTCGGCGCCGACGTCGGCGGCCTTGGTGTAGATGCCCCCGCCCACCCGCGCGAAGAGGGCGATCGACGACGCCCCCATGGCGAAGCCGCTCAGGATCTCGGCGAAGCGGGTGAAGCCGAGGAGGTCGGCGGTGGCGGGGTCGAGCACCAGCCAGGTGACGGCGCCGATGCCGATCAGGCCGAGCGACGCGACGGCGAGGCCCATGACGGCGCCGCCGTTGTACGCCAGGAAGAGCGCCTTGCCCTGGCCGACGGTCCGCGCCGCCTCGGCGGTGCGGACGTTGGCCTTGGTGGCGGCCTTCATGCCGACGAGCCCGGCGATGACGGAGCAGACGCCGCCGAACAGGTACGCCCCGGCCGTCCACGGCCCGATGGCCCAGGCCAGGAGGGCGGCGACGAGGAGGAGGAACGGGGTGAGGACGGCGTACTCGCGTCGCAGGAAGGCCATGGCGCCGTCCTGGATCAGCCCGGCGAGGTCCTGCATCGCGGCGGTACCCTGGGGCTGGCGCCGCAGGTAGACGTAGATCGAGGTCGCGATCAGCAGTCCGGCGATGCCGCCGGCCATCGCGTACACGGGGAAGTTCGTCACTCAGCCTCCGTTATATCGGTTCATGGCCGGCTCGATGCCCTCCGCCAGCCAGCATTCGACGGCGTCCGCCATCGGATCCAGCAGCCCTGTGAGCGCCTCCCACTCCTCGGGGGCAAACGCGTCGAGCACGAAGTCGGCCAGGTCCCGGTCGCCGGGGGGGACGGGACCGACCCCGATCCGGAGGCGGGCGTAGTCCTGGCGCATCAGCGCCCCTTCCACACTCTTCAGCCCGTTATGCCCGCCGGCGCTCCCGGCACCCCGCAGCCGGAACCGGCCGGCGGGAAGCGCCACGTCGTCCACCAGCACGAGTAGGTCTTGCGCGGGATCGAATCCCGGAAACGAACGGAGCGGGGCGAGTGCCGCCCCGCTCCGATTCATGTAGGTCGTCGGCTTGATCAGCCGGACGTCCGTCCCGTCGCGTCGACCGCTCGCTTCGCGGGCCCGTTCCGCCCGCCGAAACGCCCCGAAGCCCCAGCGCTTCGCCAGGTGGTCGGCGAGGACGAACCCTGCGTTGTGCCGGGTCCGTTCGTATTCGGGGCCCGGGTTCCCGAGTCCAAGAATGGCGCGCAGGGCGTCACTCCTTGTCGTCGTCGCCGTCCTCGGCCTTCGGCTTGCGGATCAGCTCGGGCTCGGTCGACGCCACCTCGGCGACCGGGGCCGCGACTTCTTCCGTGCGCGGCGCCACGACCGTGCAGACCGGGACGTTCGGGTCGTCAAGGATTTCGCCCTTGGCCAGGACCAGGTCCCGAACGAAGATCGAGTGCCCGATGGCCAGGTTGGTGACGTCCACGTCGATGCTGGCCGGGATGTCGCCCGGGAGGACCCGGATCTCGATGTCGCGGTGCACGAAGTCGAGCACGCCGCCGAAGTTCCGGACGCCGTCGGGGATGCCGTTGAGGTGGACCGCCACCCGCACGTCCACTTCCTCGTCGGCGTGGATCTCGTAGAGGTCGAGATGCACGATGGTCGAGGAGCGCAGCGCATGCCGCTGGATATCGCGGAGCAGGGCCTTGATCGGCGCGCGCCCGTCGACGGTGACGTCGAGGATCGTGCTGCCCGTCATGGACGGCAGGAGCCGGGAGAGGGCGCCCGCGTCGATGGCGAGCGGCTCGGGCTCGCGTCCGTGCCCGTAAATGACCGCGGGCACCTGGCCCGAGCGGCGGAGGGCGCGAGCGGCGCCGGTGCCGGTCTGAGAGCGGGAGGCCGCCGCGAGATTCACCTGTTGTGCCATAGTCCGATCCTTCGAGGTAATGGACGCCGACGCGGCGCCGTCAATCGAACAGCGAGCTGACCGACTGGTCGCTGTGGGTGTAGCCGATCGCCTTGGCCAGGAGGCCGGCGATCGAGAGAACGGTCAATTGCTTGAAGTGCCGCTCCGGCGGAATGGCGATCGTGTTGGTGACCACCACTTCCTTGACCGGCGACGCGGCCAGCCGCTCGACGGCCGGTCCGGACAGCAGCGCGTGCGTCGCGCAGCAGTACACGTCGTTGGCCCCGAGCCGCTTCAGCGCGTGCACCGCTTCCGACATGGTGCCCGCGGTGTCGATCATGTCGTCCGGGATGACGCAGTCCCGGTCCTTTACCTCGCCGACGACGTTCACGACTTCGGCGATGTTGGCCGACGGCCGCCGCTTGTCGATGATGGCGAGCGTGGCGTTGAGCCGCTTGGCGAAGCCGCGCGCCATCTTGGCCGAGCCGACGTCGGGCGCCACCACCACCGGATCCTTGAGCCGCTTCTGCCGGAAGTGGTTCACCATGGCCGGCGCCGCGTACAGGTGGTCCACCGGCAGGTCGAAGAACCCCTGCATTTGATGCTGGTGGAAGTCCATCCCCAGCACCCGCGACGCCCCGGCCATCGTCACCATGTTCGCGACGAGCCGGGCGCTGATGGCCACCCGCGGCTGGTCCTTCCGGTCCTGCCGGGCATACCCGAAGTACGGGATGACCGGGGTGACGCGCGCGGCGCTCGCCCGCTTCGCCGCGTCCATCAGGAGCAGCAGCTCCATCAGGTTGTCCGCCGGCGGGTTGGTGGGCTGGATGATGTAGACATCCCGCCCGCGCACGTTCTCGTCGATCTTGACGAAGATCTCGCCGTCGGCGAACCGCTTGATGGTCACCTTGCACAGCGGCTGACCGAGATGCTGTGCCACTTCCTCTGCGAGCGGCCGGTTAGCCGTGCCGCTGAGGAGAAGAATGTGGCTGCGTTCGAGCGAAATCGGCGCCATAGAGCCCTCAAATGTAACCGGGCAACGCGGGGAGAGTCAACTCGCGCGGGGACAACAGGATCCGACGGCGGGAGGATTGGCCCTGGTGGATTCGAACCACCATTCGCAGATCCAAAGTCTGCTGTCCTGCCATTGGACGAAGGGCCAGTGGATTCAAAGGTAAAGCATTGAAGTCAAAGGAGAAAGGACCGAGGCCGGGGCACTCGTGGCACCCCGCTACCCGCCCGCCGTCACCTCGATCAGGCGGCCGTGCTTTCGGCCGAGCATCATCGCCGCGTCGGTGCGATCGGCGGCCGTCCGGTACACGGCCAGGAACGCCGAGCCGGAACCGGTCAGGCGGCAGAGCAGCGGGCGCGTGCCCGCCAGCGCCTCGAACGCGGTCTTGAGGCCGGGCTTCCGGGCAAACAGGGCGGCCTCGAAGTCGTTTCCCGCCATCCGGGCGACGTCGCCCCAGCCCCGCAGTGCGTCGAGGTCGAGGGCCAAACCTCCCCGCTTCGTGGAGTCTCCCCCTTGGTCGATCCAGGCGTACGCCTCCGTGGTCGGCATCCCCTCCGGGGGTACCAGCAGGAGGGCCGGCGCGGCGGGAAGTGGCGGGAGCCGCAGCATCCGCTCCCCATGGCCCCAGGCGAGCGCCAGCCGCGCCTCGCTCAGGAAGAAGGGCACGTCGCTCCCGAGGCGCGCCGCGAACTGAAGTAATTCATGGCTGGGCACCGGACCGCCGGCCAGCTGGTTGACCAGGATCAGCGCGGCCGCCGCGTCGCTCGACCCGCCGCCCAGTCCGGCTTGCACCGGGATTCGCTTCGTCAGCATCAGGTGGACGCCGAAGCGCCGACCGGTCGCCTGCAGGACCATCTCCGCCGCGCGCACGGCGAGGTTCTGCTCGGCGGGCCCGACGTCGGCGCCGTCGACGCTGATCGTCACGCGGTCCCCGGGCCGCCGCTCCGCCGTCAAATCGTCGGCAAGGTCCAGCAGGCAGAAGAGGGTCTCGAGGGAGTGGTAGCCCGACGCCTCCCGCGCGAGGATGCGCAGGAAGAGGTTCGCCTTGGCCGGCGCCTTCCGGGAGAGGGGTCCGTCAGGCACTTGGCGGGGCGGCGCGCGCCGTGGCGAACAGTCCGAGTCCGGTCCTAGTGGCCGACCAGACGCCGAGCACCGTGATCGGCACGAAGGTGGTGAGGTGGTACCCGACGGCGTAGGCGACGGCCTGGCTCGCGCCGATGCCGTAGAGCGCGAGGACGGCGGTGATGACCGCCTCGAACGGCCCGACGTAGCCGGGCGCGGAGGGCACGGCGATGCCGAAGGCCAGCACCCCCTGCAGCACGACGGCGCCGGTGTAGCTGACCGGCAGGTCGAACGCGAAAAAGGCCAAGTAGAACGAGAGCGCGTTGACGAGCCAGAGCACGATCGACCAGGCGACTACGCCCGCCAACCGGGCGGGGGACTTCAGGACCGCGAGCCCCTGGCGCAATCCCTCGATCATCTCGACGAGACGGAGCGCGATCCGGTCGGACGGGATGAGCCGGCGCACGCTGCGCTCGGCGGCCTTGGGAAATGCCACGACGAGCCCGGCGCAGGCGAGTGCCGCGAGGGCCAGCAGGCCCGCGGTGGTGGCCACCTGCTGTACCGGGATCCCGGCGACCGCGAGCCCCGGCGGCATGCCCGGCATGAGCAGCGCGAGCGCGAGCAACCCCACGACGGTGAGGGCGTCGAAGACGCGCTCCACCGCCACCGAGGCCAGCGAGGTGGTCAGCCGCGCACCGGTGAGGCGGCTGGCGGCGACCGTCCGCACCACTTCGCCGGCCCGGAACGGAAGGAGGTTGTTCGCGGCGAACCCCATGGCCACGGCGTGCCAGAGGGGGAGCCAGGGGTAGGGGTCGCCGTTCTCCAGGCGCAGGAGGAGGCGCCAGCGGATCAGCCGAAGCGGAAAGAGGGAGGTGGCCACCACCACCGCCGCGAGGAGCCAGCCGAGCCGGACGGCGCGGAGGTACCCCACGGTCTCCGCGAGGTCGACGTCCCGGAACGCCCACCAGAGGAGCAGTGCCGACACGGAGATGGCGAGGAGCAGCTGCCAGATGCGGTGGCGCGAACTGGTCAAGCGGAAGGCTCGAGGGCCAGCGGCACGAGGTCGAGGAGTTCGTCGAGCAGCGGGCGGATGCGCTGGAGTTCGGCGCCGCCCCGGAGCATGCCGGAGAGGTCGCGCCGCACCTGGTCGGCCCGGCGCAGGGCGGCCTCGCCGCGGTAGAGGAGGGTGCCGATCTCCACCGCGTCCTCGGCTGCGGCCTGGGGCGGTGTCGCCACCGTGGGAGCCGAGGGCCGGCCACCACCGTTGCTCCCGGAGGTACGGCCCCGGGCGCCCGAGAGGCGGGCGTACGTCAGGAAACTCCCGGCCAGGGAGGAATCCTCGACCGTCTCCGCGGCGACGAGATCCTCGGGCTCGAGCTCCGGCGCGAGCCGCTCCACGGGGACGATATCGTCGTCGGGGGCGAGCGATTCGATCGGGACGATGTCATCGGGCGCCTGCCCGAGCATCGCCGCCAACCCCGCCAGTTCCGTCGACGCCTGCTCGGGGTCGCTGCGGGGCCCGAGGCCCCTGATGAGGGTGCCCGCCGAGCGGAGCGCGGCCGCGAAACCGGACGGGTCTCCCGCCGCGGTCCCGTTCACGATGGCGAGCCGCACTGCGCGCCCGAACGTGTCCAGGCCGTGCCCGATCGTCGCCGCGGCAAGACGGGGCGAATCGAGCGTCCCGGTGAGGCTGAAGAGCCGCAGGTCGCGCTGTGTGTCCGACTCGAGTCGCTCCAGCTCGTCGGCCGCCTGCACCAGGAACTCGCCATGGGTCAGCAGTTCGACGGATCCGAGCGTCACGGCCGCGGGCTGCTCCGGCGGCGTCCCCGGCCGGACGATGCTCGGCTGGCCGATCGGGCTCAGGGTCTCGATGCCGACCACGTCGCGGTCGTCGGCGAGGCGCCGGATGAGGAGCGAGGCGAAGTGGCGAACCTCGGGCGCGTTGGCCACCGGCCGGCCGGAGTCGGCCACGTCCCGGGCGGCGCGAGTCAGGGCCTGGGCCGCGGCGTCGAAGACCTCGCTCACGCCGGCGGGGGGGGCGCTGGTCCGGAGCAGCCCGCCCACCGCCATCTCGAGGCTGTCGAGCATCTCGGGCAGCGGCGAGAGGTCGGTGAGCGCGGCAAGGCCGCGGAGCGACTGCATGCGGCGCAGGATGTTGTGGAGGGGGTCGCGCGCCGTCGGATCCGCCTCGAGGGCCCGGCCGGCGCGGTCGAGGGCGCTGGCCACCAGCGCGCCCTCCCGGGCGACGAAGGCGCGCACCCCGGCGTTCAGCTCCCCCCGGCTCCGGGTGGCCGGCCGGCTCCCCTCCGGCGGGCGGCCGCTGATGGATTCGAGCGCGCGCGAGAGCCGATCGGCCCGTGCCGAGTCGTCGGCAGTCCACTCCCGGGCCTGTCGGACCAGCAGCTTGAGGTCGTCCACGGACTGCCCGACCACTTCAGCCAGAGCGGCATCCCACGCGCGCGCCCGGTCGTGGTAGGCGCGGGCAACGCCCTCCAGCGCCCCGGCCGCCCGGGTGATCTCGGGCTGGTTGGCCATCAGGGCGGAGCCGCGCAGGGCGCGCGCGTACCGGACGAACTCCTCGGACGGCGGGCCGCCGCTGGTGGCCGCCAGTCGGGCGAGCCGCTCGAGGTACTCGCCGGCTTCGAGCGCGAAGAAGTCAGTCGGGCCGAGGGGACTGGGCATGTCGAAACAAGTTAGGGTGTGCCGGGTTCCCGGGAAAGGTTACGGCCGTCCGGAGCCGGTGCGGGCGGCGGTCATGAGGCCCCGCATCCGACGCACGGCGCCCTCGAGGCCCTCGAACACGGCTCGGCTCACGATGCTGTGCCCGATGTTGAGTTCCTCGATTTCGGGAACCGCCGCCACCTCGCGGACGTTGAGGTACGTCAGGCCGTGGCCCGCGTGGACGGCGAGGCCGAGTTCCGCCGCGTGGCTTGCCGCGTGCCGCAGCTGTTCGAGGGCGGCGGGGCCCTCGCGCCAGTGGTGGGCGTAGTCGCCGGTGTGGAGCTCGATGGCGGGCACGCCGAGGTCCTTGGCGGCGTCGATCACGTCGAGGACCGGGTCGATGAAGAGACTGACCCGGCACCCCGCCTCGTCGAGCCGCCGGATGGCGTTCCGGAGCCTGGCGTCCCGCGAACTGACGCGCAGCCCCCCCTCGGTGGTCAGCTCGTCCCGCCGTTCCGGCACGAGGGTGGCCTGCAGCGGCCGGAGTCGGCAGGCCAGCTCCACGATTTCGTCGCTGGCGCCCAGCTCGAAGTTGAGCGGGGAGGGGAGAGACGTCGCGATGGCGACCACGTCCGCGTCTTGAATGTGGCGGCGGTCCTCGCGCAGGTGCACGGTGATGCCGTCCGCGCCGCCGGCCATGGCGGCGCGTGCGGCCTCCAGCGGATCGGGCTCGTCGGTCTTCCGCGCTTGTCGCACGGTGGCGACGTGATCGATGTTCACGTACAGCCTGACTGGCGTCATTGCTCGCACTCCGCGCGCGGTTTACGTTTGAAGCAGTTCACTTCCCAAGGCGGATGGCCCGTGACTCTGCGCTGGATTCCCGGTTTGCTCCTCGTCGCGGCCTGTGCAGGCGGCGGCGCGGGGAGCGGTGGTCCGATGGCAAACCGCTCTCCCGAGACGACCGTCAAGGCGTTCCTGGCGGCGGCCAAGGACACCAACCTCACGTTGATGGCCAGTTACTGGGGCGGCGCGTCCGGTCCGGCCGCCACGAGCAAGCAGCCGCCGGACTACGAGAAGCGCATTCGCATCATGCAGAAGTACCTGACCAACGACTCGGCCAAGGTCGCCAGCCTCGGCACGGTGGACGGCCATCCGGACCAGGTCATGGTGACCATGCGCATCTTCGTGGGCAAGTGCCAGAATTCAGTGCCCTTCATCGTGGGCAAGTGGAAGGACCAGTACCTGGTCCAGAACGTCGACGTCACGGCGGCCGCCAGCCCGGGTCGGCCCTGCGACGACCAGGGGAACCCGATGTAGGCTCCGGCCGCCCTACTCGGTGAGCTCGATGAGGATCCCGGCGGTGGACTTGGGGTGCAGGAACGCGATGCGGCACCCGCCGGCGCCGGTGCGCGGCACCTCGTCCACGAGGCGGTAACCGGCGTCGCGCGCCTGCTGCAGCGCGGCGTCGAGGTCCGCCACGCGGTAGCAGACGTGGTGGATGCCGGGGCCGCGGCGCTCCAGGAATTTCGCGATCGGCGAATCGGGCAACCGGGGCTCAAGCAGCTCCACCTCGGAGTCGCCGAAGGGGATCGACACGATGGTGGCGCCGTCGGCGGTCTCGGCGGGGTGGGGCGCGAGGCCGAGCACGTCGCGGTAAAACGTCAGGGCCTCGCCGATGTCGTGGACGGCGATGCCGATGTGGGCGATGCGAGGGGTGTCCGGCACGGAGACTCCGGCGTGTCAGGTTGGTTGGCTTGAACTTAACTGCGGGGCGCGCAGGCGCGCACCCCGCCGCACACTGGGAGGTTGGACGGACATGGGGCAGAACACGATTGACGTAACCGAGAGCACCTTCGCCGCCGAGGTCGAGCAACACAAGGGACTCGTGCTCGTGGATTTCTGGGCCACGTGGTGCGGGCCATGCCAGATCATCGCACCCTCGCTCGACCAGCTGGCCGCGGAATACGCCGGAAAGGTCCGGATCACGAAGCTGGACGTGGACGCCAACCAGCGGGTGGCGGCCAAGTTCAACATCCGCTCGATTCCCGCGGTGCTGTTCTTCAAGGACGGCAAGCACGTGGACACCATCATCGGCGCCGTCCCCAAGCCGGCGATCGCGTCGAAGATCCAGCACCACCTCGCGGCGTAAGGCGTCGCGTCCCGGGCCGCCCGATCGGGCGGCCCGTCCCGCCGGGGGTCTATGCTCGTCAGCGGCACACGGCTGCTCCATTCCGCCATCCGACTGAGCGACGTCGCCTTTCCGGCGTCGGACACGCTGATTGCGCGCACCCGCCTCATCTATCTCCACCTCGACAACCTGCTTTCGTTCGCCAAGCGCGACCGGGACGGCAAGGTGGACGCCTACTTCCTCGGCTATCTCCCGGACGAGTTGATCCTGCTCTTCTTCCAGCGCGGCGAGCTGGTGACGGCCGCGGGGATCGGGTCGGGCCAGCGCACGGTGCTCCCGATCGCCGAGGCGGTGCGCCGCCTGAAGGCGGACCCGGAGCGGGGCGAGGCGGCTTACTGCGCGGCGCCGACCGCCCAGCTCGAGTTGATGTACCAGGCCTGCGCGGCGCCCGCAGAGCCCTGGGTGGTGGATTCGAAGCACCCTGAGTTGATCTTCCCCCGGGTCGTGGAGGAATCGCTGACCGGGGCGCTCGAGATCATCTCGAACGGCCGGGTCAACTACCTGCAATTCGACCACGGGAAGTTTTCCGGGGGGTACTTCTACGCGCGGCCGGAGTCGGTGCCGCTGCCGGCGTACATCGAGGGGATCTTCCAACCGGATGCCGACGGCGTCCAGCCCGCGCTCGCCGTCAGCGGCGTGCCGCCGGCGGCCGGCCTGCCTGTCCAGGTGCTGCCGTCGCAGGTGCGGATGTACCGGGAGCTGTACCTGCGGATAGCCGGCGCCATCGAGGCTGAGCTGCCCGAGGACGGGCACCGCAGGGTGGACCGAGTGACCAGCAGGCTGCTGCCCGTGCGGACCGCCCTCGGCCACATTCTCCCCTCGAACGGCGGCGACCCGTCCATGGTGGCCACGCCAGCCGCCGAACTGACCGCGGACCTGGCCGCCTGGACCGGCGCGCTGCTGTCCGAGATCGAGGTGGTTTCCCCGGGCGCGGGCCCCCGGATTCTGCAGGCCACCACGCGGGACCAGCGCCACCTGCTGCAGGCCGCCGGCTTCTATGCGCACTTTCCCTGGAGCCTCACCTGGTAGACCCCGGCACCCTCTACGTCGTCGCCACCCCCCTCGGACATCTCGGAGACCTGACGACTCGCGCCGCCGAGGTCCTTCGAGCCGTCGATGTCGTGGCGGCGGAAGACACCCGCCGGAGCCGGACACTGCTCCAGCACATCGGCGCGACGCCCCGCATGCTCGGCGTGCACGCCCACAGCGAGGCGAGCCAGGCGGAGCCGATCCTGGCGCTGCTCCACGCCGGGCGGTCGGTGGCACTGGTGACGGACGCCGGGACCCCCGGCATCAGCGACCCGGGCGCGCGCCTCGTCGCCGCGGTGCGTGCGGGCGGCTGCCCGGTCGTCCCTATCCCCGGAGCCTCGGCGGTCGCCACTGCGCTCTCCGCGTCGGGATTGCCGGCTGACCGGTACCTCTTTCTCGGGTTTCCGGCGCGCAAGGGCAGGGAACGAGAGGCGGAGCTTGCCCGGGCGGCCGCGGAGCAATGGACGGTCGTCTTTTACGAGGCGCCGCCCCGCCTCGTCGCCCTGCTGCGCGACCTGGCCGACGCGTGCGGGTCCGGGCGGCGGGCGGTCGTGGCGCGTGAACTGACCAAGATGCACGAGGAGTTCCGCGCCGGGACGCTCGAGGAGCTGTCGGAGTGGTACACCGAGCACCCGCCCAAGGGCGAAATCACCCTCGTGCTCGAGGGCGCCCCGGCCACCTCCACCGCGCCGCCGGACCCAGAGACGCTTCGCGCCCAGGCCGCGTCGCTGCTGGCGGAGGGGCTGTCACGGAAGGACGTCGTCCGCCAGCTGACGGAATCGAGCGGACTCGGCCGTAATGAGGTGTATCGCCTGGTCATGGAGCTCCCGTGATGCACGCCGGGCCCGCCGTCCGGGGCCGTTTCGTTTCGTTTCTGTCCCTCGTCCTGCTCGCCGGCGTCGCCCCGCTTGGCGCGCAGGAAGACGGGGGTGTGACCATCGGCCGCCTGCACTATGACGGGGGTGGCGATTGGTACGCCAACCCCTCCAGCCTGCCCAACCTCCTCGCCGCGGTCCGCGCCCGGACGGACCTCCAGGCGGCCGAACGCGAGCGGGTCGTGATGCTGTCGTCGCCGGCGCTCTGGGAGGTGCCCTACCTCTACATGACCGGGCACGGCAACGTCCGCTTCAGCGACGCCGACCTCGTCACCCTCCGGCGTTACCTGCAGCAGGGCGGGTTCCTCCACGCGGACGACAATTACGGGATGGACGAGTCGCTCCGCCGCGAGCTGGCCCGGCTCTTCCCTGACCGGCCGCTCGTGGAGGTGCCGCTCGATCATCCCATCTACAACCTCGTCTACCAATTCCCTCGCGGCGTTCCGAAGATCCACGAGCACGATGGAAAGCCGGCCCAGGGCTTCGGCATCTTCCTCGACGGCCGGCTTGCCGTCTTCTACACCTACCAGTCGGACCTGGGCGATGGGTGGGAGGATCCCGACGTCCACAAGGACGCCCCCGAAGTCCGCGAGGCCGCGCTCCGGATGGGTGTGAACCTGGTCGCGTACGCGGTGGGGACCGGCCGGTGAGTGCGCGGAGCACCCTGGCCGCGCTCAGCGCGCTCTCCGCTCCGCTGCTCCGGCGCATGGCGGTGGGCGGAATCACGCTCGTGGCAGGCGCCCTGCTGGTGGTGCTTGCGGCCGCCGCCTGGCTCGCCCGGCTCGGGGTGGTGGAGACCCTCTGGTGGGTCCCGGCGGCGTGGGTTGCCGCCGCGGCGGTCTCCTTCGCGGCGGTCGGCTTGGCGCTGGTACGCTCCCGGTCGCTTGGCGTGCTCCCGCTGGCCCGGCACCTCGAGGCCGAAGGGACGTGGAGGCTCGGATCGCTCACCGGGATGCTCGCTGCGCCCGCGGCGGGCGTGAGTGCCGACTTGTACGCGGCCGCCGACCAGGCACGCGCCGCCGACCTCGCGGAGCGAGGCCCCGGGGCGCTCGCGTCGGTCGGCGAGGGGGTTCGACGCTACAACAGGATGGGTGCGCTCGCGCTCCTGCTTGGCGCCGTTGGGCTTCTCGGCGCCGGGCCGGGGCGCGCGCCGGTGCGCATGCTGTGGCATCCGGCCGAGGCGCTCGGTCTGGCGCTCGGCGCCGTGCGAGTGGAATCCTCCGCGCTGGCGGTGGACCGGGGAGAGGCGGTCTCGCTCACGGTCCGGGCGCCCGGCCGGCGCGCGCTCACGCTTTGGCGGCGCGCCCCGGGAGAGACGTGGCGCTCCGACGAGGTGCAACTCGACTCGGTGGGGGAGGGTCGCATCTCCTCGGGCCCGCTGACCGCTGACTTGTTCGTACGCGCCACCAGTGGAGGCAGGACGTCTGACACATTGCACGTCACCGTCCGCATCCCCGCGTTCCTCGGCTCCCTGTCCGTGACCGCCCAGTACCCGACCTACCTGGGGCTCGAAGACGAGCTCCTCGACGTCGGTCCCGACTCGATCCTCCTGCCAGAGGGGACGCGCCTCCTGGTGGAGGGGGAGGCGACGGCCCCGCTCGCCAAGGCCGCGCTCGTCGGTCCGAAGGGCGCGACGGTGCTCTCGGTGGATGGCGGCCGCTTCAGCGGCCGGGTGCTGCCGGTGGCATCCGGTGCGTACCGCCTGGCGCTGGCCACGGTGAACGGCTCGCCTCTCGCCGGAGACGACGCGACGCTGCAGCTCCGGCTCGCCCCGGACAGCGCCCCAGAGGTGAGCATTCCTGTCCCCGGGGCCGACACCATGGCGCCGCTCGGGCTCACGGTCCCGCTGGTCATCGACGCGCACGACGACCACGGCCTCGCATCGGTCACGATCGTGAGCCGGCGCATCAGCCGGCTGGGCCTCGAGGATCCCGAGCGTCGCGAGCCGGTCGTCGTCCCTACGGGCGCGCCTGAGCGGGTGATGGTGCCGTTCCTCCTGGGGCTGGAGTCCCGCGCGCTCCTCCCCGGCGACACCGTCCGCTACTACGCCGTGGCCGTCGACAACGCGCCGCGGCCCCGCACCGGCCGGTCGCGTGAATACGTCCTGCGCTTGCCCACCGTGGCGGAGATGCGTGCGGCGGAGCGCGCCGCCACGGAGTCGGTCGGGGCGCAGCTCGACGCCCTCGCCGCCGCGAGCAAGCAGCTCCAGCGGCAGACCGAGGACCTGTCGCGGGAGGCATCGCGGTCCGCCGCAGAGACTTCCGGTCGGCGGGACGCGTCGTCCATGTCGTTCGAGGACGCGAAGCGGGCAGAGGCCGTGGCGCGTCAGCAGGAGGAACTGGTCCGGCAAGCGGAGGAGACGCGGGAGGCCATCGCGGCGCTCCAGCGGGCGGCGGAGGAGGCCGGTGTCCAGGATCCGGAGTTCAAGCGCCGCATGGAGGAGATCGCCGAGCAGCTCGAACAGGCGCTGACGCCGGAAATGCGGCAACAACTGGAGGAACTCCGGCAGGCGCTGAGCCAGCTCGACGCCGCCCGCTCCCGGCGGGCGCTCGAGGAGCTGGCCGAGGCGCAGCGGCAGTTGAAGGAGGTGCTCGAGCGGAGCCAGACGCTCTTCGAGCGGGCGGCCATGGAGGGCCAGATGGCTAACATGGCCGCCGAGGCACGGGACCTCGCGGAGGAGCAGGGGCGCTGGAACGAGGACGTGGCCCGGACCGATTCGGCCAAGGCGGCGCGGCAGGAGGAATCGCTCGCGGCCCGCGCTGATTCACTCGCGTCGGATCTGCGGGAAGCGGCCGGGGACATGGAGAAGATGCAGGGCGAGGCGCAATCGCAGCAGCTCGAATCGGCGGCGGAGGCGGCGGAGGCGGCGGCGCAGCAGATGAAGCAGGCGGCCGCGGCGGCCCAACAGGGCAAGCCGGACGCCGCCAGGCGCCAGGGAAAGCAGGCGGAGCAGCAGCTCGACGCCATGGGCCAGCAACTGGAGCAACAGCGCAAGGATGTGCAGGGCGAATGGAAGGCCGAGGTGATGGCGGCCATCGACCAGATGATGGCTGAAACCAGCCGGCTGGCCGACCGGCAGCTTGCGATCACCGAGGCGCTCCGGAGCGGTGAGTCATCGTCCTCCTTCCGGGCGCAGCAGGCCGCGGTGGAGGAAGGGGTGGAAAAGCTGACCGAGCAGTACAAGAAGGTGTCCGGCGAGAACGCACTCGTGCCTCCCCAGATCGGCGCGACGCTCGAGGCTGCCCGCCGGCAGATGGGCGAGGCCAGGGCGGCGCTCTCGACTGCCGTGCCCGGACAGCGCGAAGCCGGGGCGAGGGCAGGGGAGGCGGTGGACGCCCTCAACGCCGCCGCCTACCAGATGGCCCGTGCGCGGGGGGACGTCTCGGGCTCCGGCTCCGGGTCGGGGCTGGCCGAGGCGATGGAGCGCATGAACCAGATGGCACAGCAACAGGGCCAATTGAGTCAGCAGGGCGCGCAGATGCTGCCGATGGTGGGTGGCGGCGCGATGCAGGAGCAGATCCGCCAGCTCTCCGCCCAGCAGCGGGCCCTGGCCGAGCAACTCGAGCGGCTCCGGGCCGAGACGCAGTCCGAAGGCGCCGGCGAGCTGGCGGGCGAGGCGCGCGACCTGGCCCGGCAGATGGAGGCGGGGCGGCTCGATCGCCGGACGGTGGAACGACAGGAGCGGCTCTTCCGGCGGATGCTCGACGCCGGTCGCACCCTGCAGGGCGAGGAACGGGATGACCAGAAGGAGCGGAAGAGCACCACCGGCTCCCAGGACGAGGTCCGCCTGCCCCCCGCGCTGAGGGCGCAGCTGGAAGATGAGTCGATGCAGGTGCGGATCCCGAGCTGGGAGCAGCTCCAGCAGCTCTCCCCGGAAGACCGGCGCCTCGTCCTCGAGTACTTCCGGCGGTTGACGGAGCGGCCCACCAGGTGAGGCGCGTACTGTGGCTGGTGCTCGTGCTCCTCGGAGTTGCGCGCGCGCTGGCGGCGCAGACGGAGTTGATGGCGCGCGCCTACGAACAGGAGCGGCGGAGCGACTTCAACGCCGCGGCCCAGGCGTACCTCGAGGTCCTCCGCCAGTATCCAGACAACCTCTCCGCGCTGCTCGGGCTGGAGCGTGCGCTGACGCCGCTCCACCGTGAGGCCGACCTGGCAGGGCCCGCCGAGGCGTTCCTGGCGCGGAACCCCTCCGACGTGGCGGCCTACTCGGTCGCGATGCGCGGGTGGGCCGCGGCCAACCGACCGGACAGCGTTGCGGCGGTGGCGAGGCGGTGGGCCAGGGTCGAGCCCGGGAGCGAGGCGCCGTACCGGGAATGGGGCAACACGCTTATCGCCCAGCGGGATGGCAGCGGTGCGCGTCGTGCGTACCTCGCGGGGCGCGAGCGGCTCGGGGACCCGTCGGCGATGGCCGGGGAACTCGCGCTCCTCGCCGCTGCCCAGAACAACTGGGAGGAGGCCGCACGGGAGTGGGGCCTCGCCATGGACCGGTATCCCGGGTATCGCCTGACCGCGCGCAACGCGCTGGCCCGGGCGCCAGTGGCGGATCACGAGCGGGTCCTGCGGCAATTGTCTCGCGGCACTCCCGCCGCCCGGAGGCTCGCCGCCGAGCTCGGCGTCCAGTGGGAAGATCCGGACGCGGCCTACGCACTGCTGATGGCCAGCCTGCCGGTGGCCGGCAACGAGTCGCTGGATGCGCTCCGGCAATTTCTCGACGCGGCGCGCGGCATCGAGGGGCCGGCCGCTGCACGGGTCCGGGGCCAGGTCCTCGAGCAGATCGCGGATCGGTCGAACGGCGCGGCGGCGTCGCGCATGCGGCTCGAGGCCGCGCGTTCCTACGCCGAGGGGAACGACGCCGCCTCGGCGCGCCGCATGCTCTCCGCGCTCGCCGCCGACGGCAGCACGCCCCCGGACATGGCGGCCGGCGCCACGGCCACGCTCGTGACGGTCCTGCTGCGCGAGGGACAGGTCGAAGAGGCGGAGCGCCAGCTTGGTGGGCTGCGGCGGAATCTTGGGGAGGAGAACGCCGCCCGCCTGACGCTCCAGGTCGCAGACGGCTGGGTCCGCCAGGGCAATCTGGACCGCGCGGAGGCGGTGTTGGCCGGGGACAGCACGGTGGAGGCGCTTGCGATGACGGGGGTCATCCGTCTCTATCGCGGCGACCTCTCCGGTGCCGCGACCGCGCTCCGATCGGCGGGACCGTTCGCCGGGAGCCGCGAGGAGGCCACGCAGCGCACCGCCCTGCTCGCGCTGATCCAGCCGATTGAGACCGACTCCCTGCCGGCACTCGGTGCGGCGCTGCTCTCGCTGGCCCAGGGCGATTCCGCCGCCGCCGTCGCCAGGCTCGTGACTGTGGCGGATGGCCTCCCCGCCGCGGGAGGAGGTGCGGAGCTGCGGCTCCTGGCTGGGCGCATCGAGACGGGGCTGGGACGCCCCGACGAGGCGGAGCGGCTCTTGCGCGCGGCGGCCGACTCCTCGGCGCCCGCCACCGCGCCCGCGGCCGAACTGGAACTGGGCCGTCTCCTCCTCTCGGTCGGGCGCGGGACGGAAGCGATCGCCCAGCTCGAACACCTGATCCTGACCTACCCTGGGAGCGCTGCGGTGCCCCAGGCCCGCCGAGTCCTCGACGCCGCCAGGGGCGGCATCCCCGAAAGCTGATGCGTCGCCGCGATTTTCTCCGAAGCGCCACCGGCGCGCTCGCAGGGGCGCCGCTGCTCGCGTTCCCCCGCTTGGGGCGGCGGCGGGCTCCATGGCTGCTCGTCCCGATGGACGACACCCAGGCGGACCATCTCAAGGCGTACGGCGTGGTGTTTCGCCTGCTCGAGCGCGGCGGCCGCGCCGAGTGGTTCCTCAACTATCGGAACGGGGCGTTCCTCATCCCCAGCGACGCGGTGACCGCGCGCGACACGGCGCTGGCGGGCGTGACGAGCGAGCCGCTCGACGATGGCGCATTGCTCGGCATCCGCGCCGAGATCCAGATGGAGAACATGGAGGCGGTGCCGCTCGAGAAGGCCCCGAAGGTGGCGGTGTACGCCCCACCGAATGCCGCGCCATGGGACGACGCCGTCACCATGGCGCTTCGGTACGCCGGGATCGACTTCGCCAAGGTGTGGGACTCCGAGGTGCTCGCTCCGGCCGGCACCGGGCTGGCCCGGTACGACTGGCTGCACCTGCACCATGAGGACTTCACCGGACAGTACTCGAAGTTCTATCTGACCTACGCCGGCGCCCCCTGGCTGGCGGAGATGGTCGAGCGGAACACCGCCATGGCGAGGGCGCTCGGATTCTCCAGCGTCCCGGCCGAGAAGCGCGCGGTGGCGGAGGCGATCGCCGCCTACGTCCATCAGGGCGGCTTCCTCTTCGCGATGTGCGCGGCCACGGAGACCCTCGACCTGGCCCTGGCCGGCGCCGGGGTGGATATCGCGGCCGCATACGCCGACCAGACGCCGATGGACCCCAACGCGACCGCCAAGATGGACTGGAGCCGCGCCCTCGCCTTCCAGGACGCCCGGCTCGAGCTGAGTCCCAACGTTTCCCAGTTCTCCGACATCGACGGCCACGAGGTCAACGCCATGAGCCGCCGCCAGGAACTCGGGAGCTTCCGGTCGTTCAACTTCAGCGCCAAGATCGACCCGGTGGCCACGATGCTGGTGCAGAACCACCGCGAGACGATCCCCGATTTCTACGGGTTGACCACCTCGTTCCGGAAGAGCCGGATCAAGCCGGGCGTGACGATCCTGGCCGACGAGCCGGGCGCCCCGTGGGCCAAGTATCTTCATGGGGAGCATGGACAGGGGACCTGGACCTTCTACGGCGGACACGACCCGGAAGATCCGCAGCACCAGATCGGCGACGCCCCGACCGACCTGTCGCTGCACCCGCACTCCCCAGGGTACCGGCTCATCCTCAACAACGTGCTGTTCCCGGCCGCGAAGAAGAAGGAACTCAAGACGTGACCATGACACGACGCGGCCGGCTCCTCCTCGGGCTCCTGCTGTTCCCCTTCGCCGCCGCCGCCCAGGCGCCCCGCATCACCCCCGCGGGCGATCCGTCGGTGCAGTCGGACTCCATCTACCGGCTCGCGGTCGATCCCCGCGACCATCCCGACGAGTCGGCGGTCTTCCTGCTGGACGACGGCGTCATCGTGGTCGAGGCGGACGGCCGCGAGTCGCGGACGTTCCGCCAGGTGGTGCAGGTCCTCAAGCAGTCCGCGGTCGAGGGGCTGGCCGAGCACTCCTTCTCTTGGTCTCCCGACAACGAGCAGTTCACGCTCAACTGGATCCGGGTCGTCCGACCCGACGGCTCCGTGGTCAGCGCCGGGCCTGCGCAGCAGCAGGAGAGCGACGTCCCCGCGGCGATGGGCGCGCCGGTCTACGCGAACCGCAAGGTGCTGCGCGTCTCGCTGAGCGGCGTGGCGGTGGGCACCATCGTGGACTACAGCACCACCACGGTGAAGACGCGCGCCTGGGTCCCGGGCGACTTCTACCAGTGGTGGGGGGTCAGCACCGGCCTCAGCGTCCAGCGCTCCCGCCTCATCGTGGACGCCCCGGCCACGGAAGCGCTCCGGATCAAGGAACGCAATCTCAACTTTGCCAGGCAGACGACCCGGGCCGGCGATCGCCAGGTGCTGACCTGGGCGACTGGCGGGCTGAAGCAGGTCGAGTCCGAGGCGTACGCCGCGGACTCGAACGACATCTACATGTCGGTGGCGCTTTCCTCGCCACTGACCTGGGGGGATATCGGCCGCTGGTACGGCGGGCTGGCCGCGGACCGGTACGCCCTGCCGCCGGACCTCGCGGCGCGGGTACGCGCGATGGTGTCCGGGGCCCGGAGCGCCCGGGATACCGCGGCGGTCGTCCAGCGCTGGGTGGCCCAGGACATCCGGTACGTCTCGATCGCCCTCGGCATCGGCGGGTATCAGCCGCGGACGCCGGCGGAGGTCGTGGCCGCCGGCTTCGGCGACTGCAAGGACAAGGCGACGCTGTTCGTGGCCGCGCTTCGCTTGCTCGGCTTCGACGCCGTCACGGTTCTGGCCAGCAGTTCCGGCGGCGTGGACCGCGCGCTTCCGTCGATGGAGCAATTTGACCACGCCATCGCCTACGTCTCGCTACCTGAGGGCAGGGTCTACACCGACCTCACGGTGGCGTTGCTCCCGTTCGGCCTGCTTCCGCCGGCGCTGCAGGGGGAATTCGGCCTGGCGGTGCCGGCCAGGGGCGCGGCCGAGGAACTCACCTTCCCGCAGGAGACCCCGGCCGATCGACTCTCGCTCATCGAGTTGAGCGGCAGGCTCGACGCCGACGGCAGGTTTCACGGGGCCTATGCCGAAGAGATGACTGGCTCCCGGCAGTGGGAACTGCGGGACGCGTTCGAGACGCCGATGGACTCAGCGGGCCGCGCGAATTTCGCCCGGCGCATTGCGCAGGGGTGGTTCCCGGGCGCCAAGGGAGACAGCCTCCAGACGTTCAGCGGCCTCGACCTCTCCGAACCGGCGCGGGTGTCGCTGGCGGTGCAGGACGGCCGGGCGCTCCGGCGGTCGGGCGACAACTGGATCCTGGAAAATCCGGTCGGGAGCATCGGGAAGTTCACCGACGCGGCCGACGCCCTGGAAGCGGAGCCGGTGCGGCTGTTCCCGATCGACGCCGCGAAGGTCTTCGGCCCGGAAGAGAACGTGATCAGGGTCCGGATCGCCCTGCCGCCTGGGTGGCGGCCGCAGCTCCCCCCCTCGGTGCACGCCACGAGCGTCTTCGGCGAGTACTGGGGCACCTACGCCTTCGCCGACGGCACTCTCGAGATCACGCGGCGAATCGTCGGCACCCGCGGCATCTTCCCGCCGTCGCGGCTCGGGGACCTCGTCACCTGGTTCCGCGCCATGGGGGAAGACGACGCCCCCTTCATCCTCATCGATCCAGCGCCCGCTCCGTGAAGCTGTCCGAGGCCCGCATCACCGCCGAGGCGACCGCGCTCCTGGCGGCCGAGATCCGCGCCGCCGGTGGCCGCGAGGTCTCGTTCGTCGCCGACCTGGACGAGGCCGGAGTGGTCACCACGGTGCGCGCGGTGGCCCGCGGCACCGTCCAGATGGTGCTGGCCCTGCCGGGCGCCGCCCGACAGGGGCAGATGATGCTCCACAATCACCCGAGCGGAGAGCTCGAGCCTTCCGAGCCCGATCTGGCCGTCGCCGCGCGCCTGCATGACGGGGGCGTCGGTTTCGGGATCATCGACAACACGGGAAGGCGGCTCTACGTCGTCGTCGAGGTGCCGCGCGGGCGAACGCTCGAGCGCCTCGATCCCTACGAGGTCGTCGCCACCCTGGGCGAGGACGGGCCGGTGGCGCGGGTGCTCGGCCAGTACGAGGACCGCCAGAGCCAGCGGGACATGGCGGCGTATATCGCCGACGGGTATAACGACGGGGGCGTGCTGGTGCTGGAGGCCGGCACCGGGGTGGGAAAGTCGTTCGCCTACCTGGTGCCGGCGCTGGCCTGGTCCCGGGTCAACGGGGAACGGACGGTCATCAGCACCAATACGATCAACCTCCAGGAGCAATTGGTGGGGAAGGACCTCCCGATGCTTCGGGAGGCGCTCGCGGAGGATGGCTGGGCCCCGAAGTTCGCACTGCTGAAGGGATGGCGGAATTACCTCTGCCTGTCCCGACTGCAGCACGCCACGGGCGCGCAACAGAGCCTCCTGGAGCCGGAGCGGCAGGACGAACTGGTGTCGCTCGCCGAGTGGGCGTCGCGCACGGCGGACGGGACACTCAGCGACCTGGCCGTCCAGCCGACCAGCGAAGTATGGGACGAAGTGTCCGCCGAGGCCGACCTCTGCACCCGGGTGCAGTGCGCGTACTTCGATCAGTGCTTCCTCTTCAAGGCGCGGCGCCGGGCGGCGGAGGCGGACGTCGTGGTGGTCAACCATCACCTGCTGGCCGCCGACCTCGCCGTGCGTCAGGCCTCGGATAATTGGGAGGAGGCCGCAGTCCTCCCGCCCTACCAGCGGCTGATCCTCGACGAAGCGCACCATCTCGAGGACGTCGCGGCCTCGCACCTCGGCACCCAGGTCACGAGCCGTGGCGTGCAGCGCCTGCTCGGCCGGTTCGAGCGGAACCGGAAGGGACTGGTCCCGTCGCTGGTCATGGAGCTGTCGGGTCGCGGCGACTTGCTCAGCCGCGCCAGCCTCGACCTCGTGCGTGAGCGGCTGATGCCGGCCATCGGCGACGCGCGGCGGGCCGCGGAGCAGCTCTTCCTCCGCCTGCACGGTCTGGCGGAGGCGGGAGGCGGTGGGCAGCGCCGCCTGACGGAAGAGTTCGAGAAGGACGAGGTCTGGGAGGAGGGGCTCCGGCTGGAGCTCGACGCCTTGCTGTCCAGCTTCGACCAGATCAAGAACCAGGTCGAGACGGTGGAGGATCGGCTTGCGCAGGTGGAATCCACCGAGCGCGGCGACCAGCTCCTGCAGGAGATGCGAGCGGTCGTCCGTCGTCTCAACAGCGTGTCCGACGGGCTGAACCGCACGCTCCGCCCATCGGCGGGCGGGGACCCGACGGTCCGGTGGATCGAGCGTTCGGGGGCCAAGCGGCAGCATACCCAGCTGTCGGCCGTGCCGCTCGACTTGGCGCCCGTGCTCCGACAGCTGCTGTTCGAGCGGCTGAAGACGGTTGTCCTGACGAGCGCCACGCTCGCGGCGGGCGGCGAGTTCGACTTCCTCGAGCGGCGGCTGGGGCTCGCGATTGCGCCGAGCCCGGTCACGATCCGGGAGATCTTCTCCTCGCCCTTCGACTATCCCTTGCAGTGCCTGTTCGGCGTTCCTGACGACTTTCCGGACCCGCGCGAGGACGAGGCGGCGCACGACGCCGCGCTGGCCCAGGCGGTCACCGACCTGGCGCACGCCGCGGACGGCGGCCTCTTCGTCTTGTTCACCAGCCACGCGGCGCTGCGGCGTGCGGCGCAGCAGCTCCGGGGGATGCTCGACCCGCGCTGGCCGCTGCTGGTCCAGGGGGAGAGCAGCCGGGACACCCTGCTGCGCCGCTTCCGCGACGCCGGCAACGCCATCCTGCTGGGCACCGACTCCTTCTGGGAAGGGGTGGACGTGCCTGGGCGGGCGCTCCGCGGGCTCGTGCTCTGCAAGCTGCCGTTCAAGGTGCCGTCGGAGCCGATTACGGCGGCGCGCCTCGAACGGCTGGCCGAGGGAGGAGAGGATGGGTTCATGGGATACCTCCTTCCGCACGCGGCGCTCAAGCTCAAGCAGGGCTTCGGGCGGCTGATCCGGTCGACGTCGGACGTCGGGGTGGTGGTGCTGCTCGACCGGCGCGTGGTGACGAAGCGCTACGGACCGCTGGTGCTGGCCGGACTGCCGAGGGCCGAGCGGGTCATCGGGTCCTGGGCGCAGGTGCGAACCAAGTGCGAGGACTTCTTCGCACGTCACGGGATGGGAGTGCTGGAATGAGTCCGTTGCGGCCGTCGAAGATCGTCTGCGTGGGCCGAAACTATGCGGAGCACGCCAAGGAGCTGGGGAACGCCGTGCCGGAGCGGCCGCTCCTCTTCTTCAAGCCGCCGAGTTCGTTGATCGCTCCAGGGGAAGCCATCGTATTGCCCGCGGCCTCCTCGCGCGTGGAGCACGAGGCGGAGATCGGCGTGGTGATCGGCCGGCGCCTGCGCCGTGTCACCCCGGTCGAGGCGGAGCTGGGCATCGCCGGGTTCACCTGCGTCAACGACGTGACGGCGCGCGACCTCCAGAAGACCGACGGGCAGTGGGCGCGGGCCAAGGGATTCGACACCTTCTGCCCGGCGGGACCGACGGTGGCGGAGGGGCTCGACTGGCGGACCCTGGAGGTGATCGGGCGGGTGAACGGGGAGGAACGGCAGCGGGGACGCACGGCAGAAATGATCTTCGACATTCCCCACCTGCTCGCCTACATCAGCGCCATCATGACACTGGAGCCTGGGGACCTGGTGGCCACGGGCACGCCGGCCGGCGTCGGGCCGCTCGCCCCGGGCGACGTGGTCGAGGTGGAAATCCCGGGGGTCGGCCTCCTTTCCAATCCTGTTCGGAGCGACACAGAGTCATGACGTCTATCAGCGCGCGCCTCGCCGCCCTCCCCGGATACCCGCTCGCCGAGCTGCCCGCCATCAAGCGGCGCCTCATCGCGGAAGGTCGGGACGTGATCGATCTCGGGGCGGGGGACAACGACACGCCGCCGCCCCGAGTGGCGGTCGAGGCGCTCAAGGCCGCCATCGAGAACCCCGCCAACAGCAAGTACGGATTCCAGCAGGGACACCCGGCGTTCCGGCGCGCCGCGAGCGACTACGTCCACCGGCGGTTCGGGCACCGGTTTGACCCGGCGACGGAGCTCGTGCCGCTGATCGGCTCCAAGGAAGGGCTGGCGCACATGCCCTTCGCCTTCCTGAATCCCGGCGACGTGGCCATCGTGCCCGAACCGGGGTATCAGGCCTACCTCGGCGGGACAGTCCTCGCCGGCGCGGAGCCGCACATCGCGCCGCTTCGCGCGGACTCGGGGTTCCTCGTGGATCTCGACCGAATGCCGGCGTCGGTCCTGCAGAAGGCGCGGCTCCTTTTCCTCAATTATCCCAACAACCCGACCGCCGCGGTGGCATCGCTCGAGTACCTCGAGCGGGTCGTGGCCATCTGCCGGAAACACGAGATCATCCTCGCGTACGACAACGCCTACTGCGACATCGTCTTCGACGGGTACCGCGCCCCCAGCATCTTCGAAGTACCGGGGGCCGACGAGGTCGCGATCGAGTTCTTCTCGCTCTCCAAGAGCTTTTCGATGACAGGGTGGCGGATCGGGTTCGCCGTGGGACGCGCACCGTTCGTCGGCCCGCTCACCCAGGTGAAGACCTACACCGACACGGGGCCGTTTCTCGCGGTGCAGGAGGCGGGGGCCGCGGTCCTCGACAAGGCGGAGGAGCTGACTGCGCCGATCTGCGCGGAGATCGCCCGCCGGCGGGACGCCGCGGTGCCGGCCCTCCGGGCCGCCGGGTTCCAGGTCGAACTTCCCAAGGCGGCGATGTACCTCTGGGTCGGGCTGCCATCAGGGGTGAACTCGAAGGCCTTCGCGCGTCACGCGCTCGAAGTGGAAGGGGTGCTCGTGCTTCCGGGGAGTGCGTTCGGCCCGGCGGGGGAGGGCTTCTTCCGGATTGCGCTCACCGTCCCGGCGGAGCGGCTGACGGAATCGGTGCGGCGGCTCGCCAAGGCGCTCGCGGGAGTGCAGGGAGCGGGGGGTGAGTCGGCCGCGTGACCTCCAGCTCCCGCGGCCGGCCGGCTGGCCGCCGTGGGCCGTCGCCGCGAGCGTCGTGCTTCACCTGGCGGCGCTCGGGGTCCTCGTCCTCCTGTTCGTACCCAGCGAACAGGCGACGGAAAACCACTTGCTGAGTCCGCTCGCGACGCGTCCGCCCCGTCGCGAGGTTCTCATTGCGCTTCTCCCTACTCCGAACCCGCTTCCTTCACCGCCAGGCACACGCTCGCCGCTGCCTTCGACACCCCCGGGACCGGTCGACGACCGCCGCGTTGTCGCCCCGACGCCGGCGGGTGGCGCGCCGAGTGATACCGCTCCGGCGTGGGCGGCACCCGACCAGGAGCCGGCGTCGTCCTGGCGTGCGCTTGGCAGTGGAGTATTGTGGGACCGGCGCGCGCCGGCGGCGTCCGAGATGGCGCGCACCCACGCCGAGCTCACCGACAGCGCGGTCAAGGCCATCATCAACCACTATCTCGATTCGCTCGCAGCGCTGCCGGGGGGAGGGCGGCTACTGCCGCCATCCTGGAAGGGAATGATCGGGGGGCGTGAGTACGGTATCGACGGGCAGTGGATCACGGTGGCGGGGGTCAAGATCCCCAGCCTCATCCTCGCGCTGATTCCGATGCCGAACGGCGGCAACGAATCCAAGGCGCTGGACGTGCAGGGACGGATGCGGGCGCAGGACTACGAGCTGGCGCTCCCACGTCAGGCGGCGGCCGTGGACCAGCGGGAGCAGATCAAGGCGCTTCGAGAACAGGTGGCCGCTGAGCAAGAACTCCGTCGCCGGCAGCGTGTGCCGCCGCTCGAGGCGACGGTCGAATGAGTCCCATGTCCTTCCAGGAATTCGAGCCGCCTCCGGGGCTCCGCGAGCATGTCGCCTGCTACTGGGGCGCCGAGATCGGCGCCGTGGAGGCGGGGCACATGCACCAGGTCATTCCGGACGGATGCGTCGGACTGATCGCAACCCGGCGCTCCGACGACTCGACGCATCTCACGTTGCAGGGCCCCCGACTCGACGCACTCTGGATCCCAGTGCATGAGGGAGACCGCTTTTGGGGCGTCCGATTCTGGCCGGACGCCGGCGCGCTGCTCCTTGGGCGGCCGGCGCCCGAGCTCCTCGGCAGGCTCGAACCGGCGGCCACCATCCTGGGGCCGCCCGCCGCGTACCTCGCGGCGCGGCTGGCCGATTGCGACACGGCAGCGGCGGCCAGTGCCGAGTGGGGTGTGCTGCTGGGACCGATGGTCTCGGCCTGTCGGCCGCTCGACGTCGTCGTGCGCACGGCGGTCCTCGCCATCGTGGCCGCCAGGGGGGAAGCGCCGCTCGCCGATCTGGCGACGGCGGTGGGCCTGGGCCCCCGCCAGCTGCAGCGGCGATTCAGCGCGGCCGTCGGGCTCTCGCCCAAGCAGTTCGCCCGGGTCCGGCGGCTCCGCGGTGCGCTGTCGCACGTGGTCAAGGGTTCCCCGGTGAGCTGGGCGGCGGTCGCCGCGGACCTCGGCTTCGCCGATCAGGCGCACCTCATCCGGGAATTCGGCGCCCTCGCCGGGCTCACTCCGGTGGCCGTGGCCGAACGGGTGCGCCAGATCGGGCTGGATGGCGTGCGCCCATGACGTCGCATTTCTTCAAGCCACCCTCGACGGCCCAAGGTACCTTGGGACGCGTGCGCCTCCCGGCTGGGAGCGACGCAATCACCGACTATTTCCGAGGAGAGCACTCGATGCGACGGCTAGGATGGATGGCGGCAGGCGTGGTACTGGCGATGGCGGGCGCCGGCGCGGCCGCGGCACAGGGACGGCCGGATCCCGTGGCGCTGCTGGCGGCGCAGCGGCAGGCCATGGCGCCGCTCGCGTTCATGGATGGCGTCTGGCGCGGCACGGCCTGGAATGTCGATTTCTCCGGCCAGAAGCACACCTTGGTGCAGACCGAGCGGGTGGGGCCGTTTCTCGACGGGGCGGTGAAGGTCGTGGAGGGCAGGGGGTACGATGCCGACGGGAAGCTCGCGTTCAACGCCTTCGCGACCATCTCCTTCAACCCCGCCACGAAGGCCTACACGATGCACTCCTACGCGCAGGGCAGCGTGGGCGACTTCACCCTGACGCCGACGGCCGACGGGTTCGTCTGGGAAATCCCCGCCGGGCCGATGACCATCCGGTACACCGCCACGATCAAGGACGGGAAGTGGAATGAAGTTGGCGACCGATTGATGCCCGGGAAGGACCCCGTGCGCTTTTACGAAGGTAATCTCGAGCGGGTGGGGGATACGGACTGGCCCGCCGCGGGCGCCATCGGCCCGAAGTAGCCGGCCCCCAGTCTGAGTTGTTACATGGGGCCGCTTCCGAGCGGCTCCATTTTCTTGATGGCACTGCGGTTGACCAGGATCCGGATGTGTTTGCTCTGGGCGTCCACGGGGACGATGAAGAAGAAAGGACGGTTGGGGGGGAACCGGTTGGTGAGGCCGATCATCACTTCGCCGTCCGGAAAGTGCAGGGCGACCGGCGTCGACCCCTTGATGCGCGGGTCGGCCGGGTCGAGCGCATGCACTTCATGGCGCGCCATGTCACCTTCCAGGGAGCGGACGAAGAAGAGCGCCTTGAGTTCCTTGAGCTTGATCTCCGCGGTGCTACCCTCGGGCGGGCGTACGTGAAAGGTCGGCCGGGTCGGGTCCACGTCGAGGCTGGTGCCCTTGAGCAGCTTGCCGTCGAGATACCGGGCCACCACGAGGTTGCTCATCGGTTCCCCCTGGGTTCGGGCGCTCGTCTGGATCGCCCCGATGTGGCTGCGTTACGGAGTGAACACCGCGGCTCCGCCCTCACCGTCGGTGATGACCCCGATGCCGGTGTTCAGGTTTCCATACGCCGCGGCTCCTCCGCCGTACCGCTCGTTCACACCAGTGCCCATTCGGGACAACTGGGACGCCAGGGCCCGCAGATTGGCCACCGGGGGGCCGCCCTCGCTACCCGCGTACCCCTGCCCGTCGAGCCAGTACCGGCCGGGCGCGATCGGTCCCACGAGCTGCTGCAGCCCGGCGAGGTCCTGCGCCGGCAGTTGCCGGCCGTTGACGTACACACCGGTGGTGCCTCCCGAGACGTTCGCTGGCAGGGGCCCGCCGATTGGGAGACCCGCCACCGTGAATCCGATGGTCGGTCCGCCCTCCTGGCCCCATCCCCCGGAGGTCGCGTCGTACCAATAGCGGCCGTCAGGCACCCGGACCTGGAAGAGCGACTCGAGCATCTGGAGCGTGTCGGTGGGCAGGCGGTTGCGGTTGATGAACACGGCGCGGGTGGCTCCGGCCTGCGCGACGGCTCGGCCCGCTGGAACGAGGGCGCCCGTTAGCAGGAGCGAGGCGAGGAGGACGCTGGACCGAGGGAACAGCCGCTGCGGCAGTGACACGTGAATCCTCCCGGGGGTCAGAACACACGCTCCAGTATTGGGAGCGGCCGGAATCGTGTCAAGCGTGAATCGCTTTCAGCTCCGCGGTGCCTCGCTCGGCCGGAAGAACGCCCATGTCTCGAGGTCCGGACCCACCCGCGCGTGGCCGGTCATTCGGTATCCGAAATGCTTGTAGAGCTCGACGTTGCGTGGGAGTTCGGTGTTCAGCGATACGCCACGGCTGCCGTATTCGGTCGCTACCAGGGTGTGCAGGTGATCGAGGAGCACCCGGCCCAGCCCCTGCCCGTGATGCGAGGAACGGACGCCGATCATGCCGAGGTGGTGGTGAGGCTCGTCGGGGTGGAATCCGCTGCTGGCCGTCCCGTACGCCTCGTACCGCATGCGCTCCTCCTCGCCCAGTTCGGCCCACACCGACTGCCTGAATGTCTCGAATGTCGGTGGCGGAATCTTCCCACCGGGCAAGTTGACGAGCGCCGCGGCGACGAGTGACCCGGTGTCGTCCCGTACGCCGAGCATCAGGTCTTCCCTCGCAACGCGGGCTCCGACAAAGAGCCCGACCAGGCCGCGCAAGCGGCTTGCGTAGTCTGGCTTGCTGCCCAGCACGTATCGCATGACCGGATAGTCGAAGAAGGCGTCGCAGAGGACGTCGAGGATCTCCTCGGCCTGGGATGCGGGAACGACCTGTACGGCCGGGGACATCAGACCCCGAACTGCCGCAGGTGATGGACGAAGTGCCGGTGGCAGAACCTACCCCACGATGTCCGGGTCATGCTGCCGAAGAGGGCGTGGTCCGGCCATTCGGCGCGGCTCTCGTCCGTCACGAACCGCTCCACGAGGAGCTCGAACGCCGCCAGATCGGCTTCCCATGTCGTGGGTTTGGAGACGAACGCCTCGCGGGGGCCCTTCACGCGGCCCCTGGGCCATGGCAACCAGAACATCGCGAGTGGCTTGATGATGGGCCACCGCAGCGGCCCGGGCCGCGGGGCGGTCGGGGCGTCGCCGAGAGTGTGACGCATCTGGTCGCTGAGGTGGGCGAGCATGCGGGGTGCATCCATGCGCCCCCAGTGTGCTGGCGCGTCCGGGCGCAGCGCCCGGAACCGGCCGAGGATGACCTGGCGATGCCCTGGATCGAGGATGGTGCGCGTGACCTAGGTCCTCACGCCTGCGTTGAGCCGCGCCAGGCTCTCCTCCCGACCCACGACCACGAGGAGGTCGTTCACCGGCTCCGACACCGTGGAGCCCGTCAGCACCACCCGGACCGGCTGCAGCAGGTCGCCGAGCTTGGCGCCGCGCGCTTCAGCCAGCGCCTTCATGTCGGCGAGGATGCGATCGGAGTGCCATTCAGCCGCCGGAATGCGGTCGAGCGCGTCCGCCACGACGGCCAGGTTGGCGCTGAACGCCGTTCCGAGCTTCGCGGCCAGCTGCTCCCCCTTGGCGTCCCGCACGACGCGACTCGGGTCGAGGCGCACCGCCACCTGCTCGGCGATGTTGAGGATGGTGCGCGAGCGAGCCTTGACCGAGTCGATGAGCGGGCGCAAGTCCCGCCCCGGCGCCGTGACGCCCATCCGCGCCAGCTCACGCTCGGTCGGCGCCAGGAGTGCGTCCGCTGACAGTTGCGACAGGTACTGGCCGTTCATCCACTCGAGCTTGGCGGTGTCGAACACGGCCGGCTTCTTCTGGATGCCTTCCAGCGAAAAGGCCGCGATCATCTCCGCCTCGGGGAGGATCTCCCGGTCGCCGCCCGGGCTCCAGCCGAGCAGCGCCAGGAAGTTCCGCATGGCGGCGGGCAGGATGCCCTTGTCCTGGTAGTCCCCCACCGCGGTGGCGCCGTGCCGCTTCGAGAGCTTCTTGCCGTCGTCGCCGAGGATCATCGGGACGTGGGCGAAGACCGGCGGCTCGTGGCCGAGCGCCCGATAGAGGGCAATCTGCTTGGGCGTGTTGGACACGTGGTCGTCGCCCCGGATCACGTGCGTGATCCGCATCTCGATGTCGTCCGACACCACGGCGAGGTTGTAGATCGGAGTGTGGTCGCTCCGCAGGATGACGAGGTCGTCGAGGTCATGGCCCTGGAAGCTGATGCGGCCGTGCACGGCATCGTCCCAGGCGATTTCCCCCTGCGGCATCCGGAACCGGATGGCGCTCGGCGTGCCGGCCGCCACCTTCGCCTCCACTTCGGCAGCCCCGAGCCGGCCGCACCGGCCGTCGTAGCGGAACGCCGTCTTCATGCCGGCCATCGCCTTCCGCTGCGCGTCGAGGTCGGCGGTGGTGCAGAAGCAGCGATACGCCTTTCCCTCAGCCAGGAGCCGTTCGGCGTCCGCCCGGTGGCGGGCGCCGAAAGCGCCCTGGAAATAGGGCCCCTCGTCCCACTCGATGCCGAGCCAGCGGAGGCCGTCGAGGATGACCTGGGTGTGGGCCTCGGTGCTGCGCTCCCGGTCGGTGTCCTCGATCCGCAGGATGTGCACGCCGCCCATCTTCCTGGCGTACAGCCAGTTGAAAAGGGCGGTGCGGGCCCCGCCGACGTGGAGGTACCCGGTAGGGGAGGGGGCGAATCGGACTCGAACAGACATGGAGCACCACCCGGAAAGGACTGAGGACTGAGGACTGAGGTCGGCGGGGGGAATCCCCCAGTCCTCAGTCCCCAGTCCTCGCTACACGGAGCGGGGGGGATTCGAACCCCCGATAGAAGCTTTAGACCCCTATGTCGGTTTAGCAAACCGATGCCTTCAGCCACTCGGCCACCGCTCCAGCGCGCGAGGAAACTGCCACCGGGGAAGGGTTTACGCAACCCCGGCAGGGTGTGTGGCAGGTGGTTCCATCGGCGTCATATGGCTATCTTCAGGACACCTTCCACCATTCACGGAGCCATTGATGCGCAAGTTCTTGCGGGCGACCGGGCTGGCCATGGCGGTGGGAGCAGGGCTCACCGCCTGCTACCCCGAACGTGCCAGCCAGCCCAACGACTACGCCTCCGTCACGACCGTGTACGACACGCTGTTCTCGTTCGGCAGTGCCGTCACGTTCTATGTTCCCGACAGCGTCGTCCATCTCGGCGGTACGGACGACATCAGCCATGTCTACGACAGCCTGATCGTCGCCCGGACCGCCGCCAACATGGTCGCGGCCGGCTACACCAGGATTCTCGACCCGCTCCTTGCCGACCAGGCCGACCTGACGCTCAACCCGGCAGTGACGGTCTCCGAGAACTACGATTACACCTCGGGCGACTGGTGCGACATCTGGGGGTGGGCCTATCCCTGGATCTGCACCGGTTGGATTCCGGACTACCCGGGCGACGTCGTCGGGTACACCTACACCACGGGCACCATTTTCATTCACATGGCCGACCTTTCCAGCGGCGTGCCGCCGGCGGTGTCGCGCCCTCCGGTCGTCTGGACCGCCGGCATCAACGGCGCCATCTCCGGCAGTTCCTCCAGCGCCCTCGCCCAGTCGATCGCCGACGGTATCGACCAGGCCTTCGACCAATCCTTCTATATCCGCCGGGTGGTGACCCCATGACGCCACGTCTCCGTCTCGCGATGCTGCTCGCCGCCCTCGGCATGGCCGGGGCCGCGCCCGCCGGCGCACAGGTGCTCGGCGGCCTGACCTATTCCTGGGCCAACCCGGCCGGCGACCTCTCCGACAAGTTCATCGGCAACGACAGCTGGCTGGGCGTCTCGGTGGAGGGACGGCGCTTCCTCAATCCGAACGTCACGGTGGGCATCTCGGCCGGGTACACCGCCTTCTACGAAAGCACGACCGAGGCGATCTACTTCCCGGGCGGCACCGTCTCGGGCGAGCAGTACCGCTCGATGAACGTCTTCCCCCTCCTCGTCACCGGCCACCTGTACAGCAAGGCCGGCGGGCGGATCCAGACCTACATCGGCCTGGGGGTCGGCGTCTATTACATGCGGCAGTTGATGGACGTGGGATCCGGAACGGTGGAAACCACCAACTGGATCATGGGGTTCGCTCCTGAACTCGGGTTCATCCTGAACAAAGGCTCCGAGAAGGAAATCGCCATTTTCGGGAAGTACAACTATCCCGCGAACGCCGGGAAGTACATCGGGGGCGAATCGGGCTCGTACCAATACCTGAGCGTCGGCATCTCGCTCATGGCCCGCCGGTAGCTCCGAGGAGGACGCACGAACGAGGGCGGGGCGGACGGACCGGGAACAACCGGCTCGTCCGCCCCGCCCTCGTTTTCCTGCGCGATGCCACCAGCGGCGTGGGTGAGATTCGAACTCACGGAACCGTTTCCGGTTCGGCGGTTTTCAAGACCGCTGCCTTAAACCACTCGGCCACCACGCCTTCACAGCCGACGGGAACGGAGCGCCCCTAGTTCCGCTCGCCCCGCATGATAGTCTGCTGGACCGCCACGGCGATCGAGTCGGCGCGGGCGGCCTCCTCCGTCAGGCCCTCGGACTTCAGGATCACGCCGGTCTCCCGGTAGATGATGCCATAGAGCTGGAGGATCGACGAGGAGGGGACGTCCACCCATCCCCGCGGCCGCTCCCGAGTGGCGCTCTGCCAGTGGTAGGTCTCCCAGAGGAGCTGCCGGGTGACGCCGACGTCCACGAAACCGAGCGTCTTGGAGAGCACGATGCCGTTGCCTTCCTGGATCGGCTTCGGCATCAGCTTCCGCACCAGGCCGGTGGTGAGCAGGTACTCGGTCAGGCCCAGCGTGCCATCCGGGTAGTTGCCGTCGCTCCAGCTGAAGTAGATCGGGCGCTTGCCGAGGTTGTCACGGATGAGGGCCACCGTGGCGATGTCCTGGAGGGTCAGGTAGTCCTGGCCGAACGCGATGACGAGGCTGTCCACCCGCAGGCCGCTGCCCTGCTTGACGGCGATCGCCTCCGGCAGGCTGTCCATCTGCGGGCCGGAGAAGCTCTGGAAGACGGAGCCGTCGGGCCTGGGCCACGCCGCCGCCGGCGCGGCGGCGGTGGAGTCCGCGAGCGGGAGGCCGGTCTCGGCCGGGCTCGGGCGCCAGACGCGGGCGGCCTTGGCGGGGTCGAATTCTGGCGTTTCCCGGCGCTGCAGCTGTCGGAGGTGCCAACGGGTATTCATCAGCGAGAGGTTGGCGAGCGTCACGTCCGGGCGCACGCCGAGCACTTCCTGGGCGAACCAGAGCGGGAAGGTGTCGTTGTCGCCGGCGGTGATCAGGATGCCGTACGGCTCGACCGATTCCAGCATGTCGATGGCGAGATCCCGCGCGAGGTACTCGTTGGCCCGGGTGGCGGAAGCGTGGTTGCCGGCCAGCGGGATGAGGGCGATGAGGAAGACCGGCGCGGCCGCGGCCCACCGCTTCGCCTCGGGGAGCCGAATCGCCAGGGAGTCGGCGATGCCCCGATAGAGCGCGCCGAGCCCCAGGGCGATGAGCACCCCGAAATAGGCGAACGACCCCATGAAGAAGTAGTCCCGTTCGCGGACTTCCCGCGGGAGGTCCCGCTCCGGGTGCATCGAGAAGCCATACTTGAAGTTCAGGTAGAAGATGAGCGCCACGGTCAGCGTGCCGAACATGGCCAGGGCGGCCATCCCGGCCCGCCGGTCCCGGCGGATGAGTTCCCAGAGGCCGTAGAGGCCAAGCATGCCAAAGAGCGCGGCCGCGGCCCCCGCGGCGGATCCCCAGTCCCGGGCGTACTGCCAGCGGTAGTACTGCAGGTAGTTGCCGAACTGGGACAGGAGGTCGGCCTGACGGTCCATCACCGACGGCTTGGCGTACTGGACGCGGTTGATGACGTCCATCAGCGCCTGGCTGAAGAAGCCGACCGGTTCTCCCTCGTTGATCGGCGGGAACTGCGCCGCGCGGATCGGCAGGAAGAGGTAGTTCAGCGACACGCCCACGATGACCGCGGACACCACGCCCACCCAGACCCACGGCCGGGTCACCACGCGCCAGTCGGTCCACAGGATGTAGATGGCCACCGCCGGCGCCGCGAGCAGCCCCATCAGGTGGTTCGTGGTCGACAGCGCGATGATATAGGCGATGAGGATGACCCACCGGTCGCGGTGCGGCCCGGGCTCGTCGTCGCCCCAGTGCACCGCCAGCCAGGTGACCAGCGCCATGGACAGCAGCGAGACGGTGTAGACCTTCTCGTTGACGGCGGACTGATTCCAGATGGTCCACGAGGTGGCGGAGACCAGGGTGCCGGCCGCCGCGGCCAGGAGGCGCCCCCACCGGACCGGGACGATCGTCCGGAGCCACCGCTCTGCGATCAGGAACCAGAGGGCGGCGGAGGCCGCGCTGGTGAACGCCGCGAAGAGGTTGATCCGCTTGGCATACTCGCCGGCGAGCGGCAGCAACCCCCAGGTGTGCGCCAGGATCACGAAGAGCGGGTTCCCCGGCGGGTGCGGGATGCCGAGCACCTTCGCGGCGGCGATGTATTCGGAGGTGTCCCAGAACGCGGTGGTGGGCGCGAGGGTGGCGATGTAGATCCCGAAGACCACGAGGCCGACGAGGGCGGCCCAGCGGTACGGGGTGGCAGGTCTGGTCGTCGTCACGAAGTCTCCGTTAGTGCCTGAACTGCCGCGCGCCGGTGAGGACCATGGCCAGCCCGAGCCGGTCCGCCGCCGCGATGACGTCCTCGTCCTTCACCGACCCGCCCGGCTGGATGATGGCGGTGACCCCGGCGGCCGCGGCCGCCTCCACGCCGTCGGGGAAGGGGAAGAACCCGTCGCTCGCCAGGACCGACCCGCGCGGGTCGTGCCCCTGCTGTCTCGCCTTGTGCACCGCGAGGAACGACGAGTCCACCCGGCTCATCTGCCCGGCGCCGATGCCGATCGCGGCCTCGTGACGCACCAGCAGGATGGCGTTCGACTTGACGGTCGCGACGCCGGCCCATCCGAATCGCAGGTCGCTCCATTCCGCCTCCGTGGGGTGGCGCACGGTCGGCACGCGCCAGCCCTCCTCCGAAGAGTCGAACTGGAAGCGGTCCTGGACCAGGAACCCGCCGCGCACGCACTTGTAGTCGAGCCCCTGCTCGCCGTGGCTCACCGGCAGCTCCACCACGCGCAAATTCTTCTTGGCGGCGAAGACCTTGAGCGCCTCGTCGTGGAACGACGGTGCCACGATCACCTCGAGGAACAACCCCACCATCTCCTCGGCGGTGGCCTTGTCCACCACGGTGTTGAACGCCACCACGCCGCCGAAGGCCGACTGCGGATCGGTGGCCAGCGCGCGACGCCACGCCTCGCCGGCCGATGACGCCACCGCCAGGCCGCAGGGGGTCGTGTGCTTGATGATGGCGCAGGCGGGGCGCGTGGGCCACGGCGCCACGGCGGCCATGGCGGCGTCGAGGTCGAGGATGTTGTTGAACGACAGCTCCTTGCCCTGGCGCTGCTTCAGGTCCCGGATGCCGCGCGGCTCCTCGGTGACGTACAGCGCGGCCCGCTGCTGCGGGTTTTCCCCGTACCGGAGCGACGCCATCCGCTCCAGCGAGCCGCCCAACCGGGCCGGCAGGCCATCCTCTCTCGGCGTCAGGTACGCCGCGATGGCGCTGTCGTAGTCTGCCGTGTGGGCGAATACCTTGGCCGCGTAGGCGCGCCGCGTCTCGACCGGGATCGCGCCCGCCCGAAGCAGCACCAGGACCTCCGCATAGTCCGACGGCTCCACCACGGGCAGGACGAACTCGTGGTTCTTGGCCGCGGACCGGAGCATCGAGGGCCCGCCGATGTCGATGTTCTCGATCGCGTCCTCGAAGGAGACGTCCGGTTGCGAGATGGTGGCGCGGAACGGATAGAGGTTGACCGCCACGAGGTCGATCGGCGTGATGCCGTGCTCTTCCATGGCGCGGAGGTGCACCGGGTTGTCGCGCCGCCCGAGCAGTCCGCCATGGACCATCGGGTGCAGCGTCTTGACGCGGCCGTCGAGCATTTCGGGGAACTTGGTGACCGACTCCACCGCCTGCACGGGAACGCCGGCCGCCTTCAGCGCAGCGGCCGTGCCTCCCGTGGAGATGATGTCCCAGCCCAGCTGCACCAGGCCCTGGGCGAACGCGACGATCCCGCGCTTGTCACTGACGGAAAGCAATGCCCTCGGCATGGTACTCCCTGATGAGTTCGACTGGTGGTTCAGGCTTCTTCAGGCACCGGCACCGGCCGCCCGGCGCGAGCCGCGGCCAGGACGACCTCGGGCAGCAGTGCGTGCTCCACGGCGAGTACCCGTGCCGCGAGCCGGTCCGGCGTGTCGTCCGGTAAGACGGGCACCCGCCGCTGGGCGAGAATGGCCCCACGGTCGTACACCTCGTCCACGAGATGTACCGTGGGACCCGACTCCGTTGCGCCGCTGGCGAGCACCGCTTCGTGTACCCGCGTCCCGTACATGCCGGCCCCACCGAAGGCAGGGAGGAGCGCCGGGTGCACGTTGAGGATGCGCCCGGCGTACTTCTGCACCACTCCCGGCGGCACGAGCTTCAGGTAGCCCGCCAACACCAGGAGGTCTACGTCACGCCGGCCGAGCCGGGTGATCCACTCCGAGGCGTCGGCCGGGTCGGAAAGCACTTCCGCCGGGACGCCAGCCTGGCGGGCACGCTCGAGACCGCCCGCATCGGCGCGATTGCTCAGGACGAGTACCACTCGCGCCGGCGCCTCTCCCTGCAGCCGATCGAGCAGCGCCTGCAGGTTGCTGCCGCCGCCCGAGATGCAGACCGCCACGCGATAGGACATAACCCTGAAAAGTAAGGGGGAAACCCCTCACTCCCTAGGGGGCGCCGGAGGGCAGAAACGCCCCCAAAATGAGCCCCACCGCCGCCGGCAGATCATCCACCACCGGAAACCCCGCCTCCTGCGCCTCCGATTCGTGCTTCCGCCCCGCGCCTGTCCGCACCAGCACTCCCCGCCCGCCGAGCGCGCGGACCGGCTGAAGGTCGGAAACACGGTCGCCGACCCCCCAGGAGGCCGGGAGATCGAGGCGCCACTCCTCCGCCGCCCGCCGGTAGAGCAGGGAACCCGGTTTCCGGCACTCGCAGGGCCCCCCAGCAGCGGGATAGTGCGGGCAGTGGTAGGTGGCGTCGAGCACCGCGCCCGCTTCGGCGAATCGAGCGGTAATGGCCCGTTCGACCGCGGCATACTCGGCCGGAGTGATCAGTCCCCGGGCGATGCCGGACTGGTTCGTCACGACGATCACCATGAACCCCGCCGCGTTGAGGCGCGTCACCGCGGCCGCTGCCCCGGGCAGGAGCTCGACTGTCGAAGGATCACGCTGGAAGCCGGGATCGTTGACGAGGGTGCCGTCGCGGTCGAGAAACGCGGCAGGCCGCGGCATCATTCTGCGCAGGCCGCGGCGACCGCGGCCGCCACGTCCGGAAAGGCGTGCACCGGAAGGGTGCGAGGGTCGAGCACGACCATCCGATCCTCGACCCGGGCGACGACCGGCACGTCGCCGAGCCGGAGGGTGAGCGCCAGGGCATCGGCGCCGCGCGGGCCGGGGTCGAGCACCACGAGGGTGGTCGGCAGGTCGGCACCAGGAAAGGATCCGCCGCCCGTCACGGAGTGGCCCGCGGCGAGGCGGGGCGGCGGGGCAGCGGGGCAGGCTGCCGCGATGGCGGCGGCGAGTGCGCGCGCCCGTTGCTCTAGTTCGCCGGCGGAGAGCGTCAGCATCCGAAGGACCGGAATCTCCCGCAGCGCCACGGCCGGGTCCCGGTAGAGCTCGAGCGTCGCCTCCAGGGCGGCGAGGGTCATCTTGTCCGCCCGGCTCGCGCGAGCGAGGGGGTTGGCGCGGCAGCGCCCGAGCAGGGCGGCGCTCCCGACGAGACACCCGGTCTGCGGGCCGCCGAGGAGCTTGTCACCGGAAAAGACCACGAGGTCGGCGCCGTCGGCGACGGCGTCGGCGACCCGAGGCTCCGAGTTGAGCCCGAACGAGGACAGGTCCGACAGGAGCCCGCTGCCGACGTCGTGGACCAGCGGCACGCGATGGTCGTGGGCGAGCCGGGCGAGGTCGACAGCATGGGGCGCGTGGACGAAGCCGGACTGCACGAAGTTGGACTGGTGGACCTTGAGGATCGCGCCGGTGGCCGGTCCCAGGGCGCGTATATAATCGTCGAGGTGGGTCCGGTTGGTCGTGCCGACTTCGCGGAGCCGGGCGCCGCTCTTCCGCAGGATGTCGGGGATCCGGAACGACCCGCCGATTTCCACCAGCTCGCCCCGGGAAACGACCACCTCCAACCCCTCGGCCACGGTGTTGAGCGCCAGGATCAGCGCCGACGCCGCATTGTTCACGGCCAGCGCGTCCTCCGCCCCCGTCAGCTCCGCCAGCAGCCGGCGACCGTGATCGGTTCGCTGGCCGCGCGTGCCTGCCTCGAGGTCGAACTCGAGCGCACTGTAGCCCGATGCCACCGCCGCGACGGCGTCGAGCGCGCTGGCAGCGAGCGGCGCGCGCCCGAGGTTGGTGTGAAGCACGACCCCCGTGGCGTTCAGGACCGGGCGGAGTGAACGCCGCGCCATCCGTTTCGCCCGCTCCGCGATCTCCGCCCCCCAGTTCTCGGGCACGCCTCCGCGTCCCTTTCGGGCCCGGGCCACCGCCTCGCGCGCGGCGGCGACGACGACGCTGCGAGGCGTCGATTCAAGCAGGACGCTTACGGACGGCTCCTGCAGCAGCCGTTCCACGGATGGGAGATCTCGGCGGGGGTCGGCGCTCACCGGGCCGGCGGCTTGGGCTGCAGAGAATCAGGCGCTGCCGGTGCGGTGTCCTGGGCGGCCTTCAGCGAATCGGCGCCGGCGGCAGTCGTGTCAACCTTCGGCACGGGAACTTCAAGGGGCCCGCGAATGCTCGCCGCCGCACGGTTGGCGTTCCGGAGCGAGTCGATCTCCACCACGTAGGTCGAGCCCGGCTTCCAGGGCTGCGCCACACGAAGGAGGAGCGAGGTGAAGAGCGGGGCCCTGGACGGGCGGATGGTGTCGCCGGCGGGCCGGGTGGGTCCGGCCGGCAGCGGGGCAGGCTTCGGCGCCGTCGTGTCGGGCGGTGGCGGGGGCGGCTTGTAGATCGAATCGTGCACGGTCTTGGGAAGGAGCGACACGACCTCGACGGCCGCCGAGTCCGGAAGGAGCAGCACCCGCACGGTGCCCGGTCCGAAGCGCTGGTCCGGGTCGAGCGGCTGCGTGAACGTGAGGGTGGCCGACAACGAGTCGGACGTCGCCGCCGTCGAGAGGCGCGGGCCGACGGAGTCGTGCACGAACGCCCAGAGCTCGCCCACCGCGGTGCTGTCCCGCGGCACGGGCAGGGAGTCCCATGCCTCACGCCGATCGAGCCGGGCATTCCGGTTCTGGTCGAGGGCGCCATACACCAGGTAGTCGCCGCTGGGCAGCGGGCCGAAATCGAACTTGCCGGCCGAGTCCGCCATCGTGCGGTACCGGAGGCTGTCGGGCAGGAGCACCGCGACGACCAGCGCACGGGGGGCGGGGCGCGCCGTGGTCCAGTCCCAGACCTGCCCGGTCAGGTGCAGTGAAGGAATCGGCGCGCCGGTCGTGAAGGTGACCACCCTGGTGCTGTCGTTCCGGTTCCGGCGGATGTCCATCACGCCAGGAAGGAGCTGGATTCGGTAGACGGTGTTGGGGCGCCATCCTTCGGCCGGCCGGACGGTGACCCGGCTCCGCTTCCAGCGGACGCTGGGCACCCTCTCGCTCGGCGACAGGATGATCAGCTTTTCGAGGTCACCCGTGCCGAGGCCCATGTTCGGGCTGCCGCCCTCGGAGACGGTTTCGTTGAAGATGAACTCGACGTCGCCCGAGAAGTCGGGAAGGACGGCCATCGATTCCGGGATGGTGGCCACGAGTCCGGGGGGGAGGAGGTCGGGCGGGCCCCCCGGCGGCGGTTCGATCTTGGCGCAGGCGATGATGCCCAGCGCGATCGCCGCCCCGGTGAGGCGTTGGACGTTCACGCGCAACCCATGCGCCGTCGGTTCTCGGCCAGGGCGTCCGCCTGTTCCCGCCAGGTCGCGAGCTTCTGTCGCTCTCCCTCGACCACGGCGGCGGGGGCGCGGGCCACGAACTGCTCGTTGCCGAGCTTCCGCTGTTGCGCCTCGACCAACTGCCGGAGTTGCGCCTCCTCCTTGGCCAGCCGCGCGCACTCCCGGTCGCGGTCTGCCGCGCTCAGCGCGATGGACACCTCGATCCCGTCGGGCAGCACGGCCGTCTTGAGCGCGCCCGCGGAAGCGGTTGCGCCGGAGCGGACGACCACCGCGTCGATCGTCACCTTGGCCAGCCGGGTGATGGTCTCGAGCGAGGGTGCGATGCGAGCGCGGGCCGCGGCGCCGGCGGTGGTCAGCGAGCCGATCGCCTTGTCGCCCGGATGCAGGCCGGCGTCGGCTCGCAATTGCCGCAGGCTGGTGATGATCAGCTGGACCTCCGCGAATCCGGCGAGGGCCTCGTCGTCCGTCGCACGGTCGTCAGGCACCGGCCACGGCGCCACGCTGACCGAGTCGGCGTCCGCCCGGCCGGGGAGGCGCTTCCAGAGTGTCTCCGTCACGAAGGGCATGACCGGGTGCAGCAGGCGGAGCGCCACGTCAAAGGTCTGCGCCGCCACGGCGCGCGCCACGTCGCCGCCCGGCTGGCTGCCGTACAGCCTCGGCTTGGCCTGCTCGATATACCAGTCGGCGAGGTCGCTCCACAGGAAGTGGTAGACCGCCGCCGCCGCGTCGTTGAGACGGAACTTCTCGTACGCCTCGGTGGCGGCGCGCACCGTGGCGTCGCACCGGGCGATGATCCATCGGTCGGCGAGGGTCAGTTCCTCGGGCCGGACCACGTTTGCGTGCGGGCCCGCCAGCGGGCGGGTCGGGCCGTCGAGGGTGCCGAGGATGAAGCGGCCCGCGTTCCAGAGCTTGTTGGCGAAGTTCCGGCCCGCGGCGAACGAGGTCTCGAGATCGGCCGGGTCGAGGATCAGGTCGGTGCCGACCGCCATCCCCGAGATGACGGTGTAGCGCAGGGCGTCCGCGCCGTACCGCTCGATCACCTCGAGGGGGTCGATCCCGTTGCCGAGCGACTTGGACATCTTCCGGTGCTGGGTGTCGCGCACGGTCCCATGGAGGTACACGGTGTGAAACGGCACCTGTCCCTGGAACTCGAGCCCGGCCATGATCATCCGCGCCACCCAAAAGAAGAGGATCTCGGGTGCCGTGACGAGGGTGTGCCCGGGGTAGAACCGATCGAGGTCCGGCGTCTCCGCCGGCCAGCCGAGGCTGGAGAAAGGCACCAGCCACGACGAGAACCAGGTGTCGAGGACGTCCTCGTCCTGCCGGACCGGGCCGCCGCAGCGGAGGCAGGCGGTGAGGTCGGTGCGTGACACGCTGATGTGGCCGCACGCCGGCGCCTCGCAGTACCAGACGGGAATCCGGTGGCCCCACCAGAGCTGGCGCGAGATGCACCAGTCGCGGATGCCCTCCATCCACTGCGCGTATTCCGTGCCTCGCCGCTCGGGAATGAACCGGACGTCGCCGTCCCGGTAGGCCTTCAGGGCGGGGGCGGCGAGCGGCGCCATCCGGACGAACCACTGCTCCGAGAGCCGCGGCTCGACGACGGTCCCGCAACGGTAGCAGTGCCCCACCGCGTGCCGGTGCGACTCCACCGTGTCCAGCAGGCCGAGCGCCTCGAATTCCCGCACCACCTGCTTGCGGGCCTCCTCGCGAGTCAGGCCCTGGAAGCGTGCGGGGGCGTTTTCATTGATGTGTGCGTCCGGCGTCAGCACGTTGAGCGATTCCAGCCCGTGGCGGCGCCCGATTTCGAAGTCGAGCGGATCGTGGGCGGGGGTCACCTTGACCGCGCCGGTGCCGAACTTCGGGTCGATCGCGTCGTCCGCGACGATCGGGATGTCCCGCTCCACCAGGGGCAGCCGGAGGGTGCGTCCGACCAGCCGCGCGTACCGGGTGTCGGAGGGATGGACCGCCACCGCGGTGTCGCCGAGCATCGTCTCGGGCCGGGTGGTGGCCACGGTCAGGTGCCCGCCGCCGTCGAGCGGGTAGCGCAGGTGCCAGAGGCGCCCGTCCTCCTCTTCCTTTTCGGCCTCCTCGTTGGAGAGCGCCGTCAGGCAGCGGGGGCACCAGTTGATGATGTAGTTGCCGCGGTAGATGAGGTCCTTCTCGTACAGCCGCACGAACACCTCGCGCACGGCCTGGGACAGCCCCTCGTCGAGGGTGAAGTAGGTCCGGCCCCAGTCGCAGCTTGCCCCGATGGCCTTCAGCTGCTCGAGGATCGTGGCACCGGTCTCGTCCACGTGGTGCCAGACGCGCTTCACGAAGGCTTCGCGGCCGAGGTCGAATCGAGTCTTTCCTTCGGAGGTGAGCACCCGCTCCACGACGTTTTGCGTGGCGATGCCGGCGTGGTCGGTGCCCGGCAGCCAGAGCGCTTGTCGGCCGCGCATCCGCTCGAACCGGATGACGGCGTCCTGCAGCGTGTTGTTGAGACCGTGGCCCATGTGCAGCTGCGCCGTCACGTTGGGCGGCGGCATCATGATCACGTAGGGGCGGCCGCCCGGTCGGGGCGTGAACAGGTCCTGCTCGGTCCACCACCGGTACAGCGCCCGTTCGATGTCACCGGGTTGGTATTGCGGGGCGAGCTCGTGCGTCATGCGGAACGGCCTTCGAGCGAGAGTTCGGGCGGCGCGCCGACATTGTCCTCGCCCTGCACCAGGAGGCTGTTGATGAGGTCGGCCAGCCCGTCCACCTGTGACGCGACGCGGACGGCGTGGGCACGGGTTCGGCGATCGGGCACCCAGCCCGTCAGCTCGACCGTCCCCCGGGTCACCGCGACGGCGCGCAGCCCATGGGGCGCCAGGGCGGGGTCCGCCTGCAGCGCCTGGCGGACCGAGTCGGCGAGGGCGACGGCCGACGCACCGTCGGGAGTCCGCACCGCCCGCACCTCGTCGGCCAGCCGGCCCCGGGTGACCCGGCCGAGCCGGCCGGCGGCCCACAGCCCGCCGACGATCCCGGCGCCGAATCCGACCAGCGACCAGCCCAGCGCCTCGGACGAGCTCAAACGCTCCCGCTTCACTCGCATGCTCCTTGTGCAAATATTGGCTAAGACGCGTTAAGTTAACACGTTCGCTCGTGAAGGCGCAGGTACCGTTTCTCCTCGTTCCCGGGGTGTCACATGGCCGACGAACGCTCCCGGATTCCTGCCGGTGAACTCGCCCGCTGGCTCCTCGTGGCGGTGCTGATCGTCGCCGGGATTGCCCTCTATTTCCGTTATGCGCCCCGGTCGGAGCCGATCGTGACGCCGATCATGCAGGACACCAGCCCATGACGCAGATTCGCCTCACGCTTCCCGACAATTCGGTGCGGGAAGTGCCCGCCGGGACCACCAGCCGCGACGTGGCCCAGATGATCGGCCCCGGCCTGGCCAAGGCCGCGATCGCCGCGCGGGTGGACGGCGCCGTCTGGGACCTCGACCGCCCGATCGCACGGGATGCCGGCTTCGCGATTCTGACCGATCGCGACCCGGACGCGCTCGAGGTCCTGCGGCACAGCACGGCGCACATCCTCGCCACCGCGGTCCGCGAGCTCTTCCCCGGCGCCGGCATCGGCTTCGGGCCGCCGATCGAGGACGGTTTCTATTACGACTTTGACGTGCCGCGGCCCTTCACGCCGGAGGACCTCGAGGCCATCGAGCAGAAGATGGCGGAGGTCGTCGAGCGCGATTACCCGTTCCGGCGCGAGGTGGTGGATCGCGGCGAGGCCAACCGGCGCTTCGCCGACGACCCGCTCAAGCTCGAGCGGATCAGCGAGCTGGGCGACGACGAGGTGATTTCCGTCTACACCGACGGTCCCTTCCAGGACCTGTGCCGCGGGCCGCACATCCCCTCCACGGGCCGGCTCAAGCACTTCAAGCTCCTTCACGGCGCGGGCGCCTACTGGCGGGGCGACGAGCGCCGCCAGATGCTGCAGCGCATCTACGGGACGGCCTGGTTCAAGAAGGAAGACCTCGCCGCCTACCTCCACCGGCTGGAGGAGGCCCGGAAGCGCGACCACCGGCGCCTCGGGAAGGAACTCGATCTCTTCGTGTTCCATCCCTCGTCGCCGGGCTCGGCCTTCTGGACCGACCGCGGCACGACGATCTACCGCGAGGTCAACGACTATATCCGCGAACTCCAGCAGCGGGCCGATTACCAGGAGATCAAGACGCCACTGCTCTACAACAAGATCCTCTGGGAACGGTCCGGGCACTGGGGCAAGTACCGCGAGAACATGTTCATGGTGCTCGACAGCGAGTCGGGCGAGCACGACTTCTCGCTGAAGCCGATGAACTGCCCGAGCCACCACTTGCTCTATGGCATGCGGAAGCACTCGTACCGTGAACTGCCGGTGCGTTACGCCACCTTCGACGTGCTGCACCGGAACGAGGTGACCGGGGCGCTGTCCGGGCTCACCCGGGTGCGGCAGTTCCAGCAGGACGACTGCCACATCTACCTCCGTCCCGACCAGATCGCCGGCGAGGTGCGGGCACTGACCCGGATGATCCTCGACGTCTACGCCACCTTCGGGCTCACGGCCACGCTGAAGTTCGCCACCCGCCCCGAGCAGCGGATCGGCGAGGACGCAATGTGGGACCGCGCCGAGGCCGACCTGCGCGCCGCCCTCGAGGCGACGGGGCACGCGTACGAACTCAAGGCCGGGGACGGGGCGTTCTACGGACCCAAGATCGACTTCGACGTCTCCGACTCGATCGGCCGAAAGTGGCAGCTGGGCACCATTCAGCTGGATTACGCCGCGCCGGAGCGGTTCGACCTCGGGTACGTTGGCGAGGACAACGCGGAACACCGGCCGGTGGTCATCCACCGCGCCATGTGCGGCTCCTTCGAGCGGTTCATCGCCATCCTGATCGAGCACTTCGCCGGCGCGTTCCCGGTCTGGCTCTCGCCCGAGCAGGTCCGGGTGCTGCCAATTTCCGACGAGCAGGCGGCGGCGGCGGGCACGGTCGTGGCGCGCTTGCGGGCGGCCGGGGTCCGGGCGACGCTCGACGCCGGCAACTCCACCCTGAACTACCGGATTCGCGAGGGGGAGGTCGGCAAGGTCCCCTACATGGCGGTGGTCGGGCAGCGGGAGGCCGAGGCGGACACCGTCGCGATTCGGGTGCGCGGCGCCGGCAACAAGCAGGAGGTGGTGCCGGTGGAGACGTTCGTGGCGCGGGTGGTCGAGCGGATACGAAGCAGGGCGCTGGAGGTGTAGCCCTTCTGTCATTGCGAGGCCACGCAGTGGCCGAAGCAATCTCGTGCCTGCCCGAGATCGCTTCGTCGGCCCCCGGCGGGGAGCCTCCTCGCGATGACAGAAGTCACCTCGCGGAGGGCCCGTCCGGCGAGTATCTTTGAGCTGACGATTTCTTCAACACCTGGATGCACTGTGAGCGACTCCACAACGCCGGTTCTGGTCTCCGCCGTCCGCACTCCCATCGGGCGCTATCTCGGCGGCCTGTCGTCCTTTTCGGCCCCGCAGCTCGGGGCCGTTGTCATTCGTGAGGCCCTCCGCCGCGCCGCCGTGGATCCCGCCGCCGTGGACGAGGTCATCATGGGGCATGTGCTCCAGGGCGGGGCGGGTCAGGCCTCGGCCCGCCAGGCCATGATCCATGCGGGGGTCCCCGGCGTCGTCCCGGCGCTGACCATCAACAAGGTGTGCGGATCCGGCCTCAAGGCGGTGATGCTCGCGGCCCAGGCAATCAAGGCCGGCGACGCCCAGTGCGTGGTGGCCGGCGGCCAGGAGGCGATGTCCGCGTCGCCCCACTACCTGTTCGGGCTGCGGAACGGCATCAAGGCCGGCAACCAGACGATGCTCGACGGGATGATCCACGACGGGCTCTGGGACAGCTTCGGCGACAACCACATGGGCGTCTACGCCGAGTACACCGCCGCCAAGGCGGGCGTCTCCCGGGCGGACCAGGACCGCTTCGCGTTCGAGAGCCACCAGAAGGCGGTGGCGGCGATCGAGGCCGGGGAATTCAAGGCGGAAATTGTGCCGGTCGAGGTCCCCGGCAAGAAGGGCCCGACCGTCGTGGACACCGACGAATCACCCCGCAAGGACACCACCCTCGAGGCGCTCGCCAAGCTCAAGCCGGTCTTCCAGAAGGACGGCAGCGTCACGGCAGGCAACGCGCCAGGGCTCAACGACGGCGCGAGCGCGCTGGTCGTGACGTCCCTCGCCTTCGCGAAGGCGCACGGCCTCGCGCCGCGCGCGCGGGTCACCGCGTATGCGACGGGCGGCGGCGAGCCGAAGGAGCTCTTCTTCGCGCCGATCCTCGCCGTGCAGAACCTGATGAAGAAGGCGGGCACCGCCATCAAGGACTACGGCCTGATCGAGGCGAACGAGGCGTTCGCCGTGCAGGCCCTCGCCAACGGCCGCGCCCTCGGCTGGGACTGGTCGCGCGTCAACGTCCGGGGGGGCGCCGTTGCCCTCGGCCACCCGATCGGCGCCTCGGGCGCCCGCGTGCTCACCACCCTGCTCCACGCCATGAAAGACCGCGGCGTCGGGACAGGCCTCGCAACCCTTTGCCTCGGCGGCGGCAACGCCGTGGCGCTCAGCGTGGAGGCAATGTGACCAGCCAGACCGACTCCCGGGCCCTGCCCGCGGTTCCCGCTTCCTCCACCGGCCGGCGCCTGTTCGCCATCGCCGTCGGCGCGCTCGTGGTCGCGCTGGCGGCGCAGGTGCGCGTTCCGCTCCCGTTCACCCCGGTGCCGGTCACGCTCCAGGACCTGGCGGTGCTCACCGTCGGCGGATTGCTCGGTCCGGCGGCCGGCCTCGCGGCGCTCGTCACCTACCTCGCGCTGGGCATCGCCGGCCTGCCGGTCTTTGCGGGCGGCGGATTCGGGCTGGCCTGGCTCCTGGGGCCGACTGGTGGATATCTGCTCGCCTTTCCCGTGGCCGCCTTCGTGGCGGGCGCACTCGCGGCTCGCGGCGGGTTTGCCCGGGCCCTGCTCGGCGCCCTGCTCGGGATGCTCGTCATCCACGCCGGCGGCGTGGCGCAGCTGGCGCTGCTGAACGGCGACCTCGCCGCGGCCTTCCGGCTCGGCTCGGTGCCCTTCCTCCCGGTCAGCCTCCTCAAGGTGGGACTCGCGGCAGCGCTGGTGACGGGGATCTCGCCGAAGCTGGCCAAGCTGCCTTGAGCCGTCGAGAACTCGGCGGCGGATGGAAGGGCCTGCTCAAGGCGATCGGCTGGTCGGTCGCCTTTGGCGTTGAGGGACTCGTACTCGGGATCGCGGCGGTGCTGGGCCTCGGCGCGCTGATCCAGGGCAAGGCCGACGCCAACTGGTTTTCCTCCCCGGGCCTCCTGCAGGCGTTCGCGCAGGGCGCAGGGCTGACCGTCGGCTTCGGGATTGCGACGTACCACATCGGGCACCGCGTGGTCGGGCGCAGCTGGGAAGAGCTCCGCTGGAAGGGGACGGGCCCGACGGGGTCCTGGTTCGGGAGGGGGATGCTGCTCGGCCTCGCGGCCGCCGCGCTGGCGATGACGCTCGGACTCGGCGTGGCGGGAGCGCACTGGAGCACCGGCGAGGGCACTTTCCTCGACTGGAGCCGCTCGGCGGCGCTCACGGCAGGCGCGCTGGCCCTGCCGGCGCTCAGCGAGGAGATCATCTTCCGCGGCCTGCCCCTCGTGCTGTTGGCGGGCGTGATCGGACGTGGGAAGGCGATCCTCGTCACCTCGGCGCTGTTCGGGTTGTCCCACTGGGGCAACCCCGAAGTGACTCCGCTGGGGCTGGCGAACATCGGCCTCGCAGGCCTCCTGCTCGGCACCGTGTTCTTCGCGCCGGGCGGCATCTGGGCGGCGTGGGGCGCGCATCTCGGCTGGAACCTGTCGCTGGCGGCGCTGGGGGCACCGGTCAGCGGCTTGCCGCTGGCGATTCCGGTACTCGAGTACAGCCCGGGCGGGCCCGCCTGGCTGAGTGGAGGGGCATTCGGGCCCGAGGGTGGGGTGCTCGCCTCCGTGGCCATGATCGGCGCGATCGCCGTGGCGATCCGCTGGATACCGAAGGGGGAGGGGACGGCATGAGGAAGGCAGCGGTGGTCGGCGCGGGGACCATGGGCAACGGGATCGCCCACGTCTTTGCGCAGAGCGGGTGGGAGGTGGCGCTGATCGACGTCGCCCAACCGGCGCTGGACCGCGGGATGGCCACCATCCGCGGCAACCTGGACCGGCAGGTCAAGAAGGGGACGGTGACGGCCGCCCAGGCCGACGAGGTCATGGGACGGATCTCCCCGCACCTGTCGCTCGACGCCGCCGCGCCGGCGGAGGTGGTGATCGAGGCGGCGTCGGAGCGCCCCGACATCAAGTTTTCCCTCTTCGAGCAGCTCGACCGGATCGCCAACCCCGCGGCCATCCTCGCCACGAACACCAGCTCCATCTCGATCACCGAGATCGCCGCCCGGACCAGGCGCCCCGGCCAGGTCATCGGCATGCACTTCATGAATCCGGTGCCGGTCATGCAGCTCGTGGAGGTCATCCGGGGGCACGCGACCACCGACGCGACCGCCGCCTGGACGATGGAGACCTCGCGGGCGCTCGGGAAGATCCCCGTGGAGGTGAACGACTATCCGGGATTCGTGTCCAACCGGGTGCTGATGCCGATGATCAACGAGGCCATCTTCTGCGTCATGGAAGGGGTGGCCACGCCGGAGTCCATCGACACCGTCATGAAGCTCGGCATGGCGCACCCGATGGGGCCGCTCGCGCTGGCCGATTTCATCGGGCTCGATGTCTGCCTCGCCATCCTCGAGGTGCTGCACAAGGGGCTGGGGGACGACAAGTACCGCGCCTGTCCGTTGCTCCGCCGCATGGTGGCGGCGGGACACCTCGGCCGAAAGAGCGGCCGCGGCTTCTACGAGTACGCCAAGTGACATCATCGACCGCCGGCCGGACCTTCCGGGCCGGCGCCTCCACCGCCATCTCCCAGTGAGCGCTGCCATGGATCTCTTCAAGGACATCGCCGGATACGGCCACGAGCAGGTGGTCTTTTGCCACGAGCCTGCCTGCGGCTACTTCGGCATCATCGCCATCCACGACACGACCCTCGGCCCCGCGCTGGGCGGTACCCGCTTCTGGCAGTACGAGTCGACGGACGCCGCCATCACCGACGCCCTGCGCCTGGCGCGCGGCATGACCTACAAGGCCGCGGTGGCCGGGTTGAGCCTCGGCGGCGGCAAGTCGGTCATCATCGGCAACAACAAGCGGACCGACCGCGAGGCGGTGTTCCGGGCCCACGGCCGGTTCGTCGAGTCGCTCGGCGGCCGGTACATCACCGCCGAGGACGTCGGGACCAGCCCGGCCGACATGGAGTTCGTCCACTACGAGACGAACCACGTGGCCGGGCTGACCGGGCTGTCCGGCGATCCGTCGCCGGTCACCGCGCACGGCGTGTACGTCGGCATCAAGGCCACCGCCAAGGCGCAGTGGGGCAGCGATTCGCTGAAAGGCAAGACGGTGCTGGTCCAGGGGTGCGGCCACGTCGGGCAGTACCTCTGCAGCTACCTGAAGGCCGAGGGGGTCAAGCTGATCGTCACCGATGTGGACGAGGCGAAGGTCAAGAAGGTGGTGGAAGCCACCGGGGCCTCGGCCGTCGCGGCGGACAAGATCTACGACCAGCCTGCCGACATCTTCGCCCCTTGCGCGCTCGGGGCGGTCATCAACGACGACACGCTGAAGCGCCTCAAGGTCGGCATCGTGGCGGGCGGCGCCAACAACCAGCTCGCCGAAGAGCGGCACGGCGACGCGCTTGCGGCCAAGGGGATCCTGTACGCGCCGGACTACGTCATCAACGGCGGCGGCCTGATCAACGTGTACGGGGAGATCCACGGCTGGACGGCCGAGCGGTCGAAGAAGAAGGCGGGCGAGATCTACGACACCCTGCTCCGGGTGTACGACCTGGCCGCCGAGAAGAAGATCCCGTCGTACCTCGCGGCGGACCGGCTGGCCGAGGGGCGGCTGCAGCAGGTCGGCGGGATGCGGCCGATGTGGATGCCAGGGTAAGGCGCTCGGCGGGTCAGCGGGGAAGCGGGGAAGTGGCTTCCCCGCGTCCCCGCGTCCCCGCTATGTTGCCTCATATGTCCGAGATCATCCCCATCGCGTCCGACCACGCCGGTGTCGAGCTCAAGGAGCGGCTGAAGCGCGAGCTGGTCGCGCTCGGCTACGCGCCGCTGGACATGGGCACCAACAGCACCGACTCGGTGGACTATCCCGACTTCGCCCACCCGCTCGCCGAGAAGGTCGAGCACGGCGAGGTGCAGCGTGGCGTGCTGCTCTGTGGCACCGGGCTCGGCATGTCGTACGCCGCGAACCGGCACCACGGCGTCCGCGCCGCCGTGGCCTGGTCGCCCGAAGTCGCGCAGCTCTCGCGCGAGCACAACGATGCGAACGTCCTGGTCCTGCCGGCTCGCTGCATTTCCGAGGACGAGAGCGTCGAGATTCTCAAGCGCTGGTTGAGCACGCCGTTCGCGGGCGGCCGGCACAGCCGCCGGGTCGCCAAGATCGAGGAAGGGGAGGGGACGTGACGCGACACAACACCGCCAGCCTGCGGGAAGCCGATCCCTTGGTCGCCGCCATCGTGGACCGGGAGCTCCGCCGCCAGCGCGACGGGCTCGAGCTGATCGCGAGCGAAAACTTCGCGAGCCGGGCGGTCATCGACGCGATGGGCACGCCCCTCACCAACAAGTACGCCGAGGGGTACCCGGGCCGCCGGTACTACGGCGGGTGCGAGGTGGTCGACGAGGTGGAGCGGCTCGCCATCGAGCGCGCCAAGCGCATCTTCGGCGCCGGACACGCCAACGTCCAGCCGCACAGCGGCGCGCAGGCCAATCTCGCGGCGTACATGGCGCTCATCGCCCCCGGAGACTTGCTGATGGGGATGTCGCTGCCGCATGGCGGGCACCTGACTCACGGCGCCTCCGTCAATCACAGCGGCATGATCTTCCGGGCCGTGCAATACGGCGTCGACCCCGTCACCGGGCTCATCGACTACGACGCCGTCCGCGACCAGGCCCGGCGGGAGCGCCCGAAGCTCCTCATTGCCGGTGGAAGCGCGTACGCGCGGATCATCGACTTCGCCGCCTTCCGAAGCATCGCCGACGAGGTCGGGGCGTTTCTCCTGGTGGACATGTCGCACTTTTCGGGGCTCGTGGCCGGCGGTGCGTATCCCTCGCCGGTGCCTCACGCGCACATCACGACGACGACCACGCACAAGACGCTGCGCGGCCCGCGCGGGGGAATGATCCTCTGCGACGAGACGCTCGCCAAGCAGGTCGACAAGTCCGTCTTTCCCGGGCACCAGGGCGGCCCGCTGATGCATATCATCGCGGCCAAGGCGGTGGCGTTCGGCGAGGTGCTGCAGCCCGAGTTCCGCGGCTATGCGCGACGGGTGGTCGAGAACGCCAAGGAACTCGCCACCGCGCTCCAGGGCCGCGGCTTCGCCATCGTCTCCGGCGGCACCGATTCCCACCTGATGCTGGTGGACCTCCGGCCGAAGGGGCTGACCGGCAAGCTCGCGGAGCAGCTGCTCGATCGCGCCGGGATCACCGTGAACAAGAACACGATCCCCGACGACCCGGAGTCGCCTTTCGTGACCAGCGGCATCCGGCTCGGGACGCCGGCCCTGACGACCCGCGGCATGGGAAAACCGGAGATGCGCCGCATCGCCACGCTGATCGACCGGGTGCTGGTGGGGAAGGACGACGCCACCATCGACAAGGTCCGGTCCGACGTGGAGGCGCTCGCCCGCGCCTACCCGCTTTACCAGGCGGACCCGGCGTGAACGACCTCACGTTCGTCGCGGACGTCCTGACTCGCATCCGTTCCCGTGGCGATCAGTTCGACGAGCGTGCGTATCTGTTCGTGCTCGGCGCCATCGAATACGTCCAGGCGCGGCTGCCGGCGCGCCGGCACCTCGCCGGCGCCGAGGTGGCATGGGCTTGCCGGGACCTGGCGTGGGAGCAGTTTGGGCTCCTGGCGCCGGCCGTGCTCTCCCATTGGGGCATCACCTCCACCGGCTCGGTCGGCCGGGTGGTGTTTGCGCTGGTGGAGGCGGGCTTGCTCGTGGCCCAGCCGGGAGACTCGGTGGACGACTTCACTGAGGTGTACGACTTTGCCCAGGCCTTCCGGAGCGGGTATGTCTGGAACGGCTCGGGGGCGAAGCAGCTCGAGACCTAGCGCGGGAGGGGTGTATGGAAGGGAAGGACTGGCCGGCGTGTCAGAAGTGCGCGGGAGGCAAGCTGATCCCGCTGTCCGACTATGGTCGGGAGGGCGCCCCGATCACCTACAAGGCGTGGGTATGCACGAATCCCGAGTGCGGGTTCAACCTCCGCATCGACAACGGCGAAATCTCATTCGGGCGGGTGATCGGCCAGAGTTACAAGTAAGCACCGGAGTTTGAGGACCGAGGACTGAGGACGATCTGAAATGCTGATTCCTGTCCTCACACCCGCCGAGGCCGCCAGCTGGGATGAGCGCGCCCTCGCCAGTGGCATCGCCGTCGAGACCCTGATGGACGCCGCGGGGCGCGCCAGTGCAGGAGTGCTGGCCGACCGCTACGGCCCCGCGTTGCGGGGCGGCGCGCTCGTGGCCGCCGGCACCGGCAACAATGGCGGCGACGGGTGGGTCCTCGCGCGGGTCCTCCACCGGCATGATCTCCCGGTCTTCGTCGCGCCACTTCCCGGTCCACTTTCTCCGCTCAATGCGCACGCCCGTTCTGTCGCCCTCGCCGAGGGCGTGCGGGAGGTCTCTCCCGACGGCCCGTGGCCGGCGGTGACGATTGCCGTCGATGCGATCCTCGGCACCGGCGCCTCGGGCGCTCCGCGCGGACCGGCCGCGGCACTCCTCGAGCGGCTCCGGGACCTCCGGGTTCCCCTTGTCGCGCTCGACGGTCCGACCGGGGTGGACCTCCTGACCGGCGCCACGTGGGGACCGGCCGGCGCAAATCTCTCGATCACCTTCGGCGCCCCGCGGCGGGGACATCTGCTCGCGCGCGACGAAGTCGGCGACGTCGTCGTCGTGGACATCGGGCTGCCCTCCGCGGATCCCGCCTGGCCTACGGTCATGACCGATGCGCAGGCGGCGGAATGGCTGACTCCGTTCGCCGCGGGAGCGCACAAGGGGGATCGCGGCCGTGTCGTGGTTCTGGGAGGAAGCCCGGGCATGAGCGGGGCGCTGCGGCTCGCGTCGCGGGGCGCCTTCGGCTCCGGTGCGGGCCTGGTGTTCGCCGTCGCCCCGCAGGAAACGACCTCGCTGCTGACCGCCGCCGAGCCGGATCTGCAGTTCCGTTCCCATCCGCTCGACGAGGCGCCGAGCGCCGCGCTCCTGGACCTCGTCGCCCAGGCGAACGCGATCGTGCTCGGCCCGGGGCTCGGCCGGGCACCGGGCAGCGCCTCCTTCGTGGTGGCCGTCCTGCAGGCCGCCCGCGCCGCTGTCCTCGATGCCGACGGGCTCGTCGCCTTCCAGGGGTCGCTGCCTCGTCTTCGGGAGGTTGCGGGGGCCCGTCTCCTCGTCCTCACTCCGCATCCTGGCGAGTTCCGCGCGCTCTTCCCGCACCTGGCTGGGGCGCTGGACGTCGATCCGTGGGGAGCGGCGGAGGCGGCCTCCTCGGAAAGCGGCGCGACGGTGCTCCTCAAAGGGGTGCCGAGCGTCGTGGCACGCGCGGGGCAGGCGTCCCGCACCATCGCCGCCGGCAATCCCGGACTCGCCACAGGCGGCAGCGGAGACATACTGGCCGGCATCTGCGGCGCGATGCTCGCCGGCGGACTCGCTCCGGAGCAGGCCGCCGCGCTCGCCGCCCAGGCGCTGGGCCGGGCGGGTGAGCTTGCGGCCCGTCGGCATACGGCGCGGGCGATGCGCCCAATGGACATCCTGGCCGCCCTGCCGGACCTCTGGCGCGCCTGGACGCTGGTCCGCACCAGCCCGCCGCGCGCGCGGCCTCCGGTGCTGCTCGAACTCGCGCGCCCGGCCGCCTGAACCGGGGCCGCTCCGGCCGCGCTGGAAGTCGGTACCTTTCCTCTATGCGCCTGATTCTCCTCTCCGCGCTGCTCCTGCTCTGCACCGTCCAGGCCGCTCATGCCCAGGCGTCTCGCAACTGGCGCCCGGAAGACCGGCTGGTGGTCGGCGACTGGACCAGGATCCGGGCGGTGGCCGCCGGTCCTGACCGGGTGTTCATCGTCTCACCCGCCGGGGTCCTCGCCTTCAGCCCGCTGCTCCGCCGGTGGGAGGGTCCGTTCATTCCGCCGGTGCCGGGCGCCCTGGAGCGGGTCACGGCCGGGATGATCGATCCGCTGGACAACAGCCTCTGGCTCTCGGCGTTCGACGGATGGGTCCATTTCCAGCCGGACGTGCAGGTCTGGGAGCGGGGCGAGGCGGGCGGCCGGCTGCTCGACTTCGCGTTCGATCTCGCCGCCCCGTTCGAGGGGCTCCACTTCCGGACCTCGACCGGGTGGTTCAAGGTGCCGCGGGGCGCGCTGGTTCCCATCCCAGCGTCGGCACCCATCCGGCCCTCCCGCCCGGCAACGGTCGAGCAGGCACTGGCCTCGAATCCCGCCCTTGGCGGGGCCGCCTCTGCGTTCCTCCTCGACCCATCGCTCCAGAACGCCCGGCTGACCTCGGCCGCGCGCTCCTTCGACAATCTCGGCTGGTATCTCGGCACGGACGGGGTCGGCGCGCTCTTCGTTGCCGACGGGATGGTCGTGCCGCAGCGACTTCACTTCGGCCTCCCCGGGCCGGTGGTCGGCGCGATCTACGCCGTTCCCGGCGGCATCTGGGTCCTGACCGACCGGATGGAGACGGGCCAGTCGGCGCTCACCTTTGTGGCGAGCGACCTGACGGAGTTTCGGGTCTACAGCGGGCCTGCGGCGACCGGCCTTCCGTATACCAGCGCACGCCGGCTGATCGGCGTCGGCAACGGGTTGTGGGCGGCGACGGACGCCGGCGTGCTCCGGTTCGACACCGGGGATCCCTCGCAGTACCGCCTGTACGACGAGCGCGCCGGGCTTCCCGATCGCCGGGTGGCGTCGATCGCGTCCCGGAGGGGAATCATCGTGGCAGCGACAGCGCGCGGACTGGCCCGGTTCGCCGATACGTCTGGCGCAGAGCCGCTCGCGCCCGATTACGCCGGCTCCGTCGGGGCGGTGGCCGTCGGGACCGACACCGCGTGGATCGGCATCTCGACGGGACCGCGCGGCGCGGCGCCTGGCGTGCCGGGGCTCATTCTCCCGGCGGGCGTCGAGGAATCCGCCGCCTTCGGACGGTCGGTCTACGACTTCGCGTGGCTGGGAGACACGCTCGTGGGGATCACGAGCGATCAGTTGCTCTGGCGGGTCCCCGGCGAGGGTCGGTGGGTCATGGGTGCGCCGATCTCGAGCGTCGTCGGTCCGCTGCGCCGGCTGGTCGCCGACGGCGACGGTGTCTGGGTGATGGGCGACCTCGGTGTGGGGTGGACGCGGCTGATCGGTGCGCCAGTCCGGCCCCTGACCGTGGACGGCGACCTCCCGGGTGCACCGCTCGACGTCGCCGTGGACGTGGACTACCTCTGGGTGGGGACCACGGCGGGGCTGGTTCGTTTCCGACTTGCCGAGGTCAGGCCATGACCGACATTCCGCTCGGCGCCGGCGCGGAGTTCGACCGGATCAGGGCCATCGCCGCAGCGCTCGGCCCCGCCGCGAGCGGGCTCGGCAACGACTGCGCGGTGCTCCCGCCCGGATTCGGCGACGTGGTGGTCAGCACGGACATGAGTGTCGAGGGGGTCCACTTCCGGAGGGAGTGGCTCACCTGGAGGGAGATCGGCTGGCGCGCCGCTTCCGCGGCGCTGTCGGACCTCGCGGCCGCCGGCGCCGAGGTGGTCGGGCTGACCGCCAGCATCGGCACTCCCCGAGACGCGCCGGTGGACGAGCTCACGGAGTTGATGAGGGGCGTGGGCGAGGCCGTCACCGCTGTTGGTGGCCGCGTGCTCGGGGGCGACCTCTCCGTGGCGCCGGTGTGGGTGGTGGACATCACGGTCGTCGGCCGGGCCGCGCGGCCGGTCGGCCGGTCCGAGGCGCGGGCGGGCGATACGCTCTGGGTCACCGGCGCGCTGGGCGGTGCACGGGCGGCGCTGATGGCCTGGCAGGCCGGAGGGACGCCGGCAGCCGGGGCTCGCGAACGCTTTGCCCACCCGGTGCCCCGGATCGCCGAGGCACGCTGGCTCGCCGCGCACGGCGCGCACGCCATGATGGACATCTCCGACGGGCTGGGTGGAGACGCGGGGCATCTCGCGGCCGCCTCGGGCGTGCGGCTCGAACTCGAACTCGACCAGCTCCCGGTGCATCCCGACGTGGTCGCCGTCGCCCTGGCCCGGGGCGAGCCGATCCAGGCGTTCGCCGCGCGGGGCGGGGAGGACTACGAGCTCCTCGTGGCCCTGCCGAAGTCGTTCGATGCCGTGGAGGCGCGGCGGTTCCAGCAGGACACCGGCACGGTCCTGACGCGCATCGGCAAGGTGCGAAGGGGGGCCGGCGTCGCGGCCTCATTCGCCGGGGTTCCCGCGACGCTCGCCGGGTACGACCACTTCGGATGAACTGGCTCCGCACCCTCTGGCTCCTGGTCGTTGGGGTCCCCGTCACGGCCTTCTACGCCAGCTGGGCGGTGTTGGCCTCGTGGGTGGGCATCCGCTACGCGCCGCACAACGTCTACGACCGCATCATGCGCAACTGGGCCGGGCTGATCCTCCGGGCCAATGGCGTAAGGGTGTCGCTCGAGGGCGGCGACCGTCTGGATCGCTCCCGGTCGTATGTCTTCGTGGCCAACCACACCTCGCTCGTGGACATCTGGGCGCTCCTGGTGGCGGTCCCCAACAGCTTCCGGTTCGTGGCCAAGCAGGAGCTGTCCCGCGTCCCCGTCTTCGGCCAGGCGATGCAGTCGGCGGGCAACATCTTCATCGACCGGGGGAACCTGGCTTCCTCGTTCGCCAGCTACGACATCGCCGCGGCGCAGCTGCACCAGGGGCTGTCGGCGATGGTCTTCGCGGAGGGCACCAGGAGCCGAGACGGCCGGCTGCTGCCGTTCAAGAAGGGTCCCTTCATCCTGGCGATCCGGGCGGGGGTGCCGCTCGTGCCGCTCTACATTCACGGGGCGTTCGAGCGGACCCCCAAGGGCGCCCTCAACGTCCGGCCTGGTGCGGTGGTCGTCCGGGTCGGCGAGCCCATCGATACCGCGGGGCTGACCTACGACGATCGGAACCAGCTGAGCGCCGCCGCGCGCGCCTCGATGGTGCTTCTCGGCGCGCGTTGACGGGTCGGCTGGAGGCCGGGTACCTTGAGGCGCAATTGGCGCTGGTTCACATACTCCCTGGCGAATACATGTCGACCATCATTGAAGTCCACGCCCGTGAAATCCTCGACAGCCGCGGCAACCCCACCGTCGAGGCCGACGTCGTCCTGTCCAGCGGGGCCCACGGCCGCGCCGCCGTCCCGAGCGGGGCCTCCACCGGCGAAGCGGAGGCCGCGGAACTGCGGGACGGCGACCCGAAGCGGTTCGCCGGCAAGGGTGTCCAGGAGGCGGTCCGCAACGTCAACGAGCTGATCGGGCCCCGGCTCGAGGGGATGGCGGCGGAGGACCAGATCCTCATCGACAGCGAGATGATGGATCTCGACGGCACCCCCAACAAGAGCAAGCTTGGCGCGAACGCGATCCTGGCGGTGTCGCTCGCGGTGGCGCGGGCGGCGGCGGACGACGTCGGCCTCCCGCTTTATCGGTACCTCGGCGGGCCGATGGCGCACATCATGCCGGTGCCGATGATGAACATCCTCAACGGTGGTGCGCACGCCAGCAACAACGTGGATGCGCAGGAGTTCATGGTCGTCCCGATCGGCGCCGACACCTTCCCGGAGGGGCTCCGGATCGGGGTCGAGGTGTTCCACGCGCTGAAGAAGGTGCTCACCGGGATGAAGCTCTCGACCGCCGTCGGCGACGAGGGCGGGTTCGCCCCGATGCTCCCGAGCAACGAGGCGGCGCTCGACGTGGTAATGCAGGCCATCGAGTCGGCGGGGTACCAGCCGGGCAAGGACGTCGCGATCGCGCTTGACGTGGCGGCCTCCGAGCTCTACCAGGACGGCAAGTACGTCTTCAAGAAGGGCGACGGCAGCAAGCGGACCGCCCAGGAAATGGTGTCCCTCTACACCCAGTGGGTGGACCGCTACCCGATCGTGTCCATCGAAGACGGCCTGGCGGAGGACGACTGGGACGGGTGGGCGCTGCTCACCGAGAAGCTGCACGAGCGCGTGCAGCTCGTCGGCGACGACCTCTTCTGCACCAACGTGGACCGGCTGGCGCGCGGCATCGAATCCGGCACCGCCAACGCCATCCTGATCAAGGTCAACCAGATCGGGACGCTGACCGAGACGCTCCAATGCATCGAGCTCGCCAAGGGGAGCTCGTACGGGGTGGTCATCAGCCATCGCTCCGGCGAAACGGAGGACACTTTCATCGCGGACCTGGCCGTGGCCACCGGCGCGGCGCAGATCAAGACGGGCAGCGCCAGCCGGACCGATCGGGTGGCGAAGTACAACCAGCTCCTCCGCATCGCCGAGGAGCTCGATGAAGTGGCCCACTACCCGGGCCGGGACCTCTATCCGCTGTGAGCCGCGTCGCGATCGCCCGGCTGGTCATCATCGCGCTGGCGGCGGTCTTCGCGCTGCAGGGCGGGGAATACAGCATCTGGAACTGGTGGGAACTGCGGCGCGCCGAGCAGCGCGAGGCGGCCGCGGTCGCGGAGCTCGAGGAGGTGGTGGACTCCCTCGAGAAGGCGGCCATCGCCATCGAGCGGGATCCGCGGGTGCAGGAGCGGGTGGCGCGGGAGTCGTTCGGGATGATCAAGGACGGGGAGTTCCTGTTTCGTGTACTTCCGCCCTCGGAACCTTGACCGGGCCGAGGCGCTCGGCTAGCATTGGCCCCCTCAGTCCTCCGTCGTTGTTGTGTTCGGCAGGGTAGCTCAGGTGGTTAGAGCACGGCACTCATAATGCCGGGGTCGCGGGTTCGAGTCCCGCCCCTGCTATGCCCCCGAAAGGGGGCCTTTGTTTTGGGCCTCGTCCTTCGGATCGAGTCCCGCCCCTGCTATGGTCGTTGACACTCCCCGAAGTCAGGGCCTCGTCCTTCGGATCGAGTCCCGCCCCTGCTACAACGTAGGTTCATGTTATCCATAGAGTTGAGAGCTGCCCCTTCGAGGTCTGAAGGGGTTTTCGGTTTTTCTGAACCAGAGACTGAACCACTGCGCGCTTCAGGAGGCGTGACTGGCACGGTTCGGAGGTATGCCGAGCCCGAAGACTTCGGCTCCCACGGACTCTTGCATCGGACCTTCGCCGACCAGTTTACGGACATTCCGGCGGCTTGTGGACGGACTTTCGCCCCGGGCTTTTCCGTCCCAATCGCATGGGAAAGCCCCGGCAAGAAGTCCATTGTGCGTTCGCCCTCGCGGCATCCAGGGCCGCTTCGTTACGCTCCCGAAACGATTGCCTCCATTCCTACGTGAAGCGCTGTTAAGTCCCCTATTCCTGTTTCGCCATCCACAAGTCGACTCCAGTCGGAACGTCAAAGCTTCGTGGAAGAACTCCGACGATAACTGCTTCTTGCCCACCAATCGTCACGGTCGTGCCCGCGACGGCCTGGAAGCCCTTGTACCTCCCCCGCCACAAATGATCGCTTAGCAAGACAGCCAGTTTGGAACTCTTGGCAAAGTCGGCAGCGCGAAAGCTGCGGCCGACTGTAGGCAGGAGATCGGGTGGTAGAAAGGATGGGTTGACAATTGCCTCCGCCACGCGCTCGGAACTGCCACCGTCTTCCAGCACTGCAAACGCCACGCTGAAGGACTCGACCGCCGGATGATCCCAGGTTGCGGCTTGAGGGTTCGGCGTGTCCTCCGTCGTATCACCGGCCCCAGCGCTTGAGCCGGCAGCGGTCTGCAGCATCGCGGAATGGGCTGAGAGTGAATCCGCGAGTGCGCGGGCAGTACACCAGACCTTGAAGCCATAGCCCTTGTTCTTGTTGCTCAACGAACGATTGCCCTTGGTGGTCAACTCGTGGGCGGAAATGCTCACCGTCGTCCCACCTTCGACCGAAAACAGCACTGCACGGATGGTCCGTACCTTCTTCCAATAGTCGTACTCACTGCTTTGATCCGCGCTTGTCCACAGTATTTGGTTACTTATTGGCGCGTTCATATCTGGAATTAGCCCTGATGCGACGAATGTCTCCACGGTCGCATTGTATGTCCTCTGAAATGGGGCTGGAAACGTGACGGTGAATGACTCAATCGGGGTCTTGTCGTTGGGCCTCTCACATTCCTGAAGCTCTTGTCCCGATAGGCTAGCCGTGGCATACAATGAGATGATCAGGCAGAGAGGCCACGGGCGGGAGCGAGACATACGATGCAATTCTCCCTATTCAATAGAGATTGAGGTCATGCTGGAATTCTGGCATTTGGCACGAGTTGCGAGCCAGGGCAGTGACCATGATGCTATTCAACCAGCCGTTGGTGGCCCATGGCCGATAGCGTAAAGCATTGCTAGCAAACGGTTTCTGGTCATCCCAAAGGGCGGTGACTCACTTCTCCAAGATGATGTGAAGCAAGAGATGGTCCGCGTCGCAATAGACGCCGAAGAGGGTTGTCTCGCACCTCATGGAGGTTTGCACTTGGGAGGGAAGGGGTCAGACTTTCGGCAGGGCTGGGTCGAATCCCGAAAGCGCCTCCCCGGTCTCGAAGTCGATCCATTCGTGGAGGTCTCCGCCCTTCAGCGCCCCTCGCCCCGTTCCTCCGTCTGGGGTCGATCCCGGGGCACCAGCCCGATCACCCGAATCCCCGCACCGCGAGCCATGTCGACCGCGGCCACGACGTCCTCGTAGGTCGCGTCCTCGGCGCCCTCTACGAAGAGCACCTTGCGCCGCCGATCCCGGAACACCTCCGCGATCCTCGCCTCCAGTGCCTCCGCGGCCACCGCCTCGTGGTTGAGGGTGTAGGCCGGACCTCTGGCCACCCGCAGGATGATCTGGTCCCGGTTCTCCGCTGCGCTGGCGGCAGCGCCGACCGGCTCCGGCGGCGGGACCTGGACATCGACGCCCTTCAGCAGCCCCGGCTGGATCACCATGGTGAAGATGAGGAGACAGAGCAGCACGTCCACCATCGGGGTGATGTTGATGTCGGAGACCGCCCCGCCGCCGGCGGAGGCGGCGGGCCGAGGTCGACGGCGGCGTCTCATGGCGAGCGGCCCTCGCGGAGGGCGGCAGAATCGGCGGTAAGCCCCTTCGGGAGGCTGATCGCGCCGATCGTCCGAACCCCCGCGACCCGGGCCGCATCGATCGCGTCGAGCATGACCCGGTAGGGAAGGCGGCGGTCGGCCCGGATGTAGAGCAGGTGGTCGCCGGGACGGGTGAGGTAGAGGTCCCGCAGGCGTTCCACCAGCTCGGCGGCCGGCACGGAGTCCTCGCCCAGGAAAAAGGTGCCGCGGGCGTCGATGCCCAGGGTGACGGCGTCGCGCAGGGTCTGGGGCGTCACGTGGATGGCCGGCGGCGGATCGGCGGAGTATTCGGTCAGGACCGGGGTCACCACCATGAAGATGATGAGGAGGGCCAGCATCACGTCGATCATCGGCGTGATGTTGAGCTCACCCATCACGCCCGATTCCCCCAGGGCGCCGAGGGACGGGACGCGCGAACCCGCGGGCCCGACCCCACCGCCACGCCGCATTGAGACCGACACGTCACACCCCTGCGCCGGCCGCCGTCATGGCGTCGTACCGGAAGGCCACGCCCGCATGCCGGAGCGACAGCCACTCGAGCAGCTCGTCGCTCGCGAAGGCGAGCTCGCCGAACAGCTCTTCGAGACGGGTGATGAAGTAGTTGTAGAGCCAGAGCGCCGGGATCGCGACGAGGAGGCCGACGGCCGTGGTGATCAGCGCCTCGCCCACGCCGCCCGCGACCGCCTCGAGCCCGCCGCCGCCGGTGGTGGCGATGCCCATGAAGGAGTTGGTGATGCCGATGGTGGTGCCGAGGAGCCCGACGAACGGCGCCGTGGCCCCGATGGTCGCGAGGGCCGAGAGGTGCCGCTTGAGCTCGGCGGCGATGGCGAGCTGCTGGCGGGTCACCGTCCGCTCCGCGGTCTCGACGGCGCGGTCGGCGTACGCGGGATCCGCGACGAGCGGCGCGACCCGCCTCAGTGCCTCGCCCAGGACCCGTCCGAGGGGCGCCGCCGCGTGCTCGCGGGTCAGCGCGATGGCGTCGTCGATGCGGTCGTCCTCCAGGGCGCGCCCGAAGGCAGGTGACAGGAGCCGGTTCGCGCGACGCATGCGGCGCAGTTGCCACCACTTGATCGCGGCGACCGTGAGGGTGAGCACGTTCATGGCGGCGAGCAGCAGAATCACCAGCCAGGGGAAGAGTGTCATCCGGCTCATCAGATCAAACAGATTCACGGAGCCCTCCCTATTTCGATTTTGCCTGGGTCCACTTGAGCGGAGCCCGGACCGTCACGGGCACTGCCAGCATCTCGCCGCCGGAGGCGATCCGGCCGGCCGTAAATCTGGCCTTCCTCGCGACCTCGATCGCGGCACTCCCGAACAAGGGGTGGGTCGCCGAGACGAGCGTCACCGACTTCGGGTCGACGCGACCGTTGGTGTCGACCACGAACTGCACTATGGCCGAACCTTCCACGCCGAACTGCCTCAGCGACTGGGGGTACTGCCGGAGCAGCAGCGCGAGGATCTCGTCCCGGTTCGTCAGTTGCGGCTTGACGGTGACGAGCTCGACCGCGACCGGCTGGTCCGCCGGGGTCTCGACGGCGTCGGAGAGCCGGCCTTCGCGGGCCAAGTCGGCCGCGAGGTCCGCTGCGATGACCGGGGGAGGCTTGCCGCCGGCCACTCCGCCGACGACCCCGCGTCCTGTGTAGTCCTTCTCGTCCACCGCCGCCTCGCCGGGATCGGGTGGTGGCAAGGCCTGCAGGTCGCTCGGGGCTGCCAATTCCTGGAACCCCGCCGCCTTGTCGGGCCGGACCACCGCTTCCTGGACGGCCGGCACCGTCACCGCGGCGCTCACGCCGACCGGCCTCGGCTTGGCGACCCGGCGCGGCGATGCGACGGCTGTCGGCGGTGGGATGTCGAGGTAGGTGGCCGTTTCGAAATCGGCGAGCGACTCGCTGGCCGCGGCGGGTGTGGCGTTCCGCAGGCCGAGGAGCACGGAGAGATGCACGGCGGCAAAAACGGCAGTCAGGAGCAGTTCCCAGGCGCGCCGACCCCGGGTGGCGATCGCAATGCCGGTCATGCCGAGCGGCGGAAACGGGACCTCGGGCACGCTGCCCGGGGGACGACCCGCTCCCGCCGCAATGACCATGACCGGCGTCTGCATGAGCTGCCCTCGCTCCAGTGGGCCCGGGTCTTCCGGGTCCATCACCCGACCAACCTAGCGCGCCGTCGGTGAAGTTCAGGGCAAGGGATGATGAAGAACTTCAGGGGGATTCGATCGGCATCCCCGCCAGCTGTTTCCACTCCGCGAACGACCCATCGTACATCCGCACGTCGTGGCCGAGGTACCTGGCCACGAAGTAGAGGAAACTCGCCTGCACCCCCGTGTTGCAGTAGGTGACTGCGACGTCACCGGGCGCGACGCCTGCGGCCCGAAACATCGCCTCCAGCGTTGCCCGGTCGAGCAGCACCGGCGGGGTCCCGGCCTGGGTGGACTTCCAGAAGATGTTCCTCGCGCCGGGGATGTGCCCGCTCGGCGGGGAGCTGCCGGGGGTGCCGGCGTAATCCGCGGGCGGCCGGGCGTCGAGCAGCGCCACGGTGGAGTCGCCGAGGTGGGCACGGATCCAGGCGGCGCCGGCCAGCACCTCCGGCCTAGGCTCGGGCGTCAGGAGCGCGGGATGGGGCGAGGCCGCCTCCATCGCCACCGGGAACCCTGCGGCGACCCACGCCGGTGTGCCGCCGTCCAGCAGCGCCGCCTGCCGTCCGTGCCCCAGGTAGTCGAGCGTGAAGAAGAGCCGCGCCGCCGAGAGCGCGTCGCCCGTGATGATGACGCGCGAGCTGTCACCGATCCCGACCGACTCGAGCACCGAGTCGAGCACCGCGACGGCCGGCAGTTCCATCAGGATTCCGTCCCGCTCGACGGTGATGGCGGAGAGGGGCAGGTAACGGCTTCCGGCGATGTGTCCCGCGTCGTAGGCAGCGCGGTCGCGGTCCGCGTGGATGACCACAAGCCCCGGCTGGCCCAGGTGTGTCGAGAGCCAGGCCGGCGTGACCAGGAGGGTGTCCGGTGAGGCTGAGAGGGCCAGGATGATCAGGAGCGATGCGCTCATGGGGCCTCCTTCCGCGGGTGTTGGCGGAGCGCCGCCTCCCGCTCTGCAGCCTGCTCCATCATTAGCGAGTAGGCGATGTAATACTTGTAGATGTTGCCCACGTAGGTGACGGTCTCGCGGCCGATCTCTTCGGCGGCCACCAATTCCACGTTGCGGCTCCATCGATTCGGGTCGAGCCCACGGGCGGCGGCCTTCCGGCGCAGGGAGGCCACCCGTGCCGGCCCGGCGTTGTAGGCCGCGAACGCCAGCAGAGTCCGGTTGAGCGCGTCGATGGAGTCGCCGGCGAAATACCGGTCCATGATGGCCCGGATGTACTTCACGCCGGCGTGGATGTTGGGCTCCTCCTGATGGATGTCGCCCACCCCGAGCTCCTTGCCGGTCGTCGGCATGACCTGCATGACCCCGATGGCGCCGACGTGGCTCCGTGCCGACTGGTCGAGACGCGATTCCTGGTAGCCCTGCGCCATCATGAGCAGGAAGTCCATGTCGTACTGTTCGCCGTACTTCCGGAACAGGGCCACGAGGCGGTTGAACTTCTCCAGCTCGGCCTGGTTCGTGGCGTTCTGGACGAACCGTGTGCTCTTGAGGTAGCGATGGAGCAGCGTGTTTCGGGTGGCCGATCCCTCGGGGTACCGGGCCAGGAAGGCGTTGATTTCCTGCTTGAGTTGTGGACTGTCCTTCCGGAACATCCAGGCGATCTCCCCGCCAGTGCTGATGGCGAGGCCCGGCTGGGGCCGGATGTCGGGGAGCACCTGGGCCCAGAAAGTGGCCAGGAAGTCGTCGATCACCACCAGCGACACCAGGCCGGCGTTCAACATCTCGAGCAGGTCCTCGTTCTCCAGGGCTTCCGGCGCCTCGCGCAGGCGGACGGGCGCGAGCCCGCGCCTCTGGAACCCCGCATTCAGGCGCTGCAAGCTCCCATAATACGAGGAGGACCGTCGGACGAAGACTTCCTGGCCGGCGAGATCGTCCAGGGTACCCGCGTGCGGGGAAGCGGGGCCGGTGACCACGATCTCGGACACGTTTCGAAAGGTCGGATTCGAGAAGTCGGCCCTCGCCTTCCGCTCCGGCGTGATGGTGAGGCCGCTTGCCACGATGTCCCCACGGCCGGCGAGCAAGGAGGCGAGCAGTTCGTCCTGCTGGACCGGGATGAGAATCACCCGGAACGGGCGGCTTCCGGTGCGATGTTTTCGGTTGAGCTCGGCCTCGAATAGCGCCGCCGCGTCCACGGTGAGCCCGCGGGGAGTGCCCTGGTCGAGGAAGTAATGCGTCTGGTTGGGGCTCACCAGCACCCGGACGATGCGGCGCGCGAGCATGGAGTCGAAGTCGCCGAACCGCGGCAGGGTGACCGCGCCGAGCACCGAGTCCTCGGCCGTGAGCCGCGACGCCTCCGCCTGGGCCGCAGTGTCGGCGCTCGCTCCGCCGAAATCGCCGTCCGACTCCGGCGACGAAGCGCGTCGGGCGAGCAGCACGGCGCCAGTGGCCACGAGCAGGATTCCACCGACGAGGAGCGGGGTGCGGCGCAAGAGGAAACTCCGGAGTGGATGCGTGGAGTCTACCCCGGTTGGCCCCGGGATAGAAGCGCTGGCCGGGCCTCAAGGACTCCTCCCGAAAGCGCATGAACCGGCTAAGTTTGGGCTCGATCCCGCAACCCTGATTGGGAGCGTCCTGTGTCCGACCGCAGCCCCGGCGAGCGCCTCCGCGGACTCTCGAGTCTCGTGGGCAACACCCCCCTGCTTGCCATCGAGTGCGAGTACCGCGGCGCGCGCCGGATGGTGCACGCCAAGGCCGAGCACCTCAACCTGTCGGGCAGCATCAAGGACCGGATGGCGATGCACATCCTGCGGCAGGGGTACGCGTCGGGCGCCCTCCGCGAAGGGGCGCTCATCGTCGAGGCCACGAGCGGCAACACTGGTATCGCCTTCGCCTCCATCGGCCGCGCGCTCGGTCACGCGGTCACGATCTTCATGCCGGCCTGGATGAGCGCCGAGCGCATCAATCTCCTTCGCAGCCTGGGAGCGGGAATCGTCCTCGTCAGCCGGGAAGAGGGCGGGTTCCTCGGGAGCATCGCGCGCGCGGAAGAACTCGCGCGCGCCACACCCGGCGCCTTCCTGCCGCGGCAGTTCTCGAACCGCGACAACTGCGAGGCGCACTACCAGACGACGGGCCCGGAAATCGTCGGCCAGCTCGCCGCGGAAGGGCTGGCTCCCGCCGCGTTCGTGGCGGGCGTCGGTACGGGCGGCACCATCATGGGGGCCGGCAAGTTCCTGCGGGAGCGCGTCCCGGGCGTCCGGCTCCACCCGGTAGAACCCTCCAACTCGCCCACCATGTCGACCGGACATAAAGTGGGGCAGCACCGCATCCAGGGTATCTCGGACGAGTTCATCCCGCCGATCATGGAACTCGACAAGCTGGACGCGATCCTGGCGGTGGACGACGGCGACTCGATCCTCATGGCCCAGAAGCTCGCCACGACGCTCGGCATCGGCGTGGGCATCTCGTCCGGCGCCAACTTCCTGGCGGCCCTGCAGGCGCAGGAGGCGCTGGGGCCCGATGCCGTGGTGGTCACCGTCTTCGCCGACGACAACAAGAAGTACCTGAGCACCGACCTCCTGCGCGACGAGCCGGTCCGCGCCGGCTTCATGAGCCCGGACGTGACGCTCGTAAGCGTCCGCGCCCTCCGCCGCGTCTGCCTGACGTGTCGGTATCCCGATCCCGCCCCGACCCCGTGGGAAGTCACGGCGGCCCGCTGACCCGACCCCGCGTGCCCGCCCCGTCCGCCGACGCGCCGTTCGACCTCGACGAGGTGCTTCGCACGCTCGCCCGGACGCCTGAGGCGCTGCGTGAGCTCCTCGACGAGGTGTCCCCCGCCAGCGCCGCCGCGGCACCCGACGGGCAGTGGAGCGCCTTCGACGTGGTCGGCCACCTGATCGACGGCGAGGAGACGGACTGGATTCCCAGGGCTCGCCTCATCCTGTCCAAGGGAGCGGACCTGCGGTTCGAGCCGTTCGACCGGCACCGCCACAAGGTGCGGAACCGCGGGAAGTCGCTGGACGACCTGGTGGACGAGTTCTCCTGGCTCCGCGACGCCAATCTCGACGCCGTGAAGTCGTGGCGCCTGAGCCCCGGGCAGCTCGCCCTGACCGGCGAGCATCCTGAATTCGGGACGGTCACGCTGCGCCAGCTTCTCGCCACCTGGGCCGTCCACGACCTCGGCCATCTTGCCCAGGTGGCCCGCGCGCTGGCCAGTCGCTGGGGTGACGAGGTTGGTCCCTGGCGCGCCTACCTGCCCGTGCTCGGAGACTCCCGGAGTGGCTGACCGGCATTTCGGAGGCGCCCGCGGGTTGCTTCCCGCCGTCGGGCAGGCCGCGCTCTGGCTCTCGGGGTGGCGGATCACGGGGCGGCTTCCGGCGGTGCCCCGGTACGTGATCATCGTGGCGCCCCACACCTCGAACTACGACTTCTTCGTGGGGCTCGCCGCCAAGTTCTCCCTGGGCCTGCATGCGAAATGGCTGGGGAAGCACTCGCTCTTTCGCGGGCCGGTGGGCTGGCTGCTTCGCGCGCTGGGAGGCATCCCGGTGGACCGGGCACGGCCCGACGGGACCGTCGAGGCGGTCCTGGCTGAGCTGCAGGCGTCGCCGACCTTCGTGCTGGCGCTGTCCCCGGAGGGAACGCGGAAGCACATCGCGCACTGGAAGACGGGCTTCTACCGGATCGCCCTGGCGGCAGACGTGCCTGTGGCGCCGGTCGCCTTCGACTGGTCCACCAGGACGATCGCGCTTCTGCCCCCGTTTCGGGTGACGGGTGACCAGGCCGCGGACATCGCACACCTCCGCGGACTCTTCCGGAGGGAGATGGCGCGCCGCCCGGAGTACTTCGCCGATGTCCATCCCTTGGAGGGCCGGTGAGGGGGATGCCCCCGTGGGCGGCCTGGCTTCATCGGGCCAACTTGCATCTGAGCGGTGAGCTGCTTGGCGGGCCCCGCGTCCTCAAGCTCGCCTGGGTCATCAATGCCCAGAAGCTCGGGTCGCTCCCGTTCGTGTGGCTCCTGATGTGGGTGTACGATGACTGGTCCTTCGTGGCCTGGGTCTTCCTTGGGCTGTACGGCAGCTATGGCGTCGCCTGGTTCCTGAAGGACATGGCGTTCCCGGACCGCAACTGGCAGCGCCGCGTCACGTGGGGCGGGGGAGCCGCGGCCTTCCTGCTCGGACTGGCGCCGTACTGGGTGCTGCCCTGGTTGCTGGTGTCGGGCCGCGGCCATCCTCCCACCTCGGCATCGCTGGTGGCGTGCGCCATCGGGGTGCACACGGTCGGCCTCTTTCTCATGGTGGCCGCCGATGCCCAGAAGACGTTTGTCCTGAGGGAGCGGGCCGGGTTGATCACCGACGGGATGTTCCGGCTGGTGCGCCATCCGAACTACCTCGGCGAAATGATGATCTACGGCTCCTACGCGCTGCTCGTCGGCCACTGGGCGGCGTGGGCCATTCTCCTGGGGATCTGGACGGTGGAGTTCGTCCCCAACATGCTGGCCAAGGAGGCTTCCCTGAGCCGGTACCCCGAGTGGGAGGCCTACCGGTCCAGGGCGGGTGCCCTCCTGCCGAGGCTGAGACGATGAACACACAGCTCGCGACGTTCGGCGGGGGCTGCTTCTGGTGCCTGGAGGCGGTCTTCGAGCAATTGAAGGGGGTGCATCGAGTCGTGTCGGGGTATGCGGGCGGCACGCTCGCGCATCCGACGTACGAGCAGGTTTGCGGCGGCCGGACGGGACACGCCGAGGTGGTGCAGGTCTCCTTCGACCCCGCGATCATCTCCTATCGGGATCTCCTCGAGGTCTTCTTCTCCATGCACGACCCGACCACCCTGAATCGCCAGGGTGCCGATGTGGGCACCCAGTACCGGTCGGTGATTCTCACGCATTCCGACGACCAGCGGGCCGAGGCGGACGCGATGATCGGGCGGCTTGGAACCCTGGGGCTCTGGAGCGATCCGATCGTCACCGAGGTCGTGCCACTCACGGCCTTCTTCCCCGCAGAAGAGGGGCACCAGGGGTACTTCCGCGCCAACGCCGGGCAGCGCTACTGCCAGATCGTGATCGCGCCGAAGGTCGCCGAGTTCCGGAAACGTCACCTCGACCGACTCCGGGGCTAGGCCTGCGCCGCACCGTGCGACGAATCCCCCTGATGCTCCGGCTCCTCTTGGCGGGGCTGCCCCCCGGTGCGCTTTGGGCCCAGGGCGACGCACTCGTGGAGACCGCTCCACCGACCGCCCCCGTGATACCCGGTCCAAGGCCGATCGCGCCCGCCCTGCTCGGGCTCGATGTGCCCGCCGCCGGGTCTGTCGTCCACCCGACTGACACCCTCCCGTGTCCCGACTGCGACCCGCCGAAGCGCTTCTGGGTGGCGCTTGCGGACCTGATGGTCGTCCAGTTCATCCCGTTCGGTGTCAGCAACATTATCACGAAGGAGGAGTGGGCCAAGGTGGGCCCGCAGACCTGGAAGAACAACTTCACCTATCCCTGGCAGTGGGACGACAACGACTTCCAGAACAACCAGTTCGCCCATCCCTACCAGGGGAGCGCCTACTACAATTCCGCCCGGACCAACGGGTACGACTTCTGGGCCTCCTCGGCATGGACCCTCGGCGGCAGCCTGATGTGGGAGTACTTCTTCGAGGCGTGGGCGCCGGCCCCGAACGACCTCGTCAACACGGTGGTAGGCGGAATCGTGCTCGGGGAAGCGCTCAACCGGGCGTCGCACCTCGCGCTGGACAACACCGCGACGGGGAGCGAGCGGGTGTGGCGGGAAATCGGTGGGGCGCTGCTCAATCCGGTCGGCGGCCTCAACCGGCTCCTGCGCGGCCAGACACACACGGTCAGTGCTAACCCTTCCGAATGGCGGCCGAGTGCCGTGCTCGGTCTTCTGGACCTGGGGTACCGCCAGACGGTGCGATCAGTCGGCGAAAAGAATGCCGAAAACGAGGTGACCCAGCTGAACGCGTCGTTCCTCCTGTCCTATGGTGACCCGGTCAAGGACCTGGGGCGGAGCCCGTTTTCATATTTCAGCGTTCGAGCCGACCTTGCCGGACCCAGCAGCACGGGGCTGATCAGCCAGCTGAGCGCCCGCGGCAGCCTGGACGCCTGGCCGCTCGGCACGAGCCGCCGTCACCAGCTCGCTCTCAGCCTGGAGTATGATTACTTCAACAACCCTGCCTTCGAGTACAGCGGGCAGAGTGCGCAACTCGGCGTCGTGACCTCGATCGGCGCCCCGGGCAAGACCTGGTGGGGGCAGACCCAGGTGCTCTTCAACGGGGTGATCCTGGGGGCCGTCAACTCAGACTACTATCAGTCGGTCGAGGGTCGCGACTACGATTATGGCCCCGGTCTCGGCGCGATCCTGGCAGGGCGCGTGGTGTACAAGAACCGGTGGCAGGGGACGGTCGGCTTCACGGGCCTCTGGTTGCACACGATCGACGGCACGCAATCCGCGCACTACCAGGACGCCCTGCTGGTCGAGACCCGCTACTGGGCCACGCGAAACCTGGGCATCGGCGCGGGCTACACCGGCTACACGAGGCACAGCGACTATTCCGGGCAACCGGACGTCGTGAATGCCGCCCGCTTCGTCCGTCTGTTCGTCACGAACGTCATTCCAGGATTGCCGCTCCCGTGAACGAGCGTCGACCCTGGTCGGACCACGCAGGCCTGAATTGGGAAGGGCGGTACTCGCGATGCGGCACTTGAACGGCCTGCTGCTGATGCTGCTCCTGGCCGCCGGCGCCGGGGCGTTGCACGCCCAGGGCCCGCGCTCTGCCTCCACGCTCCCGGCGCTGCCCCCGGCCTCTCCGGTGCCTGGCACGGGGCAAGACAGCTTGCCGTGCCCGGAGTGCAATCCCCCGAAGCAGTTCTGGAGGGCCGCGGGCTTCCTCATGGTCTCGCAGTTGGTGCCGTACATCTTCAATTCGGCGGTCCGCGGAGAAGTCTGGTCCGACGTGGGGCCCACCACCTGGCGCAACAATATCGTCTATCCCTGGCAGTGGGACGACAACACATTCCAGAACAACCAGTTCGGGCACCCATACCAGGGAAACATGTACTACAACTCGGCGCGCACGAACGGCTACGATTTCTGGAGTTCGGCGATCTGGCCTTTCGCGGGCAGCCTCATGTGGGAAATCTTCTTTGAAGCCTGGGCCCCGGCACCGAACGACTTCGTGAACACCAGCGTCGGGGGCGTGACGCTCGGCGAGACGCTCTACCGGCTCTCCCGACTGCCGCTGGACAACACGGCGACCGGGGGCGAGCGGGTCTGGCGGGAAGTCGCCAGCGGCCTGCTCAATCCGATCAGCGGCGTGAACCGCCTCCTCCGAGGCGAGACCGGGCGCGTGAGCGCCAATCCCGCGGAATGGCGCCCGAGCGCCATTTACAGCATCCTCGACCTCGGGTACCGCCAGACGACCAGCACCCTGGGCGAGAGCGACCTGGAAACCGGCGCCGCCCAGTGGAATGCGACCTTCAACCTCACGTACGGCGACGCGGTCAAGGACCTCAGCCGGGCCCCCTTTTCGTATTTTGCCTTCCGCGCGGACCTGGCCGGACCGAGCGAAACGGGGATCATGAGCCAGTTCAGCGCCCGGGGGAGCCTTGCCGCCTGGGCCCTTGGGGAGGGCGGGCGGCACCAGGCGGCCCTGTCCCTCGCCTATGACTACTTCAACAACCCGGCGTTCGTGTACGGGGGGCAGAGCGTGCAGATGGGGCTGGTCTCGACCTACGGGGCGCCGGGAGCGACCTGGTGGGGACAGACGAACTTCCTGTTCAACGGCGTGCTGCTCGGTGCCACGGAATCGGATTACTACGAGACGATCGAAGGCCGCAACTACGACTACGGGCCGGGGCTCGGGACCATCCTGAGCGCCCGGTTTCTCTACAAGAACCGGTTGCTGGCCACGGCCGGTTACACCGGACTCTGGATTCACACCATCGACGGCACCGAGTCCTCGCACTACCAGGACGCGCTCTCGGTCGAGGGCCGCTACTGGCTGACCCGCTCCCTCGGCCTCGGCATCAGTTATACCAACTACAACCGGCGCAGCGACTACGTCGGGGAGCTCGACCAGGTGGAGACCTCGAACTTCGTTCGCGCCTTCGTCAGCACGGTGTTCCCCGGGCTGCCGAAAGATCAGGAAGGAGGCCGCCAATGATCACGAACCGCCCGGGCCATCGCTGGATCGCGCTGGTGCTGCTGTGCGCCGTGCCCGCCTGCGAGAATCCACCCGAGACGCTCGGCCCGGACAACCACGTGGAGGTCACGAACCTGGTCGGACACTTCCAGCTGACGGTGGACAACATCCAGAACGTCTCCACGGTGATGACCTTCAAGTGGCAGAACCCGGGGCAGTACGCCGACATCCAGCACCTGAGCTTCATCCCGCATGGGACGGCGCTCCTCATCATCAAGGACGCCGCGGACAGTGTCCGCTACGACGGCGAACTCCTCTATGAACTCGACGACCGCACGGTGGGCATCGGCGTGCCAGGGGAGTGGACGGTCACGTTCAGCCTGGATGAGAGCGTCGGGGAGATCAACGTGATCCTCGACGCCGCCTACGCGCCGGACTGAGCAGCCGGCGCGCTACTGCACCCCCGCCACCGTCACCACGCTCGTGAATCCCTCGGGGCTCACGCTCGCCACCCCGAAGAACCAGTTATCGATCACCAGGCCGTCGAACCGGTGGGTGGTCGTGCGCCCCACGTCCTGCCAGTGGTCCCACGTCGGAGAATCGGTGCGCCGCCAGTACACCCGGTAGCCTGTCACCGCCCCGGAATCCGCGGGGGGCTGCCAGCTCAGGCTGGCCGCCGGCTGGACGGCCCCGCGGAGTTGCACCTCCCGAGGCGAGCCGGGTGCCCACGAAAGGGCCGCGAGCACGGCGGCGTCCAGGGCGGTCACCTTTCGCGCGTAGTTGAAGTCGACCCCCTCGAGGACGTCGCCGTAGGCCACGCCTCCCTCCACCCGGATGTCCTGGTGCTGCCGGGTGTAGTTCTCGTGGGCCTCCATCAGCCGGACCGCGGGGAATCCCAGGTCGGCGAACGGACGGTGGTGCCCCCCGCGCCCGAACCGGTCGAGGCGGTAGATGAGCCAGACGTCGAGGCTCGGCAGGTACCGGTCGCCGATCGCCTTGATGTAGCGCGCCAGTTGGCGCGACACGCCGTCCACCTCGCCCCCGGTGGCGCGCCGGGCCTTCCTGGCGGAGTCGGTCTCGGTGGGTGACGTACCCTCGGAGAAGACGCGCACCGTGGTGGTGTCCCGGATCCCGTCCCCGCCGTCCACGTTGCCGATCATGTCGTTGTTGATCACCCCGGTCATTCGCCAGCCCCGCGCGGCCGCCAGGGCGGCCACGGTTTGCCCGCCCAGCAGGCCGTTTTCCTCGCCGGCAAGCGCTGCGTACACGATCGACCCGCGGAACCGGCGGGCGGAGAGGACACGGGCCGCCTCGAGCACCGCGGCGACGCCGCTGGCGTTGTCGTTGGCGCCAGGGCTGGAGTCCACTGCGTTCATGATGTCGGACACCCGACTGTCGAGGTCCCCGCTGAGCAGGACGAACCGGTCCGGGTCGGAGTGGCCGCGCTGGATCGCGACGATGCTCACCACGTTGGTCGGGCCAGGCACCCGGGGTAGCCCCTCGAAGACCTCGGCGACGTCGAGTACCTCCAGGCAGCCGCCGCAGTCGCGCGAAATGCGCTCGAACTCCGCGCGCACCCACCGGCGCGCCGCACCAATGCCTCGGGACGGGGAAAGGGTGTCACTGAGGGTGTGACGGGTGCCGAACCCCACCAGGGTGCGGACCGTGGTTGCCAGCCGCGCGCTGGAGACCGCCGCGGTGATGGCGGCCAACTCGTCGGCGGTGCGGTCCGCCGGCGCCTGGGCCTCGAGGCGGGCGCCGGCCGCGACCAGCGCTGCGAGCAGGATCGTCTGTCGGAGCAACGCACACCTCCTGGAGTGACTGGCCACCGCGCCGTTCCCGGTCCTTGCCGCCCCGCCCGGGGGGCGTGATCTTCCCGAGCACGTTCCCCAACTCCGCCCCGCTCGCTGGAGGCTCCCTGCGCTTCCTCCGGTACGTCCTCGTCACCGCGATCCCGGCCGCCGCTGCGTGCGGAAGGCCCGTGCCGAGCACGACGTTCGCCTGCGAGGGTGGCGATTCCATCGTGGTCGCCATCGGACCCCGGTTCGCGGAGCTGCACCTGCCCCCCGACCGCGTCGTGCGCCTGTACCCCGAGCGCACCGCCTCGGGGGCGGGCTACAGCGACGGGCGCTACACGCTCCGCACCAAGGGGGACGAGGCGCTCCTGGAGCGGGGTGGGGACGTCATCCTTCGTGGTTGTCGGGCGGGGACAGCGGCAGCTCCGCTCGGCCTGGCGACCGATTCGGCGCCGAGTCCCGCCCGGGCCCGTGCCCTCTCCGATTCGATCGACTCCCTCACAGTCACACTGACGCCGGTGACGCGCAAGCTCGTCCCGGAAGCGCAGGGAAGGGACCCACGCGTGCTCTCGCTCTGGGCGGACAGCGGGCGCCCGGTCAAGCTCTCCGTGACGGAGCCTTCCGTCACTGGCGGGACGAACGGTCTCACCAGCTACTACTTCGTCAATGGCCGCCTCGAGGTGGTCCAGGGTCCGGTCTCGCAGTACCTCTTCCGGGATACGACCCTGATCCTCTGGACCACCGACTCCCTGCATCAAGGGACAGAGATTCCCCTGCGTGACATGGTGGCACGGCAGAATTTCGTGCTCGGCGAGGTACGCCAGTACCTCGCGATGTTCGGGGTTGAACAATGAGGGGCGTGCGCGCATGAGCCAATTCCTGGGCCTTCGAACCGCCATCTACACCGCGAAGCATCTCGCAGCAGCCAAGGACTGGTACACGGCCGTGCTCGGCTTCGGCCCGTATTTCGACGAGCCGTACTATGTCGGATTCAACATCAAGGGCTACGAGCTTGGCATCGTGCCTGACGAGTCGGCCGAGATCACGCGATCGGGAGCGGGAATCGCCTACTGGGGTGTGCCAAACGCCGATGCGGCCTGGGAACGGCTGCTCGAGCTGGGCGCGACGCCCTACGAACCGCTCGAGGATCACGGGGTCAGGATCGGCGCCGTTCGCGATCCGTTCGGCAACATCCTCGGTGTCATTGAGCATCCGGCGTTCAAGGCGGAGTCTGACTAGTGCCTGCTGAGCCTCGCTTTGTCCCGCTGACGACATGGGAACCGCGCGCGGACGATGAGATGCAGTCCCGCGGAAGGGCGTTCGCCGATGAGCTTGCCCGTCGGCGGACCGTCCGACAATTCAGCGATCGCCCCATCCCCGATGGCGTGCTGGAGGCCTGCCTGCAGGCGGCCGTCACGGCGCCCAGCGGGGCGAACCTCCAGCCCTGGCATTTCGTGGTGGTGCGCGACCCCGGCCTCAAGCATCGCATCAGGGAAGCGGCCGAGCGCGAGGAGCGAGAGTTTTACGCCAGCGCACCCGCCGAGTGGCTCGAGGCTCTGGCCCCCTTGGGGACAGACGAGGTCAAGCCGTACCTCGACGTGGCCCCGGCACTGATCGCTGTCTTCGCAGAACGCCACGGCGTTCGCCCCGACGGCAGCCGGGTGACGCACTACTACGTCCAGGAGTCGGTCGGGATTGCGATGGGGATGTTGATCACGGCGCTGCACCATGTCGGGCTGGCGGAGCTCACGCACACCCCGAGCCCCATGGGGTTTCTCAACGAGATCCTCGGGCGTCCCTCGCGAGAAAAGGCGACGCTCCTGCTGGTGGTCGGCTTCCCGGCTCCCGACGCACGGGTGCCCGACATTGTCCGCAAGCCCTTGGACCAGGTGATCAGCTGGAGGTAGGTGCCATGGCAAAGCGCCTTCAGAGCTACGAGAGCGACGACATCGTCGTCACCTTCGACCCGAATATCTGCATCCACTCGGGGGATTGCGTCCGCGGATTGCCAGCGGTGTTCGACGTGCGGCTGAAGCGGTGGGTGCGTCCGGAAAACGCCCCGGCCGAGCGAGTGGCGGACCAGGTCCGCCGCTGCCCGTCCGGAGCGCTCCAGTTCCGGATGAAGTCCGCCGACTGAGCCGGGCTCCTACGGCTTGGCCGGCGCCGCGGGTTGGGCCGGTGTTGCGGGTGTAGCGCCCCCCTGCATCCGCTGCTGCATCTGCTCCTGGATGGCGGCGACGTTCTTGTCGTAGATCGCCTGCTGGTCGGGAGTCAGGACCGTCCGGACCTCCTTGAGCGATGCGGTGGAAAGGCTCATCATCTTCTGGCGGTCGGCGTCGCTGGGGGGCGTGCCGGGAGTCATGGCGGGCATCTGGGCCCGGGTCTTCGCGGTGATCGAGTCGACCTTGGCCTGCTGGGCCGGGGTCAGGGTAATGCCCTGCAGCGCCATCGCCTGCATCCGGCCGGGGCCGCGCTGGCCTCCGCCGGGCGTTTGGGCCGAAAGGGCAGGGGCGAGCGCCAGACCGAGGGCGAGTGCCGCCGTGGTCGTGAGAAGTCCGATCCGCATGGTGCCTCCGAAGGGGGATGACTGTTAGCCTATTACGCGCGAATTATGAAAAGTGCTGTCCTCCTGATGTATCACCTTAGGTGAGAAGTCGTAAAGCAATGCTCAAGAATATTTTAGTGATTTCATGAACATGAATCCATCTCCACGGAAATCGACCCTGCCACCCCCGATCTCGATTCTCGTCTGGGTGCTGGTGTCGCTCGCTGCCGGGGCCGCGGGCGGGATCGCTTCGCAACCGGGTGAGTGGTATGCCGCCCTCAGCAAGCCGTCGTGGAATCCGCCGAACTGGGTCTTCGGTCCGGTGTGGACAACCCTGTATGTCATGATGGGGGTGGCTGCGGCCTTCGCCTGGCCGGGCCGCGGCACGCGCGCGGGCCGGGTTGGGTTTGCGCTCTTTGGGCTCCAACTGGCCCTCAACGCGCTCTGGTCCTGGATCTTCTTCCACTGGCACCGACTCGACCTGGCGTTCGTGGAGCTGACGGTGCTCTGGGTGACGATCCTCGGCACCATCATCGCGTTCCGCCGGATTCGTCCCCTCTCCGGGCACCTGCTCCTCCCCTACCTCGCCTGGGTCACCTTCGCGGGAGTCCTCAATTTCACGATCGCGCGACTGAATCCGGGGGGCGCGCCGATTGAGCCGGCGGTCCCCCTGGTCGGTGTCGCTGCCGCGGACTGCGCCCCGTGGGACGGCGCCGCCACATCCATCTATCTGTCCACGTCGGCCGACCCCTCGGGTCCGCCCCAACTCCAGCTCGTCGTCTACCTCTCCGGGGAGGGCCTCCCCGGTCGTCGCATCGAACTCGGCCGGCAGGAGGCGGGTTCGGGCATCGCGCTCCACTGCGAGTCTGCATCGTCCTGCACCACATCCAGCGCTGGCGTGATCGAGTTCGCGTCCCCCGCCGAGGAGGGTATACTCGCCGGGGCCTATCGCGTGGAGTTCGACGACGGCGTGGTCGCGGGGACGTTCCGCGCCACCTGGTCGAGGAGGGTGGCCCTGTGCGGTTGAGTCGCTTCGCCCTCGTGCTGCTCGTAGGCAGCGCCCTCGCCAGCCCGGCTACCGCCCAGGATCCGGTCTACCGCATCGGGCGGTGGACGGCCGACTCGTTCGGCAACCACCGCGCGGTCGTGTCGGTGGACGCAGCCGCCCCCGCGGTCTGGGCCCACCTCCCCTGGCGCCGTCCCGACCTCCACCCCGAGTCGAAGGGTGTCTGGGTCGTGGACGCGAGGACCGGCCATCGCGTCATGAACGTCGCGCGGGGTTCAATCAATCGGGAATCCGGGGACATCGCTTTCGAGCCGACCAGCGGCCCCGGCGAGTACTACATCTACTATCTCCGGTACGCCGGGTCGGTTACGTCGAACTACCCGAAGCTCACGTACCCCGGTCCGGATTCGACGGCCTCGGCGGCCTGGCTGGCGTTGTTCGACCCGCGACAACTGGATCGGCTGCCCCAGGCCCGGCTCGTGGCCTTCGAGGCCGCAGACACGCTCGACTCATTCTACCCGATGCAGGTCATCGCGACGAAGGCGGAGACGGATCGGGTACTGGCGCGCTCACCATCGAGTCCGTTCCTGGTCTTTTCGGAGGACCGTACTCACCCGATTGTCATGCCGGCCGACCTCCCGGCGCGATGGGTCAGCCGGACTGGGCCCCCGACCTTCTCCGGAACGGCCTTCCGCGGGGAGTTTTACGCATTCCAGCTTGGCGTGTGGGCCGCCCGAGCCCCGCTCGCAGACGCCCGTGTCCTCTTTTGGCCTCTGACCGGAGCCGGCGGCGAGATCCCGGCATCCGCGATTCGCTGCTTCAACCAGGGCGGCGTGGACTGGCAGGGGCGGGGGTTCAAGACACCGCTAGTCGTCCCGCAAGGGCGAGTTCAACCACTCTGGTGCGGAGTGCAGGTCCCACTCGACGCGCGAGCCGGGCGCTACAAGGGTCACCTCACGGTCTGGGATCCCGGGGCGGACGGGGTGAGAGTCGAGCTTACGCTTGACGTCGAGCCCGACACGATCCGCAACGGCGGCGCAGATGAACCGTGGCGGCTTGCGCGCCTGGCCTGGCTCGACTCCCGGCTCGAGGAGGACCACGGAATCGTGCCTCCATACACGCCGGTTTCGCGCCGCGGGGACACGCTCGGGGTGCTCGGACGGAAGATGGTCATCGGCACGGCCGGTTTCCCCCGTTCCCTCCAGAGCCTCTTCACCATCGAAATGACCTCGATCGGCACCCAGCCGAGAGAGTTGCTCGCGGGTCCGATCCGGCTGGTCGCCGAGGACGCTGCGGGCCGCGAAATGGAGTGGGATGCGGCGGGATTCCGCGTCGTCGTCCATGACTCCGGCAGGATTGACTGGATTTCGGCCGCCAGCGCAGGCCCACTTCACATGCTGGTGCATGGCAGCCTCGAGTTCGACGGCAACGCGGAGTTTTCGGTCGCGCTCACCGCCGATTCCGCCTTGGCCGTCCGGGACATCCGGCTCGAGATCCCGCTCCGCCCCGACGTCGCCCGGTACATGATGGGCCTCGGCGTGAAGGGCGGCCGCAGGCCGGACTCCCTCGACTGGACCTGGGAGGTGAAGCACAACCAGGACGGCGCCTGGCTGGGCGACGTGAACGCGGGGCTGCAGTTCAGCCTCAAGGACGACAAATACAGCCGGCCCCTCAACACCAATTTCTACCTCTCCAAGCCGCTCGTCATGCCGGCCTCGTGGGCCAACGCGGGGCGGGGAGGGTGCCGGCTGCGGGCGCGTCGCGAGGCGTACACCGTCGTCTGTTACAGTGGTGCGCGCACGATGGCGAGAGGCCAATCGGTCCCGATGGAACAGGGCGAGGTCCAGCATTTCGACTTCCGGCTCCTGCTGACCCCGTTCCATCCCATCGACACGAAGGCGCAGTGGGCCACCCGTTACTTCCACGCCTACGTGCCGCTCGACTCCATTACGAAGATGGGGGCCAACACGGTCAACGTGCACCACGCGACGGCCATCAATCCCTTCATCAATTACCCGTTTCTGCGCCCGGAGGCAATGAAGGCGTACGTCGACAGCGCGCACGCCATGGGGATCCGCGTCAAGATTTACTACACGGTGCGCGAACTCACGAACCACGCGCCGGAAATCCCGGCGCTCCAAAGCCTCGGCACCGAGGTGATCGCGCCCGGCCCGGGCGGCGGGGCGTCGTGGCTGCAGGAGCATCTCGACACCAACTACATCGGCGGATGGTACGTACCGGCCATCCGGGACGCGGCGGTGGTCAACACCGGGATTTCCCGCTGGCACAACTTCTACGTCGAGGGGCTCGACTGGCTCGTGGACAACGTGGGCATCGACGGCCTCTACATCGACGACGTCGCGTTCGACCGGAGTATCATGGTGCGTGTCCGGAAGGCGCTGACCCGGGGCCGACCCGCGCCGCTCATCGACCTGCACTCCGCCAACCAGTACAACCCGCGTGACGGATTCGCGAGCAGCGCCAACCTCTACCTCGAGCACTTCCCGTTCATCGACCGGCTCTGGTTCGGCGAGTACTTCGACTACAACGCCTCGCCCGCCTACTGGCTCGTCGAAATGTCCGGCATTCCCTTCGGGCTGATGGGGGAGATGCTCGAAGGTGGCGGCAATCCGTGGCGGGGCATGGTCTTCGGGATGACGAACCGGCTCCCCTGGTCGGGGGATCCGCGGGAACTGTGGAAGTTCTGGGACACCTATAAGATTCAGGACACCCGGATGATCGGCTTCTGGGTGCCGGGCGCCCCGGTGCGCACCGGACGGCCCGACGTGCTCGCCACGGTGTACCAAGGCGAGGGGCGCAGCATCGTGGCGCTCGCGAGCTGGGCGGCGGACACCGCGCAGGTGCAGCTGGCCGTGGACTGGACCCGGCTGGGCCTCGACCCGGCGCGGGCACGGGTGGTGGCGCCGGAGCTTCCCGGATACCAGTCCGCTGCCTCCTTCAAGCCGTTCGACCCGATTCCGGTGGCTCCGGGCCGGGGCTGGCTCCTGATCTTCGAGCCGACCGCCGGATCCGGTGCGCCCTGATGCACAACTTCAACGCGAGGACCGACCGATGACGGCCATGCGAGACAAGATGCGGGAGATGCTGGAGAAGCTGGAGCAGGAGCGGGACGAGCTCCGCGTCCGCCTGCACCTGGGCAAGGCGGAGGCGAAGGAGGAGTGGGACAAGCTCGACGGCCGGATCGCCGAGCTGCGTGGCCGCCTCGACCGCGCGGGCGATGAAGCCGGCGACGTCATGGAGGACGTCGGCGCCGCGGCCAGGCTGCTCGGGGACGAGATCCGGCTCGGGTTCGACCGCGTCCGAAAGATGCTGTGACCGGTTCGCGATCGGTCCCGGCCGACGCGCACCGGCTCGACCATCGCGTCGTCATCGAGGCACCGCGCGGCCGTGTCTGGCAGCTGGTCGAAGACCCCGCCGCCCTGATGCAATGGGTGCACGGCATGCGGAGTGTCACCTCCGCAGACGGCAGCCCGGGCGGGTTTGCGCTCGGGGCCACCTTCGTCCAGCGGATCCGGATCGGGCTCGTCCCGACCCCGTGCCGGGGCGAGGTGACCGAATTCAAGCCGCAGTCCCGCCTGGCGGTCGTGGTACACCACGCGCTCTTCGATCTGGACATCGCCTACAAGTTCGCGGCGGTGGGCCAGCGGACGGAGGTCACCTGCCACGCCGCCGTCCATGGGCGCGCCCTCGGCACGGTGATTCCGCGGTCCAAAGTCGAGCAGGTGACGGACGAGATCCTCGAGGACCACCTCGGCGCGCTCAAGGCGCTGGCTGAGCGACGCTGATTTCGTTAGAATCCAGCGTCCACTCAATCCGAGAGAGTCCATGCAAGCCAACACCTTCGGTCCGGTCGTGGTCGCGGTTGCCACCTTCTGCTTCGGCTACCTGCTGTTCCGGGGCATGGTGTTCGAGTGGCACCGCCGGGACGGCGAAAACCGCGGGCAGTCCTGATCGCCGCAAGCACATTCCACCGAGGTCGTCATGAGATTTGCCAAGATCCTCCCGCTCGCCATCGCCGCCGCCGCCGTCGTGTCGCTCGGCGCGGCCTCGCGGGGACAGGGCCCCGCCGCGGCCGGCACGGGGGTTTCCGTCATCACGGTCTACAAGTCTCCCACCTGCGGTTGCTGCCAAAAGTGGGTGGACTACCTGCAGGCGAACGGCTTCCAGGTCAAGACGGTGGACCTCGACGACATGAGTGAAATCAAGGCGGCGTCGGGCGTGCCGCGCGCGCTCCAGACCTGCCACACCGCCGTGGTGGAGGGCTATGTCGTCGAGGGTCACGTGCCGGTGGACGCGCTGAAGAAGCTCCTGCACGACCGGCCCAAGGTTGCCGGGATCGCCGTCGCGGGCATGCCGGTCGGATCACCAGGCATGGAAGTGCCCGGCACGCCGGCCCAGTCCTACGATGTGATCGCCTGGGATAAGGCCGGCAAGACGAGCGTCTTCGCCAAGAAGTGAATCGCGCCGGCCGGCCGCCTCGCGCAGAGGAGGATCCCGTCTTCCAGGCGGGGCGGCAGGCCGCGGACGTCAGGGCGGATGGCGTCCGGCGCCGCGCCCTTGTCCTCTCACTGCTCGCGTTCTGCGGCCTCCAGCTCCTTGGCACCGGCATCGCCGCCTCAGGGCTCCACGTCCAGTCAGAATCCATCGGGTGGGCACTCGTCTACCTCGGCATGTTCGTCGGGAACGCCGGTTCGTGGCTGGCGCTGTGGTATTGCTACTTCCGGCGGCAGCAGCGGGGCGACTGGTGAGCGGCGGCGGAAACCGCTCCTGCTTGGTCTGCGTAGAGAGGGAGCTTCCCACTCCTCCCCCGCAACCCGAGCGTCGCATGACGAATGCGTCCCGCCGAAATCGCTGCCTTCCTCTCTCCTCGCTTGCCCTGGTCCTCCTCCTGCTCGTCCTTCCGCGCATCGTCATGGCTCAGGGACGGCAGGGGTGTGCGGCACCCGAGTACCGGCAATTCGATTTCTGGGTCGGCGACTGGACCGTGACCACCCCCGCAGGCAAGTCCGCCGGAACCAACCGGATCGAGGCCATCCTCGGCGGGTGTGTGCTGCAGGAGCACTGGGCGAGCTCGAACGGCGGCGACGGCACCAGCCTCAACATGTGGAACGCCGCTGACAGCACCTGGCGCCAGGTCTGGATGGACGCCGGGGGCAACTTGCTCGAGCTCAGGGGACGGCTGGTGGGACCGAGCATGGTGCTCACAGGAACTCACCCGACCCCGGGAAAGCCGGGATCCGTCACCATCGAGCGCGTGACGTGGACGCCCCGCGAGGGTGGGATGGTCCGGCAGCACTGGGAAGCGTCCACCGACGGCGGGGCCACCTGGGCGACGCAGTTCGACGGGCTGTACGCACGGAAGTGAGCGCAATCGTTGTGGGGGGACGCGGTGATGCCCGCGTTCTCACGGGTTGCCCCGGGCGGGCAGGTCACGCAGGTTGACTGCAATGAAAGCGCTTGGCCTCGCTTGTCTCTTGGTGGTGGTCCCGATCGGCGCGCTCAACGCACAGGCCGTCCGCGGCCGCCTGGTCGAAGCGGGCACGGATGTGGCGGTCGTGGGTGCCCTGGTCTTGCTGCAGGACTCCGCCGGCAAGCGCGCCGCACAGGCCGTGAGCGGCTCCGAGGGGCGCTTTTCCCTCAGGGCAAACGCTCCGGGCGCGTACCTGCTTCGGATCCTCCGCATCGGATACCTCCCCGTGGACTCGACCGTCAGGCTCTCGACGGGGGAAACCCTCACGCGAACGATGGTCCTCGCCGGCGCTCCGGTGGCGCTCCCCGAAATCACGGTCGCCGGCACGGCGACCTGCGGCGACCGCGCGAGGAACGACACCCTCTCCTCCGCACTGTGGACCAACGCCGGGACGGCGCTGGCCATTACCGCCCAGACGGTAAAGTCACAGGCCTACCGATTCCAGACGGTTCTCGAGGACCGGGACCTCGACCGCTTCGGGACGCCATCGGCGCCGCGCCAGGTCAATGAGCTGAGTATCAGCGCCTGGCCGGTCCGAAGTCCGTCTCCCGACACGCTGCTCGCGAGCGGGTTCGTGGAGAACATCGAAGATCTGGTGGTCGGACCGACCTGGTACGGACCCGACGCCGAATTCCTGCTCTCCGAGCCTTTCTTCGAGGGCCACTGCTTCTGGACCGTCCCCCCCGGCCTGGGCGACCCGTCCGAGTGGGTCGGCCTCGCGTTCGAGCCTGGAGCACAGGACCAGCGGTCGGACATCCGCGGAACACTCTGGCTGGATCAGGGCTCCGCCGAGTTGCGTCGACTCGATTTCAATTACACCCGACTCCCGAAGTGGGCGCGTCAGGTGGACGCTGGGGGGATGCTGCGGTTCGCCCCCCTCCCTGGTGGCGGTTGGATCGTCCAGCGCTGGGTGCTGCGCGTGCCCGTCCCGCAGCTGGATGTCGGTTCCGGGAAGGTGACCGTGCTCGGATTTCGAGAGTCGGGGGGCCGCGTCACGGCGGTGCTCAACTCGCGGGGCCAGGTCGTCCAGGACTACGACCAGTAGTTCCGTCTTCCGCGAGGGTGCCGGGCGGCTAACTTTCCCCGATGCCCGCTCCTCGTCCGCCGCTCCGCCCCGTCGTCGCGGCGCCCACCACCGACGACCTCCCCGCGCGCTTCCTCGCCGCGTGGGAGGCGCTCGACTGTCCCACCAGTTGGCGCCGCGTGCTCGTGGCCGTATCTGGCGGCCCCGACTCGCTGGCGCTCCTCCACCTGATGCACGCGACCGGAGCGCACCATCGCCTCGACCTCGTCGTGGCGCATGCGGACCACGGCATCCATCCCGACAGCCGCACGGTCGCCGATCGCGTGGTCGCCGCGGCCACCGACTTGGCCCTTCCCGTGGCAGTCGGCCGGCTGAGCCTCGGCGCCGGGACCTCCGAGACCCGGGCCCGTGCCGCGCGGCACGCCTGGCTCGAGGAGGTACGCCGGCAGGAGGGGGCGGACGCGGTCGTCCTGGCCCATCACCAGGACGACCAGCTCGAAACGATCCTGCTTCGTGTCTTGGCCGGGAGCGGTCCCGCCGGTCTCGCCGGAATGGCCGCTCGCCACGGGAGGCGAGTCCGTCCCCTCCTCGGGTTTCAGAAGCAGGAGCTCGTCACCTGGCTGGAGGGGAAGGGGCTCGACGGTTGGTGCGATCCGTCGAACACCGACCCGGTGCACGACCGTTCCTGGGTCCGCGGCGTGCTCCTGCCCCTGCTCGCCGAGCGGGATCCGCAGGCCGGTGAGCGGCTCTTGCGCCTCGGGCGCCAGGCCGCCGCGAATCGGGGGGCCTGGAATGCGGCGCTCGACACGCTGCCGGGCCTGTCCGCGGCGGAATCGGAGCGGCGCATTTCCGTTGCCGCCCTTCCGCTCGTCACCTATGATTCCGCGCTCGCGGTCGCGCTCCTCCAGGCCACCGCACGTCGGGTCGGCTGTACGCTCGGCACGCGCCGCGGCAGTCGACTCCTTGAGATGGTTCGGGGGGGACGGAGCGGCGCGGCCATGGAGCTCGGCGGCGACTGGCGCGGGGAACTCGCGTTTGGCCGGATCTGTTTCTATCGGGTGGTGTCGCCGCCGCCACCGCTCCGGCTGAACGGCCGGCGAGGCGAGGTCAGGTGGGGTCCGTGGCAGGTCTCCTGGTCCAGGGCGCCGGCGCCGGCCACGACCCGGCGCGACGGCTGGGTGGGCTGGTTCATCGGAGAAGGGGCGCTCCTCCGGGCTCCCGAGCCGGGCGACCAGCTGACCCCCCTTGGCGGTGTGGGCCATCGGGCCGTGTCACGGGTGCTTCAGGAGGCCCGCGTGGAGCGGAGCCGCCGGGCGGCGTGGCCGCTCTTCGAGTCCGATGGCAACATCGCGTGGATCGGGGGTATCTGTCGCGGGGAGGTGGCGGTGCCCCGCGAGGGCGAGGACGCACTCAGGATCGAGGTGAGCGGTGGATGACCTGTCGCGGCGCAGCGGGGGGCGCAAGGCCAAGTCGGTCGTCTTCACCGCCGAACAGATCGCGACGCGGGTGGCCTCGCTCGGCCGGGAGATCACGGCGGCCTACCCCGACGGCGACTTGCTGCTTCTCGGGTTGCTCAAGGGGAGCTTCATCTTCCTGGCCGACCTGGTCCGGGCGGTGGAACGGCCCCTGCAAGTGGACTTTCTCGTGGCCAGCAGCTACGGCTCGGGGACGGTCTCCAGCGGCAACGTCCGGCTCCTGTACGACCCCGCCACCGACCTGGCGGGGAAACATATTGTGGTCGTTGAGGATATAATTGACAGCGGGAGGACGCTGACGCGGCTCGTCGAGCTGCTCCGCGCCCGGCATCCCGCCAGCCTGGCGATCTGCACCCTGCTCGACAAGCAGATCGCCCCGGAGCCGCCGGCGGAACTCCGGTTCGTGGGATTCCACGCGCCGCCGGCCTTCCTGGTGGGCTATGGCCTGGACCATGCCGAGAATTGCCGGCATTTACCCTATATCGTGGACCTGGACTGACGAATGGCTGAACGCATCCCCCCTCGCCCGACGGGACCCAACTGGGCCGGCATGAGCAAGAATTTCGCGCTCTGGCTCCTGGTCGGGCTGTTGGCGTTGACCCTCTACAACACGATGAACCGTCAGAAGAACCCGACGCAGGAGTTCTCCTACTCGTCGTTCCTGACGCAGCTCGACGCCGGCAACGTGGCGCAGGTGACCGTCATCGACGGTAAGCGGCTCGAGGGCGAGTTCCGCACGCAGGTGCTGCAGGACTCCCGCTCCGCCAAGGGCTTCACGGTGCTCCTGCCGTTCGCCGACAGCGAGCAGCTCCAGACTCGGCTCGAGGCCTCCGGCGTGACGATCGAGGCGAAGGAGTCGCGGAGCGGGTTCATGACGGTCCTGCTGAACCTCCTGCCGATGCTCCTGATCATCGCGCTCTGGGTCTTCCTCTTCCGCCAGATGCAGTCGGGCGGCAACCGCGCCTTCTCCTTCGGGAAGTCGAAGGCCAAGCTGCTCACCGGCGACACGCCGAAGTTGACTTTTGCCGACGTGGCCGGCGCCGACGAGGCCAAGGTCGAGCTGCAGGAGATCATCGAGTTCCTCAAGGATCCGCAGCGGTTCACCCGGCTTGGCGGCCGCCTGCCCAAGGGCGCCCTCCTCGTCGGTCCTCCCGGCACCGGGAAGACCCTCCTGGCCAAGGCGGTGGCCGGAGAGGCCGGGCGCCCCTTCTTCTCGATGTCGGGCTCCGACTTCGTGGAGATGTTCGTCGGGGTCGGCGCCAGCCGCGTGCGCGACCTCTTCGAGCAGGGGAAGGCCAACGCGCCCTGCATCATCTTCATCGATGAGATCGACGCCGTGGGTCGCCACCGCGGCGCAGGGCTCGGCGGCGGGCACGACGAGCGGGAACAGACCCTCAACCAGCTGCTCGTCGAGATGGACGGTTTCGAGTCGAACGACGGCGTCATTCTCATCGCCGCGACCAACCGCCCCGACGTGCTCGATCCAGCGCTCCTGCGTCCCGGCCGGTTCGACCGGCAGATCGTGGTGGACGCCCCGGACGTGCGCGGCCGGGAGGGAATCCTCCGGGTGCACACCCGCAAGATCCCCCTCGCGGCCGACGTCCGCCTCGAAATCCTGGCGAAGGGAACGCCCGGACTCGCCGGTGCGGACCTCGCCAACCTTGTCAACGAGGCGGCGCTGCTCGCGGCGCGGACGAACAAGACGCTCGTGTCCATGTCGGACTTCGAGGACGCCAAGGACAAGGTGATGCTCGGCGTCGAGCGGCGGAGCCTTGTCCTCACCGAGGACGAGCGCAAGCTGACCGCCTACCACGAGGCGGGGCATGCCGTGGTGGCCCTCAAGACGCAGGGCAGCGACCCGGTGCACAAGGTCACCATCGTGCCTCGCGGACGGGCGCTTGGCCTCACGGCCTCCCTCCCCGAGACCGACCGGCACAGCTATACCAAGGACTGGCTCATCGGGAACCTCGCGATGTTCTTCGGTGGCCGTGTGGCCGAGGAACTGATTTTCGGTCCCGAGAAGGTGACCACGGGCGCCGGCAACGACATCGAGCGCGCCACCGGGTTGGCCCGCCGGATGGTGACGCAGTTCGGCATGAGCGAGCGGGTCGGCGCCATGGCCATCGGCGACCGCGAGCAGGAAGTTTTCCTGGGCCGGGAATTCGGCCAGCGGCGTGAGGTGTCCGAGCGCACCGCCGAGATGGTGGACGACGAGGTCAAGCGCCTGCTCGACGAGGCGTATGCCAAGGCCAGCGTCCTGCTGAAGGAGCACAAGGACCTGCTGGAGCGCATTGCGCAGGCCCTGCTTGAGCGGGAGACGATCGACCGGGAGGACCTCGACCTGCTCGTCAAGAACCTCCCGCTGCCGCCCCGCGAGGTGCCGCCCGCGCCGGCGGCGCCCGCCGCGCCGGCGGCGCCGAAGGCCGCCTCCCCGGCGGTGCTTCCGGCGCTTGGCGCCCCGCCGGCGGAGCCCGCCGGCGCGTGAAGGTGACCCCGCTCGCCGCGGCCTCGCGGGAGGCGGTGCGGGCGGCGCTCCGGGCAGGGGGCTTCGAGGAATGGAAAGCCGATGCGGCCGCTCAGGGCACTGAGCCGGCCGCATTGCTTTTGTCCGGGCTCGACGCCGCGGCCCGTGAAGCGCTCGTGGCCTACGCCGGCGGCAAGCTCGGGCTCGATGTACTGACGACGGATTCGGGGGCGCTGGTCAGCGGGAGCCGCGCCCGGCTGCAGGCGCTGGCGCGCCCCTGGGTCGGTCCGCCCGAACTCGCCGAGGTGGCGTTCCAGGTCGGCCTGGCGCTGCCGGTCGAGCTCCCGCGCGTCTGGATCACCGCGACCGGCGCGCTCGACCTGGACGGACCGGTGATCGTCGGCATCCTGAACATGACGCCGGACAGCTTCAGCGACGGCGGTCGCCTGCCCACGGTGGCGGCGGCGGTGGCGAGGGCCGGGGAACTGCTCGACGGCGGGGCGACCATGCTCGACGTCGGGGGCGAGTCGACCCGACCCGGGCGGCCCACGCCGGTGTCCGTGGAAGAGGAGATCGCCCGTGTGGCGCCCGTGGTGGCGGCCCTTCGGGAGCGTTGGCCCGCATTGCCGCTGTCCGTGGATACGGCGAAGGCCGAGACGGCACGCGCCGTCCTGGAGGCGGGGGCCTCCGTCATCAACGACGTCTCCGGGCTCCGGCTCGACCCGGACATGGCCGGCGTCGTGGCCCAGGCCGGGGCGGGCGTCGTCGTGATGCACTCGCGCGGATCGCTCGCCACGATGGCGTCGTATGAGGAGGCGGAGTACGGCGGGGACGTGGTCGGCGGGGTCATCGCGGAACTGCGGCAGGCCGTCGAGCGGGCCACGGTGGCCGGCGTTGCCGCCGATAGGATCGTCGTCGACCCCGGCTTCGGGTTCTCGAAGACCGCCGACCAGAATATCCTTCTCGCCGATCAGCTGCCCGCGCTGCACGCGCTCGGCCGTCCGATCCTGGTCGGGCCGTCGCGCAAGCGGTTTCTCGGCGCCGTCACCGGCCGTGACCTGCACGATCGCGACCGCGCGACGGCCGCATTCTGCGCCCTCGCCTACGCGCGAGGCGCCCGACTCTTCCGCGTCCACGAACCCTCGGCGGTGCGCGACGCCCTCGCCGTCGCCCACGCTCTCGGAGCCGCCCACTGACCGACCTCGACCACCCCCGGCCACCGTACCTCGCGGCGATCGCCGTCGTTGGGCTCGTGCTGGCCGGATACGTCCTGACCCTCGCGCCGACCGTGACCTTCTGGGACGCGGGCGAACTCATCGCATCGATCCACAACCTGGGGATCCCGCATCCGCCGGGGACGCCGCTCTTCGTCATGCTCGGCCACGTCTGGGCCGTCCTCTTCCCGGTCGGGGAGTATGCGTGGCGGACCAACCTGATGAGCGCCACCTTCAGCGCGATGGCCGCCGGCTTCTTCTTCCTGGTGGCCCACGAGACGCTCCGCCTCGGCAGCGCGGAGCTGGCGCCAGGGCGCCGTCGGCTGCTCGCGCTCGGGGGAGGGGTGGCCGCCGGACTCATGTCGGCGTTCACCTTCACGCACTGGCAGAACTCCAACGAGACCGAGGTCTACAGCGTCGCGACCTTCACCATCGCGCTGATCTGCTGGCTCTGCCTCCGGTGGCGCGCGGCCCGCGGCACGGAGCGCTCGCTCCGGCTCATCCTCCTGGTCGTATACCTGGCCGGCATCTCCATGGGCAACCACCTCCTGGCGCTGCTGGCGGGCCCCGCGGTGGTGATGTTCCTCGCCGCGACCGTGCACGGCACGCCCGCCGAGTCGGCGGTCGAACGTCGACAGGAATGGGCGACGGTGGCGGTGGTGGCGGGTCTCTGGGCCCTCCTCATCGGCACGGGGCTGGGGAGCACGCCGCTCATTATCCTCGGCGGGCTCTGCTTCGTCGCCGCTGCGCTCTTCGCCTCGATGGCCGGGATGCTGCCCTTCGCGCTGTTGTCGTTCGCCGTCGCGGCCATCGGCGTCACCACCTACCTCTTCCTTTACATCCGCGCCGGCCAGGCGCCGACGCCCAACGAGGCTGATCCCTCCACCTGGGACGCGCTCCTCGCGGTCATCCGGCGCGAGCAATACCCGGTCCGGACTCCGCTGGACGACCCGACCATTCCGCACGGCCCCACGAACCCGGGACGGAGCCTGACCATCATCTGGCTTCAGATCCAGAACTACCTGCAGTACTTCAACTGGCAGTGGGCGCGTGGCGCCGCAAAGTGGGGGGCGGGGATCCTCAACGGCCAGCTCATCGGGGCCGCGCTCGTCACCGCGCTGGGATTGCGCGGTCTCGTCGCGCACCGGCGCGCGGATCGCGCGGGGTGGTGGCTTCTCTTCACCCTGTTCCTGGTCACCGGCGTCGGCCTCGTGGCGTACATGAACTTCAAGCCCGGGGCGTCGCTGGGGTACGATCTCTTTCCCGAGAGCGGGCAGCACGAGGTCCGTGAGCGGGACTACTTCTTCGTCGTGAGCTTCCTGGTGTGGGGCGTGTGGGCGGGCATCGGCCTCGCGTCGGTGGTGGGCGCCGCGCTCCGGCGCGCCGGATCCGCGCCCTGGCGCCTGGCGGTGCCGCTGCTCTTCCTGGTGGCCCTCCTGCCCGCCGCGGCCAACGTGAGCGCGGCCAGCCGGCGCCACGGCCCTGATGCCCGCCTCGCGGCCGATTTCGCTTACGACCTCCTCAACTCCGTTCCGCCCTACGGCGTCCTCTTCACCTACGGCGACAACGACACCTTCCCGCTTTGGTGGGCGCAGGAGGTGGAGGGGATCCGCAGGGACGTGACCATCGTCTGCCTGGCCCTGGCCAACACCCACTGGTATGCCCGTCAACTCCGCGAGGGCGCCGTCCCGCAGTTCGACGAGTCCACGGCGCCGCCGATCTGGCAGGGCCGGGGAGCGGCGCGCCCCGACTGGCCGACACTCCCGATGACCGATGCCGAGATCGAGGCGGCCTATCCCCGCCAGCTTGGGGAGGCGGTGAGCGTCACCTTCGGCCCGTATCGGCGGACGTATGCGGCCGGCACCGTGTTCTACACCAGCGACTTCGTCGCCGCACGGGTGGTCCAGCAGAATCTCGGCCGACGTCCCGTTGCGTGGTCGGTCACCACGGGCCGGAATTTCCTGTCGCTCGATCCCTATCTTGTCCAGAAAGGTCTGGTGTTCGAACTGCAGCCGTCCGAGCCCGATTCGCTCGCGCCGGGCATCGACCGTCAGCGACTCGCCGGAGCCCTGCTCGACGTTCCCACGACCGATCGCCTGGTCTGGGAGACATATCGCTACGCCGGCCTGCGGACTGCCACCACGCCACGCGACCTCGAGATCACCAGCCGGTCCTTCGCCTCGACGCTGGCGCTCCCGCCGACCCAACTGGCATATGCCTACCAGATGGCCGGCGACGAGCCGCGGATGGTCAGGAATCTCGAGCTGGCCTTTGAGCTCTCCCCGAATCCCGCCCTCGCGTCCGCACTCTCCCAGGTCCGCATGCGACCCCTCCTGCCGGCCGCCGATTCCCCCTGATCGTCCCTGCAATTCCGGGTCAACTCGTTGTATTTTTCACGGTTATGACATTCCCGGACCTCCCGCACCGGCTCGCGTCGGTGCGGGAGAGGATCAGCGCCGCGCAGGCCCGGACGGGGCAGGAGCAGTCGGTCACGATCATCGCGGTGACCAAGACCTTCGGTCCCGATGCCGTCCAGGCCGCCGTCGAGGCCGGAGTGCGGTCGATAGGTGAAAATCGGGTCCAGGAGGCGCTGGACAAGCAGGACGCACTCCCGGGTCTCACGGTGGAATGGCACCTCATCGGGACGCTCCAGCAGAATAAGGCACGGCGTGCGGCGGGGCGATTCGCCCTGATCCATTCGGTGGACCGGATGGCGCTGGCCCAGGAACTGGACCGGCGGGTGCCGGAAGGGGGCCGGCAGGCGGTCCTCCTCCAGGTCAACTGCTCGGGAGAGCCGCAGAAGGGCGGGGTAGAGCCCGGCGAGCTGCCGGCGCTACTCGAGGCCGTCCGCGGCTGCACACGGCTCGAGGTGCGCGGCCTGATGACGATGGCGGAGCTGACCGACGACCCGCGGCGCCAGCGAGCCGCCTTCCGGATGCTTCGCGAGCTCCGCGATGCCGCCATCGCCGCGGGCCACGACCTCCCGGAACTCTCCATGGGGATGTCGTCGGATTTCGAGGTCGCAGTCGAGGAGGGGGCCACGATGGTCCGGTTGGGGACGATCCTGTTCGGGGGACGCCAGGGATGACGGACGACAGCTTTCAGCTCACGCCACACGACATCCGGGGCCACGAATTTCCGCGGGCCTTCCGCGGGTACGACCCGGCGCTCGTGGAATCGTTCAAGCAGCGGGTGTCGGAGGAGTTCGAGCGGGTGCTCCGCGAGCGGGCGCAGCTCGAGGAGCGGGCGCGCGGGTTCCAGGAGCAATTGCGGGCCTTCCGGGACCGGGAGCGCGCCATGAACGAGGCCCTGCTCGCCGCGCAGCAGCTCCGGCTGGATGCGGAGCAGCAGGCCCGGAAGGACGCCGACCTCATCGTCCGCGAGGCGAAGGTCGAGGCGCTCCGCCAGCTGAACGAGGCCCAGGGCGAGGACCGGGTCCTGCGCGAGCGGACGGACGCCGGCAAGCGGCAGTTCGCGGCGTTCCTCGCCAACTTCCGCGCGCTGCTCGAGCGGCAGCTCGGCGAAGTCGATGGGCTGCAAACCTACGCCCAGACCGCCGCCCAGTCGCCCTCGGACCTCGTGCTCAAGAAGCAGGCGTGAGCGCCTCGCCGCCCCGCCTTCCCTGATGGGATTCCCGCCCCTTCCCGAACTCGGCACCGACCAGCTCGAGCAGCAGCTGCTCGACACCTGGAAGGCCGAAGACCTCTTCCGCCAGAGCATGGCGGCGGGGGCCGGCGGCGCGCCGTTCGTGTTCTACGAGGGACCCCCGACGGCCAATGGGCGCCCGGGCATCCACCACGTCTTTTCCCGTACGATCAAGGACCTCGTCTGCCGCTTCCGCGCCATGCAGGGGCGGTCGGTCACGCGCATCGCCGGATGGGACACGCACGGGCTGCCGGTGGAGATCGAGGTGGAGAAGCAGCTCGAGCTGAAGGGCAAGAAGGCGATCGAAGAGTACGGCGTCGAGCGGTTCAACGCGCTCTGCCGCAGCAGCGTCTTTACGTACAAGTCCGACTGGGAGGCGCTCTCCGACCGGATCGGCTACTGGCTCGACTACGCGCATCCCTACATCACCTTCAGCAACGACTACGTCGAGTCGGTCTGGTGGATCCTCCGGCGGCTGCACGACCGCGGGCTGCTCTACCGAGGCCACCGCGTCCTGCCCTACTGCCCGCGCTGCGGCACCGTCCTTTCCAGTCACGAGCTGGCGCAGGGGTACGAAGAGGTCCGCGACCGCGCGATCTTCGTGACCTTTCCGCTCGAGGACGGGTCGGGCAGGGAACTGGTCGTCTGGACGACGACGCCCTGGACCCTCCCCTCCAACGTCGCCGCCGCCGTACATCCCGACCTGGAGTATGGCGAGTACGCCGATCCCCGGACTCCCGGCCGCCGGCTGGTGATCGCCACGAGCCTGGCGCCGAGGATCCTCGGCCGTCTGTTCGGCGAGGGCGCGGTGGCCGCACCCGGGCGCGTAGTGCGGGGCAGCGACCTGGCGGGACTCAGGTATACCCGGCCGCTCGACGTCGTGCCGCTGCCCGAGGACAAGCTCCACAGCGTCGTCATCACCGGCGAGTTTGTCACGGACAGCGACGGCTCCGGCATCGTGCACATGGCGCCGGCCTTCGGCGCCGACGACTACGCCGCCGGTCAGGCCCACGGCCTCGCGCTCCTCCGCCCCGTGGCGGCGGATGGGACCTTTGTCGGCACCAGCTGGCCCGAGCTCGAGGGGCTGCTCGTCACGGCCGACGACACGAACGAGCTCATCATCCGCCGCCTCAAGGCGGACGGACGGCACCTCCTCACCGAGCAGTACGTCCATCCCTATCCCCATTGTTGGCGGTGCCGCAGCAAGCTGATCTACTACGCCCGCGATTCGTGGTTCGTCCGGACGTCGTCGATCCGCGACCGGATGCTCGCCCTGAACGGCGGGGTGGCTTGGCATCCACCCGAGGTGGGCACCGGGCGCTTCGGCGAGTGGCTGGCCAACAACGTGGACTGGGCGCTTTCGCGCGACCGGTACTGGGGCACGCCGCTCCCGGTGTGGTCCTGCGACCGCGACCCGTCGCACGTGGTCGTGATCGGGAGCTACGCCGAGCTCGCGGAGCGGTGGGGCGGGGCGCTGCCGGCGGACTTCGACCCCCACAAGCCCTTCATCGACGGCTACGCCTGGGCGTGCGAGTGCGGTGGCCGCATGACCCGTGCGCCGGAAGTCATCGACACCTGGTTCGACTCCGGCTCCATGCCGTATGCCCAGTGGCACTATCCGTTCGAGCACGAGGCCGATTTCGCCGCGCACTTCCCGGCCGACTTCATCTGCGAGGGCGTGGACCAGACGCGGGGGTGGTTCTACTCGCTCCTGGCCATCTCCACCGCGGCGTTCGACGCGCCGGCGTACCGCAACGTCATCGTGAACGAGCTGGTCCTCGACGCCGAGGGCCAGAAGATGTCCAAGAGCCGCGGCAACGTCGTCAACCCGAACGAGCTGCTCGCGGAGCACGGCGCCGACGTCCTGCGGCTCTACCTCCTGGCCTCGAGCCAGGTGTGGCTGCCCAAGCGGTTCGACGTGCGCACCATCCCCGAGGTGGCGGGCGGCTTCTTGAACACGCTGCGGAACACGTACCGCTTCTTCGCCCAGTACGCCGGCGACTGGCGCCCCGCCGAGGGGTCGTCGCCGGTGTCGGACGCGCTCGCCGACCGGTGGATCCTGAGCCGGCTCGCCGGGACGGTCGACGAAGTGAACGCCGCGTGGGACCAGTACGACGTCACCGTCGGCACGCGCGCGTTGATGGGCTTCGTGGTGGACGACCTGTCGAATTGGTACGTACGGCTCAACCGGGCCCGATTCTGGGCGCCCGATCGTGCCCCCGATCCGGCGGCGCTGGCGACGCTCCACGCCTGCCTGGTCACCGTGTCGCGGTTGCTGGCGCCGGCGGCGCCGTTCCTGTCCGACTGGCTGCACCGCGGCCTGGCCGGCTCCTCCGTCCATCTCGCACGGTTCCCGGCCCCCGGGGCGCCGCGCGACGAATCGCTCGAGGCGGCCATGGGCGCCGTCCGGCGGCTGGCGTCGCTGGCGCGCGCGGCACGCGAGGAAATCGGGTCCGGAGTCCGCCAGCCCCTCTCGCGGATGGTGGTCGCGGTCCCCTCGGCGGTCCGGGGATCCGCGTTCACGTCGTTGCTGGACCTCCTCGGCCGGGAAGTCAACGTGAAGGCGATCGAGGTGGTCGAGTCCGACGCGGATCTGGTCACCCTGCGCGCCAAGCCGAATTTCCGGTCGCTGGGAAGCCGATACGGCAAGGAGACCCCGCTCGCGGCCGCCGCCGCCGCCCGGCTCGACGCCGAGCAGCTCCGGGCGCTCGAGGCGGGCGGGGCGGCAGTGGTGGAGGTGGACGGCAGGCGATTTGAGTATCTTTCCGCGGATGTGGTGGTGAGCAGGGAGGTGGCCAGCGACCTGGCCGTCCAGAGCGACGGACCCTACGTGGCCGCGCTCGACCCGGTCTTGACTCCCGCGCTCCGGGAGGAAGGGTTGGCGCGGGAGATGGTCAACCGCATCCAGCGGCTGCGCAGGGACGCCGGGTATGACATCTCCACCCGGGTGGCGCTCGCGCTCGACGGCGCCCCGGAACTGCTGGCCGCCGCGCAGGCGCACGCAGCGTTCATCCAGGGCGAGACCCTCGCCCGGAAACTGGTGTTTGGATCACGAGCCGACCATCCCGACCGCGAGCAGCAGGTGACGCTCGACGGCCTTGAAATGACCATCGGCATTCAACGGCAGGACGACGCCCGGCCCAGCGGCCGGCACACCGACACGGAAGAGGCATGAACAAGAAGCAGCTGACGTACTTCGAGAAGCGACTGATCGAGGAGCGCGCCCGGGTCATGAAGGAGCTCGGCCACTACGACGAGTCCTTCAACTCGACGCTGCAGGGCGCCGACGGCGACCTGAGCTCCTACTCCTTCCACATGGCCGACCAGGGCACCGACGCCATGGAGCGGGAAAAGCAGTTCCTGATGGCGTCGAAGGAGGGCCGGTACCTCTGGCACGTCAACCAGGCGCTCGGCCGCCTGTACAACAATCCCGAGAAGTTCGGGACCTGCGAGAGCTGTGGATCCGCCATCAATTTCGAGCGGCTCGACGCGCTGCCCCACGCCCGCCTCTGCATCAGCTGCAAGGAAAAGGAAGAGGATGCCAAGCGCCGGTGAGCGGCGGTTGTTCGTCGGTACCGCTCTCGGCGTCCTCGTGCTCGACGCGCTGACCAAGCTCGTGGCGGAGGCCTACCTCCTCCGGACCACCGGCGTCTCGGTGGCGGGTGAGTGGTTTCAGTTGCGGCTGGTGTACAATCCGGGGGCCGCGTTCGGCCTGCACCTCGGCCCCTACTCCCGCTGGATCTTCCTCGGCCTTGCCCTCGGGGCCATCGTGCTGCTCGCCAGGATGTCCGCCACCGCGGCCGCCGGCGACCGGTTCCGCCAGCTCGCGCTCGGGCTCGTGGCGGGTGGCGCCGCTGGCAACCTGGTGGACCGGATCCGGAGCCATCGCGGCGTCGTGGACTTCCTGGACTTCGGGATCGGCAACCTCCGGTGGCCGACCTTCAACGTCGCCGACATCGCCGTGAGTTGCGGAGCCGTGGCGCTCGCCATTTCGCTCTGGATCGAGGACAGCCGCCAGGCCCGCCACGAAGCCGCGTCGGCCCGCTGAGGCCGGCCTGATGGATTCCCCCCAGCGCTTCACCGTCCTCGCGGACGGCACCGAGCGACTCGATCGGTTCCTCGCCGACCAGCTGCAATATTCCCGCACCCAGGCCGCGCGCCTCGTGGCCGACAAGCGCGTGACGGTCAACGGCAAGGTGGCGCGGGCCTCGCGCCTCCTCGTCCGGGGAGATGCGGTCGAAGTCACCCTCCCCGAAGACGAGCCACCACGGCAGATCCGGCCCGCCGACATCCCGCTCACCGTGATCTTCGAGGACGAACACCTCGCCGTCATCGACAAGCCGGCGGGACTGGTCGTCCACCCGGCCCCCGGCCATTGGGACGACACCCTCGTCAACGCGCTGGTGGCCCGCGGCACCACGCTCTCGGGCGGGGCGGAGGGACGGCCGGGAATCGTCCATCGCCTCGACCGTGACACCTCCGGGCTCATGCTCGTCGCGAAGACCGACGTGGCCCATCGCCGCCTCGGCCAGATGCTGGCCGCCCGGCGTATTCGCCGGGTGTACGCGGCCCTCGCCTGGGGCCACCTCGACGAGAGCCCGACCCGGATCGAGGCGCCGCTTGGCAGGCACCCGACCGACCGGAAGCGGATGGCCGTCCTTGCCGAGGGGCGCCCGGCACGGACCGACGCCTGGTGCGTGGCCCGATTCCAGGTCGCGGACCTGCTCCGTCTGGAGCTGCACTCGGGCCGGACCCACCAGATCCGGGTCCATCTCGCGCATATCGGCCATCCGGTGGTCGGTGACCCGGTGTACGGCGCCGGGGGGAGCCGGCGGATTTCGGGATCGGCCCGCCTGATCGCGGAAGCGGTTGAACGCGCCGCCGGCCGACAGGCGCTGCACGCCGCTTCGCTGGCGTTCAAGCATCCGGTGACCGAAGCGGCCCTGGAATTCCGGTCAGAATGGCCGGCCGATCTACGCCTGGCGCTTGAACTGGCTGCGGGGGACTCGGTGTCTGTTGCTCCCGATGAAGCTCTTCGCTATCTTCTTTTCTTTAATAGAGATGGCTGACTCCCAGGCGGTGCGCGTCGTCGTATTTCAGGTGGGCAACCTGGCCTGCGGGATGCTCGCCAGCCGGGCCCGTGAAATTCTGGCGCCCCTTCCGACCACCCGGATCCCGGGTGCCCCCGATACCGTCATCGGTTTGGTCAACGTCCGTGGCACCCTCCTCACGGTCGTCGATGCGCACCGACTGCTGGATCGGGCCCCGCTCCCGGAGCACGAGGGGGCGCTCCTGGTGGTGGACGTCGGCACCCGCCGCCTCGGGCTGGCCGTGGGTCGGGTGGACGACCTCTTCGAAATTCCGGCGGGCCAGCTCGAGGCGCGCGAGGCGCTGCCGGGTGTGGACGTCCGACTGGTCAAGGCGGTTGGACGACGGGACGGCCGTCATTTCGTGGTGCTCGACACCGAGGCGCTTCTGGCGCCGCTGCTCAGTGCCGCCGCCGGCGGCGACCGCTTCAATTCACGAACCTCCTAGACGCCTGGAGACAGACCTGTGAGCCACACGGTCCTGGTATGCGACGATGCCATCTTCATGCGGACGATGATCAGCGACATCCTCACCCAGGCGGGCTTCGAGGTGGTGGGTGAAGCCGAGACCGGGGTGCAAGCGGTCGAGAAGTTTCGCCAGCTCAAGCCCGACCTCGTCACGATGGACATCGTCATGCCCGACATGGGTGGAATCGACGCGGTCCGCGAGATCTGCCGTGAGTCTCCCGACGCCAAGATCCTGATGTGCAGCGCGATGGGCCAGCAAGCACTGGTGGTCGAGGCGATCCAGGCCGGGGCCAAGGATTTCGTGGTCAAACCCTTCCAGCCATCCCGGGTGCTCGAGGCGGTCCAGCGCGTCCTCGGCTGACGCCATGGACCTGAACAAGTACGCCGCCCTCTTTCTTGCCGAGAGCCGCGAACACCTGACCACCTGCAACCGGCTGCTGCTCGATTGGGAGCGGGAGCCGGGGTCGACCGAGGCGGTGGCGGGACTGTTCCGGGCCATCCACTCGCTCAAGGGCATGGCGGCCACCATGGGCTACGGCAGGCTTGCCGACCTGGCCCACCGCACCGAACACCTGCTCGACGCGGTCCGCGCCGGGCGCGCGCCGGCCGGGGCTGGAGTCGTGGACCTGCTCCTCAAGGCCATCGACGCACTGGAACGGGGGGTCGACGAGGCGGCTGCCGGCGCCGACGGCGGTTTCGACCCGGGCGACTTGCCGGCGGCGCTCGAGGCCGCGGCGGCCGCCGCCGCCCCGACGCCAGCCAAGGGCGCCGTCCGGAAGGGGAAGAAGGCGGCCGAGCCGCCCGCCCCGGTGTCCGCGGCCGCGCCGCTCCCGATGCCGGATTTCGGGGAAGAGGCCGGGCGCGTGGTGCGGGTCGAAATCAGGCCGGACGCGCCGCTCCTCGGTGCCCGGGCCCACCTCGCGCTGCGCCGGGCGGAACAGCTCGGGAAAGTCACCGGCGTCATGCCGCCGGCGGCCAACTTCGATGTCCAGGGTTTCGACGGCCGGTTCACCTTCCGTCTCGACGCCCCGGTGGGCGAATCGCAGATCATCGCGGCCATCGAGGCCGCGGGCGAGATCGCCAGCGTCGCCGTCGACGCCGACACCGTCCAGACGGCCGAATGGCGGATCCCGTCGGCCGCCGTGCCCGCGGCGGCGGCGCCGTCGGCCCGCAGCGGGCAGATCCGGGTGGACCGCCGGCGCCTCGACGCGCTGATGAGCCAGGTCGGCGAACTCGTCGTCGCGCGCAACCGGCTGCTGGAACTCGCGCAGCTGGACCCGGGCGGGGAACTCGAGGCGCTTGGCGCCCGGATCAGCCGGCTCGTGTCCGACCTGCAGGCCGAGATCATCGAAGCGCGGATGACCCCGGTGTGGCAGGTCTTCGACCGCTTTCCCCGCGCGGTGCGGGACCTGGCCCGGCATCTTGGCAAGCAGATCCGGTTCGAGATGGAAGGGGAGGGCATCGAGCTCGACCGCGCCATTCTCGACGAACTGGGCGATCCGCTGCTCCACCTCCTGCGGAACGCCGTGGATCACGGGCTCGAGCCGCCGGATGAGCGGCAGCGCCATGGCAAGCCGCCGGAGGGACGCCTCGTCCTGTCGGCCGCCCGCGAGCACAGCAGCGTCGCCATCAGGATCCAGGACGACGGTCGCGGCATCGACCGCCGGGCCATCCTGGCCAAGGCGAAGCGCGAGGGGGTCGTCGGGCCCGAGGTCGAGATCCTGACGGACGACCTGCTGCTCAAGGTGCTGGGGCGGCCCGGATTCAGCACGGCGGAACGCGTCAGCAGCGTCTCGGGACGCGGCGTCGGGATCGACGTGGTGCTGACGAAGGTGCGGGCGCACGGCGGGGCGGTGGAGATCGCGAGCACGCCGGGCCAGGGGACCACCTTCACCCTGCGGCTGCCGCTGACGCTGGCCATCCTGCGGGTGCTCACGGCCAGGGTCGGGACGGAGCGCTACCTCCTGCCGCTCTCCTACGTGGCCGAGACGGTCGAGTTTGACGTGCAGCCCCGGACCGACGTGAAGGGCCGCGAGGCGATCGTGCTGCGGGAGCGGGTGATCCCCATCGTGCACCTCCGGGCCTTGCTCGGGGTGGACGGGGGCGAGGTCCCGCCCCGCCGGCCTGGGCTGGTGCTGGAGGTCGGGGACCGCCGCTCGGCCGTGGTGGTGGACTCGTTGATGGGACAGCAGGAAGTCGTCGTCGAGCCGTTCGACGCCCCGAAGGGAACGGCGCCGCTGTTCAGCGGCGCCACAATCCTCGCGGACGGCACACCGGCGCTGATCTTGGATGCCGCGGCCCTCGTCTAGGGAGACCCGTATGGAAGACGTGCGCGATCTGAAGGAGCTCCAGTTCGACGCCCTCAAGGAGGTGGCGAACATCGGGGCGGGGCACGCCGCGACGGCGCTCTCCCAGATGACCAACAAGAAGATCATGATCAGCGTGCCGGAGGTGACGGTCACGCCGCTCGAGGAGGTGCCCGAGGTGCTGGGCCATCCCGAGGAGGTGGTCGCGGCCGTCCTGATGCACATGATGGGCGACCTCACGGGCCGCACCCTGCTGCTCTTCCCGGAGCCGTCGGCCCGCGCGTTGTGCGACATCCTCCTCCGTCGCCCCGCTGGCACGACGACCGAATTCGGCGTGATGGAGCAGTCGGGCATCAAGGAGGTGGGCAACATCCTCAGCAGCGCCTACCTGAACGCGCTCAGCGATTTCATGGGAATGATGCTGGTGCCCTCGGTGCCCAGCCTCGTGGTGGACCTCAGCGCCGCCGTCCTGACCTCGACCTACCTCAACTTCGGCTCGGAACGCGACTACGTCTTCTGCGTCGAGTCCGAGTTCCAGTTCGAGGGCGAGTCGCCCGACCTGAAGGGGCACTTCCTCCTCCTGCCGGATTTGGCGTCGCTGCGGGCCATTTTCGACGCCATCCGCGTCGGCTGATCGATGGGCAGTCCGGCGCTGCCCGAACGGGACCTCGCGGTCCTGCGGTCGTTCGCCCGCCGCATCGACCCGTCCGACGCCGGCGCCCACAACAACCTCGGCGTCCTCTACTACCAGAAGGGCCTCATCCCCGAGGCCGTGGCCGAGTTTTCCCGCGCCCTCGAGCTCGATCCGCGCATGCAGGTGGCGCAGGGCAACCTGGAAATCACCTACCGGGCCAGTGGCTACTACGACCGCCGCGTGGCCGAGCTGCGCGAGCGGCTCCGTCGAAACGCGGGCGACCGGGAGGCGCGGTGGGAACTGGCCCGGGCCTACGCCGCCCTCGGTCACACCGACGAGGCGGTGGCGGAGTTCGACGCGCTCCTCGCATGGCACCCCGACGACATTCCCGCGCTCCTCCAGCTGGGGCTCGCCGAGAAGGCGCGGGGCCGCGTCGAGGTGGCGGAGGAATGGTTTCGCCGCGCGGCCGAGCAGGACCCGGACAGCCCGGTCGCCCTCTTCTACTACGGCGAAGCGCTCTACAACCGGGGCCTGAACGAGGCCGCGCTCGAGACGCTCCGCCAGGCGGTCCACCGCAATCCCGACTACGCGGACGCGCACTACCTCCTCGCCTTCGTCCTCGGGGACATGGGCTTGCATGACGAGGCGCGCGCGGCCACCAAGCGCGCCATCGCGCTCAACCCGACCCTCGGGCGGGCCCAGGCCAACCTGACGATCGACCACCCGGACGACGGCTCGGCGCCGGGGCGGCAATCGCTGGCGGATTCCATGCGCCCCGCGCTGGCCGACGGCGGCACGCTCGCCCACTTCAACCTCGGCCTCGCCTTCCGCCAGAAGGGCTACTACCCGGAAGCGCTCCGCGAGTACCGCCTCGCCCTCGACCATGGGGAGGACCGGCGCCTCACCTTGCAGGCGATGGCGGAAGTCCAACTCCTGCGCCGCGACCTCGACAGTGCGCTCGAGCTCTACGACGCCCTCGTCGAGGAGCACGCCGACTCCCCCAAGGTGTGGAACGAGCGGGGCGTCTGCCTCCACCAGGCCGGCCGACGCGACGCCGCCCGGGATTCCTATGAGCGCGCCATCTCGCTCGATGCGGACTACGCGCTCGCCTGGAACAACCTCGGCGTCCTCCTGGCCCACGACCCGGGCACCGGCGAGGCCGAGGCGGCGTTTCGGGCGGCGCTCCAGGTGCAGCGCCAGCTCGCCGCGCCACGCCTCAACCTCGCGCTCCTCCTCTTCCAGCTGCGCCGCTTCCAGCCGGCGCTCGAGACCTTCCGCGCCGTGCTGGCCGACCATCCCGACAACGCGGCCGCGTGGAACGGGATCGGCCTCGTGCTCATGGAGCTGCACCGCTACGCCGACGCGAAGAACGCCTTCGCGCGCGCGGTGGACGCCGCCCCAGGCTACGCCTCCGCGCACTACAACCTCAGCTTCACGCTGAGCCAGCTGGGCGATTTCGACGGCGCGCTGCGCGCCACCAAGCGGGCGCTCGAGCTCGAGCCGTACTACATCCAGCAGAAGTTCCAGCTCGCGATCGACCTGCAGTACGAGGACCCGCTCATCTCGATCGTGCCGGAAATCAGCGCCGACGTGACCGCGGCCGACCTCGGCGACGCCTTCGTGTTCGACGCCAGCGTGCTCGAGGGGATCTTCGACGACCTTGCACCGGCGGCGGCCGCGGCGCCCGCGCCCCCGGCGGCCGAGGAGGCGGCGCTGGCGCTCGCGCGGGACTACATCAGCAAGGGGCTGCTGGAGCTGGCCTCCGCCGAGCTCACGCGGGCCGTGGCCCGCGGCGCCGCGCGCGGCCGCGTGGCCGTCCTGCTCGGCGACATCTTCGGCAAGCGCGGCCTGCACGGCGAAGCGCTCGAGCGATACCGGGAAGCGCGTGCCGCGGACCCGGCGGACGTCGGCGCCCTGCTGGGCGAGGTGCGCTCGCTCCTGGCCCTCCACCGCGCGGAAGAGGCAGTGGCCGGCGCCGAAGGGCTGGCCCAGCTGGCCCCGAACCACGTCGAGGCGCTGGTCGCCTGCGCGCGCGTGCGGCTCGCCACCGGCGACCCGGTCCGGGCGCTCGACGCGCTGCGCGAGGCGCAGGCCCGCGCGCCTGGACGCGCCGATCTCCTGCAGCTCCAGGCCGGCGTCTCGCGCCGGCTTGGGGAGCGGGAGGCGGCCCTCGACGCGTACCAGGCGGCGTTGCAACTCGACAGCGGGCTGGTGCAGGTCTGGCTCGAACTCGGCACCTTGGAGGAGGAGCGGCAGAACTGGACCGGCGCACGTCTCGCGTACCGGCGGGCGCTCGACCTTCTGCCGACCTACTCCGAGGCGGCACGGGCGCTCGCCCGTCTCCTGCGCCGCGTGGACACGCCGAAGGCGGCCATCGCGCCGCTCATCGCACTGCTCGGGGCCGATCCCTGGGACCTCGAGGCGCTCACGCTGCTCGGCGAACTCCTCCTGGAGGATGGACGCCCGGACAAGGCGATCGAGGCGTTTGAGCGTGTCTTGCGGTTCGACCCGGAAGCCGGTCCGGCCCGTCTCGCGTACGGCGCGGCGCTGGTCCGGGCGCGCCGGTACCGCGAGGCCTCCGATCAGTGGGAGGCCGTCGTGCGGGCCGATCCGGGGAGTCCGCTGGCCGCCACCGCCCGGAACCAGCTCCGCTCGACGCGGGACCTGGTCCACATCTTCACCGCCACGGCGGAGTAACGGGTGCCGATCGAAGGCCCGCTGAAGGAACTGCAGATCCACGACGTCTTCCAGTTGCTCGACCTGGGGCGGAAGACGGGGGTGCTGCGCGTGACGTCCGAGCTCCGGCAGAACGCCGGCGTCGTGTACTTCGCCAACGGCGGCGTGATCGCCGCGGAAATCCGCAGCAATCCGCATCCGCTCGGCGCGCTGCTCGTCCGGGGCGGCAAGGTGCGGGAGGAGGAGGTGGCGCGGGCGGCCGCCATCCAGCGCAGCCGGCCAGGGCACCGGCTGGGCGACATCCTCGTCGAGATGGGGGCGCTCCCGCGCAAGGAGCTCGAGCGGCAGATCCGGGCCCAGGTCGAGGAGGTCATCTTCGAGCTGATGAGCTGGTCGGAAGGCTATTTTTCTTTCGAGGACGGCCCGTTGCCCGCGGCGCTCGGCGAGGCGACCGTGCGCATCCCGACCGAATCGCTGTTGATGGAGGCGGCGCGCCGCATCGACGAGTGGTCCCGCATCGAGGCGAAGGTGCCCCATCTCGGCGTCGTCCCGCGGTTCATCGGGTCGCCCGATGACGAGGGCGCGCAGCTCGACCTCCTCCCCTTCGAGTGGGAGGTGCTTGCGGGAATCGACGGGGCGACCGACGTCCGCTCGCTTGCCGGCCGCCTCGGCCGCTCCGACTTCGACGTCGCCCGGACGCTGTTCGGACTAGCCGCGGCCGGCGTCATCGCGATGGCCGAGCCGGCGGGCATCGGCCAGGACGCGGAGGCGACGGTGCAGGACCTGGCGGTGCTCGTGGCCGCGGTCGAGGAGGCGCTGCTCCTCGGCGAGGTCGCGCGGGCCCGCTTCACCGCGGAGGAGGCGGTGCTGGCGTTCGCGGAATCCGCGTCGGCCCACCTCGTACTCGGGCGGGTCCTGGTGGCGGAGGCCCGCTACGACGAGGCGATCCTCCGCCTGACTCAGGCGCTCCGGTGCGAGCCGGACATGCCGGCGGCCCTCCGGTTGCTGGGGCTGGCGGAGGTGGGCCGGGCCCATTTCGGACCCGCGCTCGAGGCCTGGGCGCGCTGGGAGGCGCTGGCCCCGCGCGCCGACAGCGAGCGCGGGCGCGAGGAGACGGTCCGTCGGTGGCGGATTGCCGTGGAAACCCTCAAGGACGCACTGGGAGGACGCCGTGAGCATTGAAGACATCCGCGTCCTGACGTCCCAGCTCGCGGCCGATCCGTCGAGCCTCGTCTTCCTGCCGCTCGGGGAGGCGCTGCGCCGTCGCGGGCAGCTCGAGGCGGCGGAAAAGATCGCGCTCGCCGGCCTGACCCGGTATCCCGACCTGGCCGACGCGCACGACCTGCTGGCCCGCGTCCTCGGGGACCAGGGCGATCTCGAGCGGGCATTCGACGAGTGGGACATCGCCCTCCGCCTCGATCCCAGGCACGCCGGCGCGCACAAGGGGATCGGCTTCCTGTTCTACGTCGCCGGTGACCTCCCCAAGGCGCTGGAGCACCTTGAATCGGCCCACGCCGCCGATCCCGGGGCCGAGGGGGTGGCGGCGGCGGTGGCGAGAGTGCGGGAAGCCCTCGCCCTGCCGGCCCTCGCGTCCGCACCCGCGGCGGGTGCGACCCCGCCCGTCGCCGCGGAACCGGAGCCGCTCCCTCCCCCGCTTCCGGGCGGCAGGGCCGTCTTCGCCGGGTTGGAAGGGGCCCAGGACGGTCTCCTCTTGCTCGACGGGAACGGGCTCCGGATCGGCGGCGGGTTGTCGGCCCCGGACGGGACCGCGGTGGGGGACGCGGTGGCCGCGCATCTCGCCGGCGTCTTCCGCGACGCGACCCGTGCCGCGCGCCTCCTGCATCTCGGGTCCTGGACCAGCGTCGCCGGGGAAACGACGGACGCGAACCTCTTTCTCTGCGCGCCGACCCCGGAATCGCTGCTGCTCCTCGTGCGGGACAACAGCGTGCCGATCGGGCGTCTCGCGCTGCAGGCCGAGCGCGCCGCCGAGGCGGCGCGCCGGTGGCTGGAGGGCGCCGCGTGAGGCTCGACATCGTGGGGTCGCTGGAGTCCATCACCCGCGTCCGCGGGGTGCGCGGCGCGATGATCGTCTCGGCGGAGGAGGGGCTGGTGGTGGCGGAGTCCTCCATGGAGGGCATCGACGGCGCGGCAGTGGCAGCCCTCACGGCGGGGGTCGTGGCCCGACTGGGGCGTGCGACGGAGGCGGCGGGTCGCACCGCGCCGGCGTTCGTGCACCTGCAGGCGGAGCGCGGCGCCCTGCTGGCCGTCCCCGCCCCCGGCGACCTGCTGGTGGTCGCGGTCACCGACGCCGCGGTGAACGTCGGCCTCGTCCGCCTCGAGCTGCGCCGCGCGGCGGAGCACCTCGCCTGATGCGGGTCATCGAGCCGTGGGTGGCCGAGCCGCTGGAACGGTTCCTCGCGGAGTCGGCCGCGCGCGTGGTGCTGCTGACCACTTCGTCGGGGCAGGTCGTGGCCCAGCACGGCTTCACCCGCGCGCTCGACGTGATGTCCGCCTCGGCCCTCGGGGCCGCGATCATGGCGAGCACGGAGGAGCTGGGCCGGCTCACGGCCTCCGGCGCCTCCCGCTCCCTCTCGCACCAGGGACCGTCGCGGGGGCTCTTCCTGTCGGCGTTCGACCTGCCGCAGGGGCGGTGGATCGGCCTGGTCGTGTACGACCGCGACAGCTCCCTCGGGCTGGTCCGGCTCTTCTTCGACCGGCTCGTGGGAGAGCTGCAGGCGGTCGCCCCGGCCGAGGTGCCCGCGCGCGAGGTGCTCGCCGCGGATTTCGAGAACGAACTCAACGCGAGCCTGCGCTCGCTGTTCGGACGGTAACGGATGTCGCTCGTCAACTTCACGACCCGCGAAATCACCTGCAAGATCGTCTATTACGGCCCGGGCCGGTCGGGCAAGACGACGAACCTGCAGTACATCTACGGCCGCGTGCCCGAGGGGCGGCGCGGACGGATGGTGTCGCTCGCCACCCAGTCGGACCGGACGCTCTTCTTCGACTTCCTGCCGATCGACCTGGGCAGCATCAGCGGGTTCACCACGCGGTTCCAGCTGTACACCGTCCCCGGGCAGGTGTACTACAACGCCACCCGGAAGCTGGTGCTCCAGGGCGCGGACGGCGTGGTGTTCGTGGGTGACAGCCAGGCGCGGAGGTATGACGACAATGTCGAGAGCCTGCAGAACCTCCAGGAGAACCTCCTCGCGCAGGGCGTCGACATCCGCCAGCTCCCCGTGGTATTCCAGTACAACAAGCAGGACCTGCCGCGCGACCTGATCCTGAGCCCGGACGAGCTCGACGACGCGCTGAACTTCCGCGGCGTCCGGAGTTTCGGCGCCGACTGCCTGCACGGCCACGGCGTGTTCGAGACGCTGAAGGGGATTTCCGAACTCGTGCTGCAGCGGCTCGCGGCGGGAAGTTCGGCGGCGTGAGCGCCCCGCTGAGCCCGCAGATGCGGTTCGACGGCTTCGTGGTCGGGGCCGCGAACCGGCTCGCCGCCGCCGCGGCGCGCGCGGTGGCGGAGTCGCCGGGAACCGGGTACAACCCGCTCTTCATCTACGCCCGGCCCGGCCTCGGGAAGACGCACCTCCTGATGGCGATCGGCCACGCGGCGCAGGCCATCAATCCCGCCCTGGTCGTCGAGTACGTCACGCTCGACGACTTCGTCGAGGCGTTTCATACGGCCGTCGGCGCGGGGCAGGGCGACACCTACCGACGGCGGTTCGTGGAGGCCGATGTCCTGCTGCTCGACGACGTGCAGTTCGTGACGCACCGCCGCGAGACCCAGGCCGAGCTGCTCCGACTGGTGGACCAGATGCAGGCGGGGGGCCGCCAGATCGTCCTCACCAGCGACCGTCCGCCGGCCGACATCGAGGCGTTCGACGAGCGACTCCTCCGCCGGGTGGCGGGCGGTCTCGTGGTGGACATCGCCGCCCCGGACTACGAGACGCGCGTGGCGATCCTCCGCCGCAAGGCGGAGGAGCGGCAGGTCGTCTTCAAGGCCGGTGTCCTCGATACCGTCGCGACGCTCGCCCTCGACAGTGTCCGCGAACTGGTCGGCGCGCTCAACCGCCTCGTCGCCTTTCAGTCCGTCGGGAACGCCATGCTGGACGCGGAGCAGGCCAGGCTAGTGCTCGGCGTCCGCGCCACGGCGTCCGACGTTCCGCCCGCGCCGGCAACCACGGCGGCGATCCCCGCGCCCGAGGCGCCGGCCGACGAGTTCGGGGAGTTCCTCAGCGAGGTGGCGGAGACGCTCACCCGCCAGGTGGAGGGATGGCGCCGCCGGGTGGAGGAGGCCATGGCGCGGTGGGAGGGGCAGGGCTATCGCACGGCGCGCCTCGCCGGCCTGCTCGACCGCGGTGTGGACGGCGATCCGGCCGGAGCGCTCGCGTCGTTCGTGGCGGACATTGAGAGACTGCAGGCCCTCCAGGCCGAGGCGGCGGCACTCTCCGACGACCTCGCGTCCAATGCCGTCTTCCGGGACCCGGATGCGGTGGTGGCCGCCGAGGAATTCCTGGCCCGGGCAGTGGAAGGCGCCTCGCCACCTCCCCCGCCGGAGGGGATCTGGGTCTTCGACGACTTGGTGGAGTCGGAGGGCAACCGGGTGGCGCTCCGCTCGGCACGGGAGACGGCAGAGCGGCCGGGTGCCGCCTACAACCCCTTCGTCATCGTCGGCGGTGCAGGGGTCGGGAAGACCCACCTGCTCCATGCAGTCGGCAACCTGCTGGTCGCATCGCACGGGTCGGTGGTGGCCTGCCTGAACGCCCAGGATTTCTCCGAGGAGCTGATCGAGGCGCTCGAGCGGGACCGTGTCGGGGCCTGGCGGGCCCGCTACCGGCGCGTGCAGGCCCTGCTGCTCGACGACGTACAGCTGCTCGCCGGTCACGAGCGCACGCAGGAGGAGCTGTATCTCCTGTTCAACCACCTCGTCGAGCAGGGAGCCCAGCTCGCGTTCACCGCGTCGGCCGAGCCCGGCGAGATCGAGGGGCTCGCGGCGCGACTGGCCAGCCGGCTCGCCGGTGGCCTCGTGGTCCACCTGCCGCCACCGGAACGCGAGGTGCGCCAGGCGGTGATCGAGCGCCTGCTGGGGGCCCGCTATGACCGGGTCGACCCGGAGCTCGCGGGGTATCTCGCCGGCCGTCCGGCGGAATCGGTGCGGGCGGTGCAGGCGTTCGTGCAGCGGGTCGAGGCCGCCGCGGATGCCCGGCACGCCGAGCCCGACGTGGCGCTGGCGCGAGAGGTTCTGGAGGGCGCTGCGCCGCGCGCGCCGCGCCCCGCCGCGGGCGTGCGCACGAGCGGCGTCGGGGCGAGCGGGTTCCGAAGCCCCGAGAAGGCGGTCTGGGAATGGCCGGACATCGGCGAGCGCCTGATCGAGGAGTGGCGCTGATGGCCATCAAGGGCAGCCTGAAGGAGGCCAGCCTCCCGGACGTCATCCAGCTGCTGGCGCTCGGCCGGAAGACCGGATGCCTGGCGGTCGCGGATCGCCAGAACTTCGGGTACACCTACTTCGACGACGGCCGGATCATCTTCGCCTCGATCGTCAACCGGCGGGACCGGCTCGGCGACCTGCTGGTCCGGAGCGGCCGGATTTCGGACGCCCAGCTCCGGGCCGCGGTGGACCGTCAGGCCGGCGAACGGGACCGGAAGCTCGGGGAAATCCTGGTCGAGCTGGGGTACATCACCCGCGCGGAGCTGGAGGAACACATCCGGGTCCAGGTCGAGGAGGCGGTGTACTACCTGTTCACCTGGAGCAGCGGCACCTTCAACTTCGAGGCGGGGGTCCGTCCCGAGCGCGAGGATTTCCTCGTCTCCATCAACCCGGAGTCGCTCCTGCTGGAAGGGGCCCGCCGGGTGGACGAGTGGAGCCTCATCGCCAAGAAGATCCCCACGCTCGATATCGTCTTCGAGGCCGACCAGGCACGGCTCCATGCGGCGGGGGTACGGCTGAGCGACGAACAGGAGGTCATCCTCCCGCTGCTCAACGGACGGAACGACGTCCAGGACGTCGTGGACGCCTCCGGCCTGGTCGAGTTCGAGGTCGGCAAGGCCATTTACGGACTCCTGTCCGCGGGATTCGTCCGACGGGTCGGGACCTCGGCCACCCAGCAGTCGGAGCGCGTGAGCGACGCCCGGGTCGAGGAGCATCGAAACCTCGGCATCGCGTTCTACAAGACCGGCATGTTCGACGAGGCCGAGCGGGAGTTTCGGCGCGTCGCCGAGCTGCGGCCGGCCGAGGGCAACGCCGCCTTCTTCCTCGGGCTGATCGCCCTGCGGCAGGCGCGCTGGGGCGATGCGGTCGAATCGTTCCGGGGCGCGGTGGAGCAGGCTGGCGCCCGACCCGCCGCCCTTCATAACCTGGCGCTCGCGCTCGAACGGATGGGACGGCTCGCCGAGGCGGAAGCCGCCGGGGCCGAGGCGGTCTCGCGCGCGCGCGACGACGCCCGGCCGATGCTGCTCTGGGGCGTGGTGGCCCTGAAGCGCGAGGACCCGGAGGTCGCGGAGGGGCGGCTCGCCAAGGCCCGGGAGCTGTTCGGGACCCGGCCGGTGCCCCCGCTCTGGTTCTGGGCGGCGGCGCTCGCCGCCGGATCGGCCGGTGACATGGCGCGCGGCGTGGCCATCGCGCAGGAGGGCGCGGCCGCGTGGCCGCACCACCCGGTGCTGCGGAACAACCTGGCGGTGCTGCTGGAGGCCACCGGCGACGTGGCGGAGGCCGAACGGGTCCTGCGCGCCGCGCTGGCGGAGGAGCCCAGCCTCCCCCAGCTCTCCAAGAACCTCGGCGACCTGCACTACCGCGCCGGCCGGTACGAGGACGCCCAGGCGGCGTTCGACCGCGCCGCCAAACTGGCCCCCGACCTCGGCGACGACCTCTACTTCAAGCTGGGCAACCTCGCCTTCCGCCAGCGGGACCGGGACCGCGCGCGCGATTGCTGGCGGCGCGCCGCGGAGATTAACCCGGGGCACCAGTTGGCGCGCTCCAACCTCGAGATCCTGGACGTGCCCGCGTGATCGTGGACGACGAGGAGGGATTCAGGGCGCTGACGCGCCGCGTGTCGCGCGAGGCCGGGCTGACGCTCGACGCGTACAAGGACAAGTGCCTCCGGCGGCGCCTGCTGGTCAGGATGCGCGCGTGCAGCGTGCATACCTATGCCGAGTACATGGGCGTGCTCGACCGGAAGCCGGAGGAGTGGGAGAAGCTCAAGGACGCGCTCACGATCAACGTGACGCGATTCTACCGGAACGCCGAGACGTGGGACCGCCTGCGGCAGGAGCTCCTGCCGGGCCTCCTGCAGGCCCGGAACGGCCGGCTGGCGGCCTGGAGCGCCGGGTGTTCCTCGGGCGAGGAGCCGTACACCCTCGCGATGCTCTGCGCCGAGTCCGCCGCGGCCGCCGGCCATGCCGGGTGGACGGACCGGGTGCGCATCACGGCAACCGACATCGACCGGGAAAGTCTCGAGCGGGCGCGCAACGCGGTCTACCCCCAGGCGTCCTTCCTCGAGGCGCCCGCATGGGTCACCGGGAAGTACTGCGAGCGCGCGGGGGAGTCGTGGCGTGTGCGCGAAGACATCCGGCGCATGGTGACCATCAAGCGGCTGGACCTCACGCGCGAGGCGATCCCGGTCGCCGCCTACGACCTCATCTTCTGCCGCAACGTCGTCATCTACTTCGACCGCCCGATGCAGGAGCGGCTGTTCGCCCAGTTTGCGGAGGCGCTCCTGCCCGGCGGCATCCTGGTGCTCGGCAAGGTGGAGACGCTGCTCGGCGTCGCGCGCGAAAAGCTGACGCTCGTCGACGCGCGTGAACGGATCTTCCGGAGGGCGGCATGAGCGGCGGCGAAATCCTGGTCCACGTGGCGGAGTACAAGGTCGGCGGGGCAGGGGACGTCCTGCTCACGATCGGGCTGGGCAGCTGCGTCGCGGTGGCGCTCCACGACTCCCAGGCGCGTGTCGGCGGGCTGGCGCACATCCTGCTCCCCTCGCCGGCGCTGAGCCGGCGGGACCAGAGTCCCGGCAAGTTTCCCCAGACCGCCATCCCGCTCCTGATGCAAGACATGGTCGCCCGGGGGGCGGTGGCGTCCCGGATCACCGCGCGGATCGCCGGAGGCGCCTCCATGTTCGGCAACCTGCAGCCGGCGGGCACGATCCAGATGGGCGAGCGCAACCTCGTCGCGGTGCGCGCGGCCCTGACCCACCACTCCGTCCCGCTGGTGGGGAGCGCCGTGGGGGGTGACTTCGGGCGGACGGTGCGCCTCTTCGTGGAGGATGGGCGGATGGAAGTCTCCACGGTCCGCCAGGGAGTGACGCATCTCTAGCCTCCCGACGGTGCTGGTCGTCGACGACAGCGCCCTCATCCGCCGCCTGCTGACCGAGATCATCGACGGCTCCGGGGAGTTCCGCGTCGTGACCACGGCGCGCAACGGCCTCGACGCGCTCCGGAAGGTGCACGAGTACCAGCCCGACCTCGTGACGATGGACCTCGAGATGCCGGAGCTCGACGGCCTCGGCGCCATCGGCTACCTGATGTCGGAAGCGCCGCGGCCCGTCGTCGTCGTGAGTTCGTACGCCGGCCCCGGGACCGCGGGGGCAATCCGCGCGCTGGAACTCGGGGCGGTGGAGCTCGTGGCCAAGGAGGCGGGGCGGGACGAGGCCACCCGGGGCCGGTTCGCATCGCGTTTGCTCGAAGCACTCCGCGCCGCGCGCGCCGCCGACATCCACCGGCTGCCGGTGCTGGCGCGGCCGAACCGGCCGGACCTGCCGGCGGAGCAGTTCTCGCTGCCGGGCCGGGCGCGGTTCTGCGTGGCCATCGCCGCATCCACCGGCGGCCCGCGCGCGCTGGCCGAGGTGGTGCCGCGGATCGCCCGTGGGCACCACGCGGCGGTGGTGATCGTCCAGCACATGCCACCCCGGTTCACCCGGAGCCTGGCGGAGCGCCTCTCCGCGCAAAGCGAACTGTCGGTGGTTGAGGCGGAGCACGGGGCGCCGCTCGTGTCGGACACCGCCTACATCGCGCCGGGAGATTATCATATGCGAGTGACCGAGGGGCCGGACGGACTCGCGGTGGCGCTCGACCAGGGACCGCCGCTGTGGGGGGTGCGCCCCGCCGCCGACCCGCTCTTCCGGTCGGTGGCCGCCCTATTCGGCCGCCGAGCCATCGGCGTCGTGCTGACCGGACTCGGCCGGGACGGCGCCGAGGGGCTCCGGCAGATCCACGATGCGGGCGGAACGGGGATCGCCCAGGATCGGGAGAGTTCGACGATCTTCGGCATGCCGAAGGAAGCACAGGCCGCAGGCGGCGCGGATCTGGTGCTCCCGGTCTCCGAGGTGGGCGCACGGGTGTCCGTGCTGCTCGCGAGGATGAACGAGGCATGAGCGCCACCGGGACCTGCCAGTACCTGCTCGTCCGCGCGGGGGGCCGCGAGGTGGGCCTCGAGGTGGCGGAAGTCCTGGAGGTCGTGGACCTCGCGGACACGTTCGCCGTGCCCTCCACTGACGCCGCGATGCGCGGCGTCGTGGCCGTCCGCGAGCGGCTGGTCCCGGTCGTGAACCTCTCGGCGGTCCTCTGGGGCGGCGAGTGCCCCGCCTCGGTGGGAGCGGTGGGCGTCCTCGCGCGCGCGGGCCGACAGCGGATCTGCCTGGAGGTCGACGGGGCGGAGGCGGTCCTGGCCGAAGAGGTGGTGCCAGTGCCCGCCGGCGAGTCGCTGCCGTGGGCCCTCGGCGTGGCGCAGCGCGACGGAATGCTGGTTCCGATACTAGACCTCAAGGCCCTGGGGGCACGTCTCCTGGGAGGGAAGAGCGGTCCATGACGACCGGCGACGACATTCAGGTGGTGATCTTCCGGGGCGGGACACAGGAGTTCGCGCTCGAGATCTCCCAGGTGGATCGCATCCTCCGGTACCAGGCGCCCTCGCCGGTCCCGAGCGCCCCCGATTTCCTGGAAGGCGTCCTGCCTTATGGGGGGGGCGTCGTCCCTGTCGTGGATCTCCGCAAGCGGCTCGGGCTCCCCGCCGGCCAGGCGGAGGAGACCCGCGTCATGATCGTCACCATGGACGGCCAGCGGGTCGGGATGGTCGTCGACGGCGTGCGGGAGGTCCTTCGCGTGGACAGCCGGCGCATCGCCCCGCCCCCGCCGATGGTGCGGGGGCTCGCCGCCAAATACATCCTCGGCGTCCTGACGCTCGACGAGCGGACGGTGCTGTTGCTCCAGGCCGGCCGCCTCTTCAGCACCGAGGAGCGGCTGCAACTGGAGGCGGCCGCCACGTGACGGAGGACTGGCTCGCGGGGCTTGGCCGGGAGTTCGCGGCGCTCGTCGCCCGGGTGGACGGCGGGCCGACCGGCGCGGACCGCCAGGCGGTCAAGCGGGACATCATCGCCTACTTCAAGCGCGTGGACGGGGCGCTCGCCGAGCTGACCGCGCTGAAGGAACAGATCCGCGGCCTGGTGGACCGGTACAAGCAGCTCCCCGGGGACAGCGACGGCGGCGAGGCGCCGCAGTTCGCCGGCCCACGTCCCGTGGTGCAGGCCGACCATCTCGGCGCCTCCACCTTCATCGAGAAGGGATGGAGCCTCATCTCCCTCGGTGATTTCGCCGGGGCCGTGCAGTCGCTCGAGAAGGCGCTCGCGCTTTCCCCCGACGACATCCAGGCGCTCTCCCTGCTCGGATGGGCGCAGATGCTCTCGGAATCCTACGACGAGGCGCTCGGCACCTTCTCGAAGGTGTTGATGCGCGAGCCGGCGAACGCCCTGGCCCGGGTCAACGTCGGGTACATCTGCCTCAAGAAACAGATCTTCGGCGAGGCGATCGAGCATCTTTCCCGCGCCATTCGGCTCGACAACGACCGAAAGGCCACGCTCTACGCGCACTTCTACCTCGGGCTGGTCTACCTGGAGCGCGAGATGTTCGAGGACGCGGAGGCCTTCTTCCGGAAGGCGCTCGCGCTGGGGCCGAACCTGGTGGAGGCGTACTACGAACTGGGCCGGGCGCTGTGGCTCGCCGGGCGGCGGGACGAGGCGAAGCAAGTGTGGACCGACGGGCACAAGGCCAACAAGTTCAATCCCTGGGGCAAGCGCTGCCGCGAGCTGCTGGACCTCGTGGCGGCGGGCGGAGACCTCCCTCGACGTTCGCCAGCCTGATTTTCGCGTTCCTGCTCTGGCAGGGCGAGCCGACCGCGACCACCGTCGGGCGGGTGACCGTCGTGGCCTGGCCCGCGCAGGCGGCGATGGCGGTCGGGCTCGCCGAGATCGCCGACCGGCCCGGCGCATGGCCCGGCCTCGGCTCGCGTGACCTCGGAGAAATCCGCCTCGTCATCACGCCGGACTCGCAGGCGTTTCGTGACTTCACCCGGGGTCGTCTTCCGGGCTGGGGGGCCGGCGCGGCCTTTCCCGGCGGTCGCACCATCGTGTTGCGCGCCGACGCCGGGGACGTCGCCGGCACGCTCCGGCACGAGCTGGCTCACCTGGCGCTGCACCAGGCGGTCCGCGGGCGAGTTCCCCTCTGGTTCGACGAGGGATACGCCACGATGGCGAGCGGGCAGTGGGACCTCTTCGATCGGCTCGCCATCAACCTGGCGGTGGCGCGGGGCTCGATCCCGGGACTCCGCGCGCTCGACGCCGAGTTGCGCGCCTCCCAGGTCTCGGCCGACGCCGCCTACGCCCTCGCGGCCACCGCGGTCATGGAGCTTGCCCGCCGCAATCCCGCGGGGACCTTGGCGCCGCTCTTTGGGCGCTTGTCGGCCGGGGAGCGGTTCGACGACGCGATCGTCGCCACGACCGGCCTCACCCTCGACCGGTTCGACGAGGTCTGGCGCAAGAGCGTGCGGACCCGGTTCGGGATGGTCACCTGGGCGGTCGGCTCGGGGCTCTGGATCGGCCTGGCCATCCTCGTCGGCGTGGCCTACGAGGCGCGGCGCCGCCGTGACGTGCCCCGGCGAGCGGCGCTGGATCTCGGCTGGGTGATCCCACCGGAGGACCCGTCACCCGAGGCCGTTGCCGTCGAGGTACCAGAGGACGGAAGGGATGCCGACATGACCTCGGGAGAGGGCAGCGAACTTGACCGCCGTGGCCCACCCGGCTAGCGTTACTCGCTTATGCCTGAAAATTCCAGGTCCTCGAAGTCACGTGCTATCCCGCTGGGGCCGCGCAACTTGGCCCTCCTCGCCGCCGGGGCGATTTCCCTGGTGGCCGGGTACTTGCTCCTGTCTTCGGGGAGCACCAGCGCCGCGGCCGTGTTGCTGGTGCTGGGGTATTGCGTCCTTCTCCCCTTGGGGATCGCGCTCTAGCACTCGACCCCGCTGGGAGCCGGGCGAATAGCTCAGTTGGTTAGAGCGCCTGCCTTACACGCAGGATGTCGGGGGTTCGAGTCCCTCTTCGCCCATGGGTAGGGGACGCACCCGGCCCAACGCAGATCGCATCGTCGTCTTGATCCCAGGAGACCGCAGGAAATGCGCTTCAACCGACTCGCACCGATTGCCGCCCTCGCCCTGACCGTCGTGACGACCGCAAGCGCCCAGATCCCTTCCGGCGCGCGACGCCTCGGCGCACCGGCCGTTGCGGCGCCGAAGCTGATGGTCGCGACGCCCTTCGCCTTCGTCGAAGGCGACTCGGTCATGGCCGTCCAGGTCGGCAACGCCATGCGGGTCCGCATGGATCGGGTGGCCGGCACCACGTACCGGGTCGTCCCGTTGGAGCAGATGCAGTCCGCACTGGTCCAGTTCGGCTACCCCGCCGACGCGATCCTGCCGCCGGTCGTCGCCCGGGTGCTCGCGCTCCAGCTTCAGTCGCGCGTGCTCCTCACCTCCTCGCTCGGCAAGAACGAATCCGGCGTGTACTCCGTCACCGCGCGCCTCGCCGGGGTCAACGACGACGCCGGCAACGTGGTCGTCGTTCGCCAGGCCCCGGGGCAGTCGGCCAAGCAGTTCGGCGAGGCCGTCGCGGACCAGTTCGTCCCGGCGGTCAAGTCCGCGGACGAGGCGAAGGAGTGCACCGACCTCCGCGCCTCGAAGCCGGACAAGGCCGCGGAGGCGGCCCGAAAGGCCATCGGGATCCTGCCCACGAACGGCCTCGCCCAGTACTGCCTGGCGATGCTCGCGCTCGACCGCAAGGCGCCGTCGAAGGAAGTGATCGCCAGCCTCCAGGAGGCCGTGAAGGGCGACCCGCAGAGCCTGCCCGCCTGGACGCAACTCGCCAAGGAGTACGAGGCCGAGGGCGACAGCGCCCAGGTCATCGAGGCGTTCCAGCGGATGCTGCTCGCGGCCCCGACCAACCAGCCGCTTCGCGAGGCCGCGTTCAAGCTCTTTCTCCAGTACGGTCACCCGGACGCCGCTGTGGATGTCGCCAAGGAAGGGCTCAAGCTCGATCCGTCCAACGCCGACCTCTGGGACCTCCTGAGCAACGCCTACGCCACCGCCGGCGACTACGGCCAGGCGATCCAGTCGCTCGAGCACGTCTACCTGGAGGCGCCGGACCGCGCCGACTCCACCTTCTTCCTGAAGGTCACGGTCTTCGCCGCCGTCCAGCCCGACACCGCCGCCCTCCTCAAGTGGGCGCGGCTCGGCGTGGACAAGTACCCGGACAACTCCACGCTCCTCGGCCAGCTGGTCACCGCCTACAGCCTCGCGGGGCCGACGGACAGCCTCGTCGCGGTGACGAGCCGCCTGATGGTGCTCGACACGACCGCCGTGGCGCCGGCCCTCGCGGCGGCCAAGGCACTTGCCGAGCAGAAGCGGGTCGCGGAATCGCTCATCTTCGCGGACTTTGTCATCAAGCACGGCGACGAGCAGGCGCGCGAGGCTGCCGCCGCGGTGCTTACCAACAGCGCCCTGCCGCTCCTGCAGGCCGAGGCGAAGAACCTGCCGCTGGCCGCGGATGTGCTCCGCCGGGCGGTGGCTGCCGCGAACCCCGCCGGTCCGGTCGCGCCGACCGCCAACTATGTGCTGGGCCTGGCCACCTTCCTCCAGATCCCGGACGTGGACAAGGACGCGGAGTTCAACAAGTCGTGCGAACTGGCCCGGAAGGAAGAGGGACTGCTGACCGAGGCGGAGACGGCCTTCCGTCTGGGCCAGTCGGCCAAGCCGGACGACGTCAATCGGTACCTCGGCTACGTCGCGCAGTACAAGCCACGCGTCGCCTCCATGATCAAGGCGTACTGCAAATAAGGACTACCACCCGGAGCCGCCTCCGGTTATTATGGTGCGCTGCATCGGGGGCTGTAGCTCAGCTTGGTTAGAGTGCCGCACTGTCACTGCGGAGGTCGCGGGTTCGAGCCCCGTCAGCCCCGCTCCCGGAACACCCGGCACCCCGTTCGCCTTGGCGGACGGGGTGTTCGCTTTACCCGCACCCTTCCAGGACCCCCGGTGACCGCATTCCACCTCCCCGTGCTGCTCGACGCCGTGCTGGAACTGGCCGCCGGCGCGCGGCGCGCGGTGGATTGCACGCTGGGGGACGGCGGGCACAGCGCGGCGCTCCGCGCCATGGGTGCATCGGTCCTCGGCATCGATCGGGACCCGGAGGCCATCGCCCGCGCCCGGTCACGCCTCGGGGTGGACGGCATCCGGTACCTCACCGCCCCGTACGCGTCGGCGGAGGCGCTCGCGGCGATCGACGAGTTCCGCCCCGACTTCATCCTCCTCGACCTCGGCGTTTCCTCGCGACAACTGGACGACGAAACGCTCGGATTCACGTTCCGGCGGGGCGCGACGCTCGACATGCGGATGTCCCGTTCGGGGCCCACCGCCGCCGACCTCCTGAACGAATCGCCCGCGGCCGAACTTGCCACGATCTTCAAGGAGTTCGGCGACGAGCCGCGCGCCAGGCGCCTGGCCGACGAAATCGTCGAACGTCGGGCGCAGGCGCCGTTCGCCACCAGCGACGACCTGGTCAACGCCGTCCGCAGGGTGCTCGGACCGCGCTCCGGACCCGGTGACTTCGCCCGGCTGTTCCAGGCGGTTCGCATCGCGGTGAACGACGAACTTCCCGGCCTCGCCCGCGCGCTTCCGGCGCTCCGCGACCGTCTCGTGCCCGGCGGACGTCTTGCCGTCATCAGTTATCATTCGGGCGAGGACCGGCTCGTGAAGCACGCGTTTCGCGAGTGGGCGGCGGCCTGCACCTGTCCCCCGATCCAGCCGGTCTGCACGTGCCGGGGCCGGGCGCTCGGCAGGCTCTCGCCGCGCAAGTCAGTCCTGCCGTCCGCCGAAGAGCTGACCCTCAACCCACGGGCGCGGAGCGCGAGGCTCCGCGGGTTCCAGGTCGCCGATGACGCTTAAGGGTCGCCACTGGGTCATGCTCTGGCTCGCGCTCTTCCTCCTCGTGGCCACGGTCGTGCAGGTGAGGCAGACCGCCAGCATCCGCATGGCGCGCCGGGTCGCCGGGCTGCGCCAGGAGCGGGCGAATCTCGAGGCCCGGCAGGCCGACTTCGAGCGCCGGATCCGTGACGCGTCGAGCCGGCCCGTCCTTGGCCGGAAGGCGCAGGCGGACCTCGGTCTCCACTTCCCGCGGGATTCGGAGCAGGCGCCCCTGCCGCTCCCGCCCGTCCCCGGGGAACGCTGATGGCGCGCGTGCAGGCGCGTCTCGGGCTCATCCAGGCCGTGCTGGCGCTCTGCCTGCTCGTCGTGTTGGGCCGGGCGGCCCAGGTGCAGATCGTGCGCGGCAGGGAGTACGCGAAGGAAGCGGCCAGCACGCGGACCGAGCTGCGGACGCTGGAGGCCCGGCGCGGGACGCTCTACGACCGGAGCGGCCTGACCCTGGCGGTGACGCAGGAACTCTACCGGGTCGGGATCGCGCCGAACGAGGTGGTGGAGCGGACGGCGCTCGTTCGGGTTGCGTCGCGCCAGCTGGACGTCTCCGCCGCCGCCTTGAAGCGAGACCTCGCCTCCGGCAAGCCGTACATCTACTTCTACGGGCCGTTCACGGCCACGGACGTCGAACCGCTCCGCGGGTTCAAGGGCGTGCACATCGAGGGGGTCTTTCTCCGGACCTATCCGTCACAGCGGCTGGCCGGCCGGGTGATCGGACGGATGGGTCCGGACGGACAGGCCGCCTCCGGGCTCGAGCGGGCGCTCGAGGGGCTGATCACCGGCACGCCGGGCGAACAGGTGGTGCTGAAAGACCGCCGGGGGCGCCGGTACGAGTCTCCCGGCAGGCTCCGGAAGGACCCGATCCCGGGGAACGACGTCGTGCTCACCATCGACGCCGAGCTCCAGGACATCGCGGAGCAGGCGCTGGCCGAGACGGTGGCCGAGTTCGACGCGCAGGGGGGCGACGTCGTCTTCCTTGATCCGCGGACGGGCGAGATCCTGGCGGTCGCGTCGCAGAAGAACGGCCAGCCCGACCTGATGGCGTTCACGGAACCGTTCGAGCCGGGGTCCACGGCCAAGCTCTTCACGGCCGCAGCGCTGCTGACGCACGAACGGATCGATTCGAGTGATCGGGTGAGCAACGAGGCCGGGACGTGGAAGATGCCGCTCCCCAACGGCCGCGTCCGTGAAATCGTCGATGAGCACGCGAAGCCCGGGATGCTCAACCTGGCGGAGGCCATCGAGGTTTCCAGCAACGTGGTCATGGCCAAGTTCTCCGAGCGGCTCAGCCCCGTGGAGCAGTACCAGCAGCTTCGGGACTTCGGGTTCGGCTCGCCCACGGGCGTGGAGTTGCCGTCCGAGTCCCGCGGGGTGGTGCATCGCCCGGAACGATGGCAGCCGGAGTTGAGCCGGGTGAGCGTCGCGATGGGCTACTATTTCGAGGTGACGGCGCTGCAGCTCGCGGCGGCGTACGCGGCCATCGCGAACGACGGCGTCCTCCTCACACCGACCCTGATCCGGGAAGTCCGTTCCCCGGACGGCACCGTGGTCTACCGCCACCAGCCGGAGCCCGTCCGGCGGGCGGTGTCTCCCGAAGTCGCGGCGCAGCTCCGGGAGTTCCTGCGCGGCGCGAGCGGGATCGGGGGCACCGGCAGCAGGGCCCAGGTGGGCGCCTACGGTGTGCTCGGCAAGACGGGCACCGCCCGGCGGGTGAGGAACGGCAGCTACGTGGACGAGTACGTGGCATCCTTCGCGTCGATGTTCCCGGCCGACGACCCCCAGCTGGTGGTGGTGGTCAAGATCGACGGGCCGAAGGGCGGGCTCTACTACGGCGGCGACGTCGCGGCGCCGGTGGTGCGCACGATGCTGGAACAGGCGCTGGCGTCCAGGCGAGTGTCGATCGACCGCGCGCGGCTGCTGGGCGGGCGCCCGGCCGAGGTGGCGACGACGGCCCCGAAGCGCGCGTCCGCCCAGCCTGTCACTTCACCCCGGATCGTGGTGTCGTGGCCGGTGCCGGCTGACAGCGGCGCACCCGAGCCCGTCGTGGTGCCCAAGGTGGCCGGGCTCAGCGTCCGTGCGGCGGCGGCGGCCCTGCACCGGCGGGGCTTCCAGGTGGCGGTCGCCGGGCCGGGCACGGTGAGCGGATCGGATCCTGCGGCGGGAACCAGCGCGAAAGTCGGGACAACGGTACGTCTTCAGGTGGAGTGAGCATCGTGGACTGGAAAGCACTGCTGACGGCGCTTCGGCGCGAAGGGCTGCTGGTCAGCGCGCCCGCCGAGGGCGTCGACCTGTCGGGACTCGGTATCGACACCCGCACCATCGGCCCAGGGCAACTCTACTGCGCCGTGCGGGGCACCACCTCCGACGGGCACAGCTTCGCCGCCGAGGCGGTCGGCAAGGGGGCGGCGGCGGTGATGGGTGAACGGACGATGGGCGCCGGCGTCCCGGAGATCCTCGTGACCGACGGGCGTCGCGCCGCCAGCGTCGCGGCCAGGGCATGGTACCGCGATCCGGCGGCCTCGATGACGCTGATCGGCATCACCGGCACCAACGGCAAGACGACGACCACCGGGCTGGTGCGCCACCTCTTCAACGCGCACGGCACCGCGGGGAGCATCGGGACGCTCGGCGCCTTCGACGGGGCGGGGCAGTCGGTCCCCTCCACGGCCGGCAGCCTCACCACGCCGGGCCCCGTGGATCTGCACGCGACCTTCGCCGAGCTTCAGCGGCGTGGAGTGACGCACGTCGCCATGGAGACCTCCTCGCACAGCCTCGACCAGGGGCGGCTCGACGGCCTGACCTTCGCGGCCGGCGTCTTCACCAACCTGACCCACGAGCATCTCGATTACCACCGCACGATGGAGGACTACCTCGCCGCGAAGATGCGGCTGAGTGCGCTTCTCGGTCCGGCCGGCGTCGAGATCGTAAACGCCGACGACCGCGCGTGGGACGCACTGCCGCCGTTCCCCCGCCGGGTCACCTTCGGCGAGTCACCCGACGCGACGGTGCGCGCCGAGGCGGTCCTCCTCGAGGCGGGCGGGAGCAGTTTCCGCCTTACGGGCCGGTTCGGGAACGCCGACGTGCGGATTCCCCTGATGGGGTCGTTCAACGTCTCCAACGCCCTTGCGGCCGCCGCCACCGCGCTGGCGCTCGACATGCCGCTCGCGGACGTCATCGCCCGCCTGGCCGCGTCGCCTCAGGTGCCGGGACGGATGGAGCGGCTGGCGGACGGCCCGATGGTGGTGCTCCGGGATTACGCCCACACGCCCGATGCGATGACCCGGGTGCTCGCCACCCTGCGCCCGTTGACCCCGGGGCGCCTCGTCCTGGTCTTCGGGTGCGGCGGGGACCGAGACCGCGCCAAACGCCCCGAGATGGCCCGGATCGCGGTCGAAGGGGCGGACCTCGTCGCCATCACCACGGACAATCCGCGCACTGAGGATCCCGAACGGATCATGGACGACATGGAGTCGGGGATGGGCGGCGCCCATCATCTGCGGATCTCGGACCGGGAGGAGGCCATCCATCGCGTCCTCGCCGAGACCGGACCGGGCGACACGGTGCTGCTGGCCGGGAAGGGTCACGAGACCTACCAGATCATCGGGAAGACGAAGCACCACTTCGACGAGAGAACGATCGTGCGCGCGGCGCTGGAGGGTCGGCAGTGACGTGGACGAGCTCGAGCATACGCGCCGCGCTCGGCCTGTCGCCGCGCCCCGGTGCCGAGCTGAGCTATTCCGGCGTGTCCACCGACACGCGTTCGCTCCCGGCTGGTGCGCTCTTCGTGGCGATCGCCGGGGAGTTTTTCGACGGGCACACCCATCTCGAGGAGGCGGCGGCCCGCGGGGCGGTCGGCGCCGTGGTCCGGGACGGCACGCCGGCGGTCCCCGGGCTGGAGCTCTTCGAGGTGCCCGACACGGTGGAGGCGCTTGGCTGGCTCGCCCGGGCCAGGCGTCGCGAAATCGGCGGCCCGGTCGTGGCCGTGACCGGCACCAACGGCAAGACGAGCACCAAGGAGATGCTGGCGCTCGCGCTCGGGACCCGGTTCCGGGTCCACGCGACGCGCGCCAACCTGAACAATCTCATCGGCGTGCCGCTCACCATCCTCGAGGCCCCGGCCGACACGGAGGCGCTGGTCATCGAGGCGGGGGCGAGCGTCCCAGGGGAGATTGCCCGGTACCGGCAGATCATCGAGCCGACGGTGGCCGTGGTCACCAACGTGGCGGCGGGGCACCTGGAAGGGTTTGGCTCGCTGGAGGGGGTCCTGCGCGAGAAACTCTCGCTGGTCGAGGGCGCGCCGCTCGCCATAGTGGGGACCGATCCGCCGGCATTGGCCGCGGGCGCGCGGCAATTGGCGCGACGGGTGGTGACGGCGGGGCTCGAGGGGGCGGAACTCCGTCCCGAGTCGGTCACGCTCGACCTGACGGGCCGGGCGACCGTGGTCACCGAGCAGTCGCGCTTCACGCTTCCGCTTCCGGGGCGGCACCTGGCGGCGAACGCGATGCTCGCGATGGCGGTCGGGCGGCATCTCGGCCTCGATCCGCGGGCAGTGGGGCGGGCGCTGGAACGGCTGGCATTGCCCGGCGGGCGGGGCCAGGTGGTCGAGTCGGACGGGCTCACGATCCTCAACGACTGCTACAACGCCAATCCGCTGTCGTTCCGGGCCGCCGTCGCGACGGCGCAGGCGATGCGAGGCGGGCGGCGCCTGGTGTTCGTGGCCGGGACGATGCGCGAACTCGGCGAGGAGTCCGCGGCGCTCCACGCCGCGGTCGCCCGGGAGCTGGTGGCCCTGAAGCCCGACGTGCTGGCGGCGGTCGGGGAGTTCGCCCCGGCGCTCGAAGCTCACCGTGGCGAGCTCGGCGACCGGCTCATCCTGGCCGAGGATGTCCCTGCGCTCGGGCAGGCGCTCGCGCGGCGGCTCGCGGGGAACGAGTTCGTGGTGCTCAAGGCGTCCCGCGGCGTGGCGCTTGAGCGTATTATTCCCCTGCTCACCCCCCGTACCGCCCACGGATCCTGAGGCGAGATGTTCTACTACTGGCTGGCCCCGCTCGGCAAGCAGTTCATCCTTTTCAACCTGTTCAATTATATCGCCTTTCGCGCGGCCGGCGCGGGCGTGACGGCGCTCGTGCTCTGCTTCGTGGTGGGGCCGGCCGTCATCCGGCGGCTGCGCGCCCACAAGATCGGCCAGATCATCCGGGCGGAGGGCCCCGCGAGCCACCAGGGGAAGCGCGGAACGCCGACGATGGGCGGGCTCGTCATCATCTTCGCGACCCTCGTCCCGACGCTGCTCTGGGCGCGGGTGGACAACCGGATGGTCATGGTGGCCATGCTCGCCACGCTCTGGATGGGGGCCATCGGATTCCTCGACGATTACCTGAAGATCGTGCAGGGAAAGTCACGAGGCCTTGTAGCCAAATGGAAGCTCGTGGGGCAGTGCACCTTCGGCCTGGTGCTCGGCCTGTACCTGCTGTTCTTCCCCGTCGTGCCCGCCACGATCATCCCCGCCACGGCCACGACGGTCCCCTTCTTCAAGTATCTCGTCGTGAATTTCGCGCCGCTGCTCTTCGTCGGGTTCGTCGTCTTCGTCATCACCGCCTGGAGCAACGCGGTCAACCTGACGGACGGGCTCGACGGGCTGGCGGCCGGGCTCACCGCGGTCGCCGCGGCCGCCTTCGCGGTATTCGCCTATCTCTTCGGCCGTGTCGATTTCACCTCGTACCTCAACCTGATCTACCTTCCGGGCGCCGGGGAGCTGGCGGTCTTCTGCGCCGCCCTCATGGGCGCGGCGCTGGGCTTTCTCTGGTTCAATGCCCATCCCGCCGAGGTGTTCATGGGCGACACCGGTAGCCTGGCGATCGGCGGGGCGTTCGGCACGGTGGCGATCCTGCTGAAGGCGGAGTTCCTGCTGGTGCTGATCGGCGGGGTGTTCGTGGCCGAGGCGGTCTCGGTCATGCTGCAAACCTCCGTGTACAAGTGGTTCAAGCGGACCCGCGGCCGGGAATACGCCGACGCGCACAAGGTGTTCCGGATGGCGCCGCTCCACCACCACTTCGAGAAACACGGGTGGGCGGAGACCACGGTGGTCACCCGCTTCTGGATCCTTGGCATCCTGTGCGGGCTCGTGGCCCTGGCCACGCTGAAGGTGCGCTGATGTTCGAGGAGTGGCGCGGGCCTGGGCGGGAAGTGGCGGTCATCGGCCTCGGCAAGAGCGGCGTCGCGGCCTCCCGGCTCCTCCGGCGCCACGGCGTGTCGGTCTACGCCTCCGATGGAGGGGCGGGGGTCGCGCTCGCCGACCAGGCGACGGGGCTCGGTGCCGAGGGCGTCCAGGTGGACGTCGGGCGCCACGACTTGGCGAGGATCGGCCGGGCGGCCGCGGTCATCGTGTCGCCGGGGGTGCCTCCCGAGGCGGCCGCGCTCCGCGCCGCGCGGGACGCGGGCGTCCCGGTGCTGGCCGAGGCGGAGCTCGGACTCCGGTGCCTTGCGGGATCACGGGTGCTGGCGATCACCGGGACGAACGGGAAGACGACGACCACTGCCCTCACGGCGCACCTCCTGATTGCCGCCGGCCTGAGGGCCGCGTCGGCAGGCAACATCGGGCGGCCGCTCTCGGCGGTGGCGCTCGAGGACGATCCTCCAGACTGGCTCGCCGTCGAGCTCTCGTCGTTCCAGCTCCACGACATGCCCGGCCTCGCCCCGACGGCCGGCGTCCTCACCAATCTCTCGCCGGACCACCTCGACCGATACGCGACGCTCGCCGACTATTACGCCGACAAGGCGCAGCTCTTCCGAAACGCCGCCGACGCATCCATCTGGATCACGAACGGTGACGATCCGGAGGTGCAGCGGATGGCGGCGCCGGTGGCGGGCGTCCACCGGCGCTTCTCCACCACGCGAGTGGCCGATGGGTGGTACGACCGCCGTGGCCAGGCGCTGATGCTCGGCCGGGAGACGTTGCTGCCCCGCCGGGAGCTGCTCCTGCTGGGCGACCACAACGTGGCGAACGCCCTCGCGGCGGCGATGGCGGCGCGCGTGGCGGGGGTCGGCCTGGTGGCGCTCGCGGACGGCCTCCGCACCTTCCGCGCGCTGCCGCACCGACTCGAGCCCGTGCGCGAGGTCGGCGGCGTGCTCTGGATCAACGACAGCAAGGCGACCAACATCGCCTCGACCGAGGTGGCGCTGAGCGCGCTCGACCGCCCCTACGTCCTGCTGCTCGGTGGGAGGCACAAAGGGGAGGCCTACACGCGGCTCGCGCCGCTGCTGGCCAAGGGGTGCCGGGGCGTGGTGGCGTACGGCGAGGCGGGGCCGCTCGTGCAGGCGGACCTCGGGGGCAGCGTCCGGGTGGTGGCCGCCGGCGACTTTGCCGACGTGCTCTCCACCGCCGGCCGGCTGGCGCAGGCGGGTGACGCCGTGCTGCTCTCGCCAGCCTGCTCGAGCTACGACATGTTCCGGAACTACGAGGAGCGCGGGGCGCAGTTCCGCGCGGCGGTGGAGTCGTTGTGAGCGCGCCAGTCGCGCGCCACCCCGGCGAGCTACGCTGGGAGACGCGCCTCCTCACCGTGGTGACCGCCACGATGGTGGTGTTCGGGATCGCGAACACGTACGGGGCGCTCAGCCTGCAGACGGCGAGCTCCGGCGGCGCCGGCTTTGCCCTGAGGCAGCTGGTCGGCGCGCTGCTGGGGCTGCTGGGGCTGAGCATCGTCTCCCGGGTCGACTACCACATCTGGCGTCGGCTCGCCTGGCCGCTCCTCTTCGCCACGATCGCCGTGCTGCTCATCCCGCTGCTTCCCGGTACCGAGTCGATCGCGCCCAGGATCAACGGGGCACGCCGGTGGGTGGACATCGGTCCGCTGAATTTCCAGCCCTCGGAAATCGCGCGGCTCGCCATCATCGTCTGGTGCGCCGCGCTGGCGGCCAAGAAGGGGACGCAGGTGCGGGAGTTCAAGAAAGGGGTGATGCCCTTCCTGGTCGGGATCGGTGTCGTGTCGCTTCTCATCCTCGGCCAACCCAACCTCTCCATGGCGACCCTGGTTGCGCTCCTCGGCTTGATCGTCCTCTTCTCGGCCGGCGCCAAGATCGGGCATTTCATCCTGCTCGGCTTCGCGGGTCTGATCCTCCTCTTCGAGAAGATTCAGAACGTCCAGTATCGCGCCGCGCGCCTCACCACCTTCCTCAATCCCGGCGAGGCGACCGACGCCGCCGGGATGCAGATCCACCAGTCGCTCGTGGGGATCGGCTCCGGCCGGCTCCTCGGCGTCGGCTTCGGCGAGGGACAGCAGAAGCTCTTCCTGCCGTACGCGTACTCGGACTTCATCTTCAGCACCATCGGGGAGGAGTGGGGATTCCTCGGCGTCGTCCTGGTCGTCCTGCTGTTCGGGATCTTCCTCTGGCTGGGCTTTCGGATCGCGCGCAGCGCTCCGGATCCCTTCGGGCAGTTCCTGGCGGTCGGCATCACGGCCATGATCGGGATCACCGCCGTGATGCACATGGCGGTGTCGCTCTCCCTGATGCCGACGACGGGCCTGACCCTGCCGTTCATGTCCTACGGCCGCTCGAGCCTGGTGATCTCCCTGGCCGCCACCGGCATCCTCGTCAACATCGGTCGAATGCGCGGGCGCCCGGCGCGGGAAACCACCGCCAAGTGAGCACCGTTCTCATTGCCGGCGGGGGCACCGGCGGGCACCTGATGCCCGCGCTCGCGATCGCCGCCGAACTGCGGCGGCGGCGCCCGGATCTCGAACCGGTGCTCGTCGGGGCGGAGCGCGGGATCGAGAAGACCCTCCTGCCGACCAGGGAATTCCGCCACGTCCTGCTGCCGGCCGAGCCGCTGTACCGCCGGCAGTGGTGGAAGAACTGGCGCTGGCCCATCGTCGCCAGGCGTCTGCTCAAGGGCACCGGTCGGCTCCTCGACCAGGAACGGCCGCTCGCCGTCCTGGGCACCGGCGGCTACGCTTCCGCGCCGGTCGTGTATCTCGCGGCCCGCCGTGGCATCCCGACCGCAATCCTGGAGCAGGATGCGTTTCCCGGACTCGCCACGCGACTGCTCGGCAGCCGCGTTCGGCACATCTATCTCGGGGCCCCCGAGGCCAAGGTGCACCTCCGCCTGGGGGCGACGACCGCGGTCTTCGACACAGGCAGCCCGATCAATCCTCCCGATCCACAGCGTGCCGCCGCTGCACGCCGGCGATTCGGCCTGTCAGATGACCGGCCGGTGGTGCTGATAACGGGGGGCAGCCAAGGGGCGGTCGCGCTTAACGAGGCCACGGCCGGCTGGCTAGGGAGCGGCGGCGGCGCCGGGATCCACGTGCTCTGGGCCACCGGAAGGGGGTCGTACGCGAGGTTCGCGTCCCACCACCGGCCGCCGGATGTGCAGGTCTTCGATTTTCTCGACCCTATCGCCGACGCCTTTGCGGTGGCCAGCCTCGTGGTGGGCAGGGCAGGGATGATGACCTGCGCTGAGCTCTGTGCGTGGGGCCTGCCCAGCATCCTCGTCCCGCTGCCAACGGCGGCGGCCGACCACCAGACAGCCAACGCCCTCGCGCTCGAGGCGTCGGGTGCCTCCGAGGTCTTGCTGCAGTCCTCGCTGACGCCTCGCTCGCTTGGCGCCGCCATCTCGAGCCTGGTTGCGGACACGAACCGGAGGACCGCCATGGCTGAGGCGGCCCGGAAACGGGGCCGCCCGACCGCATCGGCCGACATCGTGTCGCATCTTTTGACGCTTTTGGTGTAGCCCCGCTCTTTCGCAACTCTTGATAAGATTTTACATTAGCTCAATTCCAATGGACTTATTCAACCCCTCGGACCCCCGGCCTGTGCACTTCGTCGGCATCGGCGGGGCCGGGATGAGCGCTCTGGCCCTCATCGCTCGCCGCCGGGGTGTCGCGGTGAGCGGATGCGACCCGGACCCGAGCGGCGCTATCGACGTGGCCGCGCTCGGCGCCGAGGTCTCAAGCGCCCACGATCCGGCGCACGCCGTCGGGGCACGTGCCTTGGTCTATACCGCGGCCGTTCCGGCGGACCACGCGGAATTGGTCCGGGCACGCGAGTTGGGCGTTCCGGTCGTTCCGCGGAAGGAGGCCCTGGCCCAGCTGGTGGCCGGTGGCACCGTGGTCGGGATCGCGGGAACGCACGGCAAGACCACCACCACCGTGATGACCACGGAGGCGCTCGCCGCCGCAGGGCTGGCGCCGACCGGGCTCGCGGGCGGCCGGGTCGGGCAGTGGGGGGGCAATGCGCGGCTCGACGGCGACGCGCTCTTCGTCGTCGAGGCCGACGAGTACGACAAGGCTTTCCTCGCGCTGCACCCGGCGGTGGCGGTCGTCAATAACGTCGAAGCGGACCACCTGGAGTGCTACGGCTCCTTCGAGGCGCTCGAGGAGGCGTTCGCCACCTTCGCGGGCCGCGCGCGGATCCGCCTCGTCGGGGTGGATGACCCCGGCGCCGCCCGGCTGGCGGCGCGGCTTGGGCCTGGCACCCTGCGGTTCGGTGCGGCGAAGGACGCGGAACTCAGGATCTCGGCGGTTCGGCAGGAGGAGGAGTGGACCTCGGCCACGGTGCGGCTCCCGGGTCGGGACGGCGTGACGCTCCGCCTTCGGGTGCCGGGTCTCCACAACCTGCGTAACGCGACGGCGGCCCTTGGGGTGGTTCACGCGCTTGGCGGGTCCGTCGAGGCTGCCCTCGGCGCCCTGGCGGAGTTCCGGGGAGTCGGGCGGAGGTTCGAGCGCCTCGGAGATGCGGGCGGCGTGACACTCGTGGACGACTACGCCCACCACCCGACCGAGCTGGTCGCCACGCTCGAAGCGGCGCGGCAGGCGTTTCCGGGGCGGAGGCTGGTGGCGGTCTTCCAGCCCCATCTCTTCAGCCGCACCCAGGCCCACAGCGCGGCCATGGGCCGGGCGCTGGCCGCGGCCGACGTCGCGGTGGTCACCGAGGTCTACGCTGCGCGGGAGAAGCCGGTCCCGGGCGTCAGCGGGTCGCTGGTGGTGGAGGCGGCCCGCGCCGCGGGCGCCGACGTTCATTTTGCGCCGGTTCGGTCGGCGGTCGCAGATGTGGTGCGGCGGCTGCTCGTGCCCGGAGACGTCCTCCTGACGCTGGGTGCCGGCGACATCACCAGACTGGGTCCCGAACTGGCCATCGGGCTGCGCGCCGGATGAAGCCGTGGACCCGCCCCGCACTGATGGGGCTTGCACTTCTCGCGGCAGGGTCGGCGGTCTGGTTCGGCGGCCCGGTGCTCCTCCGGCAGGTCGGCTTCTTCAAGGTCCGACGGGTCGAACTGGTAGGGGTGACGGCGGCGACGCCGGCCGAGATCGTGGCGGCCATGCGGATTCCTCCGCGGGGGAATCTCTTCGACGACCTCGACCCCTATGCGGCGCGGGTGCTGGCGATCCCGGGCATCCGGACCGCGGAAGTGCACCGCCGGCTGCCGGGGACGCTGGTGGTGACGGTTACGGAAGCGCGGGCGGTGGCGCTGGCGCCTCGAAATGGCCGGCTGCGGATGGTCGGACGGAACGGAAAGTTCCTTCCGTTCGACCCGGCGGTGGCCGCGGCCGACCTGCCGGTCATCGACGAGCCGGACGCGACGGTCGCCAGGGTGCTCGGGCGCCTGCAAGAAATCGATCCGGAGTTATTTTCGAGAGTGGTCACGGCCACCGCTGAGCGCGGGGACGTGGTGGTGGACCTGGGCGGGCGCCGACTGTGGCTCCGTCCCGACGTGACAGCGGAGGTCATTCGCGCGGTGATGGCAGCGGAACAGGTACTCGGCCGACAGGGCCGCGCATGGTCGGAACTCGATGGTCGGTTCGCCGGACAGGTCGTCGTCCGCGGGCGGGGGCGTCCGGGATGAGCGCCTCTCCCCAGCGGCTCATCGCCGCGCTGGACCTCGGGTCGACCCGGACGGTCGCCGTCATCGCCGAGGCCACCGGCGATTCCCGCGACCCGCTCGCCCGCATCCTCGGGGTCGGGGTGGAGCGGACCGCCGGCGTGCGCCGGGGGGTGGTGCGGGATCTCGAGGAGACGACCCGGGCCATCGCCAAGGCCATGGCAGACGCGCAGCGGATGGCCGGCGTCGAAGTCGGGACGGTGTACTGCGGCATCGCCGGTGAGCACGTCGCGGGGCGCAGCTCGCACGGGATGGTGTCCGTCACCGGCGACGAGATCCGCACCGGCGACGTGGCCCGGGTCAACGACATGGCCAGCAACGTCTCCTTCGGCCGGGACCACGAGCTCCTGCACGCCATTCCACAGGACTACATCATCGACCAGCAGCCCGGCATCAGCGAGCCGATCGGGATGACAGGGTCACGGCTCGAGGCGGAGGTGTACCTGGTCACCGTGCTCTCGAGCGTGCTCCAGAACCTCCGACGGGCCGTGGAGCGGGCGGGGTTCAGCGTCGGGGAGTTCGTGCTCGAGCCGCTGGCGGCCTCCCTCGCGGTGCTGACCCCCGACGAGCGCGAGCTCGGCTGCGCCATCGTGGAGCTCGGCGGCGGATCCACCAACGTCTCGATCTTTCACGGCGGCAAGATCCGCCATACCGCATCGCTGCTCTGCGCCGGGGGCCACGTCACCGCCGACCTGGTGCACGGGCTCCAGGTGACGCAGCAGGACGCCGAGCGGATCAAGGAACGGTTCGGGGCGGCGTACGAGCCGCTGGTGCCCGAGGACGACGTGATCCAGCTGCCGAGCACCCCCGGCCAGGGGGCGCGGAGCGCGCACCGAAGGGTGCTCGCGCATATTATGCATATGCGCTTGCAAGAAGTGCTGGAGTACGCCCTCGACGAGATCACCCGCGCGGGCTACCACCAGCGGTTGCCGGCCGGTGTGATCCTGACCGGCGGCGGCGCGCAGGCCACCGGCATCGTGGAGCTGGGCCGGGAGGTGTTCGCCATGCCGGTGCGGGTGGGCGTGCCGCGGCAGGGGCTCACCGGGCTGGCGGACAGCGTGGAAACGCCGCGGATGGTCGTCCCGGCCGGACTCGCCCTGTACGGCGCAAGGCAACTCGCGCTCGGCAGCGGCTTCGGCAGCGGCACGCGCCGCGGGACGCAGGTGGAAAAGTATCTCGCTCCAGTCAAGCGTTGGCTGCAGGACTTCTTCTGATCCGGGCCTGAGAGGACACACCCATGATCTTCGAGCTCGAAGAAACGGTCACCCAAAGCGCCAAGATGAAGGTGATCGGCGTCGG
>JAKLGU010000005.1 GCA_022710485.1 Gemmatimonadota bacterium | reverse complement strand
TGCGTCCGCCCGTCCTCGCCGACGGTCATCTGGGCGATGATGGGCAGGTCGGAGATGCCGTGAATCGCGTCCACCGCCGCACGGAGCTCTTCCACGTCGCTGAAGGTCTCCAGCAGGAAGCCGTCCACGCCGCCGGCCAGCAGCCCCGCCGCCTGCCGCGCGAAGGCGGCGCGCGCCTCCGCCACCGACGTCTCGCCGAAGGGCTCGATGCGGATGCCGAGCGGGCCGATGGCGCCCACCACCGCGGCCCGGTCGCCGGCAGCCTCCCGGGCCAGCCGGGCGGCGGCCTCGTTGATCGCCTCGGTGTCCGCGGCCAGCCCGTGGTGCGCCAGCTTCAGCGGGTTGGCGCCGAAGGTGTTCGTCTCGATCAGCTCGGCCCCGGCGCGGACGTAGTCGCGGTGGATCTCCCGGATGATGTCCGGCTGCCGGAGGTTGAGCTCGTCGTAGCAGACGTTGAGGAAGATGCCCTTGCTGTAGAGCAGCGTTCCCATGGCGCCGTCCGACACGTGCACATGGCCGTCGGCCAGCAAGCTGCGCAGGTCAGGCATTCGGAGTCCCTCCGCGTGGCTCAGCCACGCTCGTATCCCAGGTTGGGGGCGAGCCACTCCTCCGCTTCCGCCACGCTCCATCCCTTGCGGCGCGCGTAGTCCTCGACCTGGTCGCGGCCGATGCGGCCCACGCCGAAGTAGGCGGCCCCGGGGTGCCAGAAGTACATCCCGCTCACCGAGGCGGTCGGCAGCATCGCGCAGCTCTCGGTCAGCGTGATGCCCGCGCGCCGGTCCGCCTCCAACAGCGTGAGGATGGTCCGCTTCTCGGTGTGCTCCGGACACGCCGGGTAGCCGGGCGCGGGGCGGATGCCCTGGTACTGCTCCCGGATCAGCGCCGCGTTGTCGAGCGCCTCGCCCGCCGCATACCCCCAGAGCTCCGTCCGCACCAGCTCGTGCAGGCGCTCGGCGAAGGCCTCGGCCAGCCGGTCGGCCAGCACCTTGGCCATGATGGCGCCGTAGTCGTCGTGCGCCGCCTCGCGGGCCGCGACGATCTTGTCCAGCCCGTGCCCGGTGGTCACCGCGAAGAGCCCGAGGTAGTCGGGCGCCACGTCCGCCGGCGCCACGTAGTCCGCGAGCGCGCGGTTGGCGCGTCCCTCCGCCTTGGCCACCTGCTGCCGCAAGGTGTGGATGACGGCGCGGACCTCCCGGCGGCTGTCGTCGATGTACAGCGCGATGTCGTCACCCCCCTGCCGCGCGGCGGGGAAGAACCCGACCACCGCACGCGCCTCGAGCCGCCGGTTCGCGACGATGTCCTTCAGGAGCCTTTCCGCGTCCGCCATCAACTCCCGGGCCGCCGCCCCGGTGGCGGGGTCGTCGAGGATGGCCGGGTAGAACCCCTTGAGCTCCCACGCCTGGAAGAACGGCGTCCAGTCGATGCGGGAGACGAGCTCCTCCAGCGGGTACGCGGTGAACTCCCGGATGCCGAGGTACGAGGGCCGCGGGGGCGGCGCGGGCCACTCCAGGCGGACGGCCTGCCGCCGCGCCTCGGCGAGCGGCCGGAGGGCCACGGCGTCCCTCGACTCGTGCTCCTTCCGCAGCCGCGCCTGCGCGGCGCGCGCCTCCGCCACGAACGCCGGCCGGAGCCCGTCGCTGAGGAGGCTGCTGGCGACGGCCACCGCCCGCGAGGCGTCCTGCACGTGCACCACCGGCTCGCCGTAGGCCGGCGCGATCCGCACCGCGGTGTGCGCGCGGCTGGTGGTGGCCCCGCCGATGAGGAGCGGCTGGGTGAATCCCTCGCGCGCCAGCTCCGAGGCCACGAACGCCATCTCCGACAGCGACGGCGTGATGAGCCCGCTCAGCCCGATCAGGTCGACCTGGCGCTCCCGTGCCTCCTCGAGGATTCTTGCCGCCGGCACCATCACGCCGAGATCGAAGACCTCGAAGTTGTTGCACTGCAGCACGACGCCCACGATGTTTTTCCCGATGTCGTGCACGTCGCCCTTGACGGTGGCCAGCAGGATCCTCCCCTTGGGCCGGCCGCCGTCGCGCGCCTTGGCCGCCTCGATGTACGGGATGAGGTGCGCCACCGCCCGCTTCATGACCCGCGCGCTCTTCACGACCTGCGGCAGGAACATCCGGCCGGCGCCGAAGCGGTCTCCCACCTCGTTCATCCCGTCCATCAGCGCGCCCTCGATCACGTCGAGCGGATGGGCCGCCTGCTGGCGCGCCTCCTCCGTGTCGGCCTCGATCCAGTCGGTCAGTCCCTCGACCAGCGAGTGCACCAGCCGCTCGTGCACGGAGCCCTCGCGCCAGCGGAGGTCGGGGCCGGCGGACATCGCCTGGCCCGCCACGCTCGCGGCCACTGCGAGCAGGCGCTCCGTCGCGTCGGCTCGGCGGTTCAGTACCAGGTCCTCCACCCGCTCCCGCAAGTCGGCGGGGAGGTCGTCATAGAGCGCCAGCTGGCCGGCGTTGACGATCCCCATGTCGAGCCCGGCGCGAATGGCATGAAAGAGGAAGACGGCGTGGATCGCTTCCCGTACCGGGTCGTTCCCCCGGAAGGAAAAGGACACGTTGCTGATGCCGCCGCTCACCGAGACGTGCGGCAGTTCCGCCTTGATGCGGCGGGTGGCCTCGATGAAGGCGAGCCCGTACGTGGCGTGCTCCTCGAGCCCCGTGCCGATGGCAAAGACGTTCGGATCGAGGATGATGTCCTCCGGCGGGAAGCCGGCCTTCGAGGTGAGGAGGTCGTAGGCCCGCCTGGCGATGGCCAGCTTGCGCTCCACCGTGTCGGCCTGGCCCTGCTCGTCGAAGGCCATGACCACCACCGCCGCACCGTAGCGCCGGACCAGGCGCGCCTGCCGGAGAAAGGGCTCCTCCCCTTCCTTGAGCGAGATGCTGTTGACGACGCTCTTGCCCTGCACGCACTTGAGCCCCGCCTCCAGCACCTCCCATCGGGAGGAGTCGATCATCACCGGGACCTTGGCGATGCCCGGCTCCACCGCGGCCAGGCGGAGGAAGCGGGTCATCGCCGCCACGGCGTCGAGCATCCCCTCGTCCATGTTGACGTCGATGAGCTGGGCGCCGTTGTCCACCTGCTGCCGCGCCACCTCGAGCGCCGCCTCGAACTGGCCGTCCAGGATCAGCTTGGCGAACCGGCGCGAGCCGGTCACGTTGGTGCGCTCGCCGATGTTGACGAAGTTGGTCGTGGGCCCGACAACCAGGGGCTCGAGGCCGCTCAGCCGGAGACGAGGCTCCTGTTCCGGCGGATGGCGCGGGGGCACGCCGCGCACCGCCTCCGCCACCGCGCGGATGTGGTCGGGCGTCGTCCCGCAGCAGCCGCCGACGATGTTCACCAGCCCGTGCTGCGCGAATTCACCCACCACGGCCGCGAGTTCCGCTGGCGTCTCGTCGTACCCCCCGAAGGCGTTGGGCAGACCGGCGTTCGGGTAGACGCTGATTCGCACCGGGGCCACGCGCGACAGTTCCTGCAGGTGGGCCCGGAGCGCCCGGGCGCCGAGCGCGCAGTTGAGTCCGACCGCCAGGGGGCGAGCGTGCGAGACTGCGAGCCAGAAGGCCTCGACCGTCTGGCCCGAGAGGGTGCGGCCGCTCTGGTCCACCACGGTGCCGGAAATGACCACGGGCAGCCGCGCGCCCCAGCGCTCGAAGCACTCCTCGATGGCGAAGATGGCGGCTTTGGCGTTCAGCGTATCGAAGATCGTCTCGACGAGGAGGATGTCCGCCCCGCCCTCCACCAGCCCCTCCACCGCCTCGCGGTAGGCGGTGGCAAGCGTGTCGAAATCCACGTTGCGGTGGCCGGGGTCGTTGACGTCGGGGCTGAGCGACGCGGTCCGGTTGGTCGGGCCGATGGCGCCGGCCACGTAGCGGAAGTGCCCCGGTTCGTGTGCCTCCGCACGGTCTGCCGCTGCCCGCGCCACGGCGGCGGCGGCGCGGTTGAGCTCGCGGGCGAGGGGGGAGAGTGCGTAGTCCGCCAGCGCGATGGAGGTCGCGTTGAACGAGTTGCTCTCGATGATGTCGGCGCCGGCGTCGAGGTAGGCGTCGTGGATGCCGCCGATGATGTCGGGACGGGTCAGGCAGAGCAGGTCGTTGCAGCCCCGGAGGTCGCTCGAATGCGCCGCGAAGCGCTCGCCGCGGAAGTCCGCCTCGGTGAGGTCATGTCGCTGGATCATGGTGCCCATGGCGCCGTCGAGCACGAGGATCCGCTCGGTGAGCAGGCGCTCGAGCGCGGCCAGGCGGCGGGCGCGGGCAGGGAAGGCAGGACCGGGGAAGGACGTCACGCAGGGCTCCAACAACGACGCCCGGAACCAAAACGGCTCCAGGCGAGCGTTTTAGCAGGTTGTTTAACGTGGCCGCAATATGCGCAAATCACCACGAATCAATTGTCCCGACTCTGGAAGTGTACTCGCCCGGACGCCGATGGCAAGTGGGGCGCTAGGCCGGCGCGATCCCGAGCGCCACGGCCGCCGTCGTCCGGTCCACGCCGAGGACCCGCACTGTCTTCTGGCGGCCGGAATGGCCGGCGGTGATCTCCACGGCGCGCGCCGGCACGTGCAACACCTCGGCCAGGAAGCGGACCAGCTCCTCGTTGGCCGCGCCGTCTACCGGGGGCGCGGAGAGGCGGATACGGATCGTGTCGCCATGGAGGCCGGCCACCTCGGTCCGAGAGGCGCGAGGCTGGATCCGGAGGCGAAGCCGGATGCCGCCGTCCGCGCTCTCCAGCGGATTCACCGGACCAGGCCGATCAGGAACGAGCGCAGGAGGACGAGCGCCAGCCACGCCACCAACGGACTGAAGTCAATCATCCCCATCGGCGGGAGGACACGCCGGATGGGCGCCACGAACCACTCGGTCACGAGGATGATGGGCCGGAAGCGGCGGTCGTAGGCCCCGATCCCGAACCAGGACGCCACCACCCGGACGATCAACGCCGCGATCAGGACGGTGAAGACGCCGTTGATCAGGAACGCGGCGACGCCCGCCGTCCCTCCGCTCGCCGCCGATTGCGCCCGGGAGACGAGGCCGATCAGCCAGTCGACGAAGGAGATAAGGAGGAGGCCCCCCGCCACGGCGAACCCGAAGAGCCAGAGCGGGGCGTCCTGCGGATTGCGGCCCGCGCGCACCAGTCGGCGCTCGACGGGCCGGAGGATCGGGTCGGCCGCGCGACGCACCGCGCGCGGCCAGGCGCCGAAGGGCGCCAGGTGCCCGGCGCGCACCGCCCAGTAGGTGAGCGCGATGACGGACGCGACAAGGAGCGCCGCGACGCTCACGCCGCGCGCCGCGAGGGCCATCAGTTCCACCGACACCTCATCGCCCGCTCGCCCGCTGGACCTTGTACGGAGAGCTCCGGCCGCCGGAATCGGTGCAGGTGACGGTGAACCGGCCCTCGTTGAGGGCCGACTCCTCGAGGAGGTCAGTGGTGCCGCGGCAGCTGGTCAGCAGGTGACCGAGCGGGTTCCGGAACAACGCGAACGCCATCGGCGGGGAGACGCGGGTGTCGATGCGACGGGCCAGGGTCGGCGTCAGGCTGTCGATGCCGGCCAGCCGGAGGGACGCGGGGTACTTGCGCTGGTTGGATGCGGCGTAGGCGGCCAGTTGATCCAGCAGCTTGAAGACGTCGCGGCCGAGGATCGTCGCCTCCGCCTGCGCCTCGTCTCCAGCCGGCGGCGGTGGCCTGGTGGCCCCCCCCGCCGACGCGCCCGGCTCCTCCTTGCCGCAGGCGCCAGTCAGCACGGCGCACATGACCGCCGCCGCAGCGCCGAGGCGAGCCCGCCTACTCCATGGCGAATTCACGATTGAACACCACCTCGAACGTGAAGGTCTTGGCCCGGCTGCGGGTCTCGATCAGGTCCGCGATGCGCCGGAGGCGGTCGGGTACCGCCATGATCCGTTCCTGCGCCTTCCGCCCCATTTCGTTCAGTCCCTCGAGCTTCTCGATCTTCCAGAACGCGATCTGCTCCTGGACGATCTTGAGGTAGTCCCGCGGCCCGTAGATGCCGGCGCGGCGGATGACCTCGGCGAAGTCGCGGAACCCGGGGATCGTGACGCCGGGCATGTCGATGCCCGGCAGGATGTGCGACGCCGACTCGAGCCCGTTGTTCGGGTCGCGCTTCAGCACTTCGCTGAAGACCGCGCGGTAGAAGGTGAAGTGCCGGGCCTCCTCTTGCGCCACCTTCTCGAGGACGGAGCCGAGCTGCGGGTCGTATTCGGCCACGATCCGCCCGGTCTCGGAGTGCGATCGCTGCGTGGCCCGCTCTTGCACCGACGTATACACGAACACGCGGTACGGATCCTTGTCCCAGCTGGGGTTGAACCCGGCCCGCATGTACTCGAACTGGATCTCCTCCAGCTTCCGCTGGTCGAGGATGCCGGTGTCCCGCACATAGTCGTGCAGGACCTGCCCGTGCCGGTCTTCCTCGGCGGTCCAGAGGTTCAGCCAGTCGCGCCAGTGGCTGTCCTCGCCGGCGTGGGCCGCGAACACCCGGTGGAAGTGCGGCAGTCCCTCCTCGGTCAGGAGGTTGAGCGCCACCGCGGCACGGGCCGGGACCGGGATCCCCTCGGCCCGCTTCCGCGCTTTCTTGCGGTGATCCTCGACGAGCTCGTCCGGACCGGGGCCGATGAGGTCGTGGGGAAACCAGAGGGGACGCTTCGCCTCGTGGGCGGTCATCAGCTCGCGGACCGTGCCCTCGAAATCCCGGAGGACCTCGAACTTGGCGATGATGTCGCGCGCTGCATCACGAATGGTCAGGGGGGCCTCCCGGGGCCGCGGGCCCGGAACGAGAAAGAGCCGGGGCGGCCTCGCCACCCCGACTCCCCAAACTAACGCCCTGCCCGGCATGCCGCATCACCGGCTCAGGAGGGATAAATCGTCTTTTCCATGAGATACCAGTCACGGCCGCCGATGTAGCCGGTGCGGGCGATCACCCGCCGCCAGCCGATGGCGAGCAGGAAGGACTCGGAGCGAAGATCGTCCGTCCAGAACTCCACGAGATGGGCCCCGTTCGAGGCGGCCCGCTCCTCGAAGGCGGCGAGCAGGCGGTGGGCGTGTCCCTGGCCCCGCTCCGCCGGCGCAACGGCCACCTCGACCAAGTGCGCCACTCCACCCTGCAACGTGTATCGCAGTCCGCCGACCCAGTCGCCGATTTCGCTGCTCAGCACCAGGTACCGATCCTCGACACGACTGGACGTGCCCTCGGCGGCGTCTTCCTCGCTCAGCAGCTCGGAAAACCAGGCCGAAAACTCCTCGTCCTGCTCCATTTCGCGGATCGTGATGTCACTCATGGGTCCTGGGTCTCCCAGTGCCGGAGCGAGCTGGACTGCATCTCCTGGCCGTATTCGGTTGCAACTTGGGTGCCAGCGGGCCCCCGGCTCAGCCGGGGGTGGAGGGCGAACACCCTCCGCCCATTGCTCTTACAAAGTAGACGGGCGATTCGTTCCAGCCGACATCCGTCCACTTGGGAGGACGCCCTGGCAGGGGTGACCCCCCCCTACGTCAGCCCGATCGCGACAGCGGCGGCAAGCGCCACCGCGGCCAGCGCGGCGAGCAGCAGCAGGATGGGAAGTGCGAACTTCCACCACTCCTCGAGCCGCACTCCGACGGCGGCGACCATGGCCAGCAGCGCCCCGTTCGTCGGGTTCACGAGATCCACCAACCCGACGCCGAACTGGTAGGCCAGCACCGTCACCTGGCGGGAGAGTCCGAGGAGGTCGGACAGTGGAACGAGGAGCGGCATGGTGAGCACCGCCTGTCCGCTGGTGCTCGGCACCGGCACGTGCAGGAGCCCGTGCGCCACCATCATTCCGAGGGCGGTCAGGGTGACGGGGAGCTCGGCGACGGGAGCGAAGAGCGCGCGGACGATGGAGTCCACGATGTGCCCCTGGTCCATGACGACGTAGATCGCGCGCGCGAAGCCGATGATGAGCGCGGCATACGCCATCGACCTGAACCCGTCCACGTACGCCTCGGCGGTCCCCTCGAGGCCGAGCTTCCCGATCAGGCCCGCCGCGACGCCCATGGCGAAGAAGAGTGCCGACATCTGGTCGAAGTCCCACTCCCAGCGCAGGACTCCGACGACGAACAGCGCGAAGGTGGCCAGGACGAGGAGCAGAATGGCGCGCATCCGCCAGCCGCTTGCGCCGGCGGCCGATTCCTGTCCCGTGGCGGCCACCGCCGCCGTCCGGTGGCGGGCGGCATAGCGCATGGTGTACCAGGTGTAGAGGCCCAGGGCGAGCACCAGGCAGGCGATGCGAAAGTCCGACCCGCTGAGCAGCGGGAGCCCCGCCACCTTCTGGGCGATGCCGACCATGAAGGGGTTGATCGGGCTGAAGGTGGCGCCGACCACGGCGGCGCCGATGCTCATGGCCACGGCGGTCACGCGGTTGAAGCCGAGGCGCGCCACGAGCAGGACCAGGATGGGCGCGAAGGCGATCAGCTCTTCCTGCATCTGGATCAGGACGCCGCCCGTGGCGAACACCACGCAGGAGATCGGGATCACCAGCGCGTCGTGGCCGCGCAGTTGCTCGATCAGGCCGTCGAGGAGGGTTCCGAACACGCCGGTGCGCTCGACGACGGTCCAGGCGGCGCCGACCAGGAAGACGAGGAAGATGACGGAGGCGGCGTCAGCCATCCCCTTCGGGATGTCCACGAGGGCATCGGTGAGCGACACCGGCGCCGGAGCTACGGTGCGGTAGGTGCCGGGTACGACGACTTGCCGCCCGGTGGCGGCGTCTTCCTGCCGGTCGTACTGGCCGGCCGGGACCACCCAGGTCAGGGCCGCCGCCGCCAGCACGAACCCGACCAGGAGGACGAGCGGGTGCGGCAGGCGGAGGCGGGCCATGCTCACAGGGGTTTGCAGGACTGCGCCACCGGGATCGCCTTGCCGCAGGCGATCGACTCGTTCATGCCGGAGATGATCGGGCCGCAGGCGGTCGTCTGCGCTTGCGTCAGCGCATCCGATTCCGTGGCGCCCGAGGCGGTCGCGGTGTTGCTGCGTCCGTTGTATTCGATGGTGACGGTGCACTGCACGTTCTGGCTCGTCAGCGTCGAGTAGAGAAGCATGGCGCCGAAGCCCACGGCGATGGCGATCGTGATCATGGTGCTGCGCTTCATGGGTCCCCCTGCGGGATCGGGTCTCCTTCAGGATAGCTGCCCCGGGGTTCCGGCGTAACTCCGGCGCCTTGCTCCACGCCGCGCATGGCGGCTACCCTCCTCCATGTCCTCGCGCACTCCCCGGTGGTTCACGCGGTCCCTCGTGCTCGGCCTCCTGGCCAGCGCAGGCGGCTTGCGCGCCGCTCCGGCTTTCGCCCAGCTGGGCTTCCGCGACCTCGACCCGGCGCATCCGGTGCCGGTCGAGGACGCCTCGCCGGTGGCGCGGTACGCCTTCGAGTTGCTGACGCCGTGGGACTACGTCCAGCCGGCGGGAGCGGCGGGGGAGAACCATCTCGACGTCGACCTGAACTACGGCGTCGCGATGAACTGGCACGCCGGGTTCCGGCTCCCCGTCGCGCTCGGGCCCGGCGGCGAGAGCGGCGTCGCCGGCATCGGCGCCTTCGCGCTCTACAACCCTGTCCGCGAAGGGGCGGGGGTTCCGGCGTTCTCGCTGCGGGGCGACTTCTTCTCGCCCACCGGCGCGTCGGCGCGGGCCGGCCTGACCGCGATCGCCACGCGGAGCTTCGGCGCGGCCCGGGTGCACCTCAACGCAGGCGCCGCCGCCGGCGACGGGGCCAATGAGGAACTCCCGCGGTGGCACGGCGGGTTGGCGCTGGACTACACTTTTTTCCGCCCGAGCCTGCTCGTCGTCGGGGCGCTGTCGGCGTCCCAACCGGGGGAGGGCGATCCGACCGAGTCGGAAGTGAGCGCGGGGCTGCGATGGCAGTGGACCCCGACGATGGTGGTGGAGGCGGGTGCCGGGCGGCGCCTGAGTTCCACAGGGCCGGACCTTCGGCTGACGCTCGGACTCTCGAACACCTTCGGTTTCCGGCGGATGGTTCCCGTGCGACCGCCCACCGGGCCGATCACGGTCCGGGGCCGCGCCGAACAGTTCTACTATCCGGGTGCCTTCAACTGGGGATTCCTCGAGCGCTATCCGGAGGCCGCGCGCCTCTTCAACGCCTTCGACTACGGCCATGCCATCCTCTATGAGCGGCTCACCACGACGCCGGCTGGCGACCCGGCCTGGCTCGAGGTCGGGAAGTTCGACTACCTGACGACCGATCTCCTCGTCCGCCCGCCCCGGCTGCCGATCGCCGAGGAGGCGATCTTCCCGGCGTACGCGGCGCGGTATTGGCCGGCCGCGCTCGCCTTCGACTGGGCCCACGCCTTCCACCGCCAGGTCTACGACGTGCTGAGCGACGAGCGCCTGGCGCCGGCGTCGCGCGACTCGCTCGTGGAAGTGCTCACCGACTACTACCTCTCCCGGCGCGACCTCGCCTTCGCGCCAGTCCCGAAGAGCATGGCGCTCATGCTGGACCAGCCGTACAGCGGGGCGTTCCTCCGCGCCTACCCGAAGTTCAACGGCTTGATCTGGGCGTATCACTGGCTGCAGGTGGGGCTGTACGAGCCGCTCGTCACGGAGGCGACCGCACCGGCGCGGCGGGCCGGCATCGACGCGGCAGTGGCCGCGTTCCGCGCCATGATCCCGCGCAACTTTCCCGCTTCGATGCCGATGACCCCGCAGGTGGCTCCCACCTTCACGGCCAGGCACCCGCGCGCCGCGGCCATTTTCGACAACCTGCACAGCCTGCACGACATCATCTCCGACATCCTGCTCTCGGACGTGGTGCCCCCCGACAACAAGCGGGCCGCCATCGAGGCGGCCCTGGAGGAGTTCCGGGACGGGACCCGGAACGTGATGTCGGACGAGGCGTGGCGGGCGCCAGCGGCCCACCACGCGCACTGACCTCAGCCGGCGAGGCCGGACGTCAGGAAAGTGAACAGGCCCCCCAGCACCCATACGACCCCGGCGGCGACGAGCGCCTTGCTCATCGGCACCCTGCCGACCACGCGAAGGCCCACCGCAACGAGAAAGGTGACCCAGAGCGTGAACACGTCCACGCGCATGAGCACCGCCATCAGCGCCGTCGACGTGGTGTCGGGGTCGAGGGCGCGCGCCGCGCCAAGGGACACCGAGGCCCGTCCCGTGATCTGCTCTTCCGGGAGGAGCAGCACCTGGGCGCCGGACACCAGCAGCTCGAGCAGGCGCGGGAAGTAGCTGTAGGTGGCGATCATCATCGCCGCGCCGAGCGTCGCCTTGGCGCCCACCATTTTGCCCGCGCCCCACGTAAAGAGCCCCACGAACAACACGGCGATCGGCACGCCGACCAGGACCATGAAGGGCGCCAGCTTCTCGCCCATCGCGCGGTTGCCCGCCATCATCTCTTCAGTGAGCTGCGGGTTCTTCGCCATGACCCGGGCGATGGCGCGGGCGTTCTCGGCGTCCATCATCGGCTGGAACGCGCCCTTCAGCCCGAAGAAGAGCACCGCGAAGAGCACGGTCAGCACGACGAGCGGAACGGCGAAGCCGGAGGCCTTCCGCCGCTCGAACACATCGGCCGGCTTGATGAAGATCTCGAGGAAGTCTTCCCACAGTGCGGCGCGTTCGGGCGCCGGGGCAGCTGGTGCGGTCACGAGGACTCCCGGGTTCAGGAAGCGGTTTCGGCGCGGATCCAGTCGAGATAGTCGATGGCGCCGGCCGTGATGGCGGTGGCGATGATTTCGGGGACGCGATAGCTGTGCGTCCGAAGGATGTGTCGCTGAAGTTCCGGGAACCGGGCGCGGGTGGTCTTGAGGAGGCAGAGCCACTCCTCCGCCCGTTCCACCTTGCCCTCCCACCGATAGGTGGATGCCACCGGGCCGATCACCTGGCCGCAGGCGGCCAGCCGCTGCTCGACCGCGCTCCCCGTGATCCGCTCGGCCTCCTCAGGCGAGGCGGCCGCCACCGACACCTGGAGGCAGTCGTCGTTCACGACGCGGGGGCGGCCGCCGAGATGCCGGGCGTTTCGTTCCCGCGCCGGCCGTCGGCGATCGGATCCACCGCGGTCCGCCAGCCGCTCCGGAACTGCAGGGTGAGCCGGTGCCCCAGGCTGTCCACCGTCACATTCACGACGTCCGGCATGGTCCGGGCGTACTCGACAGCGACCGCCGCCTGCGCTCCATACGCGGCGGGGGTGTCACCCTGGTAGGCGAAACCGAATTCGCGAGCGATGGCCACCGCCTGCGCCTGTTCCTTCCCGTACCGGGCGAACTGGTCGGGCGGAACCAGCCCCTTCTGGGAGACGAGCGGAGCGTAATTGTCGTAGCTTGGGCAGCCGGCAAGGGCCAGGGCGAGCAGCGGAAGGGCAAGGAGGCGTCGCATCGATGGTGTCCCGGGGCATGGTGGACCGTCCCCCACGGTGGTCTCAGCGGGACGGGCGGGCATACAGCTACCTTAAATAATGCCGAATGCGCGTTCTCCCAAGGGGGGGCTCGTCACGCTCCTCGTCGGGGTGGCGACGGTGCTCGGTACCGCCACACCCCTGCGGGCCCAGGACACGACGGGGGCGCACCAGATCCAGTGGTATGAAGCGACGATCGCCCTGGTGGGAGTGTCGGCCTTCTTTCTGGTGGACAACCCGGTCCGGAGCTACATGCTGGACAACCAGACCGCCACCAAGAGCGACGTGGCGGAGGTCCTCCGGACGGTCGGCGAGCCGGAGGTCTGGGCACTGGTGCCGGCCGTGATGATCGGGACGGGACTCGTCATCAGGAAGCCGGGGTTGACCCACTCCGGTCTTCGAGCGGTGACGTCGGCGGCCCTCGCCGGCGGGGTGACCGCCCTCCTGAAGGAAGCGTTCGGCCGCGTCCGACCCAATGTCGAGGGATCGGAGCCGCTCGACTTCGAGCCGTTCTCGGGCAACAACTCCATGCCCTCGGGGCACACGTCGGCCGCCTTCGGTTTCGCCGCCAGCCTGGCCGACGACGTGCATCCGCTCTGGGCCAAGATCGGCCTCTACACCCTCGCCACGGGCACCGCCTGGTCCCGCGTGTACGACAACAAGCACTGGACGAGCGACGTGGTGTTTGGCGCGCTCGTCGGCATCACCTCCGCCAAGCTCGTGAACGGGTCGTGGCAGCTCTGGGGCATCGCTCCACCCGCCATCTTCACCGACGGGCACCAGGTCACGGTGAGCTGGCGCGGCACCTTCTAGGAGCATCACATATGCCTATCCGCCGAATGCTGGAGCGCGGGGTGATCGCCACGGCGCTCCTGATGGGAATTCCGCAGGGCGCACCGGCCCAGTCTCCCGCGCTCGCTGGCGAGCTCGTGATCTTCAACGCCGGCAGCCTGGCGTATCCGTTCCGCAACCTGCTCAAGGCGTTCCGCCAGGCGAACCCCGGCGTGAAGACGTCGCAGGAATCGGCCGGGAGCCTCGAGTCCGCCCGGAAGATCACCGAGCTGGGCAAGACGCCGGACGTGCTCGCGGTGGCGGACTACGCCATCATCCCCAAGATCCTGATCCCCTCGCACGCCGACTGGTACGGCACCTTCGCCTCCAATGCGCTGGTGCTGGCCTACCGGAACGAGTCGGCGGGCGGGCTCGAAATCGCGAACTACAACTGGTACCGCATCCTGCTCCAACCGGGGATCCGCACCGGGCGGTCGGACCCGGCGCTCGACCCCGCCGGCTACCGGACACTGATGGTCTGGCAGCTCGCCGAGCGGTACTACCGGCAGCCGCAACTCGCGACGCTCCTCAGGGCGGCCAGCCCGCCGCGGTTCATGCGGCCCAAGGAGGCGGACCTCACCGCGCTCCTCCAGCTCGGCGAACTCGACTACATCTGGACCTACGTGTCCATCGCACGGACCAACGGCTTCCGCTGGCTCGACCTGCCGCCGGAGGTCAACCTGAGCGACCCGGCGCAGGCGGCGACCTACGCGGAGGCCCGGGTGGTGCTGCCCGGCGCCACGCGGGCGAGCGACAGCGTGGAGTTTCGCGGCGAGCCGATCGTGTACGCGCTGACGATTCCCAGGAACGCACCGCATCCTGAGGTGGCCGAGGCGTTCGTCCGGTTCGTGTATTCGACGGCGGGCCAGCGGATCCTCGCCGACGCGGGACTGCAGCCGGTGGTGCCCCCGTCGCTCGGCGGGCCGGGACAGCCGCCGTTATCTTTGCGGGGACTTTTTCCCACGAGTGGCACGCCATGAGCGCCTACCGCACCCCCGCGCCGCGCAACGAACCGGTCCTCAACTACGCCCCCGGATCCCCGGAGCGGGCGGCGCTCAAGGCGGCGCTGGCACGGATGTCGGCCGAGACCATCGAAATCCCGGTCGTCATCGGCGGGCAGGAGTTCCGGACCGGCCGGACCATCAACGTCGTCGCCCCGCACGACCACCGGCGGGTGCTGGCCAAGGCGCACCTCGCCGACCCCGCGCTGATCGCCAAGGCGGTCGATTCCGCCACCGCGGCGCAGCACGACTGGGCCGCGATGCCGTTCGCCGACCGAGCCGCCGTCTTCCTCAAGGCGGCGGACCTGCTGGCCGGGCCGTGGCGCCAGGTGGTCAACGCCGCAACGATGCTGGGCCAGAGCAAGACGGCCTACCAGGCGGAGATCGACAGCGCCTGCGAGCTGATCGACTTCTTCCGGCTGAACGTCCACTTCGCCGAGCGCCTCTACGAGGAGCAGCCGTTCTCGTCGCCCGGGATCTGGAACCGGATGGATCACCGGCCGCTCGAGGGGTTCGTCTACGCCATCACGCCGTTCAACTTCACCGCCATCGGGGGCAACCTCCCGACGACGCCCGCCATCCTCGGCAACGTGGCGGTCTGGAAGCCGGCGGCCTCGGCGCTGCTCAGCAACTGGTACGTCTACAAGCTGCTCGAGGCGGCGGGCCTCCCGCCGGGCGTCATCAACTTCGTGCCCGGTAGCGCGGCCCAGGTGTCCGACCTGCTGCTGGCCGACCGCCGGCTGGCCGGGATCCACTTCACCGGGTCGACTGAGGTGTTCCAGTCGCTCTGGCGCACCGTCGGCCAGAACCTGCCCGCGTACGCCGGGTACCCGCGGCTGGTGGGCGAAACCGGCGGCAAGGATTTCGTGCTGGCGCACCAGAGCGCCGACGTGGACGCGCTGGCGGTGGCGCTGGTCCGTGGGGCCTTCGAATACCAGGGGCAAAAGTGCAGCGCGGCCTCGCGGGCCTACGTGCCGGACAATCTCTGGCCGGCGGTGCGCGAGCGGGTCGTGGCGATGATGGCCGACATCCGGATGGGCGACGTGGCCGACTTCCGGAACTTCGTCGGCGCCGTCATCGACAAGAAGGGCTTCGACAAGATCTCGGAGTACATCCAGACGGCCCGGAAGGCGAAGGGAGTCGAACTGGTGGCGGGGGGCAAGGCGGACGACGCGGTGGGATACTTCATCGAGCCGACGCTGCTCCGCGCGGAAGACCCGCGGTACCGGACCATGTGCGAGGAGATCTTCGGTCCGGTGCTCACGCTCCACGTGTACCCCGCGGCCAGGTGGGAGGAGACGCTGGCGCTGGTGGACGGCACCAGCCCGTACGCGCTGACCGGCGCCGTGTTCGCGCAGGACCGCCGGGTGCTCGCCCAGGCCACCGACGCCCTGCGGAACGCGGCGGGAAATTTCTACCTCAACGACAAGCCGACCGGCGCGGTGGTGGGTCAGCAGCCGTTCGGCGGCGCCCGGGCGAGCGGCACGAACGACAAGGCAGGCTCGATCCTCAACCTGATGCGCTGGATCTCGCCTCGGAGCATCAAGGAGACGTTCGTTCCGCCAGTAGCGTACCGGTATCCGTTCATGGATGCGGAGTAGGGGCGCACGGCCGTGCGCCCCTACTCCGGTGCATGGATCCTGCCGCTGCTTGCCGTTCCCGCGTTGGCGCAGGCTCCCGCCTACGACGCGGCCACCCTCGGCTGCGCCCGGTTCTCGGAATCCACCCTCGCCACCCTCGAATCGAGCTTCAGCGCAGGCCGCCGGCGCGAAACGCTGGGGCGCGACGGCGTCCTGTCCGTACGCGCGACGCCTGACAGCGCGGGGCTCGCGCTGGAGATGTGGTACGACACCCTGGCGGTCTTCCGCGAGGGGCCGGAGGGGCGCTACGCCCCGGACGCCTCGGGCATCCTGGGCGGGCGGTACGTCGGCGTCCTCGATCCGCAGGGTGACTACCTCTCCACCGCCGCGCCGTTCGTGCCGGCCGCGTTGCGGGACATCTTCGATTTTCGCCGGATCCCGATCCGCTTCTTTCCCCCGCTGCCGCCGTCGCCGCTGGCGATCGCCGGCGAGTGGACCGACGGTGCGGGGCTGACCGTCTGGCGGCTGGCGGACAGCGCGGGCGCAACCGGGTCGGTCGCCCGGTACCGCTGGATCCGTCGCGAGTCGTGGGAGGAAGGGGTGGCCGCCGGGGACTCCACGGTCGTGGTGCACCGCACGGAGACGGAAGCCGGCAGCCTGCAGTGGCGGAATGGCGAGGGACCGCTTGCCTGGACCAGCAGCGCCGACGCCCGGGTCGAGTTCTCGAGCGGGGCAGGGCGGAGCGAGCTGACGCAGGAGACCCGGGTGCGGCGGCTGCCGGCCCAGTGCCGCTGACCGCTAGTGAGCCGGGCCGGCTCCCGGCTGCGCCCTGCCGGTCCGGAAGAGAAGGAGGAGGGGGAGCCCGAGCAGGAAGAGGAGCCCCATCGTAAGGAACACCCGCTCGAAGGCGATGACCGACGCCTGCTGATGCACCAGTCCCTCGAGCGCGGCCTGCGCCTTCAGCGCCGCCTCGCCCTGGGTGCCGCCCTGCCGCATGAACAACCGCTCCACCCCCGCCAGCCATTGCCTCGGTCCCGGGTCCGTCATCGAGAGATGCGGCCGGAGCGCGTCACGCGCCTGCTCGGTGAAGCGGGTCAGGAGGGTGGCCGTGATGGCGATCCCGAAGCTCCCGCCCAGCTGCCGAGAGAGGTTGAACATCCCGGTCCCCTGGGCCATCAGCTTCGGCGAGAGGTCCGCCACGGTGACCGCGGTGAGCGGGACGAAGATCAGCCCCATGGCCACGCCGCGGAGGATCATCGGGGCGAGGAGATCCCCCATCCCGAGCTCCATCGTGAAGTGATAGTGCAGCCACATCGAGTAGGTGAAGAGCAGCACGCCGGCCGTGATGCTGAGCCGCGCGTCGATGCGCGTGTTGAACTTGCCCGCGACCGCCATCGTGACCGCGCTGGCGAGCGCTCCGGGCAGGATGACCTTGCCGGTGTCCCAGGCGGTGTAGCCGAGGAGGTTCTGCAGGAACACCGGCAACGCGAAGACGCTGGCGTAGAGCGCGAAGCCGAGAAGGAGGCCGAACACCACGCCGGTGGCCAGCTGGCGATTGGCGAGGATCCGCAGGTTGACCACCGGGAACGGCGTGCGCAGCTCGTGCCAGACGAAGAGGAGGAGGGCGGTCACGGCGACGGCGGCCTCGGTCACGATCTCGCGCGAGGCGAACCAGTCGTGGCTCTCGCCGCGCTCCAGCAGGATCTGCAGCGCCCCGATGCCGAGGATGAGGAGCGCCAGGCCCTTCCAGTCCACGTGATCCGGCATCTCGATGTGGTGGTCGGGTTCCGGCACGTACCGCCACGTGAGCCACCCGGCGAGGATGCCGAGGGGGATGTTGATGTAGAAGATCCAGGGCCAGGCGTAGTTGTCGGTGATCCACCCGCCGAGCGTGGGGCCGAGCGTCGGGCCGACCATGACGCCCATCCCGAAGATGGCCATCGCGGTGCCCGCCTCCTCCCGCGGGAAGACGTCGAACAGGATGGCCTGCGCGGTGGAGATCAGCGCCCCGCCGCCGATGCCCTGGACGATGCGCCAGAACACGAGGCTCTCCAGCGTGCCGGCGTTCCCGCAGAAGTACGATGCGACGGTGAAGAGGACGATGGACCCGGTGTAGTAGTTGCGGCGCCCCAGCCGCTCGGAGAGCCAGCCGGTGAGCGGCAGGACGATCACGTTCGCCACGATGTAGCCGGTGCTGACCCACGCGATTTCCTCGAGCGTCGCGCCGAGGTTGCCCATCATGTGGGGGATCGCGACGTTGACGATGCTGGTGTCCACCAGCTCCAGCACGCTCGCGAGCGTCACCGCGAACGCGATGAGATACCGCGCGCCGTGCACCTCGGCGCGCGAAAGCTGTGGCCGGCCGCCGAGCGGCAGGGCGATCGACGTCACGCGCAGGTCAGCGGGTCTGGATCGTCACTTCGGCCGAGAGCCCGGGCCGGAGCGGGAACTCCGACGACGGCTCCCCGGTCACCGCGATCCGCACCGGCACCCGCTGCACCACCTTCGTGAAGTTGCCGGTGGCGTTGTCGGGCGGCAGCAGGGCGAACCGTGCGCCGGTGGCCGGGCTCACGCTCTCCACCACGCCCCGGAACTCCCGCCCGGGATAGGCGTCCACGGTGAAGGTGGCCGCGTCGCCGGGGGAGACGTCCTCGAGCTGCGTCTCCTTCAGGTTCGCGGTCACCCAGAGCCCGGCGGTCGGCACCACGGTCATGAGCGTCTGGCCGGGCTGCACCAGTTCCCCGACTTCCACCTTTCGCCGCGCGACGATCCCGTCGGAGGGCGCCACCACCGTGGTGTACTCGAGCTGCAGCCGGGCCGTTTCCACCGCGGCCTCCGCCGCTGCCAGGCGGGCGTCGGCGCCCTGCAGCGCAGCCATCGAGGCGGTCACCTGCGAGGTCGCGGCGCCTGCCTGGCGGCGGGCGGCCTCTGCCTGCGCCGCGGCGACCGCATACCCCGCCTCCGCCGCATCGAGCTGCTGGGCCGACACCACGTTGTTGGCGGCCAGCCTCCGCGCGCGTTCCAGGTCCGCCTGCGCCTTTCGCAGCGACGCATCGGCGGACGCCACCGTGGCCTCAGCGCCCGCGGCGGTCGCGCGGCTCGCCGCCAGTTGCGCCTGCATCTGCCCGGCGCGCCGGTTGCTGCCCGCCATCGAGCGCGCGAGCGCCAGGTCGGCCTCGGCCTGCAGCAGGCGGGAGCGCGCGTCACGCGTGTCGAGGACCACGAGCGTGTCGCCCTCCCTGACCGGCTGGTTCTCCTCCACCATCACGCGCAGGACGAACCCACCGACCTTGGCCGCGACGGGGGTGATATGGCCGTCCACCTGCGCGTTGTCGGTGCTCACGTGGGATCGCCCGAAGAGCCAGGTGCGGACCGCCCAGCCTCCGCCGAAGAGCACGAAGAGGGCGAGCAGGACGAGGGGAGCCCTCGACCCGCGCGGCGCCGCGGCAGGCGTGGGGGTGGATGGGAGCGGGGACGGCGCGGCGCTGGTGCGCGGCGGGGCGTCGTTGGTCGGCAAGGTGGCGGTCATGGCCGTGTCGTCGTGGGGTGAGGTGGATTACTGGAGTTGGTCGAGGACACCGAGAGACTGGTACAGCGTGATGCGCGCCACGGCGTAGCCGGCGCGGGCCTGGATCAGGGCGTTCCGCGCAGCCACCACCACCGCCTGCGCCTGCGTGGTCTCCACGCTGCCGGCGACGCCGGCGTCGAAGCGCTCGGTTGCCTGCTTGAGTTCCAGTGTGGCGAGCGCCAGCCGGTCGGTCGCGAGCGCGACGGCGCTCTCGGCGGTGCCCAGGTCGAGGAGCGAGCGGCGCACCTCCTGCTCGGCCTGGCGCGACAGGTCGCGCTGGTGAAGTTCCTGCGCCTCAAGCCGGAGCTCCTGCTCCGAGGCGCGGCGCTGGCGGCGGAAGCCGTCGAACACGGGGAGCTGGACGCCGAACATCAGGCTGTAACTGCCGAGCATCCGATCCACTTCCTGTCCGGAGTGGGTCCACTGCCCCTGGAAGCCGAGCGTCGGGTAGTACTCGTTCGTGACGGCACGCAGGTTCCGGCGGGCCACCTCGGTCCGCCCCGCTTCCGCGGTCACGTCGGGCCGGTGCCCCAATGCGAAGGACACCGCGGAGTCCGGCGCGAGCGGGACGTCCACCGGGCCGGTGCGGAGGCTGTCGGTCAGCCGGAGCGGCGCGTCGAGCGGGAGGTTGAGGATGCGGAGCAGGTCGAGACGGGCGCGGCCGAGTTCGTTGCGGGCGGAGAGCAGTTCGGACTGCACGGCGCGCGCGTTCACCTCGTTGCGCGTCAGGTCGATGGCCGGCGTGACGCCGGCGGCCTGGAACTGCCGGGCCTGGGCCAGGAGCGTGGCGGCGATGGCGCTGTCGGCCTCGCGCGCCGTCACGATCTCGGCGGCGGCGAGCACCCGGAGATACGCCAGCCCGGCCGCCGCGCCGGCCAGGCTGCCGATGTGCTGGGCGTCGAGGCCGGCCACCTTGGCCGAATCGGATGCCGCCTTGAGTCGCTCGATCAGGCTGGCGTCGAAGATCACCTGGCTGGCGCGGCCCTGCAGGGCGTAGAGCGTGAACGGCGGGGTGACGCCCACGGCGCCGGGAAAGCCGAACTGCTCCAGGTTGACCGTTTGCGGGGTGACGGTCCCAGCCACGGAAATCTGCGGCAGGAGGTCGGCGCGCCTGAGGCCGATCCTGTTTTCGGCCACCTGGGCATTGAGATTGGCCAGGGTGGCCGACACCGCCTGCTGCCGCCCGAGCTGCACGGCGCCGAGCAGGGACAGCTCGGCTGGCACCTGCGCGGAGAGCGGCGCCACGGCGACCGCGGTCAGCATGGAGCAGAGGACGAGACGGACGGCGTTGCGCATGGTCAGACCGCCGGGCCGGCCGGTGGCCGGGCCTCGACGCCGTGGAGGAAGAGATCGAGGATCCCGTCGAGCACCTGGTCGTCGGCCAGGCGCTCGGGATCCATGGTGGCGAAGAAGCACTGGGCCTGGGCCGAGAAGACCATCAGGTGCGGCAGTCCCCGCGCCGCGAACGGGTGCAGGTCGCGCCGGAATTCCCCGCTGGCGACGCCGCGGTCGAGCACCGACGTGATCATGCGCCGTGCGCGCAGGATGACCTCGGCGAAGTAGAAGCGGGCCAGTTCGGGGAACTCGTGGAGCTCGGAGTGGACCAGCCGCGCGATCCCCGCCATGCCCGGGTCGCGCATGGTGTCCCACATGCGGCGGATGAGCTGGGCGAGCAGGTCGCGCGAGGAACCCTCGTAGGTCCGGATGAACTCCTCCCCCGCGGCGAGGACCGTCACCACGTTGGCACGTACCATGTCGCGGAAGAGCGCGTCCTTCGAGTCGAAATAGCGGTAGAGCGTCCCCTTGCTCACCTTGGCGCGGCGCGCGACGTCGTCGAGCTTCGTCCGCGCGAATCCGGTCGTCGCGAAGGCCTCGGCGGCCGCCGCGATGATCTCTTCGTGTCGCGCCTCGGGGCGGCGTTTCCACCGGGGGCGCGGGGGGCGGCGTCGGGTCTGTGGCATGGCGTTCAGGGCCTCGAATTAGTAACTGACCGGTCAGTAACATATTCCTGGCCGCGTCGGTGTCAACCCCGGCCCCACGGGGCCGGATCGCCGCGCAACTCGCTGTCATCGCTTCTCTTGCGTGGGACCCCCCTCCTGTCCTAATTTGGTGCAACCTGCCTCTGGAGGCTCCGCCGATGTCGGAAAGCTTTCTCAGCTCCGACGAATACGACGAGAACGCCCATTCCCTCTACAACGAAGGCCGGTACGACGAAGCGCTGGACCTGCTCCGCGTCGGGGTGACGCTCTATCCGCACGCGGTGGAACTCCATGTCGGCATGGCATACGCCTACCTCGCGCGCGAGGAGTACGCCTGGGCGCGCCGCAGTTTCGATCGCGCCATCGCGCGGGATCCCGACCACGAAGACGCCCTCGCCGGGCTCGGCGAGACCCTCCTCAAGATCGGCGACCGCGGCGGCGCGCTGGCCGCCTTCGAGCGCGTCGTGGCGCTCGGCTTCCGCGAAGATCACGAGCTCATGCTCCAGCTCGGCCGCGCCCTCTTCCGCGAGGGGCTGCTCGCGCAGGCGCACCGCTTCTTCGAGTTCGCCGTCTCCGCGCATCCCGACTCCCCCGAAGCCGCGGCCTGCGTCGGCTACGCCTCGCACCGGCTCGGCAACGAGAGCGGCGCGCTCTACTGGCTGCGCCGCGCCCTCGAAATCGACCCGACGTACGCCGAGGCGCGCATCTACCTCGCCAATCTCCTGTATGACCGCGGCGAGTCCGAGGCCTCACTGCACCACCTCGAGCGGACCCAGCCCGAGGAGCACTTCGACGAACTCGCCCTCTGGCGGTACATCGAGCTGAAGAAGTCTCTCTTCCGGCTCCCCGACGACGATCCCGAACTCGCGCCCTGGCTCGCCCGCCTCGGCGAGGTGGCCGCCGAGCCCGACTCGATCGACATGCTGCTCGCGGAAATGGAGGCGCTCCTTCCCGACGGCTCGCTCCGGGACCCGAACCAGCTCGAGTTGTTCGGGACGCTGCTCACCGAACTGCAGGCGATGCAGAAGCGCCCCAACGTAGGCGAGTCGCACCTCGTGGCCACGCTGTCGGGGCACCTCTTCAACGGCACCTGGGAGGAGATCCTCCTCCAGATGAAGGCCGCCGACCACGAGGGCTCCGGGGCGTCGCTGGTCGAGTTCATGGCGAGCCTGGCCCGCCGCGGCCAGGCCGAGACCGGGATCGTCATCCCGGTCACCGATGCCGAGGCCTTCATTCGCGGCAGCTCCGAAGCGGGCGTCCTCCGCATCATCCAGTAGGGGCGCGCGGCCGCGCGCCCCTGACACGGCCGAACCCCGGGGCCCGAGCGGGCCCCGGCGTGCATCCCGCACCTGTTCGAATACCTTTCGACATGCCTACGCAGCGATCCTGGACCGCGGGCGTCGTCCGCGAAGTCCTGCCGAACGGCCTGACCCTCCTCGTGCAGCGCGAGCCCTCCGCACCGGCCGTCGCCGTCGTGACCCACGTCAAGGCGGGCTTTTTCGACGAACCCGACCGATGGGGCGGGATCAGCCACGTCCTCGAGCACATGTTCTTCAAGGGCACCCCGACGCGCGGCGTCGGCGAGGTGGCGCGGCAGACCAAGGCCGCGGGCGGGTACCTGAACGCCGGCACCGCCTACGACTACACCACCTATTACGTGACCCTCCCCGCCGACCAGCTGGAGACCGCGCTCGACATCCAGGCCGACGCGCTCCAGCACGCCAACCTCGACCGGGACGAACTGGCCCGCGAACTCCAGGTGATCATCCAGGAGGCGAAGCGGAAGCTCGACTCGCCGGGGGCGCTGGCGCACGAGACGCTGCACGAAGTGCTCTTCGACCGCCACCGGATTCGCCGCTGGAGGATCGGGACGGAATCGGCGCTCGCCGGGTTCACGCGAGAGGACGTGGCGGGATACTACGAGTCGCGGTACGTGCCGGACCGGACCATCGTGGCCATCGTGGGCGACGTGGACCCGGCGGAGGCGCTCCGCGCCGCGCGCGCGCGGTACGCGACCTGGCCCGCCCGCCCCGCGGCGACGGATCGCTCGCCGGAGGAGCCGCCCCGGCGCGACGTCCGGGCGCGGACCCTGCGCGGCCCGATCGCGCTCGCCGAGCTCGCCCTCGGCTGGCGTACCGTACCGCCGCTGCATCCGGACGCCGCCGCGCTCGACCTGGCGGCCGCGGTGCTCGGGAGCGGGCGGGGGTCGTGGCTCTATCGCGGCGTGCGCGCCACCGGGCTCGCCACCAGCGTCTCCGCGCACCACTACGCACCGACGGAGGTCGGTGTGTTCAGCGTCGGCGCGGAACTCGAGCCCGACAGGCTGCCGGCCGCGCTCGGGGAGATCGCGAAGGCGGTGCTCGCCCTGCGCAGCGAGGGACCCGCGCCTGCGGACATCGAGCGGGCCCGGGCGCTCCTCCTGACCCGCTGGGGCCGGCGGCTCGAGACGATGGACGGCCGCGCGAGCGCGCTCGCGTCCGCCGAGGCGCTCCGGGACGTGGCGTTGCTCGACGAGGAATTCGCGCAGCTTGCCGCGGTCACGGCCGCCGACGTGCAGCGCGTGGCAAAGCGGTACCTCCTTCCGGACGCCGTCGGTGCGGTGGCGTACCTCCCGGACGGGCGCGGCGCCGACCTCGACGCCGCGTCGCTCGCGGCGGCATTCGGCGGGGTGGCGCCGATGCGCCGATCTCCGGCCGCCGAACCCGCGCCGGTGATCCGCGCAGTCAACGGCCGACCGGCAGGAGAGCGCCGCGCCGGCGTGCTGCACGTGGCACTCGACGGCGTGGATCTCCTCGTCCGGCGGAAGACCGGCGTCCCGGCCGTGAGCCTCGGGGTCTATGCCTCGCGCGCGGGCCTCGAGTTCCCCACGGAGGCGGGGCTGGGGTCGCTCGCCCTCCGGAGCGCCATTCGCGGCGCGGGTCAGTACGATGCTGAGCAACTCGCCCTCGCCTTCGAGCGATTGGGCGGGAGCCTCGGCGCCTCCACCGCCACCGACTGGCTTGGCATGGGCGCCACCGTCATGTCGGAGCGCCTGGCGCCCGCCGCCGCGCTGCTCCGGCTGGCCATGGACGAGCCGAGGCTCCTCGAGGAGGAGGTGACGCGCGAGCGGGACCTCATGATGGAAGAGGCGCGGCAGGTGCCGGACGACACCTTCCGTTACCCGTTTCAGCTGGCCTTTCGCTGCGCGTTCGGCGACACGTCCTACGGTCTCCCCGCGGGCGGGCTCGAGGAGACGCTGGGCGCGCTCACGGCGACGAGGGTCGCGGCGTGGCACCGGGATGCTGTCAGGGGGCACCGGCTCACCGTGGTGGCCGTCGGTGACCTGGACCCGGACCGCGCCGCCGACCAGCTGGCCGCCGTCTTCCGGGACTGGCGAAGCTCTCCACGAGACGCCGCCACCGCGGTGGAGTGGACGCCGGGCGCCGCACCCGTCATGCGGGTGGCCGAACTGGGAAAGGCGCAGTCGGCGTTCGCCATGCTGTTTCCGGGGCCGGGCCGGCGAGATCCGCTCCATCACGCCGCGGAGGTCTGGGCGGCGGTGGCGAGCGGACTTGGCGGCCGGCTCTTCGACGCGCTGCGCGAGCAGCGCTCGCTCGCCTACACCGTGCTCGCGTTCGCCTGGCCGCGGCTCCGCGCGGGAGCGCTCGGGACGTACATCGCGACCTCGCCCGAGCGCGAGGAGGAGGCGCGCGAGGCGATGCTGGCCGAGCTGGCGCGGTTCGCGAACGAACCGGTGACGCCGGACGAGCTCCGCGGCGCGGTCGGGTACCTGGCGGGGCAGGCGGAGGTGCAGCGGCAGAGCGCCGGCCATGTGCTGTCGGAGATCGTGGAGGCATGGTTGATCGGCCGGGGACTCGAGGAGCTCGAGGATCCGGCCGCGCCGTACCGACGGGTGACGGCGGAGGAGGTCTGGCGCGTGGCGCGTGCGTCGCTCCGGCCTGAACGCCGGGCCGAAGGGGTGGTGCGGGGGAGCGGCGGGGGCCGCTAGAACATCGACATCGCCAGGATGGAGCGGAGGTTGTCGTTGGTGGCGCGGAGCCGGATGGAGAGGAGCCGGACCATGGCGCGGAGCACCTTGCCGGCCATCTCGGGGTCGAGGTCGAGCACGATCTCGAGGTCGGCGCGGCTGATGGTGAGCAGGCGGCACCCGCCGTTGCTGATGGCGTCGGTGGAGCGCTCCGAGCGGTCGAACACCGCCATTTCGCCGAAGCAGGCGCCGGGCTTCAGGACGGCGAGCGCCTCCTCGCCGCTGCCGGGGATCTCCCGGCTGATGCGGACGTCCCCCTCGAGGATGAGGAAGAGCCGGTTGCCCGGCTCTCCCTCCTTGAAGATCGTCTGGCCGGGGTGGTAGCTCTGCTCCCTGCAGATCTCGGCGATGCGGGCGAGCTCGCCGTCGTCCAGCGTGGCGAAAAGGGCGACCTGTCGCAGCAGCGGCTCATGCATGGGCGCCTCGTGGCTCAGTGGAGGTGTGGTGACCGAACCTAGGTCCGACGTACCGGGCGAGCAAGATCGCCGGAGCCGGTTCATGCTTGCCGACTTCTTTACGGTGATTCGCCTCCCGCTGGCCGTCGCCTTTCCGCTGGTCGGGGGAGACTGGCGGCTCGTGGTGCTGACCCTCGCCGCCGGCTCGGACCTGCTGGACGGCTGGCTGGCCCGCCGGTTCGGGAGCTCGCGCTTCGGGCCCTTCATCGATCCGGTGGCGGACAAGCTCTTCATGGTGGTGGCGTTCGGCACGGTGCTCGCCTCGGGCGCGCTCTCCTGGTGGGAGCTCCTGGGGGTGCTCGCCCGGGACATCGTGGCCAGCGTCGCGTTCCTGGTCGTCAGCGTGCGCGGGCGTGCGAGCAGCATCCCGGCCCGCGCGGGCGGCAAGGCGGTCACCGTCATGCAAGTGGCGACGCTCTTCGCGTTCGTGCTCGACTCGCCGTACCTTCATCCCCTCGCGCACGCCACCGCGGCCATCGCGCTGTACGCGATCTGGGACTACACCCGGGCGGCCCCGAAGGCCTCCCGACCACTCTAGGACCCCGCAATGACTGACACGCCGGAAACCAAGCACGCCACGCTCCGCTGGCTCGACGGCATGCGCTTCGAGGGCGGTGAACCGGGCGGGCCGCAGGTGGTGGTCGACGCCGACAACGCCACCGCGCCCGGCCCGATGCTTCAGCTTCTCCTTGCCGCCGCCAGCTGCGCCGGCGCCGACGTCGTCTCGATCCTGAAGAAGATGCAGGTCGGCCTCGAGTCTCTCGAGGTGCGGATGGACGGGACGCGCCGGGCCGAGCATCCGAAGCGGTACACCGCCATCCATTACACCTGGACGATCAAGGGGACGGGGCTGGACGAGGCGAAGGCGCGCCGCGCCATCGACCTCTCGATGGAGAAGTACTGCTCCGTCCTCCACTCCCTCGCGCCGGACATCGCCACGAGCTATGACCTTCGCCTGGGCTAGGGTCGCCCGGGCGTCGCTCGGGCTCGGGCTCCTCGCCGCGCCGCTGTCCGGCCAGGCCGGCACCGTCCGCGAAGCGGGGCTCGAGGCGGTGGTGACGGCGGCGGACCCCGCCGTCTACACCGCCGGGCTCACCGCCTCGGTGCGCCCCTCCCTGCGCACGCGCTTCGCGCTGTACGCAGGCGGGGGCGTCACGGGAGACGGAGACGGCGTGGGTCGGGCCGAGGTGGTGGGGCATTTCCTGCTCAACCCGCGAAGCATGCGCCCCGGTCTCTATGCCGGCGGCGGGCTGGCTGGTGCGTTCGCGAGCGGCGCGGCCGACGGATATCTCGTCCTGCTCGTCGGGATCGAGAGCCGGCCCGGTGGTCGTGGAGGGTGGTTCGTGGAGGCGGGGATCGGCGGCGGTGCGCGACTGGCCGCGGGGTACCGATGGCGAAGGCTCCCGCCGGGGTGGCGGGCGAGCAGGTAATGCAAGACCGCCCCGGGAGCAGGTCCCGGGGCGGTGCGAACTACTCGGCGGATCCGCTGCCGACAGCTTCGGTCTGGCGCTGCACCACCGGCCGACAATACCGCTCGCCGAGGAGGCGAAGGTTGGCGCGATCCTCTTCCGCGAGGTCGGGATAGCGCTCGGTCAGGTACTGCATGGTGTCGTCGAACCAGTCCTTCTGGTGTTCGAGCTCGGCTTCCATCACGCCGCACCGAAGGATGTGGCTGAAGAGTTCGTCGCGCGCCTGGTCGAACGAGGCGGGCGGCGCCGACCGCTGGGGCTTTTTCTTGGTCATGCACCTTCCTCTGGGTGAATCGCGGCCCCGGAGTCCTGAGCGCCGGGCGTGCCGAAACATAACAGGGGAGCGGGGTGTTTGGCAAAGGTTTCGGCCCGAGCGGCAGTCCCGTAATCCATTACATTCCATCCGGTTGATGACGCCGACCGCCCCGACGGATCGGCTTTCCCGGACGCCGCGCGACTCATATAAGGACAATCGCCCATGGCCGGCACTTCCTCGCTGAACCGCTTTTACCTCATCCTGCTCGTCGTCGCGGTCGCCGGCGGCGGCCTGCTCTTCTGGCAGGTGCGCCGGGGCGTGCCGAGCATCCCCGCCAACGTCACGGTGACCGCGGCGGACACGGCGGGGTTCCAGGGGTACTTCCTCGGCAACCCGGACGCCCCCGTGGTCATCACCGAGTACGCTGACTATCAGTGTCCCGGCTGCCAGACGTTCGACATGGTGCAGTTCCCGGACATCGTGCGGCAGCTCGTGGAAACCGGCAAGGTCCGCTGGCGGTATCGGGACTTCCCGCTGAACAGTCACGCCTTCTCGCGCCTCGCGGCCCACTCGGCGGCCTGCGCCGACGATCAGGGGCGCTACTGGGAGCAGCACGCCAGCATCTACCAGGGGCAGTCGAACTGGGCGCGCGAGACGGAGCCGTCGGGCACCTTTCGCGGCTACGCGGAACGGATCGGGCTCGACCTCAAGGTCTACGACGAGTGCATGATGTCGGCGAAGTACGCCGGGCGGATCCAGGCCAGCTACGATGAAGGGGTGCGCGTCGGCGTGAACGGCACGCCGACCTTCCTCATCGGCGACCGGCTCTACGGCGGGCTCTCGAACTCCGACGCGCTCAAGGCGCTCGTGGACTCCCTGACCCCGGCGACCCCCGCCACCCCATGAAATACCGGATGGGCACGGCGCTCCTCAGCCTCGCGGGCGTCTTCGTCTCGGCGTACCTCTGGATGTTCAAGCACGGCTACATCGGGTCCCTGGCGTGCGGGACCGGCGGATGCGCCACCGTCCAGCTCAGCGAGTACAGCAAGTTCCTCGGGGTGGACGTCGCCCTGCTCGGGTTCGTGGGATACGCCCTCTTGCTCGGAGTCGCGATGCTCGGCCTCCAGCCCGGGTGGCAGGAGCGACGAGAGCCGGCGCGTGCGGGGCTCCTCCTCTCGGCCGGCGGCGTGCTCTTCGCCGGGTACCTGACCGGGCTCGAGCTGTTCGTCATCCACGCCATCTGCCGGTGGTGCGTGGGCTCGGCGGTCATCATCGTGCTCGTCTTCCTCCTCCAGCTCCTGGACCACCGGCGCCTGGCGCGCAGCTGACGTGACCGACCACGACGAGCGTCCGGGGCACGATCACGGCCAGGGCCTCGCCGCGCTGGCCCTCGGCGCGCTCGGCGTAGTCTACGGCGACATCGGCACCAGCCCGCTGTACGCCATGAAGGAGGCGTTCACCGGCGCGCATGGCCTGCCTCCCACCCAGGCCAACGTGTACGGCGTCCTCTCGCTCATCTTCTGGTCGCTCAACTTCGTCATTTCCTTCAAGTACATCGGCTTCGTGATGCGGGCCGACAACCGGGGCGAGGGCGGGATCATCGCCCTCCTCGCCCTGGTGCGTTCCCGGAAGGCGACTGGCCGGGGGCAAGCGGTGCTGGTGGGGCTCGGGCTGCTCGGGGCGGCGCTGCTGTATGGCGAGGGGATCATCACGCCCGCCATCAGCGTCCTCGGTGCGGTCGAAGGGATCGCGGTCGCCTCGCCGACCTTCGCGCATTTCGTGGTGCCGATCGCCCTCCTGATCCTCGTCGGGTTGTTCTGGTTCCAGCACCACGGCACCGACCGGATCGGCAAGGCGTTCGGGCCGATCATGGTGGTCTGGTTCCTCTCCATCGCGGCGCTCGGGATCCGGGGCATCGCGTTGCACCCCGAGGTGTTGCGCGCGGTGAATCCGTGGTACGCGGTCGAGTTCTTCATCAACGATCGGCTGGAGGGGTTCCTCATCCTCGGCGCGGTGGTGCTGGTCATCACCGGCGGCGAGGCGCTCTATGCGGACATGGGACACTTCGGGCGGAAGCCGATCCGGATGGCGTGGTTCTTCTTCGCCCTCCCGGCTCTGCTTCTCAACTATTTCGGGCAGGCGGGTCTTCTCCTCGAAACGCCCGGCGTGGCCAATCCCTTCTTCGCCCTGGCGCCGGAGTGGTTCCTCTACCCGATGATCGGCATCGCGACCCTCGCCGCGATCGTGGCGTCGCAGGCGCTGATTTCCGGGGCGTTCTCACTCACGCGGCAGGCGGTGCAGCTCGGCTACAGCCCGCGGGTGACGATTGTGCACACCTCGCGGACGGAAGCCGGACAGATCTACATCCCCGAGGTCAACCACACCCTCGCGGTCGGGTGCATTCTGCTGGTGCTCGGCTTCCGGAGCGCGACCAACCTGGCGGCGGCGTACGGCATCGCGGTCACGGGGACGATGGCCATCTCCACCCTGCTCTTCTTCCGGGTGGCGCGCGACCTCTGGAACTGGAAGCTGGTGGCCGCCGCCGGCCTCTGCACCCTGTTCCTGCTGGTGGACCTGTCGTTCTTCGGCGCCAACATCATCAAGTTCGCGGACGGCGGGTGGTTCCCGATCGTCGTGGCGGCGGCGGTGTACACGCTGATGACCACCTGGAAGCGGGGGCGTGCCAAGCTGACCGCGTTGGTGCAGCAGTCGAGCCTGCCGATCGACCTCTTCCTGGCGGACGTGGCCAAGCGCCCGCCGCTCCGCGTGCCGGGCACCGCGATCGTGCTGACCTCCGCGATGGACATCGCGCCGCCCGTCCTGCTCCACTCGCTGAAGCACAACAAGGTGCTGCACCAGCGGGTCATCCTGCTCTCCATCGTCACCGAGGAGGTCCCGACGGTGCCGGTGGCGGAGCGGCTGGAATGCCGCGAACTGGGGGAGGGGTTCTGGCGAGTGGTGGGGCGCTACGGCTTCATGGAGAGTCCGGACGTGCCGGCATTGCTGACCCTGCTCGGCGAGACCGACGTCCCGGGCTCACCGGGCCACGTGTTCCTGACCCAGACCTCGTTCTTCCTGGGCCGTGAAACTCTCATCGCGACGCCGCGGGCCAAGCAACCGAAGCGCCTCCCCGGCGACCCGCGGCCGATGTCGTACTGGCGGCGCCGGCTCTTCATCATCATGACCCGGAACGCCCGCTCGGCGACCGCGTTCTTCGGGTTGCCGCCGAATCGGGTCGTGGAACTGGGAGCGCAAATCCAAATCTAGAGGACTGGACCCCGGCTTTCGCCGGGGTGACGGCGATTTTACACTCTTGCCCCGCTTCCCCGCTTCCCCGCTTCCCCGCTTCCCCGCCTACTCCTTGTCCTCGTACATCTCCTTCAGTCGTGCCACCACATTCGGGTCCGCCAGCGTCGTCGTGTCCCCGAGGGCGCGCCCCTCCGCGATGTCCTTGAGCAGCCGCCGCATGATCTTGCCGCTCCGCGTCTTGGGCAGGTCCGCCGAGAAGAGGATGTCGTCCGGCTTGGCGATGGCGCCGATCTTCCGGGCCACATGCTCGCGCAGGTCGTCCCGGAGCTCCGCCGAGGGCTTCACTCCCTCCTTGACGGTCACGAACGCCGCGATCGCCTGGCCCTTCAGTTCGTGCGCCTTGCCGACCACCGCCGCCTCCGCCACGCTCGGGTGGTCCACCAGCGCGCTCTCCACTTCCATGGTGCCGATCCGGTGTCCCGCCACGTTCAGCACGTCGTCCACGCGGCCGAGGAGCCACCAGTAGCCGTCGTCGTCCACCTTGGCGCCGTCCCCGGCGAAGTAGCGGCCGGGAAAGCGGCTCCAGTACGTCTCCTGGTAGCGGGCGTCGTCGCCGTAGATGGTGCGCAGCATCCCGGGCCACGGCTCGGTGAGCGTCAGGAATCCGCCGCCCTTGGCCATCGGCTTGCCGGTCGTGTCCACCAGTTCCACGGAGATGCCGGGGAACGGCGTGGTGGCGGAGCCGGGCTTGGTGGTGGTGACGCCGGGGAGCGCGGTGATCATGATCCCGCCCGTCTCCGTCTGCCACCAGGTGTCCACGATCGGGCAATTGCCCCGGCCGACGTGCTCGTGGTACCACATCCACGCCTCGGGGTTGATCGGCTCGCCGACGCTGCCGAGGAGGCGCAGGGTGGAGAGGTCGTGCGCCGCGGGATGGCTGGTGCCCCACTTCATGAACGCCCGAATGGCGGTGGGCGCGGTGTAGAACACCGTCACGCCGTGCCGCGCGATGAGTTTCCAGAACCGGTCGCGCTCGGGCCAGTCGGGAGCGCCCTCGTACATGAGGACGGTGGCGCCGTTGGCCAGGGGGCCGTACACGACGTACGAGTGGCCGGTCACCCACCCCACGTCGGCCGTGCACCAGAAGATGTCCTCCTCGCGGAGGTCGAAGACGTACTTCGTCGTGGCGGCGGCCTGCGTCAGGTAGCCGCCGGAACTGTGCACGATCCCCTTCGGCTTGCCGGTGGTGCCGGAGGTGTAGAGGATGAACAGCAGGTCTTCCGAGTCCATCGCCTCCGGCGGGCAGTGGGGGCTCTCCTTGTCGAGCAGGCGGTGCCACCAGTGGTCGCGGCCCTCCGTCATTTCGGCGAACGACTCGTCGCCTTCGCCGCCGTGTCCCCGGCGCACCACCACCACGTGCCTGATGCTCGGGCAGTCGGCCACCGCCTCGTCGGCGATGCGCTTGAGCGGCAGGACTTGGCCGCGGCGGTACCCGCCGTCGGCCGTGATCAGGACGGTGGCCGTCGCGTCCTGGATCCGGTCCCGGAGCGACTCGGCCGAGAAGCCGCCGAAGACCACCGAGTGCACGGCACCGATCCGCGCGCAGGCCAGCATCGCGATCGCGGCCTCCGGCACCATGGGGAGGTAGATCGCGACGCGGTCGCCCTTCCGGACGCCGAGGCGCTTCAGGGCGTTGGCGGCCCGGCCGACTTCGCGCGCCAGCGCCCAGTAGGTGTAGACGCGACGGTCGCCCGGCTCCCCTTCCCAGATGATCGCGGCCTTGTTCCGGCGCGGACCCGAGAGGTGGCGGTCGAGGCAGTTGGCCGCGACGTTGAGCTGGCCGCCGTCGAACCAGCGCGCGTGGGGGGCCTTCCAGTCGAGCACGCGCGTCCACGGCGTCATCCAGTCGAGCGCCCGGGCCTGTTCCTCCCAGAAGGCGAGCCGGTCCCGGGCGGCCGCGTCGTACAACGCCTGCGTGGCGACGGCGTTGGCGGCGAACTCGGCCGAAGGGGGAAAGCGCCGGCCTTCGTCGAGAAGGGTGTCGAGCTGGTCTGCCATCGGGGTAGGTCCTCCGGTCGAGTCGGGTCCTGGCCGGGCGGCGCCTCTTGCAGGGAGGCCGCATGGGAGGCGGAGTGCGGGAACGGGGCCCGCTGAAAGGCCTTGCAGTCCCGTCACAACCGCTTGAGCAGATGCGAGTTAGGGCGGTGGCACCAATTTCGCTTTTTCCTGCGTCGGGAGGCATGGTGCCCCCCGGAACAATACAACTGATCCGCCCGATAATAGCACACCCGGAGCGATCCGGGGCCGCAAAACTAGAGGTCTCATCCGTTGGGGATGAGATAGCTCGGTGCCGAAGGTGGAATGCACACGACTCATAGAGCGTGGCGTTTCGGCCGGCTGGCGTGGCGAAACGACCACGCTTTGCTTATGTCGGGCAAGGGAGATGCCAGCATGGTGCCCCAAGCCCAGACCGTTCGACAACTGCACGCCCCGTCCTCGCTCGGGCTCGACACCCGCGCCTCGTTCCGCCAGGCGGCGGTGAGCGTACTGGAGGAGATGCCCGAAGGGGAGAGCCGCCTGGTCATCGACCTGAGCGCCACCCAGCACGTGGATTCGGCGGGCCTCGGCGCCCTCATGCTCGTCCAGCGCCGCGCCGGCGAGCGCCGCCAGCGGGTCACCCTGCGCTCGGCGAGCGAGGAGCTCCGGTTCCTGCTGATGCTCACCAAGCTCGAGGACCTCTTCGAACTGGAACCGAAGCAGGCGTAGTCTTATACTCCGTGGACGCCCACCGCACCGGTGGGCGCTCTGGGCCTTGCGGACGGGGTGATGACCGACCAACCGAACCAGCGCCGGGTCCTCTTCGTCGAAGACGAGCCCGCCCTGCGCATCAGCTACGAACGGTTCTTCCGTCCGCGCTATGCGATGGCGTTCGCGTCGTCGGGCGCGGAGGCGCTGGCCCGCCTCGCCGAGGAATCGCCGGACGTGGTGGTGCTCGACATGCGGCTCCCCGACACCGACGGGGTGGACCTGCTCCGTCGAATCCGCGAAACCCGACCGACGGTGCCGGTCATCATCACCACCGCCTACGTCAGCGTGGAGCCGCAACTCCACGTCCTCGACCTGGCGCACAGCGCCTACCTGATCAAGCCCTTCGACCTCGACGAGCTCGGCGCCGCCATTGACCGAGCCGGTTGATCCACCCCTTCTCTCGGCGCGTGGCCTCGTCCGCGCGTTCGGGGCGCTGCAGGTCTTGCGCGGAGTGGACCTCGACGTGCGCGCGGGGGAGATGCTCGCCGTGGCCGGCCCGAACGGCGCCGGCAAGACCACGCTCCTCCGACTCCTGGCTGGTCTCATGCGGCCCAGTGCCGGGGAAGTGCGGATCCGCGGCCAGCGGCCGACCCGCGACGATCCGGGGCCGCGCCGCGCCATCGGGCTCCTCTCGCACCACACCTTTCTCTACGACGACCTGACCCCGGCCGAAAATCTGCACTTCACGGCCCGCCTGTATGGCCTGACCGACCCGGCGGGGGCCACTCGAGCGGCGCTCGAGGAGGTCGGTCTCACCGCGCGGGCCGACACCCCCGTGCGCCACCTGAGCCGCGGACTCCTCCAGCGGGCCGCCATCGCCCGGGCGCTGCTCCACCAGCCCGACATCCTCCTCCTCGACGAGCCGTTCACCGGGCTCGACGCACCCTCCGCCGACCGGTTCCGCGCCCTCCTCGCGGCGCAGCTGGCGCGGGGCCGCGCACTCGTCCTGGTGAGCCACCACCTCGCCGAGGCATGGGATCTCGCCACCCACGTGGCGGTGCTGTCGGGCGGCCGGTGGGCCCTCGAGGGCTCGCGCCCCTCCGACCTGGCGGCGTTTCACGCCCGCTACGCCGAGCTGGTCCATGGCTGAGTTCCTCCGGATCGCCTTCGCCATCGCCGCCAAGGACATCCGGCTCGAGCTCCGCAGCCGGACCGCCCTCCTCTCGGCCATCGTCTTCTCCGCGCTGGTGCTGGTGGTGTTCAATTTCGCCCGCGACCCGACCGCGCTCGCCGCGGTGGACCTGGCGCCGAGCGTCCTCTGGGTGACCTTCGCCTTCGGCGCGGTCATCGCGCTCAACCGGGCGTTCTACGTGGAGCGCGAGAACGCCGCGCTCGACGGTATCCTCCTGGCCCCGGTTCCGCGCAGCGCCCTGTACGTGGGGAAGCTGTTCGCAAACCTCGCGTTCGTCGGCGTGGTCGAGGCGGTGGCGCTGCCGCTGTTCGTCCTCTTCTTCAACGTCGACCTCGGGCACGCCCTCCCCGGGGTCCTCGGGGTGACCGCGCTGGCGACCGTCGGGTTCGTCGCGGTCGGCACCATCTTCAGCGCCATGGTGGTGCGGACCCGGTTCGCGGAGCTGATGCTGCCGGTGCTCCTGCTCCCCTTCATGGTGCCGCCGCTCGTCGGCGCGGTGCAGGTGACCGCCAAGCTCCTGGCGGGCCGCCCGTTGAGCGAGATGATGGGCTGGCTTAGGTTACTGACGCTCTACGACATCGGGTTCGTGACCCTATGCATCCTCGTCTTTCCGGCGGTGGTCGACGAATGACGCCTGAACTCCTCGCTGCACGCCGCATCGTCCGCCGCGGGCAGGTCCTCACGGTGCTCGGCCTGCTGGCCGCCGCCGCCGTGTACGTGATCGCCATCTACTTCACGCCGGTGGAAGTGCGCCAGGGACCCGCGCAGAAGATCTTCTACGTCCACGCCCCGGCGGCGTGGGGCGCCCTCGTCGCCTTCGCGGTGGTCGGACTGGTCAGCATCCTCTACCTGTGGCTGCAGGACGAGCGGCTCGACCTCTTCGCCGCCAGCTCGGCTGAAGTCGGCATCGCCTTCTCGCTCGTGATGCTCACGACCGGCCCCATCTGGGGCAAGACGGTCTGGGGCACCTGGTGGACCTGGGACGCGCGCCTGACCCTGACGCTCTTCCTCTTTTTTCTCTTCGTGGGCTACCTGGCGTTGCGGGCCGCGGTGCAGGACCACGGCGAGCGGGCCCGCTTCAGCGCGGTGGTGGGGATCATGGGACTGGTGCTCGTTCCCTTCATCCACCTGAGCGTCTACCTCTTCCGCACCCTCCACCCGCAGCCGGTGCTGCTCAAGCCGAGCGCGCCGTCCATGCCGCCGGAGATGCTGCGGGCGCTGCTCTCCGGGATGGCGGCGTTCACCGTGCTCTACATCGGGTTCGTGGTGCTGCGCTACGGGCTGGCGCGGCTGGACAACCTGCGCGAAGGAGCCGGCGATGCCGTTTGAGACTCCCCAGAACGGCGGCTTCCTCGTGGCCGCGTACGTGGTGGCGGCGGTGATTTATCTCGCCTACGCAGCGTCGTTGTGGAGCCGGACGAGTCGGGCGCTCAAAGAGGCGGGGAAGCGGGGAAGCGGGGAAGCGTAGGCCAGTGGTCCGTGCGGATAACAAACGGCCCCCCGGCATTTGCCGGGGGGCCGTTGTGCGACGGGGACCAAGCGACGCTCAGTCCGTCGCCTTGGCGAAGAGCACCTTTTCCCAAAGGAACGCTGCCACCAGGGCACCGAGGAGCGGTCCGACCCACCACACCGCCTGGCTGATCCACTGCCCGGCCACGAGGGCGGGGCCGAAGGCGCGCGCCGGGTTCAGCGCTGCGCCGGTCAGGGACCCGCCGAACAGCATGGCGATGAACAATGTGAGCCCGACCCCGAAGCCGGCGATCCTGGGCCGCTCGGCCGAGACGACCGTGGCGAGGAACGCGCTCATCAGGAAGAAGGTGAGGATCGCCTCGATGGTGATGGCCTGGCCGAGGGTGATGGTGGCGGCGATGGCCGGAGTGCCCAGCGCGAGGACCTTGGTCACCCCGCCCGGCAGGACGGCCTTGATGGTCATGGCGGCGAGCACGGCGCCGAGCAGCTGGGCCACGATGTACAGGGCCGCGGACTTCGCGTCGATCCGCCTGATGGCGAGCATGCCCGCGGTGATCGCCGGGTTGAGGTGGCCGCCCGAAATGGCCATCGTGGCCGAGATGGCGATGGCAAAGGCGAGGCCGTGGGCGAGCGCGATCCCGAGGAGGCCGAAGTCGGCCTTCGGGAAGTTCGTCGTCATCACGGCGCCGGCACCGAAGAACACGAGCATGAAGGTGCCGAAGAGCTCGGCGACCAGCCGACGGGTCATACTGGGCATCCTGCTACCTCGCGGATCGGGGAAGGGGGCCGTTCAGGTGTCGGCGAATTTAATCAGTCGGCGCGGCGCAGCACCAGCGCCGCGTTGATTCCGCCGAAGCCGAAGGAGTTGCTCAGGAGGTAGTCGGGCCGCGCAGCCCGCCCACCCGCCGCGAGGTAGTCGAGGTCGCAGGCGGGGTCGGGGGTCGTGAGGTTGAGCGTCGGCGGGAGCCAGCCCCGGTGGCTCGCCAGGGCGCAGATGGCCGCCTCGATGGCGCCGCTGGCTCCGAGGGCGTGGCCGTAGTAGCCCTTGGTGCCGCTGATGGCCAATTGCTCGGCGTGCTCGCCGAACACCTGCCGGATGGCCAGGGTCTCGGTGGAGTCGTTGAGCGGGGTAGAGGAGCCGTGGGCGTTCACGTACCCCACGGCGGCGGGGCGGACGGCGGCTTCGGCGAGCGCCATGCGCATGGCCCGCGCCGCCTGCGCGCCGTCGGCCCGCGGGGCGGTCATGTGGTGGGCGTCGTTGGTGAGTCCGTAGCCGCAGAGTTCGGCGTAGATCCTGGCCCCGCGCGCCAGCGCATGGCGTCGCTCCTCCAGCACCAGGACCGCGGCGCCCTCTCCCATCACGAATCCGTCGCGTTCGGCGTCGAAGGGCCGGCTCGCCGTGCCGGGATCGTCGTTCCGGGTGGACATGGCGCGGATGATGGCGAACGCGCCGAAGCTGAGCGGCGCGAGCGGCGCCTCCGCGCCCCCGGCGAGCATCACGTCGGCGTCGCCCCGAACGATGGCCCGGAAGCCGTCGCCGATGGCAATGGTCCCCGACGCGCAGCTCATGCCATTCGTGCTGTTCGGTCCGGACACCCCGAAGGCGATGGCCACGTTGCAGCTGGCCGCCCCGGCGAACACCATCAGCGCGAGCCCAGGGTCCACGGCGCGCACGCCGCCTTCGACGTACCGCGCATGCTGCTCCTCCGCCATCCCGACGCCGCCGAGGGCGGTGCCCATCATGACGCCGATGCGGTCGCGGTCCTCCCTGGCGAGGTCCAGCTCCGCGTCGGCCAGCGCCATCCGGCTCGCGGCCACGCTGAACTGCCCGAAGCGGTCGATCCGGCGCGCCTTCCGCTCCTCGATATGGTCCGAGGCGTGAAAGTCGTCCACCTGCGCGGCGATGCGGGTCCGGAAGGGGGCGGGGTCGAACCGCGTAATCTCGCGTACCGCGGACCGGGCCCCCTCCAGCCCCGACCAGAGCCCCTCGACCCCGATCCCGATCGGCGTGATGGCGCCGATGCCGGTGATCACCACGCGGCGCGGTTCAGCCATGGGCCGCCTCCACGACGCGGGCCAGCCCCGCCAGCGTGCGGGACGCGATGCCGTGGACGAACACGGGGCCGATGACCCACTCGGCGGCGGGGACGCGGATGAGCGGCCAGTCCGGGCCGGTCCAGGTGTGCACGATCGTCACTTCGGTCTCCTGCGGTCCGCGCGGGACCACGCTCCAGACGACTTCCATCCCGGTGGTGATCCCGCGGACGTGGCGGTACCGGACTTCCCGACGAGGGGGGTCGATCCACATCTCGGACTCCCACCAGACGGGCCAGGACAACGGGCCGAACGGGCGCACCGCCGCCATTTCCACGATGCCACCGCCGGGGCGCCGCTCGTTGAACCGCACCCACCGATAATGTGCCAGCCGCTCGGGCCAACGCTCGACGTCCGCGGCCGCGTCGAACATCGGATCGGCGGGGGCGCGGACGATCAGCCGATCCACGGTGCGCATCAGCGGGATCTCCAGTAGGCGACGACACGAAAACCGGGGCGGCGGCAGACCCGCGCCTGCTGGCCCGCGCGGGCCGCGAGGTCTGCGAGGTCCCGGACGTGGTACCCGCGCCGCACCGACGTGATCCCGTCGGCGCGGGTGACGGCGTCGAATCCGAGCAGCGCGCTCCCGAGCCTGAACGCCGCCACCGCCAGCTCCGAGCGCCGCAGGTCGGCCACCACGACACCGATGCGTGCGAGGGCTGTCGCCGCCCGGAAGAGTTCCACGGCTGCGTCCGCCGCCAAGTGATGCGCCACCTGGCTGATGAGGACGATGTCCACGGCGCCCGGTCGCACGGGCAGCTGCCCGGCGCAGCCGATCACGGCCGGGAAGCCGCGCGCGGCCGCGAGCGCGGCGGCGACCGGGCTCCGCTCGAGCCCGATGGCGGAAAGGTGCCGGCCTCGCCGCGCCGCTCGGCGGACCGCCGCCGCGGGGAGGTCCGCCGCCCCCGTGCCGACGTCGAGCAGGGTCAGGGCGTGCCCTGACCCGACATCGCGCAGCAACTGGTCGATGCCCCACAGCGCCGCGGCGGTGCCGCCGAACCACCAGTTGGCTCGCGCAATGTTGGCGAGCGAGCGCGCCACCACGGCGGGGTCCGCCGCCGGGTCGTCGAGGAGTTCGGTGCCGAAGGGGGCGAGGGCGGGGGAGTTCACCCGCGGGTCAGGCCAGTGTAGCCGCCGCGGAAGTAGACGAGCGGGGCGCCGTCGGTCGTCCCGCCGTTCAGGACCTGGCCGACGACCAGGGTGTGATCTCCTGCGGGGAATGTGGCGTGCGGTGCGCACTCGATCCAGGCGAGGACGCCGTCGAGCACCGGGTGCCCCCCGGGCGAGGTGTGATACCCCACGCCGCCGAACCGGTCCAGGTGCTTCGCCGCGAAGCGCCGCGACAGCGACTCCTGGGACGCCTCGAGGATGTTGATGACGAACCCCGGCGCCGCGAGCAGGGAGGCGTAGAGCTCCGCCCCGTGGTCGATGCACACCGAGACCAGCGGCGGCCGGAGCGAAACGCTGGACAGGCTGTTCGCCGTCATCCCCGCCGGCCGGCCGTCGGGCAGGTGCATGGTGATGACGGTGACGCCGGTGGTGAACCGGCCGAGGAGCTGGCGAAACTCGGCGGGGTCGAGGTCGGGCCGGTTCATAGCATCATCCGTGTCAGGAACCGCGGGTTGAGGACGCGGCTGGCGGGCACGAAGTCGCCCGTCACGCCGATCAGGGTGTGCGCCATGTCAGGATGCCGGCCGAGCCGGCCGACGGCGCGGTCGAAGAGCGAGGGCAGGTGCATGCCGTACCCGATCAGCCGTTCGACGGCCCACTTGCCGGCAAAGGCCCGCCGGCGCAGCTGCCGGTAGGGCGCGAGCGCCTCGGCGGACGCAATACCGCTCCGCTCGAGGGCGCCGCAGGCGGTGAGGGCCGCCATTTCCGCCCCGCGGAGCGCCGAGTAGATGCCCTGCCCGGTAAAGGGGTCGAAGAAGTCGGCGGCATCGCCCACCAGGAGGGCGCCGCCGGCGGTGACCCGCCCGGCACGGGAGGCGAAGGGGCCCGTCACCAGGACCTCCCGCTCCAGGCGGGAGGGGTCCACTCGCCCTCGTACCCCCGGGAAGCCCTCGAGCATCGAGAAGAAGAATCGGGTGACCGCTCCTCGCGCCGCCGCCGCGGACGCCTGGGGCACCACCAGCGCCACGTTGTACAGGTCGGCGCCGATCCGGTTCAACCCCACGTAGCCGGCGTCCCCGACGTGCATCTCGGCGGTCGATCCCATGCCGGCGACGCCGCGCACGTGCGCCACGAACGCCACGCGACGGGGGACGCTGCTGTGCCGCCGGCCGAGCCGGCGGGCCACGAGCGAGCCAAGTCCGTCCGCGCCGATGGTCAGGCGGGCACGGATCGGGTAATGCCGACCGTCGGGGCCGCGCACCATGGCCCCCGCCACCGCGCCGCCGTCGTGCAGCAGCGCCTCCAGGCGGGTGCGCTCGCGGACGTCGGCGCCGGCTTCCCGCGCCGCGCGCACCAGTCGGGCGTCGAGGATGCGCCTGGGAAGCGAGAGCCCGGCGGGGCGAAACGGCTGCGGCTCCGCCTCGCGAAAGAGTCCGGTGAGCCGGCTCCCGCGGGCGCCGATGACCGTGGTGCCCTCCAGTGCCACGGCGCCGGCGGCTTCGAGGTCGGGCACGACGCCGAGCCGGTCCAGCAGGCGGACCGCTTCGGGGCTCATGTACTCGGAGCAGGGCTTGTCCCGGGGGAACTCGGCGCGATCGACCAACACGACACGCCAGCCGGCCTGCGCCAGGTGCACCGCGGTCGCGCTGCCGGCCGGACCGGCGCCGGCGATCAGCACATCCGCGTCGGTGGCGCTCAGGACGCCGCCCATCCTGCCGCCGTGGCCGCGAGCGAGGCCAGCGCGTTCACGCCGTCGTTCGAAAGCCACGGAATCCCTCCCACCGACCGTGTCGCCTGGCCGCACCGGTGCATCCTCCGCTCGCTCGACAGGCCGCAGCGATCGCAATGAAACCTACCCTGCACGCTCGCGCCGAGCGCCGAATCGAGCAGCATGCCGCCCATCCCGATCAGGAGGGCGCCCACTGCGCCGCGCCACCCGACGAGTGGGAGGGCGGACACCGCCACCAGCGCCGCGCCGACCAGCGCCCCGCCGGTGCCGAGGGGAGTCATCCCGCCGCTCGTACCCGCTGGTACCACCTCACCCCTGAAGATGTGCCGTGGCGGGCTCGCGCTGTGGGCGCCGACCGCGGTGGCCCACGTGTCGGCGGCGGCCGCCGTCAACCCTGCGGCAAAGGCCAGCAGTGCGCCCGGCCCGCCAAGGGTCAGCGCCAACGCGGGGAACCCGCCGTTGGCGAGGACCTGCCAAGCGTCGCGCCGATCACCCTTGGCGTCGATGGCGGGCGCCCTGCCGGGCCAGAGCCGTGAGACGGCGGAGCTCGGGAGGAAGAAAGCCATCAGGACCAGCCCGCCCGGCCACCCCGTGGTGGTGAGCACGAGGAGTCCGATGCCGGCCGCGGCGAGTGCGCCGGAGCGCCCCAGCGCTCCAGCGCGCCAGGCGAGCAACGAGACCGCGATGGCCAGGAGGAGGGCAGAGGCTGGAGCCACGATCAGTCCGGGGTGTCGCTCCGGAGGGCCTGCCGGATGCGCGCCGCCACTTCGTCGGGGCAGCGGATCCCCTTGGCGGCGCGCTGGATCGCCGCGAGGAAGTTGCGCTCGAAATGCTCGTGCTCGAGGCAGTGGCCGCAGGCCGCGAGATGCCCGGCCACCCGGCGCTGGTTGTCCGGCGTGAGTTCGTCCTTCAGGTAGTCCTGGAGGAGCGCCAGCGCTTCGGCGCAATCGAGCCGTGAGTCGTTCATGCGTCCTTCCCGGGGCGGACGATGCCCGCCTCGATGGCGTACTCCAGCAGCGTTCCCTGCAGTTGTTTCCGCGCCCGGAAGAGGCGCGACTTCACCGTGCCCACCGGGACGCCGAGGGTTTCCGCGATCTGGGCATATCCGAGCCCCTCGACGTCGCTCAAGACCACGACCTCCCTGAACTCCTCCGGCAGTCCGTCGATGGCGGCCAGGATCCTGTCGTCCACGAGGGAGTGGAAGAACTCCCCTTCGGGATCCTGCCCCGGCTGGTCGTCGAGCCGGGCGTGCTGCTCCGCCACGTCGAGGTCCACCAGCGCGGGGGCGCGGCGCCGGCGGCGGTAGTCGTTGATGAAGCTGTTCCTCAGGATGGTCAACAGCCAGCCCCGCGCGTTGGTTCCCTGGCGGAAGCTGTCCCACGCGCGAAACGCCTTGAGGACGGTGTCCTGGACGAGGTCCTCGGCGGCGGCCGCCTCGCCGGTCAGGCGAAGGGCCACCCGGTACATCAGGTCCATGTGCGGGAGGACGTCGCGCTCGAAGGCGGTCTCGGCGGGAGGGGCGGAGGACATGATGGAATGTCCCCGCCCGCCGGAATGCACGCAAGCGCCTCTGGTTCGCGGGGCGGTCCGTGGGTAACTTCTGCCCGTCTATGTCGAGGACCTCCCGCCGTCTCCCATGTCCACAGTGACCATCGCCGGCGATACGCCGGCCGTCGTGCCGCTCAGCCTGCTCGAGGCGCTCCGCAACCTCGACACTCCCGTCGGCGATGGACTCGAGGAACTGGCGGGCGAGATCGTCGCGAAGCGGTTCGGCCTGAGCGGCACGGTGGCGGCCCAGATCCAGCGTTACCAGGACGCCTACCGTCGCGGGCTTCCGGTGCCGCTCGACGAGACTGTCGGCGTCTTCCGCCTCGTGGGCCGGCGGCCCGACGCGGCGCTGGTGTACGCGGACGCCGGCCGCCGGGCGGCGCGATACGCGGCGCGCGGCGCCTCGGCGCCCGTGCGGATGCTCCTGAAGACCTCACCGGGATTCGTCCGTCGCCGCATCGGCGCCGGGGCCGCGCGCCGGGCCGCCCGCCGGGTCTTCTCCGCGTCGCTCACCGTCCGCGGCCGGTCCGCCGAAGCGGTCATCCCGCAGCCGTTATCCCTGCTGGCCCTGGCCGACGGCCAGGCCTGCTCCTACTATGGCGCGGCGCTCGCCGAGTTGCTGCGCGCACTCACCGGATTCGAAGGCGCCATGGTACACGCGCGCTGCCGGGGCCGGGGAGACGACACTTGCCGGTGGCTGGCCGCCGCCGCGGAGGGGTACCCATGAGCGCCCACGCCCTGCCCGATCGCCGTCAACTCGCCGAAGGACTCGACGCCGTCGGGGCCGACGCCTGGCTCCTGTTCGACTTCCACGGGCTCAATCCGGTGGCCGGCCGGGTGCTTGGCCTCGGCGGGATGGGGAGCCGGCGGCTCTTCGTCCTCCTGCCGAAGGAGGGGGAGCCGGTGGCGGTGGTGCACAAGATCGAGATGCAGCCGCTCGAGGGGTTTCCCGGCCGCCTCCTGCCGTATGCGAAGTGGGAGGAACTCCACGCCGCGCTCGCCTCCATCGTGAAGGGTCGCACGGTCGCCATGGAAATCTCCCCGGACGACGCGGTTCCCTACCTCGACCGTGTCCCCGCCGGGGTGGTCCAGCTCATCACCAGGCTGGGCGGCACGGTGGTGCCGTCCTCGTCGCTGGTCACGCGGTTTGCGGCGCGGTGGAGCCCCGACGAGCTGGCGGACCATCGGTACGCGGCCGAGGCGCTGGCGGACATCGCCCGGAGCGAGCTGGCGTGGGCGGTGACGCAAGGAGGGCAGGGGCTGACCGAAGTGGCCCTTCAGTCGCGGGTGGTGGCGGCCATGGAGGCCCGGGGGCTCAAGCTCACCACCAAGCCGATCGTCGGGTTCGGCGCCAATGCCGCGAATCCGCACTATGAGCCCGAAGCGGGGAAGGATGCCACCCTGGCCAGGGACCAGGTCATCCTCCTCGACCTCTGGGCCGGGCGGGGGAGCACCACGACGGTGTTCGCCGACCAGACCTGGATGGGGTTCTCGGGGGCCGAGGTCCCTGAGGAGGTCGACCTGGTCTGGAGAACGGTCCGGGATGCCCGGGATGCGGCCATCACCGCCATCCAGCAGGGGGTCCGCGAGGGGCGGAAGGTGGCGGGATTCGAGGGGGACCGGGCGGCGCGGGGGGTCATCGAGAAGGCGGGGTTTGGCCAGTACTTCGTGCACCGGACCGGGCACTCGATCGACCGGGACCTCCACGGCTCGGGTCCCCATCTGGACGACTACGAAACCCACGACGACCGGGAGCTGATCCCGGGGGTGGGGTTCTCGGTGGAGCCCGGTATCTATATATCTGGGCGGATCGGGGTCCGGAGCGAGATCAACATGTACTGGGGGGCGGACGGGCCGGAGGTGACCCCCGCCCAGCCCCAGCGGAACCTGATCACGACCGGGGGCTAGACCCCCCCCTTCCCAAATTTCCGTTCGCGGGATAAGCTTGTCGGGCAGGGTGGTGGCCGCACCGCCTTGCCCCGTCCCATCCCGATTCGTTGCATTCAGTTACAGCAGGGTCCCTGTCGCATTTCAGGTCGTGACAGTTCCTTGACACGTGATTTAGGTCACGGCATATTGTGGAAGCCGACCGGGCCGCGGTCGGTGTCTCGATCACTCATCGCAGTACTCTCGTGTCGTAGTCTCCCGCCGGCGCGTCCGGCGTATCCGCAGTCGCATTCCCCAACTCGGCGCGTCCGGCGCAAGGAGGGAAGCGCGTGCTTTTCGTTGTACGATTCGCAGGCAACACTGGGTTCACACCTTTGGAGGACGTGTCCATGAAGCAAAGTTGTGTGAGCGCCTTCACCCGCGTGACGCGATCCATCGCGTTGGCGGCAGTCGCCCTGATCGTGGGAGCCTCGGCGCTCTCCGCCCAGGCCGCGACTGGTAAGCTCGAAGGCAAGGTGCGCGACCAGCAGGGCGCGCCAATCGCGAACGCGCAGGTCATCATCGTCGGCACCCGGTTCGGTGCGCAGACCAACGCTGACGGCTACTACTTCATCAACCTCATCCCGGCCGGTACGATCAACCTCGAGGTGTCGTTCATCGGGTACAAGAAGACCCGCGTGACCGACATCCGCATCCCCTCGGGCCAGACCATCACGGCGGACGTCACGCTCGAGTCCACGCCGGTCGAGGTCACCGAGATCACGGTCGTCGCCGCGCAGAACGAGCTGGTCCCCCGCGACGCGGTCACCACTAAGCAGAACGTCGAGGGCGACTACGCCGACAACCTGCCGGCGGACCGCATCGTCAACGTCCTGGCGCTGCAGCCGGGCGTCGTGGCGAGCACGGGCGGCGGCACCCTCTCGATCCGCGGCGGACGGACGGACGAGCAGAGCGTGTACGTCGACGGCGTGCCGATCGGCGCGGGCAACCGCGGCACCGGCTTCACGTGGTCAGGGGTGGCCGGCGGCAACTCGCTCGGTGTCTCCACCAACGCCTTCGAAGACGCCTCCATCACGACCGGCGCCTCCTCGGCCGCGTTCGGCGGCGCGCAGTCGGGCGTCATCTCGATCTCGACCCGCACCGGCGGCGACAAGTTCAGCGGCGCCGTCGGCTACGAGTCCGACGAACTCTTCGGCAACAGCGTCAGCCTCGGCTTCAACCGGGTCACCGCCAGCCTGAGCGGCCCGATCGTGTCGAACCTGACGTTCTTCATCGGCGGCAACATCGAGGGCAACGCCTCCGCCGGCACCGGCCAGAACCGGGAGAACTCCCCGTACTTCACCGTGGCCGGGACCGACACGACCGTGGCCGTCCCGAGCGTGAAGAACAACGCCTACTCCGACACCACGTACGTCAACGTGCAGGAGTTCGCGGTGTACACCGGCAAGTGCGACGAGACGATGTCGTACGCCGGCATCAACATCAAGGACAACTCCAACCCGGACATCGCCGACAACTACGGGCTCGACTGTCAGGGCATCCGGCTGCCCGGCACGGCCAACTCGGCGTACCAGCTGACGGGCAAGCTCAACTACACGTACGGCTCCGGCTCGCGCCTTTTCCTGAGCGCCAACGCCAGCCAGGCGCAGGGTCGCAACTTCACCTACGCGAACCTGTACAACCCGCAGCAGATCTTCGGCAACACGGGCACCAACCAGGTCTACACCCTCGGGTGGACGCAGAACCTGGCCAAGTCGTCGTCGCGCGCCCTGGCGCTCGACGTGACCCTGTCCTACCAGCAGGACGAGTTCATCCAGTCGCCGCTCACCCGCGAGTCCGAGGTGAACTCCCGCGACCCGTGGGGCGGCTTCATGCTCTCGCCGCTCAAGTACACGTTCGACTTCGACAACTTCCCGCTCAACCAGGAACTGCTGGACAACTTCCAGCAGAACAAGGCCGGCTCCCGGCGCGGGCCGTACGACTACGAGAACACCGCGCAGTACGCGCTGGTGGACAAGTGGCGGAACAACGCCTACGGCCTCCTCGGCTTCTCCGAGGCCGGCGGCCCGACCGGCCGGCTCTTCCTGAACCAGGAAAACCGGTTCATCGGCGCGGCGGCCCTCGACTGGCAGGTGGACCGGTACAACCGCCTCAAGATCGGCGGCGGCTACACCGGCTATGACATCAAGTCGTACTCGTCCCAGATGACGAGCCAGGCCTTCTCCGACTTCTACATGGAGAAGCCCACCTCGTACACCGGGTACGCCGAAGACCGGCTCGACCTCGGCGACGTGGTGCTCGTGGCCGGCCTCCGGTACGACTACTACAACTCCAACGCGTCGCACCCGCAGTACTGCGACTCGACGGGCGCGTGCCAGCCGACCGTCCGGATCTCGAGCAACCCGCTCTACGACCCGAACGACGTCGCGGCCTCGCTCGAGGAGATCTACGTCGAGGACCAGTCCCACGACTACATCTCCCCGCACATCCAGGTGTCGTTCCCGGTGAGCGACCGCACCAACATGCGGTTCTCCTACGCCCACCAGGTCCAGCCGCCGGACTTCGCGCTGGTCCTCGGCGGCATCAACACCGACCTCTCCGTGACGAACACCAACCACGTCTACGGGTCGGACCTGGACTTCGGCAAGACGATCACCTTCGAGTTCGGCATCCGGCACGCCTTCTCGGACGACTTCGTCCTCGACTTCTCGGCGTACAACCGCGACGCCCAGTCGAACCAGGCGGGCCGCCTGCTGTCGCTGTACGACCCGCTCAAGCTGCAGAACCAGGACATCCGGATGATGACGAACCAGGACTACGGCAACTACCGTGGGTTCGACATCCGGCTCGACAAGCGCATCGGCAGCCTCTTCAACGGCACGCTGGCGTACTCCTTCAGCGACGCCAAGAACACCGGCTCCGATCCGTTCACGTACATCAACTTCGGCTCGCGGATCGTGAACCAGATCTCCGGCGGTAACGACCCGCCGCCGTCGGCGTACCTGCCGACGACCTACACCCGGCCGCACAACCTGGCCGGATCGTTCTCGGTCACGTTCCCGAACCAGTGGAACTCCGGCACCACGACCGGCGCCATCCTCCAGAACGTCGGCATCTTCGCGACCTTCCGGGTGGCCAGCGGCACCGCATACACCCGCTGCCCGGTGGAAACCGGCAACGAGTCGGTGCTCTCGACGCAGGTCTGCGCCCGGCAGTTCGAGGGCGACGTCAACGGCTCACGCCTCCCGACCTTCCGGAACGCCGACCTCCGCCTCACCAAGGGCTTCCGGTTCGGCGGCGTGGACCTCACGGCGTACCTGGACGCGCGTAACGTCTTCAACTTCACCAACACCACGACCGTGTTCGCCGAGAACAACAGCATCGAGAACGCGACCGAACTCCAGGAAACCTGGTCCGGCGACTCGGCGGGCTACGCCGACGAGGCCATCGCCTCGAACAGCTACGACCTCGAGAACGGCGACATGTTCCTGCCGACCCCGGGCGCCTGCGGCAACTGGGTGACCCAGGACGGCAACGCGGCCGCCCCGAACTGCGTGTACCTGGTCCGGGCCGAGGAGCGCTTCGGCAACGGCGACGGCGTCTTCACCCTGTCCGAACAGCGCCGCGCGTCGGAAGCGTTCTACTACTCGGGCCGCAGCGAGGCGAACTTCACCGCCGCGCCCCGGCGCCTGCGGCTTGGGTTGGAGCTCAATTTCTAGCGTGAACGATCCACGGCGGGGGGGGCCGGCGCGCCGAACGGCGCCGTCCCCCCGTCCAGCCGAACAGTATCCATCTGAGAGAGGATGCAATGCACTCACCATTCCGTAAGAGGGGCGTCATCCTGGCGAGCCTGCTGGCTCTGGCGCTCGCGGCGGCCTTGCCGTCGTCCGCCATGGCCAAGCCGGAACCGGGGGCCAAGAAGTCGACGGCCAGGGGCTTCCGGCTCTTCGCGCGTCCCCTGGGCGCCATGACGATCAACCGGGTCTACTGCGGCCTGTCGTCCGACGGCCAGGTCTGCGTCGACTCCACCAACTCCTCCACCATCGGCGGCGGGTATTGGCCGAAGGGCACGGCGGACCAGTACATCTTCAACTCCGGCCTGCAGCTGGCCGGCGTCGTCGGCGCTGACGGCGGCCCCTGGGCCGGCGACACGACCGGCGCGTTCTTCTTCGACCCGAAGGGGACGACGCAGCACGGCACCCAGGTGGAGCCGATCTACAACACCTCAAACTCCGACGACTTCTCCAACCTCCCGCTGGCGGGGTACGTCCCCTTCGGCGACGAGGCGGCGGACCTCTTCAACCCGCTCCTGACCGGCACCGCTTCGGAGCGCCGCAAGCAGGCGTCGCAGGGCGACGTCTGGTGGATGTCGTGGGACGGCGACCCGGCGCTCAACGCCGGCCGCAAGCACCCGCTCGGGATCGTGGTCGAGACCCGCGGCATGGGGTGGAACTTCCCGACCGGCAACGAAGACATCATCTACTTCATCTACACGTTCTACAACGTCACGACCACCAACCCGGCCGACTACGTCAACATCCGGCCTGAAATGGTGTCGATCCTCGTCGACAAGGCGCAGGAGTTCCAGGCCAAGAACAACGCCACCTTCAACGTGTCCCTGCCCACCGACGGGTACACGATCGACAACCTGTACGCGGCGTTCGCCACGGACATGGACGTGGCCTCGTCCGGCACCAACTACTCCAGCGTCAACCTGCCGTTCGCCCTGGGCTACACCTACGTCCAGACGTTCGCCGGCGAAGATTCCTGGCTTCCCTACGATCCGACCATCTTCGGCGCGCCCTTCATGCCCGGCGCCGGCTTCGCGGGCATCAAGTACCTGAAGAGCCCGACGGGCCCCGGCGCCATTCAGCTCTTCTCGAACACCGTCAACGGCTCGCCGTTCCCGGGCGCCTTCAACGACCCCCAGAACGCGATCCAGCTGTGGCGCTACCTGTCCGGCAACATCTCGGTGCCGGCCGGCGACCAGCCCTGCAACACCGGGCTCCCGTCGCAGACCCGCATCTGCTGGATCAACAACACGCAGGCCGCCGACATGCGGTTCTTCCAGTCCTCCACCGGCCTGTCGCTGCCCCCGGGCGGCCAGGGTTCCATCGTCGTGGCGTACATCTTCGCCGCGCCGGTGGCCACCGGTGGCTGCCCCGCCCCGGGCCCGACCTGCGGCGGCGGCAACGTGAAGCCCGGCGACCCGACGCTCCTCGGCGTCCCGGCCGCGATGGTGGGCGGCGTCAACATGGTGGACAGCATCACCGGGTACATCTCGGCCACCGACCTCGACGCCAGCGGCCTCTACGAGCAGGCCGGTACTGCCGGCCCGGAATGGACCGTCGTGCCGAACTCCCTGCTCGGCAAGTCCTACACGGCCCAGGCCGTCTTTGACGCGAAGTTCCTCCTGCCGTTCGCGCCGGACGCACCGAAGTTCTTCCTGATCCCGAGCAACAACCAGGTCACCGTGGTGTGGCAGGCGTCCCCGTCGGAAGCCGGCGGCGACCCGTACTACGCCATCGCCTCCGACCCGGCCAGCGCCCTCTACGACCCGAACTATCGTGAGTTCGACGTCGAAGGCTACCGGATCTACCGCGGCCGCGTGGACAGCCCGGACGAGCTGGCGCTCATCGCGCAGTTCGACTTCGCCGGCACCATCTACGACGACTACGACGGCGTGGTCAACCCGCTGGACACCTGCGCCCCGGAACTCATCATCAACATCGACTGCCCGGTGGCGTACTCGCCTGTCGCGCCTGGCGTGCCGCGCACCGTGTCGAACCCGAACAACATCGTCAGCCCCTTCGTGATGACACGGTTCGGCAACCGGATCGAGCTGGCTACCGGCCTGGCGTACACCACCAAGACGGACACGGTCGTGACCGGCGACGATTCCGGCCTGCCGCCGATGACCAACACCGGCGTCCCGTACATCTACGTGGACAACGGCGTCCGGAACAACTTCCGGTACTTCTACGTGGTCACGGCGTTCGACGTGAACTCCTGGTCCTCGGGCCCGACCAGCCTGGAATCGCCGAAGTCCGGCACCCAGTCGGTCATCCCGCAGGCCCTGGCGTCGAACCTGGTGCAAACCGGCACCCTCACGCCGGGCATGTTCGGCGGGTCGCGCGCCCCTGGCCAGCCCAACACCACCAACCAGAGCCTCGTCTTCCCGAAGACGCCTGGCATGAACCTGAACGGCACCTTCACCGGGCCCTTCCCGCCGGCGACGGTCCACCTCGGCTTCGTCGGATTCGCCAGCCAGGTGGTGGGCGCCTCCGGAGCACTGGCCGTCACGCTCGACAGCATGGACATGGGCAACGTTGACCTGTCCGGCTGCTGCGGCGGCGGCGCGCCGGCCATCCCGGGGGTGTACTACTTCACCCTGTCCAACGGCAATCCGGTGGACGACTTCCAGCTGGCGGTCCCGCTCGCACAGGACCTCGGGGTGGACGTCTCGACCGACGTGTACTTCGCCGGTCCGGAAATCGACGCCGACCTCGCTTCGATGTACGGCGGCGACGCCACCTACGGGTCGCTGAGTGCACTCTTCCAGCCGACGCTCACCAGCGGCCCGAATTCGGGCGACTGGGGCCTGGGCAGCCAGTTGCAGGAGCCCGGGTACACCACGCCGGACATGCCGGCGGGCGTCACGGGCACCAACTACAACGGCATCCGCTGGTTCGACGGCCCCTCGCCGCAGAACAACGAGGTCCGGGCCAACCCGACCTCCGGCGCCTGCGGCACCGGTGGCGCGACGGTCACGGCGTGCGCCGCCAACGGCACCACCGGCGGCTTCAACAACGCCGGCCAGCTCGCCGGGGTGACCACGGTCTACCAGCCGTTGTCGCTCAACATGTACAACCGTGAGTACCGCAACATCGGCGAGGCCTTGTCGACGGTAACCCGCGCCGCGGACTTCAACGTCTACTGGGGCACTGGCGGTGTCATCGACTCCGTCATCGACGTGACCCACAACGTGCTCGTGCCCTTCCAGAGCACGGACGTGGACGGCGGGTGGGGCATCCTGAACACCGCCAACCAGGGCGCCGGCGGCTTCGACAACCGGCCGACCGTGGTCACGACCAGCGACTTCACCTGCGTCGAGCCGCTTCGCTCGGGGCTGGTGCTGCCGCAGAACTTCTGGCCTTGCACCGCGGCGGCGCCGTTCACGCTGAGCAACACCGCGCAGCTCGGTGCCATCGCCTTCGGGTCGGGCAACAACCAGTCGGCCACCGCCACGCTGTCGGACCGCAATCCGGCGAACATCCAGGCGGAGGGCGGGTTCTTCATGTACCTGGCCGGCAGCATCTCCGGCTTCTCGATGCCCGCGCTGCCCGCCGCCGGCACGGTCTGGTCCCTCCGGACCTATTCCGGCATCATCTACGGCGGCAACGGCACCGGCCAGTCCGGGAACCGCGGCCCGTACTCCTTCGTGGCGGCCAACCGGAACTTCACGGCCATTGGAGCCACGATGGGGGTGCAGTACGACGTGGTCAACGACTTTACCGCGTCCGCGTCGAACCTGGACCTCTCGACCATCCACACCGTGCCGGACCCGTATTACGTCACCGACGAATACGAGGTGGACTACACGGCCAAGGTCATCAAGTTCGTGAACCTCCCGCTGCAGGCGACGATCCGCATCTACTCGTCGAGCGGGGTGCTGGTCCGGGTGCTCAACTACGAGGCCTCGGAAAACGGCGGCATGCTCGACTGGAACGTCCGTAACCGGAACAACCAGGTCGTCGCCAGCGGTGTGTACTTCTATCACGTCGAATCGGGCAGTGCGCGCCACATCGGGCGCATGACGATCGTCAACTTCGCCAAGTAGCCACGCCGGGGGTGGGGGGAACGCTTCCCCCCACATCCCGCATCCAGGAGACAGAATACTTATGAAGCGGCACACTGCGCATGGGTTGGCCCTGGCGGGGCTGCTGGTCGGCGGGTTCCCCCTGGCCCTCGCGGCCCAGGAATCCGAGATCAACGCGGACAACACGCCGTACGGCACGACGTCGGGAGAGTTCCTTCTCCTCGGCGCCAGCGCCCGCGGCGCCGCGCTCGGCAACGCCTTCCAGGCCATCGCCAACGACGTCTCGGCCCTGTACTACAATCCGGCCGGCATTTCGATGATGGAGCGCCCCGGGGCGCTCATCAGCACGTACTCGTACGTGGCGGACACCCGGTACAGCTGGGGCGGCCTGGCCTTCCCCTTCTCGGGCGGCGCCCGGGCGGTCGGCCTCCACCTCGGCACCTTCGGGTTCAAGGACCAGCCGGAGTACACGGTGGACCTGCCCGACGGCACCGGCGGCGTCTACTCCGTCAGCGAGTCCTACCTCGGACTCACCTACGCCGAAAACTTCTCGGACCGCTTCTCGGCGGGCATCACCGCCAAGGGCGTGTTCGACCAGCTCGGCGAAGTCAGCGGGAGCGCCTTCGCGGTGGACTTCGGCACCAACTTCCATTCGGCGCTGAACAACCACCCGATCAAGTTCTCCTTCGTCATCCAGAACCTCGGCAGCAACCTCAGCTACAGCGGCGACGCGCTCAACGTGGGCGTCCCGCGGGAACCGGCCGAGGGTGAGGAGGGGGTCCCGAGCAACCCGCAGCCCGGCTCCTACCGGACCAAGGCGTTCTCGCTGCCGACGACGTTCACCGTGGCCGTGGCGTACGACATCATCGCCAAGGAAAGCACCCGGTGGACCCTGCTGGCCGACTTCAACCAGCCGAACAACACCAAGGCCGGGTTCGTATTCGGCACGGAGTTCGCCTTCCCGCAGATGGGGGGCAGCAACTTCAACGGCGCCGTGCGGGGCAGCTACAGCTACGCCTCCGCCAACGCGGACACCGACGTCCCGGGCAGCCAGCTGAACGAAGAGGCCGGCTACCAGGGCACCGCCATCGGCGGCGGCCTGTCGTACACGACCGAGACGTTCAACCTGGGCTTCGACTACGCCTGGAAGTACATGGGCATTCTCGGCTCGACCAACTTCTTCACGTTCAGCATCGGCTGGTAACTGGCGGATGCGACGGTGGCGGCCCAGGCCGCCACTGCCCAGGAGCACAATGGTACGTTGGTTTTCGCTCGCTCTCGCGGCCGGCGTACTGGCCGCCCCGACCCGGATCGGTGAGCGGCAGACTGAAGACGTGATGGCGGTCCGGGCGGTCCGGTTCTACCGGGCCGAGACCCGCCAGACGCTGGTCAAGGCGTTCGTGCAGATCCCGTACGTGCTGTTCGCGGGAGACGGCGCCTCCGGCCCCAACGACCTGGTCACCTATGCGGTGACCGTGAAGGTGTCCGATTCCACCGGACTCGGGCTGCTCCAGGAGAGTTGGACGAACAGGATTTCGAAGGCCGTCGCGAGGCCGGGCGTGATGGGGCTGGAAATGCTGGAGTTCCCGGTGCTTCCCGGGTCGTACGTCCTCGAGATTACCGTCGAGGACAGCGTGACGGGGAGGAAGGCGTTCGCCAAGGCGGCCATTGAGGGATTCCGGTCGCCGCCGCCAGTGTCGGACCTGCTGCTGTCGCCGGAAATCCGGATGGCCGCCCCAGGCGACACGGTGCCGCAGCCAGGCGAGCTGCGGGTCGGCAACGCGCTGGTCACGGGAGCGGTGGAACTGCACCTGACGCCGCTTCGGAGCCAGGCCTTCTACCTGATCGAGGCGTACAGCGCGGACCCGGCCAGCGGCACGTTGTCGGCCTCCGTCCGCGACGGCACCGGGAAGACGATCTTCAAGACGCCGCCCGCCGCGGTGAATGTGCCGGCCGGCGGAGGGGTGCTGAAGGGGCAGCTGGACCTGACCGGGCTCCCCGAGGGCAGTTACACGATGGTGGTCACGGTGGCCCTGGGCGGAACGTCCTCGGAGCGGGAACAACCGCTGACCATGGCGGGTCTCGAGGAAACCCTCGCCAAGGAAGCGGCGAGGATGGAGCAGGAGCAACGGACCGACGCGGGGTACTTTGCCGCGATGAGCGAGGCGCAGCTGGACAGCGCCGCCGGACCCTTGCTCTACATCACGGCCCCGGCGGACGGGCTGAACCTGTACAAGGACCTGAGCGTCGACGCCAAGCGGCGATGGCTCACGGAGTTCTGGACCAGGCGGGACCTCAGCCCGGGCGTGGCGCGGAACGAGACGCGCGAGAACTTCTACGAGGCGGTGGCCTACGCCAACCAGCAGTTCAGGGTCGGGGGCCGGCGCACCACGCCCGGCTGGCGGACCGACCGGGGCCGGATCTACGCGAAGTACGGGCCGTACGACGAGTTTCTCGACCGGGTGTCGGTGGGCACCGCGCCGCCGTACCAGGTCTGGCGATACACGAAGCAGAAGGACCGGTACTTTATTTTCGTGGACAAGAACAACCTGGGCGAGTTCCAGATGATTTACACCAACGACCTCACCGAGGTCTCCAGGCCGGACTGGCAGGACATCCTGACCGCGGACGGCGTCGTCGATGTGGGTCGTTGGCTGGGCGTGAATTTCTTCGGGGCATCGGGCGTCCAGTAACCGAGTGTCGTAACACAAGGAAGTTTCACTGCAGGACGCCGGAAAGAGCCGCTTTCCACCGTCTTCCGAGAACGAGGTACAAGTATGACACGTATGATTCGTGGTTCGGTCCTGCTCGCCGCCTGTGTGGGTTTGTGGTCGTGCAGCAGCGACCAGACCTCCGATGAAGCGGGGGTGCCCTACCAGATCCTCGCCGCGCCGGCGCTGGTCTTCGTCAAGCAGGATTCATCCCAGCTGATCTCCTTCCAGCTGGTCGACGAGCTCGACGGCCAGATCCCCGAGGCGTGGACCTTCACCGCCTCGTCGCCGAACTTCACGGTGGCCATGGACTCGAGCTATCGGCCCGTCTACAACTCCGACGGCACGCTGACGCTGCCCGAGGAGCAGACCGAGGTCCGCGTCACCGTCACGGGCACCGCGCTCGGCATCTCGACCTTCACCGCCAGCGCCGGTGGCAAGACGCTCGCGGTCCAGGTCAACGTGGTCCCCGGCAACCTCTACGCCACCTTCTCCCCGGCCAACCCGAACCCGGGCGACACCGTCACCATGACGATGCCCTCGACGCTCCGGCTGTCGCCGACGTCCGCGGTCACCTTTCCGGGCAACGTGGCCCCGATCATCATCGACCGCGCGCCGGACTCGCTGTCGCTCCGCTTCATCAACGCGCCGACCACCGACACCACCGCGGTCGTGACGCTGGTGAGCAACGCCGAGTTCCCGACGATCGCCCCGGTCACGCTGACCACGAAGGACAAGCTGACCGGCAGCCAGTCCGGCACCTGGACCGGGAAGCTCCCCGCCACCGTCTCGCCGCTGGTGGCCGGCCAAACGACCGTCACGCTGAATGCGGCGTACGCGTTCAAGTGCAACCCGACCTGCGGCAACACGCTCCCGTCGGTCTTTACCTTCCCGACCCAGACCGCGCCGACCGTGGCGAGTATCTCGGCCGACAGCACGGTCGCCGTGCTCAACGTCGGCCCGAACGTGGCGTCACCGCTCCAGGTCACCCGCGTGACCTTCAAGGGCGCGCCGCAGTTCGAGTACACGCTGGTTTCGGCGGACTCGGTGTACAGCGCGGTCGTGGCGAGTTTCCCGGCCACGCTGAGCAGCTACACCCCGCAAATCGGAGAGTCGGTCGTCCTAACCGCTGGACCTGGTTTTTCTTTCACCTCGACCGGTACTCCAAGCTGGCCACTCACAGGGGCCGCGCTTGTTCAAGATCGAACGGCAACCACGATCACCGTGCAGCCGATGCCCGGTTCCGCAGGCTCACCGAATGCGGTCACGGGGGTCATTCCAGCTTCGGCTCCCGCGTTCCAACTCACGATCCCCGCGGTGTTGCCGACTCCACTCGCGATGCTGGGCACCGCGGCTGCCCTCCCTGGCACGGCTGCCACAGGGACGGCACCGACGGTTGCCGTTCCGCCGGTGGGCCAGTCCCGCGGATTCTTTGATGCCTACACAGCTACGCCGCAGTACTACAAGATTGATATCCTGGCGACGACGACCCTCACGACGACGATCAACTGGTCCAATGGGGCAGACATCGACGTTGCCTTCTACACGGCCGCCGGCGCCTTCCTGGGATATTTTGGAGCTGGAACTGGTGCGCAGCCGGAGGTCTCGACGCATCAGTTTGCGCCCGGGAGCTACCTCATCGGACCCGAGCTGTATGCCGGTGCGTCGCCGGCGTGGGTCAGCATCAATATCGTGGCCGTCTCCGCGCCGTAGGCACGGCAGGTGAGTAGATGGGGCTGGATCACAAGCGCCCCCTGCCCTACGCGGCAGGGGGCGCTTGTGTGTCTTGAGCACCGGTCCATGGCGCTCAGGCACGTCGGCCGCGAGAGGGTCGGAGATCGTCGACAGCAACCGCCGGGCAGGTGCTACGCCGCCAAGCAGACCTGTCGCGGGGGAGGCGGCGGGGACCCGTGGGCCGACGTTGCCGTGTGATGATCGGGTTGAACCGCGTGCCTGTCGGTGTGCGTCACCCGAGAAGAACGCGGCGTCGGCCAGCCCGGATTACCTGGCCGTTGCGTGATCGAACCCCAACCGCACCGCGCTACCGGGTTGGCTCCCCAAAGCCGGAAGTGTAGAGGGAGCCAATGCGCTGGGTACGGAAGACGTAGACCCCGTCCAGGCCGGTCAGCTCCCAGGCCCGGTTGCCGACATGATCGACCTCGATCACCCGTCCGGCGCGGCCGAACGACACCGTGCCATGCCCGTCGGGGTGGTACTGCGTGGAGCCGCCGACATTGGTGTATGTGGTCGGCGTGTCGATGAACTGCCACTCCATCGTGGCGGTGAGCGTCACGGGGTTGAGCAGGTAGCGAACGAAGCGGCTGGGGGCGCCGAGCCCGTTGTCGAGCAGCTGGATCTGTCCGGTGCCGGCCACCCGCACGCCATGCTGCCGCTCGAACTGTCCCTTGGGGTCGTTCAGGAAGGTGAACTGGTTCGCCAGCCCGCCGAGGCGCCAGATGACGGCCCCGGTGGTCCGGTTCACCTTGGTGACCTCGCTGAGGCTCCGGAAGCCGAGGATCAGGTTGGAGTCGCTATCGAAGCCGATACCGTTGCCGTGGGTGAAATTGACGTTGACACCAGTCCGATCAACCAGCGGAACATCGGTAATGTCGAAGTGGTCGAAGGCGTTCCATTCCCAAAGGAGTGCCCCTGTGGCCGAGAGGTGCTGCACCACGGTGGCAGTCACCGACGCGCTGGGCAACCCACCGACGCTGCTCAAGTCCATCACGCGAGTCTCGTCGCACAGAATCCAGGCGTCGCCGCCCGCGGCAATCAGCAGGTCGTGGAACCGCGTCGGCCGACCCACGCAGGTCAGCGTGCCGGTCTCTTCGCCCAAGGCGTTCAATACATGAAATTCGGTTTCCCCGACCCCCGTGCCGAGCAGGGTATAGACACCGGCTGGGTGCGCCTGGAAGGAGTTGAGGGTCCCGTTGGGCGAGTAGTGGTACCAGAGCACCTTCCCGGTGTTGTCCACGGTGACCGCGCCCGATGGCAGGGACAGCGCCAGGTAGCCCGACTCGCTGGAGGTGCCAAGGCTGCCAATGGCGGGAATCCACGCCGGGAGGGAGCCGCTCGCGAAGGCCAGGGAATCGACGACCTCGTCATCGGCTCCAGTGCGGGTCAGCGCCACGCGGAAGGTGTAGGTTGTCGCGGTGTCGAGGCCGAGGACGGGCACCCGCGTCATCGTGTCTCCGGCAAAGCCCACCGCGGGGGTCCTCAGGGCCGGCCCTGCGCCGGACTGATACTCGACATATGCACTGTCGTACGCCGCCGCGCGGACAAGGACCGCGGCCGCGAGAACGTTTTCCGGGATGGCCTCAACTTCGGCCCCCTTGTACTGCTGGGGACTCGGCGCCTGCGGGTCGGCCTCACCGCACGCACCCACCGCGAGCAGCATGGCAGCCGCGGCGGCAAGGGTGCCGATCTGACTCTTCATCTGGACCTCTGGTTAGGTATCAATCCTAGGGGTCAGCTGGCGGCCGCCGCGCCCTCCAGCTCCGCATCGCCGTTCCGGAACTGCCGCTGATAGAGCCGGGCATAGAGCCCCCCCTGCGCCAGCAGGTCGGCGTGGGAGCCTTCCTCGACCACCCGGCCGTGGTCGAGCACCGCCAGCCGGTCGGCCCGGCGGACGGTGCTCAGGCGGTGGGCAATAATAAGGGTGGTGCGTCCGACCAGCAGCTTTTCGAGGGCGTCCTCCACCAGCCGCTCGCTCTCGGTGTCGAGGCTGCTGGTGGCTTCGTCCAGCACCAGGACCGCCGGGTCCTTCAGGACCGCCCGGGCGATGGCGATCCGCTGCCGCTGCCCCCCCGACAGCTTGACCCCCCGTTCCCCCACGATGGTCTCATAGCCGGCCGGCAGGCGCTCGATGAACTCATGGGCGTGCGCCGCCCGGGCCGCCCGCTCCACGTCCGCCCCAGAGGCCTCTGGACGCGCGTAGGCGATGTTTTCGCGGACCGTGCCGCTGAAGAGGGCCGGCTCCTGAGGCACCACCCCGATGGCCCCCCGGAGCTCCCGCAGCCGGAGCTGCCGGATGTCGGTCCCTTCGAGCCGGATGCTGCCCTCCGCCACGTCCCAGAACCGGGGGAGGAGGCTGATGAGCGTGGTCTTCCCGGCTCCCGACGGGCCCACCAGGGCCACCACCTCGCCCGGGGCTAGGGCCAGGCTTACCTCGCGGATGGCCCAGGGGGCGTTCGGGTGGTCGAGGTACCTGAAGGACACCCGGTCGAACTCGACCCGGCCCCGGACCGGCTTCGGCAGGGGCACAGGCGCGGGCGGGTCCGCAATGGCGGTCTCGGACTCCAGCAGCTGGAAGACCCGCTCCGCGGCCCCCACCGATTCCTGGTAGTTGCTGAAGAACGACGCCAGCGCCCCCACCGAGGCGGCGATCGTGACGGTGTAGAGCAGGAAGCTCACCAGGGTGCCGGCGGTCAGGGAGCCGTCCAGCACCAGCCGCCCTCCCTGCCAGAGCACAACCACGATCCCGGTGAACATGCTGAAGGTGATGGCCCCGAAGAAGACGCCGCGCACCTGCGCCCGCACCAGCGCCGACTCGACCACCTTGCCGATCATCCCGCCATAGCGCGCCCGCTCCGCCGGCTCCTGCACGAAGCTCTGGACCGTGCGGATCTGGCTGAACGCCTCCTCGGCCACTGCCGTCGCGTCGGCCACCTTGTCCTGCACCCCGGTGCTGATGCGACGGAGCCGCCGCCCGAAAAAGAGCGCCGTCCAGACCGCCACCGGCACCACCGCCAGCGCGGTCAGGGTCAGGCTGGGCTGGAGCCAGGTCAGGAGGATGATGCCACCCACCAGCGCCAGGACCTGGCGCGAAAACTCGGCGATCTGGTGGCTCAGGACGCCCTGCAGGAGGCCGATGTCGGTGGTCAGCCGGCTGGTCAGTTCGCCCGTCTTGCGGTCCGCGAAGAACCCCGGCGGCATGTCGAGCAGCTTGGCGAAGAGCTCCTCGCGCAGGCCGGCCACCGCCCGTTCCCCGGTGGCGCTCAGGAGGTAGGTCTGCGCGTAGTTGAGGAAGGCCTGCACCAGGAAGAGCCCCGTCAGGCCGAGGGCCACCCGGTCGAGCAACGCCCGGTCCTGGTCCACGAAGGCGGCGTCGAGCAGCCGGCCCACCACGAGCGGGAAGGCCAGGCCGATGGCGGCGCTCAGGAGCAGCGCCAGGGAGGCGAGTGTCAGCGCCTTGCGATGGGGCCTGACCCGGGGCCAGAGCCGGGTGAGCTGCTTGGGAGAGGGGAGTCGGCGGCGCGCGGCTGGCTCGAGCGGTATCGTCACCGGCCAGGGATGCCGGCCGCGGGGGCCGGCTGGTCGAGGAGGATCACCTCGGGGGCCTCCGCCCGCGCCTCGCGCGGCATCGAGCGGTCCACGCTCATGGCCAGGAAGAGCAGCGCCAGGTACGCCAGCGAGTACTTGTACATCTTCCAGGCGGTGGGGGTGACCCCCTCCTCCCGAAGGAGCTGGAAGTTGTACCAGAGGAACCGCCCGCCGAGGGCCAGCGCCGTGACCGCGTAAATGAGTCCGAACGCGCCGAAGAGGGCGGGGAGGATGGTCAGCGGGATCAGGATCAGGGTGTAGATGAGCATCTGCACCTTGGTCTCGCGCTCGCCGCGCACCACCGGGAGCATCGGCACCCCCGCCTTGGCGTACTCCCCCTTTTTGAGCAGCGCCAGCGCCCAGAAGTGGGGCGGGGTCCAGTAAAAGATGATGGCGAAGAGGTAGAAGGCGACGAGGTCGAGGTGCCCCGCCATGGCGGCGTATCCCACCAGCGGGGGAAAGGCGCCGGCGGCGCCGCCGATCACGATATTCTGGGGCGTGGAGCGCTTCAGCCACACCGTATACACGAGTACATAGAAGAGGAGGCCGCCGAGGGCCAGCCAGGCGCTGAGCGGGTTGGCGAACCGCCAGAGGATGGCGAACGCCAGCGACCCCAGCCCGACGCCGAACGCCAGCGCCGCCCTCGGCGGGATCCGTCCCGAGGGGACGGGACGGAGCTTGGTCCGGGACATGAAATGGTCGATGTCCTGGTCGAACCACATGTTGATGGCGTTGGCGCCGCCGGCCATCAGGAACCCGCCGAGGAGCACCCACCCCACGAGGGAGAGGGGGGGCGCCCCGAGGCCGGTGATGTACATCGGGGCCACGGCGGTGACCAGGAGGAGGGAAATGACCCGGGGCTTGGTCAGGGCCAACAGATCGCGTGCGACGGCCATGCCTGCTCCGGGTCACTGGGAGAAGGGGGAAAAGAAACGGCCTCCGGCGGGTCCTTGTCAAGCGGCGCCGGGGGGCGCAAACTCCACCGATGCAAACACATGAACCGAACTCGGGCGAGCGCGACGTCTGGGGCGAGCGTCTCACTCGGCGCCTCGGCCTCGCCAGCGCCGTGGCAGTGCTCGTCGGCTCCACCATCGGCAGCGGAATCTTCCGGGTGCCGGCCAGCGTGGCCGGCCGGATCACCGAGCCGGGGCCGTTCCTGCTCGCCTGGGCCATCGGCGGCCTGATTGCGCTCTGCGGGGCGCTGACCTACGCCGAGCTTGCGGCAGCGCTCCCCCGCTCGGGTGGCGTATTCGCCTACATCCTCGAGGCCTTCGGCCCGCTTCCGGCCTTTCTCTTCGGCTGGTCGGCGCTGGCGGTCATCCGCGCCTCCGCGCTCGGGGCCATCTCGACCATCTTTGCGGAGTACCTCGGCTACTTCCTGCCGCTGACGCCGTCGCAGGTGCAGTACGTGGCGGCGGGAGCCATCATCGTCGTGGCCCTCTTCAATTACTTCGGGGTCAACATCGCCGCGGTCATGGTCAACCTGACCACCGTGGTCAAGTACGGGGCGCTTATCGGGCTCGCTGGGCTCGCCTTCCTGATCGGGGAGGGCACCACCGCCAATTTCGGTCCTGTGTGGGGCGGCGGCGTCCAGCTCTCGGTCATGGGCACCGCGCTCATCTCCATCATGTGGACCTATGATGGCTGGGCCGATCTTTCCTATGTGGGCGGCGAGGTGCGGGACCCGGCGAAGAACCTCCCCCGCGCCCTGATCCTGGGCACGCTGGCCATCATCGCGATCTACCTGGTGGTCAACCTTGCCTACCTCTACCTGGTGCCGCTGCCCGAAATGGCGGGCTCCGCGCTGATCGCCGCCACGGCGGCGGACCGGATTCCCCTCTTCGGCGGGGGCGGGGGTGGGGTCATCGCCGGCGTGGTGATGATCTCCACCTTCAGCGCCCTCCTCGGCTCGATGATGACCGCCCCGCGCATCTTCTTCGCCATGGCCGACCGGGGGCTTTTCTTCAAGGCCATCGCCCGGGTGAGCCCGCGGCACGGGAGCCCCTCCGTGGCGATCCTGCTCACCACCACGCTGGGCGTGGTGTACGTGCTGCTCAACGACTTCCAGCAGCTGGCCGACAAGTTCATCCTCGGCATCTGGCCCTTCTACGCCCTGGCGGTCGGGGCGGTCTTCGTGCTCCGGAAGCGCCAGCCGGACCTGGTCCGCCCCTACCGGACCTGGGGCTACCCGGTGGTCCCGCTGCTCTTCCTGACCGCCTCGATCGGGATCATCCTGAACGCCCTCTGGACCGATCCGGTCAACACCGGCATCACATTCGGGATCATTCTGGTCGGGGTTCCGGTCTATTTCGTGTGGCGGGCCACGCGCCGCGGCGCTCCTTGACCCCGGGCGAGCGGGGCGTAAGTTTTTGCGCCATCACGATCCCCGTTTCGGGCCCTGGCCGGGGCCCGGATCGATGGCGCAGGCGTTTGATTCACCCGGTGCCGGTTCTCCCCTTGGACTCGCGCCCTCTTCACTCCAGTCGAGGTGTCCCTATGCAGTCATGGTTTCGTCGGGTAGCGACCGTGGCGGTCGTCGGCGTGCTGTTCGCGCTTGGGGCCGGCACACTCTCCGCGCAGGGCGTCACGACGGCGGCGGTGTCCGGGACCGTCAAGCAGGAGTCGGGGGCGGCAGTGGAAGGGGCGATCGTGACGATCACCAACCGCTCCACCGGCGCCAAGCTCCAGGCCACCAGCCAGGCGAACGGCCGGTTCTACGTCGAGAACGTGCCGGTCGGCGGGCCATACACCATCGAGGCGCGCGCCATCGGGTTCGAGGCTGCGCGGCGTGACAACGTCACGCTCGCCCTCGGCCAGCGGTTCATCTCCGACTTTGCACTCAAGGCGCAGGTCGTCCAGGTCGAGGAAATCGCCGTCAGCGCCGAGACGGGCGACCCCGTCATGAACACGGCCAAGACCGGCGTCGCCCAGTCCATCGGCAACACGGCCATCACCCGCCTCCCGGTGCTTGGGGGCAACTTCACCAACCTGGTGGCGACCACCCCGCAGGTCGCCGGCGTATCGGGCGGCGTGTCCGCCGGCGGCCAGAACAACCGCTTCAACAGCATCCAGATCGACGGCGGCGTCAACAACGACCTCTTCGGCCTCGGCTCCACCGGCGCTCCCGGCGGCCAGGCGGACGCCCGGGCGATTTCGTTCGCGGCGGTCAAGGAATTCCAGGTGCTGATTGCGCCGTACGACGTCCGGCAGGGCAACTTCGCCGGCGGTCTGATCAACGCGGTCACGCAGTCCGGCACCAACCAGTTCCACGGGTCGGTGTTCGGGCGCTACCAGAACCAGGACCTGGTGGGAACCGACGTCAACGGCCTGAAGTCGGCCGACTTCAAGGTCCTCCAGTACGGCGGCACGCTGGGCGGCGCCATCATCCAGGACAAGCTCCAGTACTTCTTCGCCGCCGACATCTCGGATCGGACCACCCCGTTCGACGGAATCACCCTCGAGGAGTCCGGCGCCGCCCCCGGCGACGCGGAACGAATGATCGACCACCTCACCACGCTCGGGGCGGACCAGTGGGGCGGCGCCGGCAGCGCCGGCGGGTTCCTGATCGAGAACCCGAACCCGACGTATTTCGGCAAGCTGACCTGGGCGCCCGCCGCCAATCACAACGTGGCCCTGTCGTATAACAACGTCGGGGCGTCGGTGGACGTCATCAGCCGGCGGCAGAACGGCGACTGGCAGCTGACGTCCGGCGCCTACTCCATCGAGAACCAGACCAATTCGCTTCGGTTGAGCTGGAACGCGGTGTTCGGGGGCAAGTATTCCAACGAGTTCATCGGCGGCATCCAGACCATCCGCGACACCCGCCCGCCCAACACGACCTACCCGACGATCCTCGTCCGTTCCGGCACCACCGGCACGCAACTCGTGGCCGGCGCGGAGCGGTTCTCCCAGGACAACTCGCTGGACCAGGACATCTACGAGCTGACCGACAACCTGACCGTCGGCCTCGGCGACCACCGGCTCACCATCGGCACCCACAACGAGTTCTTCGGGTTCAATAACCACTTCTTCCCGCAGAGCATCGGGCAGTGGACGTTCGCGAACATCGACTCGTTCGAGAACAACGCGCCGGTCCGCTTCGACCGCGCCCTGCCGCTCATTCCCGGCGGCCCGGTGTCCGACTTCAGCGTCAACCAGTGGGGCCTGTACGCGCAGGACCAGTTCAACCTCGGGAACGTGGCGCTGACCATCGGCCTCCGGTGGGATGACCCGATCTTCCCCGACTCGCCGACCTACAACCCCACGCTCGACTCCATCACTTCGGACGGGGCGCTCTGGACCGGCGGGACCATCAACACCAGCGTCATCCCGAGCGGCAACGCGACCTGGTCGCCGCGCCTCGGCTTCAACTGGGACGTCGACGGCTCCGGCATGACCATCGTCCGCGGCGGCGTCGGCTACTTCGGCGGCCGGCCGGCCTATGTGTGGATGTCGAACGCCTACGTCAACACCGGCATGGCGCAGACCCAGCTCACCTGCCGGAACGACAACGCCTCGGCGCTCGACGACGTCCCGGCGTTCAGCCTCGATCCGGACCAGCAGCCGACGACCTGCGGCGGCGCCGGGGGCGTCATCCCGCCGATTCCGACCATCAACTATTTCGACCCCGACTTCAAGTTCGAACAGAACATGAAGCTCTCGCTCGGCGTCGACCACCGGCTCCCCTGGGGCGTGGTGGGCACCATCGACCTGCTCTACACCAAGACCAAGAACTCGCTCTACATCCAGGACAACAACCTCCAGGGCGTCGTGGACGAGAGCACGCTGACCTACGCCACCGGCGAGGGCAACCGCGCGCGGTACGGCGTCAACGCCCCCACCACCGGCGTCGCCACGCCGCTGAAGCAGACGGCCGCCTTCGGGAACGTGCTCGAGCACCTGAACAAGTCCGAGGACTACGCCTTCACCGGCACCATCCAGCTGCAGAAGCGGTTCTCGAACGGCGTCGAGTTCAACGGCGGCTACACATACAGCGAAGCCAAGGACGTCATGTCCCTCACGTCGAGCATCGCGTTCTCGAACTACGGCTTCGCGACGCTCAACGGCCTGCTCAATGATCGCGACCTGACCACCTCCACCTTCAGCCGCCCGCACCGGGTGGTCATGAGCGGCACGGTCAACCTGCCGGCGGACTTCGAGTTCTCGCTCATCTACTCGGGCGTGTCAGGCTCGCCCTTCGGCTACGTCATCAACGGCGACGCCAACGCCGACGGCGTGGGCGGCACCAACCGCGAGTTCAACGACATGGTGTACGTCCCGCGGGACCGGGACGACATCTCGATGTTCGGCGCCTCGTCGGCCGCCCAGAACGCCGCCTACGACTCGCTGGCCGCCTTCATCGCCGACCAGTCCTGCCTCCGCAACCAGCGGGGCCAGATCATGGAGCGGAACAGCTGCCGGAACCCCTGGATCAACCGCCTGGACGCCCGGCTCACCAAGCTCGTCCCGACCTTCGCCGGGCAGACGATGATCTTCTCGCTCGACGTCTTCAACCTGCTCAACATGATCGACAGCGACTGGGGCCTCGTGAAGCAGACCAGCACCTTCGAGGGCCAGACGCTGGTCCGGCTCCGCGGGTGGGACAACCTGAACAACCGGGGCATCTACAGCCTCTCGCTCCCGATCGTGAATCGGGTCGACCCGAACTCCTCCGTCTGGCGCATCCAGCTGAGCGGCAAGTACATCTGGTAAGGTCGCCGGCCCCTCGCCGCTGACGCAGACGGCCCCCGGGATCGCTCCCGGGGGCCGTCGTGCGTTCATGACTCGCAGGCTGCTTCTGTCATTGCGAGGAGGCCCCGCCAGGGGCCGACGAAGCAATCTCGTCGCGCCCCTACGTCCGGACCCGCCGGAGCAGCACCAGCGCCGCCACGAGGAAGAGGGCGTTCGGCGCCCACGCCGCCACGAGGGGGTCGATCACCCCGCCTTTCCCCACCGCCTTGGCCAGATTGATGATGAGGAGGAAGAAGACCGTCGTGCCGAGGCTGATGGCGATGCCGAACGCCGCGCCCGCGCGGGGTGAGCTCAGGCTCAGCGGCGCCCCGAACAGCGCGATGATGAGGCAGGTGACCGGCACGGCGATCTTCAGGGCGTGCTCGACCCTGATCTTGTTGACGTCGTTCCCGGTCGCGCGCATGGCCCGGATGTACTCGCCCAGCTCCCGGTAGCCCATTTCATCGGTGGTCTTGTCCTCGGCGAGCAGCTGGGCCGGGCGCTGGGTCAGTGCCCGGAGCCGCATCTCCTGCGCGGAGAAGACCGGCTGGGCCAGCCCCTGGAAGATGACGCGGCTGGTAGCGCCCCAGATCCGCCAGGTGGCCGCGGTGCTGTCGTACGCGGCGCTGTCGGCGCTGACGGCCAGGTACGGCTGGATCGGGTCGTTCCCCTCAAGGCGCACGGTCGAGTCGCTGCCCTGCCGGAGGAATACCAGGTCCTTGAGCACCTTGTTGACCACGTCCAGCGTCCGGATGGTGTACACCCAGCCGTCGTCCGCGCGGTAGACGAAGTTGTAGCGATAGGTGGTCTTCCGTGCCGCGGGCGCCTTCTGGAGCTCGAGCGACCTGGCGGTCGCCCCCACCGAGAGTTCTCCCACCACGAAGGCCACCACCGCGGCCACGGCCGCGGCCGCGAAGACCGGGCGCGCCAGCCGGTGGAAGCTCATCCCCCCGGCCTGGGCGGCGATGATTTCCGCGTGGCGGCTCATGGCGTTCAGGGTGAAGACCGTCGCGAAGAAGACCGACGCCGGCATCACCATCGCCACTTCTTCGGGCAGGAGGTACAGGTAACTGTGGAGGATCTCGGACAGGCCCAGGCCCCGGCCGAGCAGCTTCCGGATCTCGTCGGTGATCTTGATCAGGATCGACACGACGGGAAACCCGAGCGCGGTCAGGAGGAAGATCCGGATCCAGGAGCGCAGCACGTACCGATCGAGGATCGAGAGCGTCATCCGCGCCTCCGCCATCCCGCCACCCGCCGGCGGACCATGTCGGTCAGCTCGGCGAGGTCGCCGCCGCGGGTGGAGCCGAGCTCGCGGTTGACCCGGAGGAGCCCGAAGAGCCCGAGAATGGTGAACACGACGTTCGGCGCCCACATGACCAGCGCCGGGGGGAGGATGCCCGCGTCGGCGAGCGGCTCCCCGGCCGTGAGGCTGACGTAGTACAGCGCGAAGATCCCGAGCCCACCGCCTAGCACGAGGCCCATCCCGCCGCGGGGGAACCGCAGCGCGAGCGGGATCCCCACGAGCACGAAGACGAGGCACGCCAGGGTGATCGCATACTTCTTGTGCACCTCGACGAGGAACCCGTCGGCGGTCCGCCGGGCGGCCTTGATCCCGTCCTGCGTGTTCTTCACGTCCACCCAGGAGGCGAGCGTCACCTGGCGGCCGTCCTCCCCCTCCTGGGCGCCCACTGGGCGCGGGATGGCGGTGGCGGCATCTGCCGGGGGAACGAAGGTGTCGCGGCTGAAGCTCTTCTGCCGCCCCTTCAGCAGCTCCCGCTTCCATGGAGGGATCTGGTCGGCCCGTTCCTGTGGGGGTCGGCCGGCGGGGCGCTGTGCGGCCGCCTGCGCCTCGGCCGTCTCCGGTAGGAGCCGGCGGCCGGTGGACTTGAGCCGCTCGCACCAGGGAGGCCGCCGGACCTGGCCCGGGTCCACGGCGGGCGTCGGGGCCCTGGGGAGCGCGAGCAAGGTCCGCAGGTCCTGTTCCAGCCGGTCCGCCCGTTCCTCGGTGAGCGTGCGGATCGCGGAGACGGTGTCGTTCACCACGACGAGCATCTCGCAGGTGGTCATCTCCCGCTCGCTCTTCGGCACGTCGTCGCCGGAGCGTTCGAGGGTGTTGCCCACGCTGCGCACGCGAATCGTGTTGACGGTGAAGTAGGTGAGCTGGAAGAGGCCGGGGTCCGCGCCCTTGAACTGGAGGATGGACCCGTGGTAGAGGGTCAGGTAGAGGTCGGTGAGGCTGGCCTCGAAGCCCATCTTCCCGCTGTCGGCGTAGATGACCTGCCGCCCTTCCCCCTGCTGCCCCGCCATCTCGTAGATCGTCACGTCCCGCAGGCGGCCGTCCGCCGGATAGATCCGCCCCGCCTGGAGGAAGAGGCTGTTGGGCGTGACCTCGTTGAGCGTCTCCTCGGCAAAGGTCAGCGTGGGGCGCTTGCGGCCGATGTCGAACTGCAGCGCCTTCAGGCGGAGGTTCGTGGCCGGGAGGCCCTGGTCCACGAAGGCGAAATCCGCGGCGGTCAGGATCAGCGCGGCCGCGAACACCGGCCGGAGCAGCTGCCCGATGGAGACGCCGCTGGCCCGCATGGCCGTGATCTCGTTGCTGGACGCGAGGGTGGTGAAGGCGTAGAGGACCGCGAGGAGCACCGCCATCGGCAGGGTCATCGCCACGATGAAGGGCAGGCTGAGGAGAAACACCTCCCCGATGACCGTCCAGGGCAGCCCCTTGCCGACCAGCGCCCCGAACCGCTTGGCGATCTGGTTCAGCAGCATGATGCTGGTGAGGGCCGCCACCGCGAAGACGAACGGGGCCGCCAGCTGCCGGAGGACGTACCGGCTCAGCAGGCGCACGGGGCCCCTTGGCGGTTGAACGGCATTTTTTCGAGCGCTATATTGCGAAGGTACCTCTCCACCATCGCCTCTCTTCTCCCGGACACGCGTGGCCCGTCTTGGCGTTGCCCTCGGGTGCCTGCTGCTGTTGCTGCCCGCCGCCGCGTCCGCCCAGGACCGGCAGGGGGAAATCGGCGTCAGTGCCACCTTCAATCTACCGCTCCCGCCGCTCCGGCAACCGCTGGAGGCGAGGGCCGCCTGGCTGGGCGCGCCGTACCTCTCCCCGGCGCAGGTGGGCGCCACCTGGGAGGGGCGGCTCGACGCCCGCCTCGCCAAGGAGCGGGCCGCCTGGGCCAACACCAGCCTCATGGCCGCACTCTACGGCGCCAACAACCTCCAGGTGCAGCTCGCGGACGCCGCCCTCGAGGACCGGAAGAGCATCCTCGGGATCCCGACAAAATACGCCGATTTGCGCATTGATGGCTCGGTCTTCCTGGAGGTGCGCTCCGACCGGCTGCGCAACCTCACCTGCACGCCGGCCCAGCTGCTCGACCAGAACTCGGGGTGCCGCGGCGGGTTCAAGGCGCCGCGGCTGGACAACGAGTTCAACGCGAAAGTCGGGGGGCTGATCGGCAGCCGGCTCCACCTCAACGTGGACTACGATTCCCGCCGCGAGTTCAACGCGAACAACGACATCCAGGTCTACTACCAGGGGCTCCAGGACGAGATCCTGCAGCGGGTCGAGGTCGGCACCGTCACCTTCCGCACCCCCGCCTCGCGGTTCCTGACCGCGGCGATCCCCGCGAACAACTTCGGCCTCAACGCCACGCTCGAGTTCGGCTCCTTCACCCTGCAGGGAATGATGGCCACGCAGGAAGGGAGCATCGTCGGCCAGCGCGTCTACACGGTGGGCGGCACCACCAGCGAGCCCCAGGACCGGCTGGTGCGCGACCTCGACTTCGAGTCCGGCCGGTTCTACTGGGCGGTGGATCCCGCCACCCTCCCGAACTTCCCCTTCGTGGACATCCTCAACCTCGACGCCGTCGCCATCCCGACGGCCATCCAGCCGGCCGACGCCCAGGTGCGGGTGTACCGCTACCGCACCGGCGGCGGGAGCGGGCTCAACCCCAACCTCGGCGGGATCACCGCCATCGGGTTCCGACCCGACGGGCCGGAGCGCGTCGAGGGGACCTGGCAGCTGCTCCTGCAGGGGACCGACTACTACCTTGACCCCTCGGCCACCTGGTTCGCGCTGGCCACGCGTCTCGACCAGAACGACTACCTCGCCGTCAGCTACGTCACCGTGGACGGGACCCGCGTCGGCACCTTCCCCGCCGAGGAAAACCCGGCGGTCACCGACAGCGTGCTGCTGGTGGCCATCCCGCTCCAGGGGCCGACCCAGCAGACCTTCCGTCACGAGATGCGGCAGGTGTACCGCGTGTCCGGCACCGACCTCGAGAAGCCGTCGCTCCGGGTCACCGTGACCCTCAACCAGTCGGAGCGCCCCAGCACCACCGACGCGCCGACCTACCTGGCGTTCTTCGGGCTGGCCATCCCGCCGGATCCGCACGTCTTCGACGTCGACAACCGGCTCTTCCCGCGCATCCGCGACCCGGGCGCCGAGCTCGTCCTGCGCGAATCCTACATCGCGTTCCCGACGCTGCAGCCGTTCGTCGACCCGCGGCTCGCCGCGAACGAGCGGGCGGACTCGGTCTACACCTCGCCGGTGTACCTGCTGCTCACGCCGCAGGGCCCTCCCTCGCGCTTCCAGATGCGCCTGCAATACAACGCGGCCGGCGGCACCGACCCGGGGAGCCTCAACCTCAACGCGCTGCAGATCCGGCGCGGCTCCGAACAGCTGATCGCCGGCGGCCGGGTGCTCGAGCGGGGCGTGGACTACGAGATCAACTACGACCTCGGGCAGATCACCTTCAGCAACCCGACCACCCTCTTCCCGTCGGGCTCCGGGACGGTCACCGCGCGGTTCGAGGAGCGCGGCATCTTCGCCGTCGCGCCCACCTCGATCCTCGGCGGGACGCTCGGCTACTCCTTCGGCGAGGTCGGGTCCCTCAACCTGATCGCGATGTACCAGAAGGAACAGTCGGTCTTCACCCGCCCCACGCTCGGGTTCGAGCCGACGTCCAACCTGCTCACCGGCGTCACCACCGACCTCCGGTTCCCGGTGGACGGCGTGAGCCGGTTCTTCGACAAGCTCACGCCCCAGCGGGTGACCGCCCCCTCGCGCCTCGACGTCCGCGCGGAGTACGGGGTCACCCACCCCGACCCGAACATCGTCGGGCTCGCGTACCTCGAGGACTTCGAGGGCGAGTCCGCCATCCCGGTGTCCCTGCTCGGCTCGCGCTGGTCGTATGGCAGCGTGCCGCAGTCCTCGGTCGGCGCCGAGGGCATCGGCTTCACGAGCGGCTTCGACTCACTGTTGGCGGTCCAGCTGAGTTGGCAGAACCTGATTCCCGCCTGCTCCGGCTGCCCGCCGGTGGAGCTCTATCCGCAGGACATCGACCCCACGATCGTCACCAACGGCACCGGCAGCATCAACGAGACGGTGCTCTACCTCACCTTTCACGCCGACACCGCCGGCGGCATGGTCCAGACCAACAACCACTCCCTCTGGAGCCAGCCGGCGCAGCCGTTCACGCCGCGCTGGCGTTCGCTCGTGACGCCACTCTCCCAGAGCGGAGTCGACCTCTCCCGGGCCGAGTACCTCGAGTTCTGGGTCTTTCAGGGCGGGGAAAAGACGGCGGATTCCGCCGGCGTGCAGCTCATCGTCGATCTGGGCTCGGTCAACGAGGACGCGCTGTCCGTCACGCCCGAGAGCCTGACGGTCAGCGGCTCGGACAGTCTCTACACCGGCCGCCGCTACTCCGGCGTCGGCCTCCTGGACAGCGAGCGGCAGTCCACCGGGATCTTCAACGCCTCCACGGACGACATCGGCATCCTGCTCGACCGGGTGGACTCGCTCTTCGTGGACGGCGCCGTCGTCTCCGACGTGCAGACCTGCGCCCAGATCCTCTCGGAGACGGTGTCCATCTATCCCTGGGGCGACCTGAGCAGCCGCTGCAGCAACGGCAACGGCTTCCTGGACACCGAGGACCTCAACGGCGACAACCGCCTCAACGCCCAGGGCCCGAACGACAACGTCCAGCGCTGGATCATCCAGCCCAACGAGCTCTCCCAGTACTACGTGCGGACCGGGGCCACGTTTACCAACGGCGAGGGGCTCACCAGCACCTGGACGCTGTACCGGATTCCCATGCGGGTGCCCGACGCGACCATCGGCACGCCGAACCTTCGGCTGGTGCAGAGCATGCGCGTCACCCTGGCGGCGCCCGACCTCGGGGAGCCGGACGTGGTGGCCCGGTTCGCGCTCGCGCGGATGCGGTTCATCGGCGCGCCGTGGGTGCGGCGGGCCGACACGCCGCTGATCGGCATCGGCGGGTCGGTGGCGAGCCCCACCGGCACCATGTTCGCCGCGGTCATCTCGACGGAGGACGTGGCGCTCGGCTACGAATCTCCGCCGGGCGTGGCGAACGAGCCGGTCCGCAACGACGACCCGCAGCAGGGCAACGGCGTGCAGATCAACGAGAAGTCGCTGCGCATCGTGGCCACCGAGCTCGACGTCGGCCAGCGGGCCGAGGCGTACCAGCGGTTCCCGTCTGGCGCGCAGAACGTGCTCAAGTACGAGCAGGTGCGGGTCTGGTTCCGCGGCAAGGGCGATGGATGGACCAGCGGGGACCTGTCCGCCTTCTTCAAGATCGGGAGCGACGACCAGAACTGGTACATGTACCTGGTGCCGGCCAGCAGCACCGTGTGGATCCCCGAGGCGCGGATCAGCATCCCGATCTGGCGGCAGCTGCGGGCCGACATCGAGCAGCGGTGGCTGCAGGGGCTCCCGCCGTCCGGCGCGACCGCCTGCGGCGTCGGGGACCCGGAAGCGTACGTCGCCTGCGACGGCCCCTACGTGGTCCAGGTGGCGGACCCCGGGGTCAACCCGCCGAACCTCGCCGCCGCCCAGGAAATGTCGGCCGGCATCTACCGCGTGGCCAACACCGAAACGCTGACGAACGTGGAACTCTGGGTGGACGACATCCGCCTCGATGCGCCGCTGACCCAGACCGGCGCGTCGATGGCCATGGACGCCCGGCTGGCGGCGGCCGACGTGGCGGACTTCTCGGTGAACTACGTGCGGCAGGACGGGCTCTTCCAGCAGATCGGCCGTGACCCGACCTACCGGACGACCGGCGCGCTGGTCCTCGGCACCAACCTGCGGGTGGACCGTTTCCTCCCCGCGTCGCTGGGGATCGCGGTCCCCTTCTCCGTGAGCCATACCTTCACGTCGGCCGACCCGATCCTGATCGGCGGGACCGACATCCTCGCCGCGGACATCGACAACCTCCGCCAGCCCTCCAGCAACCTCACGCAGTACAATTTCGGTGTGCGCCGCACCGTACGCGGCACGACGACGCTCGAACGCGGCCTCCTCGACCCGCTGTCGTTCAGCGGGTCCATCGCCAACGGGCAGAGTCAGACGGAGCTCTCCTCGGGCACCACCTCGGCCACGCTCTTCACCCTGTCGTACAACCTGGTGCTCCCGCGCATGGGGCCGAGCGTGTCCCTCGGCGGCGCCGTCGACCAGCTTCCGCCCTGGATCGCGCGGAGCGAGGGGTTCGCTGGCGTCCGCACGACCCAGTTCGGCGTGGTGCCGGGCAACATTCGCTTCGGGAGCCAGCTGACCAGGACGGAGAGCGACTTCACCGGCTACCTCGTGCCGGTCACGCGGCCGGGCGACGCAGCGCTCAGGCCGGCGGTGTCGCTCACCAACCTCTGGCGCAACAACGCCGGGCTCACTTGGCAGCCGATCGGCCTGCTCACCTTCAGCACCGACCTCAGCAGCACCCGGGACCTCCGGGACTACGACGACACCACCTCGATCGGGCGGCTGACCGACGCCTCCCGCAAGGAATTCCTCGGGATGGACGTCGGCGTCGAGCGCGACCGGAACCTCGCCACCGCCATCAACATCACCCCCCGCCTGACCTCCTGGCTGCGCGGGCGGTTCAACACGACGAGCAGCTTCGTGCTCTCCCGGAGCCTGACCAGCCGGGCGCCGATCCAGGAGTTCGGGGACAGCGGCGCGTACATCCTGCCGCAGACGCTGAACAACCTCCGGTCGCGCGAAATCGGCATCACGCTGGATCCCTCGCGCGGGTTCCGCCAGCTGGTGAAGGACTCCGGCGCCGCCGGGAAGGCGCTTCGCGGCCTGCGCGTGGTGGACTTCGTGTATCGCACCACCCGCCTGTCCACCTACGACCTCGCCACCTTCAACCCCGACCTCGGGTACATGCTGGCCCGCGGCGGCATGTCCGACTTCCTGACGCAGGAGGGGGACTCGGCCCTGAGCGCGGCCGAGACGTCCACGATCACCGTCGGCGGCGGCGCGGACCTCCCGTTCGGGATCACCGCCAGCCTGCAGTACTCCTCCTCGGACGTGGATCGCTACTCGCGCGCCAGCAACGGCTACCTGCTGTCCGAGATCACGCAGAAAGAGTGGCCGATTCTCCAGGCCCGGTGGACCCAGACGATCAAGAGCGGGCTCCTGTCGGTCGTCAGCCTCTCCACCAACCTGCGGCAGCGCTCCGGCCGCACCGTCTTGCCGTCGGCCGCAGTGAACGCCGTCTCCCTCAACGAGACCTCCACCTGGACCAACGACCTCCAGCTGACGTTCCGCAAGGGCGTCAGCCTCACCTTGGGCTACGGCACGTCGAACAACGAGCGCCTGAGCAACGGCACCACGACCATCGGCGACGGCACGGACATCACCGCCAACCTGATCTACCTCTTCCGCCTGCCGGGGAACGTCAGCTCCGCCCGCAAGCAGGTGCGCGTGTCGGTCAACGCGCTCTCGAGCAAGGCGGCGTCGTGCCTCGAGCTCCCGAACGCCACCGACTGCATCGGCATCTCCGACGTGCGCCGCAAGACCTTCCGGGCCGGCCTCGACACCGACATCCTCGCCATCCTGACCGGCGGCCTCCAGGCGGCGTACGTGCTCAACGACGTCCGCCAGCTGAACCGCAAGACGGAACAGCTGACCGTCAGCCTCACGTTCCAGCTCTCCCTGTTCTCCGGAGACTACTGATGCGCTTATCTCGCGGGCCCGCCTTCGCGGCGGTCCTGATCCTTGCCTGCGCCACCTCGCGGCCCACGCGGCCCTTCGACGGCCAGGCCGCCTACCGCGCCGTGGAAGCGCAGGTGGCCTTCGGCCCGCGCGTTCCGGGCACGCCCGGGCACGCCGCCCAGGCCGCCTGGCTCGACAGCCTGCTCCGCCCGCTGGCCGACACGCTGATCGTCCAGCGCTGGACCCACGTGACGGTGCGGGGCGACTCGGTCCCGCTGCGGAACTTCGTGGCACGCTTCAACCCGTCGGCCGGCGAGCGCCTGCTCTTCCTGGCGCACTGGGACACACGGCCCCGCGCCGACGGGCCCAACAGCCGCGACAGCTCCGTGGCCGTACCGGGCGCGAACGACGGCGCCTCGGGGACGGCGGTCCTGCTCGGGGTGGCGGCGGCGCTCCGCCAGGCGCCGCCGACCGTGGGCGTGGACCTCCTCTTCGTGGACGGCGAGGACTACGGCGTGTTCGACGACAAGGTGGACGTCCTCCTCGGCTCGAAGTACTACGCCGACCATCCCGCCCCCGGCGCGGCGCCGCTCTACGCCGTGCTCTTCGACATGGTGGGCGACACCGACCTCCAGATCTACCAGGAGGGCAACTCGCTGACCGGTGCCCCGGAGGTGGTAGACCTCGTCTGGACGGTGGCCCGGAAGGCGGGCCACGGGAACGTATTCATCCCGACCATGCGGTGGACCATTACCGACGATCACCTGTCGCTGCAGGCGCGCGGGATCCGCGCCATCGACGTGGTGGATTTCGACTACCCCCACTGGCACACCCCCGAGGACACCCCCGACAAGGTGAGCGTCGGGAGCCTGCAGGCGGTCGGCGAGGTGGCGCTGGCACTGGTGGCGAACACGGAGCGCTGAGCCCGGGCTGCTTGGCGTACTCACGCGCCCTGCTGCGGCGGCAGGGTTTCGCCGCGCCGGGGCATTCCCGGCATCCTCCCCGGATGGAGCCTGCAGAACGCCGCGCCATCCTGTTCTTGCTCCTCCTGGGGGTGGCGGGGCAGGGGGTCCGGTGGGCAGTGGGCCGGCCGGGCGAGCCCCCCGGTCAGGTGGCGCTCATGCCGGTGGAGCGCCGTGGGTCACCCACCGCCCACCGGGACAGCGCGCAGACCGCGGCGCGCCCGATGGCCGCCGGAGAGACCCTCGATCCCGACAAGGCTAGCGTGGCCGAACTCCTCCGCCTGCCTCGGGTGGGGCCGGCGCTTGCCCGGGCCATCGTAGCCGACCGCGAGGCCAGGGGTCCCTTCCAGAGTCTGGCCGGACTGGACAGAGTCTCCGGCGTCGGCCCGAAGCTGCTGGCCGTCCTGGAGCCGTACCTCGCGTTCAGCGGCGGCCGGCCGCCGGGCCAGGCCCGCCAGCCCGGCGGAGGCCTGGTCGACCTCAACACCGCCACGACCACCGAGCTCGAGGCGCTCCCGGGGGTCGGACCCGCCTTGGCCGGTCGCATCGTGTCATACCGCGAATCGCACGGTCGCTTTGCGGACATCGGGGGGCTCGATGCAGTACCCGGCATCGGCCCCGCGCTGGCAGAGCGGCTGAAGCCGCACTTGACAGTGCGTTAAGCCGTTGTTTTGCAATTAGTTGCGTGGCAGGGTGAGGCGTGGATGCAATACATGGCACGGGAATGGCTACTCGCCTCTCCGGCTACTCCCGTCCATTTCCCGGGCATCCACCACCGAGGGGCTTCGCGAGCATGACGACCACGCTGGCCGCCGACACCGAGCGGCTTGGAGACGTGCTTATCCGGGAGGGGCTGCTGACGCGCGCCAAGTGCGATCAGGCCCTCGCGGAGCAGCGCTCCAGCGGTCATCGCCTCGGGTACGTCCTCGTCAAGCTCGGGCTGGTGGCCGAGGTCGAGATCACCAAGATCCTGGCTCGGCAACACCGGATGCCGGCGGTGGACCTGTCGCGCTTCGAAGTGGACCCCAAGATCCTCAAGCTGATCCCCGCCGACCTGGCCAACAAGCAGGTGGTGCTGCCGCTCAAGCGCGAGGGGCGCACGCTGACGGTGGCGATGGCCGACCCGACGAACATGGGGGTGGTCGAGGACCTCAAGTTCATCACGCGCTACGACGTCTTTCCGGTGCTCGCGGGGGAGTACACGCTGCGCTCGATCATCGAGCGGCACTACCAGCAGGGGAACGACCAGCAGCTCCAGGACATCCTGAAGGACATGGAGGGGCAGGGCGAGGACGTGGAAATCGTCTCGGAGATGGAGGACGAGGCGGCCACCCAGGCGCAGATCGACGACGCGCCGGTCGTCAAGCTCATCAACGGCCTCCTGACCGACGCGGTCCGCCGGGGCGCCAGCGACATCCACATCGAGCCGTTCGAGTTCGAGCTGCGTGTCCGCTACCGGATCGACGGTGCGCTGCTCGAGGTCATGAAGCCGCCGCTCAAGATGAAGGCGGCGCTCACGTCGCGCATCAAGATCCTCTCGCAGCTCAACATCGCCGAGCGCCGGGTGCCGCAGGACGGCCGCCTCAAGCTCAAGATGGGCAACCGGGTCATCGACTTCCGCGTGTCGGTGCTGCCGGTGCTCTTCGGCGAGAAGATCGTGCTCCGTATTCTCGACAAGGGCAACCTGACGCTCGACCTCTCCAAGTTCGGGTTCGAGAAGAAGGCGGAAGACGACCTGATGGCCGCCATCCTCAACCCGTACGGCATGGTGCTGGTGACGGGGCCGACCGGCTCGGGCAAGACGACCACGCTCTACTCGGCGCTCTCGCGCATCAACACGATGGAATCGAACATCATGACGGCCGAGGACCCGGTCGAGTACAACCTGATGGGGATCAACCAGGTCCTGGTGCGCAACGAGATCGGCCTGACGTTCGCCGCGGCGCTGAAGGCGTTCCTGCGCCAGGACCCCAACATCATCATGATCGGCGAAATCCGGGATCTGGAGACGGGCAGCATCGCGATCAAGGCCGCCCTCACGGGCCACTTGGTGCTCTCGACGCTGCACACCAACGACGCGCCGAGCACCATCACCCGCATGATCGACATGGGCATCGAGGCGTTCAACGTGGCGAGCGCGGTCAACCTCGTCGTGGCGCAGCGGCTGGTGCGGCGGGTCTGCAAGGAGTGCGCGGCGCCGGCCACGTACAAGCCCGAGGAGATCAAGTCCCTCGGCTTGACGCCCGAGCAGGGCAAGAAGATGCCCTTCCGGAAGGGGACGGGGTGCGACACCTGCTCGGGCACCGGCTACAAGGGCCGCGCGGGGCTCTACGAGGTGATGGCCATGTCGCCCGAGCTCCGCCGGATGGTCCTGCGCGGCGCCTCGGTGGCGGACATCCAGGCGATGGCGGTCAAGGAAGGCATGCTCACCCTGCGGATGGACGGGCTCAAGAAGATCGAGCGCGGGGTCACGACCCTCGAAGAAGTGGTGAAGGAGACTGCGGCATGAGTGTGAACCTGCGCGCCCTGCTGGAAGAGGTGATCGAGCGGGAGGCCTCCGACCTGCACATCACCGCCGGGGAGTGCCCCAAGCTCCGGATCGACGGCGACATCACCAACAGCACGACCACCTACGTGATGTCCCCGAAGGACACGCTCCAGCTGGCCTACTCCGTCCTGACGGAGAACCAGAAGAAGCGCTTCGAGACCGAGGACGAGCTCGACTTCTCCTTCGGCATCCAGAACCTGGCGCGCTTCCGCGGCAACTGCTTCAAGCAGCGCGGGTGCGTCGGCATGGTCATCCGGATGATTCCGTTCAGCCTGAAGACCTTCGAGGACCTCGGGCTCCCGCCGATCCTGGCCCGGCTCGCCGAGAAGCCCCGCGGCCTCGTCCTCGTGACGGGCCCGACCGGGTCCGGCAAGAGCACCACACTGGCGGCGATGATCGACAAGATCAACAAGGAGCGGAAGGGCCACATCATCACGGTGGAGGACCCGATCGAGTTCATCCACCGCCACCAGTCCTGCATCGTCAACCAGCGCGAGGTGGGGACCGACACCAAGTCGTTCAGTACGGCGCTCAAGTACGCCCTGCGCGAGGACCCGGACGTCATCCTGGTCGGCGAAATGCGGGACCTCGACACCATCTCGGCGGCGCTCACGATCGCGGAGACGGGCCACCTGGCCCTCGCCACGCTGCACACCAACTCGGCGGCCGAGTCGATCAACCGCATCATCGACGTCTTCCCGTCGAACCAGCAGCAGCAGGTCCGGGCCCAGCTCGCCTTCGTGCTCGAGGGCGTCGTGACCCAGACCCTCCTGCCCAAGGCCAAGGGCCGCGGGCGCGCCATGGCGTGCGAGATCATGGTGGCCACGCCGGCCATCCGGGCGCTGATCCGCGACGACAAGGTGCACCAGATCCAGAGCGCCCTGCAGTCCGGCAAGAAGCACGGGATGCAGACGATGAACGACGCGCTGTACCAGCTGTACATTTCGCGGGAAGTCGTGCGCGACGAGTGCCTCCGCGTGTCGGGCGACCCGAACGAGTTCCTGCGGATGATCGGGGAAAAGCCGCTGGAGGAGCAGGAGATGGGCACGATGGACCCGAAGAGCGGCAAGCCCGCGCTGCGCCGCTAACACCCAGGGGAGACTGACGCCATGCCGCTCTTCGAATACACGGCCAAGAACGCCACGAACGGCCAGATCATGAAGGGCCAGATGCAGGCCCAGACCCGCGACGAAGTCGTGGGCCACATCCGGAAGAACCGGATGATCCTGGTCAACATCCGCGAGGCGCCGAAGCAGGTGAAGTTCAGCCTCGGCCAGCCCGGCATCAAGACCCGGGACGTCGTCATCTTCACCCGGCAGTTCGCCACGATGATCAACTCGGGGCTGCCGCTGGTGCAGTCGCTCTCGATCCTGGCGGCCCAGACCGAGAACAAGGCGCTGAAAGAGGTCACCAAGCAGGTGGTCTTCGACGTGGAGGCCGGCAACACCCTGGCCGACGCCTTCAGCCGGCACCCGAAGGCGTTCTCCGGCCTGTTCGTGAACATGGTGGCCGCCGGCGAGGCGGGCGGCATCCTGGACACCATCCTGATCCGCCTGGCCACCTTCCTCGAGAAGAACGACGCCCTGATCCGCAAGGTAAAGAGCGCGATGATCTACCCGGCCGTCATCATGAGCGTGGCCGCCATCGCCATCACCGTGCTGCTCATCTTCGTGATCCCGGTGTTCCAGAACATGTTCGCCTCGGTCAACATGGAGCTCCCCCTGCCGACCCGCGTCGTCATCGGGCTGTCGGAGTTCCTGATCGGCTACTGGTGGGCCATCATCGCCGCCGTCGCCGGCCTGGTGTTCCTCATCCGGCAGTACTATGCCACGCCGGACGGGCACAAGAACATCGACCGCATGATGATCAACTCGCCCGTCCTCGGCGACGTGATCCGGAAGTCGGCGGTGTCGCGCTTCACCCGGACCCTGGGCACCCTGATCAGCTCCGGCGTCTCGATCCTCGACGGCCTGGAGATCACCGCCAAGACGTCGGGCAACCGCGTCATCCACGACGCGGTGATGGAGTCGCGCGCCTCGATCGCCGGCGGCGAGACCATCGCGGCCCCGCTCGAGCGCTCCAAGGTCTTCCCGCCGATGGTCATCTCGATGATCGCGGTCGGCGAGCAGACCGGCGGCCTCGACGAGATGCTGACCAAGATCGCCGACTTCTACGACGAAGAGGTGGACGTGGCCGTCGGCGCGCTCCTCAGCCTGATGGAGCCGGTCATGATCGTGGTGCTCGGCGTGGTGGTCGGCGGCATGGTCGTCGCCATGTACCTCCCGATCTTCGACATGATGAACGCGATTCAGTAGGCGGGTCCGCGGGGCAGCAGGGCAGGGCGGCGGGCGGTCCTTCGGGGCCGCCCGCTGCGCGTTTGGGGGGTTCCGAATCTCCCTGCGGCGGCGCATCGTACGGGAGGATCCCCATCCCACTTCGGAGCCCCGCATGTCCCGATCGCTCGTCCTGGCCGTGAGCCTCCTCCTGCCCGTCGCCCTGGCCGCACAGCAGCCCACCCCGGCCGCCCCCGTGCCTCCGCCGCCCCAGCCCGCCTACGCCGCCGATTCGGCGGCCATCCACCGGGTCGTGACGAAGCTGTTCGACGGCATGCGCACCCGCGACACCGCCGCGATGCGGACGCTCTTCCACGAGCCCGTGGCGATGCGCAGCGTCTCCTGGCGGCAGGGCAAGGCCATGGTCGAGGCCGACGGCCTCGAGGACTGGTTCACCGGCGTCGCGAGCGCCCCCGATACCCTCGTCCTGGATGAGCGGCTGGGGCCCCTCGAGGTCCGGGTCGACGGCAACCTGGCCTCGGTGTGGGTCTACTACGAGTTCTACGTGAGCAACCGGTTCTCCCACTGCGGCGCCGACAGCTTCCAGTTCGGTCGGACCGACGCCGGGTGGAAGATCCTCCTGCTGGCAGACAGCCGGCGGCGCCAAGGGTGCAGCCAGTCGCTCGGCAAGTCGTGACGTCGGCGGCGCGCCGGGCGGCGCTCGCACTCGTCGCGGCCGCCGCGCTCGCGGTGCCCACCGCATCGGCGCAGGGCGCGCCGCCCGGCTGGCCCGCCCTGACGCGCCAGTTCGATGCATTCGTGGCCTCGGACCGGGTGGTCGGGGCGAGTCTCGCCTGGGTGCGTGACGGCCGCATCGTGGCCCGCCATCACGTGGGCTTCGCCGACCTCGGCGCCGGCAGGACGGTGGACGATTCCACCCTCTGGCACTGGGCCTCCATCACCAAGACTCTCACCGCCGTCTCCACTCTCCAGCTCCGGGATCGCGGTCTCCTTTCCCTGGACGATCCGGCCACGCGCTGGGTGCCGGAGCTCCGCCAGGTGCACGACCCGTACGGCCCCATCGATGGCGTCACCGTCCGGATGCTGCTTTCGCATTCCTCCGGATTCCAGAACCCGACCTGGCCGTACGGCGCCGGGGCCTCCTGGGAGCCGTTCGAACCCACGGCCTGGAGCCAGCTCGTCGCCATGATGCCGTGGCAGGAGCTCCGCTTCGCGCCCGGATCCCGCTACGGCTACAGCAATCCGGCCTACATCTACCTGGCGCGGATCATCGAGTCGCTCACCGGCGACCCGTGGACCGCGTACGTCCAGCAGAATCTCTGGACGCCGCTGGGCATGAGCCGGAGCTACGTCAACCGCACGCCACCCTACCTCGCCGCTCACCGGTCCAACCGCTACTACGTCGAAAAGGACAGCGCCGGGACGGCCGCGCCGCGCGCCGCGGGGCCGGAGTTCGATCCGGGCGTGACGATCCCGAACGGCGGCTGGAACGCGCCGATGGAGGACCTCGCGACCTGGCTCGGATTCCTGACCGGCACGACCCGGGGGGCGGTGCGGGCCGACTTGCTGCTCAGCCGTGCCACCCTCGCCGAAATGGGGGTGCCGGTCGTGCAGGTGGGGCGCGGGGAAGGGGTGGTAGAGTCGATGGGCCTCGGTTTCTTCCTCTACGACGTGAACGGCCACAAGCTGATGGGTCACACCGGCGACCAGGGAGGCTTCCGCTCGTTCATGGCGTTCGATCCGGCATCGGGGCAAGGGGTCATCGGGGTGGTCAACACCAGCAACGACGTCGATCCGGGGGTCTCGGGGCGCGGATTCACCTCGCTGTTCCGTTCCGCCCTGACATTGCTCGCGCAGTAGGGCTGGCCGGCTCGGGATGGTCCTCCGGGCCAACCCAGTTCGCGCCCCCTCCGCGCCGCGGTCGCTCCGGGGGTCGCGAACTGACGGCCCTCCGGACCATTCCCGTCGCCGGCCTTTCCCGAGCCCCGAAGACCGGACTGCTCCGGAGGCACGTTAGGACCCTGTCCGCCGCCTGGATCTCGCCACCGGCCGGTCCGCCGGTGCCGGAGGAGCGGGCCGGTCGAGGGGGCGCGCGAAACGTGTGGCCTCGGCGGCTGACTTGACATATCAAGAAATCTTGATATGATAGTCCCATGCCGACGCTCACCAGGATCCAATCCGCTTCTGCCGCCGCTACCCGCGCCCGGGTGGCCAAGCTCTTCCACGCCCTCTCCGACCCCACGCGCCTGCACCTCGTCGAGCTCCTGGCCGACGGGGAACACTGCGTGTGCGACCTGATGGCGGCGGTGGATGCGGCGCAGTCGCGGCTCTCGTTCCACCTGAAGACGCTGAAGGACGCGGGGATCGTGGCGGACCGGAAGGACGGACGCTGGGTCCACTATCGGCTGCGGCCCGAGGCGCTCGAGGAAATGGCCGACGCCCTGCACCTCGTCCGCGAGGCCCGTCCCGGCGCCTGGCGGTCCATCACCTGCTGTTAGCGCAGTTCAATCGATTCTCGGAGGCGGTGCACCATGACGGAGAGCATCAAGGAAATCGTTCGCGAGAAGTACGGGCAGGCGGCGCTCCGCGCCACTGCGGGCAAGGGAAGCTCCTGCTGCGGCGGGGGTGACTGTTCCGGCAGCGCCGACCCGATCACCAGCGACCTGTATGAGGCCGCGCAGGTCAGCGGCCTTCCGGCGGAGGCGGTGCTCGCCTCGCTGGGCTGCGGCAACCCGACCGCCCTCGCCGCGCTCGAGCCCGGCCAGGTGGTGCTCGACCTCGGGTCCGGCGGCGGGATCGACGTCCTGCTCTCCGCCCGGCGTGTGGGGCCCACCGGCAAAGCGTACGGCCTCGACATGACCGACGAGATGCTCGCCCTGGCGCGCCGCAACCAGGAGGTCGCCGGGGTCACGAACGTCGAGTTCCTGAAGGGCGACATCGAGCACATCCCGCTCCCCGACGCGTCGGTGGACGTCATCATCTCGAACTGTGTGATCAACCTGGCCGCCGACAAGCGGAAGGTGTTCGCCGAGGCGTTCCGCGTGCTCAAGCCGGGCGGGCGGTTCGCGGTGTCGGACGTCGTGGTGCGCGGCGAGGTGCCCGCGGCCATCCGCCGGAGCATGGAGCTCTGGGTCGGGTGCGTGGCCGGCGCCCTCGAGGAGAGGCAGTTCGAGGCGTGGCTCCGCGAGGCGGGGTTCGAGAACCCGACGCTCGAGCCGACCCGCGTGTACCGCGTGGAGGACGCGCGGCAGTTTCTCTCCGAGGCGGGGCTCGACCCCGATGCGATCGCCGAGGACATCGACGGGAAGTTCATGGCGGCGTTTGTGCGGGCCACCAAGCCAGCGGCGACGCCGGCCGTCGTCGTCGCCGCGAGTCCGTGCTGCGCCCCGGGCTGCTGCGCGTGAGCGACGGGCCTTCAGCCCCGTGGCGGGTGCTCTTCCTGTGCACGGGCAATAGCGCTCGCAGCCAGATTGCGGAGGCGCTGCTGAACCGGAAGGGCCGCGGCCGCTTCGTGGCCGAGAGCGCCGGATCGCAGCCCGTCGATCGAGTGAATCCCCGGGCGATTGCGGTGCTCGAGGCCGCCGGGCTTGCGTGGGGCGGGCGGGCGCCGCGTGGCCTGGACGCCATCGCGGACCAGTCGTGGGACCTGGTGATCACGGTCTGCGACCGTGCGAAGGAGAGTTGCCCGATCTTCCCGGGCCAGCCAGTGATCGCTCATTGGGGCATGTCGGATCCGGCCGCCGTGGAAGGGGACGACGCGACCATGACCCGGGCGTTCGAGGACGCCGTCGCGCTCCTGGGCCGGCGCATCGACTTGCTGCTCGCCCTGCCGGTCGAGAAGGTGGAGCGCCTCAAGCTGGCCCGGCAGGTACGTGCCATCGCCGAGTCCACACAGACGCCGGCTGCCCCGACCACCGTGGAACCTCGATGACGACCTCCGACACCGCCCTGGACGCGTCAGTCCTCAAGCGGCTCTCGACGCTCGACCGCTTCCTGCCGCTCTGGATCTTCGCAGCGATGGCGCTGGGGCTGCTGCTCGGCCGTGTCTATCCCGACCTCGGCGCCGCGCTCGACCGGGTCCAGGTGGCCGGCGTCTCGGTGCCGATCGCCATCGGACTCCTGTGGATGATGTACCCCGTGCTGGCCAAGGTGCGCTATGAGACCATCGGTCATCATACGGGCAACACGAAGCTCCTCGGGACCTCACTCGTCCTCAACTGGGTGGTGGGGCCCTTGCTGATGCTGGCCCTGGCCTGGTTGTTCCTTCCTGACCTGCCGCACTACCGCAACGGCCTCGTGCTCATCGGCCTCGCGCGCTGCATCGCAATGGTGCTGATCTGGAACTCACTTGCCGCTGGTTCCGCGGAACTGGCCGCGGTGCTCGTGGCGCTCAATTCCGTCTTCCAGATCCTCACCTACTCGGTGCTCGGCTGGCTCTACCTCACCGTGGTGCCCGGATGGTTCGGCGCCGACACCGCGGCGCTCGACGTGTCCATGGCCCAGATCGCCAAGAGCGTGCTGATCTTCTTGGGCGTACCGCTGGTGGGCGGCTACCTGACGCGGAAGGTGCTGGTGGCTCGCAAAGGGGCGGCCTGGTATGACGGTGTGTTCATCCCCAGGATCGGGCCGACGGCGCTCATGGGACTGCTGTACACCATCGTGCTCATGTTCGCGATGCAGGGGCACCGGATCCTCGAGCTCCCGTTCGACGTGGTGCGGATCGCACTGCCGATGCTGGTCTACTTCGGCGTGATGTTCGGCTTCGCTTTCTGGCTGTCGAGACGGCTCGGCTTCGACTACGAGACCACCGCCTCCCTCTCCTTCACGGCGGCGGGCAACAACTTCGAGCTGGCCATCGCGGTGGCCGTGGCGACGTTTGGCATCGCCTCGGGCGAGGCGCTGGCGGCGGTGGTGGGCCCGCTCATCGAGGTGCCGGCACTGGTGGGTCTTGTCTATGTGTCGCTCTGGGCCCGCCGCCGCTATTTCCCGGCGGCGGCCGCCCCGGCCCACACTCTTCGAACATGAGTTCGTCCTGATGCGCTACGTCCTCCTGTCCGACGTCCACGCGAACCTCCCGGCACTCGACGCCGTGCTGCGGGACGTCGCCGAGCGTGCTCCAGGAGCGGCTGTCTACCACCTGGGCGACCTGGTGGGATACAGCCCGTGGCCGAACGAGGTGGTGGATCGCATTCGGTCAGGTGGCATCGCCGGCGTGGCCGGGAATTATGACTCGACGGTGGCCTTGGGCTACAAGCACTGCGGCTGTCGCAGCGAGAATCCGGCGCAAGAGGCGCTCGCTCACATCAGCTTCGCGTGGACGTGCGCCCGGACATCAGAGGCGAGCAAGGCGTTCCTTGGCGGGCTGCCCTTCCGACTGGATCTTCGGCCGCTGGGCGGGCATGTCGCCGGCCCGACCGTGACGCTGGTGCACGCGACCCCGGTCAACAACCTCGTCTATGTGACCGAGGACCGGCCGGACGCCTTCCTGGCCAGGCTGGCCGTCCAGGCGGGCCTCAAGTCCGGCGACGTGCTCTGCTTCGGCCACACCCACAAGCCGTGGCATCGCGTGGTGGACGGCGTCCACTTCATCAACACGGGAAGTGTCGGCCGTCCCAAGGACGGGGATCCGCGAGCGGGCTACGTGCTGCTCGAGCTCGACGATGCTGGAGCCTCCGTCACGTTCGTGCGTGTCGAGTACGACGTGGAGACGGCCGTGCAGGAAGTGGCGCAGTCGGGGCTCCCGGCAGAATTTGCCGCCTTCCTGCGGTCTGGCGGCGCGCCGGTGCCCGAGCACCCGGGGGCGCCGGCGTGACCGGGCTATCGCTCGAGCCGATGAAGGCGGCCTCGTGGAGGTCGCACCCGCGACTGGTACTGGCGCTCGCCGCGGCGACCTGGTTCGGGCTCTACCGGAGCCTCGTCCCCCTGTCCGAGCTGCTCGTGGGAGCCCTGCCGGTGGCGCGGACGAGCCATGTCGGGACCTCCCTACAGTTCTTCCTGTACGACGTGCCCAAGGTGCTGCTGCTGTTGACGGGCATCGTGTTCCTGATGGGGATTGTGAACACCTACTTCACCCCGGAACGCACTCGTGCCCTGCTCGCCGGGCGGCGCGAGGGCGCGGCCAACGTGATGGCGGCAAGCCTGGGCGTCGTGACCCCGTTCTGTTCCTGCTCCGCGGTGCCGCTCTTCCTCGGCTTCGTGCAGGCCGGTGTCCCGCTCGGTGTGACCTTTTCCTTCCTGATCGCCGCCCCGATGGTGAACGAGATCGCGCTCGCCCTCCTCTTTGGACTCTTCGGGTGGCGGATCGCCCTCCTCTACCTCGGACTGGGGCTCGCGGTGGCGATCGGGGCCGGCTGGGTGCTCGGACGGCTCAAGCTCGAGCGGCACCTGGAGGAGTGGGTGCGGGCCATGCCGCAGACAAGCGCGACATTCGCCCACGACCGGCCTCCGCTCGGCGACCGCATGGCGGCCGGGCTCCACGCGGTCCGGGACATCGTGGGCAAGGTGTGGCCCTATGTAGTCGGCGGGATCGCGCTCGGGGCCGTCATCCACGGGTTCGTGCCGCAGGACTATCTGGCGGGCGTCATGGGCAAGGGCGCGTGGTGGAGCGTGCCGCTCGCGGTCGCGATCGGTGTGCCGCTCTACTCCAACGCCGCGGGCGTGATTCCGGTGGTCCAGGCGCTGCTCGCCAAGGGCGCGGCCCTCGGCACCGTGCTCGCGTTCATGATGAGCGTCGTCGCGCTCTCGCTGCCCGAGCTCGTGATTCTCCGGAAGGTGCTCAAGCCGCGACTCATCGCGGTGTTCGTCGGGGTCGTGTCGGCCGGCATCCTGCTGGTCGGTTACGTATTCAACGCCGTGCTCTAGCACGGCCGAGCGGAGTTGGCCTCATGAAGACCATTCAGGTGCTCGGAAGCGGCTGCTCGAACTGCAAGACCACGGCGGCGCTCATCGAGACGATTGCGGCCTCTCGCGGCGTCGCCATTGCCCTGGAAAAGGTCGAGGACTTTCAGCGGATCGCCAGCTTCGGCATCCTGGCCACCCCCGGCGTCGTCGTGGACGGGAAGGTCGTTCATGCCGGCGGGGTGCCGTCCAAGGAAAAGATTGCAGGCTGGCTCTGAGTGGCCGAGGCTCAGGGTGCACCGCGATGAGGCCACGGTGAGCGACTTGGCCCCCCGCGAACACCGCCTGTCGGTGCCCCGCTCGGCCCGTTGCTTCGCCCGGGGCGGAGAAGCGGCCGCCGAGGCGTGGGTCGTCCTCCACGGCTACGGCCAACTCGCATCCCGCTTCCTTCGAGGGTTTGAATCGATCGCCTCGCGGACCCGCCTGGTCGTGGCGCCGGAGGGGCTGTCCCGCTTCTACCTCGATGCGGGCGCCGGCAAGGTCGGCGCCTCGTGGATGACGAAGGAGGACCGGGCTTACGAAATCGAGGACTACCTCGCCTACCTCGCGCAGGTGCGTACCGCGCTCATCCCACCAGTGCCGCTGACCATCCTCGGCTTCTCCCAAGGGGTGGCGACGGCCGCACGGTGGGCGGTGGCCACCGCGCCCGCGCCGGCGCGGCTGATCTGCTGGGGTGGCTTGATGCCGGAAGAGATCCCTGCAGGACGGCTCTCGCCGATCCGGCTTACTTACGTGGTGGGTGAGCAGGAGGAGTGGGCGCCGCCGGCCGCAGTCGAGGCCCAGGCGGCTGGGTACCGTCAGGCGGGTGTGTCGGTCGAGGTTCAACGCTTTGATGGCGGCCACGAGATCCGGGCCGACGTGCTGGGTCGGCTGGTCTGACCTCTGGCCTTCCCATCCGTCAGACTTGACAGGTATTAACTGAACGATTAATTAGGACGGCATGGACGCCGCCCCCGACTCGCGCACCGGCCTGCTCGATGCCGCCGAAGTACTCTTTGCCGGTCGGGGGTTCCGGTCCACGACCATCAAGGCCATCGCGGCCGCCGCCGGCGTCAACACCGCACTCCTCTACTACTACTTCCCCGACAAGCAAGGGCTCTACCGCACCGTGCTGGAGCGGGCCTTCGGGGGGCTCATCACGGAGGGGGAGGGGCGACTCGCGGCCGCGAGCGACCCGGAGGAGGCGGTGCGCGCCTTCATCGCGCTCCAGTCGGCCTACTTCGGCCGGCACCCGCACCGTCCGCATCTCTTCGTCCGGGAACTGATCGACCACGGGGCGGAGTACGCCGCCGGCCAGCTGACCAGGCTCGCCGCCACCCTCTTCCGGCGGCTCTGCGACGTGATCGAGCGCGGTCAGGCCGCCGGACAGTTCCGCGCCGACCTCGATGCACGCCGGGCCGCCATCTCGGTAGTGAGCCAGGTCGCCTGGATGCAGGTGGCGCGGCCTGCCATCGGGATCTTCATCGGCGCCGGGCCGGGCGGCCCTTCGGCCCGGTGGACCGACGAGTTCGCCGATCACGCCGCGGAATTCGCGCTCTTCGCGCTCCGCGCCACCGATGCGCCGCCGCCCCGTCCGGCTCCCCGCCGTCCCGTGAGGACCTCCAGATGAGACCCACTCCCCTGCTCGCGCTCGCGCTGCTGGCCGCCTGCCGCGGTGGCGCGCCGGACGACATCGTCGCGAACGGCACCCTGCAGGTGGACGAGGTGGACATCGGTCCGATCGTGCCCTCCCGCGTGGTCCGCGTCTTCGTGGAGGAGGGAGACTCCGTCGCTCCTGGCGACACCCTGGCGACCCTCACGCAGGCCACCCTCGCGCCCGACCTCGCCATCCGGGAGGCACGGCTCCAGGCGGCGCAGGCACACCTCATGGAACTGGAGCGTGGGGCCCGGCCCGCGGAGCTCCGCCGGGCGGAGGCGCAGCTGCAGGCGGCGTCCGCCGAAGCGGACCGGACGGCCGGCGATCTTGCGCGGGCCGAGCAGCTCGCCCCGGACGGGACCATCAGCCGGCAGCAACTCGACAACGCCAGGTCGGCGGCCGCTGCGGCCGCCGCCAACCGAGAGGCCGCGGCCGCCACGCTGCGGCTGCTGCGGGAGGGCGCCCGCGCCGAGCAAGTCCAGGCGGCGCGCGCGGAGGTGGCGAGTGCGCGCGGCGCTGTGGCCGGGGTCCAGGCCACGGTGGAAGAGCTGGTGCTCCTGTCCTCGGTGGCGGGCGTCGTCGCCGGGCGTCACGTGCAGCCGGGCGAGGTGGTGGGCGCCGGCCAGGCGGCGGTCACCGTGGCGCGCGCCGAGCGGCCCTGGGCCCGGATCTACGTGGGCGAGCGGATGCTGCCCTACGTCCACGCGGGGCAGGAGGTGGTGGGCACGCTCGACGGCGTCGACGGGGTGCGGTTCGCCGGCACCGTGGACCACATCAGCACCAGCGCCGAGTTCACGCCGCGCGTGGCGCTGACGGAGCGGGAGCGCGCCGACCTCGTCTTCGGCGTCAAGATCTACTTCGCGCCGGACTCCACCGGGCTCCTCAAGGCGGGGTTGCCGATCACCGTCACGATTCCCGTGCCCTCCGCCGGCGCCCCATGACCGACACCGAAGCCATCCACAGCGAGGGGCTCCGGAAGGTCTTCGGCGAGCTGGCCGCCGTGGAGGGGCTCGACCTCACCGTCCACCGCGGGGAGGTCTTCGGGCTCCTCGGCCCGAACGGCAGCGGCAAGACCACCACCATCCGCATGCTCACCGGCCTCATGGCGCCCACCAGCGGGCGCGCCACCATCGACGGCGTGGACGTCACGGTGGCGCCTGAGCAGGTGCGGCGCCGCATCGGCTACATGTCGCAGCGGTTCGGGCTGTACGACGACCTGACCGTCGAGGAGAACATGCGGTTCTACGCGTCGGTCTACGGGCTCCGGGGCGACGCCCGCGCCCGTCGGCTCGAGGAGCTCGTGACCGAACTCGGCTTCGGGCAGCGCCTGCACCAGATGGCGGGGACGCTGAGCGGCGGATGGAAGCAGCGCCTGGCGCTCGCGTGCGCCACGGCGCACCGGCCCCGCGTGCTCTTCCTCGACGAACCCACGGCGGGGGTCGATCCCGCGGCGCGGCGCCAGTTCTGGGATCTGATCTACGAGTTCGCGGCGCAGGGCATCACGATCCTGGTCACCACGCACTACATGGACGAGGCCGAGCGGTGCCGGCGGCTGGCCTTTCTTTCCCGCGGACACCTGATCGCGGTCGGGACCGCGGACGAAGTCCGGGCGCAGTTCGGCCAGCCCACCATCGAGGACGTGTTCATCGAGCTCCAGCGGCGCGACGAGGGGGTGTCGGTGTGAGCCTGCGCCAGCGCCTCGCCGCCTCCACCGTCTGGCCGATGCTCTGGAAGGAGTTCATCCAGATGCGCCGCGACCGGCTGACGCTCGGGATGATGCTCGGCATCCCGGCCATCCAGCTGGCGATGTTCGGCTACGCCATCCAGACCGAGGTGCGCCACCTCCCCACCGTGGTTCTCGACGAGTCGCGCAGCACCGAGAGCCTGGCGCTGGTGGACCAGCTCCGGAACACCGGCAACTTCGACATCGTGGGGTACGTGGCGGACCGGAAGGCGCTCGATCGCGAGATCCGCGGCGGCCGGGCCATGGCCGGCGTGGTCATCCCGCCGACCTTCCTCTCCGACCTCCGCCGGGGGCGGACCGCCGAGGCCCAGCTCATCGTGGACGCGGCCGATCCCCTGGCCTCCAGCGCGGCGATGTCGGGCGCGGTGCAGGCCGGCGCCGCCCGCTCGATGGCCATCTTGGCCCGCACCACCGGGCGCGGTCCCCCGCTCGACATCCGCGTCCGGCCTTGGTACAACCCAGGGCTCCGGAGCGCGGTGTACATCGTCCCCGGCATCATCGGCGTCCTGCTCTCGGTCACGATGATCCTGATCACCTCCATGTCCATCGTGCGCGAGCGCGAGCGGGGCACGCTCGAGCAGCTGATCGTGACACCGATCGACAAGACCAGCCTGATGCTGGGGAAGATCGTGCCGTTCGTGCTGGTGGGATACGTGCAGATGACGGTGGTCCTGCTGCTCGGGAGGTTCCTCTTCGACGTCCCCGTCCGCGGCAGCCTGCCGCTGCTCTACCTCCTCACCTTCGCCTTCATCGTGGCGAGCCTCGGGATGGGGCTCTTCATCTCGACTCTCGTCCGCTCCCAGACCCAGGCGATGCAGCTCGGCTTCTTCTTCCTCATGCCGAACATCCTCCTTTCGGGCTTCATGTTCCCCCGCGAGGCGATGCCGGTGGTGGCGCAGTGGCTCGGCCTGGTGCTGCCGCTGACGCACTTCCTGAAGGTGCTCAGGGGCATCATCCTGAAGGACGTCGGGATCGTCGAACTGTGGAACCCGACCCTCGTGCTCGTCTTGCTCGCCACGCTCTTCCTCGTGCTGAGCGTCCGCCGGTTCAGCAAGCGGATCGAGTAGGGCTCTCGCTTGCCCTCGCTCGGCCGGGCGTCCTACAATTAGGCGTTGCCCCGTCCCGCTGCGCGCAGTCTCCCTCGCCGAGGTTCCATGGATTCCACGCCGCCCGCCGCCGATGCCGCGCCCGTGGTGCCGCCCCCGCGGAGGCGTGGACTCGGGTGGGTGCTCCCGTCGGCGCGCCGGCTCATCGCCTGGCTCTTCGCGGCCCGCATGGTCCTGGCCGTCGCCATCCTGCTCGGCGCGTCGCTGGCGTGGACCCGGTCGCCGGACGTCTCCTTCATCGTCACGATCTCCGTCCTGCTCGCGTTCACCGTCACCGCCTACGGCTGGTGGGCGGTCTGGATCAAGAACCGCGAGCCCGGCCCGGTCTTCCTGGCCGTCCAGGCGGTCGTGGACCTCGGGCTCGTCACCACGCTCGTCCACTTCACGGGCGCCGCCGACAGCCCGCTCTCGGCCCTCTACGTGGTGGTGCTCGCGGCGTACGCGGTGCTGCTGCCGCTCTGGGCCGGGATCCTCGTGTCCCTCCTTGCGAGCGCGCTGTATTTCGCCGCGGGATCGCTCGGGGGCGGCCCGCTCGGCCTCGCGTTCTGGGGGCAGGTGGTCATCTTCAACACCGTCTTCGGCATCGTGGCCGCGCTGGGCGCGCGGCTCCGGCAGGCGGGCGCCGAGCAGGACACGCTGGAAATGGAGCTGCGCCGGGTGCGCCTCGAGGCGGACGACATCCTGCTCAACATCCGCTCCGGCGTGCTCACGGTGGACGGGTTCGGCCGGCTGGCGTTCATCAACCCGACCGCGGAGCGGCTGCTCGGCCTCGACGGCCGGACCCAGGTCGGCCTGCCCGTCCTCGATCAGCTCAAGTCGAAGAGTTCCGAGCTCTGGGCCTGCCTCGTGGCGGGCATCCGAAGCGGGCGGAAGGTGAACCGCGCGGAAGGGATCGTGTTCCGGGGCGACGGCACCTCCTTCCCGATCGGCCTGATGACCACGACCTTCGCCCGCGACACCTCGCAGCACCCGTCGGTCACGGCGCTCTTCAACGACATCTCGGAGAGCAAGCACCTGCAGGAACTCCACATGCGGGCCGAGCGGCTCGAGGCCGTCGCGTCGCTCAGCGCCTCGCTGGCCCACGAGATCCGGAACCCGCTCGCCTCGATCCGGAGCTCGGTCGAGCAACTCGCCGCCCGGGCCGGTGCCGGCGACGACGAGCGGGTGCTGGCCGGGCTGATCGTGCGGGAGGCCGACCGGCTCAGCCGGCTCCTGAGCGAGTTCCTCGACTTTTCGCGTGTGCGCGCGGCGCGGCGCGCGCCGGTGGACCTGCGCGAGGTGGCCATCGCCGCGGTGCACCTGGTGGAGGCGCACCCCGACTGCCACGCCGATTCGGCCATCACGGTCGCCGGTCCCGCGACGATGATCGACGCCGACGAGGATCTCCTGCACCGCGTCATCGCCAACCTGGTGCTGAACGCCGTCCAGGCTGCCGGCGGGCCGGTCAACGTGGCGGTCAGCATCGGGCCCGCCATGCAGAGCGACGTCCCGCGGGGCAGCGGCATCGAGTCGCCGATCCGGCTGGACGTGAAGGACGACGGTCCCGGCATCCCGGAGGACATCGCCGACCGGCTCTTCCAGCCCTTCGTCAGCGGCCGGCCCGGCGGCAGCGGGCTCGGCCTCGCCATCGTCCAGCGAGCCGTCGAGGCGCACCGGGGTTTGATTACAGTCACCTCGGCGGTCGGCGAGGGCACCACCTTCACCATATTCCTGCCCACCAACTGGTCGGCTGAGGAAGACGAATGAGCAATCAGCCCACACTGCTGATCGTGGACGACGAGTCCGGCATCCTCGACACGCTGCGCATCCTCCTGAAGAAGGAGGGGTTCGAGGTCACCACCGCGCAGGGCGGCAAGGCGGGCCTCGAGGCGATCCGCACCGGCCAGTTCGACATCGTCCTGAGCGACGTCCGCATGCCCCAGGTGACGGGCATCGACATCCTGCAGGCCGCCCGCGACCAGGACCCGATGACGCCGGTGATCCTCATGACGGCACAGGCCTCCCTGCAGACCGCCATCGGGGCGGTCAACGCCGGCGCCTTCTACTACATCCAGAAGCCTTTCGCCAACGACGAACTGCTCGCCATCCTCCGCCGCGCCGCGGAGTTCCGATCGGTGCGGGTGGAAAACAAGCAGCTCAAGCAGGAGATCAAGCGGCGTGACCGGGGCGGGTCCACGCGCCCCATCGGCAAGTCGAAGCGGTTCCTCGACGTGCTGAAGCTCGCCGAGCAGGTGGCCCCCACCGAGTCCACGGTGCTCATCGGCGGCGAGAGCGGGACCGGCAAGGAGGTGGTGGCCCGTCACATCCATTACCTGTCGGACCGGGCGGAGGGGCCGTTCTTCAGCATCAACTGCGGCGCCCTCCCGGAAAACCTGCTCGAGAGCGAGCTCTTCGGTCACGTGAAGGGCTCCTTCACGGGGGCGGTCCGGGACAAGCAGGGACTCTTCGCGGCGGCGCGTGGCGGGACCTTCTTCCTCGATGAAGTGGGGGAGATGCCGCCCTCATTGCAGATCAAGCTGCTCCGCGTCCTCCAGGAGCGGGAAGTCATTCCGGTGGGCTCCACCGAGGCCATCCCGGTGGACGTCCGCATCATCGCCGCCACCAACCGGGAACTCGAGGAGGAAATCCGGCGCGGCACGTTCCGGTCGGACCTTTTCTACCGGCTGAACGTCATCGCCCTGGACCTGCCGCCCCTTCGGGAGCGGCGCGACGACCTGTTGCTCCTGGTCGAGTGGTTCCTGCAGGGGATGGCCAACCAGTCGGGTACCGAGCCGAAGGCGCTGTCCTCCGAGGCGCTCGACGCGGTCATGGTCTACGACTGGCCGGGCAACGTGCGCGAGCTCGAGAACGCGCTGGAGCATTCGGTGGTCCTGACGCGGGGCAACCTGATTGAGCCCCAGCACCTCCCGGAGCGGATCACCCGCCGTCGGAAGGAACCGCTGGTGGCCGATCGGTCCTACAAGAACCCGGCGCTCGACGTCATCGAGCGGGCCTACATCATGTGGGTGCTCCAGGCGGAGGGCGGCAACAAGACGAGGGCGGCGGAGGTCCTCGGCATCGACCCCTCGACGTTATACCGGAAGCTGAGCCGGTATGAGGAGAGCGCGGCGCCGGTGGAATAGATCGGGGTGGGCTCACGCCCACCCCTAATTCAACGGGATCGCACACCTGTGCCGGATGAACGGATCATCCCGGTTGGGGAATCCCGGGCGGAGTTCCGGATGGACATCGGGGCGCTGCGCTGGGGGCCATGATTGCGAATCCATCGGATCAGGGGTGGGCGTGAGCCCACCCCTACGAATCCGACCAGCCTGCCTCCCCGCGTCCCTGCCTCCCCGCCTCCCTGCCTCCCCGCCTCCCCGCCCCCTCCCGGCCCCGCCCTTGCAAAATCCCCCGCCGGACGCTTGCAAGCCGCCATGCAATGACTGGCGCGCTACTCCGTAACTCCATGTGAATGAAATGGTTATGCTTGCTCTGCCCGAGGTGGCATAGTCGTTGCCTTTCCATCGGCCGGGAAGGAAAGTGGAAGGGACCGACCACGGTCAGCAGCAAAACGAGGCACCATCATTCTCTCTGGAGGTTGTACCCATGTTGAACCGCAAGGGCTTTACCCTGATCGAGCTGCTGATTGTCGTCGTCATCATCGGCATTCTGGCAGCCATCGCGATCCCGAAGTTCGCGAGCACGAAGGAGAAGGCGTACCTGGCCTCGATGAAGTCCGACCTGCGTAACGGCGCCACCTCGCAGGAAGGCTACTTCGCCGACAACCAGGTGTATCTCAGCGGTAACGCGAGCAACCTCGCCGGCGTGGCCTCTCCGCTCGTCGCCCTGGGCAACTACGTCCCGTCGGCTGGCGTGTCCGTGGCCTTCACCGCGACCGCGGGCACCGGCTGGAGCGCCGTCGCCACGCACAGCGCGACCGCCAAGACCTGCTCGATCTTCATCGGTGTCGCGGCTGTGGCCCCGGCGACCGTCGAAGGCGAGCCGAAGTGCACGCCGTAATCTCGGCCTGACACTGGACTCTGAATCGGGGCGGCGGTCTACGGGTCGCCGTCCCTTTTCACACCCTCTCACAGGATCTCAACCATGCGCGTGGCGAATCGGCAGGAAACGACGAAGCAAGCCGGCTTCACCCTGATCGAGTTGCTCATCGTCGTGGTGATCATCGGGATCCTGGCCTCCATCGCGATCCCGAAGTTCGGGAGCACGAAGGAGCGGGCGTACCTCGCGAAGATGAAGAGCGACCTGCGCAACCTGGCCACCGCCCAGGAGTCGTACCTTGGCGACAACCAGGTGTACTACGGCGGCGCGGTGCCGAACAACCCGACTTTCTCGTACAATCCGTCGACCGGCACGACGATCACGATCGCCGAGGCCACGACTGGCGGCTGGTCGGCCAGCGCGACGTACACCGGCACGGCCAAGACCTGCGCCTTCTTCTACGGATCCGCCGCCCCGGTCGCTCCCGCCACGACCGAGGGATTGATCGCCTGCGATCCATAACGGGAGACAGCGCGTGACTCGCGGATCGGGGCCTCCACAGAGCGGGCCGCCTGGCGGCCCGCCGGGCGGCCCGCTCCGCTCGCTCCGGACCGAGCTGCTCTTCAACCTCGCGTTCCTGACTTCGGCGGCGGTGGTCCTCGCCAGCCTGACGACCCTCCTGGTCGCCACGCTGGATCCGGACGCCGCCGTCTGGGCGCTGTGGATCCTCTGGGCCGCGAGCACGCTGCTCTTCGTGCTGTTCGGGCGCCACCTCGTGCAGCGCCTCGTGCTCCGCCCGCTCAGCGAGCTTTCCGCCGAGGCCGATCGCCTCGCCAACGGCGAGCGATCGGCACCGGCGCGGCCCTTCGAGACGCGGGAGCTGGCGCACCTGGCCGAACGGTTCCACTCGATGGCCGAACAGCTCCTCGATGTGCAGAGCCAGGCGGTGCGCGCAGAGAAGCTGGCCGGGGTCGGTCGCCTGGCGGCCGGCGTCGCCCATGAAATCCGCAACCCCCTCGGCGCGCTCGGCACCTACGTCGAGGTCCTGCGGCGGCGCGGGGCCGACGCCTCCCTGGTGGACGGGATGCGGCGCGAGGTGGCCCGGATGGACCGGATCGTGGAGGGGCTGCTCGACTACGCCCGCCCGGGAACGCCATCGGGCCACGCGTCGCTCGCCGACATCACGCGCGACGTGGTCGGCTTCCTCGGCGACCAGGGCGCGCTCAAGTCGCACGAGGTCGTGCTCGAAGTGAGCGACTCGCTGCAGCCCGTGCGCGGCGACCCGAAGGCGCTCGAACAGGTCCTGGTGAACCTGCTCCTCAACGCCCGGGACGCCTCGCCGGCCGGCGGCAGGCTCTGGGTCGGGGCCGTGCCGAAAACCTTCGTTCCTCGCAACGTGCCAGAGCACCGGGCCGCGGACGGGGACGGGGCAGGGAGGGGGCAGGCGCGCCCCGGATCCGGCCTCGGGCGCCGCCCATGGCGCCCCGACCTGCCCGCGGGGACGGTGGGAGGGCTGCTCTACGTGGCCGACGAGGGCCCTGGCGTGCCCGAAGGGGAACGGGAGCTGATTTTCGACCCCTTCTACAGCACGAAGGACCCTGGCAAGGGCACGGGGCTCGGATTGGCCATCGTGGCGCGGACCGTGCATGACGCGGGGGGAGTAGTCTGGGTGGACCGCGCCCGCGAGGGCGGGGCGGTGTTCAAGGTGTTCCTGCCACAGGCAGAGGCGGTTGATGCGCATTCTGGTCGTTGACGACGATCCGGGTCTCCGGCAGTCGCTGGGACTCCTGCTCTCCGAGGCCGGTCACGAGGTGACCGCCGAGGGAGAGGCTCGGCGCGCGCTGGCGCGTGCGCCTGAGGTGGATCCGGATGTCATCCTGTCCGATGTGCGCATGCCCGGCATGGACGGCCTGGAGTTCCTCCGCGCCTATCGGACCTCCGGCGGTCGCGCCATCCTGCTGATGATGAGCGCCCACGGCTCGGAGGAGTCTGCCATTGCCGCGATGCGCGAAGGCGCGTACGACTATCTCCACAAGCCGTTCCGGCCCGACGAAGTGCTGCTCACGCTGCGCAAGGTCGAGGAGCGCGAAGGGCTCCGGCGCGAGGTTGCCTCCCTCCGTGCCACGCTCGGCGCGGGACAGGTGCAGGACGAGGTCGTGGCAGAGTCGGCGGCCATGCGCCACGTGCTCGAACTGGCGAGCCGGGTCGCCGCGCACGACACGACGGTGCTCATTACCGGCGAGAGCGGCACCGGCAAGGAAGTGCTGGCGCGCGCCATCCACCGGATGAGCAGTCGCTGTGACGGCCCGTTCGTCGCCATCAATTGCGCCGCCATCCCCGAGCAGTTGCTGGAGTCCGAGCTCTTCGGCCATGCGCGCGGCGCCTTCACCGGCGCCACCCACGAGCGCGCCGGCCTCTTCGAGGAGGCGACGGACGGGACGCTCCTGCTCGACGAGATCGGCGACCTCCCCGCGGGGCTCCAGGCCAAGCTGCTCCGCGTGCTCGAGGAGCGCGAGGTGCGGCGGGTCGGCGAGTCGAAGAGCCGTCCGGTCAACGCCAGGCTCGTTGCCGCCACGGCGCGCCGCCTGGAAGACGCTCGCGCCGCCGGAGAGTTCCGCGACGACCTGTACTATCGGCTGAACGTGGTCGAGCTCGAGGTGCCGCCGCTCCGGGACCGTCCCGAGGATGTGCCGGCCCTGCTCGCCCATTTTGCCCAGCGCACCGCGAAGCGGCTCGGCCACCCCATCAGCTTCAGCCCGCAGGCGCTGGCCTACCTGAGCAATTACCGGTGGCCTGGCAACGTCCGCGAACTCCGGAACGCGGTCGAGCGCGCCGCGGTGCTCAGCGAAACGGGCCGTCTCGAGCGCGAGGCCTTCCTCCTCGGCGCCGTGCCTGCACCCAACGGGAACGGCAACGGGAACGGATACGCCAACGGGCACGCCACCGATCACCCGCCGTCGTCCGGCGACCTGCTCCTCAAGGGCCGGGTCGAGGCGCTTGAGCGGGACCTGGTGCAGCAGGCGCTCCAGGCCAGCGGCGGCAGCCGTCGTGAGGCCGCCGACCTGCTCGGCGTGAGCCTCCGGACGCTCTTCTACAAGCTGCGGCGGTATCGGCTGGAGTAGGGGCACCCCGGCTTCTGTCATTGCGAGGCCACGCAGTGGCCGAAGCAATCTCGGGCAAGATCGATGACGCGCGCTTGGGATCCCATGCGCGCGTTTTCTGTTGTGGCCCTCCGGCCTGGCCGTGGTATCGTCGGCCCATGCGCACTGCCAGTCGTCACGGGTTCACCCTCCTCGAAGTCGCCCTCGCCGTCGTCCTGCTCACGGCGGGTATCGGCGCGCTGATGGGTACCGCCGTCCTGACGGTCCGCACCACCATCCGCGGGCGCCAGGCGGCGCGCGTCACGTACGCGGCCGCCTCGCAGCTCGAACTGCTCCGCGAAATCGCGACCACCCGCCCGGCGTACTGTGGTGGCCTGCTCGACGGCGTGGACTCGAGCGCGGACGGCACCAGCTGGCGGTGGCAGGTCCGCCCGGCAGGCGATCTGCGCGAAGTGGCGGTCACCGCGTCGGTCCCAGTGCCCGGCGGGCGGCTCACCGACTCACTGGTCGCCTCGATCTGGTGCCGTTGATGCCCCGGGGCTCTCGCGGCGTGACCCTGGTCGAGCTGGTGGTCGCCATGGCGCTCCTCACGCTGCTGACCGCCGCCGCGCTGCGCGCCATGCTGGCGCTCGGCCGTCAATCGGTCGCGGTCGCCGAGCACGCCACGGTCCAGGCGGGGGTGCGGAGCGGGCTGCTGCTCGCCCAGGCCGAACTGCGGGAACTCGGCGCCGACGGCGCCGGGCCCGACCTGCTGCGCATCGCGACGGACTCGGTCACCTTCCGGGCCATGCGTGGATTCGGGGTCACCTGCGGAGTATCGACCACGCAGGTGCGAGTGCGCGACGAGCCGCCGGTGGCATTCGAGGCGGTCCGCGCCGTCGCGCCCGGGCGCGACAGCCTGCTCCTGTTCGTCGAGGGCGACACCGCCTCGAGGCTCGACGACCGGTGGATCCGGTCGCCGGTGCTGTCGGTGGGCGTGTCGTCCTGCGGTGGAGTGGCCGCCATGGCCTTCGGGACAGCCGATCTCACCGCGCAGCTGGCTCCAGGGGCCCTCACGGACCTGGTGGTGGGCGGCCCGGTCCGCGCCTTCGAGGTCATGCGGCTCGCCGAGTATTCCTCCGGCGGCCAGCGGTGGCTCGGATTGGCCTCGGTCGGCGGAGGCGAGACCATTCAGCCGGTGGCCGGACCGCTCGCGCTCGACGGGCTCACGCTGGAGTACCTGGCCGGCGACGGAGTGGCCACGCTGACGCCGGCGGCGGTCCGCCGTATTCGCGCCACGCTCGTCGGTTCGAGTGAACGACCGGTGGCGCGGCTCTGGAGCGGCGGTCCGAACGCGCTGGTGGTGGAAACCGTTTCCACCACCCTCTCGCTTCGCAATACGCCGAGGTAATGGGTGCCGTCGGCTCACGATCCTGGACGCGAACGCGGATTTGGCCTCCTGCTGGTCGTGGTACTCCTGGCCCTGATGGGCGCACTTTCCCTCGGCGCGTTCGGGGCCGCCCGGCAGGAGTTCCGCAACGCATCTGACCTCGGCTACGCGGCCCAGGCGTTCGAGGCGGCCGAATCCGGTCTCGCCGCGGCAGCCTCGGCGGCGGCAGGGCTCGGGGGCGCGCTCCCGTTCACGTCGCAGGCTGGCCCCGCCTCACTCGGCGCCCGGACGCGCGTTGCCACGAAGGTCACTCGCCTGAATGAGTCGCTCTTCCTCCTCACCTCAGTCGGCGAACGGATCGATGGAGGCGGCGCCGTGCTTGCCCGGCGGTTCCTGGGGCTCGTCGGAAAGCTCGAATCGGGCGTCGGGTCGGCCCCGCCGAGATTCGTGCCGCTCGATTCGCGTGGGTGGGTGCAGCTCTTCGACTGAGAGGGGGGGTGTGCGCCGGCGCACGGCACGCAGCCGGCCAGCCACGTATGATTGAGGTTGCCTGCAGAGGTCTTCGGGACGGCTCTTATCGCGTGCCGCATCCACAATCCCGCATGGCCGAACGGCACTTCTCATACTTGGGTAACTATATGAAAATCAACAGCTTGGCTTATATTTTCCTCGGCACGTCACTTGTGCTCGCGGGCTGCGGCGATGGTGGCGCGTCGAGCGCCGACATGGGCACGCTGACGCTGCGGCTGGCTGACGCCCCCGGCGAGGAGGTCGAAAGCGCCGTCATTTGGACTTCCGGCGTCTCGGTGGTGGGGGAGGACGGGATCCAGGTCCTGAGCACCGACACCGCCACCTACGACCTGCTATCCCTGCAGGGCGGCGTGACGGCCGCCCTCGGCTCGGCCGAGATTCCGGTGGGAACCTATAATCAGCTCCGGTTGATCGTGGATTCGGCGCGGGTCACCTTGAAGTCGCCAGTCACCTTCACGGACGGCAGCCCGACAGCGTCGCTGAAGGTGCCGAGCGGATCCGAGTCCGGCCTCAAGGTCAACTTGGACAGCGTGGAGGTCATTCCCGGCGAGACGGTCCTCCTGGTGGACTTCGACGTCTCCCGCAGTTTCGTCTTCCAGGGCCCGCCGGGCGGCCCCAAGTCCGCCATCTTCAAGCCGGTCATCCACGCGACGGTCATGAACGTGGCCGGTTCGATCGCCGGCACCGTCCAGCCGGTCGCGTCCCGGGCCGGTCTCTTCGCGATCCAGGGGACGGACACCATCGCGACGACCGCCGCAGACACCCTGACCGGGGCCTACGTCATTCGGTACCTCGCGCCGGGCACCTACTCGGTGCTGGCCCGGGCCACGGGATACCAAGACGGGATCGTCGGCGGAGTCCTCGTGGGTAACTCACAGAACGTCACGGGAGTGGACTTCACACTCGTTCCGTAGGGCTATTCAGTTTGCGGGTGAGGTTGCGTAGGGGTGGGCTCACGCCCACCCTTGCCGCACCCCGGCTTGCGCCCGGGTAGCGGTCGACCGACCTTCGGCCCCGCTTCCCCGCTTCCCCGCTTCCCCGCTGTCTCGCTGCCCGAGATTGCTTCGTCGGCCGCTGCGCGGCCTTCTCGCAATGACAGAAGGGGGCCGCTTTCCGTCCCCAGGCCCCAGTTCTCATTCCTCAGTCCTCAGTCCTCAGTCCTCAGTCCCCAGTCCTCAGTCCCCAGTCCTCAGTCCTCAGTCCCCAGTCCCCAGTCCCCCTTTTCCCCCTTCCGCTTTCCGCCACTTTCCTTGCGAAAGCGATTGCACAGGGGGCTCCAGCCGGGAAATAGGTGTCGAGGGTCACATATCTAAGATATTGCCATTTAATGGTTTAGGGCTGGGATGAAGGTTTTGGCACATCGGTTGCCCGAGAGGGGCGTGGGCAACTCCTTTCCGGAACCAGATTTGGGGGTCACCGCCGAGGGCCGAGGCGGTCGGGAAGGGTGGTTCGGTGGGCTGTTTGAGTCGATGCCAGATCGCATAAGTTCTCATTGAACAACAGCTTGTTAGGTGCGACCTCAAGCAAGTTACTAGCTTGACAAATTTTGGGCTGGATGGTAGCGTAGCCTACCTCACTCCCCTTTTACCTCATCAGGCACCTATGGCTCTTTTTGGTCGGAAACGGACCACGGTCGCCCTGGACATCGGCAGCGGGCTCATCAAGCTCGTCGTCATCGATCATGGCTCGGGCGAGCCGGTGCTCACGAAGGTGGCCTTCACGTCCGTGGTGGACGGGGCCATCGTCGAGGGTGAGGTCATGGACCCCGGCATCGTGGCCGACGCCGTGCGGGGCCTGCTGTCCACCGCCGGCATCAAGGCCAAGAAGGTCGTGACCGCCGTGGGCGGGCGCGACGTGATCATCAAGAAGATCTCGATGGACCGGATGAAGGAGGGCGAGGCCCGCGAGCAGATCCGCTGGGAGGCCGAGCAGCACGTCCCCTTCGACATGGACAACGTCGAGCTCGATTTCCAGATCCTCGATCCCGAGGGCGAAGGCCTCCAGATGGCGGTGCTCCTGGTGGCGGCCAAGCGGGAGCTGGTCGAGACGAAGCAGACCCTCCTGTCGGACGTCGGGCTGGAAGCCGCCGTCATCGACGTGGACGCCTTTGCGCTGCACAACGCCTTCGAGCTGAACTACCCGGACGCGATGCGCGGCGTGGTCGGCCTGGTGAACATCGGGCACGAAATGACCAACGTGAACATCCTCGACGACGGCATCCCCGTCCTCACGCGCGACATCATGATCGGCACCCGCCGGTTCCGCGAGGACCTCCAGCGGGAGCGCAACATGTCCGCCGACGAGGCCGACCAGCTGCTCCGCGGCTTCGAGCGCAATGACGCCCTCGAGCCGCTGCTGGCCTCGCGCGGCGAGGAACTGGCCGTGGGCATCGAGCGCGCGGCGGCGTTCCTCCAGTCGTCCAGCCGCTCGGCGAGCGGGCTGGCCCGGATCTTCACCTCCGGCGGCGGGTCGCGGATTCCCGGGCTCAACCGGATCCTGGCCGACCGTCTCCGCCTGCCGGTGCAGACCGCCAACCCGCTCGAGCGCCTGCAGGTGGCCGACGGCGTGTTCGACACGATGTCGCTGGACGAGGTCGCCCCGTTGCTGATGCTGCCCGTGGGCCTGGCCCTCAGGACCGCGGCGTGAGCCCCGAGACCCGGACCGACGCCTCATGATTGAAATCAACCTTCGTCCCGGCCAGAAGCGCGCGCGCGGCGGATCTCCGTTCGCCGGGCTGCAGGCGCAACTGTCGGGGCTCCGTGAACGGATGCGGGATCCCCTGCCGCTGGTCGCGGCCGCCGTCGTGCTGCTCGCCGTGGCATGGCTCGGCTGGTCGTGGTTCAGCACCGGCAGCGAACTCCGCGCGCTCGAACCGCAACTGGAGCAGGCGCGCCAGGAAAACCAGCGCTTCCGGAATTTCGTGGCCCAGAAGCGCAAGGTCGAGCTGATCCGCGACTCGCTCGTGGCCCAGATCCAGGTGCTCCAGGCGGTGGACGGCGAGCGGTACGTGTGGCCCCACGTCATGGACGAGGTCACCCGCGCCCTGCCGCCCTACACCTGGCTGGTGGACCTCGGGGCCTCGAGCCCCGCCCCGGCGCCGGCCGCGCCCGGCTCGCCCGGCGACACCATGCCGGTGGACACCGTCGCCCCGGTCATGCGGCTCCAGATCAACGGCCGGACGGTGGACGTGCAGGCTTTCACCCGGTTCCTCCGCCAGCTCGAGGCGTCCCCCTGGATCTCGGACGTCCAGCCGATCTCGGCGCAGACGGTCGTGCAGGATGAGCGCCCCGTGACGGCGTTCTCGATCCGGGCCGCGTTCAGCAAGGCGGACTCCGCCTACATCCGGACCGTGCCCCTCAGCCAGTCCGTGAGGTAACCGCGCCATGGCTCTCATCAACGACGCGAACAGGGTGCCCGTGCTGGCCATCGTCATGACCGGCCTGGTCGGGTACATGCTCTACTCCGGGTCCGGCATCGACCTCCTCGGACTCGAGGGCGTGCAGGCCCGCAAGGCCCACGTGGTGGCGCTGCAGGACACCCTCACGGCCGTCCAGGCCCAGACCGACAGCGCCAAGCGCGAGCTCGCCAAGGGCACGGCCGAGGACCTCCGCAAGGAACTCGACAGCCACCGCGCCAGCCTGGCGCTGCTCCGGCAGATGGTGCCCGAGATGAACGAGGTGCCGAACCTCCTCGACGCCATCTCCACCCGCGCGAAGATCCGCGGCGTGAACCTGTCCCAGGTGGTGCCGCTGCCCGAGGTGGCCGGCCCGGCCCCGTTCAACACCTACACCTACAACATGTCGGTGCTCGGGCACTACGACGAGATCGGCGAGTTCCTCGCGGACATCGCCTCCCTGCCGCGGATCATCGTGCCGCAGGGCGTCAGCATGGCGCCGGCCGCGTCCAACTCCGCCAAGGTGATGGGCGACACGACGGGCGCGCTCCTCGAAGCCAAGTTCCAGATCCGGACCTTCGTGAAGTCCGCCGAGCCGGAAGGAGCGAACAGTGGCACCTGATCGTATCGGGCTCACGCTTTGCCTGGCGCTCGCGCTGGCCGCCTGCGGCGGCGACGCCGAGGCGCCGCCCCCCGCCGCCCCCGAGGCGGCGCCCGCTCCGGCGGTGGACGCCCAGACTGCCGCGGCCGACTCGGCCGAGGCCGCCCGCATCGCGGCGGCGCGCACGGACAGCGCGTCGGTCACCGGCTCGCTCGCCCGGCGCGAGACGTTCGCCTACACCGGCGGGAGCCGGGACCCGTTCGAGTCGCTGCTCGACCTGGCGAGCGCCGGCCCGGAGCTGCCCGACCTGCAGCTGGTCGGCATCTACCAGGACCTGGGCTACAACAGCAACAGCGTCGCGCTCCTGCGCGACCGTACCAACGACCGCCGGTTCAAGTTGCGGGTCGGCGATCAGCTGGGGCGCCTGAAGGTGGCGCAGATCCGCCAGAAGGATGTGGTCTTCATTGTCGAGGATTTCGGCTTCGAGCGGCAGGAAACACTGTCGCTGACCAAGCGGGAGGAAGAGACGCCATGACCCGAGTACTCACCTGTGCCCTTGCCGTCGCGCTCATGGGGCTGGCTGCGCCCGCCCGAGCCGACGTCTCCGACCCCGGGTCTGTCACCGGCGTCAGTGTCGTCTCCGCGCCAGGTCGCGCCGAGGTGGTCATCGCCATCTCCGGGGCGGTCCAGCTCAAGGACTTCATCCTCAAGGATCCGGCCCGCCTGGTCCTCGACCTCACCGGCACCACGCTCGACAGCCGCGCGCTCGGGCTGTACGACGGCGTGAACCGGGGCGGCGTCCTGAACGTCCGGACCGGCCAGTATTCCGCGCAGGTGGTGCGGGTGGTCGTCGAGCTCGACGCGGTCAAGGACTACACGATCGACCAGAGCGCCGGCGAGATCCGCATCTCCTTCGGCGCCGAGCGGCCCTTCCTCGCGTGGTCCAGCGCCGCGCCGGGCGAGTTCTCCGCGCCCGCCGCCCGCCCGGCCTCCGCGCGCCCCGGCGGGGCCCCCGAGGTGACCACCGCCTCCTACAAGGCGGCGGCGCCGGGCGACGAGCCCCGCATCACCGTGACCTGGGACAATGCGTCGATCGCCGACGTGGTGGCCGGGTTCGCCGCCTTCAGCGGGCGCTCGATCATCCTCGGCCGCGACATCAAGGGCGAGGTGTCGGCCGAGATCAAGAACCAGCCGTGGACGGAGGCGTTCTACGCCGTCTTGGCCACGCAGGGCCTCTCCGCCACCGAACTCCCCGGCGGCATCATCCGGGTGGATTCCCCGGTCGCGCTGTCGGCGCTCGATTCCCTCGAGCCGCTCGAGACGATCGTGGTGCGGATGAACTACGCTCGCGCCAAGGAGATGTCGAAGAACCTCGACGGCATCCTGACCAAGGGCCGCGGCAAGGTCTTCCCGGACACCGCGTCCAACTCGCTGATCATCACCGACACGCGGAGCCGGATCCAGAACATCGCGGCCTTCACCCGCGGGCTCGACATCCGGACGCCGCAGGTGGCCATCCAGGCCAAGATCATCTTCGTCAACCGCACCAGCCTCGAAGAGCTGGGCCTGAAGTACGACCTGGGCAGCCAGTCGACCTTCTACAACAGCGTCGTGCAGCGGCCCGACCCAGCTAACCCGGGCGACAGCTACGACCCCGGCACCACGGTCGTCGGGCTCGGCGGCAACTCGCTCGCCGCGGTCGGCAACCCCGAGGCGAGCATCTCGCAGCCGGCCCTGGACCTCGTCTGGTCCACCGCCATCGGCAACTTCGACTTCACCGTCTTCCTCAGCGCGCTCGAGCAGACGGAACTGGCCGACATCCAGGCCGAGCCGACCATCAACACGATGGACAACCGCGAGGCCAACATCCTGGTCGGCGAAGAGACGCCGGTCCGCGTCATCGACTACGGCTCGGGCACGGTGGCCGCGCAGTCCACGGTGCAGTTCAAGCAGACCGGCATCAAGCTCGTCGTCACGCCGCACGTCACCGATGACCGGCACATCGCCATGAAGCTGCACACCGAACGGTCCGCCGTCCGGCCCGTGGCCGATCGCGAGCTCGGCTTCATCGTGGAGACGCAGCAGGCCGACAACCAGCTGCTCGTGGCGGACGGCCAGACCGCCGTCATCGGCGGGCTGACGGTCACCGAAGTGCTCAAGACTCGCTCGGGCATCCCGATGCTCTCGCGCCTGCCGCTCCTCGGCCCGCTCTTTTCCTTCTCGAGCAACCGGGAAACGCGCAAGGACCTGATCATCCTGGTGACCCCGCGCATCCTGGACGACAACTTCTAGGCGGACCGCCGCGCGGCACCCCCGCGCCTCCATCCACCACCCGTGAGCCCGACCCGTGTCGGGCTCATGCGTTTCTCCCGGCCGCGCGTGAACCGGCCGGACCCCGAGGTTCCTCGTGCATTTTCGGTTCACCACTGCGGGCGAATCACACGGCCCGGCCCTCGTGGCCATCGTCGAGGGGCTGCCGGCGGGGCTGCCGGTCACCGCGGCGTTCGTGGACGCCCAGCTCGCCCGCCGGATGCAGGGGTACGGGCGCGGCGCGCGAATGCAGATCGAGCAGGACCGGATCGAGTGGATGGGAGGCGTCCGGAGCGGGGAGACACTCGGCTCGCCCGTGGCCATGCGGATCGCCAACCGCGACTGGGCCAACTGGAAGGACGTCATGGACCCCGAGGGCACCCCGGGGGAGCACCGCCGCCGCCAGGTGACCCGCCCGAGGCCCGGGCACGCCGACCTCGTCGGCGTCCTGAAGTACGACCGCGACGACGCCCGCGACATCCTCGAGCGCGCCAGCGCGCGCGAGACGGCTGCCCGCGTGGCCGCGGGGGCGCTCGCCCGCCGCCTCCTCGAGGAGTTCGGGGTCGGGATCGGGAGCCACGTGGTGTCCCTCGGTGGAGTCCGGGCGGAGCCGCCCGCTGCGCTCCCGTCGCCGCTCAACGACGCCGCCGACCGCTCCCCCCTCCGCGTCCTCGATCCGCACGCCGAGCGGGCAATGCGCGGCCGGATCGACGAGGCGAAGGCGGCCGGGGACACGCTGGGCGGGGAAGTGGAGGTCGTCGCCGAGGGGCTGGTGCCTGGGCTCGGCAGCCACGTCAGCTGGGACCGAAAGCTCGACGGCCGGCTCGCCTCGCTCCTGATGTCGATCCCCGCGGTGAAGGGGGTCGAGATCGGGCTCGGTTTCGAGGCGGCGCGCCGGCCCGGCTCCGCGGTGCACGACCCGATACTTCCCGAGCCGGTGCGCGGCGCGAGCGTCCGCATCGGCTACGACCGGCTGACCAACCACGCCGGCGGCCTCGAGGGGGGCATGTCCACCGGCGAGCCGCTCGTGGTGCGCGTGGCGATGAAGCCGATCAGCACCCTGATGACCCCGCTCGCGACGGTGGACCTCGGCACCGGGCAGGCCGCGGCCGCGCAGAGCGAACGCTCCGACGTGACCGCCGTGCCGGCGATGGGCGTCATCGCGGAGGCGATGGTGGCGATCGTCCTGGCGGACGCGATGCTCGAGAAGTTCGGCGGCGACTCGCTCGGTGAGCTGCGCCGCAACGTGGAGGGGTACGTCGCGGCGCTCCGCGCACGGCGCGCGGGGGCGTGATGGACCGGCACGTCGTCCTCGTCGGACTGCCGGGCAGCGGGAAGAGCACGGTGGGCCCGCTGGTGGCCGAGGCGCTCGGCCTTCCCTTCGTGGACGTCGACGGCGTGATCGTACGCCGGATGGGGATGCCGGTGGGTCGGATCTTCGGCGAATTCGGCGAGGCCCGGTTCCGCGAGCTGGAGCGCGAGGCGATGGCCGACCTGCTGGCCGGCCCAGCCTCCGTCCTGGCGCCCGGGGGAGGCTGGGCGGCGCAACCGGGAAACCTCGAGACCGGGAAGGCGCGGCGGTGGATCGTCTACCTGAAGGTGCCTGCGGCGACGGCGCTCGCGCGGGCCCTGGAAGGGACGGAGCGGCCGCTCCTAGCCGGCGGCGAGGGGCTCGCCCGGATCACCTCCCTCCTTCACGAGCGCGAAGACCACTACGCGCAGGCCGATTTCACGGTCGACAATCACGGCGACGATCCCGCCGTCGCCGTGGCGGAAATCGTCGAGCAGATCCGCCGCGGCGAGTCCGCCTGAGCCTGCGGTCCGCGGTGGATTTGCCCCTCCCGCCTTGCCATTCGGTCACGCCCGTCCTTAGTTGCTAGCGATTTTCGGGGTCGGTGGGGCCAAACCGTCTGTTCGATATCGAGGCCTATGGCGAGTTCCAAGTCGAAGAAGTCCGCGAAGCCGAAGTCCGCGCCGCCCAAGGCGGCGGGGAAGGCGTCGCCCGCCTCGAAGTTGAAGCCGAAGCCGAAGCCGAAGACGCCAGCCAAGGTCAAGGCCACGGCCAAGACCAAGCCGACGCCCAGGCCGGCGGCCATCGCCACGCCTGCCGCCAAGGCGCCCAGGGCCAAGGCGCCGAAGCCCAAGGCCGGTCCGAAACGGGCCGGTGCGGGCACGACGCTGGTCATCGTCGAGTCGCCGACCAAGGCGCGGACCATTCGGGGCTTCCTCCCCGCCGGCTTTCGCGTCGAGGCGTCCATGGGCCACGTGCGCGACCTGCCCGGCGACGCGAAGTCGATTCCCGCCAAGTACAAGGACCAGGAGTGGGCGCGGCTCGGCGTGAACGTGGACAACGACTTCGAACCGCTCTACGTCGTGTCGCCGGACAAGCGGACGGTGGTCCGCGACCTGAAGGCGGCGGTGAAGGACGTGGACCAGCTCCTCCTGGCCACCGACGAGGACCGGGAAGGGGAGAGCATCTCCTGGCACCTGCTCCAGTTGCTCGAGCCGGACGTGCCGGTGCGCCGCATGGTGTTCCACGAAATCACGCGGGAGGCCATCGCCGAGGCGCTCGCCAACCCGCGGGACATCGACGATCGGCTGGTGCGCGCGCAGGAAACCCGACGCATCCTCGACCGGCTCGTGGGTTACACCCTGTCGCCGCTGCTCTGGAAGAAGATCGCGTTCGGGCTCTCCGCCGGGCGGGTGCAGTCGGTGGCCATGCGGCTGCTCGTGGTGCGCGAGCGGGAGCGGCGCGCCTTCCGCTCCGCGGCGTACTGGGATTTGCTCGCCGCGCTCCGCCACGACGGTCAGGCGTTCGAGGCGGAGCTGGTGCAGCTCAAGGGGAAGAAGCTCGCCACCGGCAAGGACTTCGACGAGCGGACGGGGCGCCTGCTCGCCGGGCGCGACGTGGTGGTCCTGGGCGAGCCCGAGGCGACGGCGCTCGCCGGGCGCGTGGCCGACGGGTCGTGGGTCGTCTCCACCACCGAGGAGAAGCCCGGCATCCGGCGGCCGGCCCCGCCGTTCACCACCTCGACGCTGCAGCAGGAAGCCAACCGCAAGCTCCGGCTCAGCGCCCGCGACGCGATGCGCGCCGCCCAGGGGCTGTACGAGCGCGGCTTCATCACCTACATGCGGACCGACTCGGTCAACCTGTCCGAGCAGGCCATCACGGCCGCCCGGACCGCGGTGACCGAGCTGTACGGCACCGACTACCTCCCCGACGCGCCGCGGCGCTACGCCAACAAGAGCGCGAACGCCCAGGAGGCCCACGAGGCGATCCGCCCGGCGGGCGCCTCCTTCCGGCACCCGAAGGCCACCGGCCTCGACGGGCGCGACCTGGCGCTCTACGAGCTCATCTGGAAGCGGACCATGGCCTCCCAGATGGCCGACGCCCGCCAGACCTCGATGTCGGTCATGCTGGAGGTCGGCGACGCCACCTTCCGCGCCGCCGGCAAACGGATCGATTTCCCCGGTTTCCTGCGGGCCTACGTGGAGGGGAGCGACGATCCCGAGGCGGCGCTCGAGGATCGCGAAGTCATCCTGCCCCACCTCGAGGCGGGGGACACGCCGAAGTGTGAGTCGGTGAAGCCGGTCCGCCACGAGACGCAACCGCCCGCGCGATACACCGAGGCCACGCTCGTCAAGGCGCTGGAGGCGGACGGCGTCGGACGGCCGAGCACGTACGCGTCGATCATCGGCACCATCCTCGAGCGGGGGTACGCCCTCCGGCAGGGACAGGCGCTGGTGCCGACCTTCACCGCGTTCGCCGTCACCGCCATCCTCGAGGAGCACTTCCCGCACCTGGTGGACGAGAAGTTCACCGCGGGCATGGAAGACAAGCTCGACGAAATCTCCGAGGGGAAGGCCGAGTGGCTGCCCTATCTCCGGCAGTTCTACCTCGGCCCCGAGGGGCTGCGGCAGCAGGTGCAGCTGCACGAGAAGCAGATCGACCCGACCGCGGCGCGGACCCTCCTCCTCGACGGGCTCGACGCCAAGGTCAAGATCGGCAAGTTCGGCCCGTACGTGGAAACCGGCCCCAAGGGGCACGAGCTCCGCGCGTCGCTGCCGAAGGACGTCGCGCCGGCCGACCTCGACCAGGCGCAGGTCGAGGAGATCCTCCGCCAGAAGGCCGAGGGTCCCGACTCGCTCGGCGTCCATCCCGAGACGGGCGAGAAGATCTTCGTCCTGACCGGCCAGTACGGCCCCTACCTCCAGCTGGGCGAGGTGGTCGACGGTCAGCCGAAGCCGAAGCGCGCCAGCCTCCCGAAGGGAGTCACGCCGGACACGGTGACGCTGCCGCAGGCCCTGGGGTTGCTCGCGCTGCCCCGGTTGCTCGGCGCGCACCCGGCGTCGGGCCGGTCGGTGCACGCCGGGCTGGGTCGGTTCGGCCCGTACGTCGTGCACGACCTGGGCAAGGACGGGAAGGAGTACCGCTCCATCAAGGGCGAGGACAACGTCCTCACCATCACGCTGGCGCGCGCGCTCGAGCTCCTCGCGCAGCCGAAGCAGGCCCGTGGCCGCCGCGCCGCGCCGGAGCCGCTCCGGATCGTCGGCCGGCACCCCGACGACGAGCAGCCGATCGGCCTCTACGAGGGCCAGTACGGCCCCTACGTGAAGCACGGCGACGTCAGCGCCTCCCTGCCGCGCGGCAGCGATCCGGCGGCCCTCACCGCGCCGGAGGCCATCGAGTTGCTGGCCGCCCGGCGCGCCGCGGGTCCCCGCAAGAAGGGCGGCCGCCGCACCGCGAAGAAGGCGGCGTCAAAATGACCGTGACCGTCCTCGGCGGGGGGCTGGCCGGCTCGGAAGCGGCCTGGGCCCTCGCCGAGCGCGGCGTCGCGGTCACCCTCGTCGAAATGCGTCCGGTGGTCCGCACCGCCGCCCACCAGACCGACCGGCTCGCCGAACTCGTCTGCAGCAACACCTTCAAGAGCGTCGAACTCGTCAACGCGCACGGCCTGCTCAAGGCGGAGCTCCGCCTCCTGGGCAGCATGCTGCTCGAGTGCGCCGACGCCGCGCGCGTGCCGGGCGGGAGCGCCCTCGCCGTGGACCGCGAGGTCTTCGCCGCCGCGGTGCAGGAGCGCATCAGCGGACACCCCAACATCACGGTCGTGCGGGAAGAGGCCGCCGCGCTCCCCGAGACGGGGATCGTGGCCACCGGGCCCCTCACGTCGGAACGGCTGGCGGGGGCCATCGCCGCGCGGCTCGGGTCGGCCGCGCTGGCCTTCTACGACGCGATCGCCCCGATCGTCTCGGCGGAATCGCTCGACCGGGAGCGGCTCTACGCCCTCTCCCGCTACGGGAAGGGCGAGGGGGACGACTACCTGAACGCCCCGATGTCCCGCGACGAATACGAGGCGTTCATCGACGCGCTCCTCGCCGCCGACCAGTTCACCGCCCACGAGTTCGACCAGGTGCCCTACTTCGAGGGGTGCATGCCGGTCGAGGAAGCGGCGCGCCGCGGGCGGGAGACCCTTCGCTTCGGCCCGATGAAGCCGGTGGGGCTGGCCGACCCGCGCACCGGCCGCGAGCCGTACGCCGTGGTCCAGCTGCGCCAGGAGGACCGGGCGGGGCAGATGTGGAACCTGGTCGGCTTCCAGACGCGGCTTCGCATCCCCGAGCAGCGGCGGGTGTTCGCCACGATCCCCGGCCTGGCGGAGGCGGAGTTCCTCCGGTTCGGCAGCATCCATCGCAACAGCTATCTCAACAGCCCGGCCTGCCTCGGTACCGGGCTCACCGCGCGCGACAACGACCGGCTCTTCTTCGCCGGTCAGTTGACCGGTGTGGAGGGCTATACCGAGTCGCTGGGCACCGGACTCCTGGCGGGCATCAACCTGGCGCGGCGGCTCGAGGGCAAGCCTGCCGCGGTGCCGCCGCCCACCACGATGCTCGGCGGGCTGTACCGCTATCTCGCCGAGGCCGATCCGGCGCACTTCCAGCCGATGAACGCGAATTTCGGGCTGGTGGATCCGTTGCCGGGAAAGGTGAAGAAGCAGGACCGGAAGGCGAAGCAGGCGGAGCGGGCGCTGGAGGCGATGACACGCTGGCGGAAGACGCTGTGACTTCCCCGCTTCCCCGCGTCCCCGCTGACCCGCTAATCCGGGATTACCTCCTCCATCTCGAGAAAGAGACCCAGCACTCGCCGCACACCGTCTCGGCCTACGCGCGCGACCTGGCGGCGTTCGAGAAGTTCTGCGGACGTCACTACGGCCGCGCCGGCGACTGGGCCGCCGTGGACCGGCTCGGCTTCCGAGGATTCCTGGGCGACCTGCAGCGGCGCGGACTTTCGAAGCGCACCGCGGCGCGGGCCCTCTCGGCGGTGCGCAGTTTCTACCGCTACCTGCAGACCCACCACGGCGTGAACGCGGCGGTATCGCGCGCGGCGCGGGTGCCGCGCCTCCCCAAGCGGCTGCCCGGGCACCTGGAACGGGGCCAGGTGGACGAGCTCTTCGCCGCCCTGGAGACCCGCGCTGCCGGCGACGACTTTGCGCCGCTGCGGGACCTGGCGATCCTCGAGCTCTTCTACTCGACCGGGATGCGGCTCTCCGAGCTGCAGGGGCTTGAGCTCGGCGCGGTGGACCTCCTCTCGGACCAGGTGAAGGTCCGCGGCAAGGGGCGGAAGGAGCGGATCATCCCGGTCGGCGGTCGGGCGGTCCGGGCGCTCCGGCGCTATCTTCCCGTCCGCGAGGCGCTGCCGTCTCCCACGGTGGCGGACCGGCGGGCGCTGTTCGTCAGCACGCGCGGGCGGCGGCTGGCGGCCCGCAGCATCCAGCGGGTGGTGCACCGGGCGTTCGACAGCATCGGGGTGGACGGTTTGCGCACCCACTCCCTGCGGCACAGCTTCGCGACGCACCTCCTCGACGCAGGGGCGGACCTGCGGGCGGTGCAGGAGATGCTCGGCCACGCGTCCCTCAGCACCACGCAGGTGTACACCCACACCAGCGTGGAGCGACTGAAGAAGGTCTACCAGCAGGCGCACCCGCGAGCGTGAGCATGACGACGTTCCATGGCACCACCATCCTCACCGTCCGGAAGGGCGGTCGCGTGGCCCTCGGCGGCGACGGGCAAGTGAGCGTCGGCGACACGGTCATGAAGGGACGGGCCACCAAGGTCCGCACCTTGAAGGGCGGGAAGATCCTGGCCGGCTTCGCGGGCTCGGTGGCCGACGCCCTGACGCTGTACGAAAAGTTCGAGGAAAAGCTCGAGCGGCACCCCGGCAACCTGCCGCGTGCCGCCGTGGAGCTGGCCAAGGACTGGCGGAGCGACCGCGTGCTCCGCCGCCTCGAGGCGCTGCTCGTGGTGGCCGATCTCGAGCACAGCTTCCTGCTGAGCGGCAGCGGCGAGCTCATCGAACCCGACGACGGCGTCCTGGCGGTCGGCTCCGGCGGCAACTATGCGCTGGCCGCCGCGCGGGCGCTCCTCCCTGATCCGTCCCTGAGCGCGCGCGACACGGTGGAGCGCTCGCTCCGCATCGCCGCCGAAATCTGCGTCTTCACCAACGACCACATCACCGTGCTGGAGCTGGGCGGCTCGTGACCACACCCGTCGCCGACCCGACGAACGGGGCCGCCCCGGGCGAGCCGCCGCCGCCCTGGCTGGAGGAGCTGCCTCCACGGAAGATCGTGGAGGCACTGAACCGGTTCATCGTCGGCCAGGACGCGGCCAAGAAGGCGGTCGCCATCGCCATCCGGAACCGCTGGCGCCGGAGCCAGGCGCCGGACGGCATCCGGGACGAGATCACCCCCTACAACATCATCATGATCGGCCCGACTGGCGTCGGAAAGACGGAAGTCGCGCGGCGGCTGGCCCGTCTGGCGGGCGCGCCGTTCGTGAAAGTGGAAGCGTCCAAGTTCACCGAGGTCGGGTACGTCGGCCGCGACGCGGAGTCGATGGTGCGTGAGCTGGTGGACGCCGCCATTTCGATGGTGCGGACCGAGCGCGAGGACGAGGTGTGGCCGCAGGCGGAACAGCGGGCCGACGAGCGGCTCCTCGACATCCTCCTGCCCCCGCCGCCGCCGAAGCCGGATGCGACCGGCTCGGAGAAGGTGTTCGTGGTGGGGCCCTCGGGCGGCGCGCAGCCGGAACCGGTGGACGCCGACGCCAGCCGCCAGCGTTCCCGCGAAAAGCTGCGCCAGCTGCTGCTCGACGGGAAGCTCGACGACCGGGACGTGGACATCGAGATCTCGCCGCAGAACTACCCGATGCTCGACCTGCTCCAGCAGCCGCCCGGGATGGAGGGGCCGGAGATCAACTTCGTCGAGATGCTGCAGGACATGATGCCGAAGAAGAAGAAGCGGCGGACCGTCCGGGTCCCCGACGCCCGGCGCATCCTGATCGACGAGGAACTGAAGAAGCTGGTGGACATGGACGACGTGGTGAACGAGGCGCTCGACCGCACCGAGAACCACGGCATCCTCTTCATCGACGAAATCGACAAGATCGCCGGCGAGCGCTCACAGAGCGGCCCCGACGTGAGCCGGGAGGGCGTCCAGCGGGACCTCCTGCCGATCGTCGAGGGGTCGACCGTGCAGACCCGCTACGGCTACGTCCGGACCGACCATATCCTGTTCATCGCGGCCGGTGCGTTCCACGTCTCAAAGCCGTCCGACCTGATCCCCGAGCTCCAGGGCCGCTTCCCGATCCGGGTCGAGCTGACGCCACTGACCGAGGCCGACTTCGTCCGGATCATGACCGAGCCGGAGAACGCCATCGTCAAGCAGTACCAGGCGCTGGTGGCGGCCGAAGCGGCCACGCTCGAGTTCACCGCGGACGGCATCGCCGAGGTGGCGCGGATCGCGGCGCTGGCGAACGGCCGGATGGAGAACATCGGCGCGCGGCGCCTGCACACCGTCATGGCCACATTGATGGAAGACCTGCTCTTCGACCTCCCCGAGACCGCCGAAAAGCGCTTCGTCTTCGATGGCGCCCGGGTGCGGGACCGGCTCATGGCCATCGTCACCGACGACGACCTCCGGCGGTATATCCTGTAGATCACCTCTGGACTGATGTTTCAGGTGGCGTAGATTGCCCCCTGAGCCCATGGACCTCCTCACCGCCCTCCACGACCCCCTGGCCGGCCAGTACCGCCTCGTGCGCGAGCTCGGGCGCGGGGGCATGGCCATCGTGTACCTCGCCGACGACCTGAAGCACGGGCGCCGCGTCGCCATCAAGGTGCTCCAGCCGGAGGTGGCGGCCGCCATCGGCGGCGAGCGCTTCCTGCGCGAAATCACCGTCGCGGCCGGGCTGCAGCATCCGCATATCCTGCCCGTGCACGACAGCGGCAGCGTGACGCTGGACAATCGCGAGGTGCTCTACTTCGTGATGCCCTTCGTCGAGGGCGAGTCGCTGCGGGACCGCCTCGCCCGGGAAGGCCAGCTCCCGCTGGACGACGCCCTCGGCCTCGCGCGCGAGGTGCTGGGCGCGCTCGACGCGGCGCACGCGCAGGGAATCGTCCACCGCGACATCAAGCCCGAGAACATCCTGCTGAGCGGCGGGCACGCCCTCGTGGCGGACTTCGGCATCGCCCGGGCCGCCGGCGCGGGCGATGCCACGGCCCTGACCGAGGCCGGTCGCGCCATCGGCACCCCAGCGTACATGAGCCCGGAACAGGCCTTGGCCGAGCGGGACGTCGACGCCCGGAGCGACATCTACAGCGCCGGTTGCGTGCTGTACGAGATGCTCGCGGGCGAGCCGCCGTTCACCGGGCGCACCGCACAGGCCATCATCTCGAAGCGGATGGTCGATCCGGTCCCCTCCGTCCGCCGCCTTCGGGACACCGTCCCGCCGGAGGTGGACGCGGCGCTCACTCGCGCCCTGGCGCGGGCTCCCGTCGATCGGTTCCAGACGGCGGCGGAGTTCTCGGGTGCGCTCAAGAGGGCGGCAGGCTTGGCGGCGACCCCGGTGCCGACCGTGGCGCACCGGCGGACGCCATGGCTTCGTCCGAGGCTGGCGGTCGCGTTCCTGGTGGTGGGCGCCGCCCTGGTCGCCGCGGCCGTGTACCTGCGGACGAGGCCCGAACCGGGTGCTTCGGCGCCGCGCCTGGCCCTCACCGACCTCGAGGTGGCCAACCGCGACGCGGAGACCGACTACCTCCGCAGCGGGATCCCCGACTATCTCGTCTCGGCCCTTCGGAGCCTGCCCGGGCTCGAGGTCATGCCGATGAGCATGGTGCGCCGGGAGTCGGCCATCACCTCACCGGTGGAACTCGGCCGGAAGCTCCGCGCGACGGCCGTCCTCACCGGGACACTGGCCCGGTTCGGCGGGACGCTCGCCATCAACGCCGAGCTGGTCCAGGTCTCGGACGGGCGGCTCCTCTGGTCGGGGCAGTTCGAGTATCCCGACACCAATTACGCCGGGCTGATCCCGGCGGTCGTGACGCTGATCGCCGATTCGCTGCGGTTGCAGCTGAGCGGGGGCGCCCGGCAGGACGCCATCGCGCGCTCCACGGTGGATCCCGTCGTGCTCGACCTGCTGCTCCGGGCAGGGCGCACCTGGCTGCAGGGCATCGCCGGCGCCGAGGGCGATTCGGCCCGGGTGGACTCGGCCCGCGTCCTCTTCGAGCGCGTTCTTGCGCGTGACCCGCAGAATCCCGGGGCGATCGCCGGCATCGGGTACGTCCTCAACATCTCCTTCATCCGCGGCTGGGACGTGCCAGGGCTGACGCCGGCCGAAGTGCAGGCACAAGCCGACTCGCTGAACCGGCTGGCCATGTCGCTCGACAGTACTCTCCTGAACTCCTGGAACATGGTGCTCATCAACCGGCTCTACCTGGAGGACGACTTTGAGGGCGCCCGCGAGGCGATCGAGCGGATGGTCAGCCTCGACCCGGGCTACGCGGAGGGGTACCGCGACCGCGGGATCTACCGGCAGGAGCTCGAGGGAGACCTGAAGGGGGCGCTCGAGGACTTTCAGTTGTCCGTGACCCTCGACCCGAGCGTACAGCGGCTCAACAGTCTCGCTGCCGGCCTGATGGCGGCGCGGCGCTACCCCGAGGCGGCGGCGGCGCTCCAACGGTCGATCGCGCTGCGCGAGAGCGCCGGGGCGCGGACCCGACTCATCGCCGCCTACGACAAGCTGGGGTGGCGCGACCAGGCCACCCGGCTCCGGCGCCACGCCGACCCCTCGGGGAACTCCGCCGCGCCGTTCGAGGCCGCCCTCGCCGCCGGCGACACCGTCGCCTACGAGCGCGCCCGGCGCACCGAGCTCCGGAAGTCGGCCGATTCGCTGATCGCCAGGCTCAGCATGGCCAACGTGCCGCCGGGGGAGCGCTACAACGTGGCCGAACTCCGGATCGGGGCGCTACTCTGCGAGCTCGGCGACTCGAAACAGGCCATGGACCTTGTGGACGACCTCTACCGCATCCGGCCCAAGCGGCTCCGCTGGATCGTCACCAATCCCGACCTCGACTGCCTGCGGCAGGATCCCCGCTACCTGCCCCTGGTCAAGGCGGCCGGTTTGGAGCAGTACCTCCGGAACTGAGCTGGCCCCGCTACGCCTTGCCCCACCCCTCCCCGCCGGGCTAAACTCCTTCCTGCCAATTTGGCCGTTTTCCCCTCCCGAGACCGATCGGCACATGCCCAAGCGTGACTTCCTCGCCATCCCCGATTTCAGCGCTGCCGATCTCCACGACTTGCTCGATCTGGCAGGCCGGATGAAGTCGGGCGCCTACCGGGAGAGGCCGCTGACGGGGAAGACCCTGGCGATGATCTTCGCCAAGAGCTCGACGCGGACCAGGGTCTCGTTCGAGGTCGGCGCGCTCCAGCTCGGCGGGCATGCCCTCTTCCTCTCCTCGCGGGACATCCAGCTGGGCCGGGGTGAGCCGATCCGCGACACCGCTCGGGTACTCTCGCGGATGGTGGACGGCATCATGATCCGCACCTTCGCGCATGCCGACGTCGAGGAGCTGGCCCGGTTCGCCACCGTCCCGGTCATCAACGGACTCACCGACCTCCTGCACCCCTGTCAGATCCTCGCCGACCTCCTGACCACCATCGAGGCGTTCGGCACGCTCCAGGGGAAGACGGTCGCTTGGATCGGCGACGGCAACAACATGTGCAACAGCTGGATCAACGCCGCCGGCAGCCTCGGCTTCGAGCTCCGGATGGCCTGCCCCGAGGGGTACGAGCCCGACCGCGACATCTTCAAGCGGAACGCCGCGCTCACGAAGGTGATGATGACCGAGGATCCCGATGAGGCGGCGGCCGGCGCGCACGTGGTGACCACGGACGTCTGGGCCTCGATGGGCCAGGAGGCGGAGGCCGCCCAGCGGGCCCAAGCCTTCCAGGGGTACCTGGTCAACGAGGCGCTCATGAAGCGCGCCGATCCGGCGGCGATCTTCCTCCACTGCCTCCCCGCGCACCGCGGCGAGGAGGTCACGGAGGCGGTGCTCGAAGGACCGCAGTCGCGGGTGTGGGACGAGGCCGAGAACCGGCTCCACGTGCAGAAGGCCCTGATGGCGATGCTGATGGGGTAGGGAAGGCAGGCACGACCTGGTTCTGTCATTGCGAGGCCGCATCGCGGCCGAAGCAATCTCGATTCTTCAACTCTGGTCATATCATGGACACGCCGCTCAAGCGCACCCCGCTCTACGACATCCACGTCGCCCTCGGCGCCAAGATGGTGCCCTTCGCCGGCTGGGAAATGCCGGTGCAGTACCCCACCGGCATCCAGGCCGAGCACAAGGCCACCCGCACCGGCGCCGGGATCTTCGACGTCTCCCACATGGGGGAGTTCGAGGTGACGGGCCCCGACCGGAACGCCTTCGTCAACCGGATCTGCTGCAACGACGTCGGCGCGCTCGCGCCGGGCGACGTGCAGTATTCCGCGCTGCTGACCCCGGAAGGCACCTTCGTGGACGACTGCACCGTGTACCGCTTCGAGGACAAGGTGATGCTCGTGGTGAACGCCGCGAACATCGACAAGGACTGGGCATGCGTCGTGGGTCAGAAGGGAAGCGCCAACGTCCGCCTGAAGAACATCTCGGACGATGTGGGCCTCCTCGCGCTGCAGGGGCCGGCCGCCGAGGCGGTGCTGGCACCGGTTTCCAACATCCCGCTCAAGGACCTCGGCTACTACAAGTTCACCACCGGCAAGGTGGCGGGGGCGGACTGCTTCGTGAGCCGCACCGGCTACACCGGCGAGGACGGCTTCGAGATCTATTGCCGCTCGCGCGACACCGAGACGATCTGGCGGGCGCTCGAGGGCCCGGGCCGCGCCCAGCCCATCGGCCTCGGCGCGCGCGATTCGCTCCGGCTCGAGGTGGCCTACCCGCTTTATGGCAACGACATCGACGACACCACCACGCCGCTTGAGGCGGGTCTCGCCTGGATCGTCAAGCTCGACAAGGGAGCGCCGTTCACGGGGAGCGACGCGCTCCGCGCCCAGAAGGGACGCGGCGTCACCCGGCGCTTCGTCGGGTTCAAGCTGCTCGACCGTGGCATCCCCCGGCACGGCTATCCGGTGTACTGCGACGGCGTCCAGGTGGACATCGTGCGGAGCGGGGCCATGAGCCCATCGCTCGGCATCCCAATCGGCACCACCTACCTGCCGGTGGCGGCCGCCAAGCCGGGCACCCGGTTCGAAGTCGATTCGCGCGGCACCCGGATCCCCGCCGAGGTCGTCAGCCGCCCGTTCTACACTGCGGGCACTGCCCGCAAGGCGAAGTAGGGGCGCTTCCCCGCGTCCCCGCTTCCCCGCCGCGCGCATGCGCATCGCCATCCTGACCATCTCCGACGCCTGCAGCCGCGGCGAGCGAGCCGACGGCTCGGGCGACGCCATCGCCGCCTGGGCGGCGGCGCGCGGGCATGACGTGACGCGCCGGGCGCTGGTATCCGACGACACCGGGCCGATCGCCCGTACCATTGCGGAATGGACCGACGGCGACGCCGCCGACTGCATCCTCACGACCGGCGGCACCGGGCTCACCGCGCGGGACGTGACCCCCGAGGCGACCCGCGCCGTCCTCGAACGCGAGGCGCCCGGCATCGCCGAGGCGATCCGGGGGAGCGTGCTCCCGCAGTTCCCCCGCGCGGCGCTCTCGCGAGGCCTGGCTGGCGTACGGGGCCGCTCGCTCGTCGTGAACCTGCCGGGCAGTCCCGGCGGCGTGCGCGACGGACTCACGGTGCTCGACGGCATCGTAGCGCACGCCGTGGATCTCGTCCGGGGCACGGACACGTCCCATCCTGTCGCGGAAGGCTGAAGAGCAATGGCGGCGCAGATTCTCCTCACCATGGCCGACCTCGAGACGGCGGTGCCCCTCAACGCCGCGCTCGAGACCGCCGGCTTCGCCACCACCATGGTCTCCGCCATGGACGACGTGCGCGCCGTGTTCCGGCGCGAGGGCCCCGAGCTCCTCATCCTGACCGGCGCGGTGCACGAGTCGCCGGCGGTGGCGCTGGTGGCGATGGCGCGCGAGGCCGAAGTGTCCACGCTCGCCCTGATCGAGCCGACGGATTCCGAGCGCGCGGAACGGGTGGGCCGCCTGGGCGCCACCGCCGTGATGACCAAGCCGATCGTCACCGACGACGTGGTGAGCGTCGCCGGCCGGCTGGTGCAGCGCCGGCGCCTCCAGCAGCGCACCGGCATCAGCGGCGAAAGCGCGGCAGTGCAGGAGGTGCTCGTCAAGATCGAGCAGATGGCGCCGGTGTCGAGCACGGTGCTGGTGCAGGGGGAGTCGGGCACCGGCAAGGAGCTCGTGGCCCGCGCCATCCACGACCTCTCGCCGAGAATGGGCAAGCCGTTCATCGCGGTGGACTGCGCCGCCATTCCCGACACGCTGCTGGAGTCGGAACTCTTCGGCCACGAAAAGGGCGCGTTCACGGGAGCCGCCGAGCGCCGGCTCGGGCGCTTCGAACTCGCCGACACGGGGACGATCTTCCTAGACGAGATCGGCGACATCCCGGCGTCCACGCAGGTCAAGCTGCTGCGCGTGCTCGAGAACCGCGCCTTCTTCCGCGTCGGCGGCACGCAGCCGATCAAGGTGGACGTGCGCGTCGTGGCGGCCACCAACCGGAACCTCCGCGACGCCGTGCAGCTCGGCGAATTCCGGGACGATCTCTACTACCGGCTCAGCGTGCTGAACATCTACCTGCCACCGCTCCGGGAGCGGCGGGAGGACATTCCCCTGCTGCTCCGGCGGTTCATCCGGGAGTTTGCCAAGGCTCACGACCGGCCGTTCCGGGGGATCGCCCCTGACGCGCTGGAGCGGCTTGTTGCGGCACCCTGGCCCGGGAACGTCCGGCAGCTCCGGAACCTGGTCGAATCCATGGTGGTCCTGGCCCCAGGCACCGAAATCAGGGCCAGCGACATCCCCCACGACGTCCTCGAGGGGGCCGGCTCCCTCCTCCCAGCCCGCCTGCCCCAGCCGGGGCGGGACGTTTCGGGGCAGGAATTGGAGTTTATCTTGAGGAATATCATGGACTTACGGCTCCAGGTGGAGGAGCTTCGGCGGCGCATGGATTCCGGCCCCCAGCGGGTCCAGATCATCGACCTCGGGGATCGCCAGCCGGTGGCCGACCTGATGGCCGAAACGGGCGGGGAGGACGCCGGGGCCGTCCTGTACCGGTCTGGCATGACAATGGCTGAGGTGGAGAAGCGGGCTATCGAGGCGGCCCTCGAGGAGTACCGGGGGAACCGCCGGAAGGCCGCGGAGGTCCTGGGCATCGGGGAGCGGACACTGTACCGGAAAATCAAGGCGTTCGGACTCGGCTAAGTGGTTGTTTTCTTGATATTTGCGGGGTGTCACCTCTTGACAGTTCTCAGGTCCGCGCCAATATTGACGATGATGCGTGCTCGCCGAGGGTGGGCGGGCGCGTGATCTTCTCGATCGATCCGGAAGCCTGCGTGGCCTGTCTGGCCTGCGTCCGCGTCTGCCCGACTGAGGCGGTCGCGGTGGATGGCAGCCAGGTCCAGATCGTGGATGAGGCATGCATCTCGTGCGGGGAGTGTCTGCCCGCGTGCCCGCATCAGGCCATCCACGCGAGCGGGGAGATTGGCAGGGCGCTGACGGTCGCGGCGCGGGGGGATGGCATTCTCATCCTGAGCCCGGAAGCGACGGCGCACTTCTATCCGGCCACGCCGGAGCAGGTGGTCAACGCCTGCTACGCGGCCGGGTTCCGCACCGTGCATCGCGGCGTCATCGGAGACGAATTGGTGGCGGCGGAGTACCTGAGTCTCTGGCGTGACAAGGGCTGGGGCACCCTGATCCGGTCCACCGATCCGGTGGTGGTCGAGACGGTGCGGATCGATTATCCCGAGCTGGTGCCGTACCTGGCGCCGGTCACGATTCCGGCGGTGGCAGAGGCGCGGTACCTGCGTGCGCAACAGGGGCAGGAGCTTCGGATCGTGTACGCGGGCGTCGCGGCTCCGCGGAACACGCCGGAGCTCGATGCCGCCGTCACCTTCGAGGACCTGGAGCGGATCTTCCAGCTCCGTGGCGTGTCGGTGCTCGCGCAGCCCGATTTCTTCGCGCGGATTCCGGAGGAACGGCGCCGCCACCTGAGCGCCGCGGGCGGCCTTCCGCTCACGATGCTCGAGGAGGCGCGGCACGCGAGCCGCCGCTTCCGCACCATCCGCGGGCTCCGGCACCTGCCGGCGCTGGCGCAGGCGGTGGCGGTGGACCGGCTGGACCTGGGGTTCGTGGACCTGCTCTCCTTCGAGGGGAGTCTCGACCACCCGCTCCTCGGTCCGCGGGACCAGCTCTACTGGCGGCGTGCGCTCCTGGCGAGCGCGGAGCCGCCGCGGAGCCCCGAACCGGTGGTGGACGGACGGCTGGTGGCCAGCAGCGTCGGCGCCACCTTCGACATCCGGCCCCGGCGGCTGGCGTCTGATCCGACGGCGGTGGCGGCGCTGCTCGACGCCATCGGTCCGGGCCCCAACGGGCGGCCCTGGGACTGCGGTGCCTGCGGCTTCACCACCTGCGCGCGATTCGCCTCGGCGGCGGTGCTCGGCCGGGCCACGCTGCGGCAGTGCCCGCCGTACCAGGAGCGCCGGGCGGAGGAGGCCTCGCGCGAGGCGGCGGTGGACCTGCTCACCGGGCTCGCCACCTTCCGGGTGCTGCGCGACCGGCTGGGCCACGAAGTCGAACGGAGCAAGCGCAGCGCGGAAGGGTTCGCGGTCATGTTCATCGACCTCGACCGCTTCAAGCAGCTGAACGACCGGTTCGGGCACGAGGCCGGCAACGAGGTGTTGAAGGCGGTGGCGGCGGAAATCCGGAGCGCGGTGCGCGCCTCGGACCTGGCCGCCCGCTACGGCGGCGACGAGTTCGTCGTCATCCTGACCCGGACCGACCTGCACGGCGCCCGCCGGGTGGCCGAGGCGCTCCGGGCGGGCATCGAAGGGGTCGGGCGCCGGCTGGGGTATGACGTCGGCGTGGTGACGGTCAGCATCGGGCTGGCGGAGTTCGACCCGAACAACCCGGTCGAGGGCGACCTGCTCGTCACCGCCGACCGCGCGCTGTACCAGGCAAAGTCCACGGGCCGGAACGCCGTGGCCAACGAAGGGGCCGCCTGAGGGCGGCCAGGCCCCCACAGGCACTCAGCGACAGGACACCGAGATGGCGTTCAATTCCGCGAAGCAGTCCGATGCCGGCTTCCAGTCCGGGCGCACCACGCCGAGTGGTGGGGCCGGCGGGGAAGCGCCCGATCCCTGGGGCGTGCGCCGGGCGGAAAATCTCCTGACCACGCTGGAGGGGATCCTCTCCGCGCGGGTCGTCACCACGCCCCTCGGCGAGGTGAGCGAGGTGCACATCCTGGCGCAGTCGGGGCTGGCGCCGAAGCAGCTGGTGCGTAACATCGAGTCGGCGCTCCTCGCGCAGCTCGGCCTCCGGGTGGACCACCGCAAGATCAGCATCGCGCAGACGGCCGACGTCAAGCCGATCGAGGCGCTCGAGAAGGAGGCGGTGCGGAGCCAGGCGCTCCACCGGGCCATCCTGTTCGAGGACCTCTCGGTGGCGCCGGGCAAGCGCTCGCATAGAATCACGTTGAGCGTCAGCCTGAGCTTCCTGGGGCGGACGGAAACGGCGGAGGAGGAGAGCAGTGACACGCCGCGGAGCCGCGTCGAGGCGGCGGCCCGGGCCACGGTCACGGTGCTCGACCGGTTGCTGGACGACTCCTCGGTGGCGCTGGAGGGGGCCAAGATCGTGCCCGCCTTCGACCGGGAGTTCGTGTTCGTGGCGGTGCAGGGGTTGGGCGGGCGCGATTCGCTCGTGCTGACCGGCAGCGCGCAGATCAAGGAGAGCGCCGAGCGCGCCGCGGTGTTCGCGGTGCTCGACGCGACCAACCGATGGACGGAATTGCGCCGGCCGCGCTAGCCGCGGTGGCGATTCGTACCAACCCGAGCGGAGGGAGCAAAGCGAGGCAGGGGGACCGGGTCTTCAAGAAGGACAGCGGAGACTAGCGGACAAGAGAGCGGAGCGTCTGGTAGGCCATAGCGAGGCCGACCACTTCCCGAGTTCTGAGATACTCGAAGGGAGGTGACGCTCATGTTGCAGATTACTTGGCTTGCCGCCGCTGTAAAGTTCGTGGCGAATCTGTTCTTGGCCGAAGGCCAGGACTGGGCCTAGTTAGGGCCTGATGCCCCGATCCCCCCGCCGAGCTGTTCCAACTCCATGAGATCAGTCACCAAGACTTCAGCGTACATCGCGCTCGTTGCATTCATCGCCCTGGCGCTGGGATTCGACGCATTCCAGTACCGCCAGCCATCGCCGGGCATTTGGCCGCTGCTCAGCTTCATCTTCATGGCATTCCTGGTTGAGCAGAGCTCGACGCAACTCAAGGTTGGCGCTCGCGGCTCAACCTCATTCGTGATGCACATGTCTGCGGGTTTGTTGTTCGGCGGATTCTGGGCCGGAGTTATCGCCCTCAGCTCGTCTGTCATGGGGCAGCTCGCGCTGGGTAGTCGCCCGGAGAAGCTGATCTTCAACGGCTCCCAGCGGGCTGCCTCCGTGATGTTTGCGGTGTTGATCTACCACCTGCTCGGCGGTGGTCTACCACCTGCCTACCTTCAGGTGGTGGGAAGCGTAGAATCGACGGCGCTCCAGAGGGACTTCTTTCTCTTCTTCGCGTACGCTGCTACCTACTTCATTCTGAACTCCGTTGCTGTTAGCGGAGTCGTCGCGTTGACTACCGAACGTTCCTTCCGGGACGTGTGGAGTCTTAATACACGAGGGGTGATTGGCTATGATCTTGGGGCGAGCGCTATCGCCCTACTCCTCGCTTGGCTTTACACCTGGTTCCAGGCCACTTGGGAGCTCGGCTCGATCGGTCTCGTCCTGGTCGTGATCCCGATCGTCGCGGTTCGCCACGTCTATGGGCTATACCACCAGCTGCAGGAGAGTGGTCAGGAACTGCTCCAGGTCATGGTCAAGGCCATCGAGGCCCGCGATCCGTACACCTCAGGCCACTCCCTGCGCGTGAGTCAGCTCTCCCGGCTTATTGCCCTCGAGATGGGGCTCCAGATCCGGGACGTGGAACAGGTCCACACCGCGGCGCTGCTGCACGACGTCGGGAAGATCCACGAGGAGTTCGCGCCGCTGCTCCGGAAGGAAGACCGCCTGACTCCGGACGAGACGGCGCTGATGCAGACCCACTCCGCGCGGAGCGCGGAGTTGGTGGGCATCATCTCGAAGTTCCGGGGGTTCATCCAGGACTCGGTGCGCCACCACCACGAGCGGTGGGACGGCAAGGGCTATCCGAACGGGCTCTCAGGCCACGAGATTCCGCTCGCCTCCCGGGTCATCCTGGTGGCCGACACCATCGATGCCATGACCACCGACCGGCCCTACCGGAAGCGGCTCCCGCTTGAAGTGGTCATCGCAGAACTGAAGAAGTGCGCGGGAAGCCAATTCGATCCAGAAGTAGTGGAGCATGTGGTGGCCTCGGTGGCGGTGCGTCGGCTCATCACCGTGGGTGTCGAGACCTCCCCGATGCCGGTTACGATGGTGGTGTCAGATCCCGGAGCCAGCCGCTCCGGCTGGGCCAAGAAGTCTTTCTGGAAGGGGCGCACTGGCTGAGCGATGAGTTTCGGACTAGAGATCCAGCATTCCTAGGGACCTGAGCTCTTGGGTGGCCCCGGCTGGGAGAGTGCTCACCAGCGTCCACATCTTGGTCCGCTCCTCGTCATCCATTCTCCCTGTCCTGCTATCCAGCCAGACCTTTGAATTCAGGACCTCCACATTGTCGATGTGGTCCAGTCGCTGTTCCCGCTCCAGAAGTTCCGCGATCTTCGTCCGCGTTGCGTCCAAGTCCGCTAGCTTCGCCACAGCAACCTTCGCGGACCACCGGGCGAACGGTCCCGCGAAGGCGTCTGAGCCAAGATTACTCATTTCGCCTGTAACTCCGGGAACCGCTGCTCGGATGGCCTTGGAATGGCGACCAAGCAGCGACAGGACGTCCGCCGTCCGAAGGTGCCACGCCTGTTGTAGGTGATCTGGAATAGGACGAGCACCGATACTCCTCCCCACTGCCAATGCCGCGAGGGCATCGCTTTCCCTTCCTTGAACAGCGAAGGCGCGTGCACGAGAGAAATGGATCTGCTGTTGCTCGAAGATGCCGGTGTATGAGGCCGGAATGGCAGCGGCTCGATCTGCCCACTCGAGTTGGGAGTCCACATTGCCAAGCCTGCAATGGCTGAGTGCGAGATTCCCGGCCAACATCCGAATCCGACGCTCATCTCCCACTTTGCGTGCGATGTGCACGCCCTTCTCCCCGACAGCAACAGCCGCATCATATTCTCCCAGCCCCGTTCGGATCGCACCTAGACCTACGATCAGGGAGAGGTAGATTGAGTTCAGAATCCCTTGTCTCTCCAGCTTTCCGATGACGCCTTCCACGGTCTTCAGGCTTCCATGCTTGTCACCAACAAGGTACTGACAGGTTGCGATGCCCAGCGCATACTCAGCCTGATCCTCAAGCGACAGCTCGCCTGACTTCTCGCCTCGCAGTTGGTCCCACACCCGATGGAGGATCCCGAGATCTAGGTGGTCTCGGTAAGTGTGTGCTGCCACCCAAAGCGCGCGAAGGCGTGTATTCGACTCCTCCGCGTTCTCTGCTTCAGCAATGAGCTGCAGCCCCAACGCGCGATTCGCGTCCGGGCTCACGCCGTCGGCGTATCTGCGCGCGTAGAGACGCAATACATTTCTTCTGGAGATCACTGAGCGGTGCGATGAGTCGCTTACTGCATCAAGAAATTCAATCGACTCCTGCATCCGCCCTTGTTCCTGGAGTGATTCTCCCAGCAGGAGCAACGCCTCGCTCTTGTCCGGCTCCTCAAGTCGATCCATGGCCGTTGAGAGGCCACGTTCCGCCTCGTGCGGAGCTCCGCCCCGCATCGATTCGCGTGCGCCACTCAGCAGGTAGGGAGTTGCCTCTCCTCCCCTGCCGGCCCTAATCAGGTGCCAGGCGACCTCGAGCCCGGGTGGGTGGTTGCCCGTGGCCTCCTCGGCCAGCAGTCGCTTCACCACCTCGCCATGCAGGGCTGTCCGCATCGGGCTCGGGATCCCAAGGTACGCATGCCCGCGGGTCAGCTCGTTCACGAACTCCAGCCGCTCCTCCGTTTCGCGGAGCAGGCGCGCCGAGCGCAGGGTGCCCATCGCCTGTCCCGTGGCGCCGAGGCCGAGGTCCACGATCTGGTACATCGCGAACTGGTTGAGGCGCGGTCCCAGCACTGCCGCCAGCTGCAGGATCAGGCGCGCGCCCGCGTCGAGCCCCTCGCAGATCCGGTCGAGCGCCATGCGGTAGGCGTCCACCGGCGGGATGTGCTGCCCCACCTCCTCCCGCATCGCCGGCACCGCCAGGGCCAGGCTGCTCTCCCCGCTGCCCAGCCACTCGCTCACGAAGAGTTCGAGCGCCATCGGGTAGCCCCCCGCCGCCCGCAACATGGCGTCTCGCACCGTCCGCCCCGGAGCCACCCGATCTGCCGTCAGGCTATCGAGCATCTCGGCCGATTCGTCCCGGGTCATCGGGGGCACCTCGAGCGACACGAAGCCGAGGCGCCGGTGGCTCTCCCGGAGCTTGGCGATGTTCGGCGATTCGTTGGCGCTCGTGGGCCGGGCCGCCAGCGTCACCATGATCCGCTCCTGCTCGAAGCGGCGTACGAGGAGATGCACCACCGCCACGCTGGCGTCGTCGGCCAGGTGGAAGTCGTCCACCACAAGGAGGACGGGAGTCTCCTCGGCGATGGTGCGGAGCAGCGCCTCCATCGCGTCGGTGACCCGGATCCGGAACGACTCGCCCTGGAGTTGGTGCGACTCCGGCAGGTGGGGGAACCACTCACGCACCGCCGGGACGGCCTGCGCCAGGTCGGCGAGCGACTGGGGCGCGGTGGCCTTGGCCTCCGGCCGTTCGAGGAGGCCGCGCACCAGCGCGCCGAGGGCGGCGTAGGGGATCTCGCGCTCGAGCTCGTAGCACTGGACCCGGCTGGTGACCGCGCCGTCGAGGCTGGAGGCGGTGAGCAGGCGCTGGATCAAAGTGCTCTTACCGATGCCGGACTCGCCGAGCACGAGTGCGTGCGTCGGCTCGCCACGGGTGGTCCGCTCCCACGCCTCGTAGAGGGCGCGGTATTCCACCGTACGCCCGACGAAGGTCCGGTCCCGCCACTGCTCCGTCGGTACGCGGGGGCGATTGCCGTCACCGCCGCCCTCCAGGGTCCCGCGCCGGAGCCGGCGCGCCATCGCCTCGAGTTGCTCGGAGGGCTCGGCGTGGAGTTCCACGTGCAGCGAGTGCTTCCAGGTCTCGAAGGCCTGCAGCGCGCCGATGCGGTCGCCCGCGAAGGCGCGCCCCTCGATCCGGGCGCGGACCGCCGCCTCGCTCAGCGGATTGTGTCGGAGCGTGCGGTCGGCCAGCGGTTCGATGGCGGTGAAGTCGCCGGTGCGGCGGCAATGGTCCATCTGGCGAACGAGCCCGGCCTCGATGGCGGGCCAGAGCCGGGCGCGCTGCTGGTCGCGCCAGTGGTTGAAGCCGGGCGCGTCGGGGATCTCGAACTCTTCGAGGAAGCCGTCGAGCTCCAGCGCCGGGACGAACTCGGTGGGTAGCACGTCACCCTTGGCCAACCGGTGGAGGTCGCACTCGAGCTCGACGGTGGTCCGGATGGACTGGTGGTCCCCGGGGAAGCCCTTCGGATCCACGCGGTGCCGAAGGCCCCAGATGGCGGTGCCCATCGAGTGGCGCGCCTCGTTGATTCCCGAAGTGGACCAGAGCAGATCGGCCAGCCGGTCCCGGCGAAGCGGGGCGCGACCCTCGATGACCAGGTAGATCAGGAGCGCGAGTTGCTTCTGCGACTTGAGCCGAACCGGAGTCCCGCTCGCGTCGAGCAGGACGGGACGGCCGAGGCAGCGGAGTGACGCGGGGATGCCCATCGAAACGCTCCGGTGGCGTGATGCGAGTACTCTAGCGTCGTGGGATCAACGGGGCGTCAACAATGCCATACCGACGTGTTGACAGATCGTAATGTTCCCGGCGCGGCGGGCTTGTCCAGACCCTGCGTGCCCCCAACGAATTTGTGCCAATTGGCACCAATTGGCGCCAATTGGCAAGCGGCGCCGTCCGCCCCCGCCCGTAACTCGTTGCTGCACAACATCAACGCACGTCGCCGGCACGGCATACCGCCTGCCTAGGGGAAGGACCGTCTCTTTCCCGGAGCCGGTCCGTGCGTCGATTCCTCCTCAGTTTCGCGTCCCTCCTGGTTCTGTTCACGGCCAGTGCTACCGCTCAGGGCAAGGACGGCGGCGGCATCACGCCGATGTGCGTGTCGGGGTGCCTCGGCGGGATCATGGTGACGCCCGACGGGACGCCGGTCGAGGTCCTCGGGAATACCGGCGGCTATGTGGCGGAGTTCGTGGTGAAGAACACCGGCAGCAGCTATGCGTCGGCGACCCTCACATGCAGTACCAGCGGTCCCTTCACATGCACCGGCCTCTCTCAGGGCTCTGTCTCACTGGACCCCAATGAGGAAATCGACGTCACGGTCACCTATTCGGCGGGCGAGGGAGGGTACGGGGAGGTGGGGCTCAGTTCGGGCACGGACTATGGGTGGTACACGGTCACCTCGATCGCGGTGGGGCCGCCCACGATCGCGCTCCAGAATCACAACGGGACCAATAGCGATCGCGGCTTGTGCATGACCACGGGGGCCGGGGAGGCGGCGGGGATTTCCTGCGGCGACCTGTTTGTGACGCACGGGATGCCCGTCTACCGTACGCTTGGCCGCGACCGCTCGCTGTCGCTGATCTACAACTCCGCCGCCGCGACGGGGCTCGTGCTCGTCGCCGCGAATGTGTCGCAGCCGGCAGGGCGGCAGACGCCCTCGAGTATCCGGCTGATCCTCACCGTCGGGAGCGCCAAGGATAGCGCCACCTACACCGCGTTCGGTGCTGGTCAGACCCAGCAGGTCGTGATCGGGCGCCGCATCGCCGGCCTGGCGACTGGTGTGTACCCGATGACGCTGACCGCCCGCAACATCTACGGCGGAAGCACGTTCGAGACCACGGTCACGGGGACCATCCTGGTCGTGAACCGTGCGACGAGCGAGTTTGGCAGGGGCTGGTCGCTGCTGGGGCTGGAGCAGGTCCTCACCGATCCCGCCGACAGCACCCGGCGCGTGTGGGTGGCGGGCGACGGCTCGATCCGGCTCTACACCAAACCGAGCCTGGGCAGCAACTTCTTCCAGGGTGCCGCCGGTGATGCGCCGGACAGCCTGATCCGGTTCGATACCCTGGTGAGTGGGAGCACGCAGAAGTGGTATCGACGCCACCTGAAGCATGGGGCAGCCGTCACCTTCGATGCGACAGGCCGGCATCGGTTTACGCAGAACCGGGTGGGGGCCCGCACCCTCTTCACGTGGGGCACCGTGGCCGGGCAGACGCGCCTGACCACGATCACCGTCCCCCCGAACGACGCCACGGCGCGGAACTACACTTTCTACTGGAAGAGCACGACAGCGCGGCTCGACAGCATTCGAGATCCGGGGGCGCGACGGCTCAAGCTTACGCTGGCCGTGGACACGCTCAAGTCGATCACCGACCCCGATGGCCAGGTGACCCGGTTTCAGTACGCGGCCGGGCGGATGACGAAGCGCATCTACCCGCGCAAGGGGATGGTCGGCGACTCGGCCCATACCAGTTTCAGCTACGCCAACTCGGCGCGGGTCACCGCGGTGAACATTCAGGCCAACAGCACCGCCACCCAGTTCGCGGCCACGGCGCTCACCCCGTGGGACGAACGAGGGCTGGCCGATACGGTCTGGGCCACCTCCGATCTTGGGTCCCCGACTACCGGGGTGGGGCTTCCCAGCCGGGTGGACGGGCCGATCACCGGACTCGGAGACGCGAGCGACATCCTGGTAAACCGATTTGGCCAGCCCACGAAGCTCACCCACCTTGGGCTCAACACGGTGACAACCATGTGGTACGACAGCACCGTGTCACTGCCGGCACTGCCTACCAAGGTGCAGTACCCCCATGCGAGTGTGGCCGGCGCCGGCGGGCGGATCGTGCGGATGAGCTGGAACGCCCGCGGCAACCTGACCGAACAGCGGGACAGCACCTTCTTCCTGGATGGGCGCCTGACGAAGTCAACCACCTACAGCTACAACGACCCCAATGCCATCGATTCTCCCTCGAGGGTGCAGGATGCCTTGGGCCGCCAAACGAACTACTCGTACACGAGCCTGGGCTTGACCTACCAGATCACGAGCCCGCTCGGGCACACGACACAGTACGCCTACTTGCTCTCCGGCCCATTGACCGGGCTGCTCGCGTCGGTGACCGAGCTGACTGTCCAGACCTGGGTGCAGTCCTCCGGCAGCGAGACCAACCAACACCAGGTCACCGGTTTCGCCTATGATGTCAACGGCAATCCGCTCACGAGGACCTCGCCGGCGGGCGTGGTGACCTCCTACGTGGCGAACAGTCTCGGGCAGATCACCGATGTGTACGACCCCCTCGGGACCCGGACCGGCCATGCCTACGACAAGATGAACCGGGACACCCTTCAGACGACGTACACCACGAAGCAAGGGCACCCGACGGTGCCCGATGCGCTGAGCGGCTGTGCCTCGAGCCAGTTCGTCTGCGCGGATTCGACGGCGCCATTCAGACCCAACATGACCGCCCCGCTCCTGACCAAATACCGTTACACCTCATCGGGCACCGTCGACTCGATCCTCGACCCCCGCAATGTGAAACGCAAGTACGTCTATGACGCCCGCCTCAATGTCGAGCGGGAGCGCGATGAGTTCAACCACGACAAGATTGCCTACTACAATGTGAACGGCTTGCTCGACTCGGTGAAGACGCGAGTCGGCCATGTCACCAAGTACAGCTATGACGCGATCGGGCGTCGGACCGCGATGTTCTACCCCGCGCGTCAGAGCACATTTACCAATGACGGGAGTACCTGGATTCCACGGGATAGCATTTCCTACACCTACGACCTCCTGGGAAACGTCCTGGTCAGCCGGAATCTCGTGGGCCACACCATCACACGGACGTACTGGGCCGATGGGTCGGTGAAGACGAAGAAGACGGCGATCCAATTCACCGATTCGTTGTACTACGAGTACGATCGGACCGGCGCGCGGACGCTCATGGTGGCCACGGCCACGCTGGCACAGGGCAACACGTCCCCCGACTCGATGCGATACTTCTATGGCAGCACCACCGGGATGCTGGACTCGCTCCAGGCCCGGATGTCCAACAGCACGGTCGCCGCTGCCTATGCGACCCGCACCTTCCACTTTGCGTACGACGCCCTCGGCCGGAGGCGACGGCTCATCTATCCGAACAACATCACGGTCTGGTACGCCTACGATGCGATCGGCACGCTGCGGCGCGTGACGTCCACGAACCCCGCCCAGGCCTGGGGGGCCACCGATCGCTTCGACTTCACCTTTCTGGCCGACTCGGTGGACCCCATCGGGCGGGTGATGCATCAGCGAACCACCTGCGACGCGTGGGACAGTCAGGACACCCGCGAGCTGCCCTGTGGGTCGTCGGGGAGCGCGCGCAACATCACAAACCGGTACGACCGGCGGAGCAGCCTGGTGTTCCAGCTGGACGAACTGAAGCGCGATTCGATGCACTTCGACGCCTCCGGCAACATGGTGTACCGCTACCAGTCGAGCGGGGGCTATCCCGGCCGGGATTCCATGATCATGATTCCGAACAGCAACCGGATGGCCGCGGACACCAACCTGGTCACGAACTGGCGGGTGAACCAGACGTATGACTCCAGCGGCGCGCGCATCATGGAATCGGCGACCCCCAAAGCAGCGGGAACCGTGACGCTGTGGAAGTTCCACTACTACGACGCCACCGGCCGAGTCAGCGGCTACCGCAGAGCCTCATGGAATCAGACCGATGGGGACTTGCAGATCGAGAATCACCCCACAAGTTGCGGCTACGATCCTGACGGCCAGGTGAGCCACCCGTGTCCGAACGATGCCAGCTTCACCACCAACGATGGGCCCAACCCCATCGCGATGATCAATGGGTGGCGTCTGGTCCATGCGCCCGGCGTGGACGAACTCTTGATGGGCCGCTATGCCCTCGGGACCGTCCGCCGGACCATCTACTTCGTCATGGACGGCTCCGGGCGGCAACTGGCGGTCGGCGACAGTTCGGGAATCATGACCGACCAGGATCTCGACTCCCCGGATCAGAGCTCGTGGAAGTATGCAGGTGCCACCCAGAATGGCTCCACCTTCGATGCCACTCGAATGGGCAATGCCGACCAGACGGGCGTGTCCTATTTCCGGAATCGGGCGTATGATTCCCGGACGGGCCGCTGGCTGCAGGAGGACCCCATCGGGGTGGCGGGCGGGCTGAACCTGTATCAGTTTAATGGCAATAATCCCGTCACGTTCACGGATCCTTTCGGGTTGTGTAAGGATGATGGAGACCCTGAATGCAGGAGTGCTTTGGAGCGAGTTTGGGACAAGGCTTCGGCCTGGCTGAACTCGGCGCCAGGGCGCCTTGCCTCTGCTCTATCTGACGCGGCGGGAGTAGTCTTAGACGGCATCAACACGGTACTCCCTGGAAGCAAGAGCATTTCAGAGGGCCTGGCTGGAGTTAGTGCTGACGGATCCAAGTTGAGTCACGGCCAGCAGGCCTTGTCCGTCGCTGCCGGTGCTGCCACCATCATTCTCACGCGGCCAACCCCGGGCAGGGACGGGGGGACAAGCCGCCACATTCTTGAGCAGGTTGGCGGCAAGACCAACTCCGTTGTACATCAGGTCGAGCGAGGTGGCGAGATTATCCACCAGCACACCACTCATGTGGGCAAGTATGGCACGCTGAGAAGATTCGCCGATGAGTGGACTGGGCGTCTGACAATTCCTTGAAACGAGTGCCAGAGATGACACACCCAACTGATCATTTGGAAGCGGCGTCAATGGTAGTGCAGGAAGTTCTAGCGGACTCGAGACCGATGCTCGAAACCGTAGGAATCTCAATCATGCAGCCAGAAGTTACGCAGTCAACCAATGAAGACGGCACCTCTAACTCGGAGATGGCACTCTATCTCCAGCGGGGCGGGGACATTGTGGACGTCCTCGAATGGGATGTCATCCGTGCCGGAGAACCGATCGTCTCGACGACGGAGTTGAGGTCTTGGCTTCGCCGCCAGCTTCAAGAGGCGGTGTCGCGCACGAAGCAATAGCTGAATTACCATGTCGAGGTTATCAGGCTGCACCTGCGAAGGCAGGAGGGTCGGGCACCTCCGGGTTGTCGGGCCTTTCCCAGGGGGTGGCCGAGTCTAGCGAGGGTGCTCTCGAGCGGATCTGCCGCCGCGGGCCAGGGCTGGTTAGGCGCCTCCGGGGCGGATGCGCATGGCGGGCCTCGCCGAAGGCGGAGGGTGGTGGGGGCCCCTATGGTCCTCAAGACCAGCGGACACCGGTCACGGCCGGGCCGGCCCCTTGGAGTCGGATGCGCGCGGTCCTCGGCGCCATCAGCGGGGGCACGCGGAGGTCACCCCACCACCGCTGCCCCCAAGCTGGCACACGGTCCGTCACTTGTCAAAGAGCGCCGAAACACCGCGTGCCTAGGGGGACCGTCGCGCGACACTCACAGCTCGTCGGGCCTCGGGGGCCGTCACAGCTTCATGGGCGCTTCGGGTCCGAGGGCGTGCCACGGACAGGGCTTGAGACGGAGCTCGAGGCTCAGTGCTCTGAAGCGGTCAAGGCCACACCCTCCACGCTCGGCTCAACCACAGGACGACCGAGCGCTTACGCCGCGGCCTGCCGCCGATTCCCCCGCCAGCGGGCCGCGTCAAAGGGCTCGCCGGTCTGCATGATCATGAGGAGCAGGGGCACCAGCTTCCGGGCCATGGTGCACACCGCCTTAGTCCCCGGCACCCCGCGGGCCCGCATCGCCTCGTACTCGGGCCGGTAGAGGCCCCGGGGCTGACACCACCGCCCGGCGAGGAGAAAAAGCTGGCGGCGGAGCATGGGCCGGCCCCGCTTGGACTGGCGCCGCCGCCCCTCGGTCTGGCCGCTCTGCCGACCGACGAGATTCATGCCGGCGAGCTTCAAGACCTGCCGCGGATGCTGGAAGTCGGCCGGGGTGCCGAGCTCCGAGACGATCGTCGCGGCACAGGCGCTGCTGATCTCGGGCACCGACAGGAGCACCTTCGCCTCCGGACACTGCTCCACGAGGACCGCGATGCGCGCCTCCACCTCGGCCAGCTGGGCGCGGACCAGGGCCCAGCGCGCGAGGAGCTGCGTGATCTCGAGCCGCCGCTCGGGGGTGGCCTGGGTGAGGGCGATGGTGTCGCGGGCCGATTGCCGGAGCACCGCGATGCGCTCCTTCGACACATGCCCGCGGGACGCCGCCCGGATGTACCGCCCCACGGTCTGCGGGGCCGCCCGGGCAAACTCCTGCGGCAGCGGCCAGCGCTCGAGGATGGCGAGGGGGGTGCGCTTGTGGAGCCCGCTGAAGTGGCCGAGGAACTCCGGCCAGGCAAGGTCCAGCACGCCCTGCAGCCGATTCTTGAAGCGGGTGGCCTCAACCGTGAGCCGGTGGCGCTGCACGGAGAGCAGCCGGAGCTCGACGTAGGGCGTGGTGAGGAACGGGAAGCGCACGAAAATGCCGAGGCTCACCAGCTTGGCGATCTGGGCGGCATCCTTGGCGTCGGTCTTGAGGGGGCTGTTGTCTTCCAGCTCCTTGGACCGATTGGTGTGGGCCGGGAGGACATTCACCACCGGATAGCCCCGATCGGCGAGGAAGCGGGCGAAGGTGAAGCCGTGGTGCCCGGCGAACTCGAGCCCGACCAGCATCTGCGACGGCGCGTAGTCAGGGAAGAGACGCCGCAGGTGGGCATCGGTGGCCAGGAACCCGGCCCGGCTCACCAGCACCTTGAGGGGGGCGGAGCGCTGGCCGTCGGGCCCCTGGGCCACGAGGACATGGAAGGTCTTGGCGGTATCGACGCCGACATGGATCGGGAACGCGCGGGCGTAGGCGTGCTTCTCATCGGGGGTCATGGCCGGCTCCCAGGCTGAAGTGAAGGGGAGCCGACCAATCGACTGCGGGCCCCTGCGGGGCGTCAAGCGGGAATAGATGTCTAGCCTATACGGATCCGTTTGGACTGACACCCTGCCCACCTTGTACAGCACTACTCCAAGCTGCGGGTGCTGCCGCACTTGCGGATGGCCCGATGATCGGCCCTGGGGACATAGTTGCTTCGGTGTTGGTTACTGTTGCGGCCGGTAGCGCAATTTGGCATGCCGTTTCGAACGATGACGCTTCTGCGGAAGCAGGGCCAGGAGCGCCAACGAACGAGGAAATTGTGGACGCCGTTGGGAAATCAGGCGCCTCGGTCTCTCCCCATAAGACGAATACCGGTGAGGGTGTCACGATAAAGTTTCCAGGTGGAGAAATCATTGACATCCGAGTCGAGAATCACCCACTAACGAAGGGTGGACCGAAGGTGCCTCACGCGAACGTGGAGGCGTGGAAAGCGGACGGCACTAAGGTACAAAACAAGCACATCTTCTAATACGAAAGGAGGCGAGAGAGTGCCGACTCACACGATATCGTTCGAGGTTGCCGACCCGTCCATCATTGAGTTGCCACAACACTTGCTTCGAGAGGGTGGTAGGTACTCCGTCGAAGTCGGTGCGGGTGACGTAACGATCTGGGGGAACGCGCAGGGACTGCTATACTTGGCAGAGGTCTTGGTCCGGTGTGCGCTTGGCGAGCACACACTAGGCCTGCATGTACATCTTCCACAAGATGCATCCGTCATGCATGAGGGACCTGCGACTTCGATTCAGCCAGAACTGACTGTCTTCGCCGCAGACCCTGGTTTCGGCGCCATCAAGCGTTAAGTTCTGCGGCCCAGGACTACACCTACGCCCTCGCCTTCCAGAAACCGCGGGTGACGCTGGCCAAGGACTTGATGGTGAATTTCGCCGCCGCGAACGAGAGTAATATTTCCCGGGCGGTGCCGGTCCCCGACGGCGCGCTCGAAATTGACGGCGCCTGGATGGTCTCCTCGCGCTGCGAGAGCCATACCCTGACCCTCGCCGCCACCGCCCCGCTCGCCTATGACGCGGAGTGCGCCCGGATCGTGGGCGGCACGCTCGAGGCCCGGGGGGACGGCGGTGCTGTTCGCGTCACATGGACCGGCTGCGGTGCGTACACGGAGACGCTCATCGCCGACGGATCACGCTCGGCTGTTGCATGAAGGGCCGGCGAGGTTGCCCCCCAACTGGGCCATACATCTTCTGCCACGCTGCCTCGTTGCCTCCCCATCTACTCCGCTCTCCACCCCTTCGCATCGATCAACTCCTGCACCACATCCTCGCTGGTCTGATCCGCCGCCGCCGCGAAGTTCGTCCCCACCCGGTGCTGCCGGAACACCGTCATCGCCACCGAAATGACGGTGTCCAGATCGGCCATCGGCCGGCCTGCCATCACCGCCCGCGCCGGCCGCGCCCGCCAATCCAGCACCTCCGGGGTAAACATCCGGCGGTCCCGGGCCACGCTGTACATGAGCCGGAGCTCGGAGCGCATCACCGCCACCACGGCCTTCATCTTCTGGCCGCCATTGCGGACGCAGAGCGCGTCGTACTCGGCGCGGAAGAGGCCGTCCTGGGCGATCCTCCGCACCGCAAATATGTAGGCCGATTGCCGGAGCAGGAGGCGTCCCCGCTTGGAGATCCGCTTGGTGCCGCGGAGAATCCCGCTGGGGTGCTCGATGAGCGAGAGGCCCGCCGCCCGGAGGATCTGGGCGCTATTGTCATAGCCTCTGGGGTCACCGATGGAGCCGAGGAACGCCGCCGCGGTCACGGGCGCCACCTTGGTGATGCTCAGGAGACTGGGTGCCTCGGGGACGGCCCGAGGGCTTCGACCATCGACCCTTCCAGCGCCCTCATCTGCTGCTCGAAGAGCGCCAGGCGCTCGAGGGTGAGCGTGAGCTCCTGCCGGAGCCGATGCTGGGCGCCCGGCAGGCCCAGCGTGGCCCGGGCGGCGTCCAGGAGCTGGGCGTAGGTCGCCGCCACCAAATGCCCCCGGCTCGCGGTGTGCAGCACGCGGAGCACCCGGGCGCGGGAGGCGCGGAGCAGGTCCTCCGGCGTGGGGAATGCCCGGAGCAGCGCTAGCGGGGTCTTCTTCATCACCTGCGGGAAGAGGGCCTCGAACTCGGGGAAGACGACGGGCAAGAGGCTCCGGAGCTGGGTCAGCGCCCCAGCTCGGCCTCTCCATTACAATCTCTCAACACGCCCCATGGTGGTGTCTGATTTTGAGTCGATTTTCGAGCGGTTTACCGTAGGCTTCGATGGACCAACACCACAAAACTCAAGAATTTCATGACATTTGTTGCACTACCTACCTTCTAACTAATTGCAGCACAACGTGTTGATTCTGTGTTGAGAGGTGCCGCGTAGGTTGGAGCGTACCGCGGCCTCTGTCTCTGGCGCGGATACCCCTCCGAGCCAAGTGAGTACCTATGCCCCTTCATACGTCTGCGCGCACCCCTCTTCCGGTCACTCCCCCCTCGATGGCCACGACTCTTGCGCTTGCGGAGCGCTATTCCACTCTCCCCCAGGACATCCTCCTGGTGGGCCCGACCGGTTCGGGCAAGGGGCACCTCGCGGAGTACATCCACCGGACCAGCGGGCGTTCCGGGGCGTTTGTCTCGATCTCCGGCGGGCAACTGATCGACTCGCTCTGGTCTAGCCAACTCTTTGGCCACTACGCCGGCGCGTTTACTGGCGCCAGGGGAAACGTCCGAGGCTCCTTCGCTCTGGCCGCCGGAGGGACACTCTTCCTCGATGAACTGCACCACTGGGACGTGCGGCTGCAGAGCGCCTTGCTCCGTCCCTTGGAGAGCCGCCGGTTCACGCCCTTGGGGTCAGACCGGGAAATCACGGCCAATTGTCGAATCCTGTTCGCAACGACGATGAACCCCGATGAGTTGGTGGAGCGACAGGTGCTGCTGCCGGACCTCCGCTACAGGCTGCCTGCGCTAGTCCTCGAGATCCCCCCGCTCTCCGCGCGCAGGAATGAAATCCTGACATTCGTGGATCACTTCGTAGCCAAGGCTGTGGCCTCGTTTGGCTGGGACCGCGCACGTTTCCTCTGGGGCCCCTGCGCCATCCGCGCCCTCCTGCTCCACGATTGGCCGGGCAATGTCCGGCAGTTGGCGCGGGTCCTGACAGCCGCTCTGGCCCGCATCGGCCCCGAACCGTCATCGGCAATCACCGCAGCTGATCTCGGGCTCCCGACTGCACCAAGGGGACGGCTGTCAGATCTGCTCGATCCGTCGGCGCTCCAGGCGGCGGTCGCATGGGCAATCACCCAAACCGGAGGCTCGCGGACGGCCGCCGCCGAGCTGCTCGACGTGCACCGGAATACCTTCGCCGCCTTCACCGCCCGCGCCGCTTCACTCGCCTGACTCACCCCTCCGATGCACAGTTGCCCGTGAGAATTTCGCGCCAATCCTCGCCTTCAATGTGACCGCGGGCACTCAATCGGTTGGTATCTCAGGACTTCCGGGCATGCACAATTTGAGCAATGTGCACCAGCAGTCGAACTCCTTGCCCACACACCACTTAGTGATGTGGGCAATTCTGATCTGTGCACCAGACGGGCGCAGGACACTCGGCAGGCCGCGCAGAAACGACGGCAATACAATCACTTAGCTGTTTGTTCCGCCTTTCGGCGCGCACGGCCCGCTCCATGCCCTTTCGAAAGCCATCTCTTTCCGCGAGGGCCGATGAGCCTCCCGGCGGAGCTCCGGCCGGAGCTCCCTATCACTGAGCAGTTTCGCCCTGAGTACCTCCTTGATTGCGGCATCCTGCCGCTCCGTCTGGCGTCGGAGCATCTCGAAGTGGCTGCCTCAGGAGACCCCCCTCAGGACGTGCTCGAAGATCTGTCGCTCTTCTACGGGGCGGTGGTGATCCTGATTCCACTGGAGCGTGCGGTGCTGGAGGAGGCGATCCGGCGGGCGTTCGCATCGACAGAATCGGTCGGCGACCTGGTGCGGGGACTCGAGGACGACTTCGACCTGGAGGCCAATCTCGGCGGTGACGAGCCGACGGATCTCCGCAGCCTGGCCACGCAACCTCCCGTCGTGCGCTACGTGAGCCTCCTGGTGCGCGACGCGTTCGATGCGGGTGCGAGCGATGTCCACCTTGAAGCGACCCGCGATGGCCTGCGGGCGCGCATCCGGCTTGACGGCGTGCTGACCGACATCGCAAGCCCGCCGCGGGGGCTACAGCACGCGGTGGTTTCCCGAGTAAAACTCCTGGCCAGTCTTGACATCGCCGAGCGCCGCGCGCCCCAGGACGGGCGATTTCGTGTCCGCCTCGAGGATCGCGACCTCGACCTCCGGGTCTCGACCGTCCCGACCCTTCACGGGGAGTCAGTAGTCCTCCGACTCCTCGACCGGGGCGGGCGCCCGGTGACGCTCGAGGAACTCGGCATGTCCGACGACCTCATGCAGCAGGTGCAGCGCCTGGCCCAGCGGCCGCACGGAATCGTGCTGGCCACGGGGCCCACCGGAAGCGGCAAGACGACCACGCTGTACGCCGCGCTGGGAATGCGCAATCCCGCCGCCGAGAAGATCGTGACCGTGGAAGACCCGGTCGAATACCACCTCGCGGGCATCACTCAGGTGCCGGTGCACACGAAGGCCGGGGTGACCTTTGCCGGCGCGCTCCGGAGCATCCTGCGACAGGACCCCGACGTGCTCATGATCGGAGAGATGCGCGATCCCGAGACGGCCGCCATCGCCGTGCAGGCCGCCATGACCGGGCACCTCGTGTTCAGCACCCTCCACACCAACGACGCCGTTTCTGCCCTGACCCGTCTCGCCGACCTGAAGGTCGAACCATACATGGTGGCGGCAACGGTCGAGGGCGTCCTCGCCCAGCGCCTGGTGCGACGGATCTGCGCAGCCTGCAAGGAGTCGTATACACCGGATGGGGCGCTGGCGGGGCTGCTCGAGAGGGAGTACCTGGGGACTGGGACGACGATCCGACTCGACTCGCGGCGGGCGCCGACTCCTTCACTGTTCCGGGGCGCCGGCTGTACCGACTGCCGTGGCACCGGCTACCGCGGGCGGACGGCCATCGCGGAAGTGATGGTCATGACTGACTCCATCCGCGATGAATTGCTCGGGGCCAGGAGCCCCGCCCGCCTCCGAGAGCTGGCCCGGACCGAGGGGATGACGACGCTCCGACAGGACGGCTGGCGGAAGGCGCACCAGGGAGTCACGACGGTCGAGGAGGTGCTCCGTGTCGCGGCCGACTGAATCGCGGGAGCCGCTCGATCGCGGGCGACTCGCGTTGGGCTTCACGCTCATCGAGATCCTCGTCGTGATCACCGTCATCGCGATTCTTGCGGGACTGGTCACCCCGATGGTCTTTCGCAACGTCGGCGATGCAAAGAGCTCCACCGCTCGGGCCCAGATCGAGATCTTCGCCACGGCACTTGATGCCTACCGGCTCGACAACGACTACTACCCGACCACCGATCAGGGGCTCTTGGCGCTCCGGCACGCCCCGGAGGGGGTGCCCGCCGCCATCAATTGGCGCGGCCCATACCTGCGCAAGGACCCCCCGCTGGACCCGTGGAAGCGCCCCTATGTCTATGTGAGTCCCGGGGAATCGAACCCGGAAGCCTACGATCTGCTCACCTACGGGCGCGATGGCACTCCCGGCGGCACCGGAGAAGACGCGGACTGGACATCATGGAAATCCCAGTGACGAGGGGCGGGTAATCCGGTGCCCCGCTACCGCTTCCAAGCCGCCCGCGCCGATGGATCCATTCTGTCTGGCGTGATCGAGGCCAGCGGTTTGCACGATCTCCCCGGTCGCCTCGGCGAGCGTGGCCTGACTCTGATTGACGCCCGGGCGACAGCCCCCGGCACCGGGCGTGCTGCGCCATCGCGCGAGCTCGCCGTGCTGTTTCAGAGCCTGGCGTCGCTGGTCACCGCCGGGGTGCCAATCGAACGCGCGCTCGCGGCCTCCGAGCCGTTGGTTGTTGAGCCGCTGAAGGGCCTCGTCAGAGACGCCCGTCAGAGACTGCGCGAGGGGCAGACGCTGGCGCAGGCACTCGGCGTCGACGTCGGTCTCGTTCCCGGAGTGGTCCTCGGCATGCTCCGCGCCGGCGAACAGGGCAGTCAGCTCGGTGCGGCGCTCGAGGAAGTGGCACAACAGCTGGAGCGGGAAGCCGAACTCGCGTCCCACATCCGCCACGCGCTCGCCTACCCGATCCTGCTGGGCGTCGCTGGCACCGCCACGGTGGGCGTCCTCGTGACTACCGTCATCCCCCGCTTCGCGGAGCTTCTGGTCGGCATGGACGCAGAACTCCCGGCCTCGACGCGCCTGCTGCTTGGCGCTTCGGCGGTCGCCTCGCGATTTGGCTTCCTGATCGCCCTCATGCTGACTGCCGCTGGCGCCCTGTTCCTGGGCTGGCTTCGGCGGCCGGCCGGCGCGTTGGCCTGGGAACAGTTCCTCCTCGACCTACCCCTCATCGGTCGGATTCGTCTTGCCCTGGCCACGTCGCGCGTCGGCCGGGCGGTGGGTGGCATGCTCCGCTCGGGCCTTCCGCTCCTGAAGGCGCTGGAATACGGGCGCGAAGCGGCGGGAAATGTGGCGGTCGCGCAGCGCCTGGACCGCGTGCGCGACGAGGTCAGCGCCGGGGCGGCGTTGACCCCTGCGCTGGAACAGGCCGCCGCAATGACTCCCTCGGCACTGCAACTCGTGGGGGTCGGGGAGGCGGGAGGACAGCTGGCGCTGATGATGTCACGTGCCGGCGCGCTGGCGGGCCAGGAGGCGGAGCGGGGACTCAAGACGCTCGTCGGGCTGCTGGAACCGGCGCTCATCGTGGCGTTTGGCGGCATGGTCGCCTTCGTCGCCGCGGCGCTCCTTCAGGCGGTGTATGCGGTCCGCCCGGGTTGATCGGCGGGCCGGCGTCACCCTCGCCGAGCTGCTCGTGGTGATCGTGATCCTTGGGCTCACCGCTGGTGTCGCGGGGATGGCGGTCTCCGCCCTCCGGGCACCCCCGGAGAGCGACCTCGCCGGCACAATCCGGCGGCAGCGCGCGGCCGCCATCCGCCTGGGGGTGCCGCAGATGGCGTTGATCCCGCTGGATGGCCCCGAACGCTCCCCCACGGTGATCCGGTTTCTCCCCGACGGGCGCGTGCTTGGGCCCGGGATCGACCCGTGGACCGGCGCGCTGCGGCTCGCCAAGGAGGACTCAACCCCATGAGGTCCCGATCCGGTTTCGCCCTCCTGGAGGCCATCATCGCACTCGCCATTCTCGGCACGGCCGGACTGTCGCTGGTGGCGCTGATCCGCTCCGGGTTGGAGGGCGAGCGCCGGACTCGCGGGGAGGAGAAACTCATGGCGAGCGCCTCGCGAGTGCTGACCGCGATGGCACTGCTTACCCGAGAGGACCTCGACCGCCGGCTCGGCACGCATGCGGTCGGTGAATTCTCGGTCGAGGTTCAACGTCCCGAACAGGCGCTCTACCGCCTCGCGATCGCCGCCGCCGACCGGTCGAGCACCGAGTTGCTGGTGACGGTTGTGTACCGCCCATGAACAGACCGCGCCGTGGAGGATTCACCCTTATCGAGGTGGTCGTGGCCTTGTTCGTTGTGGGGGTAGTGGTGATGCTCACCCACCAGCTCTTCGCCGTGGTGCTGAGCGGCGCCCAGGCGATCGAGTCGAGCCGCCTGGCGCTTGATCGTGAGGCCAATGCCCGCCGATGGATGGCAGGCGCGTGGTCGTCGCTCGAGGTTGGAGGGGGCGCCGGTGGATTCGAGGGGCATCGTGAGCACGTCGAGTTCGCGACCTGGACGATGACGCCAGGCGGGTGGTTCGCACCGGCCCGCGTCCACATCGGGGTGCGCGGCGGCCAACTCGTGGCAGCGTCAACTGCCAACACGATGATACTCGCAGAGGCAGTCGACTCCGTTGCCTTTGACTATCTCCTGACGCCCGGAGAGAGGAGCCAGTGGGTCGCTGATTGGGTCTCTCCATCGAGTGCGCCCCTCGCCGTCCGTGTTCGCATCCGTCGCAAGGACTGCCGCCAGCAATGCGTCGACACCCTTCTTTTCTCCATCGGGTCCATCGGATGACGACGCGTCGAGGCTTTGCATTACTGGCCGTCCTCTGGCTCATCGCCGCGCTGGGCATCGTGGCCGCCGTGGGTCTCGCGGCCGGGAGGACAGGAGCTCAGACTACCCGAAACCGGATTCTCCTCACCCGGGCATCGTGGGCGCGGGAGGCCTGCGTGGCAATCCTGATGGCCCGATTCGCAGAGGACTCCCGCGCTGAGCTCGCGGGCCTTCAGGTGCACGCGCTCCCCCCCGTGGATCTCGGCCGCGGGACCTGGTGCCGCGCCCGCCTCGACGATCCCGGCGCGCGGATCAACCTGAACCTGGCAGACCCAGGAACCCTGCAGGGGCTCTTCCGCGACAGCGACTTGGCCTCCTCGCTTGTGGCCTGGCGAACTCAGCATGGCCCGCTGAAGGATGCGGCGGAACTCCGGTTCGTGGCAGGGTTCGACTCGGGCATCGCAGCGCGCTTCACAGATGTTGTCACCACTCGTGGGGCGGGGGCCGTGAATCTGAATGCGGCACCCCGAATGGTGCTCGACGCCATCCCGGGGCTCCCCCGGGAGGCCATCGAGGTGGTCGTCGCGCGACGTCAGACCAGCCGCCCGATTGCAAGTCTGGACGAGGTGATCGCCCTGACCTCCAGGCCCACGCAGGCGCTGATCCTGCATGACTATACCGGCTGGCTCTCCCGGGTACGCTTCGCGCCGGCACAAATCGTCGCGGTCGTGACCGGGGGGGTGCATGGCACGCCGATCACGAGTACGGCCACGCTCACCCTTGTGCCGGTCCCGAAGCGGATGGCGGTCGTTCGGCGGGAGTCCGAGTGAGGAAGCCGAGGCGGAATCGCGTCGTGCTCAGGGTCAGCCCGGGTTGCCTGTGCGCTGAGGCGATGCGAGGAACGCGTGCCGTGTGGAGCGGGCGTTTCACCTGGGGGGATCTCGACGACCTCCCGAGGGTCCTTGTCGAACTGGCCGCGACACCGGAACTGGGCCGGGATCTACGGGCGCTCGACGTGCTCGTCGAGAGGCCGGTTGCGCAGCTCCGGCGCCTCACCGATCTGCCTCCGGTGCGACAGGCAACCCTCAGGACGCTCGTCCAGACCCAGTCGACTCGCTACTTCCGCCGCAATGGTGTGCCGCTCGTGACGGACGCGATCTGGGCCCACGAAAGCGGAAGCCGCGTCGCACGGCTTTGCGCCGTGGACGTGACCCTGCTCGAGGCGATTGCGGACGGTGCAGGGGCGGCTGGCCTCCGCCTCGAATCGGTCGCGCCGGCGGAGGGGACTGGGCTGTCGCTGCTCCCACCGTCAACCCGTGCCGCGCGACTCGCCAGACGCAGGCGGTCGCTGGCGCGCTGGGCACTTATCGCGGTGGGACTCTGGGGGTTCGTCGGCACATCCTACCTCGTGCGACTCGGCCTTGAGAGCCGTCGGGTGGAGGCGGAGCTCAATCGCATCGAGGCTCCGGCAGCCGCGCTACGGGCCTTGCGCCAGGAAATGCGCACTGCGCGCGAGATGACGGAAGCGGTAGCGGCCACCGAGCGGTCGGCACACGACCTCACGCGGTCGCTGGCCGCGGTCACGCTGGCGCTCCCGGACTCCGCATTCATCACGTCGCTGTCTCTGTCGGCGCTGGGGAGGAGCTCGGCCACAGGCTATGCCGCTCGGGCTGCGGAGGCCGAAGTCGGATTCGAGCGCGCAGCGGGCATTCGCGAGCCCAGACTCGAGGGCCATCCCGCACGGGAAGTCCTGCTTGGACGGGAATGGGACCGGTTCACTGTCGCGTTTGGTGATTCCATGAAGCCCGGGGGGCGCCTTGGGAACTGACGGGACCACCCGCCCGCTCGCACGCCGGGGCCGCCGGGCGATCCTGCTCGGTGCTGCGCTAGTGACGGCCACCTGGCTCGGACTCCGGATCGTGCCCATGGTGGTCAGTCGGGTGGGGGCCGCCCGTGAACTGCTCGCGTCGAGGCAAGAACTCCTGTACCGGATGCAACTCGAGTTGGGTGGCCTCGATGCCCTCGCGGACACGGCGCGACAACTCCAGGCTCAGGTGGTGGCGCTGGCGCCCAGGATTCTCACTGGGACCAGCTCCGCCGACGCCACGGCGGACCTGGTGGCACGCATCACGCTTGTTGCGAATCGGAGCCGAGTCAAGCTGACCGGAGCGGATCCGGTGCTTGATTCGGCGGCAGCGGGCGGGCTCCGCCGGGTCGCTGTCCGCGCGAGCGTCGAAGGCGACATCCGCGGTGTGATCGAGCTGCTTCGTGGCCTCGAGCGGGATCCCGGCGCGCTCTTGCTGGATGATCTGCGCGTGCTGGCGCTCGAACCGACGAGCGAGGAGCACCGGCCTGAGGTTTTGCGAGTGGAACTCGCGGTGTACGGCTGGCACCAGGTCAGGGAGAGGGCCCGTTGAGCGCCATGCGAGGGCTGGGCATCGGGCGTGCAGTCGCCATCGTCGTTGCGGTCGCGGCACTTCCCGCCGGGGCGCACGTCCTCCGACCCTGGCGGCCTCCGGTCGCGCCGGCACGGGCGGCGGAGACCACCATTGCCGCCCCCGAACGCACGGCTTGGGACTCGCTTGACGCGAAGGTCGTGGCGCGCGATCCCTTCCGGCCCTCCCGCCGGCCGGCCGCCGTGCCCTTCGATCCGAACCCGGTGCCGCCCGCCCCCGATGAGCCGCCACCCCCGAAACCAACGCTGGCACTGACCGGGATCATGTGGGGGGTCGAGCCCAGTGCTGTCATCGAAGGAATACCTGGTTTCGAAAGCGCCCAGTTGGTCAGGGTAGGAGAGACAGTCGCGGGGTTCCGGGTTCGCCGGATCACCGCCCATGAGGTCACCGTGACGGGAATGGACACGACATGGGTACTCCAGGTGCGGGAACCGTGGTGACGAGGGCGCGGTGGGGGGCCGTCCTGCTGGCCCTCGCCCTGGGTGTGCCACACGCGGCGCTCGCCCAGGACACGGCATCGGTCCGCCTCGTGAACGACAGCGTCACGATCCGGTTGGTGGACACCGATCTCCGGGCAGCCATCCAGGCCCTTGGGCGGTACCTCACCAAGCCGGTGGTGACCGCTGGCATCCCTGGTGATCGGATCACGCTCGAGACGCCGGGGCCGGTGCCGCTGGGTGAGGTGCTCCCGCTCCTGAGCGGCCTGGTCGAATCGCGCGGGCTGGTGCTGACGGAAATGGACACCTACTACCGGATCGGGCCGGTCGCGGCTGCCGGGGGCCCACCGGAGCAGGGAGGGGGCCAGGACGGTGGAGGCGCGGACGTCCGGCTCTTCGTGATCCGCTTGAAGCACGCCAAGGCGCCCGACGTGGCAGCCACCATCAACATCCTGTTCGGGGGTGGAGGGGAATTCTCGGGCCGCGGACTCTCGGGGGGCTTCTTGTCGGATGAACTCCGCCGCGACCGTGTCCCGCCACTCGGCGCGGCCCGCCCCACGGCCCCCGCCACAGGTGAGGCGATCGTCTCGGCGCTGGCGGGGCAGGTGACCGTCGTCCCGGATGCCCTCACCAATTCACTGCTCATCCGTGCGAGCCCGGAGGACTTTGCGGTCATCCAGGAGGCGGTCGGGCAGGTGGACGTGCGTCCCCTGCAGGTGCTGATCGAAGTGCTGATCGTGGAGGCGCGGCACGACAACCGGTTCTTCCTGGGCGTGGACTACACCCTGCCGCCCCAGAGTGTGGGCGGCGGGACCGGGGAGGCCACGCTGAACGGGGGGCTGGGGCTTGGCGACCTGATCATCCGCTTCATGAGCATCAGCAAGGCGGACATCGACGCCACCCTGCGGCTTGCCGCCAGCAAGGGGGACGTCAGCATCATCTCCCGGCCCGTCCTCCTCGCCTCCAACGGGACGGAGGCCCGGTTCCTGGTGGGGAGCCAGCGGCCCTTCGTGCAGGTGCAGCGCTCGCTGCCCACGGAAACCGCCAATCGGGACCAGGTGGTTCAGTACAAGGATGTGGGCACGGAGCTCTCCGTGCTGCCGACCATCAACCAGGATGGCTATGTGTCCCTGATCGTCCAGCAGGCCATCAATCAGGCCACCGAGGAGACCCAGTTCGACGCACCGGTCATCTCGACCCGCGAAGCGCGCACCCAGGTGCTGGTGCGGGACGGCCAGACCATCGTCATCGGGGGTCTCCGCGACGAGCAGAAGAGCAACGTCCGGCAGGGTATACCGGTCCTCTCGACCATCCCGCTGGTGGGCGGCCTGTTCGGCTCGGTCAGGAAGGGGAAACAGGAGACGGAGGTCTACATCTTCATCACGCCCCGGATCATCAGGAGCGATGAAGAGGCCGATCAACTCACGACGCCATACGTGCCGGCGGGGGTGGTGCCATGAGTACCGCGCTGCATGTGCATGCTACAGGGGCCCCCGACGGTTTCTGTGGAATGATCGGCCGGCACCCCTCCATGTTGACGCTGTTCGATCGGATTCGCCGCGCCGCTGAGCAACACATGCCCGTGCTTATTGTGGGCGAGACCGGCACGGGAAAGGAACTGGTGGCGCAGGCGCTCCACCGGCTCTCCGGCGTGCGCGGAACGTTGGTAGCGCTAAACGTGGCAGCCCTCTCGGAACAACTGGCGGACGCGGAGCTCTTCGGCACGGTGCGTGGTGCCTATACCGGGGCGGTTGACCGTGCCGGCCTGATTGAAGCGGCCTCCGGCGGGACCCTTTTCCTGGATGAGGCATCGGACTTGTCCGGTGGTACCCAGGCCAGGCTGCTGCGAACCCTGGAATCGCATACGGTCCGCCGGCTCGGAGGCCGACAGGAGCATCCGATCCGGTTCCGACTGCTGGTGAGCTCGCAACGACCGGCGGGTGCGCTTGTAGTGCGCGGTGCCTGGCGCGACGACTTCTGCCACCGGGTCAATGGGATCACGCTACGGCTCCCCCCTCTCCGTGAACGCCCGGAAGACGTTCCCTTCCTGATCAATCACGTCCTGCGACAGCTCGGGTGTCCGACGGTATCGCTTGTCGAACTGCGCGGTGCATGCTCGTACCCTTGGCCGGGGAATGTGCGGGAGCTGATCCGGGTGGTAGAACGGGCGGCATTTGCGGCAGAGGGGGGACCGGTGAAAGCCTGCCACCTCGAGGCGGAAATCGGTGGCGCAGCCGAGAGCTGGTCGGGTGCCGATCCTGGGCCAGCGGACTCACCCCGGTCCGAAGAGCGCGCCTGGATCGAGCGCACACTCAGGGAAGCTGGGAGCACCAAGGCGGCGGCGCACGCACTTGGCCTCTCGACGGATCAACTCTACCGGCGCTTCCGGGCGCTCGGTATCCGGGCGCCGCGCCGCCGTTGATCGACGAATTGGCGCCAATTGGCACCAATTGGCGCCAATTGGCAAGCGGCGACGTCCGCCCCCACCCGTAACTCGTTGCTGCACAACACCGACGCACGTCGCTGGCACGGCATAGCGCCTGCCTAAGGGAAGGACCGTCTCTTTCCCGGAGCCGGTCCATGCGTCGATTCCTCCTCGGTCTTGCGTCCCTCCTGGTGCTGTTCACGGGCAATGCTTCCGCTCAGGACAAGGACGGCGGTGGTATCACGCCTCTGTGTGTGGAGGGATGTGGAGGCGGAGGGGGCGGTGTGAGCGTCACTCCCGACGGCCAGCCGGTGAGCCGCACGGCCTTGGGCACGTTCACTCAGGTCTTCTCCGTCCAGAACTTGGGGCCTGTGGCGGACACCTATGAATTCTATTGCTCCGGGTCCGCTGGAATCACCTGTGTCGATGTGAGTCCTTCGTCGCTGACTTTGCCGGCAAGTGACGCGGGAACGGTCACGGTGACCTACACGACAGGAGGGGCGGGGATTGGGGTCCTCAACCTGGTTGCCGAATCCCCGGTGACGAGCATACTCGACAATGGGTCCTACGACATCACGGTGACCGGGCCCGGCGCACCAGTGCTCTCGCTCAGTCCGTACAGCCCATTGGTTCGAAGCAGCGGCCTTTGTGCGGCGTCCTGCTTTGACTTCCTCTACTCTCGTGGCACGCCGTCCTACACCTCGCTCAATACGGCTCGCGCGTTCGCCGTCACGTACAACAGCTCCATGCACCGCCCGACGCCCGTCATTCAGCTCGACGCCGACTACAACGGCCAGACGACCCAGTATCCGACCAGTTACAAGGTCGAGGTGCGGAAGGGCGCCGTGCCGCTGACGCTCCAGAACGGCGCGACCGCGGCCTACTTCCAGGCGCTGTCAGGCCAGCCGACCCGGCTTGCCGCGGCAATCGACGCCAAGGCCAACGGCCTCGGCACAGGCGATCACGCCGTCACCGTTACTGTCACCGCCATCTACCCGAGCGCCAACCTCGCCACTTCGGTGTCCACCCGGCTCGTGGTCCTCGATGAGACGGGCAGTTCGTTCGGCGCCGGAGTCCGAGCGGCGGGTGTCCAGCGGCTGTACTTCACCGGCGGGTATGTGCTGGCCACGGAGGGGGACGGGGCGTTCGTCTTGTACGAGAGCGCCTGCGGGAGCAACCCCTGCGCGACCTATCGCATGCCCGGTGGCACGAGTGCGGTGCTCACCTGGATCTCTGCCACGAGCGTCTACCGCCGGGTGTACACGGATTCGTCCTATGTCGAGTTCAACATGGCGGGGCGGATGACGAAGGCGGTGGACCGAATTGCAAACGCAACTCTGCTCAGCTACACCGACACCCTGCTCACCGCCATCACCGACCCGATGGGCAAGCAGATCACGCTGACGTACACCAACGGAAGGTTGGCCAGCGCAACTGTGCTTCCTGGCCCGGTTGGTTCTGGTGCCCGGACCACCTTGTTCCTGATCGACGGTTCCGCCCGACTGATCCGCATCAAGGACCCTGACAACTACTCCGACTCCCTGGCCTACCAGCCCAGTGGCGCGGGGCTGCTCGCGAGCGTGTGGAATCGCGCCCGCGCCCGGACCGACATCGGCTACGACCCGATCAACCGGGTCGCATCTATAACCGCCCCGGCCATCCCGAAGTACAATGGCGGCACGGGCAGTCCGGTGAGCTGGCTGCAGTCGACCGAGGCCGTGGCGTGGCAGCCGGGTCTGGCCGGGACCTCCGAGGCCAACCGGAAGAGCGGACTGATCCCCGACTCTGTGTGGGCAGCGGTAAGCGACAGCTCTGCGTCACCGGCGGCACTGTTCCGGCTGCGGCTGGACGCCCACGGCGCGCCCCTCAAGCTCGTGGACCCCCTTGGCGCGACGACCACCATCACCCGCGACACGGCCTCCCGCGCCACGGAGGTACTGCAGCCCAATGGCTACCGGGTGAAATACACCTTCACGGGCCTACGGCTGACCAAGATGGAAGACGTGACGCTCAATCGGACCGAGTACTACTCCTACACGGCGCGGAACGACCTGGCGACAGTTACTGGGGATGTCGCCCGGCAGGACTTCCACTACTACTCCGGTACCGACGGCGGGCCGGCCGGCGCCTTGAAAAAGGTGTACGTCGGAAACACCTCCCCATATCCCGCAGTCACGAATGCGACGCTCCTCGCGTGGCACAAGCCCGACAGCCGCGGGCGTGATACCGTCGTGACCGATTCGCTCGGACATGCCACCCGCACGACCTACGACGCCACGTGGGGCAATACCCTGACTACAAAGGATCCAGGCGGCAATACTTTCCGGGTGCACTATGACGTAGCGGGCCGGGTCGACAGTGCCTACGCCCCGATGTCGGGAAGGACGTCCCTCACATACGGCGCCCTCAATCAGGTACTCTCCAGGCGGACACCGTATGGATACGTGACGCAGTTCCAGTACGATCCGGCGACGCTGGCGCTCGTGCGCCTTGTCGATCCCAAGAACCAGGTCTACAAGTGGCAGTACAATGCCCTCGGCCAGCTCACCGTTCAGCACGACGTGGCCGACACTTCCCGAGCCGATACACTGAAGTACGACCTCCGCGGCCTGCTGCGCGAGCGGGTGACGCGGCGGGGCGACGTGATCAGCCTGAGGTATGACTTGGTCGGCCGGCTAGCCGGCCGCTCGGCGCCAGGGATCGCGGACAGCTTCCGGTATAGCCCAACCGGCCTCTGGAGTGTGGACTCGAATGCATATGCCAAGGACTCCACCGTGGTTAACGCCGCGGGACAAGTGACGGGCTATTCACATCAGGTCCACGGCTCGACGTGGACCGGCTATCACGGCTATGACGCGTACAAGCGGTTGACGAGCGCCTCACTGACGGGTAGCTCGCCGACTTACAACGCCGGAAACGCCTACAAGTACAGCAACTCGACCGGCATGCTGGACTCGCTTTGCCTCACCTCAGGGTGCGTCAAGATCACCCGCAATGGCGACGGCCTGCCCACGACGCTGCGGTACATGCCACAGATTTCCGGCAGCGGCTGGACGATGACCCAGACCTTCTCGGCCACGCACCAGCTGATCGGCCAGGACTACCCGACAAGCCTCAACGCCTTCGACCAGACGATTAGCCGCGACTCCCTGCAACGGGTGACCGCCCTCACGCCGTCGGTCGGCACGACGATTCGGAAATTCAGCTATGACACCCTGGGCCGGCTGGTCAATGCCTGCGACAAGCCCGGCTCGGCATCGTGTGCCAACGAGTTCGGGGGGACGAGTAACGCCTACGCCTTCGATCAAGCCGGAAACCGCAACGACGGCAGTGCCGTCATCGCTCCGGGCAACCGGGTGACCAGCTTCCGCGGCTGGAGCATCGGCTACGATGTGCTCGGCAATGTGGCATCCAAGTACCAGCCGCCATATAGTTCCACTACGGCACGTGCCTATGTTTGGGACGCCCTCGGGCGCCTCATCGCCGTGACCATCGGCCCCGACACGGTGGCGAAGTTCCGGTATGACGCACGGGGACGCCGGGTACTGAAGGTGACCGGGGGTGCCACTCCCGACTCGCTCTGGTTTGTGTACAACGCCAGCGCCCAGGTGCTGGTGGACCTCGGCGGCAACGGCGCCACCAATGTGGTCCGCGCGGAGTATGGCTATCCGCCGGGGAGTGACCAGGTCATGTCGGTCCGGCAGCCGGCGACCGGGCTGACCGGGATGCTAGTCCTCGACCCCATGATCGGATCCGTGCGCGGAGTGGCAGCTTGGAATAATGGCGCGCTCATCAAGAACTATGGTACCACGCTCACCGCGGCCAACCCTTGGGGCACCACGCCGGCCGACACGGGGGCGGTGCTTCGGTTTCGTTGGGCGGGGCGAGAGTACGACCAGGAGACCGGGCTGTACTACATGCGGGCGCGGTACTATGACCCGCAGCTGGGGAAGTTTCTGGGTGAGGATCCGATTGGGGTGGAGGGGGGGCTCAACCTGTATGCGTACGCGGGGGATGATCCCGTGAATCGTGCCGACCCGTCTGGACTAGCCTACTGGTGCGAGCTGGATTGGCATCAGACCAGCGTAACCACTGAATATAGGGGCGAGACAATCACCGAGTACGGTGGTTACTGGGTGAAGACCTGCTACGACAGCGGCACGCCTGCCTCTGGCGGTGGGGGTGTCGAGGTTGCCGAGTCGGGAGGAAATAATAAGGGCAGGAAGCGCCCCACTGTCGGCGAGCGGGAGACGACAAAGACATCAACGCAGCAATGCGATGCCGCCGTCCTCGACGCCGCTTTATCCCTCACGGTCGGCCTGCTGCCCGTCGCCGGTGCCGCGATGCTGCGAGGGTCAGGCTTTGTGGTTGGGATGGTGAGCGTCTCTCGGGCCTCCGGGCACCTCGCCAGTAGCGTGCCGCTGTACGATGCGGCCCTTGTCCCCTCAGTTCTTGGTGGCTTCATGATGGCAGCGGGCGGTGCCGCTGAATATGGTGCTGCTCAGTATCGGGGTGAATTCTCGTTCTGGGACGCGATGTCGGCTGTGGCGTCGTTAACGCCCGTAGGAGCGGCGTTTGTGGCTGGCTTGAACGTCATCGATGCGATTAGCGTGTGTAGCGGACCGTGAAGGTTCAGAAACTGATAACACTCGGAGGTTGTTTCATGAAACTCGAGAGGCAAGCCAACCGACTCGGAGTTGGTTTCTGGCTTCCAGCAGCGCTTGCAAATGGCGCGTTCATTATCGCCGTCTTCGGTGCTGGGGCGTTCTTCGAGGGGGAGGAATGGGTTCGAGCACGATTTCACATGAGCACGGAGCTCTTGCTTGCATCCCTGGCGTTCACGAGCACTACGATGGGTCTCCTCGTAGGCGTGCTCAATCCATATATCGCCAAGCGATGGCACGCCAGCGTGGTGGGGACGATCGCGTGCATACCCATGACGGCCCTCCTCACGGTGGTGCGGGCACCTCAGTTCGATCTGCCCGGTTCGATATGTATCACAGTACTCGTCGCCGCACTCATAGGCGGCCTGGGTGGAGCGGCGATATTCCAGCCGTAACTTCGTCGCGCAGCCGTCCTTGACCCTCCGCCTGTGACGTGCTCGGCCGGCTCATCGCGGTGAGGATAGCCACCGACACGGTGGCCCGCTCCATGGGGAATAGTATCTGCGCCGGGGTGTGCCCTGAGGAGTGACGTCGCTGGCGGGCGTCGGTGGCCGCGAAGCCCGCGCGGCTCATTCCACTCGGAAGGGCTTCGAGCGCTGGCCATCGGGCCCCTAGGCCACGAGGACATGGAAGGTCTTGGCGGTGTCGACACCGACGTGACTCGGAAACGACCGGGCGTGGGCGTGTTTCTCATCGGGGGTCATGACCGGCTTTCAGGCAAGAGGGGAACGGGAGCCGAGTAACTGACTGCGGGCCGCTGTGCGGCGTCAAGCGGGAGTAGCTGTCTGACCTCGCCCGACGTGGAACGGCGGCGCCTGGCGGGGGTGCTCCTCCTCGATCCGATGATCGGGGGCGTGCGGGGGGTGGCGGCGTGGACCGGCGGCACGCTGAAGAAGGACTACCGGACCACGCTGGCGGCAGCCAACCCGTGGGGCACCACGCTGGCCGACACGGGGGCGGTGCTGCGGTTCCGCTGGGCGGGCCGGGAGTACCACCGAGGAGGCCGGGATCGCGGAATGCCTCCTCATACGCTAGCGGAAAGGGGCGATGAAGCCGGGAGCGGCCAGTTTGAAGCGGCTTATTGGGGCGCTGAGGGGGAGGCTGGCGAACTGGTGACTAGCGGAACCCCTGAGCCCTCGCATATTCTGACGAGCAAGGGGAGGAGCCGAGGCCTATCAGCCCCCCCTCCGCTTTGACCGATGAAGCGTCCAGAATGGAGAGTCTTCATGCAGGTAAGTGAGCTTGTCGATCTGGCCAGATTCCTGAACACATTTGTGGCGGATCAAGCCCTTATTTCCGCCTACGACCAGCTCATCGGAGCTGTCAACCGTGCGGCGCAGAATCAGAACCCGGAAGACGTGGCGCCCAAGCTTGCCAAACTCTTCGAATTGCATGACGAAGCCGCGAAGAAGGTGGTGAGCCCGGCTCAGGCTCGACTTCTTGAGGACTTTGGCGCATCGACCGTCCTCGGCGCACCAGCAGCGAAGCGTATTCGTGAAATCTTTGAAGAGCACCAAGCTCATCCACAGGGACTCACCTCGGCGCTCGAACAACTCAAGAACGATACGAACCGCATGACGTCTCGGGCTACGCAGTTCGTTACATCTCTTGAGCCCATGCTGGACGAGGTAATGCGCGACGATCTACAGGAGAATGAGGGAAGGCTTTGGCTAAACTTTGATGAAGCAGTAAGTGTAGAAACCATCGACGGGCTTGAGACTGCCGCCGAGGCTTGGAAGGAAGTGTTACACCATTTCGCGCGCATGCCTGGTGCGGTAGCGGGCGGACGACTCCTGTCTATCAGCAAACATTCCCCGCTAGAAATCGAACTGGCAGCTAGCATTCGCTTGCTGCTCCCGCTGGCTTTCGGGATTACGTGGGTTCTCAGCCGTGTCGAACAGGTGATCAACATTCGAATGGCGGCTGAAGACCTCAAGCAGAAGAAGATTAAGTCCAAGATTATTGCTGACCTCCATAAAGAGGCTGACCTCCTCCGCGACAAGATTACGAAGGAAGCGGCCGACGCCATTAAGAAGGAGTTTGACACAGATGGCGAAGCAAGAAACGCCGCGAATGAGGGCCTCAAGATCGTTCTGAAATTTATTGAGGGGGGTGGGGTCCTGGACATCGACGTCAGGAAGGAGGAGAAGACTGACGAAGATGGCGGCGAAGCGCCCGCGGACACTCCCCGACATGCTCTAAGGCAGTTGGGTGAGAGGATCCGCAAGGACATTCGGTTGCTACCCCCTCCGGCCAGCGACCCGACCTCCGAACATCCCGATGGGGATGAGCCTCAGTCCGACTCGGACAGCTAGGCTAAACTACGCCTTGCCGCGACCGTCGAAGGCCTCCGATAACATATGATACCGCTCCAGGGAAATTTCTCCTCGGGGCGGTTTCGCTTTTCGAGAGACTGACTGACACTTTGGGCGGGATATCTCTATACCCGTCAACTCGGAGTGACCACCCAGTTGATGGTTTGTAATGTTCCCGCCAGCCGTCTGTTGTCCAGACCCACGCCGGCGGACCGGAACACCTTGCCCTGCAACATGTTACACCGATCTGAGCGGCCTAGTCATTGCGGCAATTTCGGGTGGTCTGGTAAATTCACCCCCTACAACGATTCGGCGTCTCCCCTCGGCGCCTCAATAGGAGACCTCCCATGCGAAATACCCCGCGCCTCCTCGCCGCCGCCCTGCTCCTCGGCGCGGCCGGCCTCGGCGCCTGCAGCGATTCGTCGGGCCCCAGCAATGACCCCCTCACCGCCCGGAACGCCCAGTCCGTCGGCTCCGCCGCCGCCAGCACCGCCGACCTGGCCCTGGCCGCCATCCAGCCCGCCGTGCCAAGCTTCACCGGCGGGTTCCCGCTCTTCTTTGCCAACGGCCGGTCCATCGCCGGAGGCCTGACCTTCTCGCCCCCGGGCGTCATCCCTGACTGCCCCGCCGCCAGCGATCAGACCGACACCGACGGCGACGGCGTGCCGGACAACGCCACGTGGACCTTTTCCGCCGCGAACTGCACCGAGACCGACATCGAAGGCAACCGCAACGTCGTGACCGGGACCGTGGTGATCAGCGATCCCGGCCTGACCGCCGGCTACGACCTGCACCTCAACGACCTGACCGGTTCCTACTACCCGAACGGCGAGACCGCGCCACTGCTGCAGCTCGCCCTGAACGGCGACTGGGCGCTCCGCGGCACCAGCGAGTCGCTCCTCCTCGACCAGGCCTACGACTTCGCGCTGACGGTCCAGGACGAGCGGGTGACGCTCGCCAACGATCTGGACGTGAGCTTCGACGCCACCGGCGGCCCCATCGCGTGGGGCGCACCGCTCCCAGACGGGACGCTCTCCATCGCCGGCGACTGGCTGGTCGCGTCCAGCCGGGAGCGGTACCATCTGACGCTCGCCACCCTCCAGCCGCTGGTGTACGACGATGCCTGCGGCGGCTTCATCGGCGGCGTGCTGCAGGCCACCGGCGACGGCGGCGAGGTGCAGACCACCTGGACCGCCTGCGGCGTGCACACCAGCGTGTTCGTGCCGAACTGACTGACAGGGTTCCGGACGCGAGAAGGGGCGCACAGCCGTGCGCCCCTTCTGCTTCCAGGGCTCTGTTACCGCCTCACTGCCGCCCTGCCTCCCTGCCTCCCTGCCTATCCTACAACCCATCCCTTCCCGTCAACCAGCTCCCTCACCACATCTTCGCTGGTCCGGTCCGCCGCCTCGGCGGCGAAATTCGTGACCACCCGGTGCCGCAGCACCGTCATCGCCACCGAGCGCACGTCGTCCAGGTCCGCCATCGGCCGGCCCGCCAGCGCCGCCCTCGCCTTGGCCCCCAGCACCAGGTATTGCGACGCCCTCGGCCCCGCCCCCCACTCCACGTACTCCCGAATGAGCGTCGGCGCGCCCGCCTCCTTGGGCCGGGTCATCCGCGCCAGCGTCACGGCCGAACGAATCAGCTGCTTCGACACCGGGATCCGGCGCACCAGCCCCTGCAGCGCCAGTAGCTGCTGGGCGTCCAGCACCGGCTCCAGCGCCCCTGAGCGGCTCCCCGTGGTCTGCTCGACGATGGCCTCCTCCTCCGACTGGCTCGGATACCCGACCCGCAATTCGAACATGAAGCGGTCGAGCTGCGCCTCCGGCAGCGGATAGGTGCCTTCCTGCTCGATGGGGTTCTGGGTGGCCAGCACGAAGAAGGGCTCGGGAAGCGAGTAGGTCTGGCCCGCCACCGTCACCTGGTGCTCCTGCATCGCCTGCAGCAGCGCGGCCTGGGTCTTGGGCGGCGTGCGGTTGATCTCGTCGGCCAGCACCACGTTGGCGAACACCGGTCCCTTCACGAACCGGAACGCCCGCTTGCCGGTGGTCAGGTCCTCCTCGATGATCTCGGTGCCGGTGATGTCGCTCGGCATGAGGTCCGGCGTGAACTGCACCCGCTGAAAGGAAAGCGCCAGCGCCTCGGCCACCGTGTGGACCATCATCGTCTTGGCGAGGCCGGGCACGCCGATCAGGAGGGCATGTCCGCCGGCCAGGATGGCGGCCAGGATCCCCTCGACGGCCTCCTCCTGCCCGACGATGCGGCGCGCCACCTGCGCGCGGAGGCGCCCGGCGGCGGCCGCCAGCTGCTCGAGTTGTTCGACGTCGGACGGGGCGGGACGGGTGACGGTCATTTCCACTCGCGATCAGGGTCTGGTGCCGCTACGGGCGGGCGGCCGGGAAAGTTGCAGCGCTACTTGGCCGGCGCCACTGCCACCTGCGCCGCCAGGAGGACCCACCGGCCGTCCGAGGTGCGCACCCAGGTGTCGGTCCAGACCACGTGGACCAGGATGCTCCCGCCGTCCGAGCCGGTGGACATCCGGTTGGCCTCGCCGAGGTGGACGGCGGTCTGCCCGTAGACCAGCACCTTGTAGGTCGGGTCGGGCACCGGAGCGAAGGTCGTCGTGCCGCGCTGCAACTCCTTCAGGTACTTGTCCCGGTCCAGTCGGCCGCCGTCGGCCGTGGTCATCACGAAGTCCGGCGCCAGGAAGCTCTCCACCGCCGACCAGTTCCCCAGCGAAATGGCGGTGCGCCACTGCACTTCGCGGTCGTGGATCCCCTTGCTCACGGCGGCGTCGGACTGCGCCTGGACGGGAAGCGCGGCGGTCAGCAGGAAGAGGGCGGTGCGGACGGTCCGGAGCATGGATGCCTCGCGCGGGGAAGCAGGCGATTCGGTGGGACGGCTGGGGCAATCTAAGCGAGGGCGGGGCAGGGGGGCAGGATGGCGGCGGGAAAGCGGGGCCGAGGTCCTTCTGTCATTGCGAGGCCACATCGTGGCCGAAGCAATCTCGCGGGATTGCTTCGTCGGCCCCCATCGGGGCCTCATCGCAATGACAAAATGTGGGGTTTCCGGCACGTGGAAAGTTGCTTGCGCATTATTTCACAAGCGGCTAATTTCCCGCCCGATGAAGGAGCCATCGGGGTCCTCCCGGGAGTTGGGGGAGGGGTACAAGTACGTCTCCCTCGGGCTCACCTTTGCCGGCGGGATCATCCTCTTCATGGGGATGGGCTGGCTGCTCGACCGGTGGCTCGGCTGGACGCCGATCCTGACGGTGGCCGGCACTCTGTTTGGCGCGGTCATGAGCTTCCTGAACGTCTACTGGAAGCTCCAGGCGGACGAACGGAAGTACGACGCCGAGCACGACGCCGCCCGCCAGGCGAAGACGCGGGAGGGCGGGCGGTGAGACTCCTGGCTCCCGGCGTCGTCCTGACGGCGGTAGTGACCGCCCTGCTGGTCTTGGGTTTCGGGCCTCCGGCGCTGATTCCGGGCCTGGTCTTCGGCGGGCTGGCCACGCTGATCCAGTTCGTGGCAGGGGTGGCGCTCCGGCGGGCGGTGGGGAAGCCCTTCGAGCAGCTTCTCAAGGCGTGGGGCGTGGGGATGGGCCTCCGGGTGCTCGGGATGTTCCTGTTCCTCGGTGCCGTCCTGGCCGACCGGACATTGTTTCCGCCGCTCCCGACGGCGCTGGCTTATGTGGGGGTCCTGATTCCCCTGATGTTCTCGGACATACGGACGATACGATGATTGAAGGCCAGGCCCCTGACATCGGCGAGATGGTCCTCCACCACACGGCGGACGCGTGGACGATCGATCTGTACCCGATCGGCGCCATCCACCTGCCGCGCTGGGCCGACGTGCACGTCGGGACCCTCACGCTGAACCTGTCGCCCACCAAGCACGTGGTGTACCTGGCGCTGGCGGCCCTGCTCGTCTTTCTGACGATGTGGCTGGCCGGGCGCTCGCTCCGCCGGCAGCGGGCGGGGGAACAGTCGCCCAAGGGATTCGCGGCGGCCATCGAGGGAATGGTCCTCTTCGTCCGCGACGACATCGCCATCGCCAACATCGGCGAGAACGGCGCCAAGTTCGCTCCGTTCGTCATGTCGCTCTTCTTCTTCATCCTGTACTCAAACCTGCTCGGCCTCCTGCCCTGGGGCGCGTCGCCCACCGGCAACCTGGCCGTGACCGCCTCGCTGGCCATCCTCACCTTCCTGACCGTCGAAATCGGCGGGATGATCCAGCTCGGCACCAGGGGTTACCTGGGGACGATCTTCCCGCACGTGCCGGGCATGCACGGCCCCGGCGCAGTCGCCTTTTCGCTCTTCATGGCGCCGGTCGAAATCCTCGGGAAGCTGGTCAAGCCGTTCGCCCTGGCGGTCCGTCTCTTCGGCAACATGACGGCGGGTCACTTCGTGATCCTGTCGCTCTTCGGCATCATCTTCCTCTTCGGCGACATCCAGGGGTGGAACTGGGCCATCGGCGGCCTGACCGCCGTGCTGGTCGTCGGCGTGATGATGCTCGAGCTGATCGTGGCGTTCCTGCAGGCGTACGTGTTTGCGCTGTTGTCGGCCGTGTTCATCGGGATGATGCAGCACGAGCACTAAAGCGAGTTCGTCGGCCCCTGAGGGGCCTCCTCGCAATGACAGAATGTTGGACCCCGGCGCCGCGCGCTGCCGCCGCCGGGATGACAGGTAATCCGCCGAACGGCGGATGATGCGCCCGCCGGCCCCCTTGGGGAGCCGATGGCGGGCCGCCGGAAAGGGCCGCGCTGGAGACGCGGCGCCGGACCGGGTGGCGCAACGACCTGACATCTCCACTCTTTGAACAGGACCGACAAATGTTTCTCCTCAATCTCGTGCAGGACGCGGCCCCGACCGGCGCCGACATGGTCGCCGCCGCCAAGAACACCTACGCCCTCTTCGGCGCCGCCATCGGCATCGGCCTCGCCATCATTGGCGCCGGCCTCGGCCTCGGCCGCATCGGTGGCCAGGCCGCCGAGGCGATCGCCCGCCAGCCCGAAGCCGCCGGCGAGATCCGCGGCGCCGCGCTCCTGATCGCCGTGCTCCTCGAGGGCGCCACGATCATCGCGCTGGTGTTCGCCCTGCTGTTCAAGCTCATCGCGTAAGGCGGTCTCATGTATCTCGCGTTGCTCGCCTCCTCGGAGGGCGCCGCCGGGGCCCCGATGTCACCCTTCGAGGTGAATTTCGGGCTCTTCTTCTGGACCTGGATCGTGTTCGGCATGCTCTTCCTGCTGCTGAAGAAGTATGCCTGGCCCGCCATCCTGAGCATGACCGAGCAGCGCGAGGAGACCATCCGCCGCCACCTCGGCGAGGCGGAAGAGGCGCACGCCAAGGCCCAGGCGCTGCTCGCCGAACAGCAAAAGCTGCTCGGCGAGTCGCGCACCCAGGCCCAGGCCATCATGGCCGAGGCCAAGTCCGCCGCCGAGAAGGAACGGGCGGTGGCGGTGCAGAAGACGCGCGAGGAACAGGACCAGCTCCTGGCCCGCGCCCGCCGCGAAATCGCGGCGGAAGGGGAGAAGGCCCGGCAGGAACTCCGCCGCGAGGCGGTGGACCTGTCGCTGGCCGCGGCGTCGAAGCTCATCGGTGAGCGGCTCAGCGCCGACGCCGACAAGAAGATCGTGCTCGACTACCTGGCGAGCCTGGAGAAGTCCCATTGATGCACGAAGCGGTGGCACGGAACTACGCCGAGGCGCTCTTCGCCCTCGGTGAGGAGCAGGGGGAGAGCGCGCGGTACGGCACGCTCCTCGAGGCGCTCGCGGCCGCGGTGTCCGACTCGCCGGCGGTGCTGGCGGTGCTGATGTCGCCCCGGGTGTCGAAGCGCGCCAAGGCGCAGCTCCTGGCGGACGCGCTGCCCGCGGCGCCGAAGCCGTTCGTGCTCTTCCTGCAGGCGCTGGTCAAGCGCAACCGCCAGGGGCTGCTGGACGAGGTGTCGCAGGTGTACACCGGCCTGGTGGACGCCAAGCTCAACCGGGTGCGGGTGGGGGTCACGCTGGCGCACGAGGCCGACGCGGCACTCCGGAAGCAGATCACCGAGTCGCTGACCAAGGCCCTCGGGAAGGACGCCCTGGTGCGCTTCGCCGCCGACCCGGCCGTCCTGGGCGGCTCGGTGGTGCGGGTCGGCGACCGGGTGCACGACGGCTCGATCCGCCGCAAGCTCATCATGCTGCGCCGGCAGTTGCTGAACCGATAATCTTCTGGCATTGCGGGGCTCCGCAGGG
>JAKLGU010000044.1 GCA_022710485.1 Gemmatimonadota bacterium | reverse complement strand
TCACCGATGAGGGCGCTGTCGAGGTCGGAGGGCGGAAGCTCGACGGCGACCTGGTCGAGTTCTGGGTGCAGGACTCCGGACGCGGCATCCCTCCTGGCGCGATGGTTTCCCTCTACGAACCGTTCCGGCGCCGCCAGCGGGCCGGCGAGTATGCCTTCTCCGGTTCAGGCCTCGGGCTCTCCATTTGTCGCAAGCTGGTTGAGGCGATGGGTGGCGAACTCAAGGTCGATACCGAGGAGGGGAAGGGCACGAGGTTCCATTTTTCGATCGCGCTTCCCACCGCAGCGAACTAGCAACACACCCCAAGTCATTGGTAGTGCCTTCGCGCTCTTCGCGGCTTCGCGGTGACAGCTGTTCACCGCAAAGGCGCAAAGGACGCCAAGGTGGCTATATTTGAAGGTTCCATAGCCTCGGAGCCCTAGCTGTGCCAACCAGCCATCTCGCCACCCTGTTCCAGGAGCGGGTGCAGGCGCATCCCGGCCGGGAATTGGTGGTGCATGGCGCTCGGCGCATGACCTACGCCGAGGTGGAGCGGCAGGCCGCCGGGCTGGCGGCGTCGCTGGCAGGGCTGGGCATCGGGGTGGGGGATAAGGTCGCGGTGGACCTCCCCAACTGGCCCGAGTGGATCGTGGCGTTCCTGGCAGGCGCCCGGCTTGGCGCCACGATGGTGCCGGTCGATCCGGCGCTGAGCTTTCACGAGCTCAAGTACCAGCTCCGGCACTCGGAGGCGCGGGCGGTCGTCACGCCGGAAGTCTGGAACGGCACCGACTACCTCGAGCTCTACGAGGAGCTGCTCCCGGACCTTCCCGACCTCCACCACGTCATCACGGTGGGGCCGGAAGACGTCTGGACCGATGACAGATTTCTCCAGTTTGAGGAATTGACTGCGAGAGGGGCGACAGTCAGCGATGGTGGGGGGGTGGACGGTCGCTTTAGCGACATCAGCCGAGCCGCGGCTTCAGCCGCGAGCTCGCGTGACGCCGCGAGCGACGAACCCCTCGCCCTCCTCTACACCTCCGGCACAATGGGAAAGCCGAAGGGCGTGCTGCTCTCCCACCGCAACCTGGTGGAGACGGCGCGGCTGAGCGCGGAGGCGCTGGAACTCCGCGACGGCGACCGCGTGCTGGCGGCGGTGCCGTTCTTCCACGTCTTCGGGGTCTCTACCGTGGTGGGGACGATCTGCGTCGGCGGCACCCTCGTGCTGCAGGAGCGGTTCGAGGCGGGCGGAGCGCTGGAGCTCCTCGAGAAGGAGCGGGTCACCGTCTGCCACGGCGTGCCGACGATGTTCCAGCTCCTGATGCGGGACAGGACCTTCGCGGGCCGGGATCTCACGGCGCTGCGGACGGGGGTGGTGGCGGGCGCGCCGGTGTCGCCCGACCTGGTGCGGAAGATCCGCACCTGGTGCAACGTGGAGATCGCGTACGGGCTCACGGAGACGGGCCCCACCATCTGCATGACGCGGCCCGGCGACCCGGCCGAGCGTCGCGCGCAGACGGTGGGATGCCCGCTCCCGGGGGTGGAGGTGCGGGTGGTGGATCTGGCGACCGGGAGCCTCCATGGGCCGGAAGCCGTTGGCGAACTCGCGGTGAAGGGCGCCAACGTGATGCTGGGGTATCACCGCATGCCGGGCGAGACGGCGCGGGCCCACGGACCGGAGGGGTATCTCCTCACCGGCGACCTCGTGGTGGTGGACGAGGCGGGTGCCGTGCAGGTGGTGGGTCGCCGCAAGGAGATGATCATCCGCGGCGGCAACAACGTCACGCCCAGGGAAGTGGAAGACGTCCTCCGGA
>JAKLGU010000043.1 GCA_022710485.1 Gemmatimonadota bacterium | reverse complement strand
TGGTCTTCGCGGTGCAGCTCCACTGGCTCCCCCCCTCGGGGTCGGGCGGGCTCGCGTTCCTCGTCCTGCCGGCGCTGACGCTGGGCATGCGCTCGGTGGCGGTCATCGCGCGGATGACGCGCGCCGCCATGCAGGAGGTGCTCCAGGCCGACTACATCCGCTCGGCGCGCGCCATCGGGCTCGGCGAGGGCCGGGTGGTGCTCCGCCACGGGCTCCGCAACGCGCTGCTGCCGGTCATCACGGTCGTCGGGCTCGACTTCGGCAGCTACTTGACGGGCTCCATCCTCACGGAGACCATTTTCTCCTGGCCTGGCGTGGGCCGCTACGTGCTCACCGCCATCAGCAAGCGCGACCTGCCCGCCGTCCAGGGCAGTATCCTCTTTCTCAGCGTCGTCTTCGTGCTCGTCAACCTCATCACCGATCTGGTCTATGCCAAAGCCGACCCTCGGGTCTCGTATGACTGACGCCGCCCGGCGTGTGCTTCTCTTCCTCGCCGCGGCCGCCATGGTCGGGACCGGGCCGGCCGCCGCCCAGGCGCTGCAGAAGCGGATCGACACCCGGCTCGCCGCGCCGCCGCTGGATCGGAGCCTCTTCGGCGTCGTGCTCCAGGGCCCGGACGGCAAGCAGCTCTACGGCAGGAACGCCGACCGGATGTTCATCCCCGCCAGCAACACGAAGCTGGTGGTGAGCGCCGTCGCCGCGGCGCTGCTCCCCCCCGAGTGGACGGTCAAGACGAGCGTCTACGCCAACGGCCCGGTCCGGGACGGCGTCGTCGAGGGCGACCTCATCCTCTACGGCCGCGGCGACCCGACGATGAGCAAGCGGTGCTACGCCGTGGACACCACGGCCGCGGGCGCCTGCGACACCGACGCCTTCGCGCGCCTTCGCGAGCTCGCCGGCCAGCTGCGAACCCGCGGGGTCACGACCGTCAGCGGCGACCTCGTCGGCGACGGAAGCTGGTTCGATGGTGAACTGGTGAACGGCGACTGGGAGATCTACGACCTGAACTGGTGGTATGCAGCGCCGGTGTCGGGGCTTGGCTTCAACGACAACAGCATCGACTTCACCTATGCGCCTGGCCCGGCGCTCGGGGCGCCTGCCACGATCAGCTTCACGCCCGACTTCGGCATGGTGTCGTTCGAGAACCGGACGCGCACCGTGGCGGCCGGCCAGCCGTCCACGATCGACTTCTTCCGGGAGCCGGGCACGCTTCGCATCTGGGCCGAGGGAGACGTGCCCCTGAACGGGCGCGGCGGCAAGGAGTACTTCGCCCTGCCCGACCCCGATCTCTTCACGGCGTGGGCGCTCCGATCGGTGCTGGCGGACAGCGGCATCGCGGTCCTGGGCGGCACGCGATCCACCACCGATTCGCTGCAGAACCTTGCCGCACGCCAGGGCCCCACCCTCGCAGAGGTGTCGTCGCGGCCGGTGAAGGACTGGATCTTTCCCGTCCTCAACACCAGCCAGAACTGGTACGCCGAAATGCTGCTGAAGCAGCTCGGGCGGCAGTTCGGCGGCGCCGGCTCCTGGAAGGCCGGCATCGAGGTCGAGCGCCGCTTCCTGATCGACTCCATGAAGGTGGACTCCACGCAGTTCGCGCTGCGCGACGGCTCCGGACTTTCGAGCAGTAACCTGGTCTCCCCCAAGTCGTTCGCCACGCTTCTCACCTGGATGCGGGCGCACCCCCGGTTCGAGTCGTTCGCCGCAGGGCTCCCGCAATCCGGCCAGCGCGGCTCGCTCAAGTCCCGCTTCGTCGGCACCCCGCTCGAAGGGAAGGTGCGCGCCAAGACCGGCAGCATCAGCCGAGTCAACACCCTGGCCGGCTACATCGAACTCCCGGGACGCACCCTGACCTTCGCGGTCGAGGCCAACAACCACACCCTCGGCAGCCGCGTGATGATCCCGCAGATCGACAGCCTCGTCGTGCAGATGGGAA
>JAKLGU010000042.1 GCA_022710485.1 Gemmatimonadota bacterium | reverse complement strand
CTGACGCTCGGCTGGCTTTCCCGGGTCTGCTGGAGGGCGTCACGGACGCGTGCGTGCGTGGCCGCCTCCTGTTCGGTCAGCGGTATCGGCCCGGTGAGGCCGCGCGCGCCGGCGGGGAGGGAGGGCAACGGCACCTTGCGCGTGAGTCGGCCAGCCTTGACCTTCGCCCAGTAGCCCCGCGGCGCCACCGGAATGCCGAGCTTCTTGCAGATCTGGACCAGCCCCACGTCGGACAGGCCATAGCGGGGCGCGACGACCGTCACCGCGTCCGTCCAGACCTCTTCGTACAGCGCCTCCCGGCTCACTGGGGTGCCTTGGCGTCTCATCGCATCTCTCCTAGCTCGAGCCGGAGGCCATCCTTGGTGGCGGCTCCCCGGTAGATTGCAGATTTGCTGTTCAGCAAATATTGCCATTTGACCGAATATTCGGTATGGTGGCCATATTTACTGCACAGCGAACCTAGGCGGTGACCATGCTTCAGGCGCAGGCGAGCGAACGGGAGCTGATCGACCAGTTCCTCGCGGCACTTCGGTCGCTGCCCGAGGTGCAGGCCGAACTCGAACGCGCCGCTGCGCCGGACCACGATGCCCGGCTTGCGCTCGACGTTGCCGGTAAGCCGATCCACGCGCTCGTCGAGGTGCGGAAGGCCGTCTACCCGCGCGATGTCCGTGAGCTCGTCTGGCGGATCAGGGACCTTGCCCGTCAGCAACCCGCCGGCGAGAGCGGCGGCGAGGCGCTGGCGGTCCTGATCGCCGAATCCATCTCGCCCGGGGCGAAGGAGTTGCTTCGAGCCGAGCGCGTGGGCTACTACGACAGTGGCGGCAGTCTCTACCTGCCCGCCCGGGGAGCCTACCTCTACGTCGACAAGCCGCCCCCCAAGTCCTTGTCCCGCTCCATGCGGTCGCTGTTTACGGGACGTCGCGCGCAGGTCCTGCACGGCCTGCTGATCCGCCATCAGGACTGGCTCGGCGTGAAGGACCTGGCCGAGCTGACGCTGGTTTCGCCGGCGACGGCGTCCCAGGTGCTCACCGAAATGGAGCGCCTCGACTGGCTGGAGTCGCGCGGCCAGGGGCCCACCAAGCAGAGGCACCTTCGGGAGCCCGCGGCGCTGCTCGATGCCTGGACGAAGCAGCTGGGCTCGATCCGGCCCCCGGCGCTGCGGCGCTACTTCGTGCCCGCGATCAAGCCCGACGGCCTGATGGAGCGCCTCGGCCAGGTTTGCGAGGCGCATAGCGTCGACTACGCCGTCAGTTTCGAGGCCGCCGCGCAGCGCTACGCGCCGTTCCTATCGGCGGTTTTGCAGGTTCGATGCCGACTGCTGGCGGGGTCGGGGGGCGATGCCGCGATCGCGGACCTGGGCGCACGCGTCGTCAGCGAGGGCGCGAATCTCGCCGTCATCGAGGCGAAGTCGGCGGGCGATCTGCTCTTTCGCGAGCGGGTCGGCGGAGTCTGGCTGGCCTGTCCGATCCAGGTCTACCTCGACCTCCTGCGGGGCGAGGGACGAGCCAAGGAGATGGCAGAGCACCTGCGCCGAGAAAGGATCGGCTTCTGATGGCCAAGCCTGCGACGCTGGACGGCTACAGAGACGAGTACACGCTCGACTGCGAACGGGTGCTGGTGACGTTGCTGCGGGGACTGGGACCGTGGAAGGACTCGGTCTATCTGGTCGGCGGCCTCACGCCGCGGTATCTCGTGCCCGCGCGCCCGCCGGTCGTGCCCCCGCATGCCGGCACGTTGGATGTGGACGTCGTCGTCGACCTGCAGATCCTGGCCGACACCGAGGCGTATCACACGCTCGAAGAGAACCTCAAGCGCATGGGGTTCGAGCGGGCCGAGAACGAGCAGGGCGTCAAGCTCTCCTGGCGTTGGCAGACCCGGACCGAGCACGGTGCGCTGATGGTGCTGGAGTTGCTGGCCGACGCGCCGCAGATCGCCGGCGGGCGCGTGCAGCCGCTGCCGACGGAGGGCACGAT
>JAKLGU010000041.1 GCA_022710485.1 Gemmatimonadota bacterium | reverse complement strand
GAACCAGCGTTGTCGCACGACGTACTTGCCACCAAGCTGGAATCCATTCGCGACGCGCACCCCACCCCCACGGTCGTCGCCACCGGCAACCCGGGGTGCCTGATGCAGATCGGCGCCGGGCTCCTGGCGGCCGACATCGGCGCGCGCGCGGCCCATCCCGTCGAACTCCTCGACGAGGCGTATCGGCTCCACGGCATCTACGGCCCCGGCGAACCCGAACATCGCTAGTTTTCCCCCATGATCACCGCGAGGCTTCCCGACTTCGAGGCGCTCCACCGCCTGCGCGGTGGCGCCGTCGTCGCCCCGGCGGAAGCGGCGCACTTCCGCGTGGCCGGGGCGGGGGCGCTGGCCTGCCTGCAGGGGCTCTGGACCAATGACATCCTCGAGCCCGGCGACGCGACCATCACCTACGGCGCATTCCTGACGCCGAAGGGGATGATCATCGCGGACGGCTGGGCGCTCCGTGCCGGAGAGACGATCGACCTCATCCTCCCCGCTGCGGCGCGCGAGCCTGTGGCGCAGATTTTCAAACGATCGCTCCCGCCGCGCCTGGCCACCGCCACCGACCTCTCCGATACCACCCGTGTCCTCCAGCTGCTGGGCGACGGCGCGACGGACCGGTGGCCCGTGCTGCCGCTCGGCCGCCTTCCGGAGGCAGGCAGTGTGGCTCGCGGAGCAACGGCGGCCGGTGAATTCCTGGCCGGCACCCCGACCCTCGGCCCGTTTTACACACTCCTCCTCGGTCCGACGGAGGCGATGTCCGGGGTGAGCGCCGTGCTCGGGACCGCCGGCATTGCCCTGGGCGGGCCCGACGACCGCGAGGCGGCGAGAATCCTGGCCGGCTGGCCCGCACCGTCCGCGGAAATCGACGAGCGTACGCTCCCGCAGGAGGTCGGGTTCGAGGAGCACGGCGGCGTCTCCTACACCAAGGGGTGCTACACCGGACAGGAGACGGTGGCGCGCCTCCACTTCCGCGGCCACGCCAACCGGGTGCTGCGCGGACTCCGCTGGATCGGGCCGCGCGCCGACGGCGACGAAGTGCTCGCGGGGGAGAAACAGGTGGGCAGGGTGAGTTCGGTGCTGACGCTGCCGGACCGGGTCCTCGGGCTGGCCGTGCTGCGCCGTGAATTGCAGCCCGGAGCCCGGGTCACCATCGGCGGCGGCCCGGCGGTGGTGCGGCAGCTTCCGTTCGGGCCGGAGGACGTCGAAGGGTGAGGGTGTTCGTGACGGGAGGCACCGGTCTCGTGGGCGAACCGGTGGTGCGTGCGCTCGTTCGTCGGGGAGACGCGGTGGACGCGCTGGTGCGAACCGAGCATGCCGCGATCCGCATGCAGGCCCTCGGCGCGACCCCGGTGTTCGGGACCATCGAGGATCCGCGGACCTGGGACAGCCTCACCAGGGCGGACGGCGTCATCCACTCCGCCGCGCTGGTCGCGTCGCGGACGCCGTGGCAGACCTTCTTCCAGGTCAACGTGGAGGGCACCCGTCTCGCCGCGGCGACGGCGCACCGGCTGGGCGCCCGACTGGTGCACATCTCCTCCGTGGCCGTCTACGGCCGGCAGGCCGCCGACGAGCCCCCCGGCAGTCGCACGGAGAGCTCTCCCTTCGGTCCGCTCGAAGAACACGACTTCTACGCGCGCAGCAAGCGGCTGGCCGAGGACATGGTCCGGTCCGAGGTGGCGCTGGGACTCGAGGCGGTCATCCTTCGGCCGTGCGTCATCTACGGCGAGGGCGACCGCCTCTTCATTCCGCGGATGGCGGCCGTCGCGCGCCGTGGCTGGATGCCACGCATCGGCGCGGGCGACCTCCCGATGGCGGTCGTGCACGCCGAGAGCGTGGCCGACGCCGCCGTCCGTGCCCTCGACACCCCCCGCGCCGCCAGCAGGATCTACCAGGTGACGAACGACGGGGAGATCACCAACCGCGAGTTTGTGGCCGCGCTGGGCGACGGCGTCGGCCGGCGGATCCGCAGCGTCCCCGTGCCGGAGGAGGCGGCGCTGGCCATCGCGCACGGCGTGCAGGCGGTGCTCCGCATGGTGGGGCCCGGGCTCTATCCCGGCACGATCACGAGCGCGGTGCGGTTCTGGCGAGGGGGGAATCCCTACACCTCCGCCAGGGCGGCGGAGGAACTTGGCTGGACGCCGGCAGTGCCGCATCGCGAGGCCATCGCGAA
>JAKLGU010000040.1 GCA_022710485.1 Gemmatimonadota bacterium | reverse complement strand
CGCTTGGTGCCCGAGATGCCGATCCCGCTCACGTCGGAGAGCGGGCCGGTCTGCAGTTCGATGGCCGCGGAAGCGTCGAGCTCGCTCTTGTCGCGTTCGAAACTCTGGAAGGCGATCGCGTCCGGGTAGCCGCGGTCCCGAAGCCGGCGGACCAGGGTGTCGGAGGTGGCGTCGAGGAGGATGCGGTTGAAGGGATCGCCCGGCCGCAACGGCAGGTCCTGCGTCACCGCGCCGGGTTTCGCCACCGAATCGAGGCCGAGGATCGTGAGCGAATCCAGCCGGACCGGCAGCCCCTCGGTGATCAGGAAGGTGATGGAGATGTCCTTGGGCGTGCGCTTCACGAGCGTGTCCACGACGACGCTCATGTAGCCGCTCTTCTTGTAGAGGAGCGTCACCCGGAGGACGTCGCGCTCGAACTCCACCTGGTCGAACGGGCGCTTCTCGCCGAGCCCCATCCAGCGGACCATGCCCGCCCGGGCGAACCACGACGAATTCGTGGTGGCGATGGCCGTCGACAGCTGCGTCGCGTCAAGCGCGTGGTTGCCCTTGAAGCGCAGCCCGCGCACGATGAGCGGCGCGTCCTGCGCGCGGAGCGGCGCGACGGCCAGGAGCGTGGCAAGGACCGCGAGGAGTGCGCCCCGCGGCAGTGTCACGCGAGATCCCCCTCGAGGCCGACGGAGCCCGTAATTGACGACATGCTGTAAGATGCCTAGTTTCTTCACCTTACGCCACAGCGGAGGAGCCTCCCGCTCCCCCTCCTTCCGGTGCGCGGAACACCCGTCTCCAACCCGCACGGGTCACCTGCCGATGACGCGCTTCTTGCTCGCCGCCGTGATGTGCCTGACCGCCTGCGGCGGCGGCGGGGGACCCCGCTCGATCACATATTATTTCACGGCGGACCCACGGTCGCTCGACCCCGCCTTCTCGACCGACGTGCCGAGCGGCGAGGTCATCGCGACGCTGTTCGACAACCTGACCCAGTTCGACGCCGACGGCCGCCTGGTGCCCGGCATCGCCACCCGGTGGGAGGCGGACACCAGCGGCGCCGTGTACACCTTTCATCTCCGGACCGGCGCCGCCTTCCACGACGGTCGCCCGATTTCCGCCGCCACGGTGGCGGCCTCCTTCCGCCGCGTGCTCTCCCTCGCGACCAAGGGCTCGCGCACCTGGACCCTGACCCCCATCCGGGGGGCGGCGGCGTTCGCGGCGGGGGAGGCCGGCGACATCGAAGGCATCGCCGTGCCCGACGACTCGACGATCGTCATCACCCTCGAGGAGCCGCTGAACGTCTTCCCCAAGCTGCTCGCCATGCCCGCGTCGGCGATCGTCCCCGAGTCGGTCGGCCCAAACTTCAGCGAGCGCCCGGTCGGCAGCGGCCCCTGGCGCCTGGTGGAGTGGTCGCACGACGACGTGCTCCTCCTCGCGGCCAACGAGGGGTACTGGGGCGGACGGCCGGCCTCCGACACGCTCCGGATCCGGATCATCCCAGAGCCGCTGACCCAGGCGGCCGAGTTCGAATTCGGGCAGCTGGCGGTGGTGGAGGTCCCCTTCAGCGAAACGGCGCGGTGGGAAGCGGAGCACGGCGCCGAGTTGCAGCGCCGTCCGGCGCTTCGGGCGCTGTACGTGGCCATCAACACCCGGCGCGGGCCGCTCCAGGACGTGCGCGTGCGGCGCGCGCTGAACATGTCGGTGGACGCCGGAACGATGATGAGGACCGTCATGGCGGGCCGCGGCGTCCGCGCGGCCGGCGCCATTCCGCCTGGGCTGGAGGGATACGACAGCACGCGGGCCCCGTATCCCTACGACCCCGCGGCCGCGCGCGCGCTGCTCGCGGAGGCGGGGTACGCCGACGGCCTGACCCTGAAGCTGTGGCGGACCCAGCGGGCCGAGCTCGCACGGATCGCCCAGGCCATCCAGCAGAGCCTGGCGCAGGCGGGTGTCACGGTCGAGATCATCGAGCGTGACGCTTCCAGCGCGCGTGCCGCCTCGTCCAAGGGGGAGGCCGACCTCTTCCTCACCGACTGGTACGCCGACTATCCCGACCCCGAAAGCTTCAACTACCCGACTTTCTACTCGAAGAACGCGGGGGGCGGCGGCAACCGGGCGTTCTACGCGGACCCGGTCACCGACCGGATGATCATGCTGGCCCGCGGCACGCCCGACCCGGCGCTCAAGGACAGCCTGAGCCGCGCCATCGACCAGCGAATCTTCGAGGCGGCGCCGTGGATCTTCCTCTGGTTTCCGGTGGACCTCTGGGCCCAGCGCGCCGACGTGACCGGATGGGAAGTGCCGGCCATCTTCAACGGGCAGCGGTGGCAGGCCGTGCGGCGCATCCCGTGACCCGCTTTCTCGCCTGGCGCCTCGTGGTCGTCCTGCCGACGCTCTTCGGCGTCCTCGTGGTGGCGTTCCTGCTCCTCCACGTGGCCCCGGGCGACCCGGTCCAGGCGATGGTGGGCGAGCGCGCCGACTCCGCCACGATGGTCCGCCTGCGGGCCGAGCTCAACCTCGACGAGCCGCTCCCGAAGCGCTTCGCGCTGTACACGGCGGGCGTCCTGAAAGGCGACTTC
>JAKLGU010000004.1 GCA_022710485.1 Gemmatimonadota bacterium | reverse complement strand
CGGCCTTCTTCGCCTCGTGCACGTCGGCCCCGACCTTCACCTTCTTGCCCGGGAGCAGGGTGCCGGTCCCCTTGATGACCGTCACCTTGTTCTTCTTCATCAGGAACTCCACGCCCTTGGAGTTCTGCTCTGACACCCGGCGGCTCCGCTTCATGGCCACGCCGTAGTCGGTCTTGACCGCGCCCACCTCGATGCCGAGGTCCTTGGCCTGGTGCGCGATCAGGTTGATGGACGACGCGCTATGGAGCAGGGCCTTGGTCGGGATGCATCCGATGTTGACGCACACGCCGCCGAGCTTGTCCTTTTCGACGACCGCGGTGCTGAGGCCGAGCTGGGCGGCGCGGATGGCGCACACGTAGCCGGCGGGCCCGCCGCCCACGATGATGAGGTCGAATGAAGCCACGATGAGATTCCTCGGTATCAGGTCGGGCGGCCGGGGCCGCTAGTAGACGATGGCCAGCGGGTTCTCGAGCATGCCCTTGAGGGTGCGGAGGAACGCAGCCCCGGTGGCGCCGTCGATGACCCGGTGGTCGCACGACATGGTCAGCCGGAGCCTCCGCCCCGGCACCACCGCGCCCTGCTTGACCACGGCCTGTTCCACGATGCTGCCGACGGCCAGGATGCCGGCCTCGGGCGGGTTGATGATGGCAGTGAACTGGTCGATGTCGAACATGCCGAGGTTCGACACGCTGAAGGTGCCGCCGGTGTACTCCTCGGGCTTGAGACGGCGCTCCTTCGCCCGGCCTGCCAGCTCCTTCACCTCGGCGGAGATCTCGCGGAGCGATTTCCGGTCGGCGTTCCGCACCACCGGCGTGATCAGGCCGTCCTCGACCGCCACGGCCACGCTGAGATGCACGTCGTTCCAATACCGGATGCGGTCGTCCTGCCACCAGGCGTTGCACGCCGGGTGGGCTTTCAGCGCCGCGGCAGTCGCCTTCATCACGATGTCATTGAAGGAAATCTTTGTTCCTGCCTCGCTGCCCCGCTGCCCCGCCGAGTTGAGCGCCTCCCGCGCCTCCCACGTCCGGTCCATGTCCACCTCGGTCGTGAGGTAGAAGGTGGGGATCGGTCCGATGGACAGGGCCAGGCGCTTGGCGATCGTCTTCCGGATCTGGGTGAGGGGGACGTCGTTGAACGATCCGGCCACGGGCGCGGCGGACGCGGCCGCCGTCGCGGGTGTGGCCTTGTCGAGGTCGCGGAGGACGATCCGGCCCTCGGGGCCGGAGCCCGCGATGGCGCCGAGATCGAGTCCGCGCTCGCGGGCGACTTTCTTCGCCAGCGGGGAGGCCTTGGTCCGGCCGCCGGGGGCGGTCGGAGGCGGGGCAGTTGTCAGCGGGGCAGCGGGGCTGCTGGGCAGGGGGGCAGGAGCGACAGCGGGTACGGGCTTCGATGCGCTGGCCTGAGCCGGCGCGCCGCCCGTAAGGGCGCTGATGTCCTCGCCCGGCTGGCCCACGATGCCGACCAGCTTGGCCACCGCCACCGTGGCGCCCGCCGGCACGAGCTGCTTGAGCAGCACGCCCTCGGCCCGCGCCACGAGCTCCATCACGGCCTTGTCCGTCTCCACCTCGGCGATGACATCGCCGATGCGGACCGGGTCGCCTTCCTTCTTCTTCCACTCGACGAGGCGTCCTTCTTCCATCGTCGGCGAAAGGGCTTCCATCAGGACTTTTGAGGCCATGCGTCAGATCCCGGTGTAAAGAACCCGCTTGACGGCGGCGATCACCTTGGCCGGGTCGGCCTTGGCCGCCCGCTCGAGATGCTTGTTGTACGGCATCGGCACGTCCGCCCCCGTGACCCGGAGGACCGGCGCGTCCAGTTCGTCGAAGGCGTGCAGCTGGACGACGTCCACGATCTGGGCGCCGACCCCGGCAAAGGCCCAGCCCTCCTCCACCACGACGCACCGGTGGGTCCGCCCCACGGAGTTCAGCACCGTCTCGGTGTCGAGCGGCCGGATGGTCCGGAGGTCCACCACCTCGGCGCTGATGCCTTCGTCGGCCAGCTGCTCCGCCGCCTTGAGCGCCACGGTGACCGTCTTCGAGTGGCACACCAGCGTCACGTCGGACCCGGCGCGCTTCACCTCGGCCTTGCCGATGGGGACCAGGTGCTCGCCCTCGGGCACCTCCCCCTTCACGTTGTAGAGCATCTCCCCTTCGATGAACACCACCGGGTCGTCGTCCCGGATGGCGCTCTTGAGCAGCCCCTTCGCGTCCGCCGGCGTGCCGGGCGTGAGCACCTTGAGGCCGGGGATGTGCGCGTACCACGACTCGAACGACTGCGAGTGCTGCGCCGCGAGCTGGAGCGCCGCGCCGCCGGGGCCGCGGAAGACGATCGGACAGCCCACCTGCCCGCCCGACATGTAGCGCATCTTGGCCGCCGAGTTGACCACCTGGTCGATGGCCAGCAGGGCGAAGTTCCAGGTCATGAACTCGATGACGGGGCGGAGCCCGACCATGGCCGCGCCGACCCCGATGCCGGCGAACCCCAGCTCCGCGATGGGGGTGTCCACCACCCGCAGCGGCCCGAACTCCTTCAGGAGCCCGCGGCTCACCTTGTACGCGCCGTCGTACTCGGCCACTTCCTCGCCCATGAGGAAGACCCGGTCGTCGAGGGCCATCTCCTCGCGGAGCGCGGCGTTGAGCGCGTCACGGTAGGTCAGGAGCGCCATCTCACTGTCCTCCCGCGAGCACGTCGGTCCAGAGCTCCTCCGGCGCGGGATCCGGCGATTCCTCCGCGAAGGTCACGGCGTCTTCCACCTCGGCCATGATCTCCACATCGAGGGCCTTCACGCCGGCCTCGTCGATCATCCCGGCGGCGATCATGTGCTTCTCGAGCAGCTTGATGGGGTCCCGCTGGCGGAACTCCTCGACCTCTTCCTTGCTGCGGTAGGTGCCGTGCGCGGCGTCGGACATCGAGTGCCCCACGTACCGGTAGGTGCGCATTTCGAGCAGGGTCGGGAGCGACTCCAGCCGCGCCCGCTCCACCGCGCGGTCCATGGCGCTCCGGACGGCGAAGACATCCTGCCCGTCCACGACCTCTTCCGCCATCTCGTAGGAGTAGGCCCGGTGCGCCAGGTCGAGCAACGAGCTGGCCCGTGCCAGCGCAGTGCCCATGCCGTACCCGTTGTTCTCGACGATGAAGACGGCGGGGAGCTTCCAGAGCGCCGCCATGTTCAGCGTCTCGTGGAACGAGCCGATGTTGACCGCCGCCTCGCCGAAGTAGCAGACCGCCACCTGGTCGGTCTTCCGGTACTTGGCCGCGAAGGCCATCCCGGCGGTAAGCGGGATGTGCCCGCCGACGATGCCGTGCCCGCCGAGGAAGCCGAGCGACGCGTCGAAGAGGTGCATGGAGCCCCCCTTGCCGCGCGAGCAGCCGGTCGCCTTGCCGTAGAGCTCGGCCATGACCGAGCGGGCCGAGAGCCCGCGGGCCAGCGCGTGGCCGTGGTCCCGGTAGGAGGTGGTGATGTAGTCGTCGGCGAGGAGCGCGGCGATGCTGCCGACCGCCACCGCCTCCTGGCCGATGTAGAGGTGGCAGAAGCCGCCGATCTTCCCCAGGCTGTACGCCTCGCCCGCTTTTTCCTCGAAATGGCGGATGAGCCGCATCTGGCGCAGGTAGCTCCGGCACTGCTCCGGGCTGGCTCCCGGGTCGGAGGTGCGGGACGCTCCCTTGACGCGGGTCTGGGCGCGGGTGCCGGCCATCAGGCGCTCCTCATTTCCTTGGCCTTGTCCACCTGCTCCCATGCGTGGTAGGAGGAGCGGGTGAGGGGGCTCGCCTCGACGTGCGAGAAGCCGAGCCGCAGCCCGATGTCGCGAAGCTCGGCGAACTCATCGGGGGTGTAGTAGCGGGCGATTGGCAGGTGCCCGCCGGAGGGACGGAGGTACTGGCCCAGGGTCAGGATGTTCACGTCGCTCTTCCGGAGGTCGCGCATGCAGACCAGCACCTCGTCCCACTCCTCGCCCATGCCGAGGATGACTCCCGACTTGGTCAGGGCGTCGGGGCCGCCCATCCGGCGGGCGTTGGCGAGGAGCCGGAGGGCCCGGTCGTAGCGGCCCCCGGGGCGTGCCAGGCGGTAGAGCCGCTCCGGCGTCTCGAGGTTGTGGTTCAGGATGTCCGGGCGGGCGTCCATGACGATCTGGAGCGCCTCCTCCGAGCCCTTGAAGTCGGGGATGAGCACCTCGACGGAGGTCTCCGGCATCCGGGCGCGGATCTCGGTGATGCAGCCGGCGAACGCCTCCGCCCCTCCGTTGGGGAGGTCGTCGCGGTCCACCGAGGTGATGACCACGTGCTGCAGGCCCATCCGGGTGACCGCCTCGGCGAGCCGGACCGGCTCGACCGGGTCGAACGGCCTGGGGGTCCCGTGGGCCACTGCGCAGTAGGTGCAGTTCCGGGTGCAGACGTCACCCAGGATCATGAAGGTGGCGGCCTTGTGCTCCCAGCACTCGCCGATGTTGGGGCAGCGGGCCTCCTCGCACACCGTGTGGAGGCCGAGTTCCCGCATCATCCCGCGGATTTCAACGTAGTTCTGTCCCCCGGGAGTCCGGACCTTGAGCCACGACGGCTTCCGGACCGGGGTGGCGGGCACGGCGCTCTGTCCACCGGTGGTGGCGGACGGGGTCCTGGTCAGCTGGACGAGCGGAACGGCCACCGACGGCTCCTTGAGGCGGCGAAGGCCGGGGTAGACCCCGGCCGCGGCAGGGTAGGAAAGTAGTCGGCCGGAGAGGGGTCCGGAAGATGTTCCGGCGCTTTGGGATAGGGTGCGGGGAGGGGGAAAGCAAGCGGCCCCCCGGCCATGCCGGGGGGCCGCTGCGATGTGGGCCAGCCGCTAGTTGACGGCGACCCGCAGGAGCACCATCAGGGCGGAGTTCTTCCCCTTTTCGTCCTTGATGGCGTCGGTGAAGCCGTAGTCGTACCGGATGTCGAAGCCCCAGGCCTCCTTGCGGAACCCGACGCCGATGGTGCCGCCGAAATCGGTGCTCGTCTCGATGTCGTCATCGGCGCACGGGAACGACAGGGTGTCGGCCGAGGTGCTGCACTCGGCTACGAACCCGACGTAGGGGCCCACGTAGGCGAAGGGTCCGCCGTCTTCCTTGAACTCGTAGCGGAGCAGGACCGGAATCTCGATGTAGTTGAGGTTCAGGCTGAGGTCACTGTCCTCGCTTCCGGCCCCCTTGTTGATGTAGAGCACTTCAGGTTCGATCATAAGCGACTTGGCCACCGGAATCCCCACGAAGAAGCCGCCGGCGAACCCGGTCGAGGACTGCGCGGCAGCCGCCGAGTCGCCCAGCCCGACGAGGGTCGTGAACGCCGCGCCCCCCAGGAAGCCGACGTCCGCCTTTCGTTGCGCCGACGCCGTGGTGGCGGTGATGGTGGTGGCGATGAGGGCCAGACCGGCGAGGGTGGAACACCGACGAAACCAAGTGCGCATGTGTGCCTCGGGTATGGGAGAGTGCCGCCGAAACCGTCCCCGGTCGGGCCGGAACGGATGGATAGTACGGCCAGACTCGGCGATGGGGAAGGGGGCAAGGATTCCCGACTGGATGTTCGGGAATTCGTAGCTCCCGATGCCATGCGCAAGACGGCCCCCCGGGGTCTCCGGGGGGCCGCTCGTACCTCTACGACTGGGCTCGAACTACTTGATCATGATCCGGGCGAGAATGGCCCACTGGTTGTTCTTCGCGGCGATCTCGTCGAAAGCGTCGCCGAAGTCGAAGTCGTAGCGCCCTTCGAGGCCGAACCGGTTCTTCTGGAACCCGAGGCCCAGCACGCCACCGAAAGTCGTGGTCGTGGAAAGGCCGTCGTCTTCGCAGCTGATCTCGGCGTCACCGGCGGACTCATTGCAGGAAATGCTGAAGGCGACGGCAGGGCCGGCCAGGAGGTATGGGCCGCCGGCGTCATTGAAGTTGTACTTGAAGAGGACCGGGATTTCGATGTAGTCGTTGTCCAGCGAGATATCAAAATCGTTGACCTGGGTGCCCTTCATCGAGTACAGCACCTCGGGCTCGATGGCCATGCGGGCGGCCACCGGGAGCGCGAAGTAGAAGCCGCCGACGAAGCCGGTCCTGGTGGACAGGTCCAAGCCGTCGAAGTCATCGCCGCTCATGTTGGCGAATCCGACGCCGGCGAGGATGCCGAACTGCTTGGCGCCCTGGGCCTGGGCGGTCAGCGCCGTGGCGCCGAGGGCGAGTGCGGCCAATGCAGAAACCCGAAAGAACTTGCGCATTCGATTCTCCTGAAGTGTGGTTGTCCTGAACGACTGCATACTGCCTGACTCGACCATGACACGACCCCCAGGGATGCGAATCCCGGGGGGTCGCGTCCAGCGAAACAGCAAGGAAAGTGCCGGTTACTTCGTCCAGCGGAGCATGACGGAGATCACGCTATTCTTGGCGTCGATGCCCTCGCCGCCGTCAACCACCTCGAAGGCGTCGCCCCAGTCGAATCCGTAGCGCCCCTCGAGGCCGAACCGCCCGAAGCTGTAGCCGGCCCCGAGGTCGCCGCTGAAGACGGTCTTGGCCTGGATGCCGTCCTCGTCCTCACAGCTCCCGTCGTAGTCCGTGTCGGTCGGCTTGTAGGTGCCGGAGTCGTTGCAGCTCACGTTGATGCCGACCGAGGGGCCGAGCATGACATAGAACCCCTTGCCGCCTGGATTGGCTGCCCACTTGACGAGCACCGGGATGCGGACGTAGTCCACCGCATAGGTGCCGTCGAAGAACTCGTTGTCGTATGTCGCGCCCTGCATCGAGTAGAGCACTTCCGGCTCGATGGACCAGTTCCCGCCGCCGACCGGAATCGCGAAGAAGATGCCGCCGACAAAGCCTGTGCGGGTGCCGGTGCCGTCCGAGATGTCGCTGCCGTTGATCGTGGCGAAGTTTGCGCCGGCCACCAAACCGAACGCCTTCTCCTGCGCCTGGGCGGTGACGGCTGCCGCGCCCAGCCCGAGTGCGGCAAGTGTCGAAATCCGGAAGAGCTTGCGCATTGCGGTCTCCTTGGAGTGTGGTTCACGTGCCAGGCAACTCGACGGCGTTGCCACGATCATACCGCGCTGCAATTCCTCAGCGGCTCCCGAGTATGGCGAGCCGGCCCATCAGCGACCAGACCCCGTACGAGGCATCGACGCCCTCGAACGTGTCGCTGAAGCCGGACTGGTAGTGGACTTCCGCGCCGAGTCTCCCGAACTGGATCCCCAGGCCCGCGATGCCGCTCCACAGCCCGGACTGCGAACTGTCGCACTCGCCGGCGGTGTTGTCGGCGTTTACGCTGCAGCTGACCTCCCAGCTGATGGCCGGCCCGGCGAAGATGTTGAGCTTCCCGAAGTAGACCTTCAAGAGCATGGGCAACACGATGTAGCCCTGCGCCACGTCGTACTCGACGTTGGCGGTGTCGGCTCCCTGGAACCCCTGTCCCTGGAAGAGGAGCTGACCTTCGGCCGAGAACCGCGAGCCGAGGTAGATGTTGGCGTAGATGCCGCCGGCTCCGCCGGTCTTGGAGTCGACGTTGATCTCATCGGCGTCGCTTCCGCTCAATGTTGAGGAGTTGACGCCGCCGGTGAGGCCGACGGCAAGCTGGGCGGAGGCGGGGGCGGTCAGGATCAACCCAAGACCGATAGCGAGTGCAACCACACGAGTCCCACGGGTCATGCTGCCTCCCCTTGCCCGGAATGGCTGAGTTGGACGGGCTACCGCCCCGTCCCGGTGTGACCTGAACGTTACCACGATGGGCATTTTGGCAAAAAAGCGCAAGGGGGTACCGGTGGATAACCGGCATTGGGGGTAGGGATTTAGGTCCCCGGACCTCAAGTGGGATGTTGGGTCGGAAGAATGGGCCTCCGTCAATCGTCGGCCAGGAGCTCCTCAATATAGGAATGGAGGTCGGCCCGGAGTTTCGTGAACTGGGCGCCGGTCGCCGGCCCATAGAAGCCTGCATGGATCTTCCGGATGCGGCCGGTCCGGTCGAGGAAGAGCAGTGTGGGGTAGGCGGTGAACCCCTGGAGTTGGGGGAGGGTGGCCGCCGTGAGCTCGGTGTCGTTCACGCCGGCCAGCAGGATGGGCCACGGGATGCCGAACTTGTCCCGGAAGCGCTCGACCAGTTGGCCGTCCACCTCCGGATCGCCGCTGACCTCATAGGCGAGGCTCACCGCCTCGAACCCGCGCGCATGGTAGGTCCGGTACAGCTCCACGAGTGTTGGCGCGGCATCGTGACAGTTGGGGCACCAGGTCCCGAAGATGTCCACCATGACGATCTTCCCCTTAAACCGTGGGTCGTCGTTCGTTACGAGCTGACCGGCGAGGTTGGGGAAGGCGAACTGGAAGGGGGCGGTGGTGTCCGCCCGGGTCACCTCGGTGGGCGGCTTGAGGTGCGGAGTACCGGTGGCGCGCGTGGCGGTGAAAGGGGTCTGGCTTCGGAGGCCCGCATGGAACACGCCCCGCAAGCTGTCGCCCTCCACGGCCCCGGTGATGAGGTACACGAACGACCCGTCGAAATGGCCGATCGAGAACTGGTCTCCGGACGACTCTCCCCAGAAGGCGCCGTAGTCTCCCGAGTTGGAGAGCACCGTCCCCATCAGGCCTTCCGCCGAATTCCTGAACTCCAGGATCCGCGGCGACCGCCGACCCTCGGCGCCGAACCAGGCGTTCCACTCGCCCAGGAGTGCATCATTGCCCGGCGTGGCGGGCCACCGCCCCGGGGAGGCACGGAACGGAATGCTCCGGGGGCCGCGGTTGCCCACGTTCGAGTAGGCGCCGACGAGTGAGTCGCCCACCCGGACGGCGCGGATCGTGGCCGCGTAGTCGCCCAGCTCGAAGACCACGGTGTCCCCCGCCGTGCGTATCCCGGAGAAGGGCTGACAGGAGCCACCGTTGCAGAGCCGGGCCTCGACCGGCGCGACGCCGCTGTCCACCTCGATCGTGAAGCGGAGCGGGCCGCCGGAGAGGTCCAGCGCGGCGCGCCACGGGCCGGCGAGCGGGGCCGAGCCTGAAAGGAGCGCGGCCACCAGCAGTGCGGTGAAGGAGGTCAGGCTAGCTCCCGGATTTGGTCGGCAGGTACTTCTCGCCCGCTTCGACAGGGGTGGGAATGGCGTTACCGGACCACGGGACGGGGCAGGGATACACCGAGCTGTAGGCGCAGAAGGGATTGCGCGACCTGTTGAAGTTGATCGAATAGCCGCCGCCGGCGGCTTCGGTCAGTTCGACGAACCTGCCGGCTGGATAGGTGCCCCGGTCGTTCGTCTGGTCCCGGAAATAGACCTGAAGCTCGGTCTCCTCCGTGCCGGGCACCGGCATCCGCATCACCAGCAGGCGGGTGCCGGCTGGCCCGAGCGGGATCTTGATGTATCCGGCCGTTTCGGCTTCGACCTCGATGCCGTCGAGCGTCAGTACTCTGCGCCGCTCGCGCTTGGCCGGCGCCTCGAGGGCACCAGAAAAGGCGAGCTTTGGGTCCATGCCGTACCAGCCGGGCGGGGTACCGGCGGGCTCGCCGAACACCATCAGCACACTGCCGCTGCCGCTGCCGAGTACCTGGAGGGTCCACGGCGCCAGCGCCACCGGCCGGCCGCGAGGCAGCGGGCGGCTCTGCCCGTCGGCTCCCGCGAACGTGACCACGCCGTTCCGCTCGGTCACCACGGCGGGGCCGAACCCGCGCAACGGAATGTCCGCTGTGTCGGGGCCGAGGGTGACTCGCCCGTCGAGTCGGTGCATCGCGACGGCGGCGAGCGGGCTCGTCGTCGAGGTCGAGAGCCAGTCGGCGTAGGCGCGGCGTTCCGCCGCCAGCGCCGAGGACTCCTGGGCCGGGACGCTCCCGGCCGCCGTCACGAGGAGCAGCACCCCGCCCGCGAATGCCCTCACCACTGCCAGAACCTGCCCGGATCGAAGGCGCTGAGATCCTCGATCACCGTGGGTTCTCCACCGAGCAGCTGGCGGATGAGCACCCCTGTGATGCCCGAGAGCAGAATGCCATTCCGGCCGTGCCCGGTGGCGTACCAGAGCCCGCCGAGCGACGGGTCGGCGCCCAGCAGGGGCAGTCCGTCGGCGGACACGGGGCGGAGTCCCGACCAGGTGCGGGTGACCGGAAGCCGTGCGAGGGCGGGGCAGATCTGGCTGGCCCCGGCGAAGATCCGCGCGAGACCCGCGGCGGTGACCTCGTTGCGGAACCCGGCGTAGTCCATCGTCGAGCCGACGGTGACCTCGTCGTCGCGGCCCACGAGGTAGGCGCCCTTGCCGTAGACGATGGCGCGCCCGATCCCTGCCGGCGCCGGGAGCGCCGCCATCTCACCCCGCACCGGCGCCACGGCCAGCGGCCGCGGCAGCCCCTCGAGCAGGCCCGACCAGGCGCCCGCCGCAATCACGACATCGCCCGCCGGGTGGCGGGCCTTTCCGTGCACCGCCGCCACCCGGTCCCCATGGCGCTCGATGGCGGTTGCCCGGTCGGGAATCAGCGTGGCGCCGAGCCGCACGGCGTCCGCCCGGAGCGCCTGGACCAGTCGCTGGGGATCCACCCCGCCGCCGGCGGGCGCCCAGAGTGCGCCTCGGGCCGGACCCAGCCAGGGCCAGCGCGCCTTCGCCTCCTCCGCATCGAGCCAGTCCACGTGGAGCGACTGCTGACGCTGGTGCGCCACCTGCGCGCGGAGCCTCGTCTCGTCGGCCTCATCGAAGGCCGCGTGCGCGATTCCCTCCTGCCACAACCCGATGTCGGCGCCGATGGACTCCTTCAGCCGCTCCGCCAGGACGGCGAGGCGGTCGCGGCCCGCGACGCCGAGCGCGACGATCGGGTCGTCGGTTTCCCTGGTTTCGATCTCCGGCGCCAGCATGCCCGCCGCGGCCCGCCAGGCCGGCCCATCGTCGGAGTCGGGGTCCATGAAGGCCACGGACCGGCCCGAGCGCGCCAGTTCCCGGGCGCACGCGGCGCCGATTGCGCCTCCACCCACCACGATAACGTCATGACCAGTAGTCACTTACATCTCCACGAAACTTTTTGAAACATCCGGGCGTACGGCTGTCACGTCCGTCAACCTGGAGGGGTGCAAGATGGTACGCTCACTGGTAGGCTTCGCCGCGTTCGCGGTCGTCGCCATGATCGTCCTGAAGATTCTCGGTTCGGTGTTCGGCATCGTGCTCAGCCTGATCGGCACGATCATCTACTTCGCCTTCTGGGGTTTCATCATCTACCTCGTCCTGCGGGTGTTCAGCCCGGGCACGGCGGACAAGGTCAAAGAGACGATCTCCGGCAAGCACTCCGCCTAGGCCAGGCGGCCACCCCTTCAGGTCCCGACGCGCCCGGAATTCCGGGCGCGTCCTGCTTTTCCAGCAGCGCCGCCGCGCCTATCCCGCCAGTTGTTCGAGCACCGCCCAGTACAACAACGGAAACATCAGCTCGTGGTGACCCGTCACCTGGATTCCGGTGCCGCCGGCCAGGGTCGGGCGCTGCACCACGTTGACCCGCGGGCGGTAGTGCCGCTGCATGTCGAAGTCTGCCGCCAGGAAGTGGGTCGGCTTTCCGCCGCCCAGATTGCGCGCGACGGTCAGCGCCTTGAGGAAGACCTCGGGCATGATGACGGCGCTCCCCCAGTTCATGACCACGCCGCCCTGGTCGATGTCGGGGAGCGACCCGGCCAGCCGTAGGAAGTCGCGCTGACTGGTGGCGCCCATGGCGGCGCCGTCCGCCGCAGGATGCTGGTGGATGATCTCGGCGCCGACCGCCGTGTGCACGGTGACGGGGGTCCCCTGCCTGTGGCAGGCGAGGAGGACCGACACCTCGTCGCCGGGGCGCTCCGGGCGGGCGGACAGGTACAGGGCGAGTCCCTCCCCCATCCCCCGGTGGTCCCGGGCGGCCGCCGAGATCGCGGCGTTCATCTCCCGCCCGGTCTCCTCCGCCATCCCGAAGGTGCCGTCGCCCAGCCCCGCAGCCACGTCCTCGCTGGTGCCGCCGAACGCGGCCAGTTCGAAGTCGTGGATGGCGGCGGCGCCGTTCATCGCGATGTGCGTGACGATGCCGCGGCGGATCCAGTCGGCCACCAGCGGGCCGAGCCCCACCTTGATGACGTGCCCGCCAAGCAGGAGCACCACGCCCCGCTTTGCCCGGGCGGCGGACACCACGGCATCCGCGGTGGTCCGGAGGTCGCGAGCCGCAAGGACGTCGGGGAGGCTGTCGAGGAAGGCGCGGAAGGACCTGTCGCCGACGGGCGGGTGGGCCAGGAGCGCGGGCTCCACCTTGTTCAGGCGCCCCGCAAAGGGCACGGTGCGGAGCTTCGAGAGGTCCGGCTCGCGATAGGTCATGTGGGAGACGGCGCCCCCGGCGCGGGCAGCGGCGGCAGCTGCATCTCCTTCAGTCGCATCGTGATGGTGCCGAACACGAAGCGAATGCGGATCTGCACGGGAATGCGCCGCTCGTCGTCGGTCAGCCAGACGCGGGTGTCCGACTGCTTGCCGAAGAGGCTGCCCTTCTCGCCGACGATCGGCTGGACCACCAGGCACATCACCTTGGTTCCGTCAGGGAGCTCCATCTCCTCCCGCTTGTGCACCTTGAGCACGACGGGGTTCAGCTGCTTCCGGAAGTAGCGGTCGAATTCATACGTCTTCCCGACCTCGAGCGGCGTGACCCGCACGAAGTACAGGAAGGCGGCGTCGTCGGTCGGAAACCTCGAGGACTCGCCCGTCCGCTTCCTCGAGAGTTCGTGCCAGATGCCTGAATCGGGAAAGATCTCATAGTGGCGGAACCGGGTCTTGCCCCCCTCGAACTGGCGCTGGACGAACCGGCGAGAGAGGAGGTCGTGCACCCCGGTCCACGACTCGAGCGTGTCATCGAGGCTGTAGAGCGGCACGCCGCCCGCCAGCGTGAACCGGAAGAGAAAGGCGTCCACGCCCCGGACGGTGTCCAGCCTGACGACCTCCACCCGTCCCTCGCCGAGCGAGACGATGCCGAGCTTGGCGGCGTAGGTTAGCCGTTCGCCCACGGCGAAGGGGTAGCTTGGGATGGGCGCCGGGGCGACCGTCGGCGCCCCGAGGGGCGCCTGAAGGGCGAGGAGCAGTGCGGTGGCGATCATCTGCCCGCCGCCCGCCAGAGCGCCTTCGCGGCGGCCCAGGGATCGTAATCGAGCGGGCGCTGCAGCAGGTCGTACCGCTCGCGCGTCGCCACTCCGTCCACCTTGCGGGAGACCGCCGCCGCCCGCGCGATGAGCTCGGCGTTGGCGGCCCAGCCGTCGGACATCAGCACGGGCCCGTTCCCGGGCAACGCGTCCTTCGCGACGCTGAGGCGCATCGCGAGAAATCCGCTCACCGTGTCCCGGACGCCGGGCACACGCCCTCGCCGGCGGAGGAGCAGCGGCGCGTACCGCCTCAGGAGGCGATGACCACGCGTGGGAGCCCCCTCCCCCTGGCTTTCCGCCACGACGAGGTCGGCGCCGCTGTCGAACTTCTTGAGCAACTCGGGGATGGTGGCAGGGTCGTGCAGGAAATCGGCATGGAGCACGACGGCCGCGTCGCGCCGGGGCCGATCGCTCAGCGTGACCGCATGGCGAAGGAGGCGCTCCAAGGTCCGTGCGTAGCCGGCGTGCCGATCCTGCCGGAGCACCGTGAGCGGCAGCACCTTCGTGTACGGGGCGAGCACGTCCGGCGTCGCATCGGTGGATGCGTCGTCTCCCACGAGGAGGTGGTACTCGCGGGGTGCGTCGGTGAAGACCTGGCGGATCTTCCAGAGCAGAAGACCGACGGTCTGGGCCTCGTTACGGCTGGGAATGCATATGTAAAGCATTGCTCGTCAATGGGCTGAGATGAGGGAACGATATACCTGCAGGACGCCCTCGGCCATCCTTTCGTCGCTGAACCGCCGGACCGCCTCCCGGGCCCTCGCCACCTGGGCCGCCCGGGCCTCGGGATTCTCGAGGACCGAGCGGACCGCTTCCGCGAGCGCTGCGGGATCACGCGGCGGGACGAGCCTGCCCGCGCCCCCTTGCAACAGTTCAGGGATTCCCCCCGCTGCGGTCCCGACGACCGGGATGCCGAGCGCCATCGCGTCGAGTACCGACGTCCCCAGCCCCTCCTGGATGGACGACATCACGAACACGTCGGAGGCTGCCACGAGCCGGGCGCCCTCCGGCACGTGGCCGAGGAGGTGGACGCGACTCTGGAGCCCGAGCTCGCGGATCAGCGACTCCACCTTCAGCCGCAGGTGTCCCTCGCCGGCGATGGCCCAGTGCAGGTCGGGGCGCCGGGCGGCGGCGAGGGCGGCCGCCCGGACCAGGGTCGTGTGATTCTTGACGCCCACCAGCGCGCCGGTGGTGATGGCGAGCGGTGTGCCCGGGGCGAGTCCGAGGCCGGGGCGGGCATCGTAGGGAACGGTGCGCTGCAGGTCGGCCAGGTCGATGCCCGAATGGACGACGGTCACCTTCGCTGGGGGGGTCCCGGTCGCCACGAGTTCGCGCCGGACCGCCTCGGAAACGGCGATGATCCGGTCGGCCCGGCCCCAGAAGCCGGTGCGGCGCACCGGGACGTCGACCCGGCGGCTGGCCACGAGAAAGCGGCCGGTGACGTACGACGCGAGGCCGGCCAGGGTCAGGGCGTGGCTGTCGTGGGCGTGGAGGATGCTCGACCGGTCGGCGGCGCGCAGCGTGGCCACGAGGGCGCGCAGGTCGAGCGCGCCGTCCCAGGCAGGCGTGCGCGTGGGAATGCGATCGTTCGCGAGCCGGCGCGCGAGCTCGCTCCCGCGCCCGGTCACCACCACCTGGCTGATTCCCTCGTGCTTCGCGAGCGCGCGGGCCAGCAGCCACACCTGCCGCTGCCCACCCCGCCATTCGCGCCCGGACGCGACATGCACGATCCGGAGGGTCATGTCGGCGCCGCCACCGCCCGGGCCAGCAGCGCGCGCAATTCCGCGAGGCTGAACGGCTTGTTCAGGAAGGGGTGCGCCTGCGACTCGAGGAAGGCGGTCGTGTCGCCGTGGACGGTGTCGCCGGTGCTGAAGACGACGCGGCCGGCGGCCTCCGGGTTCCGCTGCTTCAGCGCCTCGAAGAACTCGCGCCCCGTGAGCCGCGGCATCCGCAGGTCGGAGAGGATCAGGTCGAACGTGCCGGCGGCCGCCAGCTCCAGGCCCGCCTCGCCGTCGCTGGCCACCTCCACGGCGTGCCCCCAGGTTTCGAGCGTCGCGCGCATGTAGTGCAGGATGTGCGGCTCATCGTCGATCACGAGGATCCGGAGCGGGGCGGTGGACGCCGGCTCCGGGGCGGGCAGGGGCGCGGGCACGCCGCGGCTGCTGCGCGGAAGCTCCACGGTGAACCGGGCGCCCTGCGCGGGAGCGGTCGAGAGCACGAGGCGCCCGCCATGTTCCTTGACGATGCCCTGGCAGATCGAAAGCCCGAGTCCGGTCCCCTGGCCCTCCGGCTTGGTGGTGAAGAACGGCTCGAAGACCTGCGCCGCCACCTCCGGGGTCATTCCCGGTCCGTCGTCGCTGACCTCGACCGCGACCCCGTCGCGCCAGGGCCGCGCCCGGATCACGATCCGGCCGGCCCGGCCCGCGGACTCGATGGCGTGGGCGGCGTTGTTGATCAGGTTGACGAATACCTGCTGGATCTGTCCGGCGTCGGCGTCGATGGTCGGGAGCCCGGGTTCCATGTCGAGCAGCAGGTCGACGCGCCGCGAGACCATCTGTGTGCGGAGCAGGGTGAGCGTCGCGTTGAGCAGCGGCTCGAGCTCCGTCGGCCGCCGCGCGTGGTCCTGCTTCCGCGCGAAGTTCAGCAGGTTGCGCACGATATTGGCTGCGCGCTCGGCCTCCTGCTGGATGACCCGCACCGGTTCGACCAGCGGCGGGGGCACGTCCCGCCCCTCGAGCAGGAAGTCGGCGAACCCGATGACCGAGGCGAGCGGGTTGTTCAGGTCGTGCGCGATGCCGGCGATCAGTTGTCCGATGGCCGACATCTTCTCAGATTGAATCAGCTGGTCCTGCAGGCGGCGGCGGTCGGTCTGGTCCTCGAACACCAGCACGGCGTCGCCGGGCGCCGGGCCGATGCGGTAGGCGCTGACGGCGAACGTGCGGGCCCCCGCGCGCAGCTGCACTTCGCGCCCGCTGCCGGGGGCGGCCAGCGCGGCGGCGAGCCCCTCGCCCCACGCCGGGGGAACCAGCGCCAGCCAGGGGCGCCCCGCGATTGCGGTGGTCGGTGCGTGGACCAGTTCGGCGAAGGCGCGATTGGCGCGGCGCGCGCGGCCGTTCACGTCCACCAGGCAGAGCGCATAGGGGACCGCGTCCACCATCCGCTCCCACGCCCGGCGCGCGTCCTCGTGTGCGGTCTCGCGCGCCAGATGCTCTAGTGCCAGGGACGCCGCCTCGAGGTGGGCCTCGAGCAGCACGCGGTCGAGCACGGCCGGGGCGTGCCCGCGGATCAGCACTGCGGCGGAGCCGATGGCGGTACCATTCACGGTGAGGGGCGCAGCGAGCCACGTGCCCTCTGCGGTGCCGGTCTCGATGGGGCCGGCGAGCGCCGCCTCCAGCGGGGGCTTCACACCCGCCGCGGCGGCGCCCGGGACGGCCACGGGCATGAGGATTGCGCGGTCGTTGTCGACGAGCGCGGTCGCCACCGGGGCGTTGGGGAAAACGCCCCGGAGTGCCTCGCCGAGTCGCGCGGCCACCTGTGGCGCCTCGCGGATGGCGAGCAGCGACCGGGAGAACTCCGTCAGCCGGCGGAGCGTGACCGCATCAATCACGGGGGACCACCTGATGATTGTGGCAGACACCCGAGGACGGCTGGACCAGTCCGACCTGCAGCTCGTGCTCCTGCTCCTGGCCCGTGGCTCCGCATCGGCCCGCGTGGGCTGGGAGAAGCGCTTGGCGCGCGAGGGTCCGGGACCGTTGCTGGACGCCCCGGAGCTGGCAGAACGCCTCCTCGCGGTCCGGACCCTGCTGGCCCCCTCCGAGGCGCTCTTCCTCTACGTGATGGTCCGTCATGCGCTCCGGGTGGAAGGGGTGGACGACGCCGATCTCGCGGACTACCTGGCGGCGCTGCTTCTCGCCTTCGGGCAGCGGGACCGGGCCTGGCGCGTGGACTGGAACGACGACCAGCGGCATCGCTACCTCGTGGACATCGTGGCCGACCTCGAGGCCACCGAGGGCGACCGGCGGTTCAAGGTGATGGCGCACCTGGGCAACTACGCGCTGTGGCTCGCGGGCGTCTTTCCGGACTACATCGCCGCCCGTCGCGTCCGCCGCGGTGGCCCCGGGCTGGGCTACTACGATTCGCTCGGTCGCCGCGGCTACGCGCTCGCCGCGGACCACGCCCTGGCGGACCAGCTGGGGCTGGAGGCGGTGTTCCGGACGGCGGCGGAGCGCTTCCACGTGGTCCGCGGCGCGCTCACGGCGCTGAGCGACCGGGTGTTCTTCCCGAACGTGGTCACCGCCGACCGCGTCGGGCGTGCCGTTCAGCGGGGAGATGGGCTGCTCTCCTGAACGCTGGCCGCGGCGGCGGCCACGAAAGCACTGAACAACGCCCGGTCGGCCGCTCCCGCGGAGCCGCGCTCCGGGTGCCACTGCACCGCCACCAGCCACTCGCCTGAGTCGTCCGACTCCACGGCCTCCACTACCCCATCCTCAGCCCACACCGTTTCCAGCAATCCGGCGCCGAGCACACGCACGGCCTGGTGATGGGTGGAGTTCACCCGCAGCGACACGGTGCCCAGGATCTCCGCCGTGCGCGTTCCGGGTGCCACGCGCACCGCGTGAGTCGGTGTGGCCGGGGGTGCGGCCTGCCGGTGGGCCACCGGCCCGGGTCGCTCGGTCGGCAGGTCCTGCCAGAGGGTACCGCCGGCCGCGACATTCACGAGCTGCATCCCTCGGCAGATCGCAAAGACCGGCATCCGGCGCGCCCGCGCGGCGGCCAGCAGCGCGAACTCGAACTCGTCGCGCGCCGGCTCGACCGATTCGAGGGCGGGAGAGGGCGCCGCAGCGTACCTGGCGGGTTCGATATCGGCGCCGCCGGTGAGGAGGAGTCCGCCGCACCCGTCCAGCGCTTCAGCGGCGCGCGCAGCTCCGAGGAGGGGGGAGTAGACGAGCGGCATCCCGCCGGCTTCGAGGACGGCCGAGACGTACTCCGCGTTCACGCCGGTTCGGTCCACGCCGTCCACCCGGCGAAGCAGGCCGCTCACCGCGATCCGGGGCGAGCTCACTGGAGCACGGAGTCCGGGAAGACGGGGCACCGGGCGTCCTCGTACTTGCCCGGGTCGAGCTGGATGCCGAGCAGGGGAACGGTGCGGGACTCGATGGTGACCGTCCCGAGCACCGGCGCCTGCGCGATGGGGCTCCCCTCGTAGATCAGGACACCACGGGCGGAGCCGTCGGTGTTCATGACCAGGACGCCGAAGCCGGGGGTGATCGACGGGGCGAGCGTCCCCTCGACGCCCACGACCCAAGCCGAGTCGGTGCGGCCGACGATGGCCGGCATTGCGGGGCCCGCCACCATCCGAGCCACGAGGCGGGGCGGCAGCGAGTCGGGCGGCAGGCCCAGCGTCTGCCCCGGGGTGGCGAATTCCGACAGGAGCATGGTCGGCCCGGCCAGTGCGGCGACGCCGCAGGCGGAGCGGGGGTTGCCCTCGCCGCAGGCGGCGGCGAGCAGCAGCAGGATTGTCGCGAGAGGGCGTGCCATGTCGGGTCTCCGGTTCGGCGTCGCGCTGGGCGCGCGACCATCGTTGAAAGCTAATCCGAACGGGCGGGACCGGGGGCGCCTCGCTTGACGCCCCCAGAGCGGATCCGTAACATTCGCCATCCTGCCAGAAAGGCCCGGCCAGTGGCTTCGTACGACTTTCGCTGCACCGCCTGCGACCACATCTTCGCGCGGCACATGCCGATGCGGGACCTCGGACGCGTGAAGGTGGCGTGCCCCGCCTGCGGTTCCACCAAGGTCGAGCGGATCTTCACTCCGTTCTACGCCAAGACCATCCGGAAATCCTGACGGTGTTCGAAAACCTGCGCGACCGACTCGACCGGTTCCTCGCCGAGCGGACGCCGCCGGCCGATGCGCGGGAGCAGCAACAGGCGTTGCACGCGGCCCTGGTGGACGCCAAGGTCGGGCTGGCCACGATGCGTGACGCGCTCGGGTCCGCCGAGCGGAGCCTCGCATCGGAGCGGCAGCAGCTGGCCGACGCCGAACGGCGGGGCCGCATGGCGGCCGAGATCGGGGACCAGGAGACCGCCGACGTGGCCAACCGGTTCACCGCACGGCACGCGGAGCGGGTGCAGCTCCTCGAGCGGAAGGTGGCGGTGCAGCGGGACGAGCTGGCAATGGCGGAGCGCGAGTACGAGTCGATGCGGGAGGAGTTCCAGCAGCGCCGGGGCGCGGTGCCCCCGCCGGCCGGGACCGGCCCCGACGTGGACGACGCGGCGCTCCGCTACCAGCTCGACCGGGCGGCGCGCGAATCGGCGGCGGATGAACAGCTCGCGTTCCTCAAGCGGAAGGTGCGGGGCGAGGGATGAGGCGCGCGGCGCCGCTCGTCTTGCTCGCTCTGCTCGGGCCGCTGTCGCGCCTGGCGGCCCAGCAGCCCACCGTTCCACCAGCCCACTTCGAGAAGCTGGCACACACCTACAGCATCGTGGCGTGGGACTCCGTCACCGGCGACCTCGGCGTGGCGGTGCAGTCGAAGTTCCCCAATGTCGGCGGGATCGTGCCGTGGGGCGTGGCCGGTGTGGGCGCCGTGGCGACGCAGAGCCTGGCCAACACGGCGTACGGCGAGCTCGGTCTCCAGTTGATGGCGCAGGGCGCCACGGCCGGCGAGGCGCTCCGGATCGTGATGCGCAGCGACACGATGCTCGGGGACCGGCAGGTGGGCGTGGTCGACGCCCGCGGAAACGCCGCGAGCTTCACCGGCGAGCGGACGTTCGACTGGGCCGGTGGGCGCGTCGGGGCACCGGAGGGGCGGGGCGACGTGGCCGGAGGCAAGGGGCAGGTCATCACCGGCCGCGGTTTCGCCGCGCAGGCCAACATCATGGTGTCGGACCAGACGGTCCGGAACATGGCGGAGAGCTTCGCGCGTTCGACGGGGCCGCTTCCCGACCGCCTCATGGCCGCGCTCGTCGCCGGCCAGGCGGGCGGCGGGGACAAGCGCGGAATGCAGTCGGCGGCGCTCCTCGTGGTGCGGAAGGGCGGGGGATACCTCGGCGTCAACGACCGCTTCGTGGACATCCGGGTGTATGACGCGCCCGATCCAATCGCGGAGCTGGCGCGGCTCCTCGCCCTGCACAAGCTGCACTTCTTCCCGACGGAGCCGACGGACCTCGTGCCGATCACGCCGGCCATCGTGCGGCAGCTCGAGCCGATCCTCCTGGCCGAGCCGGCGGGGCAGGCGCAGAAGTGGCTGGCGTCGCCGCAGGGGGCCGCCAACGCGACCTTCCTGGCGGCGCTGCGCGATTTCATGTACTGGGAAAATTACGACGTCCGGGTCCGGATGGACGGTCAAATCGACCGCGTGGTCCTGCAGGACATCCTCGCGAAGCGGGGCGCGGCTCCCTGAGCCGGCGCGCCCGCCCACTTCAACCAGGAGTCAGCTTCGTGGCCACTGCACCTTCGCCGGCGAGCGATACGGCGTTCTTCGGGCACCCCCGGGGACTGTCCACGCTCTTCTTCACCGAGATGTGGGAGCGCTTCGCCTACTACGGCATGCGCGCCATTCTCGTCCTCTTCATGACGGCGTCGGTCGCCGCTGGCGGCCTGGGCTTCGACGTCGGGCGGGCCGGCGCCGTGTACGGGACGTACGTGGCGCTGGTGTACATGCTCGGGTTGCCCGGCGGGTGGGTGGCCGACCGGGTCCTCGGCCTCCGCCGCTCGGTGTTCTACGGCGGCATCCTCATCATGTTCGGCCAGCTGAGCCTGGCGGTACCGGGCGCCAAGCTCTTCTATCTTGGCCTGGCGCTGATCATTCTCGGGACGGGCCTCCTGAAGCCGAACGTCAGCGCCATCGTCGGCGAACTGTACGGGCAGGAAGACCAGCGCCGCGATGCCGGCTTCTCGATCTTCTACATGGGCATCAATCTCGGCGCCTTCATCGCGCCGCTCATCGTGGGATGGCTTGCCCAGAGCGACACCTTCAAGGGCGTCCTCGAGGGGATGGGCTTCAACCCCACGACGTCGTGGAACTGGGGCTTCGGCGTCGGCGCCCTCGGCATGTTCTTCGGCATCATCCAGTACCGGCTCGGCTGGAAGCACTTCGGCGACGCCGGGATCCACCCCAGCGTCCCGGCCGACTCCGCCGAGGGTCGGTCCGCCCGGCGCCAGCTCGGCGGGGGATTCCTCGGGCTGGTGGTCGTGGTCGGGTTGCTCTTCCTCCTGGTGCGCCAGGGCGTCATGAGCGCCGAGAGCATCACCAACGGCTTCAAGTGGGTCTACCTCGCGATCGTCGTCGCGTTCTTCGTTTGGCTCTTCGCGGGGAACAGCTGGACGACGGAGGAGCGGAAGCGCCTGATCGTGATCGTGGTGCTCTTCGTCGGCGCGGCAATCTTCTGGTCCGCATTCGAGCAGGCCGCCACGAGCCTCAACCTGTTCGCCGCCAACAACACCCGGAACAGCGTCCTGGGCTGGGCGTTCCCCTCGAGCTGGTTCCAGTCGGTGAACGCGCTGCTCATCATCCTCCTCGCCCCGGTCTTCGCCTGGATCTGGATGTCGCTCGGGAAGCGGGACCCGTCCAGCCCGGCCAAGTTCGCGTTCGGCCTGGTGTCGGTGGGGCTCGGCTTCGTGGTCATGGTGGGGGCGGCGGAGGCGTCGGCGAACGGCGTGCTGGTGAGCCCGTGGTGGCTGGTCGCCACCTACCTGCTCCACACCATCGGCGAGCTGAGCCTGAGTCCCGTGGGCCTGAGCTCGATGACGAGACTCGCCCCGGACCGGGTGAAGGGGATGATGATGGGAGTCTGGTTCCTGGCCGCGTCGATCGGCAACCTGATCGCCGGCGGCGTCCTCGGGTTCTACGCGACGTTCACCCTGCCGCAGGTGTTCGGCGCCGTCGCGGCGTTCGCCATCGTATCCGGCCTGGTGATGTTCACGCTGGTCATCCCGATCAAGCGGATGATGGCGCGCACGGACTGAGTCGGCGGAGGACTGCCGCAGGTCGTGATCGGCGCGGGGCGCTCAGCGTCCCGCGCCGATCCACATCCGGACCGCCATGAACACGAGGAATACCGCGAAGAGCCGCTGCAGGGTGGCGGGCGGCGTGCCGATCGCCAGCTTGGCGCCGAACCAGACGCCGAGGAAGATGCCCAGCGCGATCAGCGCCGATGCCTTGATGTCGAGGAGGCCCCGCCGGTGGTACTCCATCGCCCCGAGCAGGCCGACGGGGAGGAGCAGGGCGCCCAGCGACGTGCCGGTGGCCTGGAGGATTGGCCAGCGGCCGACGAGAACCAGGGCACTGACGACCACGAGGCCGCCGCCGATGCCGAAGAGCCCGGACAGGACGCCGGCCGCGAGGCCCAGACCGAGGAGAAGCAGGGTGGACATGCAGTGGGGCTCCGCGTGGAAGGATGTCCTCAAGTATGCCGGAGCCGGGTGGCACGCGCCACCGGGCCGCCGATGAAGCGCGCCCGCGAGCTCGAGGTCGACCTGCCCGGTGGACCGCGGCGGGCGCTGCTCCGCACGCCGGCGCAGGACGGGGCCGGCGCGCTGCCGACGGTCATCCTGCTGCACGGGGCCGGGGGGACAGCGAAACTTGCGCTCGGGAACACGGGCTGGACCGAGCTCGCCGAGCGCGAGGGGATCCTGCTGGCCTATCCCGAGGGGACTCGGCGCGACCCGTCGTCACCGCCGATGTTCCTGCAAAACCCGCAGGCGTGGAACGACGGATCAGGCCGGGGCCACACTGCCCGGACCGGCGTGGACGACGTCGCCTTCATCGGGGCGCTCGCATCGGAGCTCATCCAGCGCCATGGGGCCGACGCGAGCCGGATCTATCTGGCGGGATTCTCGAACGGCGCCTCGATGGCGTTCAGGGCCGGCGCCGAGCTGGTCGGCCGGGTAGCCGCGATCGGGCCGGTGGCCGGCCACTGCTGGGTGGCGCCGACGCCATCGGCCCGGCCGGTCCCGGCGCTCATGATCTTCGGCGGGCGGGACCCCCTCAATCCTCCGGATGGCGGAGAGGTGAAGACGCCGTGGGGAAGCGTCGAGTACCACCCGCCGGTGCTCGAGTCGTTCGACCGCTGGCGCGCATTCAATCGCTGCGCAGGTGAACCGCAGACGACCGCGACCGACGGCGTCCGGGTGTTCCACGCCACCGGGTGCCCGGCGGGCGGCGAGGTCCGTTGCCTGATCGTTGACGACCTGGGGCATCATTGGCCGGGGGGGCCGCGCCTCCTCCCGCCGTGGATCGCCGGACCGGCCAGCACCCGCGTCGACGGCGCCCGCCTGCTCTGGGATTTCTTCCAGACTCATCGCCTCGGCTGACGTCGCCGGCTACCCGGTCGTGATAGATTTCCCCGGATGAAGACCACGAAACTTCTCCCGGCGCTCCTGGCGATGGCGCTGCTCGTCTGCACCGCCTGCGAAGCGAGGCGCGCCCCGTCGGCCGGGACGCCCGAAGCGGGCGGGGAGTCAGCGGCGCGGGAGTATCCGAACCCACGGCCCAAGCCGAACTTCCTCCTGACGGACACCGAGGGACGGCCCTTCCCCTTCCGGGATTCGACGGAAGGGTCGATGACGCTGCTCTTCTTCGGCTATACCCACTGCCCGGACGTCTGCCCCGTGCACATGGCCAACATCGCCGCGGCGCTCCACAAGCTTCCCGACAACGTGGCGCGCCAGGTCAAGGTCGTCTTCGTCACGACGGACCCGGAACGCGACACGCCGCAGGTGATCCGGGCCTGGCTGGACCATTTCGACAAACGTTTCATCGGCCTCACCGGCACACAGGCCGAGGTGGATTCGGCGCAGGTCGCCATGCGGCTACCGCCGGCGTACCGGGAGGATATCCCCGGCGCCCCGTACCAGGTCGGCCACTCCGCGCACGTCATCGCCTTCACCAAGGACGGGATGGCGCGCTTCGCGCTTCCCTTCGGCACCCGGCAGTCGGAGTGGGCGCAGGAGATTCCGCGCCTCGTGGCGTACCCGGGCCAGCCGTGACGCGCCGCCCCCTCCCGCTTCTCCTGCTCGCCCTGGTCGCTTGCGCCCCGAAGGGCCCGTCCATCGAGGTTCGCGACCCCTACAGCTACGAATCGGTGCTCGGCAACGTGGGCGTCGTGTACTTCACGATCGAGAATCGCGGAACGGTCGCGGACACCATCGCCGACGTGGAGGTGACGGGGGCGCTCGTGGCCATGATCCACGAACAAGTGGCGAACGGCGCCATGGTGGAGATGCGGCACGTCGGCGTGTTGCCGCTTCCCCCGCGCTCCACGGTGGTGCTGGCACCAGGCGGACTGCACGTCATGACGGAGGGGCTCGACCGCTCGCCAGTGGCGGGAGACACGCTCGAGGTGACGCTCCGCTTCACCCGGAGCGGGGAACTGAGGTTCAAGGCGCCGGTGCTGGCGTACGGGGTCGAGCCGTGAGGCGCGCGCCATGACCTGGTGGTGCGCGGCGCGTGACGTGGCGTGGACCTGGACCTGGCAGGCTTATCCGGGGGTGTGGCTCTTCGTGCTGGGAATCGGTGCGGGGTTCTTCCTGACGATCCGGCGGCTGGCCCCGCGGCACGCTCCGCCGGGTCAACTCCCGCTCCGGCGGGGTGAGGCGGCCTGGTTCGTCGGCGGGCTCGTGATGCTCTGGGTGGCGACCGACTGGCCGATCGGCGCGCTCGGGGCGGGGTACCTGCTCACGGTACACACGGCGCAGTGGATCCTCTACACCCTCGTCGTGCCGCCGCTCCTCCTGCTGGGGATCCCTGCGTGGCTTCCGCTGGCGGCGGCTCCCGGCTCGCGCACCGGCCGCCTGCTCCGGGTACTGGCCCGACCGGTGGTGGCGCTCCTGATCACCGATGCGATCCTGATCGCGTCGCACCTGCCGCCGGTGGTGGACGGGTTCCGACGCAGCCAGTTCGGCTCGTTCACGGTGGACCTGGCCTGGCTCGTCGGCGGCCTGGTCATGTGGTGGCCTGTGCTGGCGCCCAATCCGGCCATCAGCCGCGTGTCGTACCCCTGGAAGATCGGGTACCTCTTCTTGAGCACCCTGGTGCCGATCGTGCCCGCGGCGTTCCTCACCTACGCCGACTACCCGCTGTACGCGCTCTACGAACTCGCCCCGCGGGTGAACGGCATCGCCGCCATCACCGACCAGCAGGCCGCGGGGCTCATCATGAAGGCCGTCGCGGACCCGATCATCTGGCTCGCGATGGCGATCGTCTTCTTCCGCTGGCAGCGGGTGGAGGAAGCGGCCGACAGGGCGGAGCGAGCGCGGCGGGGCGGGGAGCCGTCATCCTGACTTCATTCCGCGCAGCAGCTGCGCGGCGGCGGCTCCCTCCCGTGTCCCCCGGTTGAGGCTTGCGAACCGGGCCAGCTCCACCTGCATCCTTCCTCCGTCACCCATCCGCTGGTACAAGTCGATCAGGTCGTTTCCGATGATCCGCTCCCACTCCCCTCCGGCGCCGGTGCGGCGCGCCGACAGGTAGGCCGCCTCCGCCCCCGCATGGTCCGCCAGGGGGCCGGCCAGCAGGCGCCCCAGCCCGACCCAGGCGGCCGCGTCGTGGGGCGCCTCCTGCAGGTGTGCCCGGTAGGACGCCGCAGCCTCCTCGAGCCGCCCCTGCGCCGCCAGCGCCTCCTGCCGCGAGAACCCGGGCTGTCTCGGCGCGGTGCGACCGGCGTGGATCTCGGTGATGAGCCGCGAGGCGCCGCGCGACGTGGCCGCATCGACGAGCAGGATCAGTCCCCAGGTCAGGGGAAGGAGCAGGACGAGCCCGAGCAGCAGGAAGGCGGGGTGGAGCCGGAACCGGGAGACGATGAAGAAGACGGTGAACGCGCCGATGATGAGCGCGGGTCCGCCGAGGAGCACCACGATGCGCAGCAGCTGGGCCCGCTCGGCGGCGTCTCGCCCCGGCATGCTAAAACATCACTTCGAACCCGAGGCGGAACAGGCGCGGCGAGCCATACTGGAAGACCGGCGTGTTGTAGTCCCGGGCGGCGCGGACGTAAAGCGGCAGGAGTTCTCCCTCGCCGGCGATGATGCCGTTCGCGTCCAGGTCGGCGTAGGCCCGGTACCGGGGGGACTCGTAGGGGATCGGCTCGGGGTGCGCGTCGTACGTCGCCTTCGCCTGGGCCTGCAGCGCATCCTCGTCGATGTCCGGCGTGCCGGTGTCGCGTCGGACGGACTCCACCCGCGTGACGTTGAAGACGTTGCGGATGTCGAGATAGATGCTCCCCATCACGCGGCCGAGCGGGATCGGCTTCCGCAGCAGGAAATCGGCGGTGGAATACGAGGGCAGTCGGAGCCCGTTCGGGTCGCTGGTCAGCGAATCGCCGGTGGCGTTGTAGGTCGAATACGGCAACCCCGACTGGTAGCGGAGGATGGCCGCGGCCTCGAGGGCGCCGAGCGGGTGGCCGCCGAGCACGACCGGGCCCGCGGTCGGGTTCAGGACCGACTGGAAGATGGCCGTGAAATTGTGGCGCTGGTCGTAATCAAGCGGGTATTCGACGCGCCCCGGATAGATGGTGTCCCCGGTGCCCGGCTCGATCGTGGGCATCTGGAGCCGGAGGAAGGCGTTCGTCGAGGTCGCGGTGGCCTGCTGCAGGACGTACGACACCTGCAGCCCCCAGCCGTGGGCCATCTCCTTGGCGGCCAGGATCTCGAGGCCCTTCACGCTGCCGTAGTCGGTGTTGCCGAAGATTGAACTGTCGGGGTTCGTGCCGAGCGGGATGGTCGAGACCAGTCCGTCGAGCTTCTTGACGTAGGCGCCGATGCGCAGCGTGAAGAGCTCACGGGGGCGCAGGCGCAGGCTGAATTCGAACTGGTTGCTCTGCTCGAAGCCAAGGTTCGGGTTGCCGCGGCGGTATCGACCGGTTCGGGTCGAATCGTCGAAGGTGGCGTCGACCAGGTACTGGAGGTCGGGTGGCATGCTGAAGCGGCCGTAGGTCGCCACGAGCGTGGCGCCGCTGAGCACCGTGGAGACGGCAAAGCGCGGGTTGAGCGAGGATTGCTGCCCGAGCTGCGTGTCGTTCAGGTCCATGCCGGGGTCGAAGTAGTCGTAGCGCAATCCCGCGGAGAAGGCGAGGTCCGTGAGCCGGGTCTGCACCTCGGTGTAGGCGGACCCTGCCTGGGGGGAGAAATCGGAGGCGCTGGCCGGCGGGACGCTGTCCCCCACCGGCAAGTAGGCCTGGATCCGCTGGAAGGTTTGCACCTGCTGGCCGAGGTACTGGGCGCCGACGAAGAGATCCGTGCTGTGCCCGAGGCCAATCGTCGCGTCCAGCTGGGTGCGAAACTCCTCGAAGTGGTTGTAGGCGATCTCCCCCCGGGATCCACCCGTGAGGAAGAAGGCCGGGACCCCCCACGGGGTCGAGGTGCTGAAGGTCGGGTTGCTGAACCCTGCCACGGCAGCGTTGGCGGCGGCGGTATCGAGCCGCTCCGCCATCTCCTCACCCTTGAAGTGAAACGTCTCCCCGGTGAATGCCCCGAACTTGTAGTCGGGCTGGCTGACCAGCTCCCCGCGATGGAAGTCCTTCCCGTACCACCCCACCCGGAGGTCGGCGACCAGTGGGGTGCGGGCGCCCGGCAGGGACGCGTGCTGGAGGTCGGCGGTGACGAGGCCGCCAGTGATCCGCTGGGCGGGCGCGAACCCGAGCTCGTACTTGAAGAGCTGGTCGTACAGCAGGCCTTGCTGTTCGCCGTACAGGCCGAACAGCCGGAGCGTCTGCTGCCGGCCGATCGGTATCATGAGCTTGCCCGCAAGGTCCAGCTGTTCGCCGCTGTTGTGGGGCAGCATCGCCACCGCGTCGGTGCGCGGATCCAGGGGGTCGGTCGGCGGAGGGGCGCTGACCGGACTTGCGTCCATCCGTCCGGTCGCGTCCACGACGCCGAGGAATGTGATGCCGGCCACGAGGGGTCCGTCGGCCTGGAGGATGAGCCGATCGAGGCCGAAGTCGGCGCCGCCCGTGAACAGGCGATCCGACTCGTATGTCGCCTGGCCATGCCAGGTCGGGCCGCCGTCCATCGTGACGACGTTCACGATACCGGACAGCGCCTGGCCATAGCGTGCGGAGAAGGCGTTCGTGGTGAGGGACGCCTCGGTGACCATGCTGGTCGGGATCCGGACGCCGAGTGAGTTGGTGGAGGCGTCGAGCTGGTTCTTGACCCCCATGCCGTCGAGGACGAAGCTCTGCTGTCCGAGGCGGCCGCCCCGATAGCTCTGTCCCACGGCTCCGGCCGAAAGGGAGATCGCCTCGTCCAGGGTGCTCACGGGGAGCCGGCGGAGTTCCTCCGCGGTGACCTTCACCGTCGTCCCGACGGCCATCGGATCGAGGACGGGGTCCTTGACCGCCTGGATGGAAATCGAGTCGACGGGGACGGACGTCGGTGTCATCGCCACGTTCACCACGAGGGTCCCGCTCGCCTGCACGACCAGGCTCTCTCGCTGCGCCGGTGTGTAGCCGATGAGCACGGCGCGGAGGGTGTAGGTGCCGCTCCGGACCTCGCGGATCCGGTAGCGCCCGGCGGAGTCGGAGACCGCGCCGCGGCGGCCGTCCTCCACCGTCACCGTGACATTGGCGAGTCCCCTGCCGGTCTGCGCATCGGTCACCACGCCGGCGATGGCCCCGGTGGACTGCGCCGCGAGGGGCGCGGCACATGCGAGGAGGGCGACCCCCGCCAGCAACCGGGCCCTCACGGGGCCTCGAACAGGTAGAGCTCGCCGACCCGGCTCACGAGCTGGTGGCGCGTCTGCGGGCCGACGCCTGGCTCGTATCCCTCCACCACCAGGCGGACGGTGCTGCCCGCCGGCGCGAACTCCGGCCGGCGGAACACCATCGGGGTCTGGGCCTGGAGGATGGTCTCGGCGCCCGTGACGAGGTCCACCGAGATCAGTGCGCCGCCGCCGTCAGGCTGGATCGGGCCGAGGAGCGGGTCGTCGATGTACGCGACCTCGCCGCCGACGACCGCGACCAGGCGTGAGCCGAGCACCGTCACGTCGCGCGCGATCCCCTGCGCGCCGAAGTCATGCGCGATTGAGAACTGGGCCGACGGCAGGGCGATCCGGTAGACCCGGCTGTCATTGATGAGCGTGTAGTACAGGGTGTCGCGGGTGGTCGAGAGGGCGACGGAGCTGGCGCCGTAGGTGCCGGGGACGACGGTGAGCGTCGGCTGCGCGCCGCCCAGGTCCATTTCCACCACTTCGAGGCCGGTGATGATGGTGTCGAGGGCGCACCCGTTGCACTCGCGGGCGTAGATCACCGACTGCCCGAGGTACATCACCTGGTTCCGGCCGAGCCACCGCGCCATCGAGATCATGCCGTGGGTGCGGCCGCCGGGGACGGTGTACGGAAGCGGAAGTACCCGTGCTGCCGAGAGGGGGTCCGCTAGCGAACCGACGTAGACGCCCGCCGTGTTGGGGGCGGTGGCCCCGGGTCGGCTGGCGGTCCGGACGTACAGGAGGCGATCGTCGCCGAAGAGCGAGGGAGAGTCGAAGGTATCGGATGAATCTTCGGCGGCGGGGTTCGGATTGCAGATGGTCCGGAAGGCCGACCCGCCGGTCGCGGGGAGTTGGGCGATGCATCGGTCGCCGTCGGGGGTGCTGTACCGCTGGGAGGAGTAGAAGAACGACCCCCCGTCGTCCGCCCACGACGGATGCTGGTCGGTGCCCGGATTGTAGGTGAGCCGGGCCGGTGTGCCGGGCTGGAAGGGCCTGTCGCTGCCCGTGTCCGGGGTGTCGAAAGGTTCCTCGTGACTGCATGCTCCCACGGCGAGGGCCGTGAACAGCAAGAAGTGCCTGATTGTCATCGAGTTCCCGGGGCCGCAGGATGGTGGGGGGTGCAAATGTGACCCGGCGGATCGGCTTTCGCCAGATCTCCGCCGGAGGTCACGGTCTGCACCAGCGGGTGACGATGTGACGGGGCGGGGATGCACACCACTACACAACTTTGTGTAACAAAGTACTTGACGACACACAGCCCTCGTGTTATCCTCTCTCCTCATGGCAACTGGCCCCACTCCTCCCGACGATCCCACCGCCCTCGGTGACCGGGCGCTCGAGAACCTCTCCTTCATCCGGAACACGATGGAGCGGGCCACCTCCTTTACCGGTGTGCCGGGGTGGGGCGGGGTCGCCATGGGGTGCACCGCGCTTGTCGCCACGGCAGTGGCCGGCAGGACCACCACGCCGCAGGACTGGCTTCGCGTCTGGCTGGTCGAGGGGGTCGTGGCCTTCCTCATCGGCGCCTGGTCCCTCGGCCGGAAGTCGCGGCGCCTGCAGGGCACGGCGTTCACGCGGCCCGCCCGGCAGTTCTTCCTGAGCTTCGCCCCGCCGGTCCTGGCGGGCGCGCTGCTGACCGCGGTGCTCTGGCAGGCGGGCCAGGCGCAACTCCTCCCCGGCACCTGGCTGCTGCTCTACGGCACCGGCGTCGTGACGGGCGGAGCCTTCTCGGTGCGCGCCGTCCCGCTCATGGGGGTGGTGCTGATCCTGATCGGCGCCGTGGCGCTCACCTGGCCCGCGTGGGGTGCGGCGGGACTGGCCGTTGGGTTCGGCGCGGTGCAGATCGCCTTCGGCCTGTACATCGCGCGGAGGCACGGTGGCTAGGTCGCCGCACGCCCGCAAGCAGGCCGCAAGCCCGCCCGCTGGCGCCCCGCTCGGGGCCGTGCGCGGGGGCCGCTCACGCACTTCCGCCGAACTCGACGACCTGATCCACGAGCGGAAGCGACTGGCCATCGTGAGCGCCCTGGCGGGGCACGACTGGCTCTCCTTCACTGAGCTCAAGGCGCTGGTGGACACGAGCGACGGCAACTTGAGCGTCCACGCGCGCAAGCTGGAGGACGCCGGCTACCTCGAGTGCCGGAAGGGGTTCGCCGGCCGCGTGCCGAGGACCGACTACCGCCTGACGGCGCGCGGCCGCCAGGCGCTGGCCGGGTATCTCGACCACATGGAAGCGCTCATCCGGCGGACCCGTGATGCCTGACGCGCCCGCACCTCCCGGACTGCACCTCGCCGTCATCCTCGACGGCAACGGCCGGTGGGCCACCCAGCGGGGGCTCCCCCGTTCCGCCGGTCACCAGGCGGGGGTGGCGGCGGTGCGTCGGCTCATCGAGGCTTGCCCCTCCGCCGGCATCGGGACGCTGACCCTCTACGCCTTCTCGTCCGACAACTGGACCCGGCCCGACCGCGAGGTGCGGTGGCTGCTCCGCCTCTTCCGTGAGCAGCTCCGGCGCGAGTCGGCGCGCTGCGAGGCGGAGGGCATCTGGCTCTCCGTCATCGGCCGGCGGGATCGGCTGCCCCTGCCGCTGCTGACGGCCATCGACCGCGCCGAGGCCGCCACGAGCGGCGGCCGGCGGCTGCACCTCCGGCTGGCGGTCGACTACTCCGGTCGCGACGCCATCGTGGCCGCCGCCATCGCACTCGCCGGGCGGCCATCGGCGACGCGCGAGGAGTTCTCGCGCGCTGTCACCGACGGCGGGCGCGGCGGACCGACGGTGCCGCCCGTCGACCTGCTCGTCCGGACCGGCGGCGAGCAACGGCTCAGCGATTTCCTCCTCTGGGAAACTGCCTACGCGGAGCTCTACTTCACCCGGACCATGTGGCCCGACTTCGACGAACAAGAACTGCGCGCCGCCCTCGACGAATTTCGGGGCCGCGAGCGGCGGTTCGGCGGCCTGCCCCTCAGCGCCGCCGGCTGACATCACCCCTGGAGAACGCATTCATGCTTGCCCACCTGCTCGGCGTCCTTGGCCTTATCGCCGCGGCGCTCCTCCTGATCCTCGGCCTCGGGATCACCGTCTTCGCGCTGGCGCGAGGCGACCGCGCCCTCGCGCGCCGCACCGGCCTCGCGACGGCGGCGTTCACGGCGCTTTACCTCGTCGGCACCGCAATCTCGGTGGGCGCGGCGCCGAGCCGGGTCCTGCCGCTCGGGCAGGAGCTGTCGTTCTGCGGGTTCGACTGCCACCTCCACGTCTCGATCGTCGCGGTCGAGACGGACGAGGACCGCATCGGATTGGTGGTACGCGCCCGGAGTGACGCGAAGTCCGAGCCGGAGTTCCCCCAGGAACTGCAGTTCCGCCTCGTCGGGAAGGATGGATCGGTGCTGGTGCCGTTCCAGGAGGGGAAGACGTTCGAGGAGCCGCTCGGCGCCGGGGCGTCGGCGGTCGACACGGTGACCTTCGTCGCCCCCTTCGCCGGCACACCGTACTCGCTGCGGGTCGTCTCTCGCGGGCTCCCGAAGGCCCTGCTCATCGGCCCCGCCAACAGCCGCGCGGCGGGAAGAATCACTCTCGGACTCGGAGACTCGCCGTCATGAACAGCCGCACTGGCCACGCGCTCGCGCTCCTTGGGGCGGCGGCGGCGCTCGGGATCGTCGGGGACGTGCTCCGGGTCTGGGTTCCGGCGCGGCTCGACGTCACGCTCTGGGGAGTGGCGGTGCTCCTTGCCGTCCTGGCGCTGGTCCGCGGCGGCGCGCTTACGGCGCCACCGCGTGCAGCGTGGCTGGCCGGCGCGGTGGCGCTCATCCTCCCTTGCATGCTCTGGCGGGATTCTCCCACCCTCTTCGCGTTCAACGTCCTTGCCATCATCGGCCTGCTCGTCGTGGCCGCCCCGGCGACCGCGATGCAGTCGCTCGACCGACTCGGCATTTCCGACCTGATCCGGGGCGGTGCCTGGATGGGGGTCTCGGTGGTGGGCGGGCCGATTCCGGCGGCCGTCGCCGATGTCCGCTGGGCCGAACTTCCGCTGACGGCCCGGACACGCCGGCTGGCCGCCGTGGGGGTGGGGCTGCTGGCCGCCGTGCCGGTGCTCCTCCTGTTCGGCTCACTGCTGAGTCAGGCGGATCCGCTCTTCGGCCAGACCATGGCGAGCATCCTCGCGATCGATCTGGAGAAGGTGGCGACCCACCTCTTCCTGACCGGACTCATGGCGTGGGCGGCGTCGGGCCTGTTGCGCGGCGGATTCTGGCGCGAGGGCTGGCTCCCGCCGGCCACGTTCGAGCTCGACCCACGAGTCCCCCCGGCCACCGTCCTCACCTTCCTGGGCGCCATCGGCGTGCTGTTCGCGCTGTTCGTCGGTTTCCAGGCGATGGAACTCTTCCTCGGTCCGGGCGAATTCCAGGCGCTGACGGGGACGACCATCGCGGAGTATGCCCGGGCCGGCTTCTTCGAGCTGGTCGCCGTGACGACGCTCACGCTTCCCTTGCTGCTGGCCGCGGACTGGCTGCTCGCCCGCCACGAAGCCGCACAGATTCGCCAGCTCCGGCGCCTGACGGCGGCGGTCGTCGTCCTGCTCGCCCTCCTGCTCGCCAGCGCCTACAACCGGATGCTGCTCTATCGCTCCTACTATGGCCTCACCGAGGACCGCTTCTACACCCTCGCCTTCATGACCTGGCTGGCGGTGCTGCTCGCATGGTTCGCCGCCACGGTGCTGCGGGGACAGCGCGCGCGGTTCATGCCCGGTGCGGTGCTCGCCGCGCTGCTGGCACTCCTGACCATGAACGTCATCAATCCGGACGCCTTCATCGCCCGGGCGAACCTCGCGCGCGCCGCCGAGGGCGCATCGCTGGACAAGGAGTACCTGGCCCGGCTGAGCTCCGACGCCGTCCCTGTGATCGTCCACGGCGCCATGCGGCTGGAGGCATCGGAGCGATGCGCGTTGCTACGGCAGATGGAAGCCCGGTGGGGTGTGGAACTGGGTAAGAGCGGGCCGGCCTCGACATGGAACTTCGCGCGGCGGAAGGCGCGTGGCAGCGTCGGGCCGGCGTGGGAGGCGGTGCGCGGTTGCGCGCCGCCGGTGGAGGGTCAGGGCACCGACGCCAAGTTGTAGAGCGCGCGGAAGGCCCGGAACGTTTCGGCGTAGTCGGCATGCGTCACCCGCACCGTCCGGGCGCCGATTCGCTCGCTGCCCGGCACCAGCTCGGCCATGTCGGCGTGGTGGCTGGAGCAGAAGTTCACTTCGATCGTCGAGGGCGTCGCCACGGTCCACGGCTTCGGCGGCGTCCGCACCGCGGCGGCAACCCCGTCGCGGATGAGCCGGCACGCTTCGGCGGGGGCCAGCGACCGCGCGCCGTGCCGAGCCACCGCGTGCTTCACCACCACCGTGCGAGTGCCCTCGCCGAGCAGCGCGGCGCACTCGGCGGCCAGCGCCTGGTCTCCCGAGACCAGGGCCACCGGCACCCCGAACCTTCCGGCCAGCGCAGCGTTCAGGCCCACTTCCCCGACCGGATTGCCGTTGAGGCGCACCTGGAAGATCCGGTCGGTGTAGGTGTGGTCCAGGATCGCGTGGGCGGTACCCGCCTGCGCGTGGTAACCGATGAAGCAGGCGGCGTCGAAGCCCGCGTCGATTCCCTCCAGCATCGAGCGCGGCTTGGTGGAGCCGCTCGTCAATTCCGCGGCCGGGTGAAGTTCCTCCGCCAGGATGTTCCGCATTTCCCAGTGGCTGTCGTTGACCACCACGCGCGTGGCCCCCGCCGCCAGGGCGCCTTCCACCGCGGCGTTGGCTTCACCCGTCATGATCCGCCGGAACCGGCCGTACTCGCCGGCGCACCGGGGATCGATCGGGTTGGTCTGGTCCTCGTGGACCACGCCCGCCACGCCTTCCATGTCCACGGACAGGTAGACTCGCATCGTCGCCTTCCTCAGTAGACCCGGCCGCCGAGCGGCACGGGGCGTTCCGGCTGCAACAACACCACCTGCCCGGCCTCGTTGGGCACGCCGAGCACCAGCACCTCCGACACGAATCCCGCGATGCGCCGCGAGCCGAGGTTCACCGCGGCGATCACCTGCCGGCCCACCAGTTCCTCCGCCTGGTAGACATCGGTGAGCTGCGCACTGGAGGTGCGCTCGCCGGCCTCGCCGAAATCCACCCAGAGGCGGTAGGACGGCTTCCGCGCGCCGGTGTTCGGCTCGGCGCGGGTGATCCGTCCGACGCGCAGGTCGAGGAGACCGAAGGCCGCGACAGCCGCGTCGCTCACAGGAGTTCTCCGCGCGACACCGTGACTGCCTTGCCCCCGAGCTTGACCCGGTCTCCCTGGACCTCGACTCGCACCTCGCCACCCCGCGCGGATGCCTGGAAGGCCAGGAACGATGACTTGCCGAGCCGCGCCTGCCAGTAGGGCCCGAGGACGCAGTGCGCCGAGCCGGTGACCGGGTCCTCGTCGATTCCCACCGCCGGCCCGAAGAACCGGGAGACGAAATCGTAGGGGCCTTCGGTGCAGGCGGCTGTGACGATGACCCCGCGCGCGTTCACGACGCGGAGCGCGCGGAAATCCGGCTCCATGGCGCGGACCTCCGCTTCGGTGGCCACCTCGACCAGGAAATCGAAGTCCGACTTGAGCGTCGCTACCGGGGTCCCGCCGAGGGCGGCTGCCATGCCGGCCGGGGCCGGGGCGGGCAGGGCCGGCTGGGCGGGGAAATCGAGCTCGATCCAGCCGTCCCGCTGCACGGCGGTGAGCAATCCGCTCTGCGTGTGGAACCGGGCGACGGCGCGCGGCTCGAGGTGGCGCTCCGCCCAGAGGAAGTGCGCGCTCGCCAGGGTGGCATGGCCGCAGAGCGCCACCTCCACCTCGGGAGTGAACCACCGTAGGCCGAAGCCGTCGTCCCGCCGCAGGAGGAAGGCGGTCTCGGAGAGGTTCATCTCCTGCGCCACCGCCTGCATCCACGCCGCCTCCATTTCCTTCTCGAGGAGACAGACGGCAGCGGGGTTGCCCGCAAAGGGGCGGTCGGTGAAGGCGTCGATGTGGAAGAGTTGGAGCGGCATGGACGAGGTTCCGAAAGTGAAAGTTCTGCGTCAGGCGGGGGAGGGCGGCTCGCCGATAACGGCGTCCGCCTCGATCTCCACCAGCATGCGGCGGTCGATGAGGCGGCTCACCTCCACCATGCTGGTGGCGGGGCGGATCGTGCCGAAGCGCTCGCCGTGCGCACGCCCGACGGCCTCCCACTGGCCGATGTCGGTGACGTACATGCGGGTCCGGACCACGTCCGCCAGGGTGGCGCCCGCCTGCCTGAGCGCCCGCTCGATGTTGTCGAGGGTCTGCACCGCCTGGGCGTACGCGTCGCCCTCGCCGACGATACCGCCGCTCCCGTCGGTGGCGGTGGTGCCCGACACGCACACCCAGGAGCCCACCCGCACGGCGCGCGAATAGCCGACGGCCGGTTCCCACGGTGCGCCGCTCGAAATGTTCCGGCGCATCACGGTGCGGTGCCCGCGTGGTGGCACGCCACCTGGGCCGCGCCGATCTGGTGAAGGAGCGGCCGCTCGGTGGTGCAGCGCGCGTCCTTGGCGGGGTGCGGGCACCGAGGGTGGAAGGCGCAGCCCGACGGCGGGTTGGACGGGCTCGGCGGGTCGCCGGGAAGCACGATCCGGAGGCGCTGTGTGTTGGGGTCCGGCACCGGCACCGCGGAGAGGAGCGCCTTAGTGTAGGGGTGCGCGGGCCGGGCCAGAACGTCCTCGGTGGGGCCGGTCTCCACGATGCGGCCGAGGTACATCACCGCCACCCGGTGCGCGATCTGTCGGACCACCGCGAGGTCGTGCGCGATGAAGAGATAGGAGATGCCGCGGCGGGCCTGAAGGTCCGCCAGGAGATTCAGCACCTGCGCCTGGACCGACACGTCGAGCGCCGAGACCGGCTCATCGCAGACGATGAAGGCGGGCTCCACCGCGAGGGCGCGGGCGATGCCGATGCGCTGGCGCTGGCCGCCGGAGAACTCGTGGGGGTACCGCGTCGAGTAGTCCGGGTCGAGGCCCACTTCCTCGAGGAGCCTGGCGACGCGGGCGGGAATCTCGCCGCGCGGCGCGAGGCGATGGATTTCCATCCCCTCCGCGATGGCGTCGCCGATCGTCATCCGGGGATTCAGCGAACTGTAGGGATCCTGGAAGATGATCTGCAGGCGCTGGCGCGCCTGGCGGAGCGCCGCCGCCTGGAGGGCGAAGAAATCCTTCCCCTCGAAGGCGACGGAGCCGGCGGTGGCGTCCTGCAGGCGGAGGATTGTCCGCCCGACCGTGGACTTGCCGCAGCCCGACTCGCCGACCAGGCCGAGCGTCTCGCCCTTGCCGACGGTGAACGAGACGCCGTCCACCGCGCGGACCGGCGGCGACTTCCGGGCGAGGAAGCCGGTCGCCTTGTAGTGCTTGACGAGGTCGCGGACCTCGAGGAGCGGCGTGCTCATGCCCGCCCCGCTTCCGCGAGCCAGCACCGCATGCGATGGGCGTTGCCGACAGGGAGCGCCGGCGGGTCGTCGGTGGCGCAGCGGGGCAGTGCGGCGGGGCAGCGGGGGTGGAAGCGGCACCCGGCGGGCCAGGCGGTCGGGGCCGGCACGGTGCCCGCGATCGGCGTGAGGCGGGTGACCGCACCGGTGATCCGCGGCACCGAGGCCAGGAGGCCCTTCGTGTACGGATGGGACGGCCGCGCGAAGAGCTCGGCGGTCGCGGCCTCCTCCACCAGCCGGCCGGCGTACATCACCGCCACCCGGTCGGCGCGGCCCGCCACGATGCCGAGATCGTGCGTGATGAGGAGCACCGCCATGCCGCGCGCCGCGCGAAGGCCGTCGAGCAGCTCAAGGATCTGGGCTTGCACCGTCACGTCGAGCGCGGTGGTCGGCTCGTCGGCGATGAGCATCTCGGGCTCGGAGGCGAGCGCAATGGCGATCATCACTCGCTGGCGCATGCCGCCGCTCATCTGGTGCGGGTAGACGTCGAGGCGCTGTGTCGGGTCGGGGATGCCGACTTCCTGCAGGAGCTCGAGGGCGCGCGCCCGGGCGGCGCGCTTCGACACCTTCTGGTGCGCCCGCACGCTCTCGCCGATCTGGTCGGCGATGGTGAAGACCGGGTTGAGGCTCGTCATCGGATCCTGGAAGATCATCCCGATGCGCCGGCCCCGGATGGAGCGGAGTTCCTCCGGCCCGAGCCCCAGCACGTCGGTCCCATCCAGCCGGATGGCGCTGCCGGGCTGGATCTGCCCGGGCGGGGGCACGAGCCGGAGGAGCGCGAGGGAGGTCAGGCTCTTGCCGCAGCCGGATTCCCCGACGAGCGCCAGCAGTTCACCGCGCGCCACGGAAAAGCTGACGCCGTCCACCGGGTGCGAGGTGCCGTGCCGGGTGGGGAAGGTGATGCGCAGGTCCTCAACTTCGAGCAACGGTGTCATGCGCTCCGGGGGTCGAGGGCGCCGCGCAAGGCGTCGCCGAGGAGGTTCACGGCCAAGACGGTGGTCGCGATGGCCAGGCCGGGAAAGATGCTGGTCCACGGCGCGGTCGTCAGGAGGGGGCGGGCGTCGAGGATCATGCCGCCCCACGACGGGGTGGGAGGCCGAACCCCGATACCGAGGTAGCTCAGCCCCGCCTCGAGCAGGATGACATCGCCCACGCCGAGCGTGGCGGCCACGAGGATCGGCCCGGCCACGTTCGGGAGCAGGTGCCGCAAGATAATCCGGCCGGGGCCCGCCCCGAGCGCCGTAGCGGCGAGGACGAACTCCGCCTCGCGGAGCCGGAGGACCTCACCGCGGACGATGCGGCTGGTGGCGAACCAGCCGGTGGCGCCGAGCACCAGGACCAGCGCGCCGAGGGGCATCTGCTCCCATACTGCCACCAGGAGGAGCAAGAGGAAGAGCCGCGGGATGGCGAGCGCGCCGTCCACCATCCGCATCAGGGCGCTGTCGAGCCAGCCGCCGTAGAACCCCGCGAGACCGCCGACCAGCGCGCCGAGCGTCACCGCCAGAAGGACCGCAAGGCCGGCCACCGACAGCGAGATCTGGCCGCCCGACACGACGCGAGAAAGCACGTCCCGGTTGAGCTGGTCGGTGCCGAAAGGATGCCCGGCGCCCGGCGGCACGGCGCCGGCCATGAGGTCCGGCATGGCGGAGGGGTCGGGGAGCAACCAGGGCGCGACGAACACGAAGAGGGTCAGGAGCGCGATGATGACGGCGCCGAGGCGCCCCGACGGGGAGGTCAGGGCGCGGAGCATGAGGCGCCAGAGTGAGCCGGTCATGCCTGGCGCACGCGTGGGTCGAGGGCGTAGTAGGCGAGGTCGGCCAGCAGTCCGCCGAGGAGCACCTGCGCGGACACCAGCATGGCGGTGCCGAGAATGACGGGGTAGTCGCGCGCGCCGACGGCGTCGGCGGCCAGCGAGCCGAGGCCGGGCCAGTTGAAGACTTGCTCGACGAAGACCGACCCCGACACGAGCATCGGCAGCCAGAGCCCGAGGAGCCCGACGACGGGGAAGAGCGCGTTCCGCCAGGCGTGGCGCCAGAGCACCTGGCGTTCAGGGATGCCGCGCGCACGCGCGGCGAGCACGAAGTCGAGCCGGAGGACCTCGAGGAGCGCCGTGCGCTGGTACCGCATCACGGCGGCGAGGCTCACGGCGGTGAGGGTGACGGCCGGCAGGATCAGGTGCCGGAGGACGTCGCCGGTGCGCACGAGCCACGAGGCGTCCGGGTCGAGGAGCGGGTCGTGCATCTGTGCCACGGGGAGAAGCTGGAGCCGGATCCCGAAGAACCAGGCCAGCACCAGGCCGAGCCAGAATGACGGCATTGCGTAGAGGGTCAGCGAGGCGCGGGTGAGCCACCGGTCCGCTCGGCTTCGACGCTTCACCGCCTGGAATACGCCGAGCGCGATCCCGATGCCGAAGGTCAGGAGGAGCACGGTGCCGCCCAGGAGGAGCGAGGCCGGCAGGCGGCTCAAGACCAGAGTCGAGACCTTGGTCGGATAGTGCTCGATCGAGACGCCGAGGTCACCCGCGAGGGCCCCGGCGACGAACGACGTGAACTGGGTCGTGATCGGCTGGTCGATCCCGAACTTGTGTCGGAGGGCGGCGACGGCCTCGGCCGACATCTGCCGGTCGCCGGCGAGGCGCTCCAGCGGGTCGCCGGGTGTGAGCCGCATGAGGACGAAGAGGAGGACGGTGACCACCACGAAGGTGACCACCGCCTGCAGCGTGCGCCGCACGAGCCACCGGGTCACGTCAGCGGCTGGGTCCGGGGGCCCAGCGCCAGACGGCCGACCAGGGCGCCACGGGGATCAGCTCGACCTGGCGAATGCGCGCGTTCACCGCCATCGGCGTGGTCAGGGTGTAGACGAAGACCGCCGGGGCGTCCGCCGCGATGGTGCGGACGGCCTGGCGATAGAGCGAGAGTGCCTCCTTCTTCGGGGCTCGCAACGCGAGGGCGAGGAGGGAGTCCACCTTCGGGTTGCAGTAGTAGGCCTTGTTGGCGCCGCCGCGGCCCGCGCAGCTCCAGCTCTGCACCATTCCCGCAGGGGATGGATCCATCGCCCCCTGCGCGAAGTCGAGGTCGAACTCACCGCGGTTCCGCCGCTCCACCCAGACCGGCCCGTCGAGCCGGTTGATCTCGATGCGGATGCCGACCTGCCGGAGCTGTTCCTGGACCTGCAGCGCCAGTTGGCCGCGGGCGGCGTCCTGGCTCGGGTAGTTCAGGGTCAGGGCCAATGGCTTGCCGGCCTTGTCGAGGACGCCGTCGCCGTCGCTGTCGGTCCAGCCCCGCGAGACGAGTTGGGCGCGCGCGCCCGCCGGATCGGCGGCGGCGGGCTTGTAGCCCGGGTCGCGGATCCAGAAAAGTTGAGGAACGGGACCCTCGGGCACGCTCGCCCACGATCCGAACGTGGCCTGCACCATGCCTCGGCGGTCGAGTGCCTTGACGATGGCGGCGCGCACGGCCGGGTCCGACAGGATCGGGTGCGGACGGTTGAGGTCGGCGGGATCTCGCTGGTTGAAGCTGAGATACCCGACGATGGTGGTGGGCATCGGGTAGACACGGACGCGCTTGTCGGCCGTGACGCGGGCCACGCTGCTCACGGTCCCGGGTGCGGCCAGCACGTCCGCGTCCCCGCTCAGGAGGAGGTTCATCCGTGCTTCCGCGTCGCCGACAGTGAGGTACAGCACCCGACGAGGGCCCGGCTTGCCCAAGAAGAACTGGTCGTAGGCGGTGAGCTCGAGCTGCTGTTTCGGGACGCGGCGGGTCCAGCGGTACGGGCCGTTCCCGACGGGGGCGGTGGCGAAGGCCGACTTGGCCAGCGCGCCCCGGGGGATCGTGTCCACCAGGTGCGCCGGCAGCGGGTACACGTGATACACCGCATCGTACAACTGCTCGTCATAGGCCTCGGTGAAGCGCACCACGAGGTGGCTCTCATCCGGTGCGGTGGCCTCGGCGACGAGTCGCATGAGGAGGGCGGTCTGCGCGTCGACGGCGGGGTCGCGGGCCAGGTTGATGGCGAGCGCGGCGTCCCGCGCGGTGACGGGCGTGCCGTCCTGCCAGCGCGCCCGCCGGTCCATTTCGAAGACGAGCGTCAGCGAGTCGCGCCGGGTCCAGCTCCGCGCCAGCTGGGGGACAAACCCCTTGTCGCCGCTGGTGACGTTGTCCGGCCCGAGCCGGGCGAGGGGAAGGAACAGCAGTTCGCTGACCGCCCTGTTCGACGCGCTGTTCGCGAAGAGCGTCGGAATCGGCGAGGCGGGCTCCTGCCCGCCCACGATCACGACCGTTTCCAGCCGCGTGGCGGCCTGACCGTATGCGACCGCCGCGGCAGGCGGGGAGGCGAGGAGGAGGAGGAAGACGGCAGGGCGCAAGGTGCGTCGCACGGGCGAACCTCGGGCTGGGGAAGCGTTCGGGGTGCTCTCGTAATGTCGCACGGACGGGGGTTCCCGCCAACTGCCAGCTCGCCAAATTCTGTCATTGCGAGAAGGCCCCGCGAGGGGCCGACGAAGCAATCTTAGGCCAGATTGCTTCGGCCACTACGCGGCCTCGCAATGACAAAAGCAAGTGGTGTTCAATTGCCCTAGCGCCGCCAGGTCCAGTCGGCGCCGCGGAACCGCGCGAGGTGTCGATCAGCTGCAGCCGCAAGCACCGCGGCGTTCACATCGCTCCACGAGGGCGCCGGAGACCAGCCGCGTGCCGCCTCGGCGAACGCCCGGGCCACCTCGTCGAACGGAACCGGGGCGCTTCGCACCGTCGAAAGCGCGATCGACCCGTCTGGTGGCGGGGTGCCGAGGGTCAGGGCACTCACCAGTTGCTGGGATCCGCTGAGCAGGATGGAGCCGTGCTGCAGGAAGGCGCCGCCTTCGCGGAGTTGCGCGCTCCCGACGACCTTCCCTCCCGGCAGCATGACCTCGCCGCCGGCCGGGGAGGCGAAGCAGGCGCCGGCGTCGAGCGCGCTGGCGCGTCCCGGCGGGGAAGCCAATCTGGCGGGGAAGCCGAGCGTCCGCAGCGCGTCGGCGATCGTCTCGTGGATCCGCCGGTAGGACTCCGCAAGGGTCCCAAACGTCTCTATGGGAGCCGTCACGGCGTAGGTCACCTCGTCGGCGTGCCACACCGCCCGACCGCCGGTCGGTCGGCGGACGGTGTCGAGCTGCTGCCGCTGGATGGCGGCGCGGTCGTATCGCCTGAGCGCCGGCTCGTTCCTCCCGAAGGACAGGCAGTACGGCTCCCACCGGTAGATCCGCAGAAACGCACGACCCTCCCCGGCCGCGAGGTCGAGGAGGGCCTGGTCCACCGCCATGTTGTGCCAGCCGGGGCGCCCCGCAGGGTCGACGAGGAGCGTCCAGCGCATCGTGGCTACGATCCGTAGCTCTCCACCGGCGGGCAGGTGCAGACGAGGTTTCGGTCGCCGTAGGCGCCGTCCACCCGGCCCACCGTGGGCCAGGACTTGTGCTCCCGGGTGGCCGCCGAGGGGAAAGCCGCCAGTTCGCGGCTGTAGGGCCGGTCCCACGCGTCCGCGATGACCCGCTGCATGGTGTGCGGAGCGTTGGTCAGCACGTTGTTGGTCCGGTCCGCCTTTCCCTCCTCGATCTGGCGGATCTCGCCGCGGATGGCGATGAGCGCATCGGCGAACCGGTCGAGCTCGGCCAGCGGCTCGCTCTCGGTGGGCTCGATCATCAGGGTGCCCGCGACCGGGAAGGAGACGGTCGGCGGATGGAAGCCGTAGTCGATGATCCGCTTGGCGATGTCCTCGACCTCGATGCCTGCCGTGGCCTTGAAGGGCCGCATGTCCACGATGCACTCGTGCGCCACGGTGCCGTTCGGCGCGGTGTAGAGCACCTCGAACGATCCCTCCAGCCGCTTGGCGAGGTAGTTGGCGCTCAGAATGGCGACCTTCGTGGCCTCGGTCAGCCCTTCCGCCCCCATGAGCACGATATACGCATAGGAAATGGGGAGGATGGACGGGCTGCCCCACGGCGCGGCCGACACGGCGCCGCTGGCCTGGAGGTGCCGGAGGTCCACCACCGGGTGCCCGGGGAGAAACGGCTCGAGGTGCGCCGCCACGCAGATCGGGCCCATCCCCGGGCCGCCGCCGCCGTGGGGAATGCAGAAGGTCTTGTGCAGGTTGAGGTGGCAGACGTCGGCGCCGATGTCGCCGGGGCGGCAGAGGCCCACCTGGGCGTTCATGTTGGCACCGTCCATGTACACCTGCCCGCCGTGCTGGTGCACGATGGCGCAGATGTTCTTGATCGAGGCCTCGAACACGCCGTGCGTGGACGGATACGTCACCATCAGAGCCGCCAGCGTCTCCTTGTGCTCGGCGGCCTTCTGCTTCAGGTCCTCGACGTCGATGTTGCCCTTCTCGTCGCTGTTGACCACCACGACGTTCATGCCCGCCATGACGGCGCTCGCGGGGTTGGTGCCGTGCGCCGATTTCGGGATCAGGCAGGTGGTCCGCTTCTGGTCGCCGCGGGAGTGGTGATAGGCGCGGATGACGAGGAGCCCGGCATACTCACCCTGCGAGCCGGCGTTGGGCTGCAGCGACACCGCCGAGAAGCCGGTGATTTCCGCCAGCGCAGCCTCGAGGTGCCGGAACAGCATGTGGTAGCCCTGCGTCTGCTCGGGCGGGGCGAAGGGATGGAGCCGGTTGAACTCGCGCCAGCTGACGCCGACCATCTCGGTGGTGGCATTGAGCTTCATGGTGCACGAGCCCAGCGGGATCATCGCCGAGGTGAGGGAGAGGTCCTTGGCCTCGAGCTTCCGCATGTAGCGGAGCATGTCCGTTTCCGACCGGTGCCGGTGGAACACCGGATGGGTCAGGTACGGCGAGGTGCGGCGGAGCGCGGCCGGGATGGCGGGGGCCGGCTTTTCCCCCGTCTCGCTCAGCATGTACGGGAGCGCCTCGTTGAGCGAGAAGGTGGCGATCAGGTCGGCCAGGTCGTCAAGGGTGACGGTCTCGTCGAGGGCGATGCCGATCCGGTTTTCGCCGATGGGGCGGAGGTTGATGCGCCGGCCCCGCGCGTGGTCGAGGATCCGGGGCTGGGCCCACGGCTCCACCTCGACGCAGAGCGTGTCGAAATAGGACTCGTGCACCAGCTTGTACCGCAGCCGCCGGAGCGCGGCGGCCAGGAGCCCGGTGATCGAGTGCACCCGCTCGGCGATCCGCTTGAGGCCGTCCGGCCCGTGGTACACCGCGTACATGCTGGCCATGACCGCCAGGAGCACCTGCGCCGTGCAGATGTTGCTGGTGGCCTTGTCGCGACGGATGTGCTGCTCGCGGGTCTGGAGCGCCATGCGGAGCGCGGGGTTGCCGTCGGCGTCCTTCGACAGCCCGATGATGCGGCCCGGCAGGAAGCGCTTGTGCGCCTCGGTGGTGGCGAAGAAGGCGGCGTGCGGGCCGCCGAAGCCCATCGGCACGCCGAATCGCTGGCTGTTGCCGATGGCGATGTCGGCGCCGAACTCGCCGGGGGGCACCAGGAGCGTGAGCGCCAGCAGGTCGGTGGCCACCGTCACCAGGGCGCCGGCCGCGTGGGCCGCCTCGCAGAACTTGCGGTGGTCGCGGATGGCGCCGTCGGTGGCGGGGTATTGAATCAGCGCGCCCACGACACCGGTCGTGAACTTGAAGGAATCGGGGTCCGCCACCACCACGTCGATGCCCCGCGCCTCGGCCCGGGTCTGCACCACCGCGATCGTCTGCGGGTGACAGTGGCTGTCCACCATGAACACCGGAGTGCCCTCGTGGTGGGTGACCGCGACCGTCATGTACATCGCCTCGGCGGCGGCGGTGGCCTCGTCGAGCAGCGAGGCGTTGGCCACCGGGAGGCCGGTCAGGTCGGCGATGACGGTCTGGAAGTTGAGCAGCGCCTCGAGGCGCCCCTGGGCGATCTCGGCCTGGTACGGGGTATAGGCGGTGTACCAGCCGGGATTCTCGAGGATGTTCCGCTGGATGACCTGCGGCGTGAACGTGCCGGAGTAACCCATCCCGATGTAGGAACGGAACACCTGGTTCTGGGCGGCGATGCGGCGGAGCTCCTGCAGCACCTCGCGCTCGCTCCGGCCGGGAGCCAGCGCCAGCGGGCGGCGGAGCCGGATGTCCTCGGGGATGACGGCGTCGATGAAGGCGTCCATCGACTTGTAGCCCACCGTCTTCAGCATCTTGTCGATGTCGGCGGGGCGGGGTCCGAGGTGGCGAGACACGAAGCGTTCGGTCTGGACCAGGCCGGCGAGCGGGGAAGCCGGGGTCGGTTTGGCAGCCATGGAATTACGTCCTCAGGGCATATAAGGATGCACGCCCCGGTCCGGGGGGAACGGGGCGCGCGGTCAACCGGGGCACTGCGTCATCGGATGGTTACTCGCCGATGTGCTTCTTGTAGGCCTCCGCCGAGAGCAGCGACTTCATCGCGCCGGCGTCTGCCACCTTGAGCTTGATCAGGTAGCCGGCGCCGTACGGGTCACTGTTGACCGCGGCCGGGTTGGCGTCGATGGCGGCGTTGACCTCGACCACCTCGCCCGCCAGCGGGCTGTAGAGCTCGGAGACCGCCTTGACCGCCTCGATGGTGCCGAAGACGGCGTGGGCCCCGAACTTGTCGCCCTTCTTGGGGAGGTTGACGAAGACGACGTCGCCGAGCTCGCCCTGGGCGTAGTCGGTGATCCCGACCTGCACGATGGCGGGGTCGCTCGTCGTCTTGACGTATTCGTGGTCGCTGGTGTAGAGGAGATCGGCCGGCACGTTCGACACGCGGGCTCCTGGAAGATGGTCCGGGGCGGAGAATAGACCGGAAACGGCCCGAAATCAAGCGGCGGCGGCGCGCGCCTCGAGTGCGAGCCAGACGTCGCGGGCGCGGCGCTCGAGCTGGGCGCGATCGCCGTCGTTGTCGATGACGAACTGGCTCCGCGGCCGCTTGGTGTCGCTCGGGAGCTGCGCGGCGATGAGCCGTTCGGCGTCCTCCCGCGGCAGGCCGCGCATCGTCACCAGCCGGTGGAGCCGCACCGCCTCGGGGGCGTCCACCAGCACCACGGCGTCGAACTCCGCCGGGTCGGCCGCCTCGAACAAGAGCGGGATGTCGGCCACGATGATCCGGGCCCCCGCCGCCCTCGCGGCGGCCACGAGGGCGTCGCGCTGGGCGCGGACCGCCGGATGGACGATGGCGTTGAGGTCGGAGCGGGCGCGGGTGTCCTCGAGGATCAGGCGGCGGAGGGCGGGGCGGTCGAGCTCGCCGGCGGGCGTGAGCACGGACTTCCCGAACCGCTTCACGATCTGCTGGAACACCTCGGTGCCTGGGCGCTGAAGGTCGCGTACCACCTCGTCGGCGTCCACGATCCCGGCGCCCCATTGCCGGAAGAGCGCCACGACCGAAGACTTGCCGGCGGCGATGTTGCCGGTAAGGGCGACGATCACAGGAGCGCCCGCTGGTCTTCGTCGGCGCTCGGCACCCGGTGGCAGTGCCGGCAGCGGGCCTCGTAGCTCTCGCGGCCGCCGACCATGATGGTGGGGGAGTCGTACCGGGCGGGCTTGCCGTCGATGAGGCGCTGGTTGCGGCAGGCCTCGTCGCCGCAGACCACGCAGATGGCGCGGAGCTTGGTCACCTGCTCGGCCACGGCCATCAGCGAGCCCATCGGCCCGAACGGCTCGCCGCGGAAATCGGTGTCGGTGCCGGCCAGGACCACCCGCACGCCGCGGTTGGCGAGCGCGGTGGTGACCGTCACGATGTCGTCGTCGAGGAACTGGGCCTCGTCGATGGCCACCATTTCTGAATCTGGACTCACCTGCCGGAATATCTCGGCGGCGGTGTCCACCGGCGTGGCGTCGATTTCGAGGCCGTCGTGGCTGCTGACCCGGTAGAGGCCGGCGTAGCGGGCGTCGAGGTGGGACTTGAATACTTCCACGCGACGGCGCGCGATGATGGCGCGCCGGACCCGGCGGATCAGTTCCTCGCTCTTGCCGCTGAACATGACCCCGCTGATGACTTCGATTGAACCGGGTCGGCTTCCGTGGAACATCCGGGCGGTCTCCACAAGCGGGGGACGCTGAGGTTAGCGCGCGGAGGGGGTGGGGTCAAGCACGCGAACGTCGCGCAGGCGATTGCGCGGTCTTGCGGCGCCGGAGTCCGCCGCACCATATTGCCGCCGCCCCCATTCCCGCCGATGCCGTCGAAGGAGTCCAGCGTGAAGAAGTCGGAACTCGTGGCCGCAGCCGCCAAGCGGCTCGACCTGTCCAAGGCGCGGGCGGGCGAAATCGTGGATGCGTTCTTCGGGGCCGAAGGGATCGTGGCGGGAGAGTTGAGAAAGGGAAACACCGTGCAGATTTCGGGGTTCGGGAGCTTCGAACCCCGCCAGCGCGGCGCCCGGAACGGCCGCGACCCGAAAACCGGGAAGTCCATCTCCATCCGGGCGTCCGTCGTCCCCGCCTTTCGGCCGGGAAGCGCGCTCAAGGCGCTCGTGAACCGCCGGAAGTAGGAGCCCGCCGCTTCGGCGGCGCCGTGACCGGGCCCCGATCCACCTTGGCCATGATCTTCTTGTTCCGAACCGTCCGCCCATCCATCCCCCGCACGATCTGCTCCACCTCGGCTGCCGGCAACTCCACCAGGCAATAGGCTTCCTTCAACTCGATCCGCCCGATCTTCGACTTGTCGATCCGGACTTCCTTGGTGAGGACCGCCACGAGGTCCGCAGCGGTCGTGCCGTCCTGACGGCCCACGCTCACAAACATTCGTGCGGTGGCGTTCGGCGCGGCCGGCACGGCCGCCACCGCGGGCGCCTCCACAGGACGCGGCGCCGCCACCACGGGGGTGCTCACATGCCCGGTCCAGAGCTGGTACAGTGCCGCCGCCACGGCGGAGGGGTCGTGCCGTTCGAACAGCGGCGCCAGGGCCAGGAGCCCCGTACCGGGGACTCCGGCATCGAGCATCTGGGCGATCGTGGCCCGCCGCTTCGCCGCCTCGTCCTGCGCGGCATCCACGACGCCGGAAAGCCGGAGGATCCGGCGGGACGACGTGATCCGCGCTACGTATTCCTCACCGGCCGGCGGCACCAGCATCACCACGGGGCCGGCGGCGATAAGCGTCCGGAGCTGCGCCGGCGTGGGGAGGTCGTACGCGACCACCAGGTCCGTCGCCTCGACAGGGCCGTCAGTTACCAAGGCGTCGGCGTCATGGCCAGCCATTGCGGCCTTCACCGCGGTCACACCCGCCTGATCCATACACCACACCGTCACCCGGGCAGGGTCGAGGAGCTCGACCACCTCGGCCACCGCCGCCGCCCGCCTGGTCCACGGCGTGCTGGCAGTGCGCACCGGGCCGACCGGCGTCATCGGCGGCGCCTCGGCCGGCAGGAACCCGACGGTCAGCGCCTTCCGCGCGTAGCGCTCGATGACGTCGGCTGCCGCCTCGGGCTGTGCGGTGCACACGATCCGCTGGGTGTCCTTGCCGAGGTCGTGCATCAGCACGGCCAGCGCTTCCGCGCCGCCCCACGACTCGGGCCAGGCGAGGATCACGGCGGCGAGTTGATCGGTCTTGAGGACGGAGCGCTCGACCAATTGCCGGGCCTCGGCGGGCGAAACGACGAGCACGTCCGCGAGGTTGGCGCGGAGGTGCCGGGTGGTGCGGAGCAGGTTGCCGGCGGAACGCACACGGCACGAGGGCATGGCCCGCGTGGCGGCCTCGGTCCAGTCGGCGGATGTGTCGGGAGAGGTGAGGATGAGGGCCCGGAGTCCGGTGGAGGGCGCCGCAGCCAGCCGCCTGCCGAGCGCGGCAAGGATCGGGAGCGCGCCGGCGGCGCAGGGGGGCAGGGCAGCCACGACGTTGTGGCCGCGCTCGGCGGTGACCGCCGCCTCGGCGAGGTCGGCAGGCGATGCAAACATGGATGACTCGGACACAGGACCCTCGGTTGTCAAATAGACGGCTCGCGCCGGGACTCAAGAATAAGCGGGCGGCGGGCCGTATGCCACCAAGGGCGCAGTTGACATCAACTTGCCGGGTGGGGACCTTTCGGCTCGACGATTTTCTCCCGCTCCGGACTCCGCAATGCCCGAACCGCTCTCGATCAACCTGGTGCACCTCAAGGCCTCCGAGACCATCGCGATCAGCGCGGAAACGAAGCGGCGCCGCGCGGCCGGCGAAGAGGTGTACGACCTCAGCCTGGGCGAGCCGGACTTCGACACTCCCGCGCTCGTGGCGCAGGCCGGCGTCCAGGCCATCCAGAAGGGGATGACCCACTACCCGCCCAATCCCGGCATTCCCGAGCTGCGGGCCGCCATCGCGAAGAACCTCTCCGCGCAGAGCGGCGGCCGGCCGGTCAATCCCGACCAGATACTGGTGAGCTCCGGCTCGAAACATTCCATTTTCAACGCCTGCTTCACCCTCTTCGGCCCCAATGACCAGGTGCTGATCCCGGCGCCGGCGTGGGTGTCGTATCCCCAGATCGTGCATCTGTGCCGCGCCGAGCCGGTGCTGGTGCCCGGGGACATCGAGTGGGGTCTCAAGGTGAGCGCCAGGGACCTCGACAAGCACTCCACCACGCGTACGAAGGGGCTGATCATCTGTTCCCCGTGCAACCCGACCGGGGCAGTGTATACCCTCGCGGAGTTGCGCTCGATCGCGGAGTGGGCGAAGAAGAACGAGGTGTGGATCATCGCCGACGAGATCTACCAACGGATCAATTACGGGGCCGTCTCGGCGCCGAGCTTCCTCGACCTTCCGGATGACCTGCTGGAGCGGACGGTGGTCGTCTGCGGCGCCAGCAAGGCGTACGCGATGACCGGCTGGCGGATCGGCGCCGCCTTCGCGCCGCCGCACGTGTTCAAGGGGATGGCGGCGCTGCAGTCGCACACCACCACCGGCGCCAACCACCCGGCGCAGTGGGCCGCGGCCACGGCCTTCGGCGACGAGCGGGTGGAGGCGGACGTGCTTCGCATGGTGGCGGCGTTCCGCGCCCGCCGCGACCGGCTCGTCTCGCGGTTCCGCGCCGAGGTGCCCGGCGTCGAGTTCGTCGAACCGCACGGCGCCTTCTACTTCTTCTTCCGCGTGGACGGGCTGACCGGGCCGGGCGGCGGCGGGGCCGCCTTCTGTGAAAAGCTGATGGCCGAGGAGGGAGTGGCGCTCGTGCCGGGTGCCGCATTCGGCGACGACCGCTGGGTGCGCCTTAGCTATGCCGCCGCGGACAAGGAACTGGACGCCGGCGTGGACCGCATCATCCGCTTCATCAGGCGGCTGACCGCGGCCAGGGCCGCGTAGGGACGCGCGATGAACATCGATACCCGCGTCGAACCGCTCGAGGGACGGCTGCCGACCGTGGAATGGCGGTGGGACGTCGAGACCGATATCCTCTCCGGCGGATTCCGCGCGGCCCTGGTCGATGGCGGCCAGGAGGGGAGCGTCGAGCTCTCGGATGAAGAGGGATCGGTGGTCGTCCTCGACGTGGCCGGCGGCGTGCTCTGCGGCCTCGACGTCGTGGTCTGGCCCGAGGTGGACACCGTGCCGGGGCTGGCCCCGCCCGCCGGCGCGCGGAGCGGACGGGTGGTCCTCCCCACCAAGTCGGCGCGGCAGGTCGTTTCGGCCGTGGAGGTGGACACGACACTCTCCGTGTCGGCCACGCCAGATGAAAAGGTCGTCCACCTGCGCATCGGGGGTCGCCGCGACGTCGAGGTGGTGCGCGTCGCCGATCACCTGCTCGTGGAGCTCGACCACAAGCGCCGCCTCGCGGGGTTCTGGCTGACGGAGGTCCCGCCATTCGCCCCGACCTGATCGGCCGCGTCGTCGCCACCGAGGCCCGGCCCTCCACCCCACACCAATTCCATTTCACGGCCGCTCGGGAATCTCCCGTGGGGGTCGGCGCCATCGTGCGCGTGGACGCCCCCGGGCGGGTGGTGTTCGGGGTCGTCATGGACGCGGCGGCCTACGACGAAACTCGGCTCTACACCGCCGCCGTGCTCCGCCAGGACCCGGAGGAGCCGCTCCAGCCGGTGCCCCTGGGTGAAGTGCGCATGGCCACCGACGACGACGTGCGCATGGCCCTCCGGATGGACGGCTACACCGGTGGCAATCGTGGCACTGGCATTCCGGTCGGCACCTATGGCTCCGCCGGGCTGGCCGCCCCGGTGTATCTCGACGCCGATTTCCTCCTCGGTCCCGAGGCGGCGCACCTCAACATCACCGGCGTGTCGGGCTTGGCCACGAAGACGAGCGCCGTGGAGTTCCTGCTCGCCAGCATCTTCCAGACGTTCCCGGCGCACAAGGGGTCGGTGGCCGCGCTCTGCTTCAACGTGAAGGGCCCCGACCTCTGCTTTCTCGACCAGCCGGCGGAGTTGTCGACTGAAGACCTCGCCTCCTACGCCCGGCTCGGCTTGTCGCCCACGCCGTTCGACAACGTGCGGTACTACGCCCCCTGCAAGCCCGACGGCGTCAACCTCAACACGCTGCGCACACACCCGGACCTGGCCGCCAACACCGAGCCGTTGACCTGGGGATTGCGGGAGGTGTTGGAGTACGCCGAGGTCGTCCTCAACCGGGATGACCTGGACGCGAAGGCGGACGCGTTCATCGATTTTCTGGCGGACCGGGTGGTCGGCCGCGACTTCCAGGCGCCGGAGCTGCACCCTCAGGAGTGGCGGGTGCTGACCTTCGCCGACCTCGAGGCGTTCTTCCGCGCCATCTTCGACTCCCTGGAGAACAGCAATCGCGGCGACATCTGGCGGACGCACCACATCGCCACAATCCGGAAGGTCCGGAACCGGCTCGGCAACATCACTACCCGGGCCAAGGGGCTGGTGACCGACGACGGCGCCTCGAACGACCTCCCCTGGGGCGCCTTCGCGGACCGCTCGGTGTACGTGGTGGACGTGGCGAGCGTGGATCCGCTGGCGCAGGACCTCGTCTTCGCGCGCGTGGTCAGCAAGCTCCGCGAGCACCTCGAGCGCCGGGACCTCGGTGTGGACCACGTGGTCGTGTTCGTGGACGAACTCAACAAATACGCGCCCGCCGACGGTCCGGACACCTACGTACGGAAGATGTTGCTGGACTTGTCGGAGCGCGGTCGGTACCTGGGGCTCGTGCTGTTCTCCGCCCAGCAGTTTCGATCGCAGGTGCTTCGGCGGGTGGTCGGCAACGCGGGGACCACCATCTACGGCCGGATGGATCCTGATGAACTGGCCACCGCCGGCTACGCGACCCTCTCGCCGGCCACCAAGATCAAGCTCGCCACGCTGCCGAAGGGCGAGCTGATGGTGCGGCATCCTCACTTCACCCAGCCGGTGTTCCTCCGCTTTCCCAGGCCCTGCGTTCTCTCCGGCCGCGAGGGCGTGGAGCGGTTCCCGCCCGCGCCCGACCTCCCCTTCGACGAGGCGGTGGCCCGCCAGCTCCGCTCGATGGACCCGGGGATCGCGACGGACCGGGTCCGCGCGATCGTGGATGGGCGGCGGGAGGACGACGTGCGCCGGGCGCTCGCCCGCACCCGGCAGCTGCGTCCCGACGATGTCCTGGCCTACTTCACGGCGGCGCTGGGCCGACGGGTCGAGCCGGAGCTCGTCACCCGCAGGACCGGGGTGATCCCGCTCCGGGGCACCGCCGATCCGTATTCCTCCTAGGCCGACGCTCCTGCCGCCTTGCCCCCCGCCCCCGGGCGGCGCATTCTCCTACCTGTGAAAATCGCGCACCTCGCCGACCTGCATCTCGGCTTCCGGCAATATCATCGGCAGACTCCCGCCGGCATCAACCAGCGTGAGGCGGACACCGCCCTCGCCTTCCGCCAGGCGGTGGACGGCGTGCTCGCGGCGCGGCCCGACGCCGTCATCGTGGCCGGCGATCTGTTCCACTCGGTCCGTCCCACCAATGCTGCCATCGTCTTCGCCTTCCAGCAGTTCCAGCGCATCCGCGCGGATCTGCCCGACGCGCCGATCGTCCTGATCGCCGGCAACCACGACACGCCCCGTTCCACCGAGACCGGCAGCATCCTCCGCCTCTTCGACGAGCTCGGCGTGGACGTCGCGACGCACGAGGCGCGGCGCTTCAGCTACCCCCAGCTGGAGCTCAGCGTCCTGGCCGTGCCGCACGAGGCACTGGCGCAGGCCGAGCGACCGGTCCTCCGGCCTGACGGCAGTGCGCGCTACGAGGTGCTCGTGGCCCACGGCGAGGTGGACGGTGTCTTCCCGTCCGACCGGTCCACGGTGGAGTACGGCGGCGCGCTGGTCCGCGCCGACGAGTTCGGCCCCGGCGAGTGGAGCTACGTGGCGTTCGGCCACTATCACGTGCAGACCGAGCTCGGGCCCCGCGCCTGGTACTGCGGCTCGCTCGAATACGTGAGTACGAATCCCTGGGGCGAACTGCGAGACGAGGCGGAGAAGGGGGTGGCGGGCAAGTCGTGGCTGCTCGTGAACCTCGACACCGGCATCGCGGAACCGCGGCCGATCATCCCGGCGCGGCGGGTGCTGGACCTGCCCCGGCTCGACGGCAGCGACATGTCCGCGGAAGAGCTGCAGGCGGCGATCTCCGATCGGGTGGCGGCCGTCCCCGGCGGCATCGCCGACCAGGTGGTGCGACTGGTCGTGACCGGGGTGCCTCGGCACGTGGGCCGTCAGCTCGATCACGCCGTGCTCCGGGGATGGAAGGCGGAGGCGCTGCACTTCCAGCTCGACCTGCGGCGACCGGAGCCGACCCGGATCACCGGCGTCGGTGCGCCGGGTCGGCGCCAGACGCTGCCCGACATCGTCCAGGACTACCTCAGCCGGCGCCAGCTGCCCGCCGGGATCGACCGCGCGGCGTTCGTGAACGAAGGGGTGGAACTCGTCGCATCCGCCGAACGCGAGCTGGCGGAAGACTGATGCAGATCCACCGCCTCCGGCTCGTGAACTTCCGGCAGCATGAGGACTCCGAGCTCGTGTTCGGCGCCGGCCTGACCGGTATCGTGGGCGCCAACGGCTCGGGCAAGTCCACCTTGCTCGAGGCGATCGCCTTCGCCATGTACGGAACGCCGGCGGCGCGTGGCACCCGGGAGTCGATCCGGCGCCGCGGCGCGCCGCCCCGCTCACCGGTCCGGGTCGAGCTCGACTTCGCGTTGGGGGCGCACGAATTCCGCGTGGTCCGGAGCCTCAGCCAGGCGGAACTCTTCCAGGACGGCGATCCCGCGCCGATCGCCAACAGCCTCGCCACCGTCACCGAAAAGCTCTCGCACCTGCTGGGGATGACGCGGGCGGAGTTCTTCAACACCTACTTCACCGGTCAGAAAGACCTGATGGTCATGGCCAGGATGAGCGCCCCCGAGCGCGCGCAGTTCCTGGCCCGGGTGCTCGGGTTCGAGCGGCTGCGCATCGCGCAGGAGCGTCTGAAGGAGACGCGCAGTGAACTGCGGGCCCGGCTGCAGGCGCTCCAAGCGGGCCTGCCCGATGCCGGGGCGCTCGACGCGGAGGAGCAGCGGGTGGCGGCGCTCGCCGCCGCCGCCGCCGACCGGGACGCGAATGCGCAGGAGGCGGTGCGGCTGGCCGCCCTCCGCCTCGCCGAGGCCACGCCGCGCTGGGACGCGATGCAGCAGCTCCGGACCCGGGTGCAGTCGCTCGAGGGCGACATCCGCGTCGCGGAGCACCAGGTCACCACCTCGCAGGAGCGGACCCGGGACCTCGACCGGCAGATCGCCGACGCGCTCCAGGCGCAGGCGCATCTCGCGGCGCTGGCCGAGGAGCTGGCGCCGCTGGCGGCGCTCCGGGCCGAGCACGAGACGCTGCAGCAGTTGTACGCGGCGTCGTCGCACCGGGCTGGGCTCCATGCCAGGATCGAGGCGGCCCGCGCCGCCCTCGCGGATCTCGACCAGCGCCTTGCTGCGCTCCCCACCGCGGATCAACTGGAGGCGGCGCGTTCCGCCGCCACGGCCGCTCGCGCCGCGGCCAACGCGGCTGCCGAGCTGGCGGAGGAGAAGCGCACGACCTGGGTGCGCGACCTGCAGGACGCCACGACAAAGCGGCAGGCGTTGCTCGACCAGTACGCCGACCTGCAGGAGCAACTCGACCGGATCACGGCGGCAGGCCAGGACGGCGCCTGCCCGACCTGCTCCCGTCCTCTGGGGAAGGACTTCGAGCCGGTGCTCGCCGTGCTCGGACGGCAGCTGGAGGAGGTGAAGTTCAACGGGAAGTTCTACCGCCAGCGCCTCGACCAGCTCGAGGAGGAGCCGCTGGAGGTGCGGGAGTTGGAGCGCCAGCGGGAGCAGGCCGAGGGGGCGGCCGAGGCGGCATCGGCAGCCCTCAGCCGGCTCGAGGCGCCGCTCAAGGACGCGCCAGCCCTGCGCGAGCGGCGGGCCCGACAGGAGAAGACGATCGCGGAGCTGCAGTCCTCGCTGCAGGGTGCCGAGGGCACCTACGATCCCGAACGGCACAAGCAGGTGCAGCTCGAGCTCAAGACGCTGGAGGCGAAGGCGCTCGAGGCGGAGCGGTACCGGGCCCTGGCGGAGCGCGCCGCGCGGCTCGCACCGGAGCTCCTGGCCGCCGAGCAGGCGGTCAGCACGCGCGAGGAGGTGTTGACGGCGCTCCGGCATCAGCGCGAGGAACTCGGGTTTTCGGAGCCGGTGTTCGAGGAGGTGCGCGCCTTGATGGCCGCCGTCGACGAGGAGCGCCGCCGCGCCGAGCTGCAGGTGGTCGAGGCGAAGGGCGAGCGGGCCACGGCCGACGAGGCCGCCCGCGCCGCGGCCCAGCGCCGCACGGAACGGACGCATCGCGAGGAGGAGGTGAAGCAGGTCGAGCAGCGGTTCCTCGTCACCCAGGAGCTTGACCGGGCGCTCACCGACCTTCGCACCGACCTCAACACCCAGCTCCGGCCCGACCTGTCGGAGCTGGCCTCCAGCTTCCTGCGCGACCTGACCAACGGCCGCTACTCCGACCTGGAGCTCGACGAGAGCTACACGCCGACACTGGTGGACGAAGGCGAGGTCAAGCCGGTCATCTCCGGGGGCGAGGAGGACGTGGCCTACCTCGCGCTCCGGCTCGCCATCAGCCAGATGATCGCGGAGCGGGCGGGGCAGCCGCTCTCGCTGCTGGTGCTCGACGAGATCTTCGGGTCGCTCGACGAGGAGCGCCGCGCCGCGGTGATGGACCTCCTCCGCAGCCTGGCCGACCGCTTTCCGCAGGTCGTCCTCATCACCCACATCGAGGCGGTGCGGGAAGGATTCGACCGGATCATCCGCGTCGAGCGGGACCCGGGGCGCCGGGTGTCGGTGGTGCGCGAGGAGACGCTCGAGGGAGGGGGACGCGATGTGGCGGCGTGAGCGCGTGATCCGTGGCCCCGAGCGCCCCACCGTCGCGGACATCGACCCGCTGAACAAGATCTTCTCGCACGCGTTCACCGACCGGTACCGGCGGGACGGCATGCCCGGGGTGCGCGTCCCCCACCTCAACGACCTGGTCTGGCGCTTCGCACTCGAATCGGCGGGGCGCGGCGCGATGGTCTGGCGCGACAAGTCTGACGAGATCGTGGCCTTCAACCTCGCACACCTCTCGGGCGTCGAGGGGTGGATGGGCCCCCTCGCCGTGCGCCCCGACCGCCAGGGGGAGGGACTTGGGCGGCAGATTGTGCAGGCCGGCGTCGAGTGGCTCACGTCGCAGTCCGCGCGGACCATCGGGCTGGAGACGATGCCCCGCACCGTGGACAACATCGGGTTCTACAGCCGGCTCGGCTTCCTCCCCGGCCACCTCACCGTCACCGTGGCACGCGCGCCGGAGCCGAACTCCACCCCCGGCTGCACCCGACTCTCCCGCGAGTCCGCACCCGCCGCCGTCATCGACGAGTGCAACGCGCTGACGGGTCGGGTGGCCGCGGGGAGGTCCTTCGAGCACGAGATTCGGCTGACCGGCGAACTCGGCATCGGCGACACTACGCTCTACCGCCGGGACGGCGCGCTGGCGGCGTTCGCGCTCTGGCACATCACGCCGCTCGCCCAGGGGCGGCCAATAGAGGACCTGCGCGTCCTCAAGCTCGTGGCGGAGGACCCGCCAGCCATGCATGCGGTGCTGGGCGCGGTGGAATCGGTGGCCGACGCCGACGGGGCGGAGCGGGTCACGGTCCGGTGCCAGACGGCCCAGGGCGAGGCGTACGCCTCGCTCGTCGCCGCCGGATGGCAGGCGCACTGGACCGACCTCCGGATGACGCTGGCGGGTTTCCCGGAGCAGCCGACCGCCGGCATCCTGTTCTCCAATTGGGAAATTTGAGTGACGCTGCCCCTCCTGGTCTTCGCCGCCACCTACCTCATGATTTCAGTGCAGCGCATACCCGGCCTCCACCTCAACCGGCCGGCGGCGAGCCTGCTCGGCGCCGTGGCCATGGTGGTGGTGGCCGGCCTGCCGCTCGGCGAGGCGTACGCCGCCATCGACCTGGACGTCCTGGTCTTTCTGCTCGGCGTCATGATCCTCGTCGCGTATCTCGAGCTGGGGGGCTTTTTCGAGTGGGCGGCGGGCTGGGTGCTGCCGCGGGTGCGCACCCAGCGGCAGCTGATGGTGGCTGTCCTGATGGGGAGCGCGGCGCTCTCGGCGCTCTTCGTCAACGACACCGTGTGCCTGATGCTGACGCCGGTCCTGCTCGCCACCCTCGTTCCCCTCGGGATCCGGCCGGTGCCGTACCTCATCGCGCTGGCGATGGGCGCGAACATCGGGAGCGCGCTGACCGTCGTCGGCAACCCGCAGAACATGCTGATCGGCCTGTGGAGCGGCGTGCCGTTCGCGAGCTTCTCGTGGCGGATGACCCCGGTGGTGGTGGGGGGGCTCGGCATCGCGACCGCCATACTCCTGCTCGTCTATCGGCGAGAACTCGCTGGTCCGCTGCCGGATCGCGTCCACATAGGGGAACCAGCCCTCGACCGGCGGATCGTCTTCACCGCGCTTGCGCTCTTTGCCGGTGCGCTGCTCGCGTGGCTCCTCGGCGGCAGCCTTCCGCTCGTGGCGATCGTGGCCGGCGCGCTGATGATCGCACTGGGCCGGCAGGACCCCGGGCCCGCCCTGGCCAAGGTGGACTGGCCGCTCCTCCTCTTCTTCGGGTCGCTGTTCGTGGTGATGCGCGGCCTTGCCTGGTCGGGGGCGGCCGATGCGCTCGACCGGGTCGCGCTGTCGGCGGTGGCGCCGGACGCCCCCTTCCGCTCGGCGGTGTCGGTCACGGCGGCCATGACCGCCCTCTCGAACCTGATCAGCAACGTCCCGGCGGTGTTGCTCTGGCGGAACGTCGTGCCGACGCTGCCCGACCCGGAGCGGATGTGGCTCATGGTGTCGATGAGCTCGACCTTCGCGGGAAACTTGCTGCTGATCGGGTCGATGGCCAACCTGATCGTGGCCGAGCGCGCGGCGGCGCGGGGAGTGCACATCGGCTTCTGGGAGTATGCCCGGGCGGGCGTCCCGATCTGCCTGCTGACGCTGGGGTGGGGTGTGTTGGTGCTGACCCTCGGCTGAGGGTCATGCGCGGTCCGGCCGGAGCGCCCACCAGCGGACCGCGAGGACGACGCCGGCCGCCAGGAGGAGGTGCACCGCCCCCGCGGTGACGCCGGTCACGAACGCGAGGATGTACCAGAGTCCCAGCGCGGCGAGCGCAAGGACGAGCGTGATTCGGGACGACATCGGCAGGCTCCAGCGTCATTGTTGACTGGGTCGGGACCGTTCCGTATCTTAGCAGTGTCGGGCGGTGGTGGGGAACCACGTGCTTGAGCCAACAGGTCCGTAGATTGGGTCCACATACCGTGGCCGATGCCATGCCCCCCGGGGGAAGACAGAAGCCAGGGCGAGGATACCGCGAATTTTCTTCGGGCTTCAAGACACCCTCCCCACTCCCGTCCGCACCCGGGCGCCGACGCACCTCGTCGGCGCTTTGTGCTTCCCCATCAGGGAGCCCCGATGCCCTCGTGCACCATCACCCGGCGGGTCCACTTCAACGCGGCCCACCGACTCCATAATCCCGCCGAATCCGACGCGTGGAACCGCGCCACCTTCGGCCCGTGCAACAACCCCAACTACCACGGGCACAACTACGAGCTCGAGGTGACCGTCGAGGGCGACATCGACCCGAAGACCGGGTACGTCCTCGACATCGCCGTGCTGAAGGACCTGGTGGACCGGCGCGTCAGTTCCGTGCTGGATCACCGCAACCTGAATCTCGACGTGCCGTATTTCCGGGACCACATCCCGTCCGCCGAGAACATCGCCGTCTTCTGCTGGGAGGCGATCGCGCCGGTCCTCCCGGCGGGGCGGCTCCAGCGGATCCGGCTCTGGGAAACTCCGAGGAATTATGTCGAGTACTACGGTGGCTGACACCCCGCTCGCGCCGCTGGTGCGCTCGCTGCTCGCCGGCCTCGGCGAGGATCCCGACCGCCAGGGCCTGGTCAAGACGCCGGACCGGGTCGAGGCCTCCCTTCGGTGGCTCACCCGGGGGTACCATCTCACCGTCGAGGACGCCGTCGGCGACGCCCTGTTCGAGGAGGAGCACGAGAGCATGATCCTCGTGCGCGACATCGAGTTCTACTCGCTTTGCGAGCACCACCTCCTCCCCTTCTTCGGGGTGGCGCACGTGGCGTACATTCCCGACAAGCGCATCCTCGGCCTCTCCAAGCTGCCGCGCATCGTGGACATCTTCGCCCGGCGGCTGCAGGTGCAGGAGCGGCTGACCGACCAGGTCGCCAACGCCATCATGGACGTCGTGGCGCCCCTCGGCGTGGGCGTGGTGCTCGAGGCCTCGCACCTCTGCATGATGATGCGCGGGGTGGAAAAGCAGCGCTCGCGCACCGTCACCAGCGCCCTGCGCGGCATCTTCACCACCGACCCCAAGACGCGCGCCGAATTCCTCCGGCTCGCCCACGGGACCGGCGCCGAGTCGGCGTGAGCGCGCTCCGCGGGAAAGTGGCGGTGGTCACCGGCGCCTCGCGCGGCATCGGCGCGGCCACGGCCGACCTGCTCGCCCGGGACGGCGCGCGGGTGGTCCGCCTGGCCCGCTCGCTGAAGGAGCGGCGCGCCGGGGAGGCGCTCGACGTCCGCTGCGACGTGACCGACGCGGCGCAGGTCAGGGTGGCCGCCGACCTCGTGCAGGCGGAGTGGGGAGCGCCCGACATCCTGGTCAACAACGCCGGCGCGTTCCACCTGGCGCCGTTCGAGGAGACGTCCACCGCCGACTTCGACGCCCAGGTCGCCGCCAACCTGCGGGGGCCGTGGCTCGTCGCCAAGGCGTTCGTGCCGCTGATGCGCGTGGGCGGGGGCGGGCGCGTCGTGACCATCGGTTCGGTGGCCGATCACGTCGGATTCCCCGGCAACGCCGCCTACGCCGCGGCCAAGTACGGCGTGCGCGGCCTGCACGAGGCCCTCCTCGCCGAATACCAGGGCTCGGCACTACGATTCACGCTGGTCTCGCCGGGACCGACCGACACCGCGGCGTGGGATGCCGTCGATCCCGACTCCCGTCCGGGGTTCACGCCCCGCGCGCGGATGCTGCGTCCCGAGGATGTGGCCGCCGCCGTGGCCTTCGCCGCCACCCGGCCGGCTCACGTGCAGCTCGACTGGCTCCGGCTCGGACCCGCGTGAGCCGTCCCCAACCGACCCTTCCACGGTGCGCTCCATGACGCTCGCTCGATTGTTGGTGCTCGGTCTCGTGCTCCTGCCGGCGCCGGCGTTCGCGCAGGCGAAGCTGCCGCCGCTGCCCGATTCCACCGGCTGGGGCGTCCACGTCCTGACGCTGGCCCGCGATCCGTCGGGCGGCATCTGGGCCGGGACGTACGGCCAGGGCATCTACGTCCTTCCCGCCGGCGGGGTCGCCTGGCAGCAGATCCGGAGCGACACGACGGCCACGTCGCTGTCCTGGGACTTCGTCCATTCGATCGCGTTCGGCGCCCGCGGGGAAGTGTGGTACGGCACGGTAGGGAACGGCTGGGGCGTCTCGCGGGACGGCGGGCGCAGCTGGCGCAACTGGAAGTTCAGCGAGCTCGGGCCGGAGTGGCAGTACGTGGCGCCCGCGGGGATCGTGGTCCGCGGCGAGGCGACGTATATCGGCACCGCCGACGGGGTGCAGGTCACGAGCGACGGCGGCGAGCGCTGGACCGCCTTCGTGGACGCGACCGGGCCGGCGGCGCGCGGCCCCGCCGACAGCGTCCTCCCCATCCTCCCCAACGAATATATCCGCCGGATCACCCGCTCGCGGACCGGCATCCTCCTCTCGACGCTGCGCGGCTCGGTGGCCATGAACATGAGCCCCGACGGCACCATTGCCCTGAGCCAGCGCGGCTACGCCGGCTTCCCTCCGCTGGCTCGGCTCGACAATTGGCGCGGCACCCTCTGCGGCATCCGCGCGGTGAACGACAGCACCCCCTGCTACGAGCGCGCCGGGCGTCTCGCGCGCGCCGCCGAGGCGCCGGCGGCGCCCCGGACCACCTGGTTCGAGCGGCCGATCGCCCTCGACGACAACAGCTTCATCGACCAGACCTACCGCTACGGCTCGACGATGGGCGGCAACTTCCAGCCCCACCAGGGCGTCGAGTTCAACAATCCCGACGGGACCCTCGTCCACGCGATCGGCGGCGGAGTCGTGGTGTATGCGGGGCCGGCGGAGGCGGGGGCGCTCACCGTGGCCATCCGCCACGACTCGATCATCGAGGCCGACGGGCCGAAGCTCCTCTTCTCCGTGTACTACCACAACTCCGCGCTGCGAGTGGCCGTGGGGCAGCGGGTGGCGGCGGGCGACGTGGTCAGCGAGGTCGGCAACACCGGCCGGGCGACGAACGACCACCTCCACCTCGAGGTGCACGTGGCCCCGACGGCCGACGTGGCGCTGATCGTGGATTCCCTGCAGCGCTACCCCGCCTACACCACCAACCCCGAGCTCTGGATCCAGCCGCTGCCCGGCACCGGGATCGTGGCGGGGCAGGTGCTCGACGACGAGGGCAAGCCGGTCGAGCAGGCCCGGATCTACGGCATCATCAAGCCCGAACCGGCGGAGACGCCCTATTCGTTCGCCGAGACATACGGACCGAAGAACCATCCTCACCCGCTCTACGGCGAGAACTTCGCCGTCGGCGACGTCCCGCCGGGCACCTACATCGTCGGCACCGAGATCGGCGGCCGGAAGGTCTTCCGGAAGGTGACGGTGGAGGAGGGGAAGCTGACCTGGGTCGTCTTCCGCCCCTGACCCATGTTCATTGAGCTCACCGACATCCTGCGCTGTCCCGCCGAGCACGAGGAGAACGTCCTCGTGCTGCTGCCGGACGGCGTCCTCGATCGCCAGGTCCGGGGCGGCCACCTCGGCTGCATGGATTGCGGCACGGTGTATCCGGTCCGCGATGGGGTGGCGGAGTTCGGCCCGGCGCCACCGGATATCCTGCGTTCCGAGCGCCTGACGGGGGCGGCCATGGCGGCGCTGCTCGGACTCGGCGGGCCGGGCGGCTACGTGGTGATGGTGGGTGGTGCGGGGGAGGGGTGGGAGGGATTCGCGGCGGCGTCGGAAGGGGTGCACATCCTGGCGGTGAATCCTCCTGCCGGCATTCCCGCGGGGCGGGGCGTGAGCCTGGCGCGCGGCGGCCGCATTCCGGTCAAGAGCCGGCAGCTGCGGGGGGTGGTGCTCGGTCCCGGCTTCGCGTCCGACGCGGCGTGGCTGGCCGAGGCCGTGCGCTGCCTCCTCCCTGGCCTCAGGGTGGTGGGGGAAGGCGTGACCCCGTCCGCGCCGGAGCTCGAGGTGCTCGCCAGCGCGGACGGGGTCTGGGTGGCGCAGGCGCGGCGCGGCTAGTAGACCGTTTCGACGCCCCCGGCGGCGTACAGTTCCTCGATGCGCGCCTGGTGGATCTTCTCGACCACCCGCCGCTTCACCTTGAGCGTCGGCGTCAGTTCGCCCGCCTCGATGCTGAAGTCGCGGTCGAGGATCAGGAACTTCTTCGGCATCTCGTACTGGGCCAGTTCGCGCAGCGTCTTCTTGATCTCGCCCGTCAGCTTGTTGTGGACCACGATGTCGCCCAGCAGCGCGGCGTCGGTGCGCCCCGTCATCCCCTCCGCCTCCGCCCACTTCCGCAGCGTCTCCATGTTCGGCACCACGAGCATGATCGGATACTTGCGCTTGTCACCGATCATGACGGCGCTCAGGACGAACGAATTCGTCTTCACGAGGTTCTCGATCGGCTGGGGCGCGATGTTCTTGCCGCCGGCGGTCACGATGATGTCCTTCTTCCGGTCGGTGATCCACAGGTAGCCGTCGGCGTCGAGCTTGCCGATGTCGCCGGTGCTGAACCAGCCGTCGGGGCTTAGCACCTCCGCCGTGGCCTCCGGCTTGTTGTAGTACCCCTTCATCACGTTGGGCCCGCGGGTCAGGATCTCACCGTCGGCGGCGATCTTGACCTCGACGCCGGGCACCACCTTGCCCACGGTGCCGAACCGCGCCCGCCCGAAGCCGTTCACGGTGATGACCGGCGAGGTCTCCGTCAGGCCGTAGCCCTCCATGATCGGGAGGCCGGCCGCGTAGAAAAACCGGGCGATGTCGGCCGCGAGCGGGGCGCCGCCGGAGACGAAGAACCGCAGCCGTCCGCCCACGCGCGCCACCAGCTTGGAAAAGACCAGCTTGTGCCCGATGCGGTACTTGAACCCGAGGGCCGCCGGGATCGGCTTGCCTTCGATGGCCAGCTCGGCCCACGCCTCGCCGATCCGCTTGGCCCAGAGGAAGATCTTCTGCTTCGTCGGCGAGCCCGCCATCGCGTTCTCCAGCACGCGGGCGTAGATCTTCTCGTAGAGGCGCGGCACCGAGCAAACCACCGTCGGCCGGAGCTCGCCCATCTCGATCGGGACGCTCTCGATGCTGGTGGCGTAGTTGATGATGGCCCCCTGCTGCGTCATGCAGTAGTGGCCCGCCATTCGCTCGAAGATGTGCGAGAGCGGCAGGAAGGAGAGGCACTCGTCACTCTGCCGCAGGTCGAGGACCTGGAGCCCGGCCATCACGTCGGAGGTGATGTTGCCGTGGGTGAGCATCACGCCCTTCGGGTCGCCGGTGGTGCCCGAGGTGTAGATCAGGGTGGCGAGGTCGTCCGGCTTCACCGCGAGGGCGTCGGCTCGCCAGGTCGGGTACTTCGGGATGGCGGCGCGACCCTTGGCGAGGACCGATTCGAAGGTGACGGCGCCGCCGGTGGCGGCGTCCCCGTCGAAGACGACGATCGTCTTGAGCGCCGGCAGATTGCCGCGGATCTCGAGGATCTTCCCGAGCTGGGCGGCGGAAGAGCAGCAGACCGCCACGGCGCCCGAGTCGCGCAGGATGTACTCGATCTGGTGGGCGGGCAGCGTGGGGTACACCGGCACGTCGGCGCAGCGGCAGGCCAGGCAGGCGAAGTCGGTCACCGCCCATTCGGGCCGGTTCTCGGAGAGGATGGCCAGCCGGTCGCCGGCGTTGACGCCGAGTTCGTGGAGCCCGATGCTGAACGCCTGGACCTGGGAGAGGAGTTCGGCGAAGCTGGTGCCGACCCAGGTCCCGCCGCGCTTGACCCGCATGGCGACGGGGCGCGAGGCCGAACGGTCCATGGCGCCGAAGAAGATTTCGTTGAGTGTGCGGGGCGGGGTGCTCACAGAACCTCCCGAGAATCGTCGCTAGATGCCGAACCGAATGATCCAGCGCTGTCCCGACCCGGGGACCGGCTGGTTGTCCTTGTAGCGGGTGGCGCGGATCTCGACGATGGCGCTGTCCGGCGGCGCCACGCCCGGAATGCGCGCGAGGGTGACCGCGTCGACCGGTTCACCGTTGGCGGCGGTGGTGGCGGTGTCGGCCACTCCGCCGGAGGAGAACTGGACGGTGCGGCTCGCCGAGTCCGCAAACACCGGCTCCACCAACTCGTAGATGATGAGCCGGCCGGCGATCGGCCCGACGGGGTTGTACGACTCGAGCCGGGCCACCAGGGGTGTCGTGGTCGTGCTCGCCAGCGTGTCGAGCGTGACGGTGTCGGGGGGCACCAGAATGAGGGTGTCCGGCGTCGCGACGACGGTCAGGATGTTGAGGGGAGATACGAGCCCGTCGGAGATGGCCTGCACCCGGCCCTGGCCCGGCGACTTCCCGAGCACCACGCCGGAGACGCTGTCCACCGCGATGACCAGCGTGTCGGGCGTGGACCAGTAGATGGGGGCGGGGATCGGGTCGCCGTTGCGGTTGACCGCGACGACGGTGTACGTGACCGTGTCGCCGACTTCGACCGCGCTGCCGGGCGGTGCGGTCACCTGCAGTGCGACGACGGTGTCGTCGCTGGAGGCGAGCTCGCTGCAGCCGGCCAGCGTCATGACCACGAGCCCCGTCCGCGCGAGCTTCACCCCTGTCCCCCTTCCACCGCCCGTTCGGCGTCCTCGAGCGCCGCCTCCGCGTGCTTGATCCATCGGTCGGCGTCGGGTCCCTTCGGAGGCCGGGCCAGGAAGGCGCGGAGGTGGTCCGCCGCGAGTCCCGCGTCGCCACGCTTGAGGAGGAGGAACGCGACGCCGTAGTGCGCGCCGACCAGCGTCGGGTCGAGCTCGATGGCACGGCGATAGTGGCGGATCGCCTCGTCGGGCTGGCCGGTCTTGGTGAACGCGATGGCCATGTTCTGCAGGATCCGGGTGTCCTGCGCGTTGTCGCGCAGCGCCAGCCGGTAGGAGGTGAGCGCCGCCTCGAAATCCCCCTGCCGCTCGAGCGCCAGCGCCTCGTTCAGGTAATCGAGGCGCTGCGGACGCAGCGTGGAGGACTTTCCCTTGCCGAGCAACCGACGCCAGAAGCTCATACGGTCGACGGATCCTTGACGCGGGGTGAGAAGGGACTCAAGTCGTGGTATTCTCGCAAGATAGCCCCGATTTTGGAGGGTCGCAACGTGGTTGCCCGACCCGGAGCGTGGGGGTAGTTTGGAGCATGCCTCGAGCCCCGAATCCCGACACTCGCGAAGTGATGGAGATCGACTGGCCGTTCTTCGGCGAGGTCTGTCGCGCCCTGGCGCTCAAGGTCGCCCGAGAGTTCGATCCCGAGATCGTCCTCGGCATCGCCAAGGCCGGCGTCATGCCCGGCGTCGTGGTCGCGTCGATTCTCCAGCGCGAGTTCGCCTCGATGGTCGTCACCCGGCGCAGCGCACGGAAGGAACCGGTGCTGGTGGCCGGCCCACCCGCCACGATCCGCGGACGGCGCGTCCTGGTGGTGGACGAAACCTGCGAATCCGGCAGCACCATGAAGCTGGCCCTGAGCGAGGTTCGGCTCCTGCAGCCGGCCGAGGTGCGTACCGCCGTGTCGTTCAAGACCGGCCCCTACCTCCCCGACTTCCACGCCTTCGAGACGGACAAGTTCATCATCCTGCCGTGGGACAGGGAAATCGTCGTGGACGGCGAGCTGGTGCCTCATCCCGAGTACGCCGCCCGACGCCCGTGAAGAACCGCCTGCGCGACGCCCTCAACTCCTCCCGGGCAGACTACACCGAAATTCGCCTCGAGCGAAGCACCACCTCCGCGGTGACCTTTCGCGGCCCCCGGCTCGAGGGGGCCACCGTGAGCACCGACGAGGGGGGCTTCGTCCGCTGCCTGAACCGGGGCTACGGCTGGGGCATGGCGAGCTTCACCTCGCTCGACGACCTCCCCGCCATGGTGGCCCGTGCGCACGAGCTTTCCCTGGCCGTCCGGCTCGACGCCCCCATCCGGCTCGCTGACGTCCCGGTCCGCGAGGCGGACGTGACCCTTCCGCTGGGCGGCGACGTCCGCGGTATCCCGCTCGACGCCAAGAAACGCCACCTCGAATCGCTGAACGCCCTGATGCTCGGCCGGGACCGGCGCGTCGTGGACACGCAGGCCGCCTACCGCGACGAGGTGGTGGAATACTGGTACGCCAACTCCGAGGGCACCATGCTCTTCGAGTTGCGGCCCGAGGTGACCCTCTCCGCCGTGGCGGTGGCGCGAGACCAGGGCACCATCGAGCGGGCGCTCGAGTCGCTCGGCCGGCGCTCCGGATGGGACGCTGTCCAGCACCGGGAGGACCAGTTCCTGGCCGCCGCCGACCGTGCCGTCGCGCTGCTCGGCGCCCCGCGCGTCCGGGGCGGCACCTACCCGGTGGTGCTCGACCCGAAGCTGGCGGGGGTGTTCGTGCATGAGGCGTTCGGGCACCTGAGCGAAGCCGACTTCGTCTACGAGAATCCCCAGGCCCGGGAGATGATGACCCTCGGGCGCCGCTTCGGCGGACCGCACCTGACCATCGGCGACGACGGGAGCGCCGCCGCCCTCCGCGGCACCCTTCCGTTCGACGACGAAGGCACGCCAACGCGGAACACGGTGCTGATCCAGAACGGCGTGCTCGTCGGGCGGCTGCACTCCCGGGAGACCGCCGCGAAGATGCAGGAGGCGCCCACCGGCAACGCCCGCGCCCTCTCCTTCCGCCATCCGCCGATCGTGCGGATGACCAACACCTACATCGCCAGCGGGACCGGCACGCGCGACGACCTGTTCCGGGACATCAAGCTCGGCATCTACGCCTGCGACGCCCAGGGCGGCCAGACCTACCTCGAGGACTTCTCCTTCACGGCGGGCCACGGCTTCATGATCCGGGACGGGCAGCTGGCGGAACTGGTCAAGGACGTCGTGATCGCCGGGAACCTTTTCCAGACGATGGACCGGATCGACCGCGTCGCCGGCGACTTCCAGTGGAACGAGATGGGCGGCGGATGCGGCAAGGGAGGGCAGGCGCCGCTGCCGGTGACCGAGGGCGCGCCGCACGTGCGGCTCAGCGAGGCGCTCGTGGGCGGGAGCGTCGCGTGATCGGCCGGCTCCTCGAACAGGCGTCCCGCCGCGCCGAGTCCGCCGACGCCGCCGTCAAGAACGACGAGACGGTGACGCTCGTCTTCGAATCGGGCCGGCTCAAGAGCACCGCGTGGTCGCAGGAGCGGGGCGTCAATGTCCGGATCCGGGCCAACGGCAGGCTCGGCTTTGCCGGCACGACGGCCAACGACCCGGAGGCGTTGTTCGAGGCGGCGCTCGCCTCGGCCGCCATCGGCGACCAGGTGGACCTCATCTTGCCGGCACCCTCGCCGCTCCAGGCGGTCCGTACCCATTCCCCCGCGGCGGCGGCTGCCTCGGTGGCGGACCTCGCCGCGCTCGGGCAGTCGCTGGTGGAGCGGCTGTCGCACGACGGCTGGCAGGTGAGCGCCACGGTGGAACGGAGCGTCGGCACCGTGCGGGTGGCGAACACCCGGGGCGTCGAGGCCAGCTACGACGTGACGGCGGTCTCCCTCTCCGCCGAAATCACCCGCGTCACCGGCGACGATATCCTGATGGTCGGCGATTTCTGCGCCGCTGCCGACCTCCCCGGCGAGCCGGGGGTCGCGGCGCTGGCCGAGTCGATCCGGCGGCGGGTGGCCTGGGCCGAGCGGCCCGCCGCGCCGCCGCGGGGAGAGCTGCCGGTGCTCTTCACACCCGCCGGAACGGGTGCGCTCTTCCTCCCCCTCCGCCAGGCCTGCCTCGGCAAGGCCGTCCTGCAGGGGATCTCCCCGCTTGGCGGTCGCATCGGGGAGCGCGCCTTCGACCCGACGCTCACCGTGACCGACGATCCCTGGGTACCTGGCGCCTCCGGCTCCCGGGCCGTCGATGACGAGGGGGTGCCGACCCGGCGCCTCCCGCTGGTGGAGGGCGGCCTCGTCGGCGGCTTCGTGTACGACCTCGAAACGGCGGCGCGCGCCGGGGTCCCCGCCACCGGCCACGCTCGGCGCACCACCTTCGGCAAGCCGCAGGCGGCGTACTCGAACCTGGTGGTTTCCCCGGGTGAGTGCAGCTGGGAGGATCTCCTGTCCAAGGTGGCCGACGGCCTCGTCGTGGACGACCTCATCGGCGTGGGGCAAGGCAACGTGATCGGCGGGGCGTTTTCTCACCCGGTGGCCCTGGCCTATCGCGTCGTCGGCGGTGAGATCGTGGGCCGGGTGAAGGACGCGGCCGTGGCGGGAAACGCCTATGAACTGCTTGGCCGGATCGCCGGGCTGGGGCGAAACGTGGAGTGGCGGGGGAGCCTTGCCGCTCCCCCGATCCTCCTGGAAGGCGTCTCGGTCACGCCGCGGTAGCTCCTGCAACCTTTTCCCGTCGGGACCCGTCCAACCTCCTGATCCCTGCCTTCAGGAGCCCGCACCGTGACCCACCCCGTTCGCTTCCTGGCCCTGGCCCTGGGCATCTCCGCGAGTTCCGTTGCCGGGCTGCACGCCCAGCAGGCCGAGCGCGTCGAACTCTCCGGCGGCACCATCAAGGTCTACAACCTGATCGGCACCCTGCAGGTCTCGGCGGCCTCCGGCAGTGCCACCGTGGCCGAGGTCACCCGGCAGGGCGGCGACGGCGCCAAGCTGAGCGTCGAGCACGCCGCCGGCACCCTCCGCGTGGTCTATCCTGGCACCCAATTCGTCTATCCAGCGCTGGGCGGCAATTACGAGGCGAGCCTCCGGGTCCGGGACGACGGCACCTTCAACGGCGATGATGATTATGACGGCGGCGGCCGCAAGGTGAGGATCTCCTCGAGCGGCAGCGGTCTCGCGGCCTGGGCGGACGTGCGGCTCATGCTGCCTGTCGGTGTGCGTGCCGAGCTGAACCTCGGCGTCGGCAAGGTCACGCTTGCGAACGTCAACGGCTCGATCGAGGTAGAGACGGCGAGCGGTGACGTGGAGGGGAAGTCGACCGCGGGCTCGCTCTCGATCGACACCGGCTCCGGCGACGTGACGCTGGCGGGCCACGACGGCGACCTGTCGGTGGACACCGGTTCGGGAAACATCGTCGTCGGCGCGGTCAAGTCGGGCGAGGTCTCCCTGGACACCGGCTCCGGCGACGTTCGCGTGGATGGGCTCACCGCGAGCCGTCTCGAGATCGACACCGGGTCGGGTGACGTGGTGGTCAGCGCGGCCGATGTGAGGGGCATAGGCGTGGACACCGGGAGCGGCGAGATCCGGATCGGCCTGACAGGCGACGTCGAGGAGTTGTCTGTGGACACAGGCTCGGGTGACGTGGAGGTCGCCGCGCCGAAGTCGCTCGGCGCTGTCGTGGAGATCGAGACCAGCAGCGGGGACATCACGACCGAGTTTCCGCTCCAGGTGACGCGGAAGGGCCGGGATGGATTGTCGGGAACGATCGGCAACGGAAAGGGGAGGATCTCGATCGACACGGCCTCAGGCGACGTGACGTTGAAGCAGCAGCCCTAGGCATGGGTCGGGGCGCACGCCTGTGCGCCCCTACTTCGCCGGCCCGAGCGCCTCCGCGTAGGTGAGCCCCCGCGACATCCGGTCGTAGAGCACCGAGAGCGAGTCCGGTGCGCCGACCAGGAAGCGGCACCGGCTATCTCCCCGCGTGCGGCACTCCACCTCCATGACCGCCACCTGCCCCTGCGCCATCCGACCCAGAAAATCGGCGAGCATGCCGCTGGTCAGGTGGCACGCGGGATACGAGCTGCCCTGATCGGGGGCCGCTTCGGCCCAGTCCTCGCTGTCCAGCGCCATCACGGCGGGCGCGAGTTCGCTCACGGTCAGCGTGCCCCACCCGTAATCCCCGAAGAACCCCTTCAGCGCCTCCGGCAGGTACGCCGCGTCGAGGTCGCCCGGCTGCATCACGCCGTACGCGGTCTGGAGCCATCCCGCAAAAGCCGCATACAGTCCTTCGCCACCGGCCACCCCCGCTTCCTGCAGGAGCGTGGCGGTCTGGACGCCGCGGTCCCGCTCCAGGCTGGCGCGGAGCTGGTGGAGGGCACGCCGGCCGAGGCCGAGGCACTGGTACTGGGAAAACGGTTCGGGATTCGTCATGGGGTTCTCCTCGCCGGAAGATTACGGGCGCGGGGCGACGCGGCGCAAGAGCTCCGCCTCGTCGATGACCGGGACGCCAAGGGCCGTGGCCTTCTCGAGCTTGCTGCCGGCGTCGCTGCCGGCCACCACGAGCGAGGTTTTCTTGCTCACTGAGCCGGACACATGGCCGCCGGCGCGCTCGACCAACGCGGTCGCCTCGGTGCGTGAGAGGGTCGGCAGGGTTCCGGTGAGCACCACGGTCATGCCGGTGAACGGGCCGTCTGTCACCGTGGCGTCGGGCTCCGTCATCCCGAGCCCGAGGCGCTCGAGCCGCTCGACCAGGTGCCGGTTCCGCGCCGTGCGGAAGAAGTGGTGCACCGCCGCGGCGATGACCGGCCCGACCCCTGGGACTTCGTTGATGGCTTCCTCGCTGGCGTCACGGAGCGCCGCCATGGTGCCGAACCGGCGGGCCAGGAGCACCGCCACCGTCTTGCCGACGTGGTGGATGCCGAGGCCGAAGAGGAGGGTGGAGAGCGGGCGCGCCTTGGAGTCGGCGATGCTCTTGACGAGCTGCGCCGCCGACTGCTCCGCGAACCGCTCCAGCGCGATGAGCCGTTCGGCGTCGAGTTCGTAGAGGTCCGCCACGTCGCGGATCAGCTTCGCGTCGAGGAGCTGGCGCACCCGCTCGTAGCCGAGGCCGCGGATGTCCATCGCCTCGCGGGAGGCGAAATGGACGATCCCCTCCAGGATCCGGCCGGGACAGGAGACGTTGGGGCAGTAACGGACGACCTCGTCTGCCGGGCGATCCACCGGCGTACCGCAGACGGGGCACTCCTCGGGCATGGCGAATTCGACTTCCGAGCCGTCGCGACGCTCGCGCAGCGGTCCCATGACCTGCGGAATGACCTCGCCTGCCCGGACGATCTCGACCCAGTCGCCGATGCGAATGTCCTTCTGGGCGATGATCTCGTCGTTGTGGAGCGTGGCGCTGCTGATGGTGACCCCGCCGAGCTCGACCGGTTCCAGCACGGCCCAGGGCGTCAGGGCTCCCGTCCGTCCGACGTTGACGCGGATCTCGAGGAGCCGCGTGACGGCCACCTCCGGCGCGAATTTCCGTGCCACCGCCCAGCGCGGCTCCCGCCCGCCGACCACGCCGAGGTCGTCGTGGAGCGGGAGCGTGTCGATCTTCACGACGACGCCGTCGGCCTCGAAGGGGAGGGTGCGGATCATCGTCTCGTACCGTGCCACCGCCTGCTGCACCGCGGCCAGGTCGGGGTGCCGGGCGCGGTGCGGCGCCACCGGCAGCCCCCACGCCTCGAGCTGGTCGAGTACTTCCCACTGCGTGGCGGCCTTCAACGTCCCCTCGACCACCTCCACGTGGAAGGCGAACAGTCCGAGCCGCCGGCTCCGGGTGATGCGGGCGTCCAGCTGCCGGAGGCTGCCGGCGGCGGCGTTGCGCGGGTTGGCGAACGGAGGGTCGCCGGCCGCTTCCCGGTCGGCGTTCAGCCGCTCGAACGCCTTGCGGGAGAAGTAGACCTCGCCACGGATCTCCATGAGCCCGGGATGTCCCTGCCCCTGCAGGATGAGAGGGAGGCCCGGGATGGTCCGGAGATTGGCCGTCACCTCCTCCCCGACGGTGCCGTTCCCGCGGGTGGCGCCGGTCACGAACCGGCCCCCAGCGTAGGTCAGGTTGACGGCGGCGCCGTCGATCTTGATCTCGGTGGTGTACCCGCCGTGCCGCACGTCGGCGTTGAGCCGGGCGTTGCGGTCCTCCCAGGCGGCGAGCTCGACGTCGCTGAAGGCGTTCGCGAGCGAGAGCATCGGCCGCAGGTGGGTGTGCTTCCGGAGCGCGGTGGCCGGCTCAGCGCCGATGCGCTGGGTGGGGCTGTCGGGGGTGGCAATTTCCGGGTGGGCTGCCTCGATCTCGCGAAGCTCCCGGAAGAGGCGATCGTACTCGGCGTCCGGGATCTCGGGCGCGTCGTGGACGTAGTAGGCGATGTTGGCGCGGTCGATGAGCCGGCGCAGTTCGGCCGCGCGTTCCGCCGGGCTCACCGTCCGGCGGCCTCCTGGGCCAGCACCGTCCGGGCCACGCCGACCAGCCGGTCGAGTTCCTCCGCCGTCGCGCGCCCCAGCTGGCCTTCCTCCCACGGGCCTTCCTTCTGCGCGTACGCTTCCAGCAGGCGCCGGATGAAGCCCAGCAGGGCAACACGCTCCCTGTCCTCCTGCCGCCCCACCCCTTCCTCGCCGCGGCGGGACTGCAGCCGCTCGAAGCGATGCGCGTTCCGGAGCGCCTTGGCGGTCAGGCTGGCCACCACTTGGCAGAACTTCACGTCCACGTCGGAGAAGCTCGGCCCGTCGCGGAAGGTACGGAGGAAGATCGCGCCGATGGGGGTGCCCCGCCACGTGATCGGCACCACGGTGATGGACTTGACCCGCCGGTGCGTCAGCGCGCCGCGGACGTGCCGGAGCGTCGGGTCGTTGACCGCGTCCGGGATGAACACCGTCTGGCCGGAGTGGATCGCGCGCTTGAGCTCCGGGTAGCGGTCGAGGTCTACCACGTAGTTCCGGATGCTCGGGTCCTCGAAGCTCGCCACGAGGCGCACCGTCTGGCCGCCGCGCTCCGACAGATAGATGGCGCACCGGTCGAGGCCGAAAGCCTCGCCGAGCTTCTTGGCGATGGACTGGACGATGTCGGCGAAGTGCAGCGATCCCCCGATCTCCTCGAGGATCTCGATGACGGCGAGCAGGTGGCGCCGCTCGTGCTCGAGCGACTGCACCCGGGCCGAGAGGCGCTCGAGTTCCTCGGGAGACGTGCCGGCAGTCTGGATCATGGGAATCTGTCCTCTTATTTCTTGTTCGCGATGGACTGGAGGAAGCCTGCGGCTTCTTTCTTCCAGACCGGGTCCATGACGTCGATGAGGGGCAGGGCGGGAATCAGCTCCAGCTGCTGCCGGGCCAGTGACCACTGCTTGGTGTCGATGTAAATCAGGGCCAGGTCGTAGTGGTGATAGATGAACTCGGGCCGGATCGCGATCGCCCGCTGCATGTACGCCACGGCATTGTCCCACGACGCCTGGTTGAACACCGCCCCGCCGAGGAAGCTCTTCGCGAAGAACCGCTCAAAGCTCGAGAGGCGCATGATCTCGGCGTTCCAGCGCCCCATGACGTGGAACGCGCCGTCCTGGCGCGGGTTGAGCTCGATGGCCCTGAGCGCGGCCGTGCGGATCTCGGTGGCGCGCTGCACTCGCGCCTTCTTCCCGAGCGTGAGCGAGGTCCGCCCGATCGCGTTGGCGAGCGCGAAGTACCCGTCCGCGCCGTCGGGGTTCGCCGCCACGGCCCGGGTCGCGTACCTTTCGGCCAGCCGGTACAGCGAGTCACGGGCCGGGTCCGGAATGCTGTCCGGGGTCTGCTTGCCGATGTCCACCGCGGCGATGCTCGCCCGCCAGTTGGCCTCGTAGCTCGTCGAGTCGATGGCCAGCGCCGCCTGGTAGTCCTTCAGCGCCGCCGCCGGATTCCGGGCGTCGAACGCCGCCACACCCCTGGTGACCAAGTCGGGCACCGATTGGGCGGCCGCGGGGGCGGTCAGGAGGACCGCGAAGAGGGCGGCGGGCAGCAGGCGCACTTCGGCTCCGGGTGTGGGGATCCATCAGTTGGGAAGGGTACCCTTAATGGTGATTCCATCGCTCATCGAATGCAAGCGAGACGGTGGGGAGCTCCCCCCCGGCACCTGGGCCGCCATCGTGCGCGCCTACGCCGCGGACGAGATCCCAGACTACCAGATGTCAGCGCTGCTGATGGCGGTGGTCTGGCGGGGGCTCTCCAACGCCGAGCTGACCGAGCTGACCGCGGCCATGCTGGCCTCCGGCGCCCGGCTCCAGTTCGACGGCTGGGCCGTGCCGCGGGTGGACAAGCACTCGACCGGCGGAGTCGGGGACAAGACCTCACTGCTCCTGGCTCCGATGCTCGCCTGCTGCGGGGCCGCCGTACCGATGATGTCGGGCCGGGGCCTCGGCCACACCGGCGGCACCCTCGACAAGCTGGAATCGATCCCCGGGTTTTCCACGCAGCTCGCGCTTCCGGCCGCGACCGCGCAGGTGCGAGCACTCGGGTGCGCGCTCTTCGGCCAGACGCCGGAAATCGCTCCAGTGGACCGGCGGTTGTATGCGCTCCGGGACGTCACCGGCACCGTCCCGTCGGTGCCGCTGATCGCGGCCAGCATCATGTCGAAGAAGCTCGCCGAGGGATTGAATGCGCTGGTCCTGGACGTCAAGGCGGGGAGCGGGGCGTTCCTGCCCGATGAGGCGCATGCCCTCGAACTCGCCCGGACCATGATCGACCTCGGCGAATCGAGTGGAGTCCGGACGGTGGCGCTGGTGACCGCCATGGACCGGCCACTCGGCCACGCGTGCGGTAACGCGCTGGAGGTGGAGGAGTGCCTCCTGGCGCTCCACGGGGAGGGGCCGGCCGACCTCATGGAGGTCACCCTGGCACTTGGGGCGGAGGCCTTGGTGGCGGCGGGTCTGGAGCGCGACCGCGAGGCCGCGTGCCTGCGGCTGCAGGGCACGATCGCGTCCGGGGCCGCCCTCCGGAAGCTGGCCGAGATCATCGAGGCGCAGGGTGGCAATCCCGCCGTGACGGATGATCCCGCCAGCCTGCCGCAGGCCCCGCATTCGGCCGTTTACGTCGCCCGGTCCGCGGGGCGGGTCGTGGCGGTGCACCCGAGGCCGGTGGGGCAGGGGATCATCGCAATGGGCGGCGGCCGGACCCGGGTAGAGGACGGTGTGGATCCGGCGGTCGGCTTCGTCATCACCGTGCGCCCCGGTGACACCGTGAAAGCCGGGCAGCCCCTCGCGACGGTCTATGCCGCGGATGCCGCGGGCCTGCAGGCGGGCGAGGCGGCGCTCTCGGAGGCGATTATCATCGGTGGGACCGCGCCAGCACCGCGCTCGCTGGTATCACATCGCGTCAGTGCGCAGGGTGTCGAGATCCTGTAGCGCAACGCCTCGAACCAATCAACTAGTGGAGATTCCCATGGCGGTCGCCCCACAGAACATGTCCAATCACTCCCGTTACGTGCCGGGGTACCATTTCCTCCTCTCGGTGCTCTTGTTGGCGATCCTCGGCTGGCAGATCTACTACCTCGCCATCCGGCCGAGCCTCGGCACGGCGCTCGGCTTGATCCTGGCCGTCGCGCTCATCCTCATGTACTGGTACATGCGGGTCTTCGCGGTCACGGTGCAGGACCGGGTCATCCGGCTCGAGGAGCGGCTCAGGATGGAGGCGCTCCTGCCGGCGGACCTCAAGCCCAGGATCCCGGAGTTTTCGCCACATCAGCTCGTCGCGCTCCGATTCGCCTCGGATGCGGAACTGCCGGCGCTGGCTCGGCGCGTGCTCGACGAGAAGCTCACGGACCAGAAGGCGATCAAGCGACTGATCAAGGAGTGGCGGGCGGATCACCTGCGCGCCTGACGCCCGGCCGGTTCGTCCCGACCAATGCGAAGCCCCCCGGGAACTCTCGGGGGGCTTCGTCCATTGGGCCTCATGCTGCGTCAGACGTCCAGGTTGGTCACGTAGTGGGCGTTCTGCTCGATGAACAGGCGGCGGGGTTCGACCTCGTCGCCCATCAGTTGTTCGAAGAGGTTGGACGCCTCGACCGCGTCGTCGAGCGTCACCCGCAGGACGGTCCGCTTTTCCGGGTCCATCGTGGTGTTCCAGAGCTGCTCGGGGTTCATCTCGCCGAGGCCCTTGTAGCGCTGGATCATGATGCCGGCCTTGCCGTCGCCCCCGCCGAGCCGCTTGACGTACTCGTCCCGCTCCGGCTCGCTATAGGCGTAGTACTCTTCCTTCCCCTTGGCCACGCGGTAGAGCGGCGGCTGGGCGATGAACACATACCCGGCGTCGATCAGCTCCGGCATCTGCCGGAAGAAGAAGGTCAGCAGCAGCGTCCGGATGTGGGCGCCGTCCACGTCGGCGTCGGTCATCAGGATGATCTTGTGGTACCGCACATCCTCCAGCTTGAACTCCTCGCGGACGCCGGCACCGATGGCGGTGATCATCGACCGGATTTCCTCGTTGCTGAGGATCTTGTCGATGCGGGCCCGCTCCACGTTGAGAATCTTGCCGCGGAGGGGCAGGATGGCCTGGAACGCCCGATTGCGGCCCTGCTTGGCGCTGCCGCCGGCCGAGTCGCCCTCGACGAGGTAGATCTCGCAGAGCGCCGGGTCGTCGAGGGAGCAATCGGCGAGCTTGCCGGGCAGCACCGCGTTCTCGAGCCCCGACTTCTTGCGGACGAGGTCGCGCGCCTTGCGGGCTGCCTCGCGCGCGAGCGCGGCGCTGACGGCCTTGTCGAGGATGGCGCGGACGACGGGAGGATGCTCCTCGAGGAAGCTGCCGAGGTGCTCGTTGACCACCTGCCGGACGATGCCCTCGACCTCGGAGTTGCCGAGCTTGGTCTTGGTCTGCCCCTCGAACTGCGGCTCCTTGACCTTCACGTGAAGGACGCAGGTGAGCCCTTCGCGCACGTCGTCGCCCGAGAGGGTGAAGTCGGCCTTCTTGAGGGCGCCGGAGCGCTTGGCCGCCTCGTTCACGGTGCGGGTGAGGGCCGACTTGAAGCCGGTGAGGTGGGTGCCGCCCTCGTGGGTGTTGATGTTGTTGACGAAGGTGAAGGTGTTCTCGTTGTAGCCGTCCTCGTACTGCAGGGCGACGTCCACCTCGATGTCGTCCTTGACCGCGGTGAAGGCGATCGGCTTGGGGTGGAGCGGCTTCTTGTTCCGGTTGAGCCACTCGACGAACTGGACCAGGCCGCCCTTCGCGAAGAATGTGTCTTCCTTCGGCTCGTCCTTCCGCTCGTCGCGCAGCTTGATGGTGATGCCCTTGTTCAGGAACGAGAGCTGGCGGAGCCGGTCGGCCAGCGTCGAGTAGCTGAACTCGAGGACGGAGAACATCTCGGGATCGGGCTTGAAGGTGACGGTAGTGCCGGTGCCCTTGGCCTTGCCGAGCACGTTGAGCGGCTTGGTGGTCTTGCCGCGCGCGAAGGCCATATGGTGGCGGCTGCCGTCGCGGTCCACGACCACTTCGAGCCGCTCCGAGAGCGCGTTCACGACGGAGACGCCCACGCCGTGGAGGCCGCCCGAGACCTTGTAGGTGGACTTGTCGAACTTGCCGCCGGCGTGCAGCACGGTGAGCGCGAGCTCGACGCCGGGGATCTTCTCGATCGGGTGGATGTCCACTGGAATGCCGCGGCCGTTGTCCGCCACGGAAATGACGTTGTCCTTCTTGATGGTGACGGAGACCTGGTCGCAGTATCCGGCCAGCGCCTCGTCGATCGAGTTGTCCACGACCTCGTAGACGAGGTGGTGCAGGCCGTTCTCGCCCGTGGACCCGATGTACATCGCCGGCCGCTTCCGGACCGCCTCAAGCCCCTTCAGTACCTGGATGGAACCTGCGCCGTAGTCCTGCCCCTTCGGGCCTGCCGGACGATCATCTGCCATGTGTGTGAAGCCTGGTTCAGGGTGGGCCGTGACGGGGGCCTCCAACGCCCTGAATGATAGGTGGTAAACCTTTGCTGGTCAAGCCATTAGGGCAATTTTCCGGAACCAATTGCCGCCCCCTCGGGATGGGTCGTGATGGCTGCCTGCGACTGTCCCTGTTGCCTGCGCGCGCGGCCCTTCCCAGATTGGGACCAGACGCTCGGCGCCACCACCATTCGCCACGGCCTTCCTCACAAAAGTTGGGAAGCTCATGGGGACTGTCTTCGCTGAATTCCTCGCTGTCCGGGCTCGGCCCCGCCATTGCCGAATATTCCTGTTGCTGATCGCGTTCGCCCTCGCCGGGAGTACGCCTGCCGCCGCAGCGCAGCGGCCAATCGTCATCGAGATCGACAACGACGCTCTCAACGTCGGCGTGCTGGGCGCCCCGAGCGACGGGGAATACTCCCACGGCATGCGGCTGTTTCTGCCGGTCGGGGGCCGGTCGCCGCTGGGAACGTGGCTCTTCCCCGACTTGACCGTTTGCGGAGGCGCTGAGGCGCAACAGGCCTGTCAGGACTGGACGCTCGTCCTCGGGCACCAGGTCTACACTCCCGGCACCAACTACAAGCGGTTCTGGCCCGAGCGCCGGCCGTTCGCGGGCTGGCTCGGCGCCTCCATGCACACGGGGGTGCACACGGCCCGGCTCGACCACCAGCTGACGGTCGCACTCGGAGTGACTGGGACGCCGTCGCTTGCAGAGCCGGTCCAGCGCTGGTTCCATGACCTGCTGGGGGAGGGGACCTCGAGGGGATGGCGTGGCCAGCTCGCCAGCGAACCCACCATCGGCATCGCGTATCGTGGGGCGCTGCGGGCGGCGCAGTACCGGCTCGGGCAATCATCCAGACTTCGGGTTCGCCCGACCTGGTGCGCGGGGGTGGGCACGGTACGGACGGAGGTGGGGGCGGGGCTCGAAGGGGCGATAGAGTTCGGCGCGGGCGGGGTCGCGGAGTGGCCGGGCATCGAGTCCACCCGGCCGACCGCACCTGTCTACCTGCTCGGAGGCATCTCAGGGCGAATGGTCGCGGGCGATCTCTTTCTGGATGGCGGATTCTTCCATCAGGGCCCGAGCGTGGGGCACGAGCCCTTCGTCTACGTGGCGGAGGTCGGCGCGGGCATCCACCTCCAGGGCCGCCGCATCGAATGGCGCGTGATCAACACCTCGCGCCTCTACCCCACCCAGCCGGGACCACACACCTACACCACCCTCGCTATCGTCCAGTAGCTTCCCGCTCAGTCCTCAGTCCTCAGTCCTCAGTCCTCAGTCCTCAGTCCTCAGTCCTCAGTCCTCAGTCCCTCCGTTCAAGCGGTCCGGCAATCCACCGAATCGAATTGATCCTCCCCTTCCGGCCGGCGTTGACGCGGGCCAGGATCCGCGGCGTCATCAGGCTCAACTCGGTGGCCCACGGCGCCGTGGCCACGCGCACCCGCAGCACCCCGTCCGCCGAAACCGATTCCGCCTGCGTGACCGCGGCGATCTGCGGCCCGACCAGCTCGGGCCAGCGCTGCACCACCTCCGCGCGCTCGACTCCTTTCCCGAGCCCGGACGACGCGAGGTACTCCTCGAGTACCTGGGACAGGGGCGTCAGCGGCCGCTTCTTGTCCACGGATCGTGCTCCTCGGCTCATGTCGCTTCCGTGATGACACCGTTGAGGACAGCCCAGACCGGCAACCGGAGCCCCGAGGGGAGTTCGTCTCGGCGCGGCGCCGTCACGAAGACCTGGCCGACCCGCTGAGCCAGCAGGCGGTCCGCTAGCCGAGCCTGTCGGTCGGCGTCCAGTTCGGCGAAGACATCGTCGAGGAGCAGGGCGGGGGGAACCCCGCTCGCCTCCTCGATGGTCGTCAACTCCAGCAGCCTGAGCGCCACGGCCGCGCTCCGGAGCTGGCCGGTGGATCCGTACTCCCGGAGCGACCGGCCATCCACGGTGAGGATCAGGTCGTCCCGGTGCGGCCCGATCGTCGTCATCCCTCGGCCCAGGTCACGGCTCCGGACCCGCTGGAGCGCCTCGGTCCAACCGAGTGGGTCCGACAGCGCCGCATCGGTGCGGTACGACAGCCCGACCGGCCCGCGCTCACCGAGTGAGGCGAAACCCTCCGCGAACCGACTGGCGGCGCTCGTCACCCACCGGAGACGGAGCATGGTCACCTCGCTGCCGGCCGCTGCGAGCGGGGCGTCGAAGGCGCGCGCCAAGGGCTCCTGGCCCTGGCGCAGTGCCGCGTTTCGCTGGGCCAGCGCGGCCCGGTATCTCACCAGCGCGCGGAGATACTCCGTCGAGGCGAGTGAGAGCATGCGATCCAGATACTGCCGCCGCTCCGTGGCCGGCCCGCCCGCCAGCGCCACGTCCCTTGGCAGGAACGCCACGGCGATCCACGCGCCGACCGCCTCGGAGAGCCGCGCCACCGGCGCACCGTCCAGCAGGATTCGCTTGTGGCGGTTGCCGGCGGTGTAGGTCACCTCGGCGGCCCGGCTCCGCTGGCCGTCGTGGAAGGCGGCCTCTACCCGGAAGCCTGGCCCCCCGAACTGCGTCAGCTCGGCGTCGGTCGCCCCCCGTAGGGCGCGGAAAAGGACCGGATATCCGAGCGCCTCGAGGAAGTTGGTCTTGCCCTGGGCGTTCGGCCCGAGGAGCACGGCTCCCGCAGGCGGCAGGGCAAGCTCGAGATCGCGGAGGTTCCGGAATCCGCGCAGGACGATGCGCTCAAGATGCACGGCGCTTCAGCTTCCGCGGAACGACGCCGTCCGCTTCTCCAGGAAGGCACCCATCCCCTCGCGCATGTCGTCGGTGGACGCCAGCAGCCCGAAGTGGTTGGCTTCGAGGAGCAGCGCCTCCTCCAGGCTCATCTCCAGCCCGGCGTCCACCGCCTCGATGCAGAGCCGGACCGCGAGCGGCCCGTTCGCAAGGATGGTGCGGAGGAGCTGCTCCGCTTCCGCCATGAGCTTGTCGGCAGGCACCACCCGATTCACGAGCCCCATCTGCAGCGCCTCCTCGGCGCCGACCATCCGGGCGGTGAGCAGGAGGTCGAGCGCGCGTCCCTTGCCGACCAGCCGCGGGAGCCGGACGGTGCCGCCGTAGCCGGGCCCGATGCCCAGCTTCACCTCAGGCTGCCCGAATTTGGCGCCTTCGCTCGCCACGCGGAGGTGGCACGCCATGGCCAGCTCGCACCCGCCGCCGAGGGCGAAGCCGTTCACGGCGGCCACGACCGGCTTGCCGCACCGCTCGAGGCGCCGGAAGACCGCCTGCCCGCGCATTGCCCGGGCCTTCCCCAGGAACTGGGTCTGCTTGGAGAGCTCGCCGATGTCGGCCCCGGCCACGAAAGCCTTTGGGCCGGCGCCGGTCAGGATCACCCCTTTGACGGCGTTGTCGGCCTCGATCCGTGCGACGGCCTGATCCAGGTCCGCGATGACCGCGTCGTTGAGGGCGTTGAGCTTGTCGGGGCGGTTGACGGTGACGATGGCGATGCCGTCGCGCACCTCGTAGAGCAGGGTCTGGAATGACATGGGTGAGGTCGGGTTGGAGGGCGGTGGCCAACTTTCCGTGACGAGAGCATTTTAATGCCATGACGCGCCGTGTGCCTGTTCAGGAGCCGTCGGGCCATGGCGCCATCCGGTCGGGGGTGGCGTGACCGAGTCGCGGCAGGTGGTCCGGGCCGAAGTGGCCATGCTGGCCGTGGTGCTCATCTGGGGCGCCAACTTCAGCTTCATGAAAATGGCGCTCGGCGAGATGTCGGGGCTCGCCTTCGCGGGGCTGCGGTTCACGCTCGCCGCCTGCATCCTGCTCGCGGTGCTCCAGTGGCGCGAGGGCTCGGTCGGCGCCCCGAGGGAGGCGTGGTGGCCGCTGGCCTGGATGGGGGTGCTCTCGAACACGCTCTACCAGGTCTGCTTCATGTACGGCCTCACCCACACCTCGGTGGCCAACGCCTCGCTCATCGTCGCCACCACTCCACTCATCGTTGCGTTCCTCGGCGCGGCTACCGGCATCGAGGCGTTGCGGCGGCCGGTGGTGACCGGCGGGCTGCTGGGCTTCTCCGGGGTGGCGCTGATCCTGGCAGGGAAGGGGGCGGAGCTCGGCGTGGGCCGCCTGGCGGGTGATGCCGCCGTCTTCGGGGCGACGCTCTGCTGGGCCGTCTTCACCCTGGGCGTGCGGGCTCTCCGGGTGCGGATCTCCACCCTGCGGCTCACCACCTGGACCATGGTGACCGGCGCGCCGGGGCTCCTGCTCCTGGGCGCGCCGTCGCTGCGCGCGCTCGACTGGGGTGGACTCAGCCCGCGGGCCTGGAGCGGGGTCGCCTATTCCACCCTGCTCGCCATCGTCGTCGCCTACATCCTCTGGAACAACGCAGTGCGCGTGGTCGGGAGCGGGCGGACCGCCATCTTCAACTCGATGATCCCGCTCGTGGCCATGCTCGTGGCGTGGCCTCTCCTCGGCGAGCATCCGCGTCCGGTGCAGATCGGGGGCGCCGTGCTCATCGTGAGCGGCGTGCTCCTGTCCCGGCGGACGGTACAGGCCAACCGCCCCGCTGCCCCCCTGCCCAGCCGTTAACATGTCCTCGATTCTCTCCATCGATTCGGGCACCACCGGCACGACCGCCCTCGTGATCCACGCGGACGGGTCCGTCATCGGCCGCGGATACCGGGAGCTCCCGCAGCACTTCCCCCGCCCCGGCTGGGTCGAACATGACCCGATGGACCTCTTCCGCGGCGCCATCGAGGCCGGGCGGGAGGCGATTGCCCAGGCTGGGGAACACCCTGTCGGGCTCGGGATCACCAACCAGCGCGAGACGGTCCTGCTCTGGGACCGGAAGACGCTCGAGCCGCTGGGGCGGGCCATCGTCTGGCAGGATCGCCGGACCGCCGCCCGCTGCGCCGAGCTCCGCGCGCTGGGTCTCGCCGAGATGCTTCGGGAAAAGACCGGCCTCGTTCCGGACCCCTATTTCTCCGCGACGAAACTCGAGCTGATGCTGGCGGACGGGGAGGTGCGGCGCCGGGCGGAACGAGGGGAGCTCGCCGCGGGAACGGTCGACAGCTGGCTTGTCGCAAGGCTCACCAACGGCGCGGTGCACGCCACCGACCATACCAACGCCTCGCGGACCATGCTCTACGGCCTCGAGTCGCGGGCCTGGGATCCGGAACTCATCACGCTCTTCTCGATCCCCGCGGCCCTGCTGCCGACGATCGTGCCATCCGGCGCGGTGAGCGGCGAGTGCCGGCCCGGGCATTTCGGCCACGCGATGCCGATCGCCGGGATCGCCGGGGATCAGCAGTCTGCGCTCTTCGGGCAGGGGTGCGTCGAAGCGGGGAGCGCCAAGAACACCTATGGCACGGGCACGTTCCTGCTCATGCACACCGGCGATCGCCGACCGCGCTCGCCGCACGGCCTCTTGGCCACCGCCGCCTGCGGCCCCCGCGGCGAACCGGCGTACGCGCTCGAAGGCAGCGTCTTCATCGCCGGCGCCGCCGTCCAGTGGCTCCGAGACGGCCTGGGGATCGTGGCCCGCGCCGACGAGTCGGAGGCGCTGGCCCGCAGCGTGCCGGACACCGGCGGCGTCCATTTCGTCCCGGCGTTCGTCGGCCTCGGCTCCCCCCACTGGGAAGCGGAGGCGCGCGGCACCGTCACCGGCCTCACCAGAGGAACCACCCGCGCGCACCTGGTGCGCGCCGCGCTCGAGGCGATGGCGTTCAGCAGTGCGGAGCTGGTGGAATTGATGCGGGACGACGCGCGCCTCGGGGCGGGGGCGCTCCGGGTGGACGGGGGCGCGAGCGCCAACGACTGGCTCATGCAGTTCCTAGCCGACGCGCTCGGGGCGCCCGTGGAACGGCCCGACATGTTCGAGACCACCGCGCTCGGCGCGGCAGGGCTGGCCGGGATCACCCTCGGGGTGTGGCGCGATACCGCCCAGTTTCTCGAGGGGAGGCGCTTCGCCCGGTTCGAGCCGGCGTCCACCGAGGCGGAACGGAGGCGGGGCCGCGAGGGCTGGGACCGGGCCGTGCACGCGGCCCTTGCGTGGGCCCGATTCGAGAAACGGGACCAATGACCTCACCACGCGGAACGGCCCCGGGCGACATGCCCGGGGCCGTTCGTCCTTCGAGGCGCAGATCGCCTTACTTGATGGTGATCTTGCTCCGCACTTCCGGTGCGGCCTTCGGCAGCGTCACGTTGAGCACGCCGTCGGTGTAGTGCGCCTCGATCTTCCCCTCCACCACGTGCGCCGGCAGCCGGATGGTCCGGACGAACTTGCCGGCCTCGCGCTCCCGGTACAGGTAGTTCTCGCCGGGAACTTCCTTCGCGGCCTCGCGATGGCCTGTGATGGTCAGCACCTCACCTGTGAGCTTCACGTCCAAGTTCTCCTTGGGCATGCCCGGCACCTCGATCCGGACCATGAACGCCTTGTCGTTCTCGGCGAGGTCCAGCGTCGGAAGCCATGCGCCCTCGAATCCCTTGACCGCGAACTCGGGGAAGAGCGGCCCCGTGAGGAAGGGATCGAACAGACGATCGATCTTCTCCACGTTGCCGAGGATCGGGTTCAGCTTGGCGAGTTTCATAACGCCCCCTGGTGAATGGTGCGACCGCAAGCTACGACCGGAGGCGTGAAACGACGATGAACCGGCGGCGAAACTTCCTTCTCCGACGCGGTCAGCGACCGAGCAGCATGCCGGCGGAGGCGCCGACGGCATACAGCAGGAACGCCTGCAGCGCCATCGCCTGCGCCGGGACGAGCCGCGGGGTGTCCTCCGGTGAGGCCATCAGGATGTGCGCGGCGGGCACGAACCGGAATGCCGCCACGCCGCCCAGCCACACCGACGGGGGCAGTCCCGCGGCGGGGAGCAACGCCAGGATGGCCGCCGCGGCGATCCCAAGCCACGCGAAGCCCTCGGCGGCGCCGGCGCGTCCCAGCCGCACCACCAGGGTCCGCTTGCCCGAGAGGGCGTCGGCGGAATAGTCGGGAAGCTCGTTGATCCAGAGGAAGGCGGCGATCAGCACGCCGAGCGGCAGGGAAAGGAACAGGATGCTGGTCGGGACCCCGCCGCGCTGGACGAGATAGGTGCCGGTGGTGACGAGCGGGCCATAGGAAACGGCCACCGCCAGCTCGCCGAGTCCGCGGTAGCTGAGCCGGAAGGGCGGGGCGTGGTAGAAGAAGGCGAACGCCATCCCCGCCAACCCGAACCAGGCCACGGTCGGCTCGCGCCACCCGACGATCACCAGCCCCGCCATGGCTCCGAGGAGATACCCCCCGATCGCGATGCCCCAGGCCTGGTGCCGGGTTAGCAGCGCGTCCACGAGGACCCGCTTCCCCCCGGAAAACGGGGTCCGGTCCTCCTTCCGGACCCGGAGGTCGGTGCCGGAGTCCCAGTCGAACACCTCGCCTGACGCGTTCTTGGCCACCTCTATGGCGAAGATCCCCAGGACGGTCAGAAGGAGCCACCCCACGGCGATCGGGCCCGCAGCGGCCGCCGAGGACGCGCCAAGCAGCATCCCGGCGGCGGAGGCAAGCGAAATTTTGGGATCGGCGAGCCGCCAGAGGCCCTGGGCGAACTTCGTGGACATCGCTTCAACACCTCTTCACGCCGGCCTCAGGGCAGGCGTGGTATCGTGGTGGCACGATCTCCATCAGGAGGATCCAATGAGAATCGTGAAGGCTGCACCCGTCATGGCCAAGGTGCGGGACGACATCGACCAGGTGTTCGATCGCCTGTTCCGGACCACCCTGGCCCCCGAGGCCCTGTTCAGGACGCCGGCACCGGCTCCCGAGGCATGGCTCCCCCCGTTCGACCTGCTCGAGACCGCCACCGAGTATGTGGTCCGGCTCGATGTCCCGGGCGCCCACCGGGAGAACCTCGACATTTCCCTCGCCGGGACGCTGCTCACCCTGAGCGGCCGCCGCGAACTCCCCTCGGCGGAGGAGCATGACCGCTTTGTCCACACGGAACGGGCATGGGGCGAGTTCCGGCGGATGATCCGACTCCCGGCGCCGGTCGTGGCGGAACAGATCACCGCCACCTACCAGGAGGGCGTGCTGCTCGTCCACCTGCCGAAGGTGCCGTCGGCGGTCACGAGCAAGATCCTCATCAGGTAGGCCGCCGGCAAGCGGATCTGCTGGCCGCCACACCGACGAACGGCCCCGGGCGTCATCGCCCGGGGCCGTTCTGCGCCGCGTCCTGCATCCCTGCCTCGCCGCCCCCCTGCCCAGCTGCCCCGCCGAAGTCACTTCCCTCCCGGCACCCTGCTGCCATGACAGACGGTACACATCTGCGGGTTCTTCTCCCGAAGCTGATCGGCATCGAAGCCGGGGCCGTGCGGGTTGAATCCCCGTCCGTAGAGCGCCGAATGGCAGGTGAGGCAGTCCTTCTCGACGTGACATGAGGTGCAGGTCTCGAGGCTCTGGCGGGCGGCCTGGCCGTGGTTCAGCAGGAAGCCCTTGAAGGCGTCGTGGTAGCCGGCCGCGAGCGCGCCCCTCGGGCTCCCGATCCCGGCCTGCGCATGGCAGTTCTGGCAGAAGGCGCCCGGGTTGTGGCAGTCGCTGCAGTTGGTTTCCCTCGAGTACGCGGCGGCCGGGTGCCGCTCCAGGAACGTCTGAGGGTGATACTGCGGCGTGCGGTCCGGCGTGCCACGGTGACAGTCGAGGCATTGCGGCCGGGTGTGGCACCCTTGGCACGACTGCTGGTTGCTGTTGGCCACCGGGGCGTGGATGGCGCTGAAGTCCGCCATGTGGCTCGCCGGGCGGCTCCGGATCACCACCGCGCCCTCGCCACGCCCGGGCCCGCTGGCGTAGAGGGTCGTGACCGGCTTCGGTGGCGTGACGTGGCACGCCACGCAGCTCTCCTGCGTGTGGCAGGTCTGGCAGGCGGCCGTGCTCTTCTGGGCCGGCTTGCCGTGCATCGTGACGAAGTTCGGCTGCTGGTGCGTGGCCGGCGCGGTCAGCGTGACCGGGATGGCCAGCGACCGGGGGTCCGGCGCCAGCGCCTGGATGGTCGGCGTCTCAGGAGCGTTCACGTGGCAGGTGATGCAGAAGTCCTGCGCGTGGCAGGTGGCGCAGCTGGGGGCCACCCCATACGTGGCCGGCCCGGTGCCGAGCTTTGCCTGGGCCCCGTGGCCCCCAGCCCCCATGAAGCCGGGCGCGTCGTGCGATGGAGGAGCCGGGAACGCCTTCACCTCGGCCGAGGTGAGCGTCGTCGCCTGGGCCAGGGTCAGGTGGCAGGTGGCGCAGGCGGTGTCCGGCGCGGCGAGGTGCGCGGTGCGCACGCCGTGGCAACTGAGACACTGTTCCACGACCGCCGGCTGGACGGTCATCCAGGGGCTGCCAGCCGGCGCGTGACACGCCTGGCAGGCCACGGTGGAGTCGCGGCCCGCGCGTTCGGCCACTTCCCGGCGGTGCTCGGTGTGGGTGAACCGGAGGTTGCTCCCCTCGGGGGCCGGGGTCGTCCAGTTGACCCGCCGCTCGATGGTGCCGTCGTGGCAGGCGGCGCAGCCCTTCCCGGTCGGGAGCAGCGCCATGGTGCCGTCCGTGGCGCCCGCATGGCAGGCGGTGCAGGTCGGGAACACCTTGGCGTGCTGCGGGTGGTCGAACCGGTCCGGCCGCTGCGCGGCGAGGGGGGCCGCCGTCAGGGCCAGCGCGAGGGTCAGCGACGGGAGCACAAATCGCATGTCAGTACCCCGCCGGACGGTTGGTGATGGCCTTGGGGAGCGGCAGCCTGTCCGCCGAGCTGAAGGTCAGCACGGCCTTCGCGCCGAACCGGAGCTGGTCCCACTCGAACGAGGCGGCATCGGGGCGTTGGCGGTCCTCGTCGTACCGCGCGAGCGTGAACGCGAAGGTGAGGTTGTCGCGCGCCACCACGGAGGCCTGCATGCCGTACACCAGGACGACCGACTGGTCCCACCGGTACTCGAGTGGCCGTGACAGCGAATTGCCGTAGACCATGATGGAGTACTGGCTGTTCGGCGCGAAGGTGACGCTGCCGTCCCACCCGCTGGAGGCGGCCCCGACCCCGAATTCGTTCTGGTACCCGAGCTGGGCCTGCCACGCGTTGGAGATCTGGTAGGTGCCCCCGCCGGACACCCGCCATCCGGCGTCCTCGATGGTCACCAGTGGCGTGGAGACGTCGGCGTCCTCGAACTTGTAGGACTCGCCGCGCACCCGCAGCTGGAGGCGCTTCGTGGTTTGATAGGACAGCGAGCCGTACCAGGCGTTGTAGGGCACGGGACTGAAGGCGCCCCACACCGTCCAGAGCTCGTAGAACGGCGCGTAGCGACGGTACCCCGCCACCACGCCCAGTTTCGGGGTCGCGAAGCGGAGGGCAGCGTCGGCGCTCCCCCAGTTCGCGCTCGCCATGTCGTAGATGGCGCCGCCCACCAGGCTCCAGGCACCATACGGCCGCACCGTCGCCGACGCCGCCACGCGCTCGGAGCCGAAGTAGTCGCTCGTCTGGTCCACCTCGCGCCGGTACTCGGCGGCGACCTCGGCGTGAGGAGAATTCCACGAGCCCAGGAGGCCGGCCACCAGTGGGCTCTGGGCGGGCTGGTATTCGCCCTGCGGGCTCACCTCGCTCGAGCTGACGTACAGATTAGAGCCCTGCGCCAGGCCGACGCCGAGGTAGCCGGAGAGCTGGAGCCCGGCGCTCGCCAGCCGGCCCGTCAGCTGTCCACCGTCGAACCCGTACGCGCCGAGCCGTCCGGCAATGAGCTTCCGGCCTGCCACGATGGTCCAGGCTGGGGCGGCGTACTCGGCGTAGCCTTCGATCAGCTGGAAATTGGGGGAGGTGCCGGGCCACGAGGCGGCGTCACTGAAATCGGTGGTGGCGTAGCCGTTCACCTGCACCCGGAGGCCGGGGAGCCCGAGCCCCCACATGGTGAGGGCGGCCTGCGCCACCGCGGGACTGGTGGTCTGGATCGGACCGGGCACCCAGTAATTGCAGTACGGCATGCCCGAGGTGCAGGTCACCGCGTAGCCGGTGGGGGTTTCGAGGCTCCCGTTGCTGGCGGTGACGACGCTGTCCACCGGGATGCTGTCCGCGCTGTACCCCCGGAAGCTCACCCCCTGGATCCCGCCGGTCAGCCGGAGTTGATACCCCTGGGCGGCGGCGAGCCCCGGCAGGAGCACGAGCAATCCGGCCGCCGCGGCGGCGGTGCGGAACCTCATGCCCCCCTCCCACCGACCAGGCGGGTCCGCCACTCAGCCGGCGTCGCATCGAGGTGGCACGGCGTGCATTCGCGGCCGGGGTAGTGGTCCGCCTGCTGCGGCTGGTGGCAAGTGAGGCAGAAGGGCCGCGAGGGGGTCAGCTGGGCGATGCGCGCCGGCGTATGGCAGGCGTCGCACCCCTCATGCGCCACGGCGGGCGGTGTGTGGGGGGGGGTGATGTTGCCGCCCGCATGGCACGCGGCGCAATTCTCGGCCTCGGTGTGGTGCTGCTCATGGCACGAGACACATTCCTTGACCGGCGCCGCCGGCGACAGGGTGACCGCCGTGGCGTGGCATTCCTTGCAGGCCACATCGGTGTGCTGCGTGTGCTGGAAGCTGACCTCGCGCGGGCGTGGGGCATGCTCCGGGACGGTGACGGTCACGCGAACCGCCTCCGGTACCAGCTCGGTGGAGGTGTGGCAGACGGCGCAGTCCCGCTTGGCGGATGCGGTGTGGTGGCAGATCTGGCAGCCGCGCGGGGCGCTGAAGTTCAGGATGGCGTTTGGATTCGAGGTCGTGTGGCACGCGATGCAGGCCATGCCCTTGTGGCGGGCGTGCTCGAAGCTGTCGGCCGGGGCCCGAGAGACCAACGCCGCCGGAGGGTCGTCATCCGGCGGCGCATCGCCCTTTCCGTGGGGGCTGGTCGGGTCTGGCAGCGCCGAACTCGACCGGAGCGCCTTGGTGGTGTCGAAGGGCAGGGGAGGCTTTCGGCCCGCCGCCTTTCCGGTGGCGGATCCGCGCACCCGTTCGTGGCAGGTGGCGCAGGCGCTGGCGTCCACCCGTGCTGCGTGCGGCGTGTGGCAGGTTTCGCAGTTCTCGATGCCCTTGCGGTGCGCCGCGCCGGTGTGGAACTCCACCTTGCGCCAGTCGCCGTGGCAGGCGGCCGAGGCGCAGCTCTTGAGCGCGTCCTCCGGCTTGGCGTTGGTGTGCGGGTTGTGGCACATCCCGCACTTCCCTTCGTGCGGGTCGCGCGTGGGGTCGAAGTCCTGGAGCCGCTGCTTCATCTCGTGGCAGCTGAAGCATTGCGCGTCACCGGGGACGAGGGTGCCGGTGGCGGAGTCCACGGTGGCCAGCTTGGGCACCGCGGCGGTGAACTCGTGGCAGACCGCGCAGTGCAGGCCGACCGCGTCGGTCATCTTGCCGAGCTTGATGGTGACGTCGTCGGTCAGGTGGCAGCCCTGCTGGGCGCAGGTCGAGTCCACCGGCACGAACCGGTGCGCCGAGCGGGCGTGGCAGGTGAGGCACTCGACGTTCTTGTCCTTGAGCGAATCGGACTCGAAGTGCACCCGGTGCCCCGCCGTGGAGACGATTTCCTGCCAGGTCTCCTTGGCCTCGCCCTGCTCGTGGCAGTTCTTGCAGACGGTGGGGGGCACCTTGGCGTGCTCCGGCACCTTGTCGGGCCGGTCCACCATCCAGAGCACCAGTTCCTGGGCCTGTGCCAGCATGTCAGGCAGGTGGCAGTCGTGGCACTCGAGGGAGTCGTGCTTGCCCTCGAGCTGGTTCACGAGCAGGTAGGTGCCGGTGTCGGGATGGACGAAGGGCTGGCCGGCCGGGATGAAGATATGGCAGCCACGGCAGAAGTCGTTGTCGTGGGCCATGTAATGGTTGACCTTGTACCCTGCACCCGCCGCGGCCAGGAGGAACAGCCCGGCCGTGGACGCCATGAGGAGCTTGGTCCCCTGGCTCCGGGTGGTGAGCCAGGTCCAGATATCCCGGCGGTGCTTCCAGAGGTACCAGAGCACCGCCACACCGACGACGGCGCCGATGACGATGCCCGAGATCATGACCCAGCCTGGCCGCTGGAAGATCCACTGCACCAGGTTGACCACCGGGTCCGGCAGCGGCGAGGGGACCAGCCCGCTGTCGGCCTGGGTGGCCTGCAACGAATCGACCATGGCCACCGGCGAAGTGCCGGGAGCCATGGTCGGGAAGAGCGAGGCGAGCGTCTGGGCGGTCACGCCTCTAACGTGCGGCGCGCAGCTTCGATTGTCCAGAGGTGTATCGGACCCCCTCACGCCTCAGCGCCTTGTCCATCAGCGCCCTGACCGACGGGCTGGGCGGTGCCGGGAGGTAGGCCGCGTACACTGACTGCACCTCGGCGATGCTCGCGGCCAGCAGGGCTTCATAGAAGAACGGGTTGTGGACGCCGAACGACCCGTCGTTGTGGCCGTAGAGGTCTTCCGCCAGCATCATGGCGTTGTAGAGCGCGCCTTCCGCCGGCGACACCTTCGAGTCCGTCCCGTTGAAGGCCTGGGTGCCGTTCACCGTGGGGTTGCCCGCGGTGAACAGGAGGTAGACCAGGTCGCCCGAGTCGCCGGCGTCCATGTAGGGTTCGGCGCCGTTGTTCAGCGTGGGATTGACGTCGTTCCACAGCTGGTTGACGAGATTCTGCACGGTGGTCCGCTCGTTCGAGAGAGCCGAGGCAGCGACCGCCTGAGTCGCGTGGCAGCCGGCCCCGACGCAACCTGACCAATTCCGTGTGGTGCTGGGCAGGTAGGCGCAGTTGTTGTCCGCGGTCGGGACCCCGTTGGCATCGAGGCACGGGTTCGGCGAGAACAGGTGGCCGACCGACTGGAACTGGAAGCCGCCTGTCGCCTCGTCGGTGACCGTGAACCGCGTGACGTGACAGCCGGCGCAGAGGCGCGGGTTCCTGCTCGAACTGTGCGTGGTGAAGGCCGCCGTGGTGTCGAAAATGAATCCGGCGGGGATGTACCCGGCGCCCTCGCCGAGCAGGACCGGGCCCTGGGCGGAGTGGGAGCCGCGCACGGTGGTCGTCGCGGTCGAATTGGTGAAGCTGCCCGACGGGGTGGTGCTCCGGTTGTGGCAGCTCATGCAGAGGTTCAAGGTCACGTCGGGTACGTCGATCGGCGCCCGGAGCTGGCCCTGGTAGGGGCTGCCGTGCGGGTCGTGACAGACGGCGCAGGTGGCCGGCGGCAGGGTGGTCGTCTGGCCGACCGAGTCCTTCTCGACGTAGGTGCTCGGCTCGCCATTGAAGCGGGCCAGGGCGGTGCGGCCCTCATGGCAGGAGGCGCCGCAGCCCGGCGCCGCCGGCGTGCCGGCCGGGTATGCGTTGGCCGCGGAGTCGGCATGGCCAGTCTGGGCCCACTGCTCGATGAAGGGCTCGTGCGTGCCACTGTGGCACCCGCCGCAACTGGCGCTGGAGTCCTTCACAGCCCCGCGCATGCCGTAGACGCCCGCCCGGGCCATCGGGTGGTTGTTGGAGTTCGGGTTCGACACGTGCTCGAAGCCGGGGCCGTGGCAGCTCTCGCACTGCACGTCGTGGTAGGCCGTGCTCGGCGTGAAGTTGTACCCCGCAGTGAGCGAGTCCGCCGTGACGGCCACGGAGTTGCCGTAGCCGCTCACCGTGTGGCACCCGTAGCAGTAGCTGGCGGCGTGGCCGGAGTTCACGAGGTCGTCATAGGCATCGGCATGCTTGGTGTCGACCCACTGCCCCTGGTAGCCCGAGTGGCAGTTGCCGCACGTCGTCTGCCGAGTGGCGGCGTCGTAATACCCCATGAAGCCGTTGACCGAGTCCGGCGGCGGGTTGAACTGCGGCCGCTCCACATACTCGGTGTTCGTTTCCGTACACGCGGCCACAAGGACGAGGGCCAGCGTGCCCAGGAGGGCGGCGAAGGATCGGGAACCGAAGGTGCGAGACGTCATAGGAAAGACCCTTGGGTGAGGGAGGACGCGCTCAATTTTCCCTGCTCCGTGGATTCGCGCAATGGGTCTCCGTGGCAATACGGGGGTATCGTTACAAAGTTCACGGTTCCTTCACTAAGTCTTTGGCAAAACTTGGCTTCAACCCCGCGCAGCCAGCCGTCGGCACCCGCTCGCCAACCATCGGTCCGCTCGAACCGCCTCGACCACCTCTTCCGCTCGCCGCGCCGTTCCGTAAAGTTACTGAAGTCATCTTCAGAAAGCCTTCAGCGCCGATTTATCCGCGTGGGCGAATCTTCGTTCAGTGCTCTTCCCCCCGACGGCGGGCGTGGCCCGCCGCCGGTCCATCCCGCACCAGTGGACCGGAGGTCTACACGATGTTCTTCCCAACGCAGTTCCCGTGGGCCAAGGATCAGTCCCTCGGCGAGCACCTGGAGGCCAGCGGCGTCTCGCGCCGGGACTTCCTGGAGTTCTGCGGCCAGATGGCCGTGCTGCTCGGACTCACCGAGATGGCCGCCCCCCGTGTGGCCGCCGCGCTGGAAGGCGTGAAGCGGCCGGTGGTCATCTGGATCCAGTTGCAGGAGTGCACGGGCTGCGTCGAGAGCATTCTCCGCAGTGCCGATCCCTCGATCGGCGAACTCATCCTCAACATCGTCTCCCTTGACTACTCCCACACCCTGATGGCGGCCTCCGGGACCGCCGCCGAGGCGGCGCTCGCCTCGTCCATGAAGGCGAACATGGGGGAGTACCTCCTGGTGGTGACCGGCTCGGTGCCGCTGGCCGAGGGCGGCATCTATACCACCATGGGCGGCCGGACCGCCAAGGACGTGCTGGTCGAGGCCGCCGCCGGCGCCAAGGCCGTGTTCGCGGTCGGCGCCTGCGCCCACTGGGGCAGCGTCCAGGCCGCCAAGCCGAACCCCACCGGGGCGGTGGGCGTGGCCGAGATCATCAAGGACAAGCCGATCGTCCACCTGACCGGATGCCCGCCGATCGCCGAGACGATCACGGCCACCTTCGTCCACTACCTGACCTTCGGTGCGCTGCCGGAACTCGATTCCGACGGCCGTCCGCTCTTCGCCTACGGGGCGCGGATCCACGACCAGTGCCCGCGGCGCGCCAACTTCGACGCCGGCCAGTATGTGGAGGTCTTCGACGACGACGCCGCCCGCAAGGGGTGGTGCCTCTACAAGGTCGGCTGCAAGGGCCCCGCGACCTTCAGCCCCTGCCCGATCTTCATGTGGAACATGAAGACCAGCTGGCCGATCGGCGCCGGGCATCCCTGCATCGGGTGCACCGAGCGCAACTTCTGGGATACCATGACCCCGTTCTACAACCGGCTGCCGAACGTCGCCGGGCTCGGGATCGAGCAGACCGCCGACACGATCGGCGCCGCCCTCGCCGCCGGTGCCCTGGCCGGCGTGGCCGCGCACGCCGCCGCCACCACCGTCCACCAGATCCGGTCTCATCGCAAGGCCGCCGCAGCCGAAGGAGCACACGATGGCCAAGACTAAGGTGGTCGTAGACCCCATCACCCGGATCGAGGGACACCTCCGGATCGAGGCGCAGTCGGAGAACGGCATGATCTCCACCGCCTGGGCCTCGTCCACGCAGTTCCGCGGCATCGAGACCATCATGCAGGGCCGCGACCCGCGCGACGCCTGGGCCTTCACCCAGCGGATCTGCGGCGTCTGCACCGTGGTGCACGCCGTGGCCTCCTGCCGCGCCGTCGAGGACGCCTTGGGCATCACCATCCCGCCCAACGCCACCCTGATCCGCAACCTGGTCCACGGGATGCAGACCATCCAGGACCACGTCATCCACTTCTACCACCTGCACGCGCTCGACTGGGTGGACATCATCAGCGCGCTCAGCGCCGACCCGGCCAAGACATCCGCCATTGCGAAGAGCATCTCCCCCTGGCCCAACAACTCCGCCACCTACTTCGCGGAAGTGCAGAACCGGGTCAAGACCTTCGCGGCCGGCGGCCAGCTCGGCATCTTCACCAACGGCTACTGGGGCCATCCCGCGTACAAGCTCCCGCCGGAGGTCAACCTCCTGGCGGTGGCGCACTACCTCGAGGCGCTGGACTGGCAGAAGGACGTCATCCGCCTCCACACGATCTTCGGCGGCAAGAACCCGCACCCGAACTTCCTCGTCGGCGGCATGGCGAGCGCCATCAACCTCAACGACACCGCCACCATCAACGCGGCGCGCCTGGCCGACGTGCAGGCCATGATCACCCGCGCCAAGCGCTTCGTGGACGAGGTGTACTGGCCGGACGTGCAGGCCATCGCCGGCTTCTACAAGGACTGGGGCGCCATCGGCGGCGGCACCGGCAACTACCTGACCGTGGGCGAGTTCGCCTCGGTGGACACCAACGACCTCGACTCGTTGTACTTCCCGCGCGGGATCGTGATGAACCGCGACCTCTCCAAGGTGTACCCGTACGACCACACCCTGGTGAAGGAGGGGATCACGAGCTCGTGGTACGAGTACAGCGGCGGCGACGCCGCCTCGCTCCACCCGTGGGAAGGGGAAACGGTGCCGAAGTACACCGGCCCGCCGACCCCGTGGACCTACCTGCAGGACGAGAAGAAGTACACCTGGATGAAGTCGCCGCGGTACGACGGCCGCGCCATGGAAGTCGGTCCGCTGGCCCGGATGCTGGTCGGCTACGCCGCGGGGCAGAAGGACATCAAGGAGATCGTCACCGAGCTCCTGACCCGGCTCGATGTGCCGCCCGCCGCCCTCTTCTCGACGCTCGGCCGGGTCGGCGCGCGCTGCATGGAGACGGTCCTGGTGGCCAACCAGATGCAGAACTGGTACGGCCAGCTGGTGGCCCGCATCAAGAACGGCGACACCAAGACCTTCAACGGCGACAAGTGGGATCCCTCCTCCTGGCCGAAGACGGCGCAGGGTTACGGGTACCTCGACGCCGCCCGCGGCGCGCTCGGCCACTGGGTGCAGATCGAGGACGGCAAGATTTCCCGCTACCAGTGCGTGGTGCCCAGCACCTGGAACTGCTCGCCGCGGGACGAAGCCGGCGTGCCCGGTCCGTACGAGGCGGCGCTGATGGACCACCATCCGCTGCTCCGGCCGGAACAGCCGCTGGAGATCCTGCGCACCATCCACTCGTTCGACCCCTGCATGTCCTGCGGCGTCCACGTGCTCGACGCCGACGGACACTCGGTCGTGGAGGTCAAGGTCCAATGACCGTCCCGACTCCGCGGCATGGCCCCGCGCCGCCGCCCATGGCCGATTCTCCGCTCTTCCCCCTCGGCGCCCGGTTCGCCCCGCCCAGCGGCAACTACCGCTGGGTGGAGCCCTGGGGAGCTCCGCTGCGCGTCATGCACTGGGTGGCGGCCCTCGCCATCCTCGTGCTGATCGTGACCGGGTTCTACATCGGGCGTCCCTATTTCATGACCACCGGCGCGCCGCCCCAGTACCTCATGGGGTACATCCGGCTCATCCACTACGTGGCGGCCGGCGTGTTCGTGATGACCGGCCTGGTCCGGGTCTACTGGCTCTTTGCCGGCAACCAGTTCGAGCGGCTTCCGGCGCTCTTCCCGATCCGGAAGCGTGACTGGGTCAACCTCGTCACGCAGGTCAAGTACTACCTGATGATCCACCCGGAGCGCGCGCCCCATTACATCGGCCACAATCCGCTCCAACAGCTGAGCTACACCACGACCTACGTGGTGTCCATCGTGGTGATGTTCACGGGCTTCGCGATGTACGGCCAGGCCGCGCCCGGCGGATTCTTCTACACGATCACCCAGCCGCTCACCCTCGCCGTCGGCGGGATCCAGGTCGTCCGGCTGGTCCACCACCTCTGCGTCTGGTGGTTCATCATCTTCCCGATCATGCACATCTATCTCGTGATCCGGAAGGAAGTCACCGAGCGCGGCGGCGGGTTGTCGGGCATCATCAACGGCGGGCACTACATCCGCGCCGACAAGCAGTATGTGGACGAATAGCGCCCGGCCGGTCCTCGTTCTCGGCCTCGGCAACCCCATCATGGGGGACGACGGGGTCGGCATCGTGGCGCTCGAGCAGTTCCGGGAGCGGTTCGAGGTGTCCGAGGGTGTCGAGCTCATGGACGGCGGCACCTGGGGGATGAACCTGCTCCCGTACATCGAGTCCGCAGGCAAGCTCCTGCTCGTGGACGCCATCCGCGCCGGGCTCGAGCCCGGCGCGGATGTTTTCCTCGACGGCCCCGACCTCCCCCGCGTGCTGGGCCAGAAGCTCTCGGCCCACCAGGTGGACATCGTGGACGTGCTCACGCTGGCCCAGGTGCGCGGCACGCTGCCGGCGACGACGGTAGCCTTGGGCGTCGAGCCGTCCACCATCGAGATGCGCGCCAGCATGACCCCAGCGGTGGACCGCGGGGCGGCCCGGCTGCCCGAGCGGATGGCCCGCCAGTTGAGGGAATGGGGAATCCGCGTTTCGCCGCGGACGCCCGCCCATGCATGAAATGAGCGTGGCGATGGAGGTCTGCCGGCTGGCGGAGGAACGCCTCTCGCCGGCCGAACTCCCCCAGCTCATCACCGTCGGGCTCGACGTCGGAGACGATTCCGGCCTCGAGCCCGACAATCTTCTCTTTTGCCTCGAGGCGCTCCTGGCCGCCCCGCCGTTTCGCAACGCGCGGCCGGACCTGACCCGGTGCCCCGGCGATGTTCTCCGCGTCACCTACCTGGAGCTCGACGATGACCGTCCGGACGATTGAACTGCGCGAACCGGTGATGGCCCGGAACAACGAGATCGCCGAAACCGTGCGTGCGCGCCTCGCCGCGGCCGGCGTGCCGGCGCTCAACTTCGTCTCCTCCCCGGGTTCGGGAAAGACGCTGCTCCTTGAGCGCACCCTGGCCGCCCTCGGCGACGAGCTCCGCATGGCGGTGGTGACCGGCGACGTGCAGACCCAGAACGACGCCGACCGGCTGGCACGCCACACGACCCGCCTGGTGCAGGCCGTGGTGACCGGCGGGGCCTGCCACCTCGACGCGAAGCAGGTGGACACCGCGCTCGAGGCCATCGACCTGGCGGCGACCGACCTGCTCTTCGTCGAGAACGTCGGCAACCTCGTCTGCCCCGCCAGCTGGGACCTGGGGGAGGACGCCAAGGTGGTGCTCTTCTCGGTCACCGAGGGCGAGGACAAGCCACTCAAGTATCCGAAGGTGTTCCGGCAGGCGCGGTACGCGGTGCTCACCAAGACCGACCTCCTGCCCTATGTCCCGTTCAATGTCGAGCAGGCGCTCGGCTTCGCGCGCGAGGTCAACCCCGACCTGCAATTTTTCCGGACATCCGCCCTCACGGGCGAGGGGCTCGACGAGTGGTTCAACTTTCTCCGGCAGCTGGCTCGGCGCCCCGCCTCGGTCTGAGCGACCGGGAGGGGCTCGCCGTACGGGTCACGGGCGTCGTGCAGGGGGTGGGCTTCCGCCCCTTCGTGCACCGCCTGGCCGTGCGACACCAGCTCGACGGATGGGTGCTGAACGCCGCCGGCGAGGTGCGGATCGAGCTTGAGGGAGCGGCGGCCGCCCTGCAGGAGTTTCTTGACGCGCTCGAGCTCGAGGCGCCTCCTCTGGCGCGGATCGAACGGGTCGAGGTCGAGCGCCGCGCGGCCCGGGGGCTGAGCGGCTTCGCCATCGAGGCGAGCCAGGACCAGCCCGACCAACGGCAGCCGGTCTCCCCCGACGTCGCGGTCTGCGCCGCCTGCGAAGCCGAGTTGCGGGATCCCGCCAACCGCCGGTTCGAGTACCCGTTCATCACCTGCACCGACTGCGGACCGCGCTTCACGGTCATCCACGCCATGCCGTACGACCGCGAGCGGACAAGCATGGCGGCCTTCGCCCAGTGCCCCGACTGCCGCGCGGAGTATGAATCGCCTGGCAGTCGACGGTATCACTCGGAAACGAACAGCTGCTTCTCCTGCGGGCCGCGGCTCTGGTTCGCGGCGGCCGACGGCGCGTCGCGGACGGCGGGAGCGGACGAGGCGCTCTCCGCAGCGGCGCTCGTCCTTGTCGGCGGAGGGGTCCTCGCGGTGCGGGGGGTCGGCGGCTTCCAGCTGGCGGTGGACGCCACGGACGAGCGCGCCGTGGCGCTGCTGCGCGAGCGCAAGCGGCGGGAGGCGAAGCCGCTCGCGGTCATGGTCCGCACGCTGGAGGAGGCGGCGCTGCTCGGGCATGTCGGGGCCGCGGAGGCCGAGCTGCTCGCCTCCCCCGAGCGACCGATCGTGCTGCTGGAGCGCCATGAGGGGGGGCCGCTGGCGGCCGGCGTCGCGCCCGGGCTCGGGTGGGTGGGGGTGATGCTCCCGACGACGCCCGTGCATTTCCTGCTGCTCGACCGGGTGCGCCGCCCGCTCGTGATGACCAGCGGCAACGTGAGCGAGGAGCCGATCGCCACCGGAAACGAGGAGGCGCTCGCCCGGCTCGCCGGCATCGCCGACGGCTTCCTCCTTCACGACCGTGACATCGTGTCCCGCTACGACGACTCGGTCGTTCGCCCGACTTCCGCGGGGCCCGTCCTCCTTCGGCGCGCGCGCGGCTATGCCCCGCTCCCGCTCGACCTGCCGGTGCCGAGCCCGGTGCCGTTCCTGGCGGTGGGGCCGCACCTCAAGAACACCTTCACCCTCGTGCACGGCCGCCGGGCGTTCGTGAGCCAGCACATCGGGGATCTCGAGAACCTCGAGACGCTTGAGCACTTCCACTCGTCGCTGGATCGGTTCAAGGCGCTCTTCCGCATCGAGCCGGAAGCGGTCGTCCACGACCTGCATCCCGGATATTTCTCGACCCGCGTGGCACGGGAGTCGGGATTGCGGGTGCTCCCGCCGGTGCAGCACCACCACGCCCACGCCGCGGCGGTCATGGCCGAGCACGGCCGCACCGGGCCGGTGCTCGCCCTCGCGTTCGATGGCGTGGGGTACGGGGAGGACGGCACCGTTTGGGGCGGGGAGATTCTCCAGGCCGACCTGCTCGGCTTCCGAAGGGTGGGGCACCTCCGGCCCGCGCCGCTCCCCGGTGGGGACCTGGCCGCCCGGAACCCCTGGCGCGCCGCGCTTGGCTACCTGATGCTGGACCAGCACCTCGCCCCGGCATTCGCGCTCGCGCTGGACGGCGTCCAGGAGGCGGAGCGCGCCATGGCGGAGATGCAGGCGACACGGGGCGTGAACGCGCCATGGGCCTCCTCGATGGGGCGTCTCTTCGACGCGGCGGCGGCGGTGCTCGGACTTCGGCTCAAGGCGGAGTTCGAGGGCCAGGCGGCCATGGAGCTCGAGTCGCTTGCGGGACGGCGGGTCGCCTCGGAGATTCGGGTGGGCCTGGAGCGGACCAACGGCGGTGCCTGGATCATCGACCCGCTGCACCTGCTGGCCGTGATCGGGTCCCGGCGCCAGCGCGGCGACGACATGGCGGACCTGGCGGCCGACTTCCATGCCAGCGTGGCGTGGGCGGCGGCGGAAGTCGTGCGGCGCCTCGCGGAGGAGACGGGTATCCGGACCGTCACCCTCGGCGGGGGCAGCTTCCAGAACGCGCGGTTGCTCGCCTCGATGGTCGGGCGGCTGCAGGGATTCGGGCTGACGGTACTCTGGCCCCGCCGGCTGAGCCCCAACGACGGCGCCATCAGCTACGGCCAGGCGGCGGTGGCCGCGGCGCGGCTCGCACAGTGACGGACTGACCCCAGGAGGCGTTCCATGTGTCTCGGCATTCCAGGACGAATCGTGGACATCCGCGGCGATCGCGGGCTTCCGATGGGCACCGTGGACTTCGGCGGGGTCCGCCGGGAAGTCTGCCTCGCCTACGTGGCCGACGAGGTGAAGGCGGGGGACTACGTGGTGGTGCACGTCGGCTTCGCCATCTCCAAGGTGGACGAGGAGGAGGCGCAGCGGACGTATGACATGCTTCGCGAGATGAGCCTGCTCGAGGGGGAGCTGGGGGCGACGCCATGAGGTACCTCAACGAGTATCGCGACCCCGCCGTCGCCCGCGCCCTGGTGCGCCAGATCCTCGACACCGCGACGCGGCGCTGGGTGTTGATGGAGGTGTGCGGCGGGCAGACGCACACCATCGTGAAGCAGGGCCTCGACGAGATCCTGGCGCCGGCGGTCGAGATGATCCACGGCCCGGGGTGCCCGGTGTGCGTCACGTCGCTGGAGCAGATCGACAAGGCGCTCGCGCTGGCGGCGCGGCCTGACGTCCTCTTCACCTCGTTCGGCGACATGCTCCGGGTGCCCGGCAGCGAGTGCGACCTCCAGCAGATCCGCGCCCGGGGCGGGGACGTGCGGGTGGTGTATTCGCCGCTCGACGCACTCGAACTCGCCATCAAGCACCCCGACAAGCAGGTCGTCTTCTTCGCGGTCGGCTTCGAGACGACGGCCCCGGCCAACGCGATGGCGGTCTTCCGGGCCCGGGAGCTGGGCGTCGGCAATTTCAGCGTGCTGGTGTCCCACGTGACGGTGCCGCCCGCCATGATCGCCATCCTCGACGCACCGGACAACCGGGTGCAGGGCTTCCTGGCCGCCGGGCATGTGTGCAGCGTGATGGGGTGGACCGAGTACGAACCGATCGCCGCCCGGTACAAGGTGCCGATCGTCGTGACCGGCTTCGAGCCTGTGGACATTCTCGAGGGGATCGCCCTCGCGGTGCGCCAGCTCGAGGAGGGGCGCCACGAGGTGGAAAACCAGTACGTGCGGGCCGTCCGCCGCGCGGGCACTCCTCCGGCCAAGGACCTCGTCAACCAGGTCTTCGAGCTGGCTGACCGGAAGTGGCGCGGGGTGGGGACGATCCCGCGGAGCGGGCTCGTGCTGCGGCCGGAGTTTTCGGACTTCGACGCAGAGCTCCGCTTCGGGTTGGAGGACATCGCCGTGGACGAGCCGGCGGAGTGCCGAGCCGGCGAGGTGCTGCGCGGTACCCTCAAGCCCTACCAGTGTCCGGCGTTCGGCACCCTGTGCACTCCCCAACGGCCGCTCGGCGCGCCGATGGTCTCCTCGGAGGGCGCCTGCGCCGCGTACTACAACTTCGGCCGTCACCGGGCGGCCGTGGCCCCGGAGTCGTGACATGACGGCCACCCTGGGCAGCGGTCCATCGTGCCCCGTGCCGATCCTAGACGCCGACCGGATCCAGTTGGGTCACGGCTCCGGCGGCAAGATGAGCGCGGCCCTCCTCAAGGAGCGGTTCCTCCCCCATCTCGGCAATCCGGTCCTGGAGCAGCTGGGAGACGCGGCAGTGCTCCCGGTCAACGGGAGCGACATCGCCGTCTCGACGGACACCTTCGTGGTGAGCCCGGTCGAGTTTCCCGGCGGCAACATCGGCTCGCTGGCAGTGCACGGGACGCTCAACGATTTGGCGATGGTCGGCGCCCGGCCGGTCTGCCTCACGGTGGGATTCGTGCTGGAGGAAGGGCTCGACATGGCGTTGCTCGACCGGGTCCTCGCCTCGATGGCGGCGGCGGCGGCCGAGGCGGGAGTGCCGGTGGTGTCGGGCGACACGAAGGTGGTGGAGCGGGGAAAGGCCGACAAGCTCTACATCAACACGACCGGGATCGGCGAACTGCGGCCCGATTTCCGCCCTGGGCCGGACCGTGCGCGCGTCGGCGACGCGGTGCTGGTGAGCGGGCCGATCGGCTCGCATGGCATGGCCATCATGGCGGCGCGCGAGGGCATCGCCTTCGAGGCGGCCATCGAGAGCGACGCCGCCACCCTCTTCCCGCTGGTGGAACTGCTGCGCGAAACGGTCGGGCCGGCGGTCCACGTGCTGCGCGACCCGACCCGCGGCGGCCTGGCGAGCGCGCTTAATGAGATCGCCGCGGCGTCGAAGGTGGGAGTGGTGCTCGAGGACGGGGCGCTGCCGGTGCCCGGGCCGGTGGCGTCGGTGTGCGACCTCCTCGGGCTCGACGTGATGTACGTGGCCAACGAGGGGGTGCTGGTCGCGTTCGTGGAGGCTGCTGCGGCCGACGCCGCGCTCGCCGCGCTGCGCAGCCATCCGCTCGGCCGGGACGCGGTCCTCGCCGGCACCGTGGTGCGTGAGCACCCCGGCATGGTCGTCCTCCGAACGGGGCTCGGCGGCACGCGGATCGTGGACATGCTTCCCGGCGACCAGCTGCCCCGCATCTGCTGAGTCCATAGACCAGCGCGCGGTGCCACTCTCCCATCGGTCCGGCTACATTTCCGCTGGACCGATTCCAACTCTCATACCCTGGACCCTGCCCGATGGCTGCCAAGCACACTCGTTGCCCCTCCTGCGGCGCTGACGCCGAAGGGAACTTCTGTCGTCAGTGCGGAGCCAGCCTCGGCCCCCGCGCTTGCAGTTCCTGCAAGGCCCCGCTGGCCGCGGGCGCCAAGTTCTGCGTCCAGTGTGGCACACCCGCCGCCGGCGGCGCCGGTGGCGGAACGGCCACTCCGGCCGCGCCCGGCGAGCGGAAGGCGTGGGCGGTCGCGGCGGTGGTCTGCGCGCTCCTGCTCGTGGCCGTCCTGGCACTCGTGGTCAAGGGCAGCGGCGGCGCGGTGGAGGCGGCGGGTCCCGTCGGTGCGGGCGGAGCGGTGGCTCCCTTTGCGGGCGGCGGGGGAGAGGGCACGCCGCCGGACCTGAGCACCATGACCCCGCGTGAGCGCTTCGACCGGTTGTACAACCGGATCATGCGGGCGTCGGAATCGGGCGACCAGCAGACGGTCACGACGTTTACCCCGATGGCGCTCCAGGCGTATGAACAGCTCGATTCGGTGGACGCCGACGCGCGGTTTCATCTTGCAACGCTGAAGCTGCACAGCGGTGATGTGGATGGGGCTGAAGCGATTGCGGACACCCTCCTCAAGAAGGACCCTGGGCACCTGTTCGGCTACGTGATCCAGGGCACGGTGGCCCGGTGGAGGAAGGACGATGCTGCCCTCAAGAAGGCCTACAAGGACTTCCTGGGTCATTACGATGCAGAGATGAAGAAGGGCCGGCCGGAATACGGCGACCACGAGCGGATGATGACGGACTTCCAGACGGCCGCAACCTCGGGTTCGTGAGCCTGAAGGGAGCCGTGAAGATCTCCTTAGGCGGTGCCCCGGCACTTGCTCCGGGGCGGCCGTCCATCGATTGTTGAGGAGTCGAGTCGGAATCCCAACCACACGCAGGGAGATGGACCATGAAGCCTGGCCACAAGTTCCTCTTCGGCGCGGTGCTGATCGTCGGCAGCGTCGGCCTCCTGATGTTCCAGGGAGTGAAGGAAACGGGCGTCTATTTCCTCACCCCGACCGAGCTCGCCTCGAAAGCCTCCGCCGATCCTACCTTCCACAACGTCGGCGTCAAGATGGGCGCCCGCGTGGTGCCCGGGTCGGTCCGCCGAGACGCCGCGACGCAGACGGTGGACTTCCAGGTCACCGACGGCACTCAGGTCTACCCCGTGACTTACCGGGGGTTGGTGCCGGACACCTTTACGGACGCCAGCGACATCGAGGTGGTGGTCGAGGGCCGGCTGGGCGCGGACGGGGTCTTCCACGCCACCGACGTTCTCGCCAAGTGCGGGTCGCGCTACGAAGCCACGCCTGAAGCTCCTCCCGCAGCCTGACGCGCCATGACACTCCTCGGGCAGTTCGCACTGTGGGTCGCGTTTCTCATCGGGTCGTTCGGGGCGGTGCTCTCCTTCTCGGGGCGTTGGCAGGACCGCCCTGACCTCGAGCGCACCGTCATTCGTTCGGTGTACGCGCTGGCCGCCGCCCTGCTCGTCGCGTCGCTCTCGCTCTGGAAGGGCCTCTTCGCCCACGACTTCAACATCGAGTACGTGGCGGCCTACACCTCGCGGAACCTCCCCACCTACTACATCGTGTCGGCGTTCTGGGCCGGGCAGAAGGGCTCCCTCCTCTTCTGGGCCGTGGTGCTGGCGTGCTTCTCGGCGGTCGCCCAGTGGATCACCGCGCGCCGGTACGCCGACCTCCTGCCCTACGTGGCGGGCGTCACGAACATCGTGGTAGTGTTCTTCGTCCTGGTCATGATCTTCGCCGCCAATCCCTTCGAGCGGCTGAACTTCATCCCCGAGGACGGCCGCGGCCTCAACCCGCAACTGCAGAACATCGGCATGGTCATGCACCCGCCGATGCTCTACCTCGGGTACATCAGCGTCACCATTCCCTTCGCCTTCGCGATCGCGGCGCTCCTCCGGCGCCGGCTGGACAGCGGCTGGATCGTGGCCATCCGGAAGTGGACGCTGGTGTCGTGGGTGTTCCTCTCCATCGGCATCGTGCTCGGGATGTGGTGGGCGTACGTCGAGCTCGGGTGGGGCGGCTACTGGGCCTGGGACCCGGTGGAAAACGCCAGCTTCCTCCCCTGGCTCACGATGACGGCGTTCCTGCACTCGGTCATGATCCAGGAAAAGCGGGGGATGCTCAAGCGGTGGAACCTCTCGCTCATCGTGGCGACCTTCCTGCTCAGCATCTTCGGGACGTTCATCACCCGCTCGGGCGTCATCGCCAGCGTGCACAGCTTCACGCAGTCCAACGTCGGGTACTTCTTCCTGGCCTTCCTGCTGGTGGCCGGCGTCCTCAGCTTCACGATGCTCTACACCCGCTGGGACGAGCTCGAGCCGGACGCGAAACTGGAGTCCATGCTGAGCCGCGAGGCGGCCTTCCTCTTCAACAACCTCGCCCTGGTCGGCATCGCGTTCTCCGTGTTGTGGGGTACCCTGTTCCCGATCCTCTCCGAGGCGGTGCGGGGCACCAAGATCACGGTGGGTCCCCCCTTCTTCAACCGGGTCAACGTTCCGCTCGGGCTCTTCCTGCTGGCCCTGACGGGCATCGGCCCGCTCATCGCCTGGCGCAAAGCGTCCGCCCGCAACCTGCAACGGCAGTTCCTGCTGCCGGTCGGGTTCGGGCTGCTGGTCGGCGTGGCCGTCCTCATCGACGGCATGCGGGACATGTACCCGATCATGACCATCGCGCTCGGCGCCTTCGTGCTCGGCACGGTGGTCCAGGAGTTCTATCGCGGGGTGCGGGCGCGGCACCGGATGCACGGGGAGTCGGTCGTCCCCGCGCTCTTCAACCTGATCGCGCGGAATAGGCGGCGGTACGGTGGCTACATCGTCCACGTCGGCATCCTGCTGATGTTCATCGCCTTCACCGGCATGGCGTTCCGGGTCGACCAGGAGGCCACGCTCAAGCCCGGTGAGTCGGTCGAGATGCAGAGCCCCTACGGCGGCACCTACAAGCTGACCCACCTCGGCGTGTCCCAGTACAACGCCCTCAACCGGGTGGTCTCGGCCGCCACGGTGCAGGTGGACTACGACGGCAAGTCGCTCGGCGTCATGAAGTCGGAAAAGCGACAGCACGTGGACAGCTTCGGCCGCCCGACGTTCGAGCCCTCGACCGAGGTCGGCATTCGCAGCGGACTGCGGGAGGACCTGTATATCGTGTACGCCGGATCGGTGGACGGGACGGAGGAAGCGGTCTACCGCTTCACCATCAACCCGCTGGTCTGGTGGGTCTGGTTTGCCGGCATGGTGCTCGTGGTCGGCGGCATCTTGACGATGTGGCCAGGCGGCGGCGGGATCGCCGACACGCGGCGCACCCAGGCCGGCTACGAGGCGACGCTGGTCGGCGCGGAGAACGCCTGAGATGACCCCGACCATGACCGAACGTCGAGAGTTCTTCCGGCAGGTGGCGCTGGGCGGCTTGGCGCTGGTCGGGGCAGGGGCGCTGCCCGGGCAGGCGGCGCCGCAGGACGCGCCCGGCGGCGGGGAAACGGGCCGGCTCTACAATCCCAACGCCGTGCAGCAGCGCGCCCCGACGGTGGGGGCCGACAACGACGCGCTCATCATGGGCGTCGAAAAGACCCTCAAGTGCCAGTGCGGCTGCAACCTCGACATCTACACCTGCCGCACCACGGACTTCACCTGCACCACATCACCGGCGCTGCATCGCGACATCGTCGCGCTGCGGGAGCGGGGCCTGACCGCGGAGCAGATCCGCGAGGACTTCGTCCGGCAGTACGGCGAGCAGGCGCTGATGGCGCCGAAGGCAGAGGGTTTCAACCTGGCCGGCTACTTCGTGCCGGGCCTCGTGATGCTCCTCGGCATCGGCCTCCTCTCGATGTGGATCCTCCGGCGCCAGCGACAGGTGGCCTCGGTGCCCTCGCTTGCCGCGACGGAGGCGGTGAACATCTCGGCGGTGGCCGGCGCGACACCGGAAGAACTCGAGCGCCTCCGGCGCGCGCTGTCGGAGGTCAAGGACTGATGTGGATCGAGGTCGTCGCCGCGGCGCTCGTCGGATTGTCGCTGCTCTGGCTGGTCTTCGAGCCGGTCTTCACCACGGCGGGCGCCCGGCCCGCCGACGCCATCGACATGGACGCACTGGAGGACCTCGAGGATACCCGGAGCGGGGTGGCGTTGGCGGCGCTCAAGGAAATCGAGTTCGACCGGGAGACGGGCAAGCTCAGCGACAACGACTACGAGTTCCTGAAGCAGAAGTACACGGTCGAGGCGCTGGCGGCGATGCGGGCGGAGGAGGATCCCACGCCTGGGGACCTGGAGGCACGGGTCGAGGCGCAGGTGTCGGCCCGGGTGGCGACACTCCGGTCCGACGGCGGGACCGAGGCGGTCTGTGGCGCCTGCGGCACCATGGCCGGGGCCGGCGCCCGGTTCTGCCCCGCCTGCGGCAAGCCCCTCCGGGCGCCGACGGCATGTGGCAAGTGCGGCACCGACCTGGTCCCCGGCAGTCGCTACTGCGCCTCCTGCGGCGGGCGTGTCGCCGCCTGAAACTGTCCCGCCCCTCTTCCCGTCTCGATAATCAGCGGTACACTTCCCCGGAGCGCCCGAACTCATGGCGCTCCGTTCGGTATCGGTCCCCAGTCCACCCCACGCGGAGCCGTACATGCCAGGTCGAGGAATCGTCCGAACCCTCCTTGCATCCCTGAGCGTCCTGTCGCTCGCCTGCGCCTCCAACACGGTCAACAAGACCAGCCCGGCCCCCGCCCCCGCGCAGGGCGCCGCCGCCAAGCCCGGCGGTGACAAGCCCGCCGCGACGAAGACCCTCGCGGAACTGACCAAGACCTCGGTCAAGTACCCGGGCCTCTTCACCATCTACCAGGATTCGGTGACCGGGGCGCTCCAGATGGTGGTCCGGAAGGACCAGGTCGGGAAGGAATACATCTACTTCTCGGTGACGGACGAGGGTGTGCTGCCTGCGGGGAGTTTCCGCGGTGCGTTCGGCCCGAACAACGTGTTCGCCGTCCGGAAGAACTTCAACAAGATCGAGTTCATCACCCAGAACACCAGCTTCTACTTCAATCCCGCCAGTCCGCTGAGCCGGGCCGCCGACGCCAACATCAGCCCCGGCGTCCTGGCCTCCATCGAGATCGCCGCCACCGACACCGCCACGGGCGAGTACCTGATCAAGGCGGACGACCTCTTCCTCACCGAAACGCTCCGGCAGGTCAAGCCGTCCCCTCGGCCGGGGGCGCCTCCCGGCGCCGGCTTCACGCTCGGCAGCCTGAGCAAGAGCAAGACGCGCGTCGAGTCGATCAAGTCGTATCCGTTGAATACCGACGTGGTCGTGACCTATGTCTACGAGAACCCGGCGCCGACCGCCGGAGGGGGACCAGAAGTCACGGACCCGCGCAACGTCAGCGTCACGATCCAGCACAGTTTCATCGAACTGCCCGTCAACGACTACCGGCCCCGGTATGCGGATCCCCGGGTCGGGTACTTTACCGACGATGTCACCGACCTGACCTCCACGAGCGTCACCCCGTGGCGTGACATGGTCACACGTTGGAACCTGGTCAAGCAGAATCCGGGCGCCGCGCGCTCCGATCCGGTGGAGCCGATCACCTTCTGGATCGAGAACACGACCCCGGTCGAGCTCCGGCCCGCCATTCGCGAGGGCGTCCTGCGCTGGAACGAGGCCTTCGAGACGGCGGGCTTCACCAACGCCGTCGTGGTCAAGGAACAGCCCGACACCGCCACGTGGGACGCCGGCGACCTGCGGTACAACGTCCTCCGGTGGACGGCGTCGCCGACTCCGCCCTTCGGCGGGTACGGACCGAGCTTCACGAATCCGCGGACCGGCCAGATCCTGGGCGCGGACATCATGCTGGAGTTCATCTTCGTCTCCAATCGGCTGCTGCAGTCCGAGTTGTTCGACGTCGCCGGTCAGAGCATGGCGCTGTTCTCGGAACAGTCAGCCACGGACGGCTGCGCCGCCCAGTCCCTGATGCAGCAGCAGACGCTCCTCGGGGTCGCAGCGCTGCAGCTGGAGGGCGCCTCGGACGCCGAAATCAACGCGTTCGTCCAGCAGGCCGTCATCAGCCTCGTCCTGCACGAGGTGGGGCACACGCTCGGACTCAATCACAACATGAAGGCGAGCCAGATGCTGTCGCCGGCCCAGCTCCAGGATTCTGCCCTCGTGGCCAGCCGGGGCGTGTCGGGGTCGGTGATGGACTACCACGCGGTGAACCTGTCCCAGCCGGGCGCACGGAAGACCGTGCCCTTCGACACACGGCCCGGACCGTACGACCGTTGGGCCATTGAGTTCGCCTACCGTCCGTCGCTTCCCGATCCGGCGGCCGAGGCGGCCCGGACGGCGGCGCTGCTCAACCGGTCCACGGAACCGGACCTCGCGTTCGGCAATGACGCCGACGACATGCGCTCGCCCTCCGGCGGCATCGACCCGCGCGTGATGGTCGGGGACCTCAGCAGCGACGCACTGACGTGGGCCGCGGGTCGGTTCACCATCGATGATACTTTGCTGGCGCATATCGGGGGCCGGTATCCGAAGCCTGGTCAGGACTACGCTACGCTGCGCACCGCGTACCTCATGGTGACGGGGGATAAGGCGAACGCCGCGGTCGTGGCGTCGCGCTACATCGGCGGCGTCTATGTGAGCCGGGCGGTGGACGGCCAGCCCGGCGCGACGGCACCGTTCACGCCGGTGCCGCTCGCCGAGCAGCAGCGGGCCATGCAGCTGCTCAGGACCAAGTTCTTCGCGCCGGACGCGTGGAACGCATCGCCGGCATTGCTGGCCGAGCTCCAGCAGCCCCGCCGCGGGTTCAGCGGCCCTGGCCAGCCGGCGCTGCACGCCCGGGTGCTGGCGGCGCAGCGGGGCGTGCTGATGTTCCTGCTGGCCCCGCAGACCCAGGCGCGGCTCACCGATTCACGACTCTACGGCAACCAGTACTCGGCGGCCCAGATGATGTCGGACCTGACGGAGGCGGTCTTTGCCGCCGACGCCCGTGGCAACGTCAACACCATCCGGCAGAATCTCCAGCTCGAGTACGTGACCCAGCTGGCGGCCATGCTGCGCGGCCCGGGCGCCGCCACGTACGACCACGTCTCGAAGTCCGCGGCGGTGGCCAGCCTGAAGAAGATCCAGGCCCAGGTAGCCACGCCGGTCGGAGACGCGGAAACGCGGGCGCACCGCCAGCACGTGGCGCTGGTGGTGGGGCAGGCGCTCGACCCGAAGTCCTGAAGCTAGAAGGCGTACTGCAGGCCGAGCCCGACCTGTCCACCCCAGAGGGTGGATGGCTCGAACTCGGCGGGGAGGTCGGTCGACTCGAAGGGTGATCCCGACACGGAGCCCCCTCCCGAGGCGAGCAGCCGCCAGCCCTCCGAGATCGGCGCGGCGAACTGGAGCCCCGCGATGCCGCCGATGGTCGTCCGGCTGTCCAGGCCGGTGATGGTCCAGAGCCCGAGCGCCGGCCCGGCCGACAGGCTGAAGCCGGCGCCTCCCTTTCCTACCCGCAGCACCCGCACGGTCACGAGTGCCGCGATCGTCCACTCACGGGCCTCCAGGCTCCGGTCCACCAGCTCCACGTCGGGCCCCGAGAGCTTGAGATGGGCCGAAAGGTAGGAGAGCCCGATGCCGAGCCGGAAATCGCCGACCGAACGGTCGGCGGTGGCAGCCCATGTGATGGTTGGAGTCAGTGTGTAGCTGACGTCCGTGCTCGTCGTGTCCGTCATCCCTCCGCTGAACCACGTCTGGCCGGCGCCGACCGACAGCTGCCAGGTCGGTCCCTGGGCAGCGAGCCCGGGGATGAGGGCGGTCGTCATCACGATGGTCCACACGAGCGCTACGCTCCAGAGCCTCGATCCGGTCATCTGCACTCCATGGGTGGGGCGGGGGAGGGTCCTCCCCCGCCGTTAGTGGTCATCGCATTTCGAGATTGAGCCAGCCGTTGACCTTCGTCTTTCCCTGCATGACCGCCCAGTGGCCCACCGGGCTGGTCCGTCCGAGGACCGAATCTGCCATGGCGATCCCGATCAGGTCGTCGTTGGTCTTGATCAGGTTCGCGACGGCGGTGATGAGATTCGCCCCGCTCTTGGCGGCCACGACGATCCGGACGATGCCGCCCGGGGTCACGACCTTGATGTCCTTGAGGCCGATATAGCTCTGGTACGCGCTCTTGAGCGCTTCCAGGGCGGCGCCGAAGCGGTCTTCGTCGGTCTTGATCTCACAGGCGGTGTCGTCGTCCTCCAGCGCGAGGATGAGGTAGGACTTGCCGGGGAATGCCAGGTTCATGGCGTCCATCTGCGCCTGGGTGAACACCTTGACGCCGGCTGTGCTGCTCCAGCTCGTGCTGTTCATGTCCCACTGATATCCCGCCGGCGCATGTTCCCCGACGCACTGGAAGGACACCATGGTCGCCGTGTCGGTCGAGCTCATCGGTCCGAGCACATGCAGCTCAAACTCGGGATTGCCCTTCAACCAACCCTCAAACGTGTCCACAAACTGGGCTTTCGTCAGGTAGAGCGACTGGCCCGGCGGACTGAAGGTGCCCCCCGTTCCCCCAGTCCCGCTCCCGCCCCCTCCACCCTGGCCGTTGCCGTCCCCGCCGCAGGTGAGCAGGTCGCAGATGGCGCCCTGCGGGCCCGAGGGGGCATCAAAGTCCGTTTCCAGCGGGACCAGCGCCAGCACGGGGATGTCGGGCGGGCGCGCCGGGTCGAGCAGCACGCGCCTGCCGCGCGTGTCGTAGGCGACCGGGACATCCCGGTCACCGATGGCGGTCGCCACCAGCAGGTTCGTGCCGCCGTCCCACCGCTCGAGGTGACCCGGGACCGGGAAGTAGAGCTCCGCGGTGAGGCCGGCCGTCGCCTCGGACATGACGACGGATTCCGCCTCGCCGTCGGCCTTGGACATCGCGCCGAGGGCGCGCCCACCATTCCTGGAGAGGAGCCGCTGAAAGTGGAGCTTGTGCTCCACGGCCGGGGACTCCTGCAGCTGGGCCCGGAGGTACTGCCGAAAGTCCGGGTCGTCGAGCGCGCGCGCAAGACGCCGGGCCTGTCGCTCGAGCCGGTTCGCCTCGGCGGACCCGCCAGGGGCGGGCGCAACCGTTTCCGGCCCCGCGCCGGCTCCGTCGGGCCCGGTGGGTGAGGGTGGGTCGTGGTCGGTGCAGCCGACCGCCGCGGCCAGCAGCGCGAGCGCGGCCAGCTTTCGCCTGGGGAACATGGGGCCTCCTTGGGGAATGGGCGGGCGCCCATTGCGAGCGCCAGTGTGACGGCGCGCCCAAGGTAGGAGTGGAGATTGTGGGGATCGGTACCGCGAATCTGCGGGGTGGGGCGCGTTACCGGAGGTCGTCGCCGGCGGGGACGCACGGGCGTCGAATCCCCAGACGCGTCGCGCCCCGGCACGGTGGGCCGGGGCGCGATCGAAGCATGGGCACGGGCGACGGCGCTATGGCTTGCTTGGGGGCGCGTGGGTCGGCGCCTGCATCTTCGTGGCGGCCTCCCAGGTGGCCTGGTCGACGACGTCCTGCTGGTACGTGGCGTGACAGGTGGTGCAGGTCTTCAGCGTGTTCGACACGGCCTGCATGGTGGCATCCATGTCTCCGCGCTTCGCCGCCTCGCTGATCTGGTCGGCGGTCTGGTGGAAGAGCATCCCCTGATCCGTGAACCCGGCGGCCCCGGCGCCCATGTGGGAGCACATCATCGCCGATTGTGGCGAGGAACCGATCCGGGCTGCCGCCTTCTCGACGCCGGCGAAATCTCGCACGGCGAGCGCCGCAATGATCTCCTGGATGGAGACCAGGTGGTCCCGCATGTTCTGCTTCTGGTGGTTGGCCATCATCGGCAGCAGCGGCACCGGCGTGCGGCCGTCCATGGCGGCGAGTTGCTCTGTGGGGGTCGTGGTGGTCGTCTGCTGGGCGGTGGCTGCCGACGCAGAACCGACGGTGAGGGCGATGATGAGCGAAAGGCAGAGGCGTGTCATGATACATCTCCGAAGAAGTGCGGGTGGGCCGTCGAGCGATGCCTACAGTTCGAGCTCCTGCAGCCGGCGGAGCCCGATGCGGAGTGGGAGAATCGTGGAGGCGGCGCAGAGCGCGGCCACCACGAGCATGCTGACCACGACCTCGGTGCTCCAGCCCGGGTCGCCGCCGGCGGCGATGGTGCGCAGGTAACTGGCCACCGGCATCGCCTCGATGACGATGACCAGCGCCAGGAGGCTCAGGCTCGACATCATGAAGACGAGCCCGCCGAAGCTGGTCGGGATCTGCGCGGCGTTCTCGGTGCCGAACTGCGGGAAGAGCGCGCCCAGTCCGAGCGCGAGTGCGCTGGCGGCGAGCGTGTACATCGTGATCGTGAGCACGCTCATCAGCATGATGAAGGCGCTGGCCTGCAGGAGGGTGTTCGTCACGATGGTCAGCGTGAGCGCCACCACCATGAGCGGGAGGGTCCCGATGAAGTACTTGCTCCAGAACATGGCGCGCAGGTCGAGCGGGCTCGACTTCAGCAGCCAGAGCTCGCGCCCTTCGAGCGAGATGGCGGGGAAGATGAACCGCGCCGCGATGGCCGCGAGTACGAACCCCGCCAGCCCCTGGTTGAGGAAGACCACCAGGGTCACGAAGAAGACCGGCACCTGTTCGCCCGAGAAGAGCTGCAGCGTCTGGATGTTGAACACGTAGACCGCGAGCAGCACCGCCAGCAGGATGAGCTGGCTCCACTGCGTGGTGTCGCGGAAGAAGAGCCGGAGGTCCTTGAGGATGAACTCCCGCCGCGCCGGCCCCGCGGTGCGGAGGAACGGCGCCAGCGCGCGCTCCCAGGCTCCCCCGCGCACGAAGGTGTCCTTCCCCTCCTGCGCCTTGCTGTATCCCGACAGGTAGTACCGCTGGTGCAGCGCCGAGCCGACCACGCCGAGGACCCCCGCCGTGGTCCAGAGGAGCAGGATGGGCAGCGGGTCCCCGATGCGCAGCAGCCAGTTCATGACCATATCCGCCGCCCATTCGCTCGGGAGGAACGGGTTGGTCGGGCCCTGCAGCATCGAGAAGTAGTCGAGCAGGTTGCGGAACCCTTCGGGCCGCGCCAGCTGCTCCGGCCGGATGAGCCGCAGCAGGAGTACGACGCCGCCCACCGCTCCGACCGCCACCAGCGTGAGGAGATCGCGAGTCTTGCGGGCCGGGAAGATGTTCACCAGGAGGAGGGTGAGGAGCGTGCCCAGCACCGCCGGCATGACGAGGAAGGGGATCAGCGCAGAAATGACGATCAGCGGATACAGCGCCCCCCCGTCGAACACCATCCCGTAGGCGGTGAAGATCGGCACCGCCACCAGCGCCACCATCCAGGAGGAGTGGACCGTCGTCTCGGCCAGCTTGGTGACGTACACCCGGAGCCAGTCCACCGGCGCCGCGACCACCAGGTCGAGGTCCGACGCCAGGAAGAAGGTGGAGAGCGCCGTGATGATGTTCGACAGGAGCAGCACACCGAGGAAGGTGAGCAGGAGCACCGCGAGGAGCTTCGTCGCCACCAGGGTGCCAATTTCCGGGACCCCTTGGAAGTACTTCAAGACCCGGTACGACACGCCGAACACCGCCGACCAGAAGCCGAAGCCGACCAGCGCCAGCAGCAGCAGGCGCATCCCGGCGCCTGAGCGCTCCTGGCGCACCCGGGCCATCGCCGTCCGCCACTTCGGCGAGAGCAGCGTCCACAGCCCCGGCTGCGGTGGGGGACCCTGCCGCGTCGTTGCCGCCGCCGCCGACTCAGTCATCGAACATCCCCGAAAGGGAGCTCGGCACCTCGCCGCCGGTGAGCTTGAGGAAGAGCCGCTCGAGCGTCATCCCCTCGGAGGCCGTCTCCCGGCGGAGGTCCTCCATCGTGCCCGACGCCGCGAGGCGGCCGTGGTGGATGATTGCGATGCGGTCGCACATCGCCTCGGCCACCTCGAGCGTATGCGTGCTCATCAGCACCGTCCCGCCTCGGGCGACGAACGCGCGCAGGAGGTCCTTGAGCGTCCGGGCGCTCTTCGGGTCGAGACCGACCATCGGCTCGTCCACCACCACCACCTCCGGCCGGTGGACCAGGGCGCTCGAGATCAGCAGCTTCTGCCGCATGCCGTGGCTATATGATTCGGTGAGTTCGTCCTTCCACGGCGTCAGCTCGAACAGTTCGAGCAGTTCGTCCATCCGTCGCTCCACCGCGGAGCCCTCCTGCCCGTAGAGCGCCGCCACGAACCGCAGGAACTCCGCCCCCGTGAGCTTCTCGTACACATACGGCCGGTCGGGGACGAACCCCAGCTTGGCCTTGGCCGCCTCGGGGTCCCGGTGAATGTCCTCCCCGCCGATCGTCACGGAGCCGCCGGTCGGCTGCAGGATGCCGGCGATCATCCGGAGCGTGGTCGTCTTTCCCGCGCCGTTCGGCCCGAGGAATCCGAACAGCTCGCCCTTCGGGACCTCCAGCGTGAGGCGGTCCACCGCGGTGAAGCGGCCGTAGTTCTTGGAGAGATCGCGCAGCTGGATCATGGGGCCGTCGCCGTGGTGGTGATCGCGGGGCGTACCGCCCCGAGCATGGGAATGACGGTCGTGGGCCGGGCCGTGGCGTCGACCAGGAGCCGGAAGTGCCCAGGGTCCGCCGGTGCCTGGCCAAGCGTCGGGTCCACCGGCATCCAGGCGCCGAGCCAAACCTCCGCCCACGCCCGGTACCGGAGCGGGCCGCCAGTGGAAAGCAGCCCGACGACCTGCCGGGCCGGAATCCCGAGGGACTGCGCCATTGCGACGAACAGCTCGGAGCGGTCGGAGCTGTCGCCGCGCCGCTTGAGCAACGTCTGCAGCGGCCCTCCGAGGTTCGGCTGGCCCGCCTGGATGCTCGCCGCCACCCAGACCGCGAGCCGCCGCACCTGGTCCGCCGGGCCCGCCGTGTCGCTGCCCGCGATGCGGCGGGTGTCCACCACGATCCGGGCCGGAAGCGGGCCGGTCGGCAACCGTGCCGCCACTGAATCGGGGCGCGGCGTTGACGCCCGGTTCACGGCGGGAGAGCCCGCCCGTGAGGCGAGCCCGCCTTGGACGACATCCTGCCAGGGTGTGACGAGTCTCGGGGCGGCGAGCCGCAAGTCAACGGCGCCCAGCGTCATGCGGCCGGGAGCGGCGGCGGCCGGCTCCGCCGTCGAGACTTCGAGCGGCGCCGCCTGCACATTGCGCGGACGTCGGCGTGGATACCCCGAGTTGACGACTTCGTAGGGTCCGCGGCGCTCTGCAAGTCCGAGCGGCGTCTCCTTCTCGATCACGGCGCCCCCGATGTCGATCCACGCCCGGACCGGCATCCCGTACTCCACCCAGTCGGCGCGGAGCGCCCGGAGCGTATCGAGCCCGGCAGGGGCCCACCGGCCCGACGCGGAGTCCATCACCGCGCTGTCGGCCACCACGATGGTGCTTTCGGCCCCGATCCGGATGTCCCAGACACCGACGGTCAATTCGACCGGGTCCAGGACAGCCACGGAGGTGGTGGTGCCCGTCTTGAGGCCTGCCCGCGACGCGAGTCGGATCGGGACGGCATCGGGCAGGAGGACGCCGGCGGGAAGCCTCACCTCCACGGTGTCGGGCCGCGGCTGCCCCCGTCCAGTGATCACCACCGTCAGTACGCTGTCGCCTTGCATGGTGGCAGCGAGAGACTGCTGCCCACCCTCGCCGCTCACCGAGGTGGTGAACCCCACCAACCCAAGCCCCCGGTCATACAACGCCTCGGTGGTCGTCAAGACCCGTCGGGGGACGACCGGGAGGGGAACGTCCGCGTCGAAGCGGGAGGTCACCCGGATGCCGTTCGCCAGCGTGTCGGTGGAGACGGACCGGAAGCCCACCTGCGCGTCGCCGGCCTCGAGGGCGTAGAAGGTGGTCGTCGGCGGCAGCCGCACGGTCGTGGTTGCGGAGGACTCCTCCCCCGGCGCCGGGCGATACTCGCGCAGCACGAGCCAGCCGAGCGCGAAGACCCAGGCCGACACCAGCACGGCAGCGAGATACTTCCGCTTCAGCGCCCGACCCGCTGGATCGCGGCCTCGATGATCTCGCGCTCCTCGTCGCGCTCTGCGACGATCTGGAGCGAAGTGGGCGGTCGCCCGCTGCGGCAATGCGCAGTAAACGTCTCCGCCATCAGTTCCGCCGCGTCCGCCAGCCCGAGCTGGCCGGCGCCGGCGCCGATCGGCGGGCCGGCGATCCGGTCCAGGCCCCACGCCGCCGCGCGCTGCCAAGCCGAGGTGAGCGCACGCCGCACGGTGTCCCGGGTGGCGTTCGACTGGTCTCCGCGGATGACGGTGTGGATCACAAACTGGGCGGCGAGGTCACCGGAGCCCGTCACGACCGCCGAGCCGATTTCCATGGCCGACTGGACGCGACGCTCCTCGGCGAACGCCTGGCCGGCCAACTGGTCCATGCGGCTCGAGACGGAGGCGACGGGGTCGAGGGTGTCGCTGGCCGGGCGCAGGACGGCGTCCACGGGCATGAACGCGAGGTCTTCCACGACGACCTCGATCACCGCGGCGCCGCCTCGCGGGCCCGGCGGTACTTTTCGCGAGCCTCCTCCGGACGTCCCAGCCGGTCGAGCACCCGCCCCATCAGCTGGAACGACTTGGGATTGCCCGGATCGAGCGCCGCCGCGCGCTCGAGCGCGGCCAGTGCCCCGACGTCATCCCCCAGTTGGTGCAGCGACTCCCCGAGGTAGTGCTCCGCATCGGCCCGCCCGGGCGCCAGCTCCGCGGCGCGCCGGAGGTGCTCCGCCGCCTCCAGCGCTACGCCCTTCCGCCACAGCGCGAATCCCAACTCGAAATGGGCGTCGGCGTCGTCCGGGGCAAGGCGCAGCGCGCGGTGCAGGTCCGCCTCCGCCTCCGGGTGGCGCTTGAGCCGGGCGAGAAAGGCGCCCCGAGCGACCAGCGGCTCGGCCTGATCGGGGCAGAGCCGCACCGCCTCGCTCAAGTGGCGGTAAGCCTCGTCCTCGACGCCATGGCGTTCGTGGAGCCGCGCAACTTCCGTCCGGCCGGCCAGGTGACCCGGCTCGAGTTCCAGGAGCTCTCGGAAGAGCTCCTCCGCTTCGGCACGGCGGCCCTTGCCCGCCGACTCGCGGGCCAGGCGCAGGAGGCGCTCCGCCGCGGTCTCCGGCGCCTCGGCGTGGGGGTCCACCCCGGTGGCCTGCGGGATTTCCGCGGCGAACGGGCGCAGGGGAAAGCTGGCGTCCGCCGCCCGGGGCGTCGGATCGCCCTCGAGGGTGTCGGGGGCGAAGAGGTCTCCCAGGGCCTGCTGGCGACCACTGGTTCTGCTGTGTCTCGAACGGCGCATTGAAGGCGGGGAAGCGGGGAAGCGGGAAGGGGTTCACGAACCCCGGAATGAAGAAAAGTGCCTAGGGGCAGCGCAAAAGGGAACGGCCGGCCTTCCGGCATCCCAGCGGGAGAGTTGAATCCCGGTGGCGTTCCGGGGTATCCTCCATGGCTATGGCAGAAGAATTCCTGGTGGTCCGGGGCGCCCGCGAGCACAACCTCAAGGGCATCTCCGTCACCATCCCCCGGAACCGGCTCACGGTCATCACGGGGCTCTCCGGCTCGGGCAAGTCCTCGCTCGCCTTCGACACGATCTACGCCGAAGGCCAGCGGCGCTACGTCGAGTCGCTGTCGGCCTACGCCCGGCAGTTCCTCGGGCTGATGGAAAAGCCCGACGTGGACGTCATCGAGGGCCTCTCGCCCGCCATCTCCATCGAGCAGAAGTCCACCGGCCACAACCCACGGTCCACCGTCGGCACCGTCACGGAAGTGTACGACTACCTCCGGCTCCTCTGGGCCCGCGCCGGCGTCCCCCATTGCCCCAACGACGGCAGTCCGGTGGAGCGGCAGAGCGCCAGCCAGATCACGGACGCCGTGCTCGCCTGGCCGGAAGGGGCGCGCATCGAGGTGCTCGCGCCGCTGGTCCGGGGCCGAAAGGGTGAGTTCCGGGATCTCTTCGAGGACATCCAGAAGCGCGGGTTCGTTCGCGCCCGGGTGGACGGCGAGACCTACGACCTGGCCGCGATGCCCAAGCTCAACCGGCGCCAGAACCACGACGTCGCCGTGGTGGTGGACCGGCTGGTCGTCCGTGCGGCGGACCGCGGGCGCCTCAACGACTCGATCGAGACGGCGCTGAAGGTGGCGGATGGGGTCGTGGAGGTGGTCAAGCACGGCGGGGAAGCGGGAAAGCGGGGAAGCGCGCCAGCGTCGGTGACGTTCTCCGAACGGTTTGCCTGCCCGACCTGCGGGCTGTCCATGCCGGAGCTGGAACCGAGGCAGTTCTCCTTCAATTCACCGTTCGGCGTCTGCGCGGATTGCCACGGGCTCGGCACCCGGAGGACGGTCACGCCGGAACTGATTCTCGGCGATCCGCGAATTTCGATTCTCGAAGGCGTCATCCTCCCGTGGGGGGAGCCGACCGGGTATCTCCGGAAGGTGGTCCTCCCGACCCTGGCCAAGGCGCTGAAGTTCGACCTGGCCGCGCCCTGGAGCGCGCACAGCGAGGCAGCCCGCGAGGGGCTGCTGTTCGGGCTGCCCGGCCGGAAGTTCAAGTTCCAGGTGGAGGGGCGCGGCTCGTCAAAGGGCGACTACGAGAGCGAGTGGGAGGGAGTGCTCCTCAACGTCGAGCGCCGGTACCGCGAGACCGCCAGCGACGCCGCGCGGACCGCGCTCGAGGAATACATGGTGGAGCAGCCCTGCCCGGCCTGTGCAGGGCGCCGGCTGAAGCCGGAGAGTCTCGCCGTACTGGTCCAGGGGAAGAGCATCGGGGACGTCGTGGACCTCTCCGTCGAGAAGGCGGTCGAGTTCTTCGAGGGCCTGCCTCTCCGCGCACCCGGCAAGTCGGGCCTCGATCCCGACATCGCGGGCCCGATCCTCAAGGAAGTGGGCGACCGGCTCCGGTTCCTTCGCGACGTCGGGCTGGAGTACCTCACGCTCGGCCGCGCCGCCGGTTCCCTCTCAGGCGGGGAGGCGCAGCGGATCCGGCTGGCCACCCAGATCGGCTCCCGCCTCGTGGGCGTCCTCTATATCCTCGACGAGCCGAGCATCGGCCTGCACCAGCGGGACAACGAACGCCTGCTCGGTACCCTCCGCGGCCTGCGAGACCTCGGCAACACCGTCATCGTGGTGGAACACGACGAGGAGACCATCCGCGCCGCGGACCACGTCATCGACCTCGGCCCCCGCGCCGGGCGCTTCGGCGGCGAGGTGATGGCGGAGGGGACGGTAGACGAGGTGCTGGCCCATCCGACCTCGCTCACCGCCCGCTACCTCCGGCGTGAGCTCCGAATTCCCGTGCCGGCCGTGCGCCGGGAGGCGGACCCCAGGAAACGGCTGCGCATCGTGGGGGCGCGGGCCAACAACCTTCGCGACCTCACGGTGGAGCTTCCGCTCGGCCTCTTCGTGGCGGTCACCGGCGTGTCGGGGTCCGGCAAGTCGAGCCTCGTGACCGACATCCTCTACCGCTCCATGGCCCGGCACTTCTACCGCGCGCGGGTGGTGCCCGGCGAGCACGACCGGATCGAGGGGTTCGACCAGATCGACAAGGTCATCGAGATCGACCAGAGCCCGATCGGACGGACACCCCGGTCCAACCCTGCCACCTACACCGGGCTCTTCACGCCGATTCGCGAGCTCTTCACCCAGCTTCCGGAGGCGAAGATCCGCGGCTACGGCCCCGGGCGCTTTTCCTTCAACGTGAAGGGCGGGCGCTGCGAATCCTGCCAGGGCGACGGGCTCGTCAAGATCGAGATGCACTTCCTTCCCGACGTCTACGTGCCCTGCGAGGTGTGCAAGGGACGCCGGTACAACCGGGAGACGCTCGAGGTGCGCTACCGCGGCCGGAGCATCGCCGAGGTGCTCGACCTCACGGTCGCGGAGGGGCTCGACTTCTTCGAGAGCCAGCGCCGGATCGCCGACAAGCTGGAGCTGCTCAACGACGTCGGGCTGGGCTACATCCACCTCGGCCAGGCGGCCACCACGCTCTCCGGCGGCGAGGCGCAGCGGGTCAAGCTCGCCACCGAGCTTGCCAAGCGCGACACCGGGCGTACCATGTACATCCTCGACGAGCCGACCACCGGGCTGCACTTCGAGGACGTGCGGCTGCTGCTCGAGGTCCTGCACCGGCTGGTGGACAAGGGCAACAGCGTCGTCGTCATCGAGCACAACCTCGACGTGCTCAAGACGGCCGACTGGATCGTCGACCTCGGCCCCGAGGGAGGGGACCGCGGCGGGCTCGTCGTGGCCGAGGGGACGCCGGAACAGGTGGCCGGGGTCCGCGACAGCGAGACCGGGCGGTTCCTCGCGCGGGTGCTCCGCGAGCGGTAGCCGGACCGATCACCCAGAGTGAAAATTCCGAGGCGGCTTCATGCACTCCACTTCATGTCCAGGTGTCCCGTGAACATCCACAGAACGCTCATGCCGTTCGTCACGGTTCTCGTCCTTGGCTCCGCGGCCGTCGAGGCCCAGGCGCCGCAGGCGCCCCCGGCCGACCCCGCCGTCCTGACGGTGGACCGGATCTTCGCCTCGCCGGATTTCCGTCCGCAGTCCTCTGGGCCTTCGCGCTGGCTCGGCGACGGGTCGGCGTATACGACCCTCGAGGCCCCCGCCGACTCCGGCAAGGGCCGAGACATTGTCCGGCACGACACCCGCACCGGCACCCGCTCCGTCCTGGTCCGCGCCACCGCGCTCGTGCCCGCGGGTGACTCCGTCCCCCTCGACATCGAGGAGTACAGCTGGTCGCCCGACCTCGGCACGGTGCTCATCTTCACCAATTCGAAGCCGGTCTGGCGCACCAACTCCCGTGGCGACTACTGGATGTACGAGCTCGCCAGCGGCCGGCTTCACAAACTCGGCGGGCCGGCGCAGCCCTCGACCCTCATGTTCGCGAAGTTCTCCCCCGACGGCCGGCGCGCGGGCTACGTCCGCGAGAACAACCTCTACGTGGAGGATCTCGCCTCGGGCGCCATCACGCAGCTGACCATGGATGGCTCGCGCACCATGATCAACGGCACCTTCGACTGGGTCTACGAGGAGGAACTCGGCCTTCAGGACGGCTGGCGCTGGAGCCCCGACGGCGCGTCGATCGCCTACTGGCAGCTCAACGCCGACGAGGTGCGGGATTTCGACCTCATCGACAACACCGACTCGCTTTACTCGTTCACCAAGCCGGTGCAGTACCCGAAGGCGGGGCAGGCCAATTCCGCCGCGCGCATCGGCGTCGTGGCCGCAACGGGGGGCGCCACCCTCTGGCTCCAGATCCCCGGCGACCCGCGCAACAACTACCTCGCGCGCATGGACTGGGCGAACAACTCGAGCGAGGTGTGGGTCCAGCGGCTCAACCGGCTCCAGAACACCAACGAGTTCCTCATCGCCAACGCCGGTACGGGCGCCGTCCGGACGGTCTTCGTGGACCAGGACAGCACCTGGGTCGAGACGGTGGACGACCTGACCTGGCTGGACGGCGGCAAGCGCTTCCTGTGGACCAGCGAGCGGGACGGATGGAACCACGCCTATTCCGTGTCCCGCGACGGCTCCGACGTCCGACTGCTCACGCCGGGCGCCTTCGACGTCCTCGGCGTCTCGTCGGTGGACACCAAGGGGGGCTGGCTCTACTTCAGTGCCTCGCCGGAGAACCCGTCGCAGCGGTACCTCTACCGCGCGCGGCTGGACGGCACCGGCCGGCCGGTGCGCCTGACTCCCGCGGGACAGGCCGGGGTGCACGCGTACAACATGTCCCCCAACGCCGCGTACGCGCTCCACAACTGGTCGTCGTTCGGGAAGCCCTGGACCACCGAGCTGGTGGCGCTGCCCTCGCACCAGTCGCTGCGTGTGTTGGTGGCGAACACCCAGTTGAAGGAGCGGGTCGCCGCGCTGCGGACCGGTCCCGCCGAGTTCTTCTCCGTGGACATCGGCGGCGGGGTGTCGCTCAACGGCTGGATCATGAAGCCGCCGGGGTTCGACCCGAAGCGCAAGTACCCGGTGCTCTTCTACGTGTACGGCGGACCGGGATCCCAGACGGTCATGGACAGCTGGGGCGGGAGCACCTGGCTCTGGCACGCCATGCTGACCCAGCAGGGGTATCTCGTGGCCAGCGTGGACAACCGGGGCACCGGCGCGCGCGGTCGGGACTTCCGCAAGGTCATCTACGGCCAGATGGGCGTCATCGAGACCCAGGACCAGGCGGCCGCCGCACGGGCCATCGGTCGCTGGGGCTACGTGGACTCCACCCGGATGGGCATCTGGGGCTGGAGCTACGGCGGCTTCATGACCCTCAACACCCTCTTCCAGGCCAACGACGTGTACCGCATGGGAGTCGCCGTGGCCCCGGTGACTCACTGGAAGTATTACGACAACATCTACACCGAGCGGTACAACGGCCTGCCGCAGGAGAACGCGGCCGGGTACGAGCGCGGCTCGCCGCTGACCTACGCCGGCCAGCTCACCGGCGATCTCCTGGTGGTACACGGCACCGGCGACGACAACGTCCACTACCAGAACACCGAGGCGCTGCAGAACGCCCTCGTGAAGGCCAACAAGCAGTACACGATGATGTCGTATCCGAACCGCAATCACGGCATCTTCGGCGGAAACACGACCCGGCACCTCCGGACGCTGCTGACCGAGTACATCTACGAACATCTGCCCGCCTCGGCACCGGCGCCCATGCCCTAGCGGGGCCCGCCGCTGGCGAGCCTCCGGCCGGGGTCCTACATTGACGGTGACCCCGGCCCGGAGGCGCAAATGAAATACGAAGAAGTGGTCAGCCTGCTGGGGTACGCAGGGGACCATGAGCAGCCCGTCCGGATCACCCTGGGCGGCGCGACCGAGGTGGTGGGCGTCCCGACCTCGCTCGACACCCATATCGCGGCCCACGAGGTCTACTTGCGGCCGATTGGGGTCGAGGACACGGAAATCGCCCTGTCCCTCGGCGACATCCAGCAGGTGGAACTGCTCTGAACAGATGATCTCACTCCTGGACATCATCGGACCCGTCATGGTCGGGCCCTCGTCGTCTCACACGGCGGGGGCCTGCCGTATCGGGCTCTTCGCGCGGGCACTGCTCGGGGGCCAGCCCGACCGGGCGCTCGTCGAGCTGCACGGGTCGTTCGCGCGCACCGGCCAGGGCCACGGCACCGATCGCGCCCTCGCCGGCGGGCTGCTCGGGTTCCGGCCCGACGACGAGCGGCTCCGCGACAGCGTCGAACTGGCCGCCTCGGCCGGCCTCGAGGTCACCTTCCGGAACGCGAAGCTCCGCGGGGACCACCACCCCAACACCGCGCGACTGACGCTATGGCAGGGGGAGCGCCAGGTGACCGTCGTCGGGTCCTCGATCGGCGCGGGACGGATCCTGATCACCGCCATCGACGATTTCCCCGTCGAGATCGCCGGCACGCTGCCGACGCTGGTCATCGTCGCGGTGGACCAGCCGGGTGCCGTGGCCGCGATCACCACCACGCTGGCCGCGCAGGGAGGCAACATCGCCACGATCAAGGTGTCACGTCGGCAGAAGGGCGGGAACGCCATCCACATCTATGAACTGGACGAGCCGGTCGGCGCGGAGGCCCTGGCGGCACTGCTCGCGTTGCCACGGGTCCAGAGCGTGCGCGCAATCGGAAGGGTGGACGGCTGATGGAGTCGCTGAACGATGCGGTGACGCGCGCGGTCGAGGCGGGATGCTCGCTCGGGGAGCTGGCGCTGCGCGAGGAAGCGGCCGAAGGGCTTCGGACACGGGCGGAACTCGAGGCCGGGCTCGGCCGCGCGCTGACCGTCATGCGCGGCGCCGTGGCACGGGGACTTCCCGGCGACTTGCACAGCGTCAGCGGGCTCGTCGGCGGCGATGCCGCCAAGCTCAACCGGCTGACCGGTCCCCTCTCAGGTACGCTCTTCACCGACGTGCTGGCCAACGCGCTGGCGGTGCAGGAAGTGAACGCCGCAATGGGCGTCATCGTGGCCGCGCCCACCGCGGGCGGCGCGGGCGTGCTGCCGGGCGTCCTGCTCGGGCTCGCGGGAAGGGGCGACATTTCCGATGAGCGCCTGATCAGGGGTCTCGCCACTGCCGGGCTCATCGGGGCGGTCGTGGCCATGAGGGCGTCGCTCAGTGGGGCCGAGGGAGGGTGTCAGGCCGAAACGGGCGCGGCGGCCGCGATGGCGGCCGGCGCGGGAGTGGAGGTGCTGGGCGGATCGCCCACGATGGCGGCGCACGCCGTTGCATTGGCCATGCAGGGCACGCTTGGGCTGGTGTGCGATCCGCTCGGCGGCCTCGTCGAGATTCCGTGCGTCTTCCGGAACGCAACGGGTGCGGCCATTGCGCTCGCCGCGATCGAGATGGCACTGGCCGGCATCGAGTTCCCGATCCCGGCCGACGAGGTGATCGACACGATGGGCGAGATCGGCCGGTCGATGGACGTCCGCTACCGGGAAACGGCCGGAGGTGGCTTGGCGGCCACCCCGACCGGGAGGCGGCTGGCGAAGGAGCGTCTCGTGCAGATAAAGCGTTCTGGCAAAAGCACTTAGCTGTTACAGCCTGCATGGAATGAAACAAATTGAAACATAGGGCCGTACTTCCACTATTCACCCCTGGAGAAGGCTGTGGACATGGAAGGCGTACTCGCAATCACGTTCATATTCGGGGGCGGGACTCTCTTCCTCCTCTCGGTCAGCCCCATCGGCAAGGCATACGCCGAACGGATCAGGGCCAAGACCCATGAACTGGCTCCTCCGGACCCGCAGGTGCTGGCGGAACTGGACGACCTCCGCAGCCAGGTCAGTGAACTGCATGAGCGGGTGGACTTCACGGAGCGGCTCCTGGCCGAGCGCCGCGACGCCGCTCAACTTCCTCCGTCGTAGCGGAGCCAGACATGTCCCCTCCGGAATTCATCATGGCCATGACCCTCATCGGGTCGGGGGTCGCGCTGGTCTTCTACTTCGCCATGCCCGCCCGCAAGGCGATGCTCCGAAAAATCGAGGGATCGGCGCATGGCGCCGACCCGCACCTCCTGGAGGAAGTGGACCAGTTGCGGGACAGGGTGGGGGAACTCGAGGAACGCCTGGATTTTGCCGAGCGGCTGCTCGCGCAGCAGCGCGACGCCGCAGAACTGCCGCCCGGAGGAACTCGATGACCATGCTCGCCCTGCCTGCCCTGATGCAGACCGAGGTGATCGCGCCGCTGCCGCCGATGATGCCGTGGGTGTTCATGAGCCCGCCGGCCCTGGTGCTCACTTCGCTGGGTTTCTTCGCGGCGGTGGTCCTCATCACCTACCCACTCGTGCGGGCGCTGGCCCGCCGACTGGAAGGCCGCTCGGCCCCCGACCCGGCGCTGGCGGCCGAGGTCGAGGAACTGCGGGCGCGCGTGGCGGAGCTCGAGCAGCGGCAAGGCACGCTGCACGAGCTGGAGGAGCGGATCGACTTCACGGAGCGACTCCTCGCGCAGCAGCGCGAGCAGGCCCGGCTCCCTCACTAGGCCCGAGGACGCAATGCCGCCAGGCGATTTCGCTCCCGTCATCGCGATGACCATGCTCACGATCAGCGTCGCCGCGGTCGTCATCCTGCGCGGCCCGCTCGGAAAAGCGTGGGCGCGCAGGATCGAGGGCGCCAGCGGGCAGGTGGACACCCACCTCTTCCCGGTCGTGGAGGAGTTGCAGGGGCGAGTCGCGGAGCTCGAGAGCCGGGTGGAACGGATGCACGAGCTGGAGGAGCGACTGGACTTCGCCGAGCGCCTGCTGGCGCAAGGGCGCGAGCCGGTCCAGTTGCCTGTCCCGCGGGACAGGATGTAGTGATGGGCGACAGCATCGGGAGTTTCGGGTTTTGGATCGCGGTCGGCCTCATCAACATGGCCTTCTGGGGGGCCATGACGCCGCTAATCAAGGCCTGGGCCGACCGGATTCGCGGCTCCGTCACCCCGCCCGCGGACATCGAGTCTCGCCTTGCGGCGCTCGAGGCGACACGGCCGGTGACGGGGGAGACGGACCTGGTCTACCAGCGGATGGCGGAACTCGAGGAGCGGCTGGACTTTGCGGAGCGGCTGCTCGCCCAGGGCCGCGATGAGGCCGCGCGGATCGGGGGTGCCCAGTGAGCCGGTTCAAGCGGATTTTCGGGCTGGACGGCGTGGACCTCATGATCCATTTCGGGGTCACGTTCTTCCTGATGATCCTTGCCGAATCGGCCACCCGCAACGAGGTGGGCATCGCGTTCGTCGGCGCGGCCTCGCTCGTCCTGCTCGGCGTCCGCCGTCAACTCGCCTTGAAGCGGATGCCGGCGGAGACAACCGGCGAGGTGGCGCTGGAGCGCCTGGCCGACCTGGATGCGCGGTTGAACGAGGTGGACATGCTGCACATCCGGGTGCAGGAGCTCGAGGAGCGGCTCGATTTCGCGGAGCGCCTCCTGGCGCAGGCCCGCGCCGAGCCAGTCCGGCTCGAGGCGCCCCGGTGAGCTGGATCCGCCGGACGTTCGGGCTCGATGGCGTCGACCTGATGATCCACGCGGGGGTGACCTTCTTCATCATGCTCATCGGCAGCTCGATCTGGTCGCACGAGGCGGCCGAGACGATGCTCGCCACGGTGAGCGGTGTGTCGCTGGTGGTGCTGGGCATCCGGCGGCGTCGGGCGCTCCGAAACCTGAGCTTGGAAACGACGGGCGAACTCGCCGCCGAGCGCATCGCGGAATTGGAGACCAGGGTGTTGGAACTGGAGCAGGGGGAGCTCAGGATGCACGAGCTCGAGGAGCGTCTGGATTTCGCCGAGCGCCTTCTCGCGCAGGCCCGAGAACCGGAGCGACTGGCATGAGGGAATCGAACGTCGGGCTCTACACCGCCGTCACCATCGTGAGCGTAGTGCTCCTGGGCGCGTTCATCGCGCTGTCGGTCGTCATCGGAGAGGACTTCGCGATTCCCGCCCTGCTCACCGGCGGTGTGACCGGGGCCATCGTCCTCCGGGGCCCGCTGGGCAAAGCGCTGGCCCAGCGGATCACGGATGGCGCCGTGGGGCCGGTGGAAGTGCCGCCGGAATTGCTCGAGGAGATGGACGAGATGCGCCACCGGATGGTCGAGCTCGAGGAGCGGGTGGACTTCACGGAGCGGCTCCTGGCCCGGCAGCGGGCCGACGAGCCGGCGCAGCTCCCGCCCGGTTGAAGGAGCGCTTGGCGGCCCGGTGGCCGCGGTTAGATTCTTGCAGAGGGGGTCGAATGCTCACACGGGATGACGTACAGTCCTTCCTGGACCGCATGGAAGTGCGCGGGGGCACCGTCGAGGAGCTCGGGGAAGGGCTCTGGAAGGTGCGGACGTCGGAAGAGGCGGAGGTGGTGGTCAGCATTGCGCCCCCGGTCCTCATCCTGCGGGTGCGGGTCATGGAGCTGCCGGCCGACGGGCCCCGGCGCGCCGAGTTGTTCCGGCAACTGCTGGAGTACAACGCCGCCGACCTGGTGCACGGATCCTACGGGGTCGAGGGGAACCACGTCGTGCTGACGGATACCCTGGAACTGGAAAATCTCGATTTCAGCGAGTTCGAGGCCAGCTTCGATTCGCTCACGCTGGCGCTGGCGACTCACTTGGGCGCCCTGGCGCCTTACCGCGAAAGGTGATGCCCGATGGGGATCTTTGACCGCCTGTCCACCATGCTCCGGTCGAACATCAACGACCTGATCAGCCGGGCCGAAAACCCGGAAAAGATGCTCAACCAGCTCATCATCGACATGAAGAGCAACCTGGCCAAGGCCAAGCAGGAAGTGGCCTCCGCCATCGCCGATGAGAAGAAGCTGCAGGCCGACGCCGAGACCATGCGCAAGCAGGCCGAGGACTGGGAGCGGCGCGCCATGCTGGCGGTGCAGGAAGGGCGCGACGATCTCGCCAAGCAGGCGCTGCTCCGGTATAACGAGCACCTGCAGGGCGCCCAGCAGCTCCACGAGACGTGGGTCAAGCACAAGGCGGAGACGGAGTCGCTCAAGGGCTCGCTCCGGCAGCTGAACGACAAGATCGAGGAGGCCAAGCGCAAGAAGAACATCCTCGTGGCGCGGGCCCGCCGGGCGGAGGCGCAGCACCGGATCCAGGAGACGATGTCCGGGATGTCCGACAAGAGCGCCTTCGAGTCCTTCGAGCGGATGACCGAGAAGATCGAGGATGCGGAGCGGAAGGCCATCGCCTCGGCGGAGCTCCAGGAGGAGTTCTCGGGCGACCAGCTCATGAAGCAGTTCGAGGCGCTGGAGTACCACGGAAGCTCCGACCAGCAGCTGCTCGAGCTCAAGGCCAAGATGGGCCTGCTCGGGGCCGGCGGCGCCAAGGAGACGCGCCAGATCGGCAAGGGCGGGGAAGACGTCCACGAGGCCGAAGTCCTGGAAATCGAGAAGGACGACCACACCCAGAGCTGAGTCTCCGGGGACCGTGAAGCCGGAAGGGGCGTGGCGGGGGAATCCCCCTTCCACGCCCCTTCTCGCATCGGTAGCTTTGCGCATCCTTCAACCCGCTTGCGAGCGACCATTCCGATGACCGCCCCACGCTTCCTGGTCCTGGCCGACCGCGACTTCGGTCCCCTCACCTCCAAGACCGCCAACTCGATCATCCGGTACCTGCCGGAACGGACCGTCGCCGTGCTGGACAGCCAGCTGGTCGGCAAGACGGCGCAGGACGTCCTCGGCTACGGCGGCGCCATTCCGGTGGTGGGGACCATGCGCGACGGCCTGGCCCTCAAGCCCGACGCCGTGCTGATCGGCATCGCGCCGGTGGGGGGGCGGCTGCCGGAGCAGTGGCGGACCTGGCTCGCCGAGGCGCTGGACGCCGGCTGCGACATCTGGAGCGGGCTGCACAGCTTCCTGGCCGACGACCCGATGCTCGTGGAGAAGGCCCGCGCCAGCGGGGCCAGGCTGCTCGACCTCCGGAAGCCGCCAGCCGACATTCCGGTTTCCAGCGGCCGGGCCAAGGAGGTGGACGCGCTCGTCGTGCTCACGGTCGGCACCGACTGCAACGTCGGCAAGATGACCGCCCAGCTCCAGCTCGTGAAGGAACTCAAGGCGCGCGGCCAGCGGACCACCTTCGTGGCCACGGGGCAGACGGGGATCATGATCGAGGGATGGGGCATCTCGGTGGACGCGGTGGTGTCCGACTTCACCGCCGGCGCGGCGGAACAGCTGGTCCTGCAGGGGAGCAAGGACGCGGACATCGTGCTGGTGGAGGGGCAGGGGAGCATCAACCACCCTGGCTACTCCGGGGTCACGCTGAGCCTCCTGCACGGCTCCTGTCCCGACGCCTTGATTCTCTGCCACCAGGCGAGCCGGGTGCACGTCGGCGATTACCGACCGGGCGCCTGGGTCAAGATCCCGCCGCTGACCGACTACATTCGGTGGTACGAGGACATCGGCTCGGCGGTTCATCCCACCAAGGTGATCGGCATCTCGCTCAACACCTACGACCTCGACGACGCGGCGGCAAAGGCGGCGATCGCGAAGGCGGCGAAGGAAACGGGATTGCCGTGCACCGACCCGGTGCGCTACGACTCGGCGCCGCTGATCGACGCCATCCTGGCGGCACGCAAGGGGCTCACCAAGTAGCCGAAGGGATCCGATCATCCGCGCACGATTGCTGGCGGCACTCGTTGTCTCGATCGTCGCGGCCGCTCATGCAGCGCCGGTTTTCGCGCAGGATTCCACCGCCAAACGCGACAGCGCCGTCGCCAAGCTCAAAACCGGCCAGCAGATCCGGATCAGCGGCGAGGCGATGAGTCGGCTGGTCGGGAAGGCGGGCGTCTCATTGAATGACACGCTCGATTTCGCGCAGGGGGATGCCGTGCGGCGCATCCCGATCCCGGCCATCGATACGCTGTGGGTTCGGGGCGGGCACGCGAAGACGGGCGCGATCGTCGGCGGCGCCGTCGTCGGCACGCTGGCCACGCTGCTTTATGTGGGACTGGCGAACGATTCGGATTCGGGGAGCGGCGGCGTCACGGTCCTTGGGTTCCTCGGCTCGTTCCTCTTCGGGGCGACAGTGGGCGTCCCAATCGGCGGAATCATTGGGGGATCCGCGCAGACCTGGAAGCAGCAGTTTCCCTAGGTAACTCTGGCGAGCTCAGGTCGGTGGGGTGGTCTTGTCACTCCCCGGGCGAAGTGCCGTGTCGTCGTCGTGCAGGGCGCGGATCGCCGGCGTCTTGAGATCGTCGAACTGCCCGCGCCGGGCCGCCCAGGCATAGGCGGCGATGGCCCCGGCCAGCAGCAGCAGCGCAATCGGCAGGACGACGTAGAGGACGCTCACGCCCCCTCCTCGAACGTGCGGCTCCGCCACGATGCCAGCACCACCGTGATGGAGCTGGCGGGCATCAGGATGGCCGCCAGCAGCGGGTTGATCCAGCCGCCCATCGCCAGCGCGGCGCCCGCCACGTTGTAGACCAGCGACATCGCCACGTTCCGCCGGATGACGCGCAGCGTCCGCTCCGATCCCTCCATCAGCTCGTCCAGCGCGGACAGCCCCGGCCGGGAGAGATACACGTCCGCCACCGCGAGCGACGCCTCGGCGCCGCCCCGCACCGCCACACCCACCGTGGCGCGCGCCATGGCGGCGGCGTCGTTGACTCCGTCGCCCACCATCACGACGGCGCCCTGTCCGGCGGCCCGCTCGACCTCCTCGAGCTTCCCTTCCGGCGTAACCTCGCCGCGCCAGTCACCGCTGCCCACGCCAACCTGCCCGGCCACCGCTTCCACCACGTCCCGTGCGTCGCCCGAGAGGAGACGCACCGCCCAGCCCCGTTCCCGGAGCCGCCCGACCACGCCCGGCGCCTCCGCCCGGAGGGGGTCGCCGAAGGACGCGGCGGCCACCACCGCACCGTCTACCGCCACCCAGACCGGGGTGTCGGCCGCGGAAGTATGGTCGGAAGTCGGCGGAGCGCCGGTGGCGCGCGACCCGACGAACACCGGCGAGCCCACGATCACCTCGCGGCCGGCAACCCGGCCCTCGATGCCACCTCCCATGGTCTGCCGCACGGCGGCGGCAATCGGGGCGTCGAGCCGGGGCCACGCCTCCAGGAAGCCCGCCGCGACAGGATGGCTCGAATGCCGCTCCAGCGCCACGACCAGCGGCCTCGCCCACTCCGGCCCGTTCCACGCGGTCATCCGAAACCGGCCATCGGTGAGGGTGCCGGTCTTGTCGAGGTAGATCGTCGCCGGGCGGGCGAGGGCCTCGAGTGCGTCGCCCCCGCGGATCAGGATGCCCCGCCGTGCCGCGCGCCCGATGGAGACGGTCACCGCGAGCGGCGTGGCGAGCGCCAGCGCGCAGGGGCAGGTGACGATGAGGAGGGCGATGGCGTTGTCCAGCGCCGCGTCGGGCGACGTGCCCTGCCAGTACCACCAGGTGAGCGCAGCCAGGAGCAGGACCACCGCCACGAACCACCCCGCGAGCCGGTCGGCCAGCAGGACGATGCGCGCGCGTCGGCCGGCGCCGGCGGCCACCTCCCGCACCAGCCTGCCGACTCGACTCTCCTCGCCACTCTGCGTCACCGTCACCCGGAGCGCCGCCGCGAGATTGACGGTGCCGGCCCAGACCTTCGCCCCCGGCAAGGCGGCGACCGGCCGCGATTCGCCGGTGAGGAGGGAGAGGTCCACGCGGGACTCTCCCTCCGCCACCGTCCCGTCGGCCGGAAAGGTCTCGCCGGCGCGCACCTCGACCAGCACGCCCGGCAGGAGCGCCTCGGCGGGGACCTCGCGGATCGCCTCGCCCTCCACCATCCGCGCCACGGAGGGGGTGAGTCCGTGCAGGAGGCTCGTGGCGTCGGTCGCCGCGCGCTGGGCGCGCTGCTGCAGGAAGCGGCCCACCAGCAGCAGGAACACGAGCATGGCCACGCCGTCGAAATAGATCGGACCGGTGTCGGTGACGGTGTTCATGGTGCCGCGGACGAAGCCGGCGCCGAGCGCGATGGCGATCGGCAGGTCCATGTGCAGCCGGCGAGTGCGGAAAGAGGCGAGAGCACCCTGGAAGAAGACGCGGCCCGGCCAGATCAGGACCGGCGCGGTGAGGAGGAGGCTCAGCCACCGGAAGTAGCGCACGAAGGCCGGCTCCATCCCGGCGAACCACCCGCTGTAGAGCGCCACGGCCAGCATCATGACGTTGCCGGCAAGGGCGCCTGCCACGCCGATCCGAAGCATGGCGGTCCGGTCCTCAGCGCGGCGCCGCTCCTCGACCCGTTGTGCGCGGAACGGATGTGGCCGGTACCCGAGGGTGTCGAGGAACCGGGCGATGGCGCTGAGCGAGGTGGAGGCGGGATTCCACGCGACGTGCGCCAGCGCGCGGCCCACCTCCAGCTCGGCGCGGAGGACGCCGGGCACCAGCAGCGGCACCCGCTCGACCAGCCAGACGCAGGAGGCGCAATGCACCCCGTCGAGATAGAGCTCGGTCTCCGCCGTGCCGTCAGGCCGGGCGCGCACGTAGAGCGCGTGGAAGGCGGGGTGGTCGAACTCCTCGAAGGACTTGCCGCTCGGCGCGACCGCGGCCGACCGCCGCTCCGGCAGGTCGTAGTATCGGTCGAGCCCGCCCTCGTGGATGATGGCGTAGGCGGTGGCGCATCCGCCGCAGCAGAAGGATTGCTGCCCGTCCGGACGGAGCAGCACCGCCGGCACCGGCAGCCCGCAGTGCGCACAGGCGGTGGCGGCCCCTGCCCGGTCCGGGGGGCTAATGGTGGTCATGCGCCGCGGCAGGCGGGTGGGATGCGTGGGCGGGCTGGAACTTGCCTGCCACGGTGAGCACGCCAAGCACGACCAGCAGCGCCGCGGTGAGGACCGGGAGCCGGGCGCGGAGCGGGCCGGCTGCGCGCTGCGCGAGTGCGCCCACGCCCGCCAGCACCGGAACGGTACCGGCCCAGAACGCGGCCATGACGAGTGCGCCGCCCGGCCCCGATCCGGTGCTCGCCGCCGTGGCCACGAAGACGTACAGCCAGCCGCAGGGGAGGAGCGCGGTGAGGAGTCCGATCGTGAGCGCGCGCACGATCGGCGGTTTGTCCGCCAGACGGGCGATGGCGCGGGTGAAGAGGCGCTGGAATCCGGCGGGCGCGGCAGTGGCACTTCGCCCGATGCCGCCGGCGGCGGCGAGCTTCGCGAGCCCCCAGAGCACAAGCAACAGCCCGGCGGCCACGGCGGCGGGGCGCTGGAAGCCGGCCAGCTGGCCGGCCAGGTCGAACCCCGCGCCCGCCATCCCCGCTGCGAGCCCAAGCAAGGAATAGGACACCAGCCGGCCGGCGTGGTAGGCGGCGTGCGTCAGCCGGCTCGGCCGTGCGTCCTGCTGTCCGCTGAAGAAGCAGACGAACCCGCCGCACATCGCCGCGCAGTGCGGGCTGCCGAGCAGGCTGGCGCCGAGGACGGAGAGGACGAGCGCGGTCATGGCGCCCCGGGCGCGCCGTTGTCCACCGTCGTCCGCTGGACGAACTGATCCGGGCCGCGCGAGGCGGTAAGGTCCACGCGCCAGAGCCCCTGCGCGGTGGAGGAGATCCGGGCTGCGTAGAGCCCCGGTCCCGTGGCGAGGAGCCGGGCTTCGTGGAGGTTGGCACCCTCGGCGTTGTGACTCGCTTCGACGCGCACGTCGGCGGAGTCCACGGGGCTCCCGCCGGCGGTGGTGAGGTTCACGACGATGGTCGCCTGGCCGCCCTCGGGCGGCGACATCAGGACCGAGGCCCGCCAGTGGAGGGCGTCGCTCCGCGCGCGCCGGGCCACAGTAGAGTCCCACAGCACGGCGCGCTGGTAGTAATCGGGTTCCACGGCAAAGGATGGGTCGCTGTTTGCCTTCCACAGGAGCGCGAAGTTTGCGGCCACCGTGACCACGAGCGCCGCCACGAGGGCGGCAGGCCACCACCGTGCGGCCGTCACTCCCCGTCTCCGGCGTCGTCGTGCTCACGTGCCGGGCCGACCAGCTCGAATGGGATGTCCAGCGTGAACCCCGCCCCGTCGGTTACCCTGATGACAGAGGGGAGGCGGTCGTCCTCGAACCTGTCATCCGGGACCACCACGAAGATGCTCGTCTCGGCGGTGCGTGACCCCGGCACCGCCACCGGGTTCTGGGGCGCGATCAGCGACGCGCCTTCCACGCCGGACACCTCGAGCCGGTAGCTGCGCTCCGCGGCGTCGCGGTTGGTGATCTTGACGCGGACCTGGTTCACGACGCTGCCGTCGGGCTGCCGGGTGAACGGCGCTCCGGCGCCGCGGAGCAGGGTGACGTCGGTGTCGGCCTTGGTGCCGAGGTTGAAGGCGAGGAGCCCCACGGCGACGACCAGCGCGGCGGGGTAGAGTATGACGCGGGGCCGGAGGAGGCGTGTCGGCTTGCCTTCGACTTCGTCGCGCGAGGTGTAGCGGATGAGGCCCCGCGGCTTCCCGACCTTGTCCATGATGGCGTCGCAGGCGTCGGCGCACTGGGTGCAGTGGATGCACTCCATCTGCAGCCCGTCGCGGATGTCGATGCCAGTGGGGCAGGTGAGGACGCAGGCGCCGCAGTCGATACAGTCGCCGGCGCCCGAGGGGCGGTCCTTCACCTGGTGCGCGCGCGGCTCGCCGCGGATAGGGTCGTAGCCGACGATGACCGACTGCCGGTCGAGCAGCACCGACTGGAGGCGTCCGTAGGGACAGGCCACCAGGCAGGTCTGCTCGCGGAAATAGGCGAAGTCGAAGAAGATGAGCGCCGTCGTCCCCGCCATGATCAGGAACGACGTCGGGTGTTCCAGCGGCGACCGCTGGACCCACTGCACCAGCTGCTCGATGCCGACGAAGTAGGCCAGGAAGGTGTGCGCCAGGAAGAGCGCCAGGAGGAGGTACACGCCGTTCTTGGCGAGCCGCCTGGCCTTGACGCCGCCCGCCTTGTCCATGGCCAGCGACCCGCTCCGGCCTCCCTCGAAGAACCGCTCGATGGGCCGGAAGAGGAACTCCATGTAGACCGTCTGCGGACAGGCCCACCCGCACCAGACCCTGCCGAAGAGCGCCGTGAGCAGGAAGATGGAGATGGCGATGCTCATCAGCAGGAGCATGAAGAGCAGCGTGTCGGTCGGCAGGAAGGTGTAGCCGATCAGCGTGAACTGCCGGTGCGGCACGTCGAGCAGGACGAGCGGCTTGCCGTTCAGCCTGAGATACGGAATCAGGAAGAAGATCACCATCAACGCGTACGCCACGACCCGCCGCATCCGCCAGAAGCTCCCAGGGGAGAGCTTCGGGCGGAGCCAGCGCCGGGACCCATCCTCGTTGAGGGTCGAGAGGACGCGCCCGGGGGCGCTTGGATGCGACGACGGGATCGTGGTCATGGCCTTCGCTTCTCTCCCTAGCTCCCGCTCGCCGGGGTGGCGGCCGCCGTGTCCGCGGTGCCCTCCGGCGGCTTCGGCGCGGCCGGGGTGGTGCCCTGCAGCGAGATGACGTACGCGACGACCGCAGTAACTTCGTCCGGCTTCAGGCTCTGCCCCCACGCTGGCATCCCCTTGGCGAGGACACCGTCGTGGACGGTGGCATACACGGCCGCAGGGCTCCCACCATGAATCCAGAAGGCGTCCGTCAGGTTGGGCCCGATGACGCCGCCGCCGTCGGGTCCGTGGCAGGCGACGCAGTAGGCGCCAAACACCGTCTTCCCGCTCGCCAACGCGGCCGGGTCCTTGCTCATCGCAAGGAGCTGGTCGGCGCTCGGGCCTGCGACGGGCTCGGGCGGGCGGGCCGCGTTGGCGGCCGCCACGGAGGCGTCGTAGTCGGCGATCCGTCCCTGGCCCACGCCGATGCCGGGCACGTTGAACCAGAACAGCACGGCCCAGACGATCGTGCCCCAGAAGATGTACAGCCACCACCGCGGCATCGGGTTGTCGTACTCCTGGATGCCGTCGTAGTCGTGATGGAGCAGCCGGTCTTCGTCGTGCGAGGCGCTCATGACGCATCTCCTCGGCTCTGGCGCGGTGACTGGGGGTGGACGTCGTCCAGCGGCATGCGGCTGGCCTCGTCGAACTCACGCTTCCGCGACGGGGCGAAGACCCCGACCGCGATCAGCAGGAAGGCGATCATGAAGATGACCAGCGCGACTTCCGCGTAAGTCGAGAGCCCGGCGTGGCTCATGATGTCGGAGAGGCGCATGTCAGGGCGCTCCCGCGGCGCTCGCCGCCGCCGGGGCGCTCACGTCGCGCCCGAGCCGCTGGAGGTAGGCCACCATCGCCACGATCTCCTTGTCGGAGAGGTCCGCCGGCCCGCCCTGCGACGCGATGGACTGCGCGATGGCCTGGGCCTGCGCCCGCGCCATGGCGGGGGCGTCGGTGACGGCGTCGCCGTACGGCACCCCGAGCATCACCATGGCGTCCACCTTCCGCTGGATGCCGTCGAAATCGAGCTGGTTGGTCAGCATCCACGGATAGCCCGGCATGATCGACTTGGCCTCGATGTCCTTCGGGTGCCGCATGTGGCGCACATGCCAGAGGTCGGGATACTTGCCGCCCTCGCGCGCCAGGTCGGGCCCGATGCGGCGAGACCCCCACAGGAACGGGTGGTCGTAGACGAACTCGCCCGGCTTGGAGTACTCGCCGTAGCGGTCGGTCTCGTAGCGGAGGGGCCGGATCATCTGCGAGTGGCAGTTGAAGCACCCTTCGCGGATGTAGAGGTCGCGTCCGGCCAGCTCGAGCGGCGTGTACGGCTTGACCGACGCGATGGTCGGCACGTTGGACTTGATCAGGAAGGTCGGGATGATCTCGAACAGCGACGCCACGATCACGGCAACGGCCACCATGACGGTGAAGGTGACGGGGAGCCGTTCCCAGGTCCGGTGCCAGGCGGCCTGGGCGAAGCGCGCCAGTGCGCCGGCGGGGCGGGGCGCGGTGAGTTCCTCGTAGTCGCCGGCGAGGGGCGCCGCCTGGATGACTGGCTCCTCGTAGGCGGCGGGCCGCGACTTCCAGGTGCGGAACAGGTTGTAGCCGAACAGCACCATGCCCGTCAGGTAGAGCGAGCCGCCCGCCACGCGGAGCCAGTACATCGGCATGAGGCGCATGACGGTCTCGATGAACGCCGGGTACTCGAGGCGGCCGGTCGCGTCGTAGGCGCGCCACATCAGGCCCTGCGTGAGGCCCGCGCTGTAGATGGCGGTGACGTACAGGATGATGCCGAAGGTGGCCAGCCAGAAGTGCAGCTCGGCCATCTTCTGGCTGTGGAGCTTGGTCTGGAAGAGGCGGGGTGCCAGCCAGTAGATCATGCCGAACGCCAGGAACCCGTTCCAGCCGAGGGCGCCGGTGTGGACGTGGGCGATGATCCAGTCGGTGTAGTGCGCCAGCGCGTTGACGCTACGCACCGAGAGCATGGGCCCCTCGAAGGTGGACATGCCGTAGGCGGTGATCGCCACCACGTAGAACTTGAGGATCGGGTCCTCCACCACCTTCCGCCACGCGCCGCGGAGGGTCAGGAGGCCGTTGATCATGCCGCCCCACGAGGGCATCCAGAGCATGACGGAGAAGATCATCCCGAGGGTGGAGGCCCATTCCGGCAGGGCGGTGTAGTGCAGGTGGTGCGGCCCGGCCCAGATGTACAGGAAGACGATGGTCCAGAAGTGGAGAATCGAGAGGCGGTAGCTGAAGATCGGCTTGTCCGCCGCCTTCGGGAGGAAGTAGTACATCAGCCCGAGGAACGGCGTGGTGAGGAAGAAGGCCACGGCATTGTGGCCGTACCACCACTGCATGAAGGCGTCCTGGACCCCGGCGTAGATCGAGTAGCTCTTCAGCGGCCCGGCCGGCACGGACAGGTTGTTGAAGATGTGCAGGATGGCCACCGTCACGATGCTGGCGATGTAGAACCAGAGCGCCACGTACAGGTGTCGCTCGCGCCGCTTTGCCAGGGTGCCGAAGAAGTTGATGGCGAAGACGACCCACACCACGGCGATCAGGATGTCGATCGGCCACTCGAGCTCGGCGTATTCCTTGGCCTGCGTGAAGCCGAGGGGCAGGGTGAGCGCCGCCAGCACGATGATGAGCTGCCAGCCCCAGAAGTGGACCGCGCTGAGCGCGTCGCTGAACATCCGAGTCTTGAGCAGGCGCTGCGACGAGTAGTACGCCCCGGTGAAGAAGGCGTTGCCCGCGAACGCGAAGATGACCGCGTTGGTGTGCAGCGGGCGGAGCCGCCCGAAACTCAGCCACGGGATGTCGAGGTTGAGGGCCGGCACCGCCAGCTGCAGGGCGATGAGCAGCCCCACGGTCATGCCGATCAGGCCCCAGATGAAGGTGGCCCAGAGGAACTTCCGCACGATGGCGTCGTCATAGCGGAACGATTCCAGCTGTGGATTCATGGCGGCTCCCGGTCCGGCGTGTGGTGGTGTCAGGCCTCAGGCCTGCGGTGTGAGCGCCGGGGCCGGTCGGGCGGCCCGGAGCGCGTTGAGGATCACGGCAATGTCGATCACTTCCTGCAGCACGGCCCCGGCGATCGGCGGAATGTAGCCGGCCGCCGCCACGATCATGGCGACGCCGCTCATCCCGAGGCCGGCCCAGATGCTCTGGCGGGCGATGCGCATCGTCCACCGGCTGGTCTCGATGGCCTCGGCCACGCGCCCGAGGTCGTCCGCCAGGATCACGATGTCGGCCGCCTCCGCGGTGATGCCGCCGCCGTGCGAGGCGAGGGCGATGCCCACGGTGGCGGTACTGAGGGCGGGGGCGTCGTTAGTGCCGTCGCCCACCATCACGACGCGCTCGCCTGACGCGAGCGCCTCCTCGAGCAGTCGCACCTTGTCGTGCGGCAGGAGGTCGGCGTGCGTCTCGGTGAAGCCGAGCGCGGCGCCCATGGCCTCGACGTTTTCCCGGCGGTCGCCGGAGAGCAGCGCCATGCGCCCGATCCCCAGGGCGCGGAGGCGGCTGAGGAGGGCGGCGGCCTCCGGGCGCACCGCGTCGGCGAACTCCAGGAAGCCGGCGGCGCGTCCGTCCACCGCCACGTAGGCGCGGAGCGCGGCGCGATTCCCGTCGGTCGCGTCGAGCGCCTCCACCGCCCCCGGCGCCATGCGGCGCACATATTCTCGCGCCCCGACCACCACGACACGCCCCTCGACGCGTCCCTCCACGCCCTCCCCCGGCGCCTCGCGGATCTCGTTCGCGGCGGGAAGTCCGACGCCTCGACTCCGCGCGCCTTCGACGACCGAGCGGGCGAGCAGGTGCCCTGAGCCATGCTCGACCGCGCCGGCCAGCGCCAGCACCTCCACCTCGGTAAAGGGCGCCACCGGCGCGACGCGGGCCAGCGCAGGATGGCCGATGGTGAGTGTGCCCGTCTTGTCGAACAGGGCCGCCGTGACGCCGCCGAGTTGCTCGAGGGCCACGCCGTTCCGGATGACGATCTGGCGGCGCGCCGCCCGGTTGAGGCCGCCGATGATGGCCACCGGCGTGGCGAGGATCAGGGGGCACGGGGTGGCCACCACCAGCACCGCGAGCACCCGCCGGGCATCGTGCGAGACCAGGAACGCCACCACGCACACCGCGAGCGTCAGCGGCGTGAACCAGACCGCATATCGGTCCGCAAGCCGCTGGAGCGGCGCCTTGCTCGCCTGGGCGGAGCGCACCAGCTCCACGATGCGCGCATACAGGCTTTGCGAGGCGAGCGCCTCGGCCCGGACCGTGAGCGGGCTCTCCCCGTTCACCGAGCCGCTCGGCAGCCGGCTCCCGGGCCCGGCGCTGACCGGCACCGGCTCCCCCGTCAGCCGCGAGACGTCCACGTGCGACGAGCCGATCGTGACGACGGCGTCGCAGGGGAGCATCTCCCCGGGCCGGACCAGCAGCAGGTCGGCGACCGCCACCTCGTCGGCGGCGATGTCCTCGACGGTGCCGTCGGCGCGGAGCCGGTGCGCCTCGTGCGGCGCGGACTCTTCCAGCGCGCGGACGGCGGCGCTGGCCCTTCCCTCGGCGAAGCGCTCGAGCGCCTCGCCGCCGGTCTGCATCAGCACCACCACCAGGCCCGCCAGTGGCTCGCCGAGCGGGACGGCGGCCAGGATGGCCAGCATGGCCACGATGTCGGCGGCCGCCCGCCCGCGGAAGAGCCCGGCCAGCGTCCGGAAGGCCACCGGGAGGCCGGTCAGGACGAGCCCGGCCATCCAGATGGAACGGCTCCACCCCGAGAGATCGGGCTGGAGCCGTGCGAACAGGCCGGCGAGAATGAAGACCAGTGCGGCCCCCGGCACGAGCGCCGGGGGCAATCGGCGGGTCACGCCGAGCGGGTCGCGGCCGTGTGGTTGGCGCGGAGGCAGAATCCGACGCCCCGCACGGTGGAGATCAGGTTGCCGCCGGACGAGGCCGCCAGCTTCCGGCGCAGGTTGCCGACGTGCACATCCACCACGTTGCTCTCGGGGTCGAAGTGCATGTCCCAGACCTTCTCGAGCAGCGTGGTCCGACGGACCACCTCTTCCGGGTGGAGCAGGAAAAACTCGAGCAGCTGGAATTCCTTGGGGGTCAGGTCCATGGGCTGGTCGTCCATGCGGACCTCGTGACGCAAGCGATCCATCGACAGCGGACCGTAGCGGAGCGTCTCGAGGCGCTCGGCACCGCCGCGCCGCACGAGGGCACGCATGCGGGCCAGGAGTTCCTCGAAGCGGAACGGCTTGGCGAGGTAGTCGTCCGCCCCCGCATCGAGGCCGCGGACCACGTCTTCCACCGCGTCCCGCGAGGTGAGCATCAGGATGGGGGTGTTCCGCCCCTCGCGGCGGAGTTCCGCCGCCACCTGGAAGCCGTTCTTCTTGGGCAACACGACATCGAGCAGGATGACGTCATACTGATAGACGTGGGCCAGCATGGTGGCTTCGTCGCCGTCCGGCGCGACATCCACGGTCCAGCCCTCTTCCTTCAGGCCCTGTTCGATGAATCCGGCGACCTTCCGGTCGTCCTCCACGACGAGAACTTTCATGGACTCGAATGTATGAGGAGGAAGTGAACGGCAATGGAAGGCATTATGAAGGAGTCTTCAGCTTTCCGCTACCTGGCAGCTCCAGTATGAAGCAGCCCCCGACTTGGGGCCGGGCCTCGGCCCGCAGGTCGCCCCCGAGGAGCCGAGCCAGCCGGCGGGAGAGCGGCAGCCCAAGCCCGACGCCGCTCTCGGAGCCCTTGGTCTGGTAGATGTCGAAGATGCGGTCGAGGTCATCCTCGTCCACTCCTGGCCCCTCGTCCACCACTTCGATGCGCACCCGGCTGTGATCGCCGAGGAGGCGCACCTGGATCGCGGTCCCGGTCGGCGCGTGCCGAGTGGCGTTTCCCAGCAGGTTGATGAGGATCTGCTCCACCCGATGGGCGTCGGTATGGATCGTCCCGACCCGGAGCGCGGAGTCGAACTCGACCTTGATGCCGCTGGCCTCCGTCTGGGGGGTGACCCGGACGATCGCCCGCATCACCATGACCGCTGGCTCCACCTCCTTGATGACCGGCTTGAGCCGGTCCTCGTCCAGCCGACTGAGGTCGAGCAGGTCGTTCACCAGCGCGATGGCCTGGTCGGCGGAATCCAGCACCTCGAATGCGGCCTTGGGCACCGTCGCCGGGTCTTTCTTCCGGACGAGCATTTCGGCCCAGCCGAACACCCCGGCGAGGGCATTGCGCAGCTCGTGGTTGACCATCGCGAAGAACCGCTCGCGCGAGCGCTGCAGCTGCTGGACCTCCTCCAGGAGGCGGGCGCTCTCCTCGTGCAGACGCGCGTTTTCCACGGCGGCTCCGGCCTGGGCCGCCAGGAGCCGGGCGATGTGCTCGTCGTCCTCGGTGAAGGCCGGCCCGTCCACCTTCTCGGTGAGGTAGAGGATGCCGAACACCCCGCGGCGCCGCTCGATCGGTACGCCGAGGAACGACTTCATCGGCGGATGCCCGGGCGGGAACCCGGTCGATTCGGGGTGCTTCTGGAGGTCCGCGATCCGGAGGATCCGCCGGTCCCGCATGACCGTGCCGAGCACGCCCCTGCCGACCGGCAGGGCGCCGATCCGGGTCCTGGTTTCGTGGTCGATGCCGGCCGTGACGAATGCGTCGAGCTTGAGGTGGTCGTCCGACAGCACCCCGATGGCGGCGTACCGTGCCCCGATGATCTGGCAGGCGAGTTCGGCGACCCGCTGCAGGACTCCCTCCAGCGACAGCTCCGAGGTCAGGAGCAATCCGGCGGAGACGAGTTGCTCCAGGCGCTCGGGGGTCGAGGGGGGAGGGGCAGGGGGTGGCGGCATGGGGGGAAGGTATGCGGAAGGCGTGGGAGAGCGGAAGATGAGCCCCTTTCTTCTCGATTCCTTCACAATGTCTTCAAGGGATTCAGACGACTTTGGATCATCACTCATTCTGGAGCGCTTCGCATGGAGCTTCGGCATGTGGTGGCGGCCACGGACCAATCCGAGGCCGGTCACCACGCCGTGCTGGCCGCCGCGCGCCTCGCCGAACATGCCGGTGCGCGATTGACGGTGCTGTCCGTCCGGCCGGTTTCGCCGGCTGGGGCGGCGGCGCCGCGTCCCGTGTCCGACTCGGAGGGCCAGACGCTTCTCCGCGATCTCTCGCAGCGGCTCGAGGCCGACCTGCGGCGCCACGCGCCGGGCGTCGCCCCGTCGTTTACGGTGCTTTCTGGTGTGCCCGGAATCGAGATTCCGCGCTACGCCGAGGAGCATGCGGGCGACATCCTGGTCCTGGGGCGCAAGCAGCGCACTCAGCGGCAGCGGATGTTCCTCGGCGACACCGCCGATGCGGTGGCGCGCCGCAGCCAGGTTCCGTGCCTCTTCGTCGGGGTGGACTGCGACGGCTTCGGCCCGATGCTCGTCTGTCTCGACTCGACCGAGCGCAGTGCGCAGGTGTTCCAGGCGGCGTCGGACTTCGCCCGTTCCACGGGCACGAAGCTGCAGGCGGTCACCGTGGAACCGGTGTGGCTCAACGAGCCGGAGGACTTGGCTGCGGCGTTGCCGGCCTCGAGGACCATGCGGCTCAATCGCACGCTGGACCGGGGAATGGGGCCGACCGATCTCCGGATCCGGCGAGGAAACGTCCTGAGCGAACTCCTCGCCGAGGCCGCCGATACCAGTGCCCGGTTGCTCGCGTTCGGGTATCACCGGGGCGGACCACCGGGTATCGTCGAGGGGGGAAGCGTCGCCCGCGGGTTGCTGCACTCGGCGCTCTGCGCCGTCCTGACTGTCCCACTCTGAATTCTTTTACTACTTTGAGGTCTCCTATGCGCCGCCTTACCCTGCTTGCCCTCGCCGCTCCCCTCCTTCTCTCTGCCCCGCTCTGGGCCCAGGAGCCGACGCCTGCCACGCCCCCGCCGATGGCCGGCCACGCGCATGCCATGGGGCCCGCCACGGGCGCCGGCGGCGGCTGCGGCGGTGGTGGGGAGAACTGCCCCTGCAAGGCGATGATGGCCAAGATGGACTCGGCGAACGTCCAGATCGCCGACCTGACCGAGAAGATGAACAAGGCGAGCGGGAGCAAGAAGACGGAGGCGATGGCCGCCCTCCTGAACGCCCTGGTCCAGGATCGGCTCATGATGGAGGGGGTGCTGAAGATGATGCACGCCCACATGGAAAAGCAGATGATGGGGGGCATGGGCGGTATGGGAGCAATGGGTGGGATGGGTGGGATGGGTGGGCAGGGTGCCTGTGCCCCGGGCGCGGACTGCTGCAAGGCGGCCGGCGGTGCCGGCTGTGGCGCCGCCGCTCCCGCCCCCGCCCCAAAGGAGTAGCATGCCGGATGCGGCGGCCGGTCCCCTCCTCGGCATGACGGACGCGGCCATGGGACTCGCCGTGGCCGCGCTGGTGGGGCTGGCTGTCGGCATCGAGCGGCAATGGTCGGGACACGCCACCGGTCCGGACGCCCGTTTTGCGGGCGCCCGGACCTTCTTCTTGCTGGGCGGGGCCGGCGGCATTGCCGGTGTGCTCCTGGCGGAGGGTGCGGTGGCGCTCTCCGCGACGCTGGTCGGCGGGGCCGCCCTGCTGGTGGCGGTCGCCTATGCGATCGCCAGCCGCCGTGGGTCGCAGGACCCCGACGGCACTACGGAGGTGGCCGCGCTGGTGGTCGTCGGGCTGGGCGTCCTGGCCGGCTTCGGCCACCTTCGGCTCGCGAGCGCCGCCGGCGTGGTTGTGGTACTCGCGCTCAACGAGAAGAGCCGCATTCACGGGTTCGTGCAGCGGCTGGACGACTGGGAACTCCGCGGCGCCCTGCAGTTCGCGGTCTTGGCGCTGGTGGTGCTCCCGCTGATGCCCAAGGGGCCGTACGGCCCACTGGGTGGCGTGTACCCGCAGGCGCTCTGGATCCTGGTCCTGGTCTTTTCCGGCCTCAACTTCCTCGGATTCGTGGCCCGGCGCGTCGTCGGCGTCACCCGCGGGTACGCCTACGCGGGGCTCGCCGGGGGGCTGATCTCGTCCACCGCCGTGACCCTGAACTTTGCCCGGCGGAGCCGCCTCGAGCCGGAGGCGGGGATGGGCCTCGCCGCCGGCGTGGTGGGTGCGTGCACGATCCTCGTGGTCCGCGTCATGGCGGTCACCTTCTTCATCAACCAGGCGGCGGGCTGGGCGCTGCTCCCCATGGCCGCGATTCCGTTCGCCGCCGGCGTCCTCCTGACGGCTTGGGCGTTCAGGCCCGGCACTCCCGCCGGGGATCCGGCGACCGTCCCGATCGAGCCGCCCAGCAACCCGCTGCGGCTGGGCAGCGCCATCCGCCTGGCCCTCCTGTTCCAGGGAGCGCTCATGGCCCTCGCCTGGGTGCGAGGGGAGTTCGGCGATCCGGGGGTGCTGCCGCTCGCGGCGCTGCTCGGGCTCACCGACATGGACGCGCTCACCGTCTCCATGGCCCGTCTCGGCACCGACGGGGGGACGGTCCGGCTGGCGGCACAGGCCATCACGGTCGGGCTGCTGAGCAATACCATGCTCAAGTTTGCGGTCGCAGTGACACTTGGCACCTCGCAATTCCGCCGCCTCGCCGGCGCCGGCCTCGCCTACCTGGCGGCCGCCACCGTGCTCGCGCTGCTGCTGGTCTGAGCGCGAGGCTGCGCACGAAAGGACGGACACGATGATCAAGAGCATCCTGGTCCCGCTCGACGGCTCCCCGTTCGCGGAGCAGGCGCTGCCCTGGGCCGCCTGCCTCGCGAAGGTGTGCGGCGCCCACCTCGAGCTGGTGCGGGTGCACGACCCGGTGCCGCCCTGGACCATCGCCACCGAGGGCGCCGTCGCCGCGACGACGGTGGACCCCACCATCCGCGACGCCGAGGAGCAGTACCTGGCCAACTGCGCGGCGCGCCTCGAGGAAGGGGGGTTCACCGGCGTCACACGAAAACTGATCGAGGGGGACGTGGTCGAGCAGATCGCCTGCCATGCGGAGGACAACGCCTTCGGGCTGGTGGTGCTCGCCACCCACGGGCGCGGGGCGATCAGCCGGCTCTGGCTCGGCAGCGTCTCCGATGCCCTGGTCCGCCGCCTCACCGTGCCGGTGCTCCTCATCCGCCCCACGGAAGGGACGGCGGTGCCCCGGGCGGAGCGGTTCCGGAAGGTCTTCGTGGCCCTAGACGGTTCCAAGGAATCGGAGTCGGCGATCGCGCCGGCGCTGGCGCTGGCCGACCCGAAGGGGTGCGAGGTGGTGCTTCTCCGGGTCGTCCCGCCGGTCCCGATCGTGGGCGACGCGGGGATGTCCGCGGCCATGCCGGTCGACGACACCCTCACGAAAGCCCTGGTGGAGCAGGCGGAGACCTACCTTGAGGGAGTCGCCGCACGGCTTCGCGGGCCGACGGTCAAGGTGACAGTGCGGGTCGTCGTCGAGCCGGGGGTGGCGCAGGCGGTGCTCCACGAGGCGACGCTCGCCGGCGCGGAGCTGGTTGCGCTCGCGACGCACGGCGCGCGGGGGCTCCGCCGAATGGTGCTCGGCAGCGTGGCGGACAAGGTGCTGCGCGGGGCCGATCGCCCTGTCCTCCTGACGCGGGTGCCGGAGCGCGGGTAACTCGCGCCGCATCGCGCCGCCGGGGTCACGGATTCCGGCGGCGCCCTCATACCGTGCCCGGATGACCACGCGCCACCCAGATCTGGGCACCTGCCTTCTTCCCCTCCTCCTCACGCTCCCTGCCGGGGTCGTCGCCGGCATCCCGGCCTGGCCCCGATGCGTTGATGCCTGTCTGGAGGACGACCTCGACGCCTTCGGCCCGCGCCTCAGGGCGGACCGTGAGGTACGCCATGCCGTGAGCCGGGCCCCGGGGCGCGTGGTGGTGGAGACGGGGAGCGTGACCACACCCGTGCTCGAGGCGGCGCTGCCGGTGCTGCGGCAGGCGGGCACGGTGGTGGTGGTCCGGTCCGACGATCGCGGCCTGCTCGCGAGGCTGGCGGACCTGGTCCTGCGGGGCAGCGGGACGGAACCGGCCTGGCTCCGGGCGGAGTCGTGTCGTGCGATGCGCTGCCTGGAACTCCGGGTGGATGGGGCCGCTCCCGCGGCGGCAGCCTGGATTCGTGTGCCGCTGGACGGCCCGGAGGGGGCGGAGGCGGTGCTCTCGGCGGCGCGGGCGGACGGGATCGTGGTGCGGGAGAGCCGGATCGCCTACGGCCGACCTCCGGTGCGTTGACGCCGCGCGCGTGGGCCGTCTAGGTTCCGCGCATGACGCTCCGCCTCTACAACACCATGACGCGCCAGGTCGAGGACTTCGCTCCCCTGACGCCCGGACGGGTGTCGCTCTACACCTGCGGCCCGACCATCTGGAACTATGCCCACATCGGCAACTTCCGGACGTTCCTCTTCGAGGATCTCCTCCGCCGGTGGCTGGAGGCGAGCGGGCTGACCGTCTTCCACATCATGAATCTGACCGACGTGGACGACCGCACCATCCAGGCGGCGGCCAAGGCGGGGGTGACGCTGCGGGAGCACGTGGAGCCATACGCGGCGGCCTTCTTCGCCGACCGGGACTACCTCCGCATCCTCCCGGCGCACGCCTACCCGCGTGCCACGCAGTTCATCGCGCCGATGATCACGCTGGTCGAGTCGCTGCTCGCCAAGGGGATCGCCTACCGGGGCGACGACGGCTCCGTGTACTTCGCGATCGCCCGGTTCCCCGCGTACGGACGGCTGAGCCAGCTCGACCAGCGGGAACTTCGGTCGGGGGCGAGCGGGCGAGTGAGCAGCGACGAGTACGCCAAGGAGGACGCGCGGGACTTCGTGCTCTGGAAGGCGGCGCAGCCCGACGACGAGGCGGTCAAGGCGGCGTGGGACGCCCCCTTCGGCCGAGGGCGTCCGGGCTGGCACCTCGAGTGCTCTGCCATGGCGCTCGACCTGCTGCGGGAAAAGTGGGGTGGGGACGTTCTCGACATCCACTGCGGCGGCGTGGACCTGATTTTTCCGCACCACGAGGACGAGATCGCCCAGAGCTGCGCGCACACCGGGAAGCCGGACTTTGCGCGGGTCTGGATGCACGCGGAATTCCTGAACATCCGCGGCGCCAAGATGTCGAAGCGATTCGGCAACATCACGACGGCCCGGGACCTCAAGGAAGACGGCGTCGACGCGGCGGCGCTCCGGCTCTTCTTCTTCCAGACCCACTATCGCCAGCGGCTCGACCTGAACGACGAGTCCATCGCGCAGGCGGTGGCGGGGCTTCGGCGGCTGGGGGACTTCGCCGCCAGGCTGGAGGCGGCGCCGGCCGCGTCGAGCGGTGCCGTGGGCGCCGCGGCGACGGCGGAACTCGAGGGGGCGGCCACCCTGCTTCGGGAGCAGTTCACCGCGGCACTGGACGACGACCTCAACGCGCCCCGGGCGGTGGCCGCGCTGTTCGACTTCGTGACCGCCGGGAACCGGGCCCTCGATCGGGGCGCCGGGGCCTCCGGGCCGGCCAGGGAGGCGTTCCGCTGGGCGGCGGGCGTGCTCGACGTGCTCCCGACCCCGAAGGCGGCGGACGCGGAGCTGGCGGCCTGGGTGGAGGAACGAATCCAGTCCCGGCGGGCGGCGCGGCAGGCGCGGGATTTCGCCAAAGCGGACCTGATCCGTGATGAATTGGCGGCGAGGGGGGTCACGCTGGAAGACGGGCCGGGCGGGACGAAGTGGCGGGTCGGCTGAATGGGGCTTGAACCCGCGGGTGCGGTGCACCAGATTCTGGGCGCTCCTCTCACTCACCCCTCCCGGAGATCGTCAATGCGCAACCGCTCGTCCCGAGGCACCGCCCGCACGGCGCTCGCCGCACTCGGCCTCGTCATGCTGGCCGCCGCCGCGCGCCCCGCTTCCGCCCAGGACGTCATGACGTCCGTGTCGGCCAAGCATATGGAGACGATCCTGGACGACATGGGGCTCAAGTTCGAGAAGAAGAGCGACACCTCCTGGCGGGTCGACCTCGACGGCAAGAAGGTCCTGCTGATCATGGCGAACGACAACACCGACGCCCAGCTGTACATCGGGTTCGGCGACGTGACCGTAAAGCCAAGCCAGATGAACACTTGGAATAGTGACCACCGCTTCGGCCGGGCCTACGCCGATGACGACGGCAACCCGGTGCTCGAGAGCGATCTGGACTTCGCGGGCGGGGTGACGGACAAGACGATCGAGACCTGGATCAAGCTGTTTAGCGCTCAGGTCAAGTCCTATGTCAAGTTTCTGAACGACTAGGGCTGAGGTTCGCCCAGTTCGGCCCCCGGCCCATTTCTAGGCCGGGGGCCGGTCATTTTGCCCCCTCCACCGGCTCGCATCCCCGCCGCTTGTCAGCAGTTGACTATTGCTAAGTCCCCCTCTATCATATGGGTCTGCCTATTTTGGCTTTCGCGCTGACGTAGCTCAATTGGTAGAGCAGTGGTTTTGTAAACCACCGGTTGGGGGTTCGAGTCCCTTCGTCAGCTCCAGCTGAAGTGCAGGAAAACTCTCGAGGTTCAAACCCCGCCCAGTTGGTGGCGGGGTTCTGTATCGGGGGGTAGCAGGCAGCGCGGTGGGGTGGCCGAGTGGCTAATGGCAGCAGACTGTAAATCTGCCGGGCTTCGCCCTACGTAGGTTCGAATCCTACCCCCACCATGCCTGGCAGCGGGCCATGGTCAGGCAGCAGGACACCGGCGGGTGTAGCTCAGTTGGTAGAGCGTCAGCCTTCCAAGCTGAGGGTCGCGGGTTCGAGTCCCGTCGCCCGCTCTGGGCAATGAAGTTGCTCGCGTAGCTCAGTTGGTAGAGCACATCCTTGGTAAGGATGAGGTCATCGGTTCAATCCCGATCGCGAGCTCTGACAGGGCGTCGCAGGGCGCACAAGGACCACTTATTCCGGAGGGCGGACAAGCGGAGCGATGGAGTAGCGGATGGCCACGGCGTCCCCGCTTCCCCGCGTCCCCGCGTCCCCGCTGACTTATGCCGCGCGAAAAGATCATTCTCGAGTGCACCGACTGCAAGAACCGGAACTACTTCACCGACAAGAACCGGCGGAAGCATCCGGAGCGCGTCGAGTGGAAGAAGTACTGCCCGCGGTGCGACAAGCACCAGCTCCACAAGGAGTCGAAGTAGGCATGGAGACTTCCGCGCAGGGTGGGCGCGCGCTCGAGGCCGGCACCGGGCTCGGCGGCTGGGTCCGCCGGACCGGGCATTTCCTGGTCGCCGTGCGGGCCGAGATGAAGAAGGTCTCGTGGCCGTCCACGGACGAGCTGAAGAAGGCCACGCGCATGATCCTGATCATGTCGATCACGCTCGGGCTCCTGATCGGCTGGCTCGACCTGCTGCTCCAACTGATCCTGGTGGACGGCGTCGCGCGGCTGGCCCGGTGATCGCCATGGACTACCGCTGGTACGCGATCCAGACGACCGCCGGCCACGAGAACAAGGTCCGCGGCCTGCTGCAGCGGCGCATCGAGGAGGATCCTCGGGCCGCCGACGAGCGGCTGGTGCGCCAGGCGCTGGTGCCGGTGCAGGAAGCCGTCGAGATCAAGAACGGCAAGAAGGTCACCGTCGAGCGGAAGCTGTACCCCGGCTATGTGCTCGTCGAGATGGGGATGAGCCAGGAAGCGCTCCACCTGGTCAACAGCATCCAGGGCGTCATCAAGTTCGTCGGCACCGGCAAGCTGCCGCAACCGCTGCGCCAGGAAGAGGTCAACCGGCTCCTGGGCGTGGCCGAGCAGACGTCGGACGCCTCGCCGAAGGAGGAGATCCCCTTCCTGCCCGGCCAGGTGGTCGAGATCACGGAAGGCCCCTTCTCCGACTTCAGCGGCACGGTCGAGGAAGTGCTGGCCGACAAGGGCAAGGTCAAGGTCTCGGTCAGCCTGTTCGGCCGGCCGACGACCGTCGAGTTGGACTACCTCCAGCTCCGCGGTCACTAGGGCGGCAGGCGCCGCTCTTGCGCCCCTCCGGGGGCTGCACCGCCACCGCGCGGAACACGCGGGAGCCAGGGGCGGTTGATCGCCCCGGCGCACCACGAGGAGTCGTATGGCGAAGAAGATCCAGGCGCTCGTCAAGCTGCAGGTTCCGGCTGGCGCCGCGAACCCCGCGCCCCCGGTCGGGACGGCGCTGGGCCCGCACGGCGTCAACATCATGGAGTTCTGCAAGCAGTTCAACGCGCGGACCCAGAGCCAGAGCGGAATGGTGATCCCCGTCGTCGTGACCATCTACGGCGACCGGACGTTCACGTTCATCACCAAGACCCCGCCGGCCCCGAACCTCCTCCTCAAGGAGGCGGGCATCGAGAAGGGGAGCGCGCAGCCCAACCGGACCAAGGTCGGCAAGGTCAGCTCGGCGCAGGTCAAGAAGATCGCCGAGATCAAGATGGCCGACCTCAACGCCGCATCCCTCGACAGCGCCATGCGGATGATCGCCGGCACTGCCCGGTCGATGGGGCTGGAGGTCATCGACTGATGGCCACTCACGGCAAGCGGTACCTCGCCGCGGCGGCCACGGTCGACCGCAGCAAGACCTACAACAGCGCCGAGGCGTGCGCCGCCGTCAAGGCGGCCGCCAAGGCCAAGTTCAACGAGACGGTGGACGTGGCGGTCCGGCTCGGCGTGGACCCGCGGCACGCGGACCAGGTCGTCCGGGGCACCGTGGTCCTGCCGCACGGCACCGGCAAGACGGTGCGGGTGCTGGTCGTCACGCAGGGCGAGAAGGCCAAGGAGGCCGAGGCGGCCGGGGCCGACTTCGTCGGGCTCGAGTTCCTCCAGAAGCTGAAGGACGGGTGGCTCGAGTGCGACGTGATCGTCGCCACGCCGGACGTGATGGGCCAGCTCGGCCAGCTCGGCCGCGTGCTCGGCCCCCGCGGCCTGATGCCGAACCCGAAGGCCGGCACGGTCACGCTGGATGTGGCCAAGGCGGTCCGGGAAATCAAGGCGGGCAAGATCGAGTTCCGGGTCGACAAGACCGGCAACGTGCACGTCCCGATCGGCAAGGCGTCGTTCAGCGAGGCCCAGCTGGCGGAAAACCTCCAGGCGTTCATGGACACCATCATGCGGGCCAAGCCGGCCGCGGCCAAGGGCGTCTACATCCGGTCAGCGACCGTGTCCAGCACCATGGGCCCGGGCGTGCGGCTCGAGACGGCGGGGTACAAATGAGCAAGACGGAACGGCAGGCGGAGGTCGAGACCCTCACGGCAGCCTTGAAGGCGTCTCCCAACGTCTATGTCACGGATTTCAGCGGCCTCAACGTGCTCCGCATGACGGAATTCCGCCGTCGCCTCCGGGCGGCCGGCGCCAGTTACGTCGTGGTCAAGAACACGCTGGCGCAGCGGGCCCTCGCGGCCAACAAGATCGAGGGGCTCGACGCGCACTTCAACGGCCCGACCGGCCTCGTGCTGTCGCACGACCCGCTCTCGGCCGCCAAGGTGCTGACCGAGTTCGCCAAGGAGTTCGGCGACAAGCCCACGGTCAAGATGGGGCGGGTGGACGGCGCAACCGTCACCCCGGCCCACGTGAAGCGGCTCGGCGAGATTCCGCCGCGCGAAGTCCTGCTGGCCCAGCTGGCCGGCGCAATGAACGGCGTCCTGTACACCATGGTCGGCGCACTCGAGGCACTGCGTGAGCAGCGCAGCGCCGCGGCATCCTAACCCGACGGAGAGCATCCCGATGAGCACCACGATGAGCAATGAGCAGATCCTCGACGCGATTGGCAACAAGACCGTGCTCGAGCTGGCGGACCTGATCGAGTCCTTCAAGACGAAGTTCAACGTTTCCGTCATGGCCGCCCCGGCGGCGGGCGCGGCGGCGGCGGCTCCGGCGGTCGAGGAGCAGACCGAGTACTCGATCGTCCTCAAGGACGGCGGCGCCAAGAAGATCCAGGTCATCAAGGCCGTGCGCGAAGTGACGAGCCTGGGCCTGAAGGAAGCCAAGGACCTGGTGGACGCCGGTGGCGTCATCAAGGAGGGCATCTCCAAGGCCGAGGCGGAAGAACTGAAGAAGAAGCTCGAAGAGCAGGGCGCCACCGTCGAAATGAAGTAGGGCCCGCACCCGCCTGCCGGGAGGACCCGGCGGGCGCCTGCGACCACCCTGTTTCAGCGAGACGGCATGACGAACCTGCGTTGGTCCTGAATTCCAGCGACGTCCGAGCCCCGCGGGGTCCTCGCCTTCCGGCGGGGGCCCCCATCCCGGGGCCCTTTGTGTTGCATGAGAGTGAGCCATGACTGATACCCGACCGGTGATCACGTTCGCGAAGCACGAGGGCGGCATGCCGATGCCGCACCTCCTCGACATCCAGACGCGCGCCTTCGAGTCGCTGCTGGTGCCCGACGACGTCGGCGGCGCGCGGCAGGACGTGTCGCTCGAGCGCGTCTTCCGGGACCTCTTCCCGATCTCGGACGTGAACGGGAAGTACACCCTGGACTTCGTGCGCTACGCCCTGGGCGAGCCGAAGTACTCCGTCGAGGAGTGCATCGAGCGCGACATGACGTACGCCGCGCCCCTCAAGGCCACGCTGCAGCTGGTGGTCTTCGAGGAGGTCGAGGGCGAGAAGCGGCCGAAGAACATCATCGAGAAGGAGGTCTACCTCGGCGAGCTGCCGATCATGACCCCGCTCGGGACGTTCGTCATCAACGGCGCCGAGCGCGTCGTGGTGAGCCAGCTGCACCGCTCGCCGGGCGTGGTGTTCGAGGAGGACATCCACCCGAACGGGCAGCGGCTGTTCTCGGCGCGGATCATCCCCTTCCGGGGCTCGTGGGTCGAGTTCACGATCGACATCCACGACGTGATCTACGTCCACATCGACAAGAAGAAGAAGTTCCCGGCCACCGCGCTCCTCCGCGCCTTCGGCTACGGGGAGAACGCCGACATCCTGCGGCTCTTCTTCGCCACCAAGTCGCTCTCGATCACCGGCAAGATCGAGACCCGGCAGGAGCGGCGCGAGGTGGTGGGGGCCGTCCTGGCCGCCCCGGTGGCCAACCCCGAGGACAAGAAGGGCGACCCGCTCGCCGCCGTGGGCGACGAGCTCACCCCCGAGCGCCTCAACGTCCTGCGGAGCGCTGGCGTCAAGTCGGTCGAGGTCTTCGCCGGCTACACCACGCTCGACCTCCGGGACGAGGAGCAGCCGACCACCACGCGCGACCGGGCCGACCACGTCCTGGCGTTCGACGTGGCCGACCCGTCCACCGGCGAGGTCGTCGCGGAGCGCGGCGCCACGCTGACGGACACCCTCCGCCGCAAGCTGATCAAGGCCGAGGTGCGCCGGGTGGACGTGCTCCTGGCCGCCGGGCGCGGCGACAGCCCGCTCATCAAGAACACCCTGGCCAAGGACCCGACCCACTCGGAGTCCGAGGCGCTCGAGCAGATCTACTCCCTGCTCCGGCCGGGAGAAGCCCCGAACCTCGAGACGGCCCGCGAGGCCCTCAAGCGGCTCTTCTTCAACCCGAAGCGCTACGACCTCGGCCGCGTCGGCCGATACAAGATCAACCAGCGGCTGAAGCTGAAGCAGGACCCGAACCACACGGTCCTGACCGAAGAGGACTTCGTCGCGATCATCCGCTACCTGATCGACCTGAACGACGGCCGCGGCTACACCGACGACATCGACCACCTCGGCAACCGCCGGATCCGGTCGGTCGGCGAGCTGATCGCCAACCAGTTCTCGGTCGGCCTCTCGCGCATGGCGCGGCTCGTCAAGGAGCGGATGAGCATCAACTCCGACCCGGAGAAGATCTCGCTCGACGACCTGGTCAACGCGCGCACCGTCTCGGCCGTCATCCAGGCGTTCTTCGGCTCGTCGCAGCTGTCCCAGTTCATGGACCAGACGAACCCGCTCGCCGAGCTGACCAACAAGCGCCGGCTCTCGGCCCTCGGCCCGGGCGGCCTGACGCGCGAGCGCGCCGGCTTCGAGGTCCGCGACGTCCACTATTCGCAGTACGGCCGCATGTGCCCGATCGAGACGCCGGAAGGCCCGAACATCGGCCTGATCACGTCGCTCTCGACCTACGCGCGGATCAACGACCTCGGCTTCATCGAGACGCCGTACCGCGTCGTCCGCCACGGCAAGGTGACCGACGAGATCCGCTGGCTCTCGGCCAGCGAGGAAGAGGACTACGCGGTGGCCCAGGCCAACGCGCCCCTCAAGGCGGACGGCACCTTCGAGGACACCATGGTCCTCACCCGTCGCGGCGACGACTACCCGCTCCTGAAGCCCGAGGACATCGAGCTGATGGACGTGGCGCCGGAGCAGCTGGTGTCCATCGCCGCCGCGCTCATCCCGTTCCTCGAGCACGACGACGCCAACCGCGCCCTCATGGGCTCGAACATGCAGCGCCAGTCGGTGCCGCTCCTCTTCCCGCGGGCGCCGCTGGTCGGCACCGGCCTGGAGGAGAAGGTGGCCCGGGACTCCGGCGCGGTCATCATCGCGCGCCGGGGCGGCACCATCACGCGGGTCACGGCCGACGAGATCATCGTGGACGCCGGCACCGTGGGGCTCAAGGCCGGCGCGGGGCCGCTCGCGCGGCTCTCGCAGCACGACCGTTACCGGGTCAAGAAGTTCTGGCGCACCAACCAGGACACCGCCATCAACCAGCGTCCGCTGGTGCAGCTCGGCCAGCAGGTCGCTGCGGGGCAGGTCATCGCCGACGGCGCGGCCACCGAGGGCGGCGAGCTGGCCCTGGGCAGCAACGTCCTCGTGGCGTTCATGCCCTGGTACGGCCACAACTTCGAGGACGCCATCATCCTCTCCGAGCGCCTGGTCAAGGACGACGTCTACTCGTCGATCCACATCCAGGAGCTCGAGCTCCACGTCCGGGACACCAAGCGCGGCCAGGAGGAGATCACCCGGGAAATCCCGAACGTCTCCGACGAGTCGCTGATCGACCTCGACGAACGCGGCATCGTCCGCATCGGCGCGCACGTCAAGCCGGGCGACATCCTGGTCGGCAAGATCACGCCGAAGGGCGAGACCGAGCTGTCGCCGGAAGAGAAGCTCCTCACGGCCATCTTCGGCGAGAAGGCCAAGGACGTGAAGGACAGCTCGCTCAAGGTCAGCCCCGGCATGAAGGGCGTCGTCATCGACGTCAAGATCTTCAGCCGGATCGAGGACCTGGTCGTCGAGAAGGACCGCGGCGAGCGGATCGGCGAGGTGCGGCGCATCGAGGCCGACGAGAAGGCCCGCATCACCGCGGTCATGATGGAGGAGCTGCACGCCTTCCTGAAGGGCCAGGAAGTGGCGCTGATGCTGAAGGCCGGCACGGTGGAGGAGTTCCTCTCCCAGGGCACCAAGCTGACCGCGCAAGTCCTCGAGGGGATGGACCTCTCCGAGGTGGACCTCAAGACGCTGCGCGTGGCCGACAAGGCCGCGAACGAGCGGATCCGGGCCACCATCGACGCCGCCGCGCGCGAGCGCGCCCGGGTCGAGGAGCGGGCCGAGGACCAGATCGACAAGATCCTCCAGCCGGACGAGCTGCCCCCGGGCGTCATCCAGCTGGTCAAGGTGTACATCGCCGAGAAGCGGAAGATCAGCGTCGGCGACAAGATGGCCGGCCGCCACGGCAACAAGGGCATCGTGGCCCGCATCGTTCCGGAAGAGGACATGCCGTTCCTGCCGGACGGCACCCCGGTGGACATCGTCCTCAACCCGCTCGGCGTGCCGAGCCGCATGAACGTCGGGCAGATCCTCGAGACCCACCTCGGTTGGGCCGCGCGGATCCTCGGCTTCGAGGCCAAGACCCCCGTCTTCCGGGGCGCGGACGAGGCGGAAATCAGCGTCCTCATCCGGCTGGCCGGGCTCAAGTGGGCCGCGGACGCCCTGCACCTCGGCGCGGCGGCGCCCGACGCGGCGCCGGAAGTCATCACCGCCATGGTGGCCGACCTGAAGAAGGCCGCCACCGAAGCGGACCGCACGGCGCTCGGCAAGGTCGGCATCGAGGTCCTCGGGCACCGGGCCGCCTCCGCGGACACCAAGGCGCTCTACAAGACGGCGCAGGCCTTCCTGGTGGACGCGGCCAAGGAGCTCGCCAGCCGGGAGCAAGCGCAGGTCCGGATCGAGCTCGAGCACCATCGGGCCATGCTGGCCGACGCCGGCAAGGCCGAGAAGAAGGCCATCGAGAAGTCGCTCAAGGAGCTGGAGCGGAAGGCGGAGCTGTCGCCCGCCGAACTGCTCGAGGCGAGCGGCCTGCCGGCGCTCGGCGGCGTGCTCGGCGCCAAGTCCGAGGCGGCGTGGGACGAGGCCTCGGCCGAGCTCCTGCGCGCGGCCGGGATCACCCCGGGCGGCAAGGCGCGCCTGCGGGACGGCCGGACCGGGCAGGAGTTCGCCGGGGACGTCACGGTGGGCGCCATCTACATGCTCAAGCTGAGCCACCTGGTGGACGACAAGATCCACGCGCGCTCGATCGGCCCGTACTCGCTGGTCACGCAGCAGCCGCTCGCCGGCAAGGCGCAGTTCGGTGGCCAGCGGTTCGGCGAAATGGAAGTCTGGGCGCTCGAGGCGTACGGCGCGTCGCACGTGCTGCAGGAGATGCTGACGGTCAAGTCCGACGACGTCAACGGCCGCAGCCGGGTGTACGAGGCCATCGTCAAGGGCCAGAACCTGGCGGAGCCGGGCATCCCGGAGTCCTTCAACGTGCTGGTCAAGGAACTCCAGGCGCTGGGGCTCAAGGTGACCCTCGGCACGACGGCCGAAGGCGACGAATAAGCGGCAGCTGACTGACGACGTGTCCGCCGGCGCGGCATCCGCGCCGGATTCAAGAATGAGGCAGCAATGATCGATTTTCGCAGCGGTCGCGAGCCCAAGAGCTCGAGCTTCGACTACATCAGCATCCGGATCGCCTCCCCCGAGGAGATCCGCGGCCCCCGGGACACCAAGGAGCGCGAGCGCCTGGAACTGCAGGGGCAGCGGACCTGGTGGTCCTGGGGCGAGGTGACGAAGCCGGAGACCATCAACTACCGCTCCTTCAAGCCCGAGAAGGACGGCTTGTTCTGCGAGCGCATCTTCGGCCCGGTCAAGGACTGGGAGTGTCACTGCGGCAAGTACAAGCGGATCCGGTACCGCGGCGTCATCTGCGACCGCTGCGGGGTCGAGGTCACGCTGTCCAAGGTGCGGCGCGAGCGCATGGGCCACATCGAGCTCAGCGTGCCGGTGGCGCACATCTGGTTCTTCAAGACGCTGCCCTCGCCGATGGGCAACCTGCTGAACATCACGCTGCGGGAGCTCGAGCGGGTCATCTACTACTCGAACTACATCGTCATCGAGCCGGGCAAGCAGGAAACGGAAGTGGACGGCAAGGTGGTGCCGGTCAAGCACAACCAGCTGCTGGACGAGGACGAGTTCCTCGCCATGAAGCAGAAGGCGCGCGACATGGGCGACACCATGTTCAAGGCCGACACCGGCGCCCCGGCGGTGCGGGAGCTGCTGAGCCGGATCGACATCAAGAAGCTCGCGGACGAGCTCCGCGCCGGCGTGTCCACCGAGACGAGCCAGCACCGCAAGAAGCAGATGCTGAAGCGGCTCAAGATCGTGGACGCCCTCCTCAGCTCCGGCGACTCCGGCGACCTGCCGAACAACCCGGCCTGGATGATCCTCGACGTGGTGCCGGTCATCCCGCCGGACCTCCGGCCGCTGGTGCCGCTCGACGGCGGGCGCTTCGCCACGTCCGACCTGAACGACCTGTACCGCCGGGTCATCAACCGGAACAACCGGCTCCAGAAGCTCATCCAGCACCGCGCGCCGGAGGTCATCCTCCGGAACGAAAAGCGGATGCTCCAGGAGGCGGTGGACGCGCTGTTCGACAACGGGCGGCGGAGCAAGGCCATCCGGGGACGCGGCAAGCGCCCCCTCAAGTCCCTGAGCGACATGCTCAAGGGCAAGCAGGGCCGCTTCCGGCAGAACCTGCTGGGCAAGCGCGTGGACTACTCCGGCCGGTCGGTCATCGTGGTGGGCCCGGAGCTCCGGCTCCACCAGTGCGGCCTGCCCAAGGCGATGGCCGTCGAGCTCTTCAAGCCGTTCATCATCCACAAGCTGGTGGAGAACGGCATCGCGGAGACGGTCAAGCGGGCCAAGAAGATCGTCGAGAAGGAGAGCCCCGAGGTGTACGAGATCCTGGAGCAGATCATCCAGGACCACCCGGTGCTGCTGAACCGCGCGCCCACGCTCCACCGCCTCGGCATCCAGGCGTTCGAGCCGGTGCTGGTCGAAGGCAAGGCCATCCGGATCCACCCGCTGGTCTGCGCGGCGTTCAACGCCGACTTCGACGGCGACCAGATGGCGGTGCACGTGCCGCTGTCGTTCGAGGCGCAGATCGAGGCGCGGGTCCTGATGATCGCGTCGAACAACATCCTCAAGCCCTCCGACGGCCGCCCGGTGGCGGAACCGTCGCAGGACATGGTGCTGGGCTCGTACTTCCTCACGAAGCTGCCGCCGGGCGCCGAGGAGCCGGTCCCCGGCGTGCTCGCCGACCTGTCGAAGCGGAGCGCGGCGTGGAAGGACGCGCCGTTCTTCTCGACGCTGGCCGAGATCGAGATGGCGCTCCTGCACGAGACGGTGGCGTACCACACCACGATCTTCTACTGGTTCCAGCCGCCGGCCGGCTCGGTGCCGCCGCGTGACGCGGGCTGGCTCCCGACCACCGCGGGCCGCGTGCTGTTCAACAGCATCGTGCCGCGCAAGATCATCCAGAGCGGCGGGTTCCGGAACGCGCTGATGCGGAAGAAGACCCTGTCGCAGCTCGTCCTGACCAGCTTCCTGGAAGCCGGCCTGGCCGACACGGTCATCTTCCTGGACCGGCTCAAGGAGTTCGGCTTCCGGTACGCGACGTCCGGCGGCATCTCGATCGGCATCGAGGACCTGGAAATCCCGGTCGAGAAGGTGACCCTGCTGGAGGAGGCCGACAAGCGCGTGCAGCGGTTCCAGCGCGCCTACAACACCGGCCAGATCACCTTCGGCGAGCGCTACAACAAGGTGATCGACGCCTGGACCCACGCGAACAACGACGTGGCCGAGGCGATGATCAAGCACATGGGCGCCTCGCGCGGCGGCTTCAACCCGGTGTTCATGATGTTCGACTCCGGTTCCCGCGGCAGCCGCGACCAGATCCGGCAGCTGGCCGGCATGCGCGGCCTGATGGCCAAGCCGCAGAAGAAGCTGACGGGCGGCATCGGCGAGATCATCGAGAGCCCGATCAAGTCGAACTTCCGCGAGGGCCTCACGGTGCTCGAGTACTTCATCTCGACGCACGGCGCCCGGAAGGGCCTGGCCGACACCGCCCTCAAGACGGCGGACGCCGGCTACCTGACGCGACGCCTGGTGGACGTGGCGCAGGACGTCACGATCACGGAAGAGGACTGCGGCACCATCCTCGGCCTCGAGATGAGCGCGCTGAAGGAGGGCGAGGACATCATCGAGTCGCTGCGGGAGCGTATCCTCGGCACCGTGGCGCTCGAGGACGTGTACGACCCGAACAAGCTCGACGAGGACGGCGACCCGAAGCTGCTGGTGGCCTCGGGAGGGCTGATCAAGGAAGACGTCGCCGACGAGATCGACGAGGCGGGCATCGACAAGGTCAAGATCCGCTCGGTGCTCACGTGCGAGGCGCGCCGCGGCGTGTGCCGCATGTGCTACGGCCGCAACCTGGCCACCATGGAAATGGTGGACATGGGCGAGGCGGTCGGCATCCTGGCGGCGCAGTCCATCGGCGAGCCGGGCACGCAGCTCACGCTGCGCACGTTCCACATCGGCGGCACCTCCGCCCGCATCGCCGAGGAGGCGGAGCGGCGCGCGCGGTCCGACGGCCTGGTGCAGTACACCCCGGACCTCGAGTACGCCGACCTGGCGGTCGAGTACGAGGACGGCGAGAAGGGGCAGATCCGCATCGCGCTCACCCGCGAGGACGAGTCGGCCTCCGACGAGACCAAGGAAGGCATCCTCATCACCGACCCGAAGGACAAGAAGCGGGTGCTCAACCGCTTCCCGGTGCCGGAGGGCGCGCTCCTGCAGGTGCGGGCGGGCGACTCGGTGCTGAAGGTGGACCCCCGGCAGGGCGCGCGCGCCTCGGTGCTCTACACCTGGGACCCGTACAACGACCCGAGCATCATCAAGGTCGACGGCGAGCTGCGGTGGAAGGACCTGGTGCCGGGGGTGACCCTGCGTGAGGAGCTCGACGAGTCCACCGGCCTCCGCTCGGTGGTGGTCGTGGCCGACCCGGACAAGGAACTGCACCCGTCGGTGCTGGTGTACGCGCCGAACCGGAAGGACCCGCAGGAGTACATCCTGGCGGAAGGCTCGCGCATCATCCTCGGTTCGCCGACCGACCTGGTGAGCCGCGCCATGGAAATTCCCGACGAGGCCAACCCCTGGTCGCCGAAGTTCAAGGTCGAGGAGTACCCGATCAACGTCGCCTGGCCGAACAAGACGAAGAAGGAGGCCAAGGACAAGACGGTCTTCCTCTCGCCGGCGGTCAAGGTGCCCAAGGGCGTCACGGTCACCAAGATCCCGCGGCAGGCCTACAAGACGCGCGACATCACCGGCGGCCTTCCGCGGGTGGCGGAGCTCTTCGAGGGCCGCCGCCCGAAGGACCCGGCGACGATCGCCGAGGTGGACGGCCACGTGAAGTTCGGCGAGATCAAGCGCGGCAAGCGCGAGATCTTCGTCTACCCGATGGAGGAGGGGGTCGAGCCGCAGCTGTACGAAGTGGCGGCCGGCAAGCACCTCCGGGTGCACGAGGGCGACAAGGTCCGCGCGGGCGACCGCCTGACCGAGGGCCCCGTGAACCCGCACGACATCCTGGGCATCAAGGGCCCCCGCGCGGTGCAGGAGTACCTGCTCAACGAGGTGCAGGAGGTGTACCGCCTGCAGGGCGTGCGCATCAGCGACAAGCACATCGGCGTGATCGTGCGGCAGATGCTGCAGAAGGTGCGCGTCGTGGATCCGGGCGACACCAGCTTCCTCGAAGGGGAGACGGTGGACAAGCTCACCTTCCGCGACGAGAACGACCGGGTCATCCGCAAGAAGGGCAAGCCGGCCAACGCGGAACCGGTGCTCCTCGGCATCACGAAGGCGTCGCTCACGACCCAGTCGTTCATCTCGGCGGCGTCGTTCCAGGAGACCACCCGCGTCCTCACCGACGCGGCCATCCGCGGGGCCAAGGACAACCTCCTCGGCCTCAAGGAGAACATCATCATCGGTCACCTGATTCCGGCCGGCACCGGCATCTACCGGTACGCCGAGATCGACATCGAGCCGCCTCCGGGCTTCGAGCCCCCGCCGCCGCCTCCTCCGGTGGAAGCGGTGGAGGCCCCGGTCGAAGTCCTGGCCGGCATGCTCGACGACGAGCTCTGACCACGGCTTGTCCTGTGAGGGCCCCTGCAGCGTCCGGAACCCGTTCCGGACGCTGTTCGGTTTGCGGAATTATCCATCACCGCCGAGTCACCCCCTGGGCCCGGCCGACACGTTGAGCGAGCGAATCGCGAGGGAGCGCATCATGCGGGTGCAAAGCGGAATGGCGCGGGCGGGGCTGGCGGCAGTGGCGGCGGGGCTCGTGTTCGGCTGCTCCGGCGACGGCGGCAGCGGCCCCTCGCAGGAGGCGACGACCATCGCGGTGGCGTCCGGCAGCGTGCAGAACGGCACGGTCGGCACGGCGCTGCCGACGCCGATCGGGGTGCGGGTGACGGACGCCGGCGGCGATCCCGTGGCGGGCGTCGCGGTGACCTTCGCGGTGACCGATGGCGGTGGCGCGGTCTCTGCGGCCGCGCCGGTCACCACCAACGCACAGGGTGAGGCCTCGACCACCTGGACCATCGGTACGGTGGCCGGCGTCAACAACAACGTCGCGACGGCGACGGCCGCTGGCCTGTCCGGCTCTCCGGTCACTTTCCGGGCGAGCGGGGTTGCCGGGCCCGGTGTGGCGGTGGTGCCGGTGTCGGGGAACAACCAGAATGCGGTCGTCTTCACGGGTACGGCGGCTCCCCTCGTCGCCCAGGTCAACGACGCCTATGGCAATCCGGTGGTCGGGACGACGGTCACCTGGACGATTTCCGGCGGCGGGTCCGGCTCCACCGGGGCGACGGTTACTGATGCGCTGGGGCGGACCTCCGCGACCCGGACCGTCGGCGGCACGATCAGCGGGTACATCACGACCGCATCGCTCCCGATCGGCGGCACGGCGTTCTTTGATTTCGTGACCCTGGGCACCGCGGTCGCGAGCTCGTACAATGTCGAGGTGGTTTTCCTGACGCCGGTGACGGCCAGCCAGCGGACCGCCTTCCTCGACGCGGCGGCCCGGTGGAGCAGTATCGTGGTGCAGAGCTTCCCCCCGGACCAGGTCACTGCCGACGCGAACAGCTGCGGCAGCAACACGCCGGCCATCGACCAGCTCATCTCCTCGGTCCTGATCTATGCGACGGTCGCGCCGATCGACGGGCCGGGCCAGATCCTCGGTGGGGCCAGCCCCTGCTGGGTCCGCCTGCCGGGGCTCACCACGCTCGTGGGCGACATGACCTTCGATTCGGCCGACCTGCCGTCGCTCGAGTTGAACAACGTGCTGAAGCCGGTCATCCTCCATGAGATGGGGCACGTGCTCGGCTTCGGGTCTCTCTGGAACTGCCCGGCCATCCCGGGCTGCACCAAGCCGCCGCTCATGGTCTACGGCGGGACGGATTCGACGCACTTCGTCGGTGTGGCGGCCAACAACTACTACACGGCCGCGGGTGGGTTGATCGCCTTCCCGAGTCTCTACGCGGTGCCGGTGGAGAACACCGGCGGCCCGGGGACGGCGGACGGCCACTGGCGGGAGACGGTCATGACCAACGAATTGATGACGGGGTACATCGCGCTCGGGGCGAGCCCGCTGAGCGCCATCACCGTGGGGTCGTTGGCGGACATAGGGTACAGCGTCAACTACACGACGGCGGAGGCCTACACCTTCACCGCACCGCCGAGCGGTGCGCCGGCGATGGTGCAGGGGATCCAGATGAAGGAGCTGGCGCAGACCGGCCCGATCCACGGCATCGACCGGCAGGGGCGGATTACCAGGGTGCGGTAGGTGCTGGCTGAGGAGTTCCGCATGCGACGGAACATCAGGCTGAAGATTTGCAGATTGGCGCTGTCGTGCCTCGTGGCCTGGAACTGCGGGTCCTCCGGCGACGGTCCGACTCAACCGCCGCCCACGCTCGTGCCGACGACGGTCACCAAGGCGGGTGACGGCCAGGCCGGGACGGTCAACGCGCCGCTCCCCGCCAATATCAGCGTCACCGTCCGCGACCAGAACGGCGACCCGATGGGTGGCGTCACGGTCAACTTCACCGTGACGGCGGGCGGAGGGCGCACCGTGGGCACCTCGGCGGTCACCACCGCGCAGGGGGTGGCCTCCGTCATCTGGATTCTCGGCCCCGCCTCGGGCTCGAACAACAACTCCGTCACGGCCGGCATGACCGGCTACAGCGGCCCCGTCCCGACCTTCACCGCCTCGGCCAACCCGGGATCCCTCGCGCGGCTGACAAAGCTCGCAGGAGATACCCAAACGGGGGAGGTGGTCCAGGCGTTGCCGGTCACATTGAAGGTGCTTGCGCAGGATGCCCTGGGAAATCCGGTGGTCGGGGCGTCCATAAATTGGAACGTCATCGGAGGCCGTGGAACGAGTTCGCCATCCAGCTCCCTCACGGATGCCTCCGGTGTGGCAACGACGGTGTGGACCCCTGGCCCGGTCGTCGGGATGGGCATCCACAAGCTCAGGGCGGTCGCGACTTCCACGCCGTGGGTCGACTTCACCGCGTCGGCGTCCCTGACGTCGGGCACGGTGACGATCGGGGCTGGTGACAACCAGGCCGGCGTCATCGGCGCAGCCACACCAGTGCGCCCCGGGGTGGTCGTCAAGACTCCAGGCGGCTCCGGGATTCCGGTCGAGGCGGTATACGTCCAGTGGGAAGTGACGGCCGGCGGCGGTTCACTCTCATGGATCCTTCCGTTCACGGACGCCGAGGGCGCCTCCTCGGTGGAGTGGACCCTCGGTGGCACGGTCGGCACCAACAACCAGGCGCTGCGCGCGACCGTGGCCGGGCTCACCGGCTCACCGGTGTCGTTCGCGGCGAGCGCGACCGCGCGGCCCACCCGGATCACTCAGGTTTCCGGCGACGGTCAAGCTGGCACCGTTGGGACGTTGTTGCCTCAGCCGCTGGTCGTGCTGGTGGAGGATTCCGCCGGCACGCCGGTTGGGGGGACGGGCGTCATCTGGGATTTCCCGGAAGGGAATCAGGGCGGAATTACCGATGCCCAGGGGCTGGCCTCCCTCGACTTCACGCTGTTCCCGGCGGCTGGGCCCCAGCTCGTGGGTGCGCGGGTGCCGACCGCCAATGACCCGAGCGTCATCGTCCTCTTTCATTTCACTGCCTCGCCCGGTCCCGCGGCTCAGATCGAGGCAGCCTCCGGCGGCTTTCAGACGGCCACGGTCGGCGCCGACCTGCCCGAGCCGGTCTCGGTTCGTGTTCGCGACGCCTACGGAAACGTGAAGTCGGGTGCGACGGTGGAGTGGGTGACCGCGGACGGGAGTACGTCCGTGCCGTCGTCGGTCACCGATTCGAACGGCCTCGCCGAGACGCGATGGACGGTGGGCACCGTGGCCGGGACGCGCAACCAGGTGCTCACTGCGCGACTGGCGGCGGTTCCAGGTGCCGAGGTCTCCCTCGTGGCCACTGCTCTTCCCGGGCCCCCGGCGAGCATGACCGTCGTCTCGGGAGATGGACAGAGCGCCGTCATCGGGACGCCGCTCCCCGCTGCCCTGGTTGTGTCAGTCAGCGACGTCTACGGCAACCCGATCTCGGGGCTGGATGTGCGGTGGGGCCCAGGCGTCGGGGGTGGCTGGACCACCTACTCCTCGGTGCGTACCAACGCGAGCGGAATCTCGACCGTGACGCGGACGCTCGGTGCCGGGGTCGGCACTCAGACGACGGTCGCCTCCATTTCCGGAGCTACGCCGTTGAGCACCACCTTCAGTTCCACCGGCACCTCCTTCACGAGCCAGTACAACATCGATGTGCGCTACCTCACCCCGGTATCGCCCAGTCGCCAGATCGCCTTTGCGAACGCGGCCGCTCGCTGGTCCAGCATCATCTACGGTGAGTTGACTAACGTCCCCGTCGCGTCAGCGGCAGGCACGATCTGTGGGGCTACGTATCCGAGCATCAGCGAGACGGTGGATGACGTCCTCATCTTCGTCACGGTCGACTCGATCGACGGGCCGGGCCAGATTCTCGGCTCGGCCGGGCCTTGCCTCTACCGTGCCGGAAGCAGGTTCACCGCCGTCGGGGCGATGCGGTTCGACATCGCCGACCTCCCGCTCCTCGAATCGAACGGCGTATTCTCGGCCGTCATCCTGCACGAGATGGGGCATGTCATCGGTTTCGGGACCCTCTGGACCGTCCCGCCATCGTTGCTCGTGGGGGGCGGAACCTCCGACCCCTACTTCCCTGGTGCCAACGCCGTGGATGCTTACACGGCCGCGTGCGGGAGTTGCTTCGGCAGTCGCGTCCCCGTCGAGGCAGGGGGCGGACCGGGAACCCGGGACGCGCACTGGCGCGAGTCGGTGATGGGTGCGGAGTTGATGACCGGGTACATCAGCCTGGTATCCAACCCGCTCAGTGCCATCACGGTCGGCTCCCTGCGCGACATGGGGTACACGGTCAGTTCGGCGAACGCCGATCCGTATTTCGTGAGCTCGGTGAACCTCCGGGTGGGCGGACTCGGTGGCGAACTCCACCTCCGGGAGGCGGCTCCCGAGTGGACGCTCCAAGCGATTGACGCGGCGGGACGGATTACGAGGGGGAGGTAGGGGGGGGGCGTTGGTGGAAGTTGTTGTCTTCTAACATGTTACGACAGGGCCATCAATTTTGGGTGGCACAGTCGGTCGGGCCGCGCCGACCATCGGCTCGGCCTGACACCCCTCCCTTGACTCCCGCCTGAACGCCCTCTATCTTTGGTGTCTGCCGCCATTTAGCGGCCATTTTATCGACCACGGAAAAGCGCAGGGTATGCCGACCATCAACCAACTCGTCCGGAACGGTCGCAAGACACCGGCCTACAAGGGCAAGTCGCCCGCGTTGAAGATGAATCCGCTGCGGCGGGGCGTCTGCACGCGCGTCTACACCACGACGCCCAAGAAGCCGAACTCGGCGCTCCGCAAGGTCGCCAAGGTCCGGCTGACGAACGGCTTCGAGGTCATCGCCTACATCCCGGGCGAGGGGCACAACCTGCAGGAGCACTCGATCGTGTTGATCCGCGGCGGCCGCGTGAAGGACCTGCCGGGCGTGCGGTATCACATCGTCCGCGGCAGCCTGGACACCGCCGGCGTCAACGACCGCCGCCAGTCGCGCTCGAAGTACGGCGCCAAGCGTCCGAAGGCCGGCGGGGCCGGAGGGAAGAAGTGAGCCGCCGGAACAAGGCGGTCCGGCGGCCGGTGCCGCCCGATCCGCGATACGACAGCCAGACGGTCAGCAAGTTCGTCAACAACCTGATGACCGAAGGCAAGAAGAGCACGGCGGAAGGCATCTTCTACACCGCCATGGACCTGATCGAGGAGCGCACCGGGCAGCCGGGCGTCACGGTCTTCAAGCAGGCGGTCAACAACGCCAAGCCCGCGCTCGAAGTGAAGAGCCGGCGGGTCGGCGGCGCCTCGCTCCAGGTGCCGGTGGAGGTCCGTCCGGACCGCCGCGGCGCGCTGGCCATGCGGTGGATCATCGGCTACGCACGCGAGCGTTCCGAGAAGACCATGGCGGAGCGGCTGGCCGCGGAGCTGATCCTGGCCTCCAAGGGCGAGGGCAGCACCATCAAGAAGAAGGAAGACACGCACCGCATGGCCGAGGCCAACCGGGCGTTCGCGCACTACCGCTGGTAGGCGCCTAGCAGGAAACGGGCGAGCCTGGTGCTCGCCCGATAATCGGACCACGTGACGCCGGCCACGGCCGCCAGCCACCTCTGGTCTTCCGACGAAACTGCGAGGGAGTCCATGCGACTCCTCGTCTCGGGGGAAACCCCGGACGTGCGCGGAGCGATACCACGGGCACCTGCCCGGCTCGGTCGCCCCGCTTTTTCGCTGAATAGAGACTAGAGACAGGGATCGTATGTCGCGTGCAACGTCGCTCGAACTGTACCGGAACATCGGCATCATGGCCCACATTGATGCCGGGAAGACGACTACGACCGAGCGTATCCTCTACTACACCGGCAAGAACTACAAGATCGGTGAAGTGCACGAGGGCGCGGCCACGATGGACTGGATGGAGCAGGAGCAGGAGCGGGGCATCACCATCACCTCCGCCGCCACGACCTGTTTCTGGCCCCGGAACAACGTGGTGCACCGCATCAACATCATCGACACCCCCGGCCACGTGGACTTCACGGTCGAGGTCGAGCGGTCGCTGCGGGTGCTGGACGGCGCGGTGACCCTGCTGGACTCGGTGGCGGGCGTGGAGCCCCAGACCGAGACGGTGTGGCGCCAGGCGGACCGGTACGGCGTGCCGCGGATCATCTTCGCGAACAAGATGGACCGGGTCGGCGCCGACTTCGACCGCTGCCTCTCGATGATCCGGGGCCGGCTGACCAAGCGGGCGTTCCCGATCCAGCTGCCGGTCGGCTCGGGCGAGACCTTCACCGGGCACATCGACGTACTGCGCCGGGTCGAGTTCATCTTCGACGAGGAGACCCTCGGCAAGACCTTCACCGAGATGCCGGTGGCCGACGCCTTCAAGGAGCGCGTCGAGCAGGCCCGGCACGAGGTGATCGAGGCCGCGGTCGAGTCTGATGACGTGCTGATGGAGAAGTACCTGGCCGGCCAGGAGCTGAGTCTCGACGAGATCCACACGGCTATCCGGAAGGCCACCTGCTCCGGGTCGATCGTGCCGGTGCTCTGCGGCGCCTCGTTCAAGAACAAGGGCGTGCAGGCGCTGCTCGACGCGGTCATCGACTACCTGCCGAGCCCGATGGACGTGAAGCCGGTGCAGGGGCACCTGCCGCTCCACGACGACACGCCGGCGCACCGCGAGGCGAAGGACAATGAGCCCTTCTCGGCACTCGCCTTCAAGGTGGCCACCGACCCCTACGTGGGCCGGCTGACCTTCTTCCGGGTGTACTCGGGCTCGCTGAAGTCGGGCAGCTACGTGTACAACAGCACGAAGGACAAGCGCGAGCGGGTGGGGCGGCTGCTCCAGATGCACGCGAACAAGCGGGAAGAGATCGAGGAAGTGTGGGCGGGCGACATCGGCGCCGCCATCGGGCTGAAGGACACCCGGACGGGCGACACCCTGTCCGACGAGGACAACCCGATCATCCTCGAGGCGATGAAGTTCCCGAACCCCGTCATCGACGTGGCCATCGAGCCGAAGACGAAGGCGGACCAGGACAAGCTGACCATCGCGCTCCAGAAGCTGCAGGAAGAGGACCCGACGT
>JAKLGU010000039.1 GCA_022710485.1 Gemmatimonadota bacterium | reverse complement strand
GATGGCGTGAAACATCCCGCGCACATAGGAGCGCTTTTCAGCGCCGCCCGATACTGGTAACTTCCTGTCCGTGGCTAACATAGGCGGCCAATCTATCCCTCACGGAAACCCCACCGCAAGGCGGAGGCGAGCCCGTGGCTAAGCCCGGCATCGACCTGGCCACCCTGTCCGACCAGGACGTGGTGCTGCAGGCGCGTGACGGGCGACAGGCGGCGTACCGTGAACTGGTACGCCGGTATGAACGTCCGATCTTCTCCCTCATCTACCGCATGGTCCGCAATCGCGAGCAGGCGGAGGATCTCTCCCAGGAGACCTTCGTCAAGGCGCTCAACGCGATCGAATCGTACCGCCCCGAGTACAAGTTCTCGAGCTGGATCTTCAAGATCGCCAACAACGTCTCCATCGACCACCTGCGGCGCCGGGAGCTGGACACCCTCTCCCTCGACGGCTCCCCGCACGCCCTGACCCCCGAAGCGATCCAGGCCAGCGCGCTGCAGCTCGGCGACCGCCAGGAAACCGCCCTCGAGGAGCTCGAGGCGAAGGAGCTCGGGGGCGAAATCGAGCAGGCCATATCCACCCTCAGGCCGGAGTATCGCGCCTGCATCCTGCTCCGGCACGTCGAGGGCCGGCCCTATGAAGAAATCGCCACGATGCTCGACCTCCCATTGGGCACCGTGAAGACCTATATCCACCGCGCACGCGGTGAACTCAGGCAGGCGCTGGCGCATTTGCGCCAGTGAAACCCCGGGCCCGGCGGGCCCGTAGGAGGGGCGTCATGACGGACCTCATTGCCACCCACCTCACACCGGACGAGCTCGACGACTGGCTCGCAGGGTCCCTCGCGCGCAACCGCGAGGCCCACCTGCACGGCTGCGCCGATTGCCGGCGCCTGGCCGATGCCGACCGCGCGCTGGCCCACCTGCTCGGCACCCTCCCGCTGTTCAGCCCCGCCGCCGGTTTCGGCGACCGGGTCATGGCGCGGGTCGAGGTCCGGCGCCGGGCCCGTCCGATGGCCGTCGCGGCCGCACTCGCCGCGGGCCTGCTCCTGCCGATGGCAGCGAGCGTGGGGTGGAGCCTCGCCAATCCCGACACCCTCGCCCAGCTCCTCCAGGGCGCGGGCAGCGGGATCAGCGGCTTCGGCGTGGCGACGGTCCGTTCCCTCGGATCCACCCTCCTCGCACAGCCATGGTACCCCTGGGTCCGCGGGCTGTTCGAGTCGCCCGCCCGTCTCGGCCTCGTGTTCGGCGCCACCACCGTCGCCTATGCTGGCGGCGTCCTGGTGCTCCGGCGCCTGATGGCCCTGCCGATGCCGCGGGTGGCTCATGTGCAGGGGTAGCCGACTCCTCGTCGCGGCGGGCCTGCTCTTCCTGACCGGCTCGCCCGCGTTCGCCGCGGCGCCGATCCGCATCCAGGCCGCCCATCCCGCACCGCAAGCCGTCCCGTCCGCCCCCGAGGGTGGATTCACCGTTTCACTCCGCGACCTCTCCAATCCCGCCGAACTCGAGCCGGTCCTCGCGCGCGCGCTCCGCGAGTCAAAGTTGCCGGGCTTTGCCCTGACCGTTCCCGGCGGCACGGCGCGGATCGGCCGCTTTTCCATCGGCGCCGGCGAATCGCAGCAGGGCGACGTGCTCGTCCTGAACGGCAACGCCGATCTCTACGGGCGGCTCTCGGGCAACCTGGTCACGGTCGAGGGCGACATCACGCTGCACCCCGGCTCCTACGTGTCGGGCAGCGTGCTGGCCTACGGCGGGCAGGTGCACCAGGCAGGAGGACAGGTCACCGGGGAGATCAACACGATCGGCAGCCTCCCGGCTGAGGAAGTCGCCGCGGCGTCACCGGCCGCGCTCTCCCCGCTGGTGCAGGCGCTCAGGAACGTGGCCGGCCTCGCCGGTGTCTTCCTGACCCTCCTCGGCATCGGCTTCGGACTCGTCCTCTTCGGCAAACCCAACCTCGAAATCATCTCCGACACCGTCTCCCACACCTTCGGGCGCTCCTTCGCCGTCGGCTTCCTGGCCCAGGTGCTCGTCGTCCCCACCTTCGGCGTGCTGATCCTCGGGCTCGTGCTGAGCGTCGTCGGCATCCTGCTCATTCCGTTCGCCGTCATCGCGTCGGTGCTGCTTGTGCTGGTGGCGGTGCTCGCCGGCTTCCTCGGCGTCACGCACGCCCTCGGCGAGAAGTACACCCGCCGCCAGTTGGCGCAGGGGTCGCTCGGCTCCCCCAACAGCTATCGGTACGTGGTGACCGGGCTGGCGGGGATGATCCTGCTCTGGACCGGGTGGGCGGCGTTCGGCTGGGTGCCGGTCCTCGGCTGGGTCGCATTCGGCGCGGCGGCGGTCGTGACCTGGCTCCTCCTGACGGTGGGGCTCGGCGCGGCGCTCTTGAGCCGGCTGGGGCTCGCCGGCCACTTTGCCGGCCGCTTCATCCCGCCGGAGGCGCTCACCGACGAGTACCTCTGGGCCACGCCGCAGTTCGGCGTGCCCGCAGCACGGCGCCCCGGCCAGCACAAGACGCCGCCCCCAGTCCGGTGACGATGCGCGCCCTTGTCGTGCCCGGCCTGCTCGCTGTCGGCATGGCCACCACGGGCGCCGGCGCGCTCGAGGGGCAATCGCTCAAGCACTACAGCACCACCCGGCAGTTCCACGGGGAGGTGCGGCTGGCCGCGAAGATCGAGTTCGGCGGCGGCACGCTCAACGTCGGCGCCGGCGCGCCGGGCTCCCTCTACGCCATGCAGCTGTCCTATGACGCCGAGCGGTTCCAGCCGGTCAGCCGGTGGG
>JAKLGU010000038.1 GCA_022710485.1 Gemmatimonadota bacterium | reverse complement strand
CACGGGCTGTACACGGCGATCGTGGCGGGCGTCGTCATCGCCGCCCTCGGCGGCTCCCGGATGCAGGTGTCGGGGCCGACGGCGGCGTTCGTGGTGATCCTGGTGCCCATCGTCAACCGCTTCGGGATCGGCGGCCTGTTGCTCGCCACGATGATGGCCGGGACCATCCTGATCGGGTTCGGCGTCGCCCGGATGGGCAAGCTCATCCAGTTCATCCCGCTGCCGGTGACGGCGGGCTTCACGGCCGGCATCGCGGTGGTCATTGCCGTGCTGCAGCTGAAGGACTTCTTCGGCCTCGTGCCCTCTGGGGCCCCGGAGCATTTTGCCGAGCGGGTCGGTACCCTCGTCGCGGCGGCGCCGGGGGCGCGCTGGGAGGAAGCGGCGGTGGGCGCGGGTACGCTGGCGATCCTCCTGCTCTGGCCGAAGCTCCGCACCAAGGTCCCCGGTCCGCTCGTGGCGCTGGCTGCGGCGGCGGTGGCGGTCGTGGTGGTGAGGCGCCTGTTCCCCGGTTTCGAGGTGGCGACCATCGGAAGCCGCTTCCAGTACGTGGTCGACGGCGTGGTGCACGGGGGCATCCCGCGGATGCCCCCAATGCCGGGCATCCCCTGGCACTTCCCCGGGCCGGACGGCGCCCCGCTGCAGGTCTCTTTCCGGATGCTGCAGGACCTGCTGCCGAGCGCCTTTGCGATCGCGGTCCTGGGTGCCATCGAGTCGCTGCTCTCCGCCGTGGTGGCGGACGGCATGGCGGGCACCAAGCACGACCCGAACGCCGAGCTGGTGGGGCAGGGCGCCGGCAACCTGATCGCCCCCTTCTTCGGCGGTTTCGCCGCCACGGGCGCCATCGCGCGGACCGCCACCAACTTCCGTGCCGGCGGGCGGTCGCCGGTGGCCGCGATCACCCATAGCGTCGTCGTGCTCGCGGCCATGCTCGCTCTCGCGCCGCTCCTGGGGGCGCTCCCGATGGCGTCGCTCGCCGCCCTGCTCCTCCTGGTGGCCTGGAACATGAGCGACCTACCGCACGTCATTCGGGTGCTGCGCGTCGCGCCACGGAGCGACGCGCTGGTGCTGCTGACCTGCTTCTTCCTGACCGTGCTCTTCGACATGACGGTGGCGGTCACGGCGGGCGTGCTGCTGGCGGCGGTGCTGTTCATGCGGCGCATGGCCGACCTGTCCGGCGCCCGGTTGGTCGAGGAAGGGCAGCATCCACTCCTCCGGGAGCCGATCCCGCAGGGGGCCGTCCTGTACGAGATTGCGGGTCCGCTCTTCTTCGGTGCGGCGGAAAAGGCGATGGAGTCGCTTCACGCGACGGCCGGGGAGGCAGGGGTCATCCTGCTCGAACTCGGAGCGGTGCCGGTCATCGACGCGACGGGGATGGTCAACCTGGAGTCGGCGCTGGCCCGGCTCTCGCGGGACCGGACGAAGGTGATATTTGTGCGGGTGCAGGAACAGCCCGCAAAATTCATGGCGCGCGTGGGGATCGTGCCCACGCCGGGGCGGATCGCGTTCGCGTCCACCCTGGAGGAGGGAGTGGCCCTCGCGCGCGCCTTTCTCGCAAGGAGATCCTGATGCGCCGTGCCGTGTACTTCCTCGTTCTCGTGCTGCTGACCGGCTGCACCCTCGACACCGTCCGCTCGAAGCCCCTCGACGCCCAGTCGAAGCCGGCGGGCAATCCCAACGTCGGCGCACCGGAGACGCTCACCTACCATCCGAGCCTGAACGTGGACCTGGCCATGATGGCGCGGACACCGAGCGGCCTCTACTGGAAGGACATCACCGTGGGGACCGGCGCCGAGGCGGTGCGGGGCACTACCGCGGCGGTGATCTACACGGGCTGGCTCGCGAACGGGAACAAGTTCGACGGCAACGAGAACACCGGAAAGCCATACTCGTTCCTCCTGGGCCAGCGCCGCGTGATCGACGGGTGGGACGAGGGGGTGGCCGGCATGCGGGTCGGTGGCAAGCGGCTCCTCGTCATACCACCGCAACTGGGCTACGGACCGACCGGCGCCGGCAGCATCATTCCGGGGAACGCGACGCTGGTCTTCGTGGTGGAACTCGTGGACGTCAAGGGCGCACGGTGACCCCTTGCGCGCGCTGGTCCGGGGCGGATCGTTAGGGGATGTATCTCCTGGCGATCATCCGGTATCTGCGGCCGCTGGACGAGATCCTCCAGCACCTGGAGCTGCACCGGGCGTATCTGCGCGGGCTGGAGGCGGAGGGCATCCTGCTGGCCTCGGGGCCGTTCGAGCCACGCTCCGGCGGGGCGCTCCTCCTCCGCCTGCCGGACGGGGATCCGGACGCAGGGGAGCGGGTGCGCGACAACGACCCGTTCACCCGGCAGGGACTGGCGGCGTACGAGCTCCTGCCCTGGCGGCCCGTCCTCGGGCTGGAACGGCTCGACACGCTCTGAGCGTCGCCTTCACGATGCCTTGTGTCTCTTCTCATACTCTGTGCCCGTGGGAGCCATATCTTTTCCCGTTTCGGGCGCAACGTCGTCTTCCTGCTTCTCAACTTGCCGTGGAGTCGCTCATGTTCCGACGCTACCTGCCGATCCTGACCTCCCTCGCGTTGCTGCTGGCCGGCTCGCTGGCCCCGGCGGCCGCACAGGCCCAGTCCGAGTATCCGGGGCTCGAGACCGGGAAGATGTGGACCTTCGACCAGCCGCCGCTCGACTACTGGAGCAAGCGGTATGGGTTCCAGGCCACGCCGCAGTGGCTGGATCACGTCCGGCTCAGCTCCCTCCGCATTCCGGGCTGCACGGCGTCGTTCGTGTCGCCCGACGGCCTCGTCATGACGAACCACCACTGCGCCCGCTCCTGCGTGGAGTCCGCCACAAAGACGGGTGAGGACCTGCTGGGCGACGGCTTCTACGCGGCGCGGCGGGAAGACGAGCGCGTCTGCCAGGGGATGACGGCCGACCAGCTGCAGCAGATCACCGACGTCACGACGGAAGTCACCGCCGCGGTGCCGGCCGGCAGCACGCCCACGGTGGCGGCCACGAAGCGCGCCGAGGCGATCACCCGGATCGAGAAGCAGTGCGGCACGACCTCGCCGGACGCGAACTGCCAAGTGGTGACGATGTACCGGGGCGGGAAGTACATGCTCTATCGCTTCCGCCGGTTCACCGATCTCCGGCTGGTCTTTGCGGTGGAGAGCCAGACCGCCTTCTTCGGCGGCGATCCGGACAACTTCACCTACCCCCGGTTCGACCTCGACATGGCCATGGTGCGGGCCTACGTGGACGGCCGGCCGGCCCACACCGAGTACTTCAAGTGGGCGAAGACCGGCGCGAAGGAAAAGGACCTCGTCTTCGTGACCGGCAACCCCGGCTCGACCGGCCGCCTCAACACCATGGCGCAGCTCGAATACCTGCGCGACCTCACCTATCCCGCCAGCCTCGACGCCTTCAAGCGGCAGATTGCGGTATACCACCAGCTCTCCGCCATGGATACCACCCGGGCGCTGGCGCTCCGGAACACCATCTTCGGGCTCGAGAACTCGCAGAAGGCGGTCACCGGCTACCAGTCGGGGTTGCTCGACCCCGCGCTGATGAAGCAGAAGCGGACGTGGGAAACGAACTTCCACAACGCGGTGAATTCGAACGCCACGTACAAGAAGGCGTACGGCGACCCGTGGAAGGGCATCGAGCAGGCGCGGAGCTCCATGCGGCTCCTCGACGCGAAGCGCCGCTACTACTCCT
>JAKLGU010000037.1 GCA_022710485.1 Gemmatimonadota bacterium | reverse complement strand
GACCCGCCTCCAGTGAGGATTGCTGCCGCCTAACGTGAATTCGACGGAGTCATCGGGCTCCCCGCCTCCCCACAGTCTACTGTCCGCAGCCTAATCCGGAAAGACTGCGAGCCGGACGACGGCCTAACCGAGCGGCCGGCTTCCCGTTACGTGCCCGGCTCGGCCCGCCCGTCCCGAAAAGGCCTGCGCGCTCCGCAGCATTTGTCCCCCAAGCCGTAGTTAGGCTGCGAGAGAGGCAGCAATCCGGCATTAGACTGCAGGGTAACGGGCGGCCGAGCGTGCGTTTGGGTCGCCTCGCCCATCTCCCCGATATGCTCTCCTTCATATCCATCCCAGACCCGCTTCACTCCCGACCCCCCACCTTTCCTCCCGCATGGACCAGACCCGGGAGGGATCAATGACCACCAGGACTCAGCGGTTCGCCCGGAAGGGCACGCGCGCCGCCAAGCGGCTCTACAAGAAGGTCGAATCGAAGGTGATGGCCATGGAGGGCCGTCGCTCCGCGCGCGCAAAGGGCCGCACGCTGAAGCGGGTCGGGCGGCAGGTGGCGGAAACAGGATTGCTGATCGGCGCGGTGGTGGCGCTCGAAATGGCGCTGGACCGGCTGAGCAAGACGCACGGCAAGGGCTGAACCGGCCGCTATTCCACCTCGATGCGGGCGTCCACCTCCCGCCCAATGCGGCGGGCCGCCTCGAGATGTTCCGTGATGCCGGGTCCGGCCGCCTGACCGGCTGACACCCGGAGCAGGTCGATCCGCAGGTTCTCGAGCGCCGAGAGGGCCGTGGCCAGCTTGGCGCTCCCTGCTTTCCGCGCCGATTCCAGGTCCCGCACCAGGTCCACCCGACCCGCCGCCTCCGCCAGCGCCTTTGTGAGCGCGGCGTCCTGCCGCCGGAGCGCCTGCACATCTCCCTCTAACTGCCGGAGGATTCCGGGTACTGCAATCAGCTGGCGCTGCTCCGCCGCCGGCAGCGCGGCAAAGAGAGCGTCCGCAGCCCGCCCCAGCGCCACTTCCGTCGGCTCGTTGGCCGCCGGCAGCGCCCTTCCCTCCCGACCGCCGGCCAACCGCACCATCCACCGACCCACTCGGCCGCCCCACCAGCGGTCCCACCAGCTCGGTCCCTTCTCAGTGGGCGCGGTCAGCCTCGCCGCGGCCCAACGCCCCACGCTGAGCGGGATGAAGCTGACCGCCAGGTCGGCCACGATCTGCACCAGGCTCTGCCAGTGGTTTCCGGCCGTCGAGACCCAGTACCAGGCCACGCACGATCCGGCAAACGCGGCCAGCCATCCGGCGGCCGCAGCCAGTTTCCCCGCCGGGCTGACAGGCTCCCGCTCCTCGTCGGGGCCGAGGAGCGCGGCCCGGATGTCCTCGAAACCGTACCCTCGCTGAATCGCGTCCCTGATGGCCCGGAACGCAGTCACCTTCCGTACGCCGGTCAGGGCCACCATCGCGAGCCCGATCCCCCAGTTCACCAGCCCCAGGAAGACATCGACCTGGCCGAACGGATGGTAGAACTGCGTCACGAGGTTGAAGACGACCACAAACAGCATCACGCTGCCGTACCCGCCGAGATCGGTGCCGAGCTCATGCAGCTCGCGCGCGGCCCGAGCGACCGGGGCGGGGGTCGTGGCCAGCACCGGGAGCGTACTGCCCAGTGCGGCGGCCAACTCCTCGCCCGAGGCGAATCGGTCGTCAGGCGACTTGGCGAGACACCGCTCGATGGCGTGCGCCAGCGGCGCCGGGAGGTCTGGCCGAATGCCGAGGACCGAAGGGGGCGTTTGCGTGAGATGCTTGGCCAGCACGGCGGCCGCCGTGTCGCCGTCAAACGGCCATTGCCCGGTGGCGGCCAGGAAGGCCGCCACGCCGAGCGAATAGAGATCGGATCGCCCGTCCACCGGCTCCCCCGCCGCCTGCTCCGGGCTCACCGCGCGCGCGGTGCCCACCACCTGGCCCGCCGGCGTGTCGGCGGCGTCGCCGCTCACCTGCGCGATGCCGAAGTCGGTCACCATTGCCCGCCCGCCCTCGCGCTCCAGCAGGATGTTCTCCGGCTTCACGTCGCGGTGCACCACCCCCTGCCGGTGCGCGTACGCCAGTGCCCACGCCACCTCGCGCACCACCTGCGTCACCTCGGCGGCCGGGAGCCGGCCGTGGCGGCGGACCCGCTCCCCCAGCGTCTCGCCGGCCACGTAGCCCATCACGAAGAAGACGAGCCCGTCCGATTCCTCGACCGAATGAATGGGGACGATGTTCGGGTGGGAGAGCCGCGCCGCCGTGCGGGCCTCGCGGAGGAAGCGCGCGCGCCGGTCGGCGGTCGCCGCCAGCGCGGGCGGCAGGAGCTTTATGGCCACCAGCCGGTCGAGCGCCAGGTCCCGCGCGAGGAACACCACGCCCATGCCCCCGCGGCCGAGCTCGCGCTCGACGGCGTAGCGGCCGGCCACGGCCTCCTGCAGTGCCAGGAGCTCAGAGGCTGGGGGCATCTCGGTCAGTACGCCTCGGGCACCGGCGTGGCCAGCAGCTCACGCGCCCGGCTCTGCTTCGGCTTCTTCCGCTTGGGCAGCGTGATCTTTTCCCGCTTCGGCGCCTTGTACGGGATCTGGCTCAGGAGGTGCCGGATGATGTTGAGCCGCGCCCGGCGCTTGTCGTCCGACTGCGCGATGTGCCACGGCGCCCACGCCGTGTGCGACGCCGCGAACATGTCGTCCCGCGCCTCGGTGTAGTCGTCCCAGCGAGTGTACGACTTGAGGTCCATCGGCGTGAGCTTCCAGGTCTTCCGCCCGTCGGAAATCCGATCGCTGAGCCGGCGGGTCTGCTCCTCCTGGCTCACCTCGAGCCAGTACTTGATGACGATGATCCCCGACTCCACCATCGACTTCTCCACGCTCGGCACCGCCTCGAGGAACCGCCGGGTCTCCTCCTTCGTGCAAAAGCCCATGACCCGCTCCACGCCGGCCCGGTTGTACCAGCTGCGGTCGAAGATCACGACCTCCTTCGCCGCCGGGAAATGCCGGATGTAGCGCTGGACGTACATCTGGGACTTTTCCCGCTCGGTCGGCGCCTGCAGCGCCACCACGCGAAAGGTCCGCGGACTCACCCGTTCGGTAATGGCCTTGATGACGCCGCCCTTGCCGGCGCCGTCCCGCCCCTCGAACACCACGCAGATCTTGAGGCCCTTGTGGCGGACCCAGTCCTGGAGCTTCACGAGCTCGACGTGCAGCTTCTTGAGCTCCTTCTCGTAGTCCTTGCGGGACATCTCCTCCTGCTGCCCGCCCTTCCGCTTCTGACCCATGTAGAACTCCGGTGTCGAACCAACTGCACGAAATCACGAAACGACCTCGCTGCGTCCCCGCTTCCCCGCGTCCCCGCTTCCCCGCCATATTGCCATTCATGGCATTGATCACTCTACTCACCGACTTCGGCACCGCCGATCCCTATGTGGCCGAAATGCGCGGCGTCCTGTACTCACGCGCGCCCGGTGTCACCCTGGCCGACATGAGCCACGGCATCCAGCCCGGCGACGTGCGCGCCGCCGCCTACCTCTTCGGCCGCGCCTGGCACCGGTTCCCAACCGGCACCATCCACCTCGTCGTCGTGGACCCCGGCGTCGGCACCGGCCGCGCCGCCATCGCGTTCGGCGCCGCCGGCCACTGGTTCGTCGGCCCCGACAACGGCGTCTTCACCTCGGCGCTCGAGCAGGCGCACCCGCCCGTCGTGGCCATTCCCGTCCCGGCCGACGCCGCCCCGACCTTCCATGGCCGGGATCTCTTTTCGCCCGCCGCCGCCGCGCTGGCCCTCGGCGCCTCCCTCGCCTCGCTCGGTGAGCCGCTCCCCACCGTGCCGGTCCGGATCTCCCTCCCGGCCCCCTTCTACGACGGAAAGGTGGTGGTGGGCGAGGTCATCTCGGTGGACCGCTTCGGCAATCTTGTCACCAATTTGACTCCGGCGGAAGTTCCCCCCTACGCGGTGCTCGAGGTCGAGGACGCCCAGGTGGGACCCCTCCTCCGCACCTTCAGCGACGTCGAGACTGGACAGCTCGTCGCCTATCTCGGTTCCGGTGGTCAGGTGGAAATCGCGGTGCGCGATGGCTCGGCGGCGCGCCGGATCGGGCTCGGCGTGGGAGGCCGCGTGCGCGCCAGGCTGGGCTGAGCGGCTCAGTCCAGCCACTCGACGGTCACGCCGCCGAGTGAAGTGGTGAGCGCGATGTCGAGATGGCGGGCGGCGGTGGCGTTGTTGCTGGAGGTGTAGCGGTTGCCCTGGCGGGTGAACCCCGCCGGCTGGAACGAGGCCAGGAACTGCTCGGTGGTGATGGTCACGCCGACGGCGCGCGGAATCCGGAGCGTGAGGCCGCCCACCGCCAGCGTGGCCTCCAGTTTGGCGTCGGCGGTCCACGCTCCCGAGTAATCGAGCACCACGCTTCCCATCCCCCCCTCGAACGACACCCGGTCGCAGAGGCTGTTACCCAGCCCCACCACCGTGAGCTCCGCCACCCCGGCGCGGAATTCGGCGGCGGTACAGCGCATCGCGTTCCGCTTCGAGAAGCGGACCTCGGTCTGGCTGGCGCCGGTCTCCACCACCAGCGACGAGAGCCGGAGCCCGCCGAGATCCACGACCGACTTGGCGGCGCCCGTGGCCATCGAGAGGTTGAGGTCGGCCTGCGGGGAGAACTGCACGTCCGCCACCTGGTCCTGCTTGGTGCCGCCCACACCCACCGTGCCCTTGTCTCGGCTCGCGAGCCCGAGGGTGACGGTGCTGGTGCCCGATTCCCACCGGCTGACCGGCTGGAACCGCTCGGCGTCATAGGACAGCTGCATGGCGTAGAGGGAGCCCGGCG
>JAKLGU010000036.1 GCA_022710485.1 Gemmatimonadota bacterium | reverse complement strand
CGGACGGTTTCGCCCAGCCGGATGATGTGGGGGCGGTACGACTCGGGATGCACCAACGAGTTCCATTCAACCCAGAGGTGCTCAGCGACCTCGCTGTTTGGGGTGACGACCGGCCGACGGGACAGGATGAACAGGAACGGCCGCACCATCAGGGGTGGCAGGTGAGGGGACCGGGGCGCGACGTCATCGAGCGGCCCGACCAGCTCCTCGCGCAGCAGCGAAATGCCGACCTCTTCGCGGGTTTCGCGGATCGCGGTCTCGAGCAGGCCGGGATCTTCGGGGCCGCTGCGCCCGCCGGGAAGCCCCATTTGTCCGGACCAGGGGTCTCCCGCACGCTCGGCGCGTCTGATGAGCAGGAGTGCGTCTGGATCAGGGACGACCACCAGTGCCACCGCCGCCCGCGCGAGGAGGGGGTCCTCGACCGTGATCGGCACCCGCCCGGCGAGACGGGTCACCAGCCGCTCCTGGAACGGGCTTGCCTGCGATCGGGACATGGCCGATCCGGTCACGGTGCGGTGGTCAGCTGTGGCGACGAGTCGGGATTGCCCCCGTCGAAGACGACCTTCCAGCTCCCGTCCGCCTGCTTCCGCCAAATCGTCACGTACTTCCCCGTCGTGACCTGCCCCTTCCCCGCCTCGTTGTAATGCGTGCTCTGCCAGGTGCCCAGGGTGTAGCCGAGGTCGCCGGCAGCGCTCGCAAACGCCATCGTGGGTTGCCATGTAAGACGGAAGGTGGTGTCGGCGAAGGCCGGCGCCATGGCCGCGCGGATGGCGGGAATGCCGGGCGTGAAGGGAACGTCGGGCTCCATCTGGATTCCGCCGCTGTCGTACGCGGCGAGCCAGCCCTCGAGTCCGTTCTGCGCCGTGGCGGCGGCAAAGGCCTGGTCCGCCGCCATCAGCGATGCGCGGACGGCCTCGGGATCGGGGGGCGTGGGCGGCTCGGCCGGCGAGCAGGCGGCCAGTGTGAGCACGGCAAGGGCGGATCGAAGGATTCGCATGGGGCCTCTTGGGCGGGATCGGATGGTCGTAGACGAAGTCGGTACGTGGCGATTGTGCCCGCGGATTCAGATCCTAACGCAGGTGCCGCCCGAACCATGCAACCGACGCATCCGCCACGGCGGCGAATGCGGGCGTGGGGCCCTGCCATGGATGAACGGCCTCGAACGTGTGCCCGGCACCCGGCACGAGCATGAGCTCGGCGGTGGCTTCGGCGGCGGCGTGCAGCGCCCTGGCTTCGGCGGCGGGGACGGTGAGGTCCGACTCCCCGTGCGCGATGAGCCAGGGAGCCTCGAGACGGGCCCCGGCGGCGCGAATGTCGAGCAGCGTCGAGCCGTGTCGGATGACGTCGTCCAGGACGTCGGTCAGGATCGGCAGCACCTGGCCCGTGCGGGTGTTCACGATGTCGATCTGACCCCGCGCCCGCCACGCCGCGACTTCCTCGGGGGAGTAGCGGTGCACGTCGCTGATGGCCGCCCAAGTGACCAGCGCCCGGATGCGAGGCTCCGCCGCGGCGGCCAGCACACCCAGGCCTCCACCACGTGAATGCCCCAGGAACCCGATCGAGGTGGGCGACGGGAAACCGAGCGCGCCGTTTGCAACCGCCTCCACGGCCCGCGCGATGTCGCCGAGGTCGCCGCTGTAGGTGGCGTGCGCGAATCGTTCCGGGAACGTGAATTCCCCGGCGTCGTCCACGCCGCTGCCGCTGAGGTTGAAGCTGACGGCGGTGAAGCCCGCCCGCGCAAGCCGCTCGGCCAGCGGGGGAAACATCCCCCAGTCCTTGAACCCCTTGAATCCGTGCAAGACCAGCACGGCGGGGCGGGGCCGCACCCGGTCGCCGGTGCGGACATCCACGAGAATGTCCCCCAGGTAGCCGGGCAACCGGTGCCGCGTGAGAGCGGGCGTCGCCACCGGTTACCGCACCGCCCCGTCGAGGATTTCGAGCTCGCCGGCCGTGGCGTCCAGGCGGGCGTTCACGCCGAGGGGGAGGGTCCATTGGTCGTCCACGTGGCCGGTCGGAAACCCGTAGGCCACGGGCACCTTGAGCGGCGCCAGGTAGGTGGCGAGCACCTCGTCGAACCCGAGCGCACCGTCGTCAGTGCCTCGCTTGAGTTCCGTGAACTGGCCGACGATGACGCCGGCCACCTTCTGCAGCGCCCCGACGGACCTGAGCTGTGCCAGCATCCGGTCCACCGAGTAGAGGTCCTCGCCGACATCCTCGATGAAGAGCAAGGCGCCGCTAAGGTCAGGGAAATACCTGGTGCCGATGAGGCATTGGAGGAGAGTCAGGTTTCCGCCGACGAGAGGTCCGGTGGCCTGCCCCGGCACCAGCGTCACGATCCGGCCGCTGGTTGGCACCAGCACGTCGGCGGGCGGGGCCACTCGGCCAAGCCGGCCGGCGGGATTGACGGTGGTGAGGACCCGGTCGAAATGCCACCGGCTGAACGGTGTGAGCGGCGCGCGCGCCATGGGGGCGTGGAAGGTGACGAGCCCCGCCTCCACTTGTGCGGCGTTGAGCAGCGCGGTGATGTCGGAAAAGCCGATGATGGCCTTGGGGCGCTTCCGGAGCGGCGCGAAGTCGACCTGGTCGAGGATGCGGGTCATGCCGTAGCCGCCGCGGAGGCACCAGACGGCGTCGATGCGCGGATCGGCGATGGCGGCGTTCAGGTCACTCAGCCGTTGCTCGTCGGTGCCGGCCAGGTATCCGTAGTGGCGGTAGGCGTTGGGGCCGAGTACGGGCTCGAATCCGAGCGCCCGGCAGAGTTCCTCCCCGCGGAGCAGGTCGTCGTGTTCGAGCAGCGGCCCCGCGGGAGCGAGCAGCGCCACCCGGCTTCCCGCGCCGAGGACCGGCGGCCGGACGAAATTCTTTGACCCCATTCGGACTCCCGTACTAGATTGAAGGCGACACTTCCAGGAGAAACGCACTGCGCGCTTCCCATCCGGCCCTCCTGGCCGCCAGCCGCGTGATCTTCGACCTGCGGGACGAGATGGTCACCCAATGGGCTGACTGGCTGGGTGACCGCATGCACACCTCCACCACAATACCCCGTCCGATCATCGAGCGGGAGTTGCGGCTGATCATCGAACTGCTCGGCGAGATGGTCGGGCCGGTCCGGCGCGAGACCAAGCCGGTCTGGTACCACGCCTGTGAGCACTACGGCCGGCTCGCCGCCACGCGGGGCTTGGCGGCCGGCGAGGTGGTGGACGAGATGCAGTACCTGCGGGAGCTCCTGATCCGCAACCTCGCCCCGATCCTGGCGGCGATGCGGCCCCGGCGGGCCATGGCGATCATGCTGGAACTGAACCGGGTCCTCGACAAGGGGATCGGGGTGACGGTTGTGGGGTATACGGACGCACTGGTGGCCACCATCTTCGCGCAGAACGGCGTGCCCAGCCCGGGCACCTCGGTGGATGCGGAAGAGGTGGGCCGTCAGCTCGAGCAGCTGGAAGGCGAGCTCGCGGCCGTCACCCGAAACCGGTAGATCCCGTGGTCCCAGTGCCTCCATACCTGGCTGCCCTGCCCTGGGCGGTCCCCTTCCTCGCCTTCATACGCCTTGCCCGCCATCGCCCCGACCTGGCGCGCGCGCCGCTCGCCAGCGGCCGGCTGGTGTCCGTCATCGTCCCGGCGCGGAACGAGGAGGACAACCTCCCCATCCTGCTCGATTCGCTGCTGCAGACCCGATACGACAAGGTCGAAGTGATCGTCGTGGACGACCGCTCGACCGACGGGACTTCCGCGGTCGTGCGGGGCTATGCCGAGCGGGACGCGCGGGTGCGACTTATCGAGGGGGCGGAGCTGCCGGCGGGATGGTTCGGGAAGCCGTGGGCCTGCGTGCAGGGCTACCGCGAGGCGCGGGGCGACCTCCTCCTCTTCACCGACGCCGACACGCGGCATGCCCCTGAGCTGCTCGGCCGCGCGGTCGGCGCGCTCGAGTCCCAGCGGCGGGACCTGGTGACGGTCATCGGCCGGATGATCTGCGGGTCGTTCTGGGAGCGGGTCATCATGCCGATCATCGGCGCGCTGCTCGCCATCCGGTTCCATCCCACGGCGGTCAACCGGGCGCGGCGGGCCAGCGAGGCGATCGCGAACGGGCAGTTCATCCTGGTGACGCGCGAGAGCTACGAGGCGGTAGGGACGCACGCGGCGGTGAAGCACGAGGTGGCCGAAGACCTGGCGATGGCGCAGCTCTACTTTCGCGCCGGCCGGCCGCAGCTGTTCGCCTTCGGACTCCGGCTGCTGGGGACACGGATGTACACCAGCCTGGCCGGGCTGGTGGAGGGATGGTCGAAGAATGTCTATGTCGGGGGGCGGCGGTCGTATCCCGACGAGCCGGTGCTCCGCGCGCTCATTCCCGTCATGTTCGCGTTCGGCGCGCTCTTCTGGCTGCTCCCGCCGGCGGCACTCATCCTGGCGCTCGTCGGCGTGGCTCCCGCGCTGCTGGCGCCGGCGGCCTGGGCAACCGGCCTGAGCGCGATGTTCTGGGTGCTGTTCAACGCGGGCTTCGGAATCAATCCGCTGTACGGATTCAGCTATCCGCTGGGCGTCGTCATGACCGGCTGGATCTTTGCCCGCTCGACCCGCCGCGGGGAGCAGCGGATCGAATGGCGGGGGCGGACGTACACGGCGGGGTGAGCGGCCGGTTGCGCTCGGCGCTCGCCCGGCGAATCTTTACCCGACACCACCACTCGGAGATGGCATGCGCCTGACGATCACCGACGAGATGCTGACCGCGCTGGAACGGGCTTCGGACAAGCCGGACTGGCTCATCGCGCAGGTGGAGCGCATGCGCGCCGGCGGCTCCCCGTACGTCCTGCCCCTCGGTCCCGAGCAGAGCACCGCGCTCGAGGAG
>JAKLGU010000035.1 GCA_022710485.1 Gemmatimonadota bacterium | reverse complement strand
ACCGCGGAGTTCTCGATGGCGCCGGAGCCGATCATGATCCGGTGGGTCATCGTCGACGGCGAGATCTGGGGCATCGGGATCAACCCGGCCAGCCAGGCGCCTGAGATCGACCCGGTCCAGTAGCGGTTATTCGACTCCCGCCGCGAGCAAGGGCACCAGGCGTGCTCGCGGAGGGAGCCCCGCCTCCAGCTCCATGATTCCGACCGAAGGGGGCAGGTCGAACCTGCGGGCGCCCGCCCCGCCGGGATTCATGGCGGTCACCGTGACGTCCACGGTGGCCAGGAGCGGCCGGTGCGTGTGGCCGAAGATCAGCACATCGGCGTCGGGGAAGGCGGCGTTGAGCGCCTCGGGCGTCGGGCTCCCGAACTGATTCCCGTGGGTCACCACGATCCGGATCCCCTCGAGTTCCAGCTCCGCCACCTGCGGCAGGCGGTGCTTCACATCCCACCCATCGGTGTTCCCGTACACCGCCGTCACCGGCGCGATCGCCTCGAGCTCGGTCAGGAGGTCGAGCGGGCCGATGTCGCCGGCGTGGAGGATGTGGTCCACCTCGCGAAAGACCTCGAACACCTCCGGTCTCAGCAACCCGTGTGTGTCGGAGATGATGCCGAGCCGCATTTCAGTCCTGTCCACCCCAGCGCGGCGCGATGTCGATGTCCAGCCCGAGCTGGTCCAGCACCCGCTGCACGATGAAGTCCACCAGCTCGCTGATCTTCGTGGGGCGGTGGTAGAACCCCGGCGCCGCGGGGATCACGACGCCGCCCGCCTCCGTGAGCGCCGTCAGGTTTCGCAGGTGTACCAGTGAGAGCGGCGTCTCCCTCGGCACGACGATCAGCTTCCGGCGCTCCTTGAGCGCCACGTCGGCGGCCCGCTCCACCAGCGAGCGGCTCGACCCCTGCGCAATGGCCGACACCGTCCCCATCGAGCAGGGACAGATGACCATCCCCGCCCACTTGGCCGAGCCCGAGGCCGGCTTGGCGCCGCGGTCATTATCGGGATAGGCGGTGACGCTGGTCCAGTCGCCGCCGGTCGCGTCCCGCAGTTCCTCGAGCGTCGAGATGCCGCACTCCGCGCTCAGGAGCCGCTGGCCGTGGCTTGTCACGATCAGCCAGACCGGGAGACGCCGGGTGGCCAGCACCTCGAGCAGCCGGACGGCGTACGGCGCGCCAGACGCCCCCGAAATGGCCATCACGATCGGGAGCTGACTCACCGGCCCCTCTGGTTCCCCGTCGGCGTGCGCACCGGGTGCGGCGGGGCCTTGGGCGGCGGCGGCGCCTTCTTCGGGCTGGCTGGAATGCCCTTCTTCGGAATCCCCGGCTGCTTGGGTGCCGGAATCAACGGTTCACGCTTCATCGCTCGATCCTCCCTTCTCAGTCCTCAGTGCACACCTGCCGACCTCACCCCCTGTCCCCCTCTCCAGCAAGTGGAGAGGGGGGACGCCCTGCAGGCCCCGTTCGAGGGAGACTGCGGGGAGGGAACGGTCCGAAGGGGCGTCGGTCCGCGTCCCCCGGAGAGACCGAGGCTCGAAGGGGGCGCGGACCGCAGTCCCGAAGGACCGTTCCCTCCCGCGGTCGACCTAAGGCGATCGTCCCCACCCTCCGGGGGTGAATAACCATAAGCCCCAAGCCTACCAGCGGCCGCGGGCCCGGCGCTCCAGCCTGTCGCCAAAGTACTCTCCCCAGCGCCGCTCCACGAGTCGAATCGTGTCCTCGGGCATGGTGACCGGCGGCGGATAGCCCGGCTTCCAGGTGGCGTCGATGGCGATCCGCCCGCCGTACACCGGCTTGGCGCCGATGAACTCCTGCCGTTCGAACAGCATGTCGCGCGCGGGATCGAACCGCGTGAAGATGCCCCAGACGATGTTGCCCTCGTCGCGCAGGTCCACGTCGTCGCTCACCGCGGCCACGAACTTGACCGGCCCCAGCCCCTCCCAGCGGAGGAGCCGCTCCAGCACCTCGCGGGGCTCGCTCTTCACCTGCACCACCACAAACCCGCCGTCGAGCACCCGGTGCGCGTCGATCCGCCGGTCGAAGGCCGCCGGATCCTCGATGGCAGTCGGCGGGGAATCCGTGGTGACCACCTCCCCGGTCGCATCGAGCACCAGCTTGCTCCCCACGTGCATCTCGAACGAGGTGTAGTCCAGCGTGTCGAGCGGCGCGATGGGCAGGAGAAGCATCCGGTCCCGCGGGTCGAAGCGGTGCCAGAGTTCGCGCAACGTGCGCCCGAAGCTCCGCACCGGCACGTCGTGCCGCACCATCACCACGCACTTGGTGAGCGCCAGCTGCCCCGTGCCGAGGAGGTTGAGCGCCGTCTTGAACGACTCCAGCGGGTGCCGCACCTTCGCCGACACGGTGAGGAGATTGTGGAACACCGCGTCGTCGCTGGCAAAGAGATCCACGATGTTCGGGTTCACCACCCGGATGAGCGGACCGATCATCTCGCCGGCGGCGAGGCCGATCCACTTGTCTTCCTGCGGCGGCTTGCCGACCACGGCCCCAGGATAGATCGCGTCGCGCCGGCGGGTGACGGTCTTCACATGGAAGACCGGGAAGGGCGACGCCTCGGAGTAGTGGCCGTAGTGGTCGCCGAAGGGGCCTTCCATCCGCCGTTCGCCGGGCGGGACGACCCCTTCCAGCACGAAATCCGCATTGGCGGGCACTGGCAGCGAGATGCTTCGGCCCCACACGAATTCCGTTGCGCGGCCGCGCAGGAATCCCGCCAGGCCGAGCTCGTCGAAGTCTTCCGGCAGCGGCAGGATGGCCGAGAGCATCGTCATCGGGTCGCCACCGAGGACGACCGCGGCCTCCAGCGACTCGCCGCGGCGCTCCGCCTCGTGGTGGTGGCCCCGGCCCCCCTTCATGCTCTGCCAGTGCATGCCGGTGGTCTGCTCGTCGAACACCTGCAGTCGGTAAAGCCCGAAGTTCCGGATGCCGCTGGCCGGATTGTGCGTGATGGTCGGCCCGAAGGTGATGAACGGCCCTCCATCCCTCGGCCAACTCCAGAGGTTCGGGAGCCGATCCAGCCGCGGCGCCTCCACCACCTCCTGCACCGGCGCGTGCCGGACCATCCGCGGGCGGAGGAAGCGCGCCTTGAGCAGCGTGGCGCGCAGTTCCCAGAACTTGCCCAGCGACGGTGGATTCAGCCGCTGAAAGGTCTCGATCAATTCCCGCCCGATGAGTTCCGGCGGCCGGCCGACGGCCATTTCCATCCGCCGCGACGAACCGTACAGGTTCATGGCCAGCGGGAAATCGGCGCCCTTGACCCGCTCGAAGAGGAGCGCCGGACCGTCCTGCCGGATGACGCGCTGGACGATCTCCGCCACCTCGAACTTCGGGTCCACCTCGGCCGTCACGCGCAGGAGTTCGCCATGCGCCTCGAGGTGACGCACGAAGTCCCGCAGGCCGTCGAATCGGGGAGCGGTCACGGGGCGCTCACGTCAGCCGGTCGAGGAGGGCAAAGCCGAACACGGTCACCGACATCACCGCGTTCATCCGGAAGAAGGCCGCGTCGAGCCGCGAGAGGTCGCCGGGCCGGACGAGCCGGTGCTCGTAGGCGAGGATCAGGGCCGCGGCCGCCACCCCCGCATAGTACCACCACCCGAACCCTGCGCCCCAGCCGAAGAGGGCGAGCGCGGGAATCGTGACGCCGTGCAGCAGCTTGGCGAGCAGGATGGCGCGCGCCTCGCCGAGTCGGACGACGGCGCTCTGGAGTCCGCTCGCACGGTCGAAGGAGGCGTCGGGCAGGGCGTAGAAGATGTCGAAGCCCGACACCCACGTCGCCACGGCGACGGTGATGGCCGCGAGCAGCCACTCAGGACTACTCCACGCGCCCATGACCGCGATCCACCCGCCCACCGGGGCGATGGCCAGGCTCATGCCGAGCCAGAGATGCGGCCACCAGGTGAAGCGCTTCGACAGGCTGTACCCCATGACCCACGCGAGGGCGACGGGGCTCAGCAGGAAACAGAGCGGGTTGAGCGACCAGGCGGCCCAGACGAAGAGCGCGGCGGCCACCACCACGGAGGTCCACGCCTGGGGCACCGAAATGGCGCCGCGGGGGAGCTCGCGGTCCCTGGTGCGCGGGTTCTGCGCGTCGTACTCGCGGTCGGCGATGCGGTTGAAGCCCATCGCCACCCAGCGCGCGGCGGTGAACGCCACGACGACCAGCCCCACGGTGCGCCAGGTGACCGGCGCCTGCATGGACGCGGCAAGGACGCCGAGCAGCGCGAATGGCAGCGCGAAGAGGGTGTGCGGCAACTTCACGAAGTTGACGTACCGGACGAGGAGCGACTCCCCGGTCAGGGTCTGGCCCTCGCTCATGCGCGGACGCCCACGTGCAGCGCGCAGATGCCGCCGAATAGCAGCGACCAGCTTACGTCGCGGAAGCCGGCGGACGTCATCCGCGCTGCCAGTGCCTTCGGCTCGGGAAAAGCGAGGACCGATTCCGGGAGCCAGTTGTACGCGTTCGAATGGCGGGAAACCATGCGCCCGATGGTGGGGAGGATGTGCCGGAAGTAGAGGAGGAAGAGCCCGCGCAGCGGCTGCCACGGCGGAATGCTCATCTCGAGGATGACGAATCGGGCCCCCGGCTTCAGGACCCGCGCCGCCTCGCGGAGTCCGGCGTCGAGGTCCATGAAGTTCCGCACGCCGAACCCCACGGTGGCGCCGTCGAAGGTGGCGTCGGCGTGGGGCAGGTCGAGTGCGTCGGCGGTGACGCTCACGATCCGTTCCGCCTTGCCGCGCCCGAGCTGGAGCATCCGCGGGACGAAATCCGAGCCGATGACGACACCCCGAAAGCCGGGCCGGCGCGCGAGCGTGGCGGCGAGGTCGAGGGTGCCGGCGCAGAGATCGAGATACCGGCCGTCAGGTTTGCGTTCCCAATTGAGACGCTCGACAGCTTTCCGCCGCCAGCGCTTGTCGAGGTTCAGGCTGAGCAGGTGATTCAGGAAATCGTAGCTCGGGGCGATGGCGTGAAACATCCCGCGCACATAGGAGCGCTTTTCAGCGCCGCCCGATACTGGTAACTTCCTGTCCGTGGCTAACATAGGCGGCCAATCTATCCCTCACGGAAACCCCACCGCAAGGCGGAGG
>JAKLGU010000034.1 GCA_022710485.1 Gemmatimonadota bacterium | reverse complement strand
CTGGCAACAGCGACGGCACGGCAACCCCCAGTCGGAGCAAGGCCAAATAAGCGGCGAGGTGCGGCCCGCACCGACCACACCGGCAACGGTGAGCCGCGGGTAGGCTGCTCGAGGCGTCCGGCGACGGACGTCCCAGACAGATGACCATCCCCTGGCGACAGGGTACAGAACTCGGCTTATGGCCCGACCCACGCCGCCCCGGCCCCCGCCGGGGCGGCGGCCGTTTCGGGGGTGCCCGCCCCCGCGACGCCATCGTAGATTCCGTGTTCTCCTGCACGCACCCACATCGAGGATCCCATGTTCGTACACCTGCTTTCCGCCGCGGCCCTCACCGGCGGCCTCATCGCCGGCCCGAGCACCCCGGACCCCGTTTCGGCGGTCACCACGCTCAAGTACAAGGTCGGCATCGTGAACCTGTCGACCATCGACCTCTCCGGGCTGGGCGCCGGCGAGCAGAAGAACACCGCCGGCTTCACCGGCTTCTTCACCATGACGCTGAAGGACACAACCGGGGGCAAGGCCCTGACGATGGTCCTCGACAGCATGGCCATCGACAGCGCCACGCAGGGACGTGACATGCTGCAGACGGCCGCCGATTCGTCGAAGGGCTCCACCTGGCGCGGCCTGCTCACCGACAAGGGCCGGATCGACAACCTCGTGCTCGTGCAGGGCGGCCCCGGCGCGCAGCAGTTCGAGGCGGTGCTGGCCGGCTTCTTCCCGCGCGGCGCCGCGCACACCAAGAAGAAGGGCGAGGTGTGGAGCGACACGCTGTCCTACGCCTCGACCACCGACGCCGGGTCCACCAGCCTCAAGATGATGACCACCTTCACCGCCGCGGGCGAGGGGACGTACAACAACGCCAAGGCGCTCACTATCACCACGACCAGCGTCACCTCGTCCGTGGGCAGCCAGGACGGCCCCGGCGGCGACATGCAGATGGAAGGGAACGGGACCGGGGTAGGCACCTTCTACGTGACCAAGGACGGGACCTACCTGGGCGGCAGCAACACCCTGGATTCCGACATCGTGATCACCACGAGCCAGGCCCCGGTGCCCATCCCGCTCAAGTCGCACACCATCATCACGATCAGCTCCCTCTAGCACGCGAGTGCGCCGCGCCGTTCGCTGGATCGCCATCGCCGGGGGAGCGTTCCTCTTCTGGCTGGTGGCGGTCTGGCCTCCGCCGCTCTGGTACCGCACCCACTGGCCCGCGAAGACGGCGTTCATGTCCATGCGGGGGAACGCCTTGCGGGCTCAGGGCGGGGAAGCGGGGAAGCGGGGACGGGGCTTTCCGGCCGAGCCTACCTACCGGCCTGTCTCGATCGATTCCATCACCGACTGGCTCCCGCGCGCCGCGATGATCGGCGAGGACAACCGGTTTCTCGAGCACAGCGGTATCGACTACCTGGCGATCCTCGAGGCGCTCGGCTACAGGCGCGCAGAGTTCGCCTGGAGCAACCCGAGGGATCGGGGCGAGCTCCGGTATACCCTGGGCACTCTTTGGACGCGACGCGCCAAGCTGCGCGGCGCCAGCACCATTACGCAGCAGCTGGCCAAGAACCTCTACCTCTCCCCAAGCAGGAACCCTCTCCGGAAGGTCAAGGAGGGTGTCACGGCATACCGACTGGAGGCGGCGCTCAGCAAGCGCCGGCTGATGGAGCTCTACCTGAACGTGGCGGAGTTCGGGCCGAACATCTGGGGGGCGGAGGCGGCGAGCCAGTTCTACTTCAACCGCCCGGCGAGCAGGATGACGCCGATCCAGGCCGCTTCGCTGGCCGGCTCGCTCCCGTTTCCGCTCTCCTCCAACCCGGCCTACCGGACTGGCCGGATGCGGTGGCGCCGGGACTTGATCCTGCGGCGGATGCGGGGCGAGGTGGTCGAGGTACCACGGGAGGACGTGGACGAGCGAATCCCGCCACCGCCACCGGTGGTCGAGGAGATCGTGGTGCCGGATAGCATATAGGCGGGGAAGCGGGGAAGCGGGGCAGGAAGATCGAATCCCAAGTAGGAACAGCAAGGAGCAACCGGTGGTCGGCGGCGTCCCGACGCCGCTACTGTTCCGTGGCGCTCTCTCGTCCCTCCGGCGCAGCCCCGGGCGCCACCCATGCCACGCCCCACGCACAAAACACCGACAGCGCTTCATACGTGACGAGCGCGCCGATCATGAACAGGATCCCGCCCACGATCATGCCCGTCATCGGCGTGTCCGATGCAATCAGCTCCGCCTTGTGCGTCTCGTAGTTCGCGATGTATGTGTCGCGCGTGAGCTCCGCTCCCCGAACCGCATCGGCTGCCATGCTCTTGCCAATCAGGCTTCCGACCAGTGCCCCGAGCAAGAGCATCGCCAGAAACTTCCCGACCAGGAGGTGCCGGGGAAAGACCGCAGGTCCGATACGGAGGAGTGGTTGAGTCGTGAACACTGGTCCTCCACCGCAAGAAGATCCGGTACCCCTCCGCCCCGCCTAATCGACCAGCCGCAGCGGCATCACCAAAGTCATGTAGCTGGCCGGGTCGTCCCAGCCGACCGGCTCGCAGGTGGCCGCGCGCTCCGGGGCCTTGAAGGTCATCCGCACCTCGTCGGTGGGGATGAACTTCAGGATCTCGAGAAGGTACGTAGCGTTGAAGCCGATCTCGAGCGGCTCGCCCTCGTAGGTCACGGTCAGCTCGTCCTGGGCCTCGCCGAGGTCGGGAGTCTGGACCGAGAGCTTGCACCCGCCGCTGGAGAAGGCCATCCGGATGCGGTGGGTCTGGTCGCTCGCGACGGTGCTCATGCGCCGGAGCGCGGCCGCCAGGGCGGCCTTGTCGGCCGTGGCGACCTTGTCGTTTTCCCGCGGGATGACCTGCTCGTAGTTGGGGTACGGACCCTCGATGAGCCGGGTGTACACCTGCGTCGTCGCGGAGCGGAATCCGAGGTGGTTGTCGCTCCGGGCCATCTCCACCTTGTCGTCCGCCCCGAAGAGCCGCCGGATCTGGTCCAGCGCCTTGGGCGGCACGATCAGGTCGGCCTGGGTCTTCCCGCCCGACACCGGGACGTCCATGCGCGCCAGGCGGTGCCCGTTCGTGGCCACCATGCGCATCTTGTCCGGCCGGAGCTCCCAGAGCACGCCGTTCAGGATGGGACGGCTCTCCTCGGTGCTAGCGGCAAACGCCACATGCCCGATGAGCTTGTGGAGCTCCTTGGCGGCCACCGTCCAGCCACCGGCAAAGCTCACGGTCGGGAAGGCCGGGAACTCCTCGCGGGGCAGGCCGAGGAGCTTGAATTTCGACTTGCCGCACTCGAGCGTGACCCGCTGCTCGCCGGAGGCAGTGAAGCGGATGCTGGAACTGGGCAGCTCGCGGACGATCTCGACCAGTTTCCGGGCCGGCAGCGTGATGGCCCCTTCCTGGTCCACACTGGCAGACACCGTGGTACTGACCGCGATGTCGAGATCGGTGCCCGAGATCCGGAGCCCGTCCTTGGTCGCCTCGAGCAGGATATTGGCCAGCACCGGGAGCGTGGTCTTGGCCGGCACGCTCGCCGCCACGGCCACGAGGCCTTCCTGGAATTGTTCGCGCGTGATCGTGAACTTCATACCATCCCCGACTTCAAGGTGTGCGGCGTGCAAGCAGTACTGGTACTTCTATAGATATATATGACTAGTAGTAGTAGTAGAGGGTGTGGGGATGTGGATGAGCACCCCAACCTCTCCCCCCGTAACACCCTGGACCGCTTTCCCGCTGTCGGCAACCTGTGGACGGTCTGGAAAGCTCCGCCACATTCCCGCGAAAATGTCGATTCCACATTCACCCACATTCGCCGCGCCGACTATTGTGCGAACAACTCCTGTCGAGCCTGCTCAACTCGCTCGCGGAACGCACGATCGCGCGCCATCTGTCGCTCGACCTTGTCCACACTGTGAATCACGGTGCTGTGGTCGCGTCCGCCGAACGCCTGCCCGATTTCGACCAATTGCATCTGGAGCACCTCGCGCGCCAGGTACATGGCGATCTGCCGCGGCACCGTGAGCGTCTGGATGCGCGCCTTGGAGCGCAGCCCTTCGGGAGTGACCCCCCACCGTCGTGACACAATTTCCTGCACCCGGTCCACCGACGGCAGGGGCCGGGGTGTCACACTGGCAGCCTCCTCGCTGGCCTTGATCTTGTCGGCCAGGGACTCGCGCGCCAGTTCGATCGTGATTTCGCGGTGCTTCAGCGAGGCGAAGAGCAGGAGCTTGATGATACACCCCTCGAGCTCCCGGACATTCGACCGGACGTGCTCCGCGATGAACCGGAGGACGTCGTCCGGAATTGTCATTTCGAGGTGGTCCTGCTCCTGCTTCTTCTGCAGGATGGCAATCCGGTGCTCGAGGTCGGGAAGGCCGCTGTCGGCCACCATGCCCCACTCGAAGCGGCTCACCAGACGGGCCTCGAGGCCCGGGAGCTCCTTTGGCGGCCGGTCGGAGGTGACCACGATCTGCTTGCCGGCCTCGTACAGCGCGTTGAAGGTGTGGAAGAACTCCTCCTGCGTGCGCTCCTTGCCCTCCAGGAAGTGCACGTCGTCCACCAGGAGGAGGTCCACGTCGCTCCGGTACCGGCGCTTGAGCTCCGGAGTGGTGCGGCTGTGGATGCTCTCGATGACCTCGTTGATGAACTGCTCCGCCCCGACGAACAGAACCCGGGTCTCGGGGTTCCGCTGGATGACGGCGTGGGCAATGGCCTGCATCAGGTGGGTCTTGCCCAGCCCGGTGGCCCCATAGATGAACAGGGGGTTGTAGGTCTTGCCCGGGGCCTCGGCCACGGCATGCGCGGCGGCGGCGGCCAGCTCGTTCGACTTCCCGATGACGAAGGTGTCGAAGGTGTAGCGCTCGTTGAGCGGCTGGGTGTTGCGGACGACCGCGGCCGCCACCGGCTCCGAGGCGGGCGGCGCCACGAAGAAATCCATCTGGGGGCGCTGCTGCCGCTCTTCCTGGACCCGGAAGACGATTCGGGTCGCGTGGCCCAGCAGCGGCTCGGCAAGCTTAGCCAGCACGCTGGCGTGCTTGGTCTCGTTCCACTCGACGGCAAACTGGTCGGGGGCGCCGATGACGAGTTCGGATCCATCCAGCGCGATCGCCGTGGTGGGCTCGAGCCAGGTGCGGATCGCGTGTTCAGGAAGCTCGCGGTGCGCATCTTCGAGGATGCGTTTCCAGGCTTCTTTGGCAGACAGCTGCATCGAGACTCGTGAGCCCGGTGGGAGATTTGTCTTGGGGGGACGATTCTACGAGTCCTGTGTGGAAAAGTCAACGTAGCGAAAAATGTGGGTTCCGTGACACGCACTTGACATCGCTCGACTCCATGTTCACGAACTCCGGAAAGACCGGCATCGCAGAGAGATGGATGCGTGTGTCCACATGGATTTCGCGGCGTTTGCGGGTGTGCGAAACTGTTTTCACCACCAACCGATCGGCGGAGAATTCTGGCGCCCCGAGGACCGGGCTGCTCCGGAGGCACGTGAGCTCACAGGTGGCATCTCTGCTGGATCTGTCCAACCGGTGTGAACTCCAGTGCCGGAGGAGCAGGCCGGCCAAGGGGCGCGTGCCCCGGAACCTTTATCGGCCGGCTCGGGATGGTCCTCCGGGCCAACCCAGTTCGCGCCCCCTCCGCGTCGCGGTCGCTCCGGGGGTCGCGAACTGACGGCCCTCCGGACCATTCCCTTCGCCGGCCTCCTGAGGACGCCGCTGCTGACTATTGCGCGTCAAGAATTGGATTCGCAGCTTCTTCCCCGCTTCCCCGCTTCCCCGCTTCCCCGCTTCCCCGCTGCCCCGCTGCCCCGCTTCCCCGCTGCCCCGCTGCCCCGCTGCCTAGCCCCCTCCTTGACCTTTCCACAGGCCGAGATTACGTTTTCGGGCTCATTAAGTCTCACTATAGGATAGAGTTATGAAGCCATCGTATCGGCCGCGGAACAAGCGGCGCATCAACAAGCATGGCTTCCGCGCGCGGATGGCGACCCGCTGGGGTCGCGCGGTGCTTTCCCGCCGTCGGAAGAAGGGTCGGAAGTCGCTGACGGTCAGCCTTCCGTCGAAGCACGGGGGCTCCTGACGTCCAGTGAACGATTTCCGCGGGCCAGGCGGCTCGCGAAATCGTCGGACATCCGCCGACTGCTCTC
>JAKLGU010000033.1 GCA_022710485.1 Gemmatimonadota bacterium | reverse complement strand
CTCGGTCACCCCGAGGTGGCCGAGCACCTCGCAGCGGTGGCGGATGAGGCGCGAGCCGCCGCCGGCCCCGCTACTTTCCTGCTTGAGCCGGCTGCCCTCGGGCAGTTTCGGGCCGGCCGCTTCGAGGCCGGACTCGACGCGTGGCGCGCCGCCGCATCCGCCCTCGACCGGTCCCGGAGCGTGTCCGCCGCGTCCAGCTGCGCCACGCTGGCGGTGGAGGGTCTCTGGGGTGTGGAGCCGAGTGCACTCGAGGGTGGTGTGCGCGTGGCACCCTGGTTCCCGCCGGACTGGGATTCCATGTCCATCGAGCGGATCCGGGTGGCGCGGACGGTCCTCAGTGTCCGGATGCGCCGCCGCTTTGGCCAGGTGGCGGCGCGCGTCGAGCGGGTGCACGGACCCCGGATGCACGTCGAGTTTGCCCTCCGAGGCGCTGCGGCGCTGGCCACCGTCCAGCTCGACGACGTGGAACTCGGGAGCGGGCGGGTGGCCTTCGAGGCCGACGCCACCCACGCGCTGGTCTGGCATTCCTGATCCAACTTCTGGAGCCGTCTCCGAATGCGATCCTTCCCCCGTTGGACCCTGGCGCTGACCCTATTCCTGGCGACCGGTTGCCGGCTCGAGTCGCACCCGCCGCCGGGCGTCCCGGCGGACGAGGCGGCGGTTCGTTCCGCCGTGGCGGCGTGGCTGGCCAAGGAGGAGCCGTGGGCGCAGGTCATCCGGACCACGGTCCGCCAGGAGGGCGACCTCGCCTCCGCCTGGGTGATCAGCTCTCCGCCCTCGAATGAGGGACAGGGTGAGCGGGCCACCCTCTTCGTCCTGCGGCGGGAGGTTGCCGGCTGGAGCGTCGAGTTTCACGGGTCTCCCTCCCGCTAGCCGGCGGGGCCGCTGCGCCGGCCCCGTGGCGCCGCGCCGCATCGCGGGTTCTATTTCGTCCATGACGGGGGATCGGTGACCGAAGCAACCGCCGGCGCCGCGGGCGCGCTCGACCTGGTCGGCGCGGTCGCTCGACTGCTCAACTCGAGCGACTCGAAGGACGCCATCGGCCGCGTCGCCGAGCTCCTCCGCCGCGGGGTGCCCGCCACGTCGGTCACGATCTGGGTGCGCCAGCCGAGCGGGGCGGCGTTCACCCCCTTTGCCGCTCCTCCCTCCCCGACACCGCCCTTCCCCCGCCCGACGCTCGAAGGGATCCCGGAGGCCGATGCCTCCGCCGTGCGCCTCCCTCTCGAGCACGAGGGGACCACGGTGGGCGTCCTGGTGCTGGAGGGAGTCGAGCCCGGGCCGGGCCGCGCCGCCGCGGCCATCGTGGCCGACCTGCTGGCCCCGCACGTGGCGCTCATCGAGCTCTCCGAGGACCTCGCTTTCGAGGTCGCGGTGCGAGCCCGGCAGATCGAGGAGCAGCGCCGGTTCACGGGGCTCGTCATCGACTCGCTGCCGGTGGGGCTCTACGTGGTGGACCGCGAGTACCGCATCCAGATCTGGAACCGCAAGCGGGAAACGGGCACGCAGGGCGTCCACCGCGACGAGGTGGTCGGGCGGCCGGTGTTCGAGGTGCTCACCCGGCAGTCGGCCGACCAGCTCAAGGCGGAGTTCGACCAGATCTTCGAGTCGGGGCAGATGTCGCAGATGGACATCGAGGTGGACGACGCCGCCGGCGGGCGGTTCTACCGGATCAGCAAGATCCCGATGCGCCTGGGCGGCGACCAGATTTCGCACGTCATCACGATCGGCGAGGACGTGACGGAGTGGTACCGGATCCACCGCCGCATCATGCAGAACGAGAAACTGGCGGCGGTGGGGCAGCTGGCCGCCGGGATCATGCACGAGATCAACAACCCGCTCGCCACGATCGGCGCCTGCGCCGCGGCCCTTGAGGGCCGGCTGGCGGAGGTGCCCGCCGCGGCGCAGGGCGCGTTCAAGGAGTACATCGCCATCATCGACAAGGAAGTCGAGCGCTGCACCAACATCGTGGACGGGCTGCTCGACTTCAGCCGCCCCAAGGGGGTGCAGAAGAGCCCGGTGGCGGTGAACACCGTGATCGAGGACACCTTCTTCCTCCTCAAGCACCACACCCGGTTCAAGAAGATGACGGTCCAGCGCGAGCTCACTGACGGCCTGCCGCTGGTCCTCGCGAACGCAGAGCAGCTGGTGCAGGTGCTGATGTCCCTCATGCTCAACGCGGTGGACGCCATGGAGGCGGGCAACGGCCGCCTGACGGTGCGGAGCGGGCTGGGCGGGCATCGCGGGGCGGAGGTGGTGGTCGAGGTGCAGGACACCGGCATGGGCATCCCGCGCGCGGAGCAGACCAAGATCTTCGAGCCCTTCTACACCACCAAGCCGCAGGGGCGGGGTACCGGCCTCGGCCTCTCCATCTGCTACGGCATCGTGGAGGACCACCGTGGGCGGCTCGAGGTGGAGAGCCAGCCCGGACTCGGCGCCACGTTCCGCGTCTTCCTCCCGGCCCTCCCGTGAAGATCCTCGTCGTCGAAGACGACCCGACCGTCGGCCCCTACGTCAAGCGCGGGCTCGAGGAGCACCAGAACCACGTGGACCTGGTGGACGACGGGCTCGAGGCGCTCCGCCTCGCCTCCGGCGGGCTCTACGACCTGCTGGTGCTCGACCTCCGGCTGCCCGGGATGACCGGGCTGGAGATCGTCCGCACCCTGCGCGACCGCGGCGTCACGACGCCGATCCTGATCCTGACGGCGCAGGACGCGGTGGACTTCAAGGTGCAGGTCCTCCGGGCCGGCGCCGACGACTACGTGACCAAGCCGTTCGCCTTCGAGGAACTCCTGGCGCGGGTGGAGGCGATCGGCCGGCGGCCCAAGCAGGTGGCGCCGCCCGCGATGGTGGTCGGCGACCTCTCGCTCGACACCGGGACGCGGGAGGTGCGGCGCGCCGGCGAGCTGCTCGACCTGACGCCGAAGGAGTACGCCGTCCTGGAGTACCTGTTGCGCCACGCCGGGCGGGTGATGAGCCGCACGCTGATCACGGAGTACGCCTGGGACTACCACTTCGATCCCGGCACGAACATCGTGGACGTCGTCATCAACCGGCTGCGCAAGAAGGTGGATTCGGGGCACCGCACCAAGCTGATCCACACGGTGCGCGGCGTGGGGTACGTGGTGAAGGCGTGAACACCATCCGCGGGCGGCTGACCTTCTGGTACACCGTCGCCCTCACGGCGACGGTGCTCGTCTTCGGCACCGCCCTCTACCTCGAGCGGCGTCAATCCAGCGTCCGGGAACTCGACCAGCGGCTGGCGCTCGAGGCCGACTTCGCGCGCCGCTGGCTGCACGAGTCGTTTAACGTCCTCTCCACCGTCCTTCGGCCCACCGATCCGCAGGAACTCCAGCCGGGCGTCGCGGCCAACTTCGAGGGGGTGCGCGACCTCCTCCTCGTCTTCGACCGCCGGGGCCGCACCCTCTACATCAACGACCCCGTCCGCCAGCTCAACTTCGCCGCCATCGAGGTGCTCGTGTCACTCGCCGGCGCGGTCCCGTCGCCATCGGCCACCGGCACGGCGCTCCTCCCCGGCGGGGAGGAGCCGATGCGGTACGCCCGGCTGCCGGTGGACGGCGCGGGCCAGGAAGTGGGCGCGGTGGTGGTGGCCGCCCCGCTCTCCGCCGTGGCGTTCGGGCCGGCCGACCTGCTCCGCTCGATGGTGCTGGTGGTGCCCCTCATCCTGATCGCGTCCGGGGTCCTGGGGTGGTTCCTGGCGGGGCGCGCCATGCGCCCGGTCGAGCGGCTGATGGACGAGGTGCAGGAGGTGACCGACGGCCGGAGCCTCCACCGCCGCGTGGCGGTGCCGACCTCCGGCGATGAGCTCGCCCGCCTGGCCGTGACCCTCAACGCCATGTTCAGCCGGCTGGAGCAGAGCTTCAGCCAGCTGCGCCGGTTCACGGCGGACGCCAGCCACGAACTCAAGACGCCGCTGACGGTGCTCCGGGCCGGGATCGAGCGCTCGCTCGTGCACCCCGGGACGCCATCCGAGGTGCTCGAGGCGCTGGACACCACGCTGGAGCAGCTCAACCAGCTGAACGAACTGGTGGACAGCCTCCTGACGCTGGCCCGCGCGGACGAGGGGCGCGCGCCGCTGGCGCTGGAGACCCAGGACCTTCGCGCGCTCGTGGTGGACGTCGGGGAGACCGCTGGGATGCTGGCGGAGCAGCACGGCCTGACGACGCAGGTGTCGGTGCCCGACCACCCGGTCGAGGTGCAGGTGGACCCGCACCGCATGCACCAGCTGCTGCTCAACCTGGTGACCAACGCCGTGAAGTACACGCCGGCGGGGGGCTCCGTGGCGATCGCGCTGGAGGACGCGGAGGAGGGGGTCCGGCTGGTGGTGCGCGATACCGGCATCGGGATCGCCTCGGTGGACCTGCCCCACATCTTCGACCGCTTCTGGCGGGCGGACCCCGCCCGCTCCCGCACCGGGGACCGCCCGGGCGTCGGGCTGGGGCTGGCCATCACCAAGTGGATCGCGGAGGCCCACGGCGGGACGATCACGGTGCAGAGCCGCCCGGGGAGGGGGTCCACCTTCGTGGTCGTCTTGCCCCGCGCGGGGGGTAGCGGGAGCGGGGATGCGGGGTAGATTGACGCCCGACCACCCAGGAATTCCGTGTCGGAACTCCTCATTCCGTTGTTATCGAATTGTCATCTAAGGGCCACACGGAGGCAAGACGGGATGCGTAGTTTGCAACCCATGCCTGACTCACCACGGAGGTAGTACCGTGTTCGAGGTTCTGGTCGAATCCAAGCCCAAGAAGGAACGCTCCGCCGCCCAGTTCGCGGCGTCGGTGGTCATCCACGTGCTGCTGATCACCGGCGCCGTGATGGCCACCAAGGGCGCCGCGGAAGTGGTCCGCGACCGGCTGGCGGACACCACCCTGGTGTTCCTCGAGCCGCCGAAGCCGGAGGCCCCGCCGCCGGACCAGCCGCCGCCCGACGCCATCGTGAGCGCCAATCCGCCGCCCAAGGGGTTCCAGACCGTGGTCGCGGTGCAGGACATCCCGACGGAAATCCCGCCGATCAACCTGAACGAGCGGTTCGATCCCAAGGACTTCACCGGCACCGGCGTGCAGGGCGGCGTCTCGGTCGGCGTGGTCGGCGGGACCGGCCCCGTCACCGGCGAGACCTACCTCGAGGCCCAGGTGGACGATCCGCCGGACCTCATCTCGGCGGGCCCGCGCCGCTACCCGCCGGTGCTCGAGCGGGCCGGCGTCGGTGGCCGTGTCATCGCCCAGTTCGTAGTGGACACCACCGGCCACCCCGAGACCAACGGGTTCCGGATCCTCAGCAGCACCAACCCGGCGTTCAACGAGCCGGCCAAGGAAATGATCATGAAGAGCGTCTTCCGGCCCGGCAGGGTGCGCGGGCAGGCGGTACGCGTGCAGGTGCAGCAGGCCGTTTCGTTCAACCCGTAGCCCCCGACCTTATCCCCGCCGCCGGCGCCGCCGGCGGCACGCAGCAGGCTCTCAGGAGGTTCGACCGATGAACGTTTCAATGCTCGAACTGTGGACCCAGTCCGGCGCCTTCGCCAAGGGCGTGGTCGTCGTGCTGGCCATCATGTCCATCTACTCGCTCACGATCGCGGTGACCAAGCTCATCCAGATCAAGCGCAGCACGAACGCGACGCGGAAGTTCGCGCCGCAGCTGTCGAAGGCCATCATGGAGGACAACCTCGAGCTGGCCATCAAGCTCTCCGAGCAGCACAAGATCGGCCACATCGCCCGCGTCCTCGGCGGCGCCCTGGGCGAGATGAAGCCGCTCATCAGCGACAAGGCCACGATCACCGCCGCGGACATCAACTCGTCCGAGCGGGCCATCGAGCGCCAGATGCTCATCCAGCTCTCGGAGTTCCGTCGCGGCCTCGGCGTGCTGGGCACGGTCGGGTCCACCGCGCCGTTCGTCGGCCTTCTCGGCACCACGATGGGTATCGTGAACGCCTTCACCGGCATGGCGGCCGCCGGCGCGTCGGGCGGCCTCGCAGGCATCTCGGCCGGTATCGCCGAGGCGCTCATCACCACCGCCTTCGGCCTCCTGGTGGCCATCCCGGCGGTGTGGTTCTACAACTACTTCACGACCAAGATCGAGAACCTTTCGGTCGAAATGACCTACGCCTCGAAGGAACTCATCGACCAGCTCATCAAGAACGTGGGCGCGGCGGCGGGCCGGTCGATCTTCACCAAGGAATTCCAGGCCCAGAAAGCGGTGACCGGCAGTGGCC
>JAKLGU010000032.1 GCA_022710485.1 Gemmatimonadota bacterium | reverse complement strand
TCTCGATCACGGAGTGGAAGCCGGTGACCGGCGTGCTGCCGCCGCTCAACCGGGCCGACTGGGAGGCGGAGTTCGAGCGATACCGGCAGATCCCGGAATACCGGCAGCTCAACGCAGGCATGTCGCTGGCGCAATTCCAGGTGATCTACCTCTGGGAGTTCACGCACCGGCTCTGGGCCAGGCTGGTCGGGCTCGCCCTGGCGGTGCCGCTCTTGTACTTCGTATGGCGGCGGGAGGTGCGCGGCCCGCTCGCGCGGCGGATCGGCGGGATTCTCGTGCTGACAGGACTGCAGGGGGCGATGGGCTGGTACATGGTCAAGAGCGGCCTGACCGTACGGACCGACGTCAGTCAGTACCGGCTCGCGGCGCACCTCGCCCTGGCGCTGGTGGTGTACGCGCTGGCGGTCTGGACCGCCGCGGAACTGCCGGGGTTGTCAGGAACGGCGCGGTCCAAGACAGCGGACTCCGGCATCGACGGGGGCGACGGCGAAGCTGTGAAGCGCCTCCAGCGCTGGACCGGCTGGTTCGCGGCGTTCGTCTTCCTCACGATCGTGTCGGGCGCGTTCGTGGCCGGGCTCGACGCCGGGCGCGCCTGGAACACCTTCCCGCTGATGGGCGGCCGGGTGGTCCCGCCCGGCTACGCGAGCCTGTCCCCCTGGTACCTGAACGCCTTCGAGAACATCGCCGCCGTGCAGTTCCACCATCGCTTGCTGGGGATGACCGTGGCGCTGTTCGCCGTGCTCCTGTGGCGCCGCAGCCGGGGGGTGCCGCAGCCGGACGGCACCGCCTGGCCGTTCGCGGCGCTGGCGCTCCTGGCGGTGGTCCAGATGGGGCTGGGGATCACGACGCTGCTGCTGCACGTCCCTGTCGTGATGGGGGTGCTCCACCAGCTCGGTGCGGTACTCGTCCTGACGGCGGCGCTTCTGGCGCTGTCGGCGCTCCAAACGACGAACGGCCGGCGTGCATCGCCGGCCGTCGTCGATCGTGGAGCCGCCCGCCCGGTCAGTTCACGGTAACCGGGACGTTGGCGTTGCGCGGGTCGCCCTTCAGGACCTTCCGGGCATAGCCGTTCCGCGGGTCGCCGCCCTGGGCCAGGATGTTGGCCACGGTGGTCGGACCGCGGTTGTACGCCAGCAGCGCGTGCTGCACGTTGCCGTCGAACTGCTTCACGAGATCCCGCATGTACCGGAACCCAAGGCGCAGGTTCAGGTCGCGGTCGAAGAGCTGCTTCTCCGTCACGCCGGGCTCGTAGACACGGGCCGTCGGCAGCCGGATCTGGGTGAGCCCGATGGCGTTCATGGGACTCCGGGCGCGCTGCGAAAAGTCGCTTTCCACCTTCACCAGCTGGAACGCCATCTTCGGGTCGAGCCCTTCGCTGAGGGCGATGTCGTAGATCGCGGCGCTGAGATCGGCCGGGATCCGGTACTTGGTGGAAAATTCCTGGACGGCGTTGGCGCGGTCGAGCTGCAGCCGGAGCATGTCGCTCTCGCCCGTGGCGGCCTCGAGCCGCCGGCTCATGTCCCGGATTTCCCGCGACACGAAGTCCGCCGTCGGGGTCGGTGCCGCGTCGGCCGCACCGGCACGCCGCGGCCAGCCGGCGAGTGCGCAGACCAGTACGGCGGCGCCGAGCAATACGCCACCCCGCAGGACGAGCCGGGGCGTCGGTGAATTGCGTTCGATCTGATGGTCCGTTCGGGTCAACAAATCGTTGATCCTCCCTTAGGGTCCGCCGACGGGTCGGTCAACCGGGGCGATTACTTCCGCCGCCAGTCGCCGTGCGTCCCGCCAGTCTTGTCCAGCACCTGCACTCCCTCGATCGTCATACTGCGGTCCACCGCCTTCACCATGTCGTACACCGTGAGGCAGGCCACCGCGGCCGCGGTCAGCGCTTCCATTTCCACTCCGGTGCGCCCCTCGCACCGCACCCGGGCCGTGACATGCACGCCCGGCAGGCCGGGCTCGAGCGCGGCGCGGACCTCGATCAGGTCCACCGGCAGCGGGTGACAGAGCGGGATGAGTTCTCCCGTCCGCTTGGCGGCCATGACGCCCGCCACCTCCGCCACCGTCAGGACGTCGCCCTTCTTGATGGCGTGGGCCGCCACCAGGTCGAACGCCTCCTGCGTCATCCGGACGCGTCCCTCCGCGCTGGCGGTACGCACCGTGACCGGCTTCCCGCCGACGTCCACCATCCGGGCGCGACCTTCGGCGTCGAGGTGCGAGAGGCTCACAACACCTCCGCCAGGTCGCCCGCGAGCACCGCCAGCAGGAGCTGCGGGTTCACGTTGCCCTGCGCCGCCTCGCGCGCATCGCTCACCAGCGCCTGCGCCGCCAGGAGCCCCGTCGCGGCGCGGACCTGGAGGGCCGCGGGGACTGACTCGGTTCCTTCCACTCCCGACGCCAAGCGCGCCGCATCCCCGAGGGTCTCGGCGACGGCATCGAGCAGGTCGGTGAACTCGCCCCGCGCCGACCAGGGTGCCTGCGCGAGCGCCCTCTCGGCGGCCGGGCCGGCGCCGCTGAGCACCGCCTCGAGCCACGTCGCGGCGGCCTTCCGGTTCCGCGAGCCCTCGCCCGAATCGGAGAGCGCGGTGCCGATGGATCCATTGGCGCGCGCCACCAGTCGCGTGAGTTCCGCTCCCGCAGGCGCCGGCTCGAGCTCCTTCGACAGGAACTCCCGCACTTCGGCGGTGGAGAGCCGGCCAATCCGGAGCGGCACCGCGCGCGATCGGATCGTGGGCAGGAGCTTCCCGGGATCGGCGCACGTCAGCACGAAATAGCTGTCGGCCGGCGGCTCCTCGAAGAGCTTGAGGAGGGCGTTGGCCGCCTCCGGACTCGATTCCTGTGCCACCAGCCGCTCGGCCTCCCCGATGATGAAGACCTTCTTGCGGCCTTCCACCGGCGTCAGCGAGGCGCGCCTTGCAACGAGTCGTGCCGTGGCCATCCCGTGGGCCGACATGCCGTCGGGCGGGGAGTAGAGCGGGGCCTTGCGGCGCTCCTCCAGGAGCTCGGCAATGCTCTCCGCGGCCTCCTCCATTTGCTTGTCCGGCTCCCCGGCCTTGGGGCGGGGAATCGGGACGATCCAGTGCAGGTCGGCGTGCGTCAGGCCGAGGACCAGGTGGCAGGCCCGGCAGCGGCCGCAGGGCGCTTCGGCCGGGGCCTCGCAGAGGACCAGTTGCGCAAGCCAGAGTGCCAGCCGCTGCTTCCCGACCCCCTCCGGCCCGGTCATGAGCATGACCTGCGGGAGCTGCCCATTGGCCAGGGCCTTGGAGAGACGGCGGCGGGCCATGACGTGACCGGCCAAGGGCTTCAATGTCATGGTAAGGAAGGTATGTCGGCGGCGGAAATTTTGAACCCGTGCTCGTGTAACATCTTTTTCAACAACGACTTACATGCGTATTTTCGTGCCAGTAAGCGGCCCGAAATGCGCCAATCTGGCCTGTCGATCGTATGTGAGTGTTTGCTCGCTTTTCCGTATTGTGAGCAATTGCTCGCATGGTTTGTAACGTGCTTCTTCGCAATGCCTTCTGAGTCCGCCACGCCGTGCATCAATCTGCAGCGTTGCCCAGCCTGGGGGTGGTCCTGCCGCTGCAACCATGCCCGGAAATCGGGCACCATGGGCTGTGGAAAGCTGGAAAACGGGGGGATAAGTCAGTGGAGAAGGGGGAAAACATTCGGCGGGGCAGCGGGGCAGACGGGCAGCGAGGCAGTCGCTTCGCAGCATCCTGGTGAACTGGTCCCCGGCCATCGCCGCCGTGACCCTTGGATAGCCGCAGTCCGACCCAGCGGCCTCCCGGCCCCGCTGCCCCGCTGCCCCGCTGCCCCGCCGCGGCCGCGCGCTTTCGCGAGCGCGGCCGCTCTATTAGACTTGCCACGCGCGTGACCGCAGGGTGGCGCGACGATCCCGAGTAGCTCAGTTGGTTAGAGCAGCTGACTGTTAATCAGCGGGTCGGGGGTTCGAGTCCCTCCTCGGGAGCTCCCGAATACGAGCACGACAACACCACGGCCCGGGCGATCGCCCGGGCCGTTCGTGTGTCGGATATTGATCGGTCGAGCGTCTTCCGGGGCAGTGCCCACGGACCCCTGTGTGAGGACCGTCACCGCGCCTTCAGGACAAGTTGGAGCATGCTAGGGTAGATTCCCCGCCAGTCTCCGCGTTTCAGGCTTCACGAATGAGGATGGCCCAAATGCAATCGATTCATCGCGTCGCCGCCATGGGTGCCCTGGCTGCGCTTGCCGCCTGCTCCTCCACCGAACCGAATGCCGCCGCCACGTCGGATGTCACGTTGGATGTCGCGACGATCGCCACCGAAATGGGTGCTCAGGACGTGGAATTGATGCATGGACCGGGAGGCATGTTCGGCTTCGGTTGGCGCGGCGACATTGGCAGGTTCAACTGCGAATCGGCGGACTGGGGCGCGGTGACGATCGTCCGGACCTGCACCTACACGGACGCCGACGGGCTCGTGCAGGAGGCCTATGACACGAACACCACCGAATCAGTGGCCGTGCACACCGAAATCAGCGGCGACATCGTCCGGGACCGCTGGAGCGCCACGTTCGACCGCACCACCGATCTCGCGGTGACCGGGCTCGCCGGCGCGAACACGACCAAGATCTGGAATGGCTCCGGGGCCGGCAGTTCGACGAAGGTGCGGACCTCGGACAGCGCCGAGACGCGTCAGTACGACATGACCTATTCGGGGACAATCACGAACGTCGTCATTCCGGTGCCGCGCACCGACACCAGCTGGCCGCTGTCCGGGACCATCGCCCGCGAGGTGACGGTCACCTTCGTCGGCGGTCCGCGTGACGGCGAAACGATCACGCGCAGCACCACCCTCGAGTTCAACGGCACGCAGTTCGCCACGCTCACCGTCAACGGCGAGACCTTCCAGGTCGATCTCGCGCGCCGCAGCTGTGAGCGCGACGGCTCGCGCGACGGCCATCGCGACGGCCATCGCGACGGCGATGGCGACCGCGACGGCGACGGACACTAGGGCGGGCGGCCCGTGCTCAAGATCCTCCTTGCCCTCGCGGCGTCTGCCGCCATTGCGATGCCGGCCCTCAACGCCGACAAGTACCCGGTCGGCCGCATCCGGACGGACAAGGGCGAAATCCTTTTCTATCTCTATCCCCAGACGCCCAACCACCAGGCGAGCTTCATCAAGCTCGCGAACGCCCACTACTTCGACTCCCTCACCTTCAACCGGGTGATCAAGAACTTCGTGGCCCAGGGCGGATGCCCCGACACGCCAGAGGGCTTCGCGGGCTCCCCCTACAACCTGGCGCCCGAGTTCAACGACAGCCTGCGCCACGTGTACGGCGCCGTCGGCGCCGGGCACGACGGCAACCCCCAGAAGCTCTCGGCCGGCTGCCAGCTCTACATCGTCGCCAACAAGAACGGGCTCCCTCGCCTCGACGGGAACTACACCGTCTACGGGCAGGTCATCAAGGGCATGGACGTCGTCGAGGCCATCGTGTCGGTGCCCACCGACTCCACCGACGCCCCGCTCGTCCCGATCACGCTGCACGTCGACATCGTCAAGATGACCTCCGCGCAACTGGCGCCCTACGGAATCCAGGTGAAGTAGCGGGCGGGCCTCGAATCCCGCCCCTAGTGCGCCTGTCCTGATCCCGCGCCCATCCGCTCCAGGACGTGGTGCGTCATGGCCAGCGCGAGCTGGTGCTCGCCCATGAACACCTCCCCGAGCCCTTCCTGCCGCAGCATCGCGGCCTCCTCGTCGCTGTGGGCGCGGAGCACGGTGGCGATCCCGGGATTGAGGGTGCGCGCGATCTCGACCATCCTCCGCATCGGCAGCGTGTCCGGGGTCGCGATGACGAGGACACTCGCTCGGGCGACGTGCGCCTGGATCAGGACCGCCGGTTCGGACGCGTCGCCCGTCACGGCGGGGATGTTGCGCACCCGGAGTCCTTCCACGAAGTCCCGGTTTTCTTCGGCGACCACATACGGGATGCGCTGGGCGGTCAGTGCCTCCGCGATCCGGCGCCCGACCCGCCCGTACCCCACGAGGACCACGTGCCCCGACAGGGACGCCTGGTCGACCGTCGCCGGCAGCTCGGCGAGCGGGTCGTCGCTCCGCTCCAGGGCGCGGGCGATGCTCGACCTTGCCCGGATCCACGCCTGGACCGGCTCGATGGCGGTGAAGAACAGCGAGTTCAGTGAAATGGTGATGAGCGCCCCGGCGAGGATCAGGATCAGCCCCTCCTGCGGAAGCAGGCCGAGCGCCACGCCCAGCCCCGCCAGAATGAACGAGAACTCGCCGATCTGGGCCAGGCTGGCGCCGACTGTCAGCGCGGTGTTGAGCGGGTAGCGCAGGGCGAGCACCAGCCCGACCGCCGCCGCGGTCTTCCCGAGCATGACGATGGCGACGACCGCGGCCACCTTCAGCGGCTCCCGAACCAGGATCTGCGGGTCGAGGAGCATGCCGACCGAGACGAAGAAGAGCACCGAGAAGGCGTCGCGGAACGGCAGCGTCTCCTCCGCCGCCCGGTGACTGAGCGGCGACTCGCGCATCATCATCCCGGCGAAGAACGCCCCGAGCGCGAACGACACGCTGAACAGCTTCGCCGAGGCCGTCGCCACCCCGACCGCGGCGGAGATCACCGCCAGGGTGAAGAGTTCCCGCGAGCCGGTGCTCGCCACCAGCCAGAGGAACTTGGGCAGCAACCGGCGGCCGACGACCAGGGTGAGCACCACGAACGCGGCGACCTTGCCCAGCGTCATGGCCAGAGTGACCCCCAGTGATGTTTCGGCCGACTCCGGCACCGCACCGCCGGTCCCGCCGAGGGCCTCCGCCAATGCAGGCAGCAGCACGAGGATCAGGACCACCACCAGGTCCTCGACCACGAGCCAGCCCACCGCGATCTGTCCGTTGACCGAACTGAGCACTCCGCGCGCCTCGAGCGCGCGCAGCAGCACGACGGTGCTGGCGACGGAGAGGGCCAGTCCGAAGACGAGCGCGGCCCCGAGGCTCCAGCCCCACCACAAGGCGGTGCCCGCGCCGAGCGCGGTCGCGGCCGCGATCTGGACGATGGCACCCGGGATGGCGATGCGGCGCACCGCCAGCAGGTCGGCCACCGAGAAGTGCAACCCGACGCCGAACATCATCAGCATGACGCCGATCTCGGCCAATTGTCCGGCGAGCCCGACGTCGGCCACGAACCCCGGTGTCGCGGGGCCGATGACGATGCCGGCGACCAGGTAGCCGACCAGCGGTGGGATGCGGAGTCGAGTCGCGAGGAGGCCCAGGACCAGCGCCAGCCCCAGTCCGACCGCAATGGTGGTAATCAGGGTCACTCCGTGCGGCATTCGCCGTTCCTCCCATCGGGTGTCTTCGAAGATACGCCGCCGGTCCGCGACCGCACACCTGGCCGAGCTCCGGGAGGCCGTTGGCGGCGGCCCGGTCCGCCGCAGGCCATTGCGCATACGGCCGGGTCGGAGGGAAGTTGGGTGACGATGCACTCACCGATCGCCTTCCTGACCGACCTGGCCCTGGTGTTGGGGGTGGCGGCGCTCACCAGCGTCCTCTCCCAGCGCCTGAGGCTGCCGCCGGTGTTCGGCTACCTGGTGGCCGGCGTCTTGATCGGGCCGAACGACTTCCTCCCCCTGGTCGCCGACGTCGAGACGGTCCGCACGCTCTCTGAGCTCGGCGTCATCCTCCTCATGTTTTCGCTCGGCCTCGGCTTCACGCTGCGGAAGATCGGCCGGCTCGCCTCCACCGCCGGGCTCATCGCCGCCGTGGAAATCGGCCTCTGCCTGTCGCTCGGCTACGTCGTCGGCCAGGCCCTCGGGTGGAGCCGGATCGAGAGCCTGTTTGCCGCCGCGCTCGTGGCCATTTCGAGCACGGTGATCATCGCCAAGGTGTTCGAGGACCAGCGCATCACCGGCCCCCTGGCCGACGTGGTCTACGGCGTGCTGGTCATGGAAGACCTGGTGGCCATCCTGTTCCTCGCCATCCTCAGCGCGGTCGTCGGGGGGAGCGGCTCCACCGCCGCCCTCATCGCGGGCACGGTGCCGCGGCTCACGCTCTTCCTCACGATCGTGGTGCTGGTCGGGATGTACTTCGTGCCGAGGGCCTTCCGGTGGGTGGTGCGCCTGCGCCGCGAGGAGACCACGCTGGTGGCGAGCGTCGGGCTCTGCTTCTCGCTCGCCCTGCTGGCCCAGGTGGCCGGGTTCTCCGTGGCGCTCGGCGCCTTCCTGGCGGGTTCCTTCGTGGCCGAAGGGGGCGTGTCGCGGCAGGTGGAGCCGCTCATCCGTCCGCTGCGCGACATGTTCGCCGCCATCTTCTTCGTGGCCGTGGGCATGTCCATCGAACCGAGCGCCATCCTCGAGCACTGGCCCGCCGTGCTGGCCCTGACCGCCGCCGTGCTCGTGGGGAAGACGGTCGGCGTCACCAGCGGCGCGTTC
>JAKLGU010000031.1 GCA_022710485.1 Gemmatimonadota bacterium | reverse complement strand
CCGATGCCGTAGGCGTTGGCCTTGACCATGGGTAAGAGTCGGGAGCCGGAGACCGAGAGCACGGTCCGGGCGTTGGCGACGAGGGCGCCAAGGTCGATATCGGCCCAGGCACGGGCCGGCGGGATCGGATTTGACGCGCTCACGAGACGGCGGGTATGATACCGTTCACGGAGGATAAATGCAAGAGAATTCAGCGCTTGGACGTGCCATGGAGATGGTCAGGGACCTGCGTGTCCGGTGCCCGTGGGACCGGGCCCAGACCCGTGAAACGCTGCGCCCCTACCTTGTCGAGGAAGTCCTCGAAGTCGACCAGGCTCTCGGCGCCGGCGACCCAGCCCTCCTCAGGGATGAGATGGGCGACTTCCTGCTCCACCTGGCCTGGCAGCTCGTCCTGGCGGAGGAGTTGGGCGAGTTCACGGCCGCCCAGGTGGCGGACGACCTGGTTGCGAAGATGCGACGCCGGCATCCCCACCTCTTCGACTTGGGACCGGCCGAGCCCTGGGAACAACTCAAGCGCCGCGAGCGCCCCCGAGGCACTCTGGAGGGCCTGCCTCCCACTCTGCCGCCACTGCTTCGCGCCTTCCGGCTCCAGGAGCGGGCGGCCTCGGTCGGCTTCGACTGGGACGACGTGCAGGGGCCGCTGGACAAGGTGCGCGAGGAACTGGCAGAGGTGGAGGAAGAGTTGCAAACGGCGGGAACGCGGGGAAGCGGCGAAGGAACGGCGTACACCGAGCATCGTCCTCCGCCCCTCGCATCGAGCGAACTCGTGGACGAGCTTGGAGACCTCTTCTTCGCGGTGGTCAACCTGGCGCGGAAGGCGGGCGTGGCGCCGGGTGTCGCGCTGGACCGCGCCAACCGGAAGTTCACGGAACGATTTCGTGGGGTCGAGCGTCTCGCCGCCGAGCGCGGCCTGGACCTGCACTCGGCGGGGTTGGCGAAGCTCGACGAACTGTGGGACGAGGTCAAGGGACGGAGGAACGAGGACTGGGGACTGGGGACTGAGGACTGAGATCGGGCTACGGGTACAGCCTATGGATCTGCCTCGGAAACGCGATCGACTCCCTGATGTGCGGGTTGCCGCAGATCCAGGCAATGGTGCGCTCGACGCCCAGCCCGAACCCGCTGTGCACGAAGGTGCCGTACTTCCGCAAGTCGAGGTACCAGCGATACGCCTCGGGGTCGAGCCCCTGCGCCACGATCCTGGCCAGGAGCCGGTCGTGGTCGTCCTCGCGCTGTGAGCCGCCGATGATCTCCCCGTAGCCCTCCGGTGCCAGGCAGTCGTTGTTGAGCACCGTGCGCGGATCCTCGGGGTTCTCCTTCATGTAGAAGGCCTTGACCCCCTTCGGGTAGTTGTACACGAAGATGGGCCGGTCGTATTCCCTCGCCAGCAACGTCTCGTCGTCGCCGCCCAGGTCGTTCCCCCACTCCATGTCCGACCCGAGCGCGTTGAGCTTGGCCACCGCGTCGGTGTAGCTGATGCGCGGGAACGGCCCCACCACCCGTTCCAGCGGCGCGGTGTCGCGCTCGAGTTCCTTCAGTTCCTCCAGGCGGCGGTCCAGCACTCGCGCCACGATGGCGGCAATGAACTCCTCCTGGAGCCGCATGTTCGCATCGGAGTCGTTCCAGGCCACCTCCGGCTCCACCATCCAGAATTCGGTGAGGTGACGCCGGGTCTTCGACTTTTCCGCCCGAAAGGTCGGCCCGAAGCAGTACACCTTGCCGAGCGCGGCCGCGGCCGCCTCGACGTACAGCTGCCCCGTCTGCGCGAGGTACGCCTTGCCGAGGTCGAAATAATCGGTGCTGAAGAGGTTGCCGGCCTCCTCCCCGATGGAGCCGGTCAGGATCGGGGTGTCCACCAGCACGAAGTCGCGCTCGTAGAAGAAATCCCGGATGGCCTGGACGACCTCGTTGCGCACCTTGGCGATGGCCACCTGGCGCCGGCTCCGCAGCCAGAGATGGCGGTGTTCGAAGAGGAAGGTGCTGCCGTGTTCCTTGGGCGAGATCGGGAAATCGGGGCTCGCCCCGAGCACCTCGACGTCGGTGGCGGTCAACTCGTGGCCGCCGGTCGCGCGGGCGTCCGCGCGCACCACGCCCGTCACGGCGACGGAAGTCTCGAGGCTCAGCTCGGCCACGCGCGCCCAGGTCGCGTCCGGCACGTCCCGCTTCGAGAACACCGCCTGCAGGTACCCCGACCCGTCGCGCAGGACGACGAAGGCGATCTTCCCGCTGGACCGGGTCGTCGTGACCCAGCCGCGGACGGTGACCGACTCACCGATGTGACGATGCAGTTCGTTGACGCGCGCGTAGGGCATGGGACTCGGCTGCGGTAAGGGTCGAAGAGGGTAGCATTCTACACCCGCTACCCGACGCGGAACAACTCCGTGGCCCGCGGAAAGCGCGCCAGTGCGCGGGCCCGAATCGGCTGGTTCGCCGTGCGCTGCAGCATCGGATCGGCGGCGAGCACCTGTCCCGCCAGCTCGCGGGCCCGCAGCAGGAGGTCGGTGTCCTCGGGGAGCCGCGCGTGCCGCACCTCGATCCCGCCCGACTGCCGAGCGCCGATCAGGTCGCCCATGCCCCGCTCGCGGAGGTCGAGCTCGGCGATCGCGAAGCCGTCGTTCGTGGCGGCGAACGCCTTCAGGCGGTCGAGGGTCCGCCCGCCGGGCAGGAGGATGCAGTGACTGTCCCCCGCCCCGCGGCCGATGCGCCCCCGCAGCTGGTGCAGCTGCGCCAGGCCGAACCGCTCCGGGTGCTCGATCACCATGACCGTCGCGTTCGGCACGTCGATCCCCACCTCGATCACGGTAGTGGCCACGAGCACTTGCACCGTCCCGTCGCGGAACCGGCGCATGACCCGGTCCCGCTCCTCCGCCTTGAGACGGCCGTGCACGAGCGCCACCGACAGGTCTGGCCACCGGGCGGTGAGCATCTCGGCCATCGTCGTCGCGGCGCGCAAATCGGCCTTCTCCGATTCCTCGATGATGGGGAGCACCACGTAGGCCTGCCGGCCCGCCCGACATTCCGCCTCCACGAAGGCCAGCACCCGCTCGCGGTGCTGCTCGCCGCGGATTTCGGTCCGGACGGTTCCCCGCCCCGGGGGGCGCTCGCGCAGCATCGACTGGTCGAGGTCGCCGTAGAGCGTCAGGGCCAGTGAACGCGGGATCGGCGTGGCGGACAGGAGCAGGACGTCAGGCGCCGATCCCTTCCCGATGAGCGCCGCCCGCTGCTCCACGCCGAATCGGTGCTGCTCGTCGATGACCACCAGGCCAAGGCGCCGGAACGCCACGCTTTCCTGCATGAGGGCGTGCGTGCCGACGGCGATGCGGGCGCCGCCCTGGCCCAGCCGGGCCTTCGCCGCCTTCTTGGCGGCCGCGGGCATCTTGCCAAGCAGGAGTTCTGGCACGATGCCGAGGGGCGCCAGGAGCCCGCCGAGCGTGCGGGCGTGCTGTTCGGCGAGCAGCTCGGTCGGCGCCATCAGCGCGGCCTGGAAATCGTTCTCCACCGCAAGCAGCATGGCGAACAGCGCCACGACCGTCTTGCCGGTCCCCACATCGCCCATCAGCAGCCGGTGCATCCGCTCCGGCGCCGTCATGTCGGCGGTGATCTCCCTGATGGCCTGTTTCTGGTCGCCGGTCAGCTGGTACGGGAGCGCCGCCTTGAGCGCCGTGGTGAGGTCGCGACGCACCTCGAACGCGATGCCGCTCCGCTGCCGCTTCGCGAGCGTCCGCGCGCGAACCAGCATGAGCTGCAGGTCGAAGAGCTCGTCGAACGCCAGCCGCCGGCGCCCGACCTCGGCCTCCGCGATCGTCGCCGGCCGGTGCACCTGGCGCAGCGCCTCCGCCAGCGGCGGGAGTCCCAGCTCCCGCCGGAGCGGCTCGGGAAGGACGTCGCGGACGAGGGGCAACAGCTGGTCGAGGTGCCGGTCGACCAGGGCACGGATGAGCTTGTGGCTCATCCCCTCGGTGGCCGGGTAGACCGGCAGCACCCGCCCGCTCTCCGGCGCCATCGTCTCGTCCTCGTCCGCCAGCACCAGGAACTCGCTGGGCGCGAGTTGCCGCCCGTGGTAGAAACGGACAGTCCCCGCCACGAGCAGCGTCTGGCCGACCTGGATCGTCCGGTCGAGGAACGCCTGCCCCGGCCACGCGCACTCGAGCACCCCCGAGGCGTCGCGCAGCACCGCCCGGAAGATCCTGAGCCCCCGACGGGTCGGGACAATCCCCTTGTCCACCACCTTCCCGATGCACGCGACCTCCTCACCCACCCGCGCCTGTGCGAGCGGGCTCACTGAGGAGGCGTCGAGGTAGCGATGGGGGAGGTGCCAGAGCAGGTCCTGCGTGGTGACGACGCCGAGCCGCGCAAAGGCGTCGGCGCGTCGTTCACCCACCCCCTTGAGGAACTTCACGGGGGTGTCCAGCCGGAGCGCGGGAGAAGCGCTATCCCTCGTCGGCAAGGAGGTGCCTGGCGAAGTCCCGGGGGTCGAACGGGACGAGGTCATCGACACCCTCTCCCCGTCCCAGGAACCGGATCGGGACGCCCAGTTCGCGTCGCAACGCCACCACGGCGCCGCCTCTCGCCGTGCCGTCGAGCTTGGTCACGATGAGGCCGGTCGGCTGCACCGCCTCGGCGAAGAGCCGTCCCTGCTGCACCGCGTTCTGGCCCACCGTCCCGTCGAGAACCAGGAGCGCCTCGTGCGGCGCGCCCGGTGCGCGGCGGCCGACGACGCGCGCCACCTTCCGCAGCTCTTCCATCAGGCCCTCCTGCGTGTGCAGGCGGCCCGCGGTGTCCACCAGGACCGTGTCCGTCCCGCGGGCGATGGCTGCCTCCAACGCGTCGAAGGCGACCGCCGCCGGATCGCCTCCGGCGGCGCCGGACACGCAGTGCACGCCGAGGCGCGCCGCCCAGACCTCGAGTTGCGCGATGGCGCCGGCGCGCCAGGTGTCGGCCGCGGCGAGCAGGACCGTTCTCCCCTGCCCCTGCAACCGGTGCGCGAGCTTGGCGACGGTCGTGGTCTTCCCCACGCCGTTCACCCCCATGACCAGCACCACCGTCGGCCCCGCCGCGGCGCGCACGATCTCCCCGGACCCAACCGGGGGGGCGAGGAGCTCCGCGATCCGGTCGATGAGTGCTTCGCGGAGATCGGCCTCCGACTTCCACCGGCCCCGGCGGACGCCGTCCTCCAGCACCGCCATGAGGTCCATGGTGGCCGGGACGCCAAAGTCGGCCTCGAGCAACAACCGTTCGACCGCTTCGAGATCGGCGGCGTTGAACCCACGGACCATGGCGCCGACGTCGGTCAGCGCCAGCCGCTTCAGCCGGCCCCAGAGGCCGAGCTTCTTCTGTTCGGTGACGCGGTCGCGTTTCATGGGGGGAATCTAACGCGGGGACTCAGCGCAGCCCGAGCCGGCGGCGCGCGAACCACTCGGCGGACAGCGACAGCAGCACGAGCGCGTAAAGCCATGGCCACTGGCGGGCGCTGGTGCGCCCCGCGGCGGCGGCCGCGGTCATGGCGCGCGGCTCGACGGCAATCGGTTGCGGGAGCCACTCCCGAGACCAGGTGTCCACTGCGACGGTCCCGGTCCCGCCGCGAGCCCCCCCGAGCCGATACCGGTACGCACCCGGGGGCAGCCAGAGCGACGCGCGCCCGTCGCCGCCGAAGCGGAGCGTGTCCTGCCGCACTATCCCAGCCGACTCCAACGACACGGGAACGGACAAGCTGGAATCGCTGGTCCGCTCGAACGTGACGGGCAGCCCGTGGTCCACCACCCTGCGGACCGCCCGCGCCTCGGCGCTTCCTCGATCCGGCTCGGCCAGCAACCACGACACCGTGGCCGCCATCATGGCGCGGTACACGTCGCCACTCGGCCCGCCACGGAACGCCCAGCGCCAGAATCCGTCGGCGCCAATCGTCACCTCGCGTCGGCGACCGACCTGGCGACCAAGGATGACCGGCCTTGCGGCGCCGCGACGCCCGGCCTGGACGGAAAGACCGACCCAGTCTCCGCTGCCGGCCGCGAGTGCCTCCGCGTCCGTCACTGGGGGGAGGGAATCGACGGGCACGCCCAGGAAGGCCAGGCCGATCGGCGAGATCGGTGCCGCGGAGGCGTACCACTCGCCGGCTGGCCCGCCGGCGTCGGGCCAGCGCAGGAGCCCGCGAGCCGCCGTGCCCTCGTCCATGCCGCGCGCCGCGCCCCGGACCACCAGCAGGTCCGCGCCCCGGGCCGCCGCGCGCACCGTCGCCGCGGGAACCTCCCGAAGTCCATCCATGTCCCGCCACCGTTCGCCATCGAGGCGGACGTAGCCCCTGACCGGGAGGTCGGCCACCTCGCGCAGGGTCCGGTATAGAAACCGTGCGTCCCAGTCCCCCGGGCTCGCCAGCATGACGACGCCCGGCGTGCCGCTCAGCTCCACCGCCACGGTCCGGGCGTCGTCCCGGGGCTCGCGGTCCGCCGCGTTCTCGATGCGCACCCGGAGCAGCTGCGTGCCCACGGCGAGGCCCCGCGTTCCCGACACGAACCGGACCGGCACCGTCGCGCCCGGAGCCACTGTCGCGTCCTCGCGCGCGAGGACGCGCGTCCCGGACAGGAGGACGACCACGGCGGATTCCGCCGAGTCGGCCCCGCTCAGCTGCACATCGGCCGTCACGGCGATGGTGTCGCCGATCGTGGCGCGGGCCGGGGCGCTCACCTCGGTGATGGCCAGGTCCCGACCGCGCGGACGCGGGAGCACGGCGATCCCGGTGGAGGCGAGCAGTTCCGCAGGGATGTCAGGGACGTCGCCGAGTTCCCCGTCGGTGACGACGACGATCCGTCGGCCGATCGCCGCCGCGGCGGCCAGCGCGGGCCCGAGGTCGCTCCGCCCCCGACCGGGGACGGAATCGGTCCACGGACGCGCATCCCCGAACCAGCGCACCCGCCCGAGCGCGGCCGCGCTGTCGGACGCGGCCTGCCACTGCCCGGAATCGGCGGTCATGCTGAGCGAGGCGTCCAGCAGCACGAGCGGAGGCCGGGAATCCGCCGGGCCGGGGCAGCCCGGATTCCCCACCAGGGCGCCGAGCCCGCCCCACGCCACGGCGCGGCAAAGCATCGGCACCCAGCGCCGCGGCCCCCTGGGCTCCAGGCGCAGATACGTCAGGAGTGCGATGGACGTCGCCAGGGGAACCAGGAGGAGGGTCAGCATGGAGGTCTGCGAAGTCCTACGCGCGCGGCGGCGTCAGGATTCGGCCGAGGCGGGCCGGCGAGGCGACGTCAGTCGCCGAGCTGCGCGAGCGGTGAAACGGGGGTGGGATAGAGCAGCGCGGTCAGCCGGCTCCGCTCCGTGTCGAACGCGGGACGGTCGGCGGCCGCCACCGGCTGCCCGTTGCCCAGGTCGAGGCGGCGCGCGTCGCGGGCGACGCCGTTCACCCGGAATTCGTAGTGCAGGTGCGAACCGGTGGCGAGGCCCGTCGCGCCGACCCGGCCGATGACCTGCCCCTGCTCGACTCGTGCGCCGGAGCGGGCCAGGATGGCGCTGAGGTGGCCGTAGCGGGTGGTGATCCCGTTCGCGTGACGCACCTCCACCAGGTTGCCGTACCCGCCGGAGTACCCAGCCTTGATCACGACGCCGTCGCCGGCCGCGAGCACGGGGGTGCCGTAGTCCGCCGCGTAGTCGGTGCCCTCGTGCCGACGGGCGAAGCCGAGGACCGGGTGGCGGCGGGAGCGGTTGAAGCTGGACGAGATCCGCCGAAACTGGAGCGGCGCCCGCAGGAAGGCGCGCTTCAGGGACTGCCCGTCGGCATCGTAGAACGAGGCCTTCCCGTCGGCGGTCTCGAACCGGTACGCGGTCAGGCTCTTGCCGTTGACCGTGAGGTCGCTGGCCAAAATCCGTCCGAACCGGACCTCGCCCTCTTCCGACACCAGCCGCTCGATGAGCACCTGGAAGCGGTCTCCGGCGCGGATGTCCCGGGTGAAGTCCACCGACCAGGCGTAGACGTCGGCCAGGTCCCACGCCAGCCGCTCCCGCTCGCCCCGCCCGAGGAGCCGGTCGTCCACCCCGTTGTCGAGCGCGACGTACAACGAGTTGTCGATCGGGCCCCCGACCTGCACCACCTCGGGATACCACATGATCGGCTGGACCTGGGTGGTCCACCCGCTGTCGGCCCGCTCGAACTGGAGCCGCTGCGCATCGCCGGTGCGAACGGAGAAGGCGGAGGGGAGGGAGTCGAGCCGCGGACGCCGAAAATTGAAGACGAGGCCGGAGCGCATGCGGCGGGGATCGAAGTTGGAGCGCGCGGCGATTTCCTGGAGGTTGAGCCCCACGATGCCCTGGCGCGCCAGCAGCTCGGAGACGGTCTCCCCGCGGCGCAAGGTATCGGCGCTTTCGGCCCATGCGTTGCCCACCACGATGGGTGGGGCCACCATCATGCGCTTCCACGGCCAGGAGCCGGTGAGCGAGGCCCAGGCCCCGAGCAGCACGATCGCGAGCGCGACCAGGAAGCGCGGAACCTTCATCAGTCCATCTGGCGGCGGATGAAGGTCGGGATTTCCATGTCCGGCACCTCGGAGGACGACGACGCCCGGCGCGGCTCCGTCCGCGCGGCCGGCGCCGGCGCCGACAGCGGCGCGGGAGTCGCCGCGCGACGCGGGGTCGGGAACGGCAGGATCCCGGGGGCCGAGCGGCCAGCGTCGTGCGACATCGCGCGGTCGAAGCCCGTCGCGATGACCGTGACCCGCACCTCGCCCTGCATGGCCGGATCGTTGTGGGCGCCAAAGATGATCTCGGCGTCGTCTCCGGCCGCGTCGTGGATGATCTGGTTGATGGTGCTGGCTTCGCCGAGCGTCAGGTCGTTGCCGCCGGTGATGTTGATGAGCACCCCCGTGGCGCCGGCGATCGAGACGTTGTCGAGCAGCGGGCTGGAGATGGCCTGCTGGGCGGCTTCCATGGCGCGGTTGTCGCCGCGGCCGGTCCCGGTGCCCATCAGCGCCGCGCCGCCGTTCTGCATGATGGTGCGCACGTCGGCGAAGTCCACGTTGATGATGCCGGTCGAGGTGATGAGGCCGGCGATGCCCTGCGTGGCGTGCAGGAGGACCTCGTCGGCCTTCTTGAGCGCGTCCTGGAACGGGATCCCCTTCCCCACCACCGCCAGCAGGCGCTCGTTCGGCACGACGATCATCGTGTCCACGTTGTTGCGCAGCTCCGCGATCCCCATTTCCGCCTGCCGCATCCGCTTCCGGCCCTCGAAGAGGAAGGGCTTGGTCACGATGCCGACGGTGAGCGCGCCGATGTCCCGCGCCACCTGGGCCACGATCGGCGCCGCGCCGGTGCCGGTGCCCCCGCCCATGCCGCAGGTCACGAAGACGAGGTCCGCCCCCTGGACCGCGGCGATGATTTCATCGCGGTTCTCCTCGACCGCCTGCCGGCCGATCTCGGGCCGCGCGCCGGCCCCGAGCCCGCGTGTCAGCTTCTTCCCGATCTGGACCTTGAGGTCCGAGCGGGAGGCCGTCAGGGCCTGGGCGTCGGTGTTGACCGAGATGAACTCCACGCCCAGCAGGCGCTCCTCGATCATGCGGTTGACGGCGTTGCCGCCACCGCCGCCGACGCCGATCACCTTCATCTTGGCGCTTTGGGTGACCGTTTCTTCGAGCTCGAAGATCATGGGTGTGTCCTCTCAGGCCCGGATCAGAAGAAGTCCTGCAGCCAACGCTTGACTGGAGCGAGATA
>JAKLGU010000030.1 GCA_022710485.1 Gemmatimonadota bacterium | reverse complement strand
CGCCCGCAACTTGGGTTCGGACCCTCCACGAGGTTAGAATCTTAGGTGTTCATCCAAGCCCGGCAACCCTGCCGGTTCTCAACATTCGAGCCGATCGTGACCCGCACACTCGCCCGTTGCTCTCTCGGAGTCCTTCTCGGCGCCCTGCTGGCCGGCCCCCTTGCCGCCCAGGCCGCCGTTCCCTCGCTCGACAAGGCCGCCAAGCGCGCCCAGACCGACGTGAAGGTCCTTGCCGCCGACGAGCTCGGCGGCCGCCTCACCGGCACCGCCGGCGCCGACTCGGCCGCCGCCTACGTCGCGCGGCGCTTCGCGCAGGTCGGGCTCCAGCCGCCTCCGGGCGGTTGGTTCCAGCCCTTCACCGTGTCCAAGGACGCCCCCGCCGTCCAGCACGCCAATTTGGGCGACCTCAACGGCAAGAACGTCATCGGGATCCTCCCCGGCCGCGACCCGGTGCTCCGCAACGAGACCGTCATCGTCGGCGCCCACTACGACCACCTCGGCCTCGGCGGCTTCGGGGCGCTCGACCCGGACAGCGCCGGCCGCGTGCACAACGGCGCCGACGACAACGCCTCCGGCACCGCCGCGCTCTTCGCCATCGCGGAGCGCCTGCGGGCGGCGCCGCCGGCCCGCACGGTCGTGTTCATCGCGTTCAGCGGCGAGGAGCTCGGCCTCCTCGGCTCCGACTATTACGTCAAGCACCCGCTCTACCCGCTGAGCGCCACCGAGATCATGATCAACCTCGACATGGTCGGACGGCTGAAGAACGACAAGCTCATCGTGTACGGCACGGGCACCGCCACCGAGATCCCCGCGCTCCTCGACTCACTCAACTGGTACGCCAAGTTCGACCTCCGGCCCCAGCCCGAGGGCTACGGGCCGAGCGACCAGACCTCGTTCTACGCCGCCAAGATCCCGGTGCTGCATTTCTTCACCGACCTGCACGGCGATTACCACCGCAGCTCCGACGACTGGGACAAGATCAACGCCCAGGGACTGGTCCGGGTGGCCGACTTCGCGGCCGCGGTGGCGACGGCGATGGGCAACCGGCCGACCCGGCTGACCTTCGTGGACGTCCCGCCGCCGGCGCCGAAGGCCGGCGCCGCCGCCACGGGCGGCTACGGCGCCTACCTCGGCACGATTCCAGACATGGCATCCGGCGAGACCGGCGGCGTCCGGATCACCGGGGTCTCCAAGGGGAGCCCCGCCGAGCTGGGCGGGATGAAGGGCGGCGACATGATCACCAAGATCGGCGACTACGATGTCCCCGACCTGGCCGGTATGACCGACGCCCTCCGCAACTACAAGCCGGGCGACAAGGTGGTCGTCATCGTCGTTCGCGACGGCAAGGAGCTGGGCCTGGACATCACGCTGGGCAAGCGGGGCGGCTGAGCATGGCGGTGCTGGACGCCGACCGGGTCGTGGCCGCGCTGCGAGGCGCATTCACGCACGATGCCGGTCGGCACGCCCTGCTCCAGCTTGCCGCTGACCGGATCCGCGACGCCGGCCCCCCCTACACCTCCGTCTATCTCTACATGCTCCACGGCCCGGAACTCGTGCTCGAGGCGTGGAGCGGCCGCGTCACAGACCACACGCGCATCGCCGTCGGGACCGGCGTGTGCGGAACCGCCGTCGCCACCGGGAAGGACCAGAACGTCGGCGACGTCCGGGCGGTCGGGAACTACCTCGCCTGCAACCTCGACACCCGCTCCGAACTCGTGGTCCTCATCCGGCGCGGCGCCGCCATCCTCGGCCAGATCGACGTGGACAGCGACGTGCCCGACCCGTTCACGCCGGCGGAGGAAGCCGCGGTCCGCCAGGTGGCGGACGCCCTCGCCGTCCTGTTGTGAGTGCCGGACCTCCCACGCAGGTATTTCGTGCCCCCCAGCATTGAAATTTCCACCCGCGACATCCGCGGCGTCACGCTGTTCGAACGCCGCATCGGCCAGGGCCCCCCGACCGTCGTCCTCCACGGCGGGCCGGGCGCACACCACGATTACCTCCTCCCGGGCTTCGACGCCCTCGCGACGCGCCGCACGCTGATCTACTACGACCAGCGCGGCGGAGGCCGATCCGCCGTCCCGCGGGAGGTGCCGGTCGGATGGCGGGAGCAGGTGGCGGACCTCGAGGCGCTGCGGCAGGCGTGGGGGATGGAGCGGCTCACCCTAGCAGGATATTCCTGGGGCGGCCTCCTGTCGCTGCTGTACGCCACGGAGCACCCGGCGAGAGTCGAGCGCCTCGCCCTCGTCTCGCCTGCGCCTGCGTGGCGCGCGGCGCGCGGGGAGTTCGAGCGCCGGCTCTCGGTGCGGACCATGGCGCCCGCACTGCAGCAGGAGCGAGCCGCCCTGCGGGCGAGCGGGCTTCGGGAGTCGGATCCCGACGCCTACCAGCGCCGCGTGTTCGAGCTCTCGGTGGCCGGCTACTTCCACGATCCGCGCAAGGTGTCTGGGCTCACCCCGTTCCGGGTCACCGGCCGCACTCAGCAGGAGGTGTGGGACAGCCTCGGCGACTACGACCTGCGCCCCGCGCTGGCCGGCCTCCGTGTCCCGGCCGTCGTGCTCCACGGCGACGACGACCCGATTCCGGTCTCATCGGCCCAGGCCGTCGCGGATGCACTCGGCGCACCCTTCCACCTGCTCACCGGCTGCGGGCACGTGCCGTATGTCGAGGCGTTCGACGAGTTCCGCCGGCTGCTCGACGACTTCCTCCCCGGCTGAACCGCTGTTGCGCCCCGCGGCGTGCCGCGGCATCCTTCCAACCCATGACTCACGAACCACCCCGAAGCCGCATCGCCCTCGTCATCGGCTCCGGGGGAGTGAAGTGCGCCGCCGCCCTCGGCCTGCAACAGGCCCTGCGCGACGAGGGGATCGAGATCGACCTGGTCGTGGGCTGCAGCGGCGGCTCCCTCTACGCGGCCGCCACCGCCCTCGGCTGGACCATCGACGAGACGATCGACCTCACGATGCGCCTCTGGACGCGGGACACCACCTCGCGCCCCCGGCGGATGGCGCTGCTGCGCGCCGCCTTCCCCCGCCTGTTCGGCTTCTCGACCGACTTCTCGTTCCGCGACGACAGCCTCCTCAACGCCCGCCTCCAGGCTGGGTTCGGCGCCCGCACCTTCGGCGATACCCGCATCCCCCTGTATATCACGGCGACCGACTTCCACGACGGCAGCCAGGTGGTCCTGTCGGAGGGCCTGCTCTGGGAAGCGACGCGCGCCAGCATCGCGATCCCGTTCGTCTTCGCCCCCCGGAAGGTCGGCGACCGCCTCCTGATGGATGGGTTCCTCTCCGACCCGCTGCCGGTGAACGTCGCCATCCAGGAACGCGCCGGCGTCATCCTCGCCATGGGGTTCGAGAGCCCCAACCTCCGGCGCTTCTCCAGCCCCATGCGGCTCGGCCTTCAGCTGACGAGCGTGATGACCAACAACCTCCTGCGCTCCCGCTTCGCGTTCCACAACCTCACCCATTTCACCGAGGTGATCCCGATCCTCCCGGAATTCAGGCAGCCGGTGGGCATCTTCGACACCCGGAAGATCCCGTACGTGATCGAGGAGGGCCGGCGGGCCGCCATGCCGCACATCCCCTACATCAGGAAGCTCATGGCGGAGGTCCCGGCGTGAGCGACCGTTCCCCAGACGCCCCGGCGCAGATTCTCGTCGCGGATGACGTGGAGATGAACCGCGACCTCCTGGCCCGCCGGGTCCGCCGTCTCGGCCACGAGGTCCTGGTGGCCGTGGACGGCCGGCAGGCGCTCGAGGTGCTCCGGGAGCGGCCCGTGGACGTGCTGCTGCTCGACATCATGATGCCCAACATGAACGGCTACGAGGTGCTCGAGGCGATGGCGGCCGACGAGCGCCTCCGCCACGTGCCGGTCATCATGATCTCCGCCATCGACGAGAAGGAGAGCATCGCCCGCTGCATCGAACTGGGCGCCGACGACTACCTCCCGAAGCCCTTCGACCCGCTCATCCTGCAGGCCCGCCTCGGGGCGTCATTGGCCCGCAAGCGGCTGCGGGAACGCGAGCAGCTCTATCAGAAGAGCCTGGTGCGCGAACTCGAGATCGGCCGGGAGATCCAGGCCCACTTCCTCCCCGCCACCCTGCCCGAGCTGCCGGGGTATGAGCTCGCCGCCCGACTTCGCTCCGCGCGGATGGTCGGCGGCGACTTCTACGACTTCTTTCCCCTCGCCGGCGGACGGGAGATGGTCGCCGTCGTGGGGGACGTCTGCGACAAGGGGGTCGGCGCCGCGCTGTTCATGTCGCTCTTCCGGAGCCTGCTGCGCGCGCTCGCGGAGCAGTCCGACGGGGCCCGGTGGAACGAGCGCGGCGCGGGTCGCGACCGGCGGCGGGACGCCGGCCCCCGCGCGGAGGCCGTGACCGGTCACCTGCTTCGCACCATCACCCTGGCCAACGACTACGTGGCGGGCACGCACAGCCGGTCCAACATGTTCGCCACCGTCTTCTTCGCGGTGGTGGACGGGGAGTCCGGCCTGGTGCAGTACATCAACGCCGGGCACGAGCCACCCGCCGTGACCGGCCCCGGCGGGCTCCGCCAGCTTCCACCCACCGGGCCGGCCCTCGGCCTGATGCCCGGGATGGCGTTCGAGGTCGGGCGCACGACGCTGGCCCCCGGGGAGTCGCTCGTGGCCTGGACCGACGGCGTGACCGAGGCCCGGACCGGTATGGGCGACGAACTGTACGGGGATGCGCGCACGCTGGACACCGTCCGCGCGGGCGGCGGGTCGGCGGACGAGATGCTGGACGGGCTGTTGTCGGCGGTGGACGGGTGGACGGCGGGGGCGGAACAGTCGGACGACATCACGCTCCTGGCGGTGCGGCGGCTCCCGCTCCGGGGCTAGCCGCCGAAGCTGGCCACCGCGGCGTCGACGTCGGGGAACAGCTTGAGGATGCTGGTGAAGCCGCTCAGCTCCAGCACCTTGCGCACATTGTCGCGCACCGCCGCCAGGCGGACGTCGCCGCCGCGGCTCCGCGCCTCCTTCACCACGGCGAGCAGGACCCGCAGGCCGGCGCTACTGGTGTAGTCCACGCCCGCCAGCGACACCACCATCCGGTGCCCGCCTCCCGCCACCTCGTCCACCAGCACCCGGCTCAGCTCCGCCGCCGTCAGGCCGTCCACGTTCCCGTTCACGCCTGCCACCGACACCTGGCCGCGCCGTTCGACTTCGATGTGCATGTTGGACTGTCCCTGCAAGGTGGAGGAAGACCCGGCCTGCCCGAACCGCTTGATCATCGTCAATTCGTTGCCGCGGCCGCCGAGGTCCTGGTGCCGCACGTCGTCCATCAATTTACCCACCAGGTGCCATCCCAGCCCACCGATGCGCCGTTCCGCCCAATCGGCGGCCAGGTCGGGGGCCGGCGCCGCGTCGGGCGGAAAGGGCGCCCCCTCGTCCTGCACGGTGAGCGTCAGGACTCCGGGCTCGATCCGCGCGCGAAGCGTCAACGGGCCCGACGTCCCGCCCGGGTACGCGTGATGGATCACGTTGATGAGCACTTCCTCCGCGGCGAGTCGCACGTCGTGCTGGCCCTCGTCGTCCGCGCCCGACTCGCGCGCGGCGCGCGTCGCGACGTCGAGCAGGTCGGGCAGCGCGTCGAGGCGTGCCGCGGCGTGCACCACGCGGACGAGCGTCACGAGGTCACTTCGGCCGGCCGCAGGGCTGGAGCGGGCCGGGCGTCAGGCTGAAGTAGGCCCGGAACGCCGTCGAGTCCTCGGGCGAGGGCTGCGTGCCGAGGAAGCGCGGCGCCCCACCCGGGGCCGGGGCGCACAGGTCGCCGACGCGCACGGGAAAACTGCCGAGCAGCGGGACGATCAGCATGTCCGTCTGGAGCGCCACCGCGGCCGTCGCCGCCCGTTCACCGAAGCGCGCGGCGGCAGCGTTGAGGTCCTTCTTCTTCGTGACGGCGGGCTGGCCCGCGGCCAGCCGCAGGTTCGCCAGGCGAAGCGAGTCGCCCCACACCTCGGACGCTCCCACCAGGCGGACTGTGGTCGGCGCGTGCTTCGTGCCGACGAGGACCATCTCGACGAAGGCGCCCCCGCCGGCGGGCTGGATCGTCACCGACTGGACGGACAGGTCCGACACCTTGCCGCCACACCCGGGCTTGGCGGCGCAGGGACGGTATCCGGCGAGCGCCGCCTCCATGCGCGAGGCGAGGTCTGCGGCCGGCGCACCGCTCTCGACGGGGATGTCCAAGCTCGGAAGCGGAATCCGTTCCGTCCTGGCGGCCAGGGCGTTCCGCAGGCTGGTCACCTTGACCGTGGCCCGCAGGCGCTGCTCCACCGAGTCCTTGCCGCCCGCGGTCGCCGCGCGCGCCGTCACCGAGGCGGCCACCGAGTAGCGCCCGCCCCCGGGAACCGATGCCACGAGCGTCGAACCGACCGGCGTGGTGGCGTACTTCTGGCCCGCGGTGTCCGTCACGCTGAGCGCCCATTCACCTGTAGTCGCTCCGCCGGTCTCGATCACCAGCTGGTCCCGGTCCGCGGGACCGCCGCCGAGCGTGATCCACGCCTGGCCGCGCGCCATGGTGGCGGCCTGCGCCTCGGTGTAGTTGATGGTGGTGCAGCTGAGCGTGGCCTTGGTGCGCCAGGAACCGCGCCGCGCCGTCGCGGTCGCGTTCAGGGTGAATCCCACGGTGCCCCGGCCCGACTCGGGCGTCACCACCGCCAGCGAGCGCGCGCTCGAGGCCCGCCAGTCGGTGCCGCACGCCTTGCCCTTCTCGTCGCCCGTCGCCGCGTCCCGCAACTCGAACGCCTGCCCGCGCGAGCCGGAGACTTCCCGGAAGTACCGCGCCCCGGCGTCGGCCGAGGCGGAACCGTCGGTCCACCCGTTGCCCGTCGCCACGCCCTCGAAGGACGGGGCCGTCCCGAGGACCACCGCCACCGGCGGGATGTCGCTCGGCGGCGGGACTGGTGCCGCCGCTGGCGCCGTGACCCCGCCGCCGCTGGAGCAGGCCAGCGCGGCGACCACGAGGAGCGGGGCCGCGTGCCGTGCCCGAAACGCTGGCATCATGACGTCTCTCCGAGCAGGGTGGTGATCTTGAGGAGCAGCCGGTCCATCTCGACCGGCTTGGTGTCGTAGTCGTCGCAGCCCGCCTCGAGAGCGCGCTCCCGGTCGCCCGCCATGGCGTGCGCCGTCAGCGCGATGACGCGGACGCCCGCGATGTCCGGGTCCGCCCGCAGGCGGCGTGTGGCCTCCCACCCGTCGATGCCGGGCAGGCTCATGTCCATCAGGACGAGGTCGGGCCGCTCCGAACGGACCAGGTCCAGCCCCTGCTCCCCGTCCTCCGCCACGACGACGGTGTAGCCCCGCCGCGTGAGCCGCCGGGACAGCATGTCGCGGTTCAGCTCGTTGTCCTCCACCAGCAGGATCTTCGCCACCGCTCATCCCTCCCCGGCGCTGGCCGCGGCCAACAGGCGTTTCATTTCCGCCACCAGGGCGTCGCTGTCCAGGTGCTCCTTGTCGAACACCCGCGCCACGTGCGTGGACAGGTGGTCCCGTTCCTCGGGAGTCAGGTCGTGCGCCGTGACCACCACCACCGGCACCTGCTCGCCCCCCTCCCGCCCGCGGAGCGCGGCCAGGAACTCGAACCCGTTCATTTCGGGCATCATCAGGTCGAGCAGGATCAGGTCCGGCAGGCCGCGACCGAGCACCTCGAGCGCCTCGCGCCCGTTGCGCGCCTCGTTGACGTCCCACGACTCCCCCCGCAGCAGCTCGCGCATCCGGTCGCGCGCCGCCTCGTCGTCGTCCACCACGAGCGCGCGACCGCCCCCTTCGTGCCGGAACCGCCGGATGACCTTGATCAGGCGGTCCCGGTCCACCGGCTTGGTCAGGTACTCCGAGGCGCCGAGGGAGAAGCCCAGGTTCTTGTCGTCGATGATGGTCAGCATGACCACTGGAATCTTGCCCAGCACGGGGTCGGCCTTCAGCGTGCGCAGGACGTTCCAGCCGTCGCTGCCGGGCATCATCACGTCGAGCGTGATCACCGAGGGCTTGAGCTGCCGCGCCAGCTCGATGCCCTCCTCGCCGCTGAGGGCGGGGATGACCGCGATCCCCTCCTTTTCGAGGGTGCGCCGCACGAGGTCGTGCATGGCCGGGTCGTCGTCGATGACCAGCACCATCCCCTTCGGGCCCGCCATCAGCGCCACGTGCTCGCTGGTCACGGGCCGCGGCACGACCTCCGACGGGAGCACCAGCGTGAACGTCGACCCGCGCCCCGGGGCGCTCTCCACCGTCACGGTGCCGCCCATCAGCTCCGCAAACCGCTTGGTGATCGTCAGGCCGAGGCCCGTCCCGCCGTATTTCCGGGTGGTGGAGGCGTCCGCCTGCGTGAAGGGCTGGAAGAGCCGGGCCACCTGCTCCGGCGACATCCCGATGCCGCTGTCCTGCACCGACAGCAGCACCCACCGCTTGCTCTCCCGGCTCTCCGTCCGCACCCGGAGCGTGACGGTGCCGCCCTCGGTGAACTTCGAGGCGTTGCTCAGCAGGTTGAACAGCGACTGTCGCAGCTTCGTCATGTCGGCGTGGATGCTGCCGACGTCGTCCGGGCAGTCCACGACGAGGGTGTTCTGCTTCTTCGCCAAGAGCGGCTGGATGGTGCTGACCACGTCCTCGAGCATGCCCCGCACGGCAAAGGTCTCGAGGTAGAGGTCCATCTTCCCGGCCTCGACCTTGGACAGGTCGAGGATGTCGTTGATCAGCTGCAGGAGGTGCCGCCCCGCGCCGTGGATCTTGCGGAGGTCGGGCACCAGGTCGTCGAGCTGGCGGTCCTCCGCCTCCTCCTCGAGGATCTCGCTGTAGCCGATGATGGCGTTGAGCGGCGTGCGGAGTTCGTGGCTCATGTTGGCGAGGAACCGGCTCTTGGCCTTGTTGGCCACGTCGGCCGCCTCCCGCGCCTGGCCGAGGGCGGCGTTGCTCGCCTCCAACTCGCCGGTGCGGAGCCGCACCTTGTCCTCGATCGTCGCCACCGTCTGCCGGAGGTCAGCGGCCATGCGGTTGAAGGCCCCCGCCAGGGCGCCCACCTCGTCTCGGCTCCGCACCTTCACTTCCTGCGGCCACTCCCCTTCGCCGAGGCGGGCCACCGCCGTGTGAATGTCGCGGAGCGGGCGGAGCATTCTTCGCGTGAGCATGAACAGCACGAGCGAGGCGCCGAGCGCGATCAGCAGGACGAGCGGGAGCAGCCCTTCCGCCACCTGCCGGGAGGCGGCGGTCGCGGCCGCGGCAAAGGGGGCGTAGGGCGTCGCCGCATTCAGGACCCCGATGATGGACTGGTTCGAGGGGTCGCGGATGGGCCAGTAGAGGGTCCAGTCGTCCTGCCCGCCGACGACCGGGTTGCCGTCGATGAACACGGCGGCGGCCTGCGGGGGCATCAGGGTCAGCGGGCCGGCCGTGCGTGTAGCCGAGTCGCCGGTGGCCAGCCGCACCACCTGGTCGCCACCCACCCGCTGTCCGATGCTGAGCTTGGTCCCGGTCAGCCGCGACAATTCCACCAGCAGCGCGGTCACCTCGGGATTGCCGTAGACCGGCTCGTCCCCCTTGAAGAGCTGGGTCGTGAGGGTGCCGCCGGGAGCGTCCGCCGCGGGTTGGTATTGCAGCGGGGCCGCCGGCCCGACCCGCCACGGCCCCGGGAACCGTTCTTCCAGGATCCGTTGGGCGATGCCAAGCTTGATGGTGAGCTGCTGGCTCGCCTGGTTGAGCTGCAGTTGCACGAGTTCGGCGTCGGAGCGCTTCAGCGCGAACCATCCGGTGAGGGCGA
>JAKLGU010000003.1 GCA_022710485.1 Gemmatimonadota bacterium | reverse complement strand
CCCGGTTCGCTCCGGGCGCCGCCCCGGTAGGACGTCGATGCCGGACGCCCCGGTGGTCCTCTATGACGGAAACTGCGGAGTCTGCCGCGACTGGTCCCGCCGGTTGGCGGGGTGGGACGACGCCGGCCGCATCCGCCAGGTGGCATTCCAGGAGCGTGGCGCGGTGGCGGGGCTTCCCGTGATCGCAGACGCCGAGCTCGACCGCGCCCTGCACGTGGTGCTCCCCGACGGACAGGTCGCCCGAGGCGCGCGGGCGATGATCGCGGTGCTCCCCTGGCTGCCGGGCGGTCGCCTCCTCGGCTGGCTGGCGAGGCTTCCCGGCGTGGCCGTCGTGGCGGACCGGGTCTACGACGCCGTCGCGCGGCGACGGCACCGGCTGGGGGCGGCCGACAGGAATTGCGACCTGCGTTGACGCGCGGAGGTCGCGCGCGATAGCTTGCCGGACAGGAGGTGGACCATGCTGACAACTGATCTGGTGCGGAAGGCGCTGAAAGGCGTCAAGGATCCGGAGCTCGGGCTCAACGTCGTCGACATCGGGCTGATCTACGACGTGACGGTGTCGGAGGCGGGTGACGTGCACATCACGATGAGCCTCACCTCGCCGGGATGTCCCTCGGGACCGGAAATCATGGGCGACGTGAAGTCGGTGGTGTCCGACCTCGACGGCGTGAACAGCGTCGAAGTCGAGCTGGTGTGGGAGCCGTATTGGACGCCGGACCGGATGGACCCTCGGGTGCGGGCCTTTCTCGGCTAACGGTCACCCCGCTGCCGGGGCCGATGGCGGCTCCGGCACGGCGGCAAGCAGTTCCTTCCCGAATTCCTCCCGTTGCCAGCGGCGGAGCGTCGGAATCGCCTCGAGGTCGGCCAGCGACTTCGGTGCCTGTCGCGCAATCTCCTCGAGCGTCCCGTTCGGGCAGGCCACGCCCGGCGCCAGCTCGAGCCGGGCGGCGATCGCGTTGCGCGCCGTCTTGAGGCGCTCGAAGCGCGCGTCCGCCGCTGGGTCGGGCGGCCGCCTGGGCAGCCGGGGAAGGCGGGGGAGGTCCCGCTCGGCGATGGCCATCGCCTGCTCGATGGCTTCGAGGATTTCCGCGCCCCGCCGCGCGATCGTCTCGGGCCCGATGCCCTTCACCCGCTGCAGCTCCTCGAGCGTCCGGGGCGGCTGGCGCGCCATGGCGAAGAGCGGCTCGTTGTTCAGGATCCTGAACGAGGCGCGATCGAGCCGGCGCGCCGTCCCCTCTCGCCAGTCGTAGAGCGCCCGGAGCAGGGCCAGCTCCCGGCCCTTGAGCGCCTTCGCCCCCTTGAGCCGGAGGTACCCCGACTCCGTGGTGTCCACGGGGGCCCACGCCACCCCCTCCAGCAGGGCGAACTCTTCTTCCACCCAGCCCAGCCGGTTCCGCGCCTCGAGTTGTCCCCGGAGCTCGTCGCGCAGCGCCGGGAGGTGCCGGGTGTCGGTGGCCGCGTAGGCGAGCATCTCGTCCGAGAGGGGGCGGGCGGACCAGTCGGCGCGCTGGTATTTCTTGTTCAGGGTCACGCCGAAGTACTTCTCGAGCAGCGCGGCGAGCCCGATGCCCGGCTCATTCAGGAACTGGGCCGCGATCCGGGTATCGAAGAGTCGCGCGGCCCGGATGCCGTACTGCCGCTGGAGGAGGCGCAGGTCGTAGTCGGCGTCGTGGAAGATGACCTCGATCCGCGGGTCGGCGAGCAGCGCGGCAAACCGCTCGAGGCTCTCGACCGCCAGCGGGTCCACCACGGCGGTGCGCTCCCGCGAGGAGATCTGCAGGAGATAGACGCGGTCCTCGAAGCGATGGAAGCTGGCGGCCTCGGTGTCCACGGCGAGCAGCGGCTCGTCCGCGAGGGACTGGAGGAGCTGGTCGAAGGCGACCTGGTCGGCCACGACCTCGACGGCGGATGAATCGGAGTGAACAGGCATGGCGGAATAGTGCTGGAGCCGAACCACCGCCGCAACTCCGTATTTTTCAGCGTAGTGACAGCATACTGTCGTCTAAATGTCGTGACGCTATTTCTATTCTGCGGCTGACTTATCCTGGTGCCCCGTCTAGATTTCGGAGTTGCACGCTCGACGCACTCTCATCGAACACTCTTTGGAGCCACGATGTCCCGATCCTTCTCACGCCAGGTCCTTCGAATTCTTGCGCCGGCAATCGGCACCGCGTTCCTGGCGATGGCCTGCAGTGACGCGCCGCCCGCGGTTCGCGAGGCCGACACCGGCCCGCTCGTGGGAGACTCCGCGGGGATCCGCGTCGTCCGGGACACGGCGCCAGCCTGGGGGTCGACGCCGCAATGGACCGTGGGGGATTCGTTCAGCGTGGACATCGGTGAGCCGACGCAGCCGCTCGTCGGGGTGGCTCCCGTGCTTCGCCTCTCGGACGGTCGCATTGTCGTCGTCAACGGGGCGCAGCAGAGCATCCTCTACTTCGACCCGACCGGGAAGCTGCTGACGACGGCCGGCGGACGCGGGACCGAGGAGGGGCAGTTCCACGGCCTCGGCTGGATCGGGCGCGGACCGGCGGACACCGTGGTGGCCTACGACTTCCTCACCCGGCGGTTCGCGCTGTTCGACGCCAAGGGCAAGTACGTCCGGGTGGCGGCGCTCGCCCCGGCCGACCCGAAGGTGGCCGCCGAACCCCTGGCCACCTATCCCGACGGCTCGGTGCTCTTCCGCCTCGGCCGGCCGCTGAATCCCTTCCCGGGCAAGCCGGGCGAGGTGATTCGAGATTCCGCGTCCTACATGCGGTTTGGCCTCGATGGCCTGCCGCAGGCGGCGCTTGGACGGTTCCCGCAGGGCGAATCCTGGGGCGTGCGGGTCCGCTCGGAAGGGCCGCCGTCCTCGTTCCCCGTGCCCTTCGGCCTGGTGACCGTGGCGGCCCTGCAGGCCGACACGATGCTGATCGGCACCGGCGCGAGCTTCGAAGTGGCCTCCATCGGCCCCGATGGAATGCCGGTCCGCCTTCTGCGGGCGCCCATCGAGCGCGCCTCAGTGACGGCGGAGATGTCCAGCGAGTACACCGCCGCCGCCACCACCCGGCTCCGGACCGGCGCCAAGTCCCTGAACACTCCGCTGGACAGCACCCTGATCCGGTCGCTGGAGAAGGCGCCCTTCCCCGCGCGGATGCCGGCGTTCGGCCGAATGCTGGTGGACCGCACCGGCGCCCTGTGGCTCTCAGCGCCGCTCAATCCCCCGGCCTCGGCGTCCACCTGGAACGTCTTCGCGCCCGATGGCACCTGGCTCGGGACGGTCACGACGCCGGATGGCTTGCGCGTGGACGAAATCGGCGCCGACTACGTGATCGGCGTCTGGCGCCAGCGACACGGCCAGGAACACGTGCGGGTCTATCCGCTCTCGCGCGGCGCCGGCTCCTGAATCAGTCGCGCTTGGCCACCAGCTCCAGTCCGGCCGCGATCTCCTCGAGCGCCTTCGCCAGGGCCTTGTAGAACTCGGCGTCGGGCGCGGGCGCGCCGCCGAGCGCGGCGTCCAGCTGCACCTTGCGGGCGAGTCGTGCGGCGTGGCGGATGTAATCGGTGGTCGGTGGCATCGACGACTCTTGGTTTGGGTGGTCATGGCGCGTTGACGGCTGACAGGGAGGATACCCGATGACCGAGGCTCCCGTCCTGTTCACCGTCTACCCAGGTGACTGCGACACCTTCGGGCACCTGAATCAAGCGGCGTTCCTCGCCTATTTCGAGCGGGCGCGCTGGCAGATGCTCGCCGGCGGCCCGGGGATGGACCTGTTCGAGCGGGCCGGCGTCTGGCCGGCCGTGCGCCACGCCGTCATCGACTATCACGCGCCCGCCTATCCCGGCCACACCCTGCGATTTCATCTCGCCGTGACTCGGCTCGGCCGCACCAGTTTCACCATGCGGCAGGTGGCCCGCCGCGAATCAGATGACGTGCTGATCGCCACCGCCGAATCGGTGTTCGTCTGCATCGACAAGACGGGCGCCGCCGTGCCGGTGCCGGCCGAGGTCGCGGCGTTCCTCCTCCCCGCCCACCCGGCGGCGGCGGCCACCACGCGCCGGGTCAGCGTCCACGGACTCGAGCTCGCGCTCGATGACCGTGGGAGCGGGCCGGCGTTGCTCTTCCTCCATGGCTACCCGCTCGACGGGAGTCTCTGGCGTCACCAGGCCGGGGCCTTCCCCGGCTGGCGCACCCTCATTCCCGACCTTCGAGGGTTCGGCCGCAGCGATGCCCCCGATCTTGGGTACAGCATGGCCACCTACGCCGACGACCTCGCGGCGATGCTCGACGCCGTCGGCGTGGACGAGGTGGTCCTCGCCGGCCTGTCCATGGGCGGGTATGTCGCGTTCGAGTTCCTCCGCCGCCACCGCCCCCGGGTGCGTGCGCTCGCGCTCGTCGACACGCGCGCCACGGCCGACAGCGCCGAGGGACGGAAGGGGCGTGAGATCGCCATGGCGGACGCGCGTGAAGGTGGGGCACCGCTCATCGCCGAGCAGATGCTGCCGAAACTGCTCGCCAAGTCGGCCCCCCACGCGCTCTCGGAGGAGGTCCGAACGACGATGGCCGGCGCCCCTGTGCCGGGACTCCTGGGGGCGCTCGCCGCCATGCGCGACCGGCCCGACTCGACCGACCTGCTGGCGGGACTCAAGGGATTGCCGACCCTCGTCGTGGTCGGTGCGGAGGATGTCCTGACCCCGCCCCGGGAGGCGGAGGGAATGGCCAAAGCCATTCCAGGGGCGAAGTTGGCGATCATCCCGAACGCCGGGCACCTCGCGCCGCTCGAGCAGCCGGAGGCGTTCAACCGGCATCTGGCCGCGCTCCTGGCGGGAGTCACGGAATCCCGACCTGCGGAGCGGTGAAACCTTTTCGCCGCCTCGGGCGTCTCAACCTATGAGGCGCCGGTTCGGTTGGTATCACGCCGGCCTCCGTCGTCTCAGTAATCCTTCCAACCTACGGCTCCGGGACCGCGGCCAGGCAGTACGGTTCCGGGGCCGCCTCGCGTCTATCCCCCAGCGTTCACACTTCGGGGCGGTGCGCCGCCCACTTGCCGGGGGTCCCCGGCCGGGCGAAGCTTGGAACCCGGTGCCGGAAACAAGAACGGCGCCGCCCCCGGGGGGCGGCGCCGCGTCGCTGGCCGGAACGGGCAGTTACCTGTCGGGTCGGCCCGGGGGATTGTCGCCCTCGAAGACTTCCCGGTTCTTCTCGATGAACGCGGTGTACTGCGGCGGGACGTCCTCTTCCGGAAAGATGGCGGTCACCGGGCACTCCGGCTCGCAGGCGCCGCAGTCGATACACTCGTCGGCGTTGATGTAGAGCTGATCTTCGCCTTCGTAGATGCAATCCACCGGGCAGACGTCGACACACGCCCGATCCTTGACACCAATGCAGGGTTCCGTGATCACGTACGTCATCGTGCCAGCCGCTCCCTCGGGAAGAAGATTCGCCGCACAGGGGGTGCGGCAAGTCCTGCGGCAAGTATTGCGGACTCCCTTCCTGCGGCGCAAGGGGTGGCTCGCTGCGGTGGCCACCTCGACCCTCGCGATGGCGGCGCCGCTCGCCGCACAGGTGCTCGCCTGTCCCGCCGGCCGGACCGCCCTCGTCCTCTCTGGCGGCGGGGCGAAGGGGCTCGCGCATCTCGGCGTCATCGCCGCGATGGACAGCCTCGGCATCCGGCCAGACTACGTGGTCGGGACCAGCATGGGCGCCATCATCGGCGCGCTCTATGCGGGTGGCTACCCGGCGCGCCGGGCTGATTCACTCTCGGCCGCGTTCAGCCCGGCATCGCTCTTCTCCTCCACCACCTACACCGGTCCGCTGGCCTGGGGGCAATTCTCCCCGCTGCTCACCTGGGCGGGTGGCGACGAGGGATTCTCCCTCCAGACCCCCACGGTCGACGTCCCCGCGGCCAACGCGATGCTCTCGGCGCTCCTCCTCCGGCCCAACCTGCTGGCCGCGGGGGACTTCGACCGGCTGCCGATTCCGTTTCGCGCTGTGGCCACCGACCTCGTCTCCCGCGACACCGTCGTGCTCTCCTCCGGCGACCTGGCCCAGGCGGTGCGCGCCAGCATCTCCGTGCCGCTGGTGTTCCCCCCCGAGGAAATCGACGGGCGCCTGCTGGTGGACGGTGGCCTGTCGGCCAACGTCCCTGTCGCCATCGCGCGCGGACTCCCCGGCGTCACCCGGGTCATCGTCTCCGACGTGACCTCGGGCCTCCTCACCGAATCCGAGCTCCAGTCCGGAGCGCTAGCCGTGGCGGACCAGCTGGCCGGCTTCCTGTTCGTGCAGCCGGCCGAGTCGATCGGCCCCGGCGACGTCTACATGCGGGTGCCGCTCGACGAGTACGAGAACCTCGACTTCACCCCGGCCACGGTGGACTCGATCCGGCGCCGCGGACGCCTGGTCGCCGATTCGGTGCTGGCGCTCGCCACCTGCCTTCCGACCGGGACGCTGCCGCGCGGCGAGTTTCCCGAGAGGGTGGCGACTTTCTCATTGACCGGCGGCGCGCCGACCGACACCGAACTGCTCGAACGATTCCTCGGGCTCGAGCCTGGGGCGACGATCGACCTCGACGTCCTGGCGACGCAGGTGAGCGAGGTCCGGCAACTCGACGCCTACACCGCGCTCTGGCTTCATCCCGCCGTCACGGCGTCGGGCCGGGTGGCGTTTCACGCGGCGGTCCAGCCGGCGCCCTCGAAGCTGGCCGGCGTCGCGCTGGCGTACGACCGCGATCTCGGCGGTCGCGCCGGGATGATGTACCTCGATCGGCGGTTGTTCGGGCACGCCTACGAGGGGAGCGTGACGCTGGGGATCGGCACCTTGCTGAACGACCTGACGTTGGGACTTCGCCGTTACTTCGGGGTCGGGCAGACCTGGCTGGCGCCGACCCTCACCGTGCACCTCGAAAACCAGGATATCACCCTGTATGACGACGATGGACAGGATCTCGGCCGCACCGACACTCGGCAGGGAGTCCTGTTTGCGGGCCTCGAGCAGGGTGTGAGCGGCGGATGGCTCCTGGCCGCCGGGTTCGACGGGCGGCTCTGGAACGGCGGAGACGAGGTTACCACCGACAGCAGCGCCTCCGGCGACGGCTCGAGCGCCGGCGTTCGCGGGGCTGTGCGTCGCCCCCACGGCAACTGGACGGCCGACGCCGAGCTGGTCTGGTCGTCCACCTTCCAGCGGGTCGGTATCGCCACGTCCTACCTCGTCGAACTGGGCGAGTGGAGCGTCACGCCGAGCGCACGGATCGGCTGGGGCGAGGACCTCCCGCTCCAGGATCAATTTCCGCTGGGCGGCACGCAGGGATTTCCCGGTCTCGCGACGGAACAGCTGCGGGGGGATCGCGAGGTGTTCGGCGGGCTCGCCGTCTCCCACCCGATCAGCGGGTTCCTGCGGTGGGAGGTGCTGGCGGCGGTGGGGCGGAGTGCCGACGGCGGGGATCTCTTTGCCGGCAGTGATTGGCTGGGGGGAGCGCGTGCGGGCCTGGTGGCGGAAACCCCGATCGGCGACGTCCAGGCCGCCTACGGCTTCACGACCACCGGCATCGACAACGTCTTCGTGCGGATCGGGCGCTGGTTCTAGCGCCCCTCAGATCAGGCCGGTGAGGGGCGTGGCGTAGTGCGCGTGCCGGGGCTCGGGCTCGCCATAGCGCCCCTTGGCGGCATGCTGGCGGTTCCACTCCTCGCGCAGGCAGAACGGATCGAGCCCGTGGGGGCGGTCCACGGCCAGCACGCCGTCGAGGTGATCGATCTCGTGCTGCAGCAATTCTGCGCGGTCTCCCTCCAGGTCCACCTCGTGGGTGTCCCCCTTGATGTCCTGGAACTGCACCCGGATCCGGTACGACCGCGACACCTGGACCATCAGGTTGGGAAACGAGAAACAGTCGTCCCAGACGGTGAAGTCCTCGGTGCCGATGTCGATGATCTCGGGGTTGATGAGCGGCCAGGGCTTTTCCATCTCGACGTAGACCATCCGGACCGGGGCGCCGATCTGAGGCGCGGCGATGGCGCGTCCGCTGCCGAATCGCGACTGCCAGTCGCGCAGCGTCTCGCGCATGTCGTCGAGGATCACCCGCACGGCAGTCGAGCGCGGCTTGGTGATCGGTTCGCAGCGGGTGCGGAGGATGGGGTCGCCGAGGAGTCGAATGCGGTGGATGGTCATGGCCTAATCTTGCATTTCGGACGAATGGAAACAAGAGAGCGGCAGGAAAACTAAAGGAGTTGTTATAGCTACTCCTAAATATTAAATCCTTTGTTCACATATGATTATGCGCTTTATGGCGCCGGGTGGACTTTGCCTTGGCAATTGCCGAATTGCGACATCCTGCCTGGCTTTTCGATTTCCCTAAGCGGTTTGATCACAACGCATTGAGAATTCGCACCAATAATGCCACGCGAACTTGACAATCCCGATTTCGGTGCCTACCATTCCCGCCTTATGGCAATACCGTTTGCCCATCTCCGCGCCGCCGCCGCCCTCCCGGTCGGCTACAAGGGACCGCGAGCCTCCATACTCGTGGAGTTGAAGCTCGCCCCCGGGCTGACGGCCAAGGAACTCGCCGGGCGGCTCGGGCTGTCACTCAACGCCATCCGCCACCATCTCAGGGAGCTCGAAGTGGACGGGCTCCTGGCGCATGAGCGGCAGCAGCGGGGGGTCGGCGCGCCGGTGTTCGCCTACCGCCTCTCGGCGGCGGGGGAGCAGGTGTTCCCCCGGCGGTACGAGTCGGCGCTGACCGACGTGCTCGAGACGCTCGTGGAGCGCGAAGGGCGCGAGGCCGTCGTCGGGGCGCTCGAGGCGCGGTACGCGGCGCTCCTCCGGCGCCTCCCGGACAATCTCGCCGAGCTGCCGGCCGAGCGGCGGCTGGCGGCGGTGACCCGCCTCCTCCAGGAGGACGGCTTCATGCCGGGCTGGGAAGGATCGGCGGAGGGCGGCACGCTGACCGAGCACAACTGCGCCATCCGCGCGGTCGCGGAGCGGTTCCCGGAAATCTGCGCGGCGGAGGAGCGCTTCCTGAGCGCGGCCCTGGGGGCCTCGGTGGGCCTCCAGGCCCACGTGCTCGACGGCTGCTCCGCCTGCGAATACCAGGTGCAGTTCACGGCGCCGGTGTCCATCGGGACCAGCCGGCCCCAAGGAGTCAACGCATGACCTCGCCCGTCGAGTCGTTCGTCCAGCAGGAGTACAAGTACGGCTTCGTGACCGACATCGAGGCCGATACCGTCCCGCGCGGACTCAACGAGGACATCATCCGGCTCATTTCCGCCAAGAAGGAGGAGCCGGCCTTCCTGCTCGAGTGGCGGCTGGCCGCCTACCGGCGCTGGTTGGACATGACGGAACCGCACTGGCCGAACGTACAGTATCCGCCGATCGACTACCAGGACATCATCTACTACTCGGCCCCCAGGCAGGCCAAGCCGCTCGGCTCGCTCGACGAGGTGGATCCCGAGCTGCTCGCCACGTACGAAAAGCTCGGCATCTCGCTCTCGGAGCAGAAGCGGCTGTCCGGTGTGGCGGTGGACGCCATCTTCGACAGCGTGTCGGTGGCCACCACCTTCAAGGACAAGCTGAAGGAGCACGGCGTCATCTTCTGCTCCTTCTCCGAGGCGGTCCGGGAGCATCCCGAGCTGGTCCGGAAGTACCTCGGCAGCGTGGTGCCGGCCGGCGACAACTTCTTCGCCGCGCTCAACGCCGCCGTCTTCACCGACGGCTCGTTCGTGTACATCCCCAAGGGCGTCACCTGCCCGATGGAACTGTCCACCTACTTCCGGATCAACGCCGCGGACACCGGCCAGTTCGAGCGCACGCTGATCGTGGCCGACGAGGGCGCCACGGTGAGCTATCTCGAGGGGTGCACCGCGCCCAAGCGGGACACCAACCAGCTGCACGCCGCGGTGGTGGAGCTGGTGGCCCTCGAGGGCGCCACCATCAAGTACAGCACGGTGCAGAATTGGTACGCGGGGGACAGCGAGGGCGTGGGCGGCATCTACAACTTCGTGACCAAGCGCGGCAAGTGCGCCGGCGCGCGGTCGCGAATCACCTGGACCCAGGTCGAGACGGGGTCGGCCATCACCTGGAAGTACCCCAGCGTCATCCTCCAGGGCGACGACTCGATCGGCGAGTTCTACTCGGTGGCCGTGGTCAACAACCGCCAGCAGGCGGACACCGGCACCAAGATGATCCACGTCGGCCGAAACACCCGGAGCACGATCATCTCGAAGGGCATCTCTGCCGGCCGAGGCCAGAACAGCTACCGCGGCCTGGTCAAGATGCTGCCGAAGGCCGTCGGGGCGCGCAACTACACCCAGTGCGACTCGATGCTGATCGGCAACGCCTGCGGGGCCCACACCTTCCCGTACATCGACGTGCAGCATCCCAGCGCGTCGGTGGAGCATGAGGCGTCCACGTCCAAGATCGGCGAGGACCAGATCTTCTACTGCAAGCAGCGCGGCCTCGACACCGAGGACGCGATTTCGATGATCGTCAACGGGTTCTGCAAGGACGTCTTCCAGAACCTGCCCATGGAATTCGCCGTCGAGGCGCAGAAGCTGCTCGGCATCAGCCTCGAAGGCAGCGTCGGTTAAGGAGAACAGGCACGTGCTCGAGATCAAGAACCTGACCGCCACCGCCGGTGGGGTCGAAATCCTCCGCGGCATCACCCTCACCGTCAACGCGGGCGAGGTGCACGCCATCATGGGCCCCAACGGGAGCGGCAAGAGCACGCTGGCGCAGGTGCTTGCCGGCCATCCCGCCTACGAGGTGACCGGCGGCTCGGTCACCTACAAGGGCCAGGACCTGCTGGACATGGAGCCGGAGGAGCGGGCGCAGGCCGGCGTCTTCCTGGCCTTCCAGTATCCAGTGGAAATCCCTGGCGTCACCAACGCCTACTTCCTCCGCGCCGCGTACAACGCCAAGCGGAAGGCGCAGGGGCTCGAGGAGCTCGACCCGATGGATTTCCTCGACCTGCTCGAGGAGAAGCTCAAGCTGGTGGAGTGGGGCCCCGAGATCATGAGTCGTGCCGTCAACGCCGGCTTCTCGGGCGGCGAGAAGAAGCGCAACGAGATCCTCCAGATGGCGGTGCTCGAGCCGTCCCTGGCCATCCTCGACGAGACCGACTCCGGCCTCGACATCGACGCGCTCAAGATCGTGGCCGACGGCGTCAACGCGCTCCGCCGCCCCGACAGCGCCACTATCGTGGTGACCCACTACCAGCGCCTGCTGAACCACATCGTGCCCGACCAGGTGCACGTGCTGGCCGGGGGCCGGATCGTGCGCTCCGGCGGCAAGGAGCTGGCGCTCGAGCTCGAGGAGCGCGGTTACGAGTGGCTGACCGAAGCGGCGGGAGCCGTCGCGTGACCGCCACCGGGACTCCCGTGGCTCCCGCGCCTCGCGCCGTCGAGCCGGGGTGGGTCGCCCAGCTCCGGCGCGAGGGGGCGGCCCGCTTCGAGGGGCTCCGCCTGCCCACCACCCGCGAGGAAGACTGGCGCTTCACCGATCTGTCGCCGATTGCCAGGGCGGAGCTCGGCCCGGCTCGGGCGCCCGGCGGCCTCACGGAGGCCGACCTCGCACCCTTCCTCTTCGGGCACGCCGAGTGGCCGCGGCTCGTCTTCGCGAACGGAAGGCTCCAGCCGGCGCTCTCGCGGCTGGCCGGGCTGCCGGCTGGCGCCCGGGTGGGGTCGCTGGCCGAGCTGCTGCTCGATGCGCCGGAACTGGTGGAGGACACGCTCGGCAAGCTGGCCGTCCAGCCGGCCGCCGCGGCCCTCGTCGGCCAGAACGCCTCCGCGTTCATCGACGGGTACGCCGTTGTCCTGCCCGCCGGCACCGTGGTGGACACGCCGATCCACGTGCTGTTCGTGGCGGACGGCCGCGCGCTCCGTGGCGCCGTGTTCCCGCGGAACGTGGTGGTGCTGGGCGCCAACGCGGTGGCGTCGGTGGTGGAGAGTTACGTGGCGCTGGCCGAGGGCGTCGCCCTGACCAATACGGTCACCGAGGCGAACCTGGCCGCCGGTGCGCGGTTCGACCATTGCAAGATCCAGCGGGAGAGCGTGCAGTCCTTCCACCTGGCCACGCTCGAGGTGCGTCAGGAGCGGGACAGCTACCTCAACTCGTTCTCCTTTGCGCAGGGCGCGGCGCTCTCCCGGACCAACATCTACACCACCCTGGCCGGACCAGGCGCGCACGCCACCCTGTACGGCCTGTACCTTGGCGAGGGCCGCCAGCACGTGGATCACCAGACCCGGATCGAGCATGCCGCCCCCAATTGCACGAGCTGGGAGGTATACAAGGGCATCCTCGACGGGCACGCCCACGGCGTGTTCAACGGCAAGGTGTACGTCCATCCGGTGGCCCAGAAGACCGACGGCAAGCAGACGAACAAGAACCTGCTGCTCTCCGAGACGGCCAAGGTGGACACCAAGCCCCAGCTCGAGATCTTCGCCGACGACGTGAAGTGCACGCACGGCGCCACGGTGGGCAGCCTCGACGCGGTGCCGCTCTTTTACTGCCAGAGCCGCGGTATTCCCGCGGCCGAAGCGCAGACCCTCCTCACCTATGCGTTCGCGGCGGACGTGCTCGAGGAGATCCGGAGCCGCCCCGTGGTGGATCATCTCGAGGACTTGATGCGGGAGTGGCTGATGAAGGCGGGGCAGCGGGGAAGCGGGTCAGCGGGGAAGGCAACGAGTTGATCGTGTCGACCTCGACCACTTCCCCGCGTCCCCGCGTCCCCGCTGTCGGCCTCGACGTTTCGTCGATCCGCGCCGACTTCCCGATTCTCGGCACGCGGGTGGACGGGAAGCCATTGGTGTATTTCGACAATGCCGCCACGGCCCAGAAGCCGTTGGTGGTCATCGAGGCGGTGCGGCGCTTCCTGGCCGAGGAAAACGCCAACATCCACCGCGGCGTCCACTACCTGAGCGAGCGGGCCACGCTGGCGTTCGACGCCGTGCGCGACGAGGTGCGGGACTTCCTCAACGCCCCGGACTCGCGCGAGGTCATCTTCGTCCGCGGCACCACTGAGGCCATCAACCTCGTGGCGCAGAGCTACGGGCGGACGACGCTCCGCCCCGGCGACGAAATCCTCCTCACCACGATGGAGCACCACAGCAACATCGTCCCCTGGCAGCTGGTGGCGGGGCAGACCGGCGCGGTGGTCCGGGCCATCCCGATCACCGACGCGGGCGAGGTGGATCTCGAGGCGTACCGCCGGATGCTCGGACCGAAGACCCGTATCGTCGGCGTGGTGCACATCTCCAACGCCCTCGGCACGATCAACCCGGTGGCGGAGATGACCCGGCTGGCGCACGAGGCCGGCGCCGTCGTGTTGGTGGACGGCGCCCAGGCGGCGCCCCACACGCCGGTGGACGTGCAGGCGCTTGGCTGTGATTTCTACGCCTTCTCCGGCCACAAGGTGTTTGGGCCTACCGGCGTGGGGGTCCTCTGGGGCCGCGCCTCGCTGCTGGAGGCGATGCCGCCCTGGCAGGGCGGCGGCGACATGATCCACACCGTGAGCTTTACCGGGACCACCTTCGCGCCCCTGCCCGCCAAGTTCGAGGCGGGCACGCCGGCCATCGCGGAAGTGATCGGTCTCGGCGCCGCGCTGCGCTACGTGCGGGGCGTCGGGTTCGACGCGATCGGCGCCTGGGAGCGGACCCTGCTCGCCCGCGCCACCGAGCAGGTGAGCGCGGTGCCCGGGGTGCGCCTGGTCGGCACGGCGCGCGAGAAGGCCGGCGTGCTCTCCTTCACGCTCGAGGGTGTGCACCCGCACGACCTCGGCACCATCCTCGACGCCGACGGCGTGGCCATCCGGGCGGGACACCACTGCGCCCAGCCGGTCATGGAGCGCTTCGGGGTGCATGCCACCGCCCGGGCCTCCTTCGCCTTCTACAACACCCTCGACGAGATCGACGTGCTCGTGCGGGGTCTGCACCGTGCGCGGGAGGTCTTCGCGTGAGCCGCGACCTGGACGAGCTGTACCAGAGCGTCATCCTCGACCACAACAAGACGCCGAGGAACTTCCACGAACTGCCCCCGCCGGCGAGCCACGCCGACGGGCACAACCCGCTCTGCGGCGACCGCCTGACGGTCTGGGTGGACGTCGAGGGGGACACCGTCAAGGACGTGGCGTTCCTCGGCAACGGCTGCGCCATCTCGAAGGCTTCCGCCTCGCTGATGACGGCGGCCGTCAAGGGGAAGTCGCGCGCGGACGCCATGGCGCTCGCCGACGAGTTCCAGAAGCTCGTGACCGGCCGCCTCGAGGGCGCCGCGGAACGGAAGGCGCTTGGCAAGCTCCAGGCGCTGGCCGGCGTGTCCGAGTACCCGGTGCGGGTGAAGTGCGCCAGCCTGGCGTGGCACACCCTGAAGGCGGCGCTGGCCGGCGCCGGCGAGCCCATCTCGACCGAATGACATCACGGCCCTGCCGGGTCCCTTCAATTCCCAGAGGGAGAATCAACGCACATGCCGTATCCTGAATCGCTGGTGGCCCCGATGCGGGCCGAGATGACCCAGATGGGCGCCACGGAGCTCCGGACGGTGGCCGACGTGGACGCCGCCATCGGGAGCAGCGCCGGCACCACCCTGGTCTTCGTGAACTCGGTCTGCGGCTGCGCCGCCGGCAACGCCCGCCCGGCGATGAAGATGGCGCTCGGGCACGGCGTCCTGCCGGACCGGACCGTCACGGTCTTCGCCGGCCAGGACCTCGACGCGGTGGCGCGGGCCCGGAGCTACCTCGGGGAGTTCCAGCCCAGTTCCCCGTCCATCGCGCTCCTCCGCGACGGCGAGGTAGTGCACTTCGTCCACCGGCACCAGATCGAGGGGCGGAGCCCACAGGCCATCGCCGCCGACCTGACGAAGGCCTTCGACGCCCACTGCAGCAACTCCGTCGGCGCGTGAGCGGGCACGTCTTCCACCCCGGCCACCACGACCTCCACGGGATTACCGTGGTGCTCGAGACCGCCACCGCCCTCTGGGTCGGCCGGTTCGACTCGGTGACCCCCAAGGGGGTGCTGCTGCACGACGCCGGGTGCTACGAGGACGGGGTGACGGCGGGGACCCGGGAGGAGTACCTGCAGAAGACGCTGAAGTTCGGCGTGCGGGCGACGACGAAGAACAAGCTGATTCCGGAGGGCGAGGTGCGGGGGATGAGACAGCTGGCGGAGGTAGCCGGCTAGGGCCAGACCTGGTCCCCGTGCTCGTCCACCAGGGTGATGGCGTCCACGGGACAGGCCCGGGCGGCGTCGAGGATCAGTTCATCCTCGGCCCCCTCCGGGTCCACGACGACCGAGATGTTCTCCTCGTCATGGGCGAAGACATCCGGGGCCAGCCCGACACAGTCCCCGTAACCGCTGCACAGGGTCCGGTCGATCTTGATCGTGTAGGGCATAGGGCGAACATACAAAACCGGTTTTCATCCTGCCAGAGGGGTACGGTCCCTCGCCCCGGTCCGCCGGCCGCCGCGGTCTCTCTTGCCATCCCGCTCCCGACCTCCTCTTTTTCCTGCACGATCGCCGTCGACGCCCTTCCCCGTCACCCCACCGAGCCTGATGCCCGACATCGTCATCTCCTTGGACCGCATTACCAAGCGGTTCGCCGGCCACACCGCCGTGCAGGCCCTTTCGCTCTCGGTGCCCGCCGGCGCCGTGTTCGGCCTCCTCGGCCCCAACGGCGCGGGCAAGTCGACCACCATCCGGATGATCATGCATATCCTCGAGCCCGACGAGGGCACGGTGACGCTCTTCGGCGGCCCGGGCACCGGTCGCGAGCTCTCGGCGCGCATCGGCTTCCTGCCGGAGGAGCGGGGGCTCTATCCCCGGATGGAGGTGCTGGAACAGCTGATCTTCCTCGGGGAGGCCAAGGGGCTGCGGCGGAAGGACGCCCGCACGCGGGCGCTCCGCTGGCTCGACCGCCTCGGCCTCCCCGACTGGGGCAAGCGCAAGGTGCAGGAGCTGTCCAAGGGAATGCAGCAGAAGGTCCAGTTCATCGGGACGCTGTTGCACGACCCCGACCTGGTCATCCTCGACGAGCCGTTCAGCGGGCTCGACCCGGTCAACCTCCAGGTGATGAAGGACGTGGTGGTGGAGATCGCCCGGTCGGGGCGGACCGTGCTCTTCTCGACCCACATCATGGAGCAGGCCGAGCGGATGTGCGACCGGATCGCGATCATCGCCCGGGGGGAGAAGGTGGTCGACGGCCGGATCGCCGACATCAAGGCGGAGGGGGGCACTCGCCACGTCTACCTCTCGTTTGCCCACGACGGCGCCAAGGCGGGTCCGGTGCTGGCGGACCGGAGCCTGGTGGCGCGGGCCGACGACTCCGGCGCCACCGCCGAGGTGGAGCTGGCTGTCGGCGCCAACCCGGATCGGTTGCTCCGCGCCCTCGTGGACTCTGGGGTCGGGCTGAGCCGCTTCGAGGTGGACGAACCGTCGCTGCAGTCCATCTTCATCGCCAAGGTCGGACAACAGGCCGCCATCGCCCCGGCCCGGGAGGCGGCCCATGCGTAAGCTCTTCGCGGTCATCCGCCGGGAGTTCATGGTCCGGGTGCACACTCGCGCCTTCGTGATTTCCACGGTGCTCGGCCCGACGCTGATGGCGTTCCTCTTTGTCTTTCCGATGCTGCTCGAGTCGCGCGACCGGGCGCCCAAGCGAGTGGTGGTACTCGACGCGGCGAGCGGGGAGTTCGGGGCGCGGGTGACGGACGCCCTGGCCGGGGCACGCCGGGGCGTGGGCCCCGACGCAGCCCCCCGGTATGTCGTGACCAGGCTGGCGGCGGGCGCCGGGAATGTCGCGCCGCTCGATTCGCTCGTCTCGTTGACCGGGGCCAAGGACGCCGGCCCCGAAGCGCTGGTCGGCGTGGTGCTCGTGGCCGATTCGGTCATCGAAACGGGACGCCTGCACTACTACGGGAGCAACGTCGGCAGCCTCTCCGAAATGGGGGAGCTCCAGCGGACCGTCCGCCAGGCGGTCATCGGCGAGCGACTGGCCCGCGCTGGCGTGGATCCGGCCGTGCTCATGGTCGCCACCGCGCCCGTGTCGCTCGAGACGGCCAGGGTGAGCAACGGTCAGGTAAGCGGGGAGACGGGGGAGTCTTCCTTCATCCTCGCGTACGTCATGTCGTTCCTGCTGTACATGGCGCTGCTGCTATACGGGACGCAGGTCATGGGGTCGGTCGTCGAGGAAAAGAGCAACCGGATCATGGAAGTGCTCGTGTCCAGCCTGACGCCCTTCGAGCTGATGCTCGGCAAGGTGGTCGGCGTCGGGTCCGTGGCGCTCCTCCAGCTCGGCATCTGGAGCGGGGCGGCAAAACTCCTCACCTCGCAGCGCGTGGCCATCGCCGGGCTGTTCGGCGCCGCACCCTCGGACGCCGTCGGCATGCCGATCCCCGCCATCAGCGGCAGCCTGCTGGTGGTGTACCTGACCTTCTTTGTGCTCGGATTCTTCCTGTACTCCGCAGCCTACGCCGCCGTAGCCGCCACGGTCAGCACCCAGCAGGAGGCCCAGCAGGCCGCGATGCCGGTTACGCTCTGCATCGTGGCCGGCCTGCTGCTGATGTTCGGCCTGCTCGACGAGCCCAACGGCACGCTCGCGCGGACGATGAGCCTGATCCCGCTCTTTGCGCCGTTCGTCACGCCGGTGCGGCATTCCCTGAGTCCGCTCCCCCTGGCGGAGCTCCTGGCGTCCGCGGGGATGACGGCGCTCGGTGTCGTGGTCGTGGCCTGGGTGGCGGGGCGCATCTACCGAGTGGGGATCCTGATGTACGGCAAGCGGGCCACGATTCCGGAAATCTTCCGCTGGATTCGGACGGGGTAGCGCCCATCGTAGGTTCGCGCGCCCCGGTCGGCCGGCTCGGGATGGTCCTCCGGGCCAACCCAGTTCGCGCCCCCTCCGCGCCCCGGTCGCTCCGGGGGACGCGAACTGACGGCCCTCCAGACCATTCCCTTCGCCAGCCGCCCCGAAGTTCATGCTTGCGCACACTCTCCAATCCGCGAGCTTCCTGCCCCGCTTCCCCGCTTCCCCGCTTCCCCGCTTCCCCGCTTCCCCGCCTATAATCCTGTATGCATTTCGACGTGATCATCATCGGCGGCGGCCACGCCGGCGCCGAGGCGGCCGCGCTTGCCTCGCGGGCGGGTGCGCGCACGCTCATGCTCACGCAGAATCTCGAGACGATCGGGCAGATGTCGTGCAACCCCGCCATCGGCGGCATCGCCAAGGGCACGGTCGTGCGCGAAGTGGACGCGCTTGGCGGCGTGATGGCGCGCGCGACGGACATGGCCCGGATCCAGTTCCGCATGCTGAACCGCTCGAAGGGCCCCGCCGTCTGGTCGCCCCGCGCCCAGTGTGATCGCGCGCTGTACCGGCGCGCGGTGCGCCAGCTCCTCGAGGTGCGGCCCAATCTCCATTTCGCGCAGGGCACCGCTGCCTCGTTCGTCATTCGGGAAGGACGCATCGCCGGCATCGTCACGAACGAGGGGCTCACCATCGAGGCGCGGGCCGTGGTGCTGACGGCGGGCACCTTTCTCCGCGGCGCGATCCACGTCGGACTCGATCCCCAGGTGCCCGCGGGAAGGGCGGGTGAGGCGCCTTCAGTGGAGGTATCAGAAGCTATTGCAGCACATGGTATTACAAGAGAACGCTTCAAGACTGGGACGCCGCCGAGGATCGATGGCCGTACCGTCCGATTCGATGGCCTGACACGCCAGGACGGGGATGTGGGGACGTACTGGTTCAGCCACTTCGGGCGCGCGGTCCACCCGGAGCAACTGCCCTGCTATCTGGCGTGGGCCGGGGCGGAGGTGAAGGAGATCATCCAACGGCACCTGCGTGAATCGGCGCTCTATGGAGGGGCGATAAGCAGCCGAGGTCCGCGCTATTGCCCCTCGGTGGAGGACAAGATCGTGCGCTTCCCCGAGGCAGCGCGCCACCAGGTGTTCCTCGAGCCGGAGGGGTTGGGGACCGACGAACTGTACGTGAACGGGCTCTCGACTTCGCTGCCTGCCGAGGTGCAGCTCGCGTTTCTGCGAGCGGTACCGGGGCTGGAGGCGGTCGAGATGACTCGGCCCGGGTACGCCATCGAGTACGATTACTTCCCGCCGACGCAGCTGCACCCGACGCTGGAATCGCGTGCATTGCCGGGGCTGTTCTTCGCCGGACAGGTCAACGGGACGACGGGGTACGAGGAGGCGGCGGGACAGGGGGCGCTGGCCGGCCTGAACGCCGCACTCCTCGTTCGCGGGGAGGAACAGGTCGTTCTCTCGCGGGATCAGGCGATGGTCGGCGTGATGGTGGACGATCTGGTGCACCGCGGAGTGGATGAGCCGTACAGGCTCTTCACCAGCCGGGCCGAGTTCCGGATCCTGCTCCGGCAGGACAATGCACTGCGCCGGCTCTTCCCACTGGCCAGTCGCCTGGGGCTGCTGGACGAGGCCGAGGTCCGGTCCGCCGAGGCTCGGCTCGAGGCGGAAGACGATGCCTACCGGGCAGCGGAGGGTACCGCGCTCTCTCCGGAGCAGGCGAACCCGCTCCTTGAGTCCGCCGGCGGCACCCCCATCTCGGAGCCGATGCGCATCCGTGAATTGTGCCGCCGCCCTGGCGTCGGTGTCGGGGCGCTTCTCGCGGTGTCGGGAAGTGAGAGCGACCCCGAGCATGCCGAGTGGGCCGACATCGAGATCAAGTACGAGGGATATCTTGCCAAGGAGCGCTCGGCCGCGGCGCGATTGTCAGAGCTGGATGAACTCCGCCTCCCCGACGGAATCGAGTACCACGCCATCTCCACCATCTCCTGGGAAGCGCGCGAGAAACTCGCGGCTACCAAGCCGATCTCGATCGGACAGGCCGGGAGGATTCCCGGCGTCTCTCCCGCAGATCTCCAGAACCTCGCATTCGCGGTGCTCAGGCAACGCACGTAGGACTCGGCAGAACGAGCCAAAGCGAAGCCCCGAAGACTCGACACCCAGTACCTCCACACCAGCCCCGTTTCACGTGAAACGCCTTCCGGCAGCTCGAATGTTTCACGTGAAACACCACAATCCCCCTCCGCGAAAGTAGTCTATATAAACATGTAACACATTATTATGCAACGTTTTATGGTTTATTAGTGTTATCTCGAGCTTCGCGCCTTCGCGCCTTGGCGTGTGCCCCATTCGACTTCCGCCCCGCTAGTCGTCTATATTGCTGTCCTCCCTGCCCTTACCACTTCGACCCCAGGCGCGCACCCCGCTCATGGCCAGAGTCATCGCGATTGCCAATCAGAAGGGCGGCGTCGGCAAGACGACGACGGCGGTGAACCTCGCCGCCTCGCTCGCCATCGCCGAAAAGCGCACCCTGCTGATCGATGCCGACCCGCAGGGGAACGCGTCAAGCGGCGTCGGTGTCGCGCGCGGCCAGGTCCGGTTGTCGCTCTACGATGCGGTGATCGACGAACGTCCTGCGCGCGACATCATCCTGCACGACGAGTCGCTGCCCTTCCTCCATATCCTCCCCGCCACGCAGGATCTCGTCGGGGCGGAGCTCGAGCTCGTGGACCGGCCCAACCGCGAGACGGCGCTCCGTCGCGCGCTCGAGCCGATCATGGACGATTACGACTTCATCCTGATCGATTGTCCGCCCTCGCTCGGACTGCTGACCCTGAACGTGCTGACCGCGGCGCACGCCGTCATCATCCCGATCCAGTGCGAGTACTACGCGCTCGAGGGCATTTCCCAGCTGCTCAACACGATCCGGCTGGTGCAGCAGAACTTCAATCCCGGCCTCGCCATCGACGGCGTGTTGCTCACAATGTTCGATACGCGCATCAACCTCGCGCGCCAGGTGGCGAACGATGCGCGGGAGTATTTTGGCCCCGGCGTCTTCCGCACCGTCATTCCGCGCAACGTGCGGCTGGCGGAGGCGCCCAGCTTCGGCAAGCCGATTCTCCTCTATGACGTGCAGTCGGTCGGAGCGAAGAGCTATCTCTCGGTGGCGCAGGAGCTCCTGCGCCGCGTGGACGCCGGATCGGCGCAGGGGGTGCACCCGTGAGTGAAGCGCGTCGACTCGGTCGCGGCCTCGAGGCGTTGCTCGGGCCGGTCTCGAAGGAACAGGCGGAAAAGGAGGGCGCCCTCCGCGAGCTCCCGGTGACCGCCATCCGCCCGAACCCGTTCCAGCCGCGGACCCGCGTGGACGAGGAGCCGCTCAAGGAGTTGGTGGCGAGCATCCAGGCGTCCGGGCTGCTGCAGCCGGTGGTGGTTCGCGCGCAGGGTTCCGGCTACGAACTGATCGCAGGAGAGCGCCGCTGGCGGGCGGTGCAGCGCCTCGGGTGGACGCGCATCCCGGCGGTGATCAAGGAGGCCGACGACAAGACCCTCCTGACGCTCGCGCTCATCGAAAACCTCCAGCGCGATAATCTCTCGCCCATCGACGAGGCCCTCGGCTACCAACGCCTGCAGGAGCAGTTCGGCGTGGCGCAGGCCGAGGTGGCGCGCCTCGTCGGCCGCGACCGCTCCACCGTGGCCAATCTGCTCCGCCTCCTGGCGCTCCCGACCGAGGTGCGCGACCTCGTGGACCACGGCGCGCTGTCCGCCGGCCACGCGCGGGCGCTGCTCGGCCTGACCGACGCGAAGCTGATCGTCAAGCTGGGGCGCCAGGCGGTGGCCGACGGCTGGTCGGTGCGGGACATGGAGGCGCGGGTCCGGCAGGGGCCGGCGGCCGCCAGGCGCCCGGCCACCAAGCGGTCGGACCCGGGTCCCGTCAGCACCGAGGTGCAGCGGGTGGAGGACGCCCTGCGCAAGCGACTCGGCACGGACGTTCGGGTGACCCAGCGGCGCAAGGGCCGTGGCATCGTCCAGCTGAGCTATTACTCGAACGACGACCTGGCCCGCCTGCTCGAACTGATTCTCGGCGCCCCGTTCGAGGGATGAGTACGCCGCGGCCGCAGATCACGCTGATGGTGCACCGCGACGGGGAGGTGGGTTCGCGCTCCTTCCGGATGCCCATCTGGCTGTTCCGCGTGCTCGTGGTGGTGGGGACGGTGTTGCTGATGGCGGCGCTGGTGGTGGGCGCGCTCTACGCGCCGCTCCTGAAGGCGGCAGCGAGCGTGCCCCGACTGCGAGAAGAGGTGGCCCGGCTCGAGGCCGAGACGGCCAAGGTGCGCGAACTCGCGGCCGCGCTGGACAGCGCGGAGCGGCGGTACGGACGGCTCCGCGAGATGGTGGGCGCCGACATCGTGCCCGATCCACTCGCGCTCGCCTACTCGCTGCCGCTGGCGCCCCCCGTTAGTGCAGCGCCGCCTGGCAATCGTCCGGCTCCCGTAAGCGGTCCGTCCCTGCCGAATCGCTGGCCGCTCGAGGCCGCCGGGTACGTCACCCGGGGGCTGGTGGCGGCCGGGGGCGCCGAGGAGGAGCACACCGGGCTGGATCTCGCGGTCACGATCGGGACGCCGGTGCGTGCGGTGGGGGGCGGGACGGTGCTGGACGTCGGGTCCGACCCGGAGTACGGACAGTTCGTGCTGCTCGCGCATCCGGACGGGTACCAGAGCAAGTACGGCCACCTGTCGAGGGCGTTGGTCAGTCCGGGCGAGGTGGTCAACGCAGGCGAAGTGATCGCGCTCTCCGGCAACTCGGGGCGATCCACCGCACCCCACCTGCATCTCGAGATCCGGCGGGGCGACGCGACGATCGATCCCCTCACCATGGTGAATGAGGATTCCCGATAATGGCCATCTTTTCCAGCACACCCAGGGACCCCGAAGTCAACCAGATGCGTCGGCGCACCGATCACACGACGCTTTCCATCATCGCCAAGGACCTGACCGTCTCGGGTGATCTCACGACGGAAGGGGTCGTGAAGATCGAGGGGAAGGTGAAGGGCACCATCCGCGCCAACACGCAGACGCTCATCGCGCCGGGCGCGCTGGTGCAGGGCGACCTCTACACCGCCGAGGCGATCATCGGCGGCCGCGTCGAGGGCAACGTGCACGCGACGGACCGGGTCGAGGTGCAGGCGACGGCGGAGGTGCTGGGCGATGTGTACACCCGCCGCATCGTGGTGCTCGAAGGCGGGAGCGTCAACGGCTCGATCAAGATGGGATCCCCGCCGGAGCCCGGAATCGACGAGTGAGCGACACGAGCGTCCCTCTCGGCGCCATCGCCGAGTACCTCGACACCTACCTCCGGGTACGGGATATCCCGGACTCGGACGACGCCGTCAACGGGCTCCAGGTGGAGAACGGGGGCACCGTCGGCCGGATCGTCGCGGCGGTGGACGCGTCGCTCGAGGCGATCGAGCACGCCGCACCGCTGGCCGGGGCGGAGGGGACCCTGCTCCTCGTGCACCACGGACTCTTCTGGGACGGGAACGTGCCGCTCACCGGGCGCCGGTACCGGCGGGTGCGCGCGCTGCTCGACCGCAACATCGCGCTCTACTCCGCCCACATCCCGCTCGACCTGCATCCGGACGTGGGGAACAACATCGTGCTGGCCCGGCGCCTCGATGTAGAGTTGGAGGGATGGTTCGGCGACTATCGCGGCCAGCGCCTGGGAGTGTACGGCGAGCTGGCGCTGCCTCGGGAGGAACTGGTCCGCCGGATCGAGGCCCAGCTCACCGCGAGCGCGCGGCTCATTCCCGGCGGCCCGGCCGCGACGCACCGGGTGGGCATCGTGACCGGAAGCGGCGGCGGGTTCATTGCCGAGGCACTGGCCACCGGCATTGATACGCTGATCACCGGCGAGGGCGCGCACCACACCTACTTCGACGCGATGGAACTCGGACTCAACGTGATCTACGCCGGGCACTATGCCACCGAGCAGGTCGGTGTGCAGGCGCTGGCCCAGCACCTCGGGCTGCGGTTCGAGCTGCCGTGGGAGTTTCACAGGCATCCCACCGGGATGTAGGTGGGACAGGGGCCCGCTCCTTCAGTTCACCTCGTCCGTATCCACCTGGCCCGTCACCTTGCGGGTGATGATCGACCAGCCGGAGCCGACGGCCAGGATCAGCGCCACCGAGATGAGCCCCAGGTGGACGATGGCGGAGGTACTGCCGGGCGAGAGGACCTTCCAGCTGATCAGCAGCCAAATGAGCACGCCGCAGAAGGCGAGGCCGAGGACCACGCCCACGGTCCCGAGTGAGCGCCGGGTGGCCTGGATGAGGAAGACCCATCCGATCAGGAGCAGCAGTCCCACGAGCACCTTGAGCGGACCGATGCTGGTGATGCTGCCGGGGTCCTGGAGCGCGGGCAGGACCGCCCAATGGAACCACGACCGGCCCAGCGGATTGAAGGTCCCGTAGACCAGCAGCAGCGCCAGCAGGAACCTGCCGAGCACCGCCGCCCATTTGCCGCCGCTGGAACCCGCCATCCCTGGTCTCCGTTCTGTATAGTCGAGCGAGTCTGCCAAACGGCCGAGCGTATATTGCCCGGCGACCGGCCGTTTCGCCAGTCATGCCGACGTGCCTCGTCCCGAATTTCGGAGGTCCCCTTGCCCGGCCACTCCCCCGCCCGCCCTTCGCTCTCGGAATACAACGCCTACTATCAGCCCTACGTCAGCGAGTCGCCCGGCGACGACGTCCTTGTGGCGCTTGCCGCCCAGCGTGACTCGACCGCCGCCCTGCTCGCCGGCATTCCCGAGACCAGGGCTGGCTTCCGGTACGCCCCTGGCAAGTGGAGCGTCAAGGAGGTGATCGGACATCTGGCCGACTCCGAACGGGTGTTCTCGTACCGGGCGCTCAGGGTGGCCCGCGCCGATGCTACGCCCCTCCCCAGCTTCGACGAGAACGCCTGGATGCCGGAGGCGGGGTTCGACCGCCGGACGATTGCCGACATCGCCGCCGAGTTCCGGGCGGTGCGGGACAGTACCCTGGCGCTGTTCCATGGGCTCCACGCCGATGCCTGGCCGCGGGTCGGCACCGCCAGCGGGCACCCGATCTCCGCCCGGGCGCTGGCCTGGATCATCTCCGGCCACGAAGCTCACCACCTCCGCGTGCTGGCTGAGCGGTACCTGCCCCATCTGGGGAGCTGACCCCCAAGAGACTCTCCCCCGGCCTTCACCTCCCCTTCACAGCCGCCCGCTCACCTTCCGGGCGCACCTCTGGAGGGGAGAGACCTATGGTCAGCCAGCGCGTGTTCACGGCCGAAGAGGCCAGGCAGGTCGGAGATCGGCTCGGGATCAACTGGTCCGAGGTGGACTTGGAGCAGTTCCGGATGGGGCTCGAGGTCGAACTGGAGCACGGCGTGCGGAACGTCGTCACCAACGTCACCAACGACGACCTCGTACTCACCGGCAAGATCGCGCTCGCCCACCTGCTGGAACTGCCCGATTACTACACCCGGCTGATGCGGATGGAAGAAGAAGCACGGGTGATGCTGCAGTAGTCGGCGCAGCCCGCAGCTGGGGGCGCGCCGCCACGTTGCGGCCCCCCGCAGTTGTAGGTAGCGTAGTCGCATGAATATCGAACTGCTCGGCGTCCCGATGGACCTCGGTTCCGGTCGGCGCGGCGTGGACATGGGTCCCTCCGCGCTCCGGATCGCAGGCGTCGCGTCCGCCCTCGCCGCCCGCGGCCATCGGGTCATCGATGGCGGCGACCTCGACATCAAGAACATGGAAGAGATCCCCATCGGGAACCGGCACGCCCGGTACATGGGGGAGATCGCTCGCGCCTCGGGCCTCCTGAGCAAGGCCGTCGAGCGAATCATCGAGCGCCGCCGCTTCCCGCTCATCCTCGGCGGGGACCACTCGATCGCGATCGGGACGATCTCCGGCGTTGCGGCTCACTGCCGGAAGAAGAAGAAGCGGCTGGGGCTCCTCTGGGTGGATGCCCACAGCGACATCCACGTGCCCAAGACCTCGCCCTCCGGCAACATCCACGGCATGCCGCTCGCCGCGCTCTTCGGCCTGGGGCCAACGGAGCTCTCGGGGGTCGGCGGGCCGGGGTCGAAACTCGATCCGTCGCGGGTGGCCCTGGTCGGCATCCGGAGCCTGGAGGACGGGGAGCGGAAGCACCTGGCCGAACTGGGCATCCGGGTCTACACGATGTCCGAGATCGATCGCGACGGGATCCACGCCGTCATGAGCGATGCGCTGGCCAGGGTGACCGACGGTACCGACTGCCTGCACGTGAGCTTCGACCTCGACGCCGTGGACCCGACGCTCGCCCCGGGCGTCGGCACCCCGGTCAAGGGCGGCCTCGACTACCGGGAGGCGCACACCATCATGGAGCTGATCGCGGCCTCCAAGCGGATGACGTCGCTCGAGGTGGTTGAGGTCAACCCGATCCTCGACGAGCGCAACCGCTCGGCGGTGCTGGCGGTCGAGCTGCTCGAGTCCGCCTTCGGGAAGCGGATCCTCTAGCCATGGGCGCCCGCCTATTGGGGTTCGCCGGGCTGGTGCTTCTGTTCCTCAGCACCATCCTGATGGATATCAGCCACGGCCTGTTCAGCGCGGACGACTTCGCCAACCGGGCTGCCACGAGCCTGGGCGACGAGCGGGTCTCCGCCTATGTGGCCGAAAAGATCACCGACGTCCTCATCGCGCAGCGTCCCGACCTGACCGCCGTCCGCCCGCTCATCGTGGGCACCGCCGACGGACTGGTGGGCAGCGCGCCCTTCCGGGCCGTGGCGCGCACGGCGCTCAAGTCCGCACACCGGGCGTTCTTCTCGAAGACCGGGGAGGAGGTGCTGCTCTCGGTGCCCGACGTCGGCGTCCTGGTCCAGAGCGCTCTCGGCGGGATGAACCCGGAGCTCGCGGCCAAGATCCCGAAGCAACTCGAGACCGTCGTGGCCGAGCTGCCGAACAGCAGGCTCGGCGCCACCGTCGTGACCGCCCGGCGCATCTTGGCGCGGGTGGCCTGGCTGCAGCGCGGCCTCTTCTTGCTCGGCGGCGCGCTCCTGATCGCCGGAATCCTCCTCCATCCCGATCGCCGCCAGGCGCTGATGCGGGCCGGGGTGGGGCTGGTGGTGGTGGCGCTCCTGCTGGCGCTCGTGATTCCGGCGGGGCGGCTCGTGGCGTTCCTTGTCACCCAGGATCCGGTGGCACGGGGTGCCTTGTTCGGGGCTTGGCGCGCGTACTTCCTGCCCCTCCTCGGGTTCGTCTATTCCTTCGCCGGCACCGGCGTGATTCTGGCCTCCGCCGCCAATTCCCTGCACGAAAAGTCCGACCCCTTCGAGGGGTTGCGGCGGCTGGCCCGAATCGCGGCCGAGCCGCCGGCGCGGCGCGGCCCGCGGCTCCTCTGGATCCTCGGGTTTGCTGCCGCTGGCGCGGTGGTGCTGGCATGGCCGTCGAGCGTCGTCGCGGTGGCGGCGGTCATCGGCGGCCTCTTGCTGATCTTTGCCGCGCTCCGGGAGCTGTTCCGGATGCTGCTCGAGAATGTCCCGGAACGCTCTGGCTCGGGCGCGGTCGGCGCCGGGCTCCGGTGGCCGCTCCGGGCCGTGGCCGGCTTCGTCCTGGCGGCGGGACTGATCGCCCTGCTCCTCGTCTGGCGGCGTCAGGTGGACGCCGTCTCAGGGGTGCCGGTCGAGATCACTGCCTGTAATGGCGCGGCGGAACTCTGCGATCGCCGCATCGACCAGGTGTCCTTCCCGGCGGCCCACAACGCGATGTCGAACGCCGAGATTCCGGGGTGGATGTTCCCGCACCACTCGGTGGCGTTCCCCGGGCAGCTCCAGAACGGCGTTCGCGCCTTGTTGATCGATATCCATTACGGCTTTCCGGGTGCGACACGGATCAAGACCGATCTCGAGGGCGAGGGCGCCACCCGGGAAAAGCTGGTGGGCGCGGTCGGTGAGGAGGGGTTCGAGGCGGCGCAGCGGATCCGGGATCGCCTCGTCGGGGTAGACGAGGGACGGCGCGGCCTCTACTTCTGTCACGGCTTCTGCGAGCTGGGCGCCTACGAGGTGGTGCCGGCGCTCCGCGGCATCCGCGACTGGCTGGTGCTCAATCCGGAAGAGGTGCTCCTTCTGGTCATCGAGGACTACGTGACGCCGGAGGAGATCGCCAAGGCCTTCGAGGACAGCGGGCTGATGGAGTTCGTGTACACCGGGCCGATGACGCCATGGCCCACGCTCCGCTCCATGATCCTTGCGGGCGGGCGGGTGCTGGTGTTCACCGAGTCGGGGAAGCCGGGCGTGGACTGGCTCCACCCGGCGTTCGAGAGCTTCCAGGAAACGCCCTACACCTTCCACACGCCGGAGGAGTTTTCCTGCAAGCCGAACCGTGGCGGAACGTCGGGGACCCTCTTCCAGGTCAACCACTGGATCGAGACCACGCCGGCCCCACGCCCGACCAACGCCGCCATCGTGAATACCTACGACGTGCTCATGAAGCGGGCGCGGAACTGTGAGCGGGAGCGGGGACTCAAGCCCACGTATATCGGCGTGGACTTCGCGGACATCGGTGACATCGTGAAGGCCACGCGGACGATGAATGGGCTGGATACGGCGGGGACGCGGGGAGGCGGGGAAGCGGGGAAGTAGGACAGCGGAACGAGAAAGAGCCACATGTCAGACGTATTGGATTTCGTGATCGTCGGGTCGGGGTTCGGCGGAAGTGTTTCGGCGCTTCGGCTGACCGAGAAGGGGTACCGGGTGCGGGTGCTCGAGCGGGGCAAGCGCTTCCGCGACGAGGACTTTGCCCGCACCAACTGGAACGTTCGGAAGGCCCTCTGGGCGCCGGCGCTCCGCTGCTTCGGCATCCTGCAGATCAGCCCGTTCCGGGACGTCTTCGTGCTGCACGGTGCCGGCGTGGGCGGCGGGAGCCTGGGCTACGCCAACGTCCTCATGGCGCCGGGCGACGAGATGTTCTCGGCCCCCGCGTGGAGTCACCTCGCCGACTGGAAGTCCCTCCTCCTCCCCCACTACGACACCGCGAAGCGCATGCTCGGCGTGGCGGTGAATCCACGCACCTGGCCGGCCGACGTCCTGCTCAAGGAAATCGCGGGGGAACTCGGGACCGCCGACACCTGGCAACCCACGCCGGTGGGGACCTTCTTCGGCCAGCCCGATGACGAGGGTGAAGAGGTGGCCGATCCGTACTTCGGCGGCGAGGGACCGGCCCGGGCGGGATGTATCCACTGCGGCGGGTGCATGGTCGGGTGCCGGTACAACGCGAAGAACACGCTGGTCAAGAACTACCTGTACCTGGCCGAGAAGTGGGGCGCCGAGGTGGAGGCGGAGGCCGAGGTGCGCGACATCGTGCCACTCCCCGCCGGGCAGCCCGACGGGGCGCGGTATGAAGTGGTCTATCGGTCGGCCTCGGCGCTGTTGTTCAAGGGCCAGAGGCGACTCCGAACGCGCAATGTGATCGTGTCGGCGGGGGCGTTGGGCACGCTGCGGCTGCTGTTCCGTTGTCGGGACGTGACCGGCTCCCTGCCCCGCATCTCGCCGCGGCTCGGCGACCTGGTCCGCACCAACAACGAGTCGCTGCTCGGCGTCATCGCGCGGGACGACACCGCGGACTACTCGCAGGGGATCGCCATCACCTCCATCGTCCACGCCGACGCCATCACCACGATCGAGCCGGTGCGCTACTCGCCCGGATCCTCCATGATGCGGCTCCTGACCGGACCGATCATCGACACTGGCAGCGGCCTCTCGCGCCTGCTGCGGTCGGTCTGGGAGATCGTCTCCCGTCCCGCCGATTTCGCGCGGACGCACTTCCGGTCTCGCTGGGCCCAGCGCACGACGATCATCCTGGCCATGCAGACCGACGACACGAAGCTCCGGTTCCGGTTCGGCCGGAGCCTGTTCACCCTGTTCCGACGCGGGTTGGTGTCGCATCCCGACCCCGAGAGCGGGCATCCCTCGGCCATCGAGGTGAGCCGCAAGGTCACGCGCCGGTTCGCGGAGAAGATCGGCGGCATCCCCGCCGGCTCCATCAACGAAAGCCTGCTCGGCATTCCGATGACGGCGCACATCCTGGGTGGTTGTCCCTTCGGGACGACTGCGGCGGACGGCGTGGTGGGGCTCGATTGCCAGGTGCACGAGTACCCCGGCCTGTATGCTATCGACGGGTCCATCGTGCCGGCCAACCCGGGCGTCAACCCGAGCCTGACCATCACGGCGCTGGCGGAGTATGCCATGAGCCGGGTGCCGGAGAAGCAGGGCGCCACAGTGCGCGCACCGATTGGCGTCATTGGTGAGCTCGAGGAGGCGCCGGTATGACTGTAGTACTGACCTCCACGGCGTTCAGACACGGCGGCGAGGTCCCGTCGCGCTGCACCTGCGAAGGCAAGGACGTGTCGCCCGACCTCACGTGGACGGGGCTTCCCGCGGACACGAAGACGCTGGCGCTCATTGTAGACGACCCGGACGCCCCCGATCCCGCCGCGCCGAAGCGGACGTATGTGCACTGGGTTCTCTACAACATCCCGGCCGGGACCGCAGGCCTGCCGGAAGGGGCCACCGCCACCGGGCTGCCGGCGGGTACTCTCGAGGGAGTCAATGACTGGAAGCGCACCGGCTACGGCGGGCCTTGCCCCCCGATAGGCCGCCACCGCTACTTCCACAAGCTGTATGCGCTGGACTGCGAACTGCCGGACCTGCGCCGGCCGACCAAGCCGGCGCTCGAGGCCGCCATGCGGGGCCACGTGCTCGGCCAGGCGGAACTGATGGGGACCTACCAGAAGAAGGGACGTGCCAAGTGACGACGATGTCGCTCGCCTTCGAGGCGAAGCTCGCGCAGCCACACGACCGGGCCATCGAGACGGTCACCGCTGCGCTGAAGTCCGAGGGGTTCGGTGTCCTGACCCGGATCGACGCGCACACGACGTTCAGGGAGAAGCTCGGGGTGGAGTTCCGGCCCTATTCCATCTTGGGGGCGTGCAACCCGCCACTGGCGCACCGGGTGCTGAGCCATCGAGCGGAAGCGGGACTGCTCCTCCCTTGCAACGTGACGGTGGAGGCGGAGGGATCGGGCTCGCTGGTGCGAATCGGCGATCCGGACGTGATGCTCTCGGTGGGGGGGATGGACCAGGACCCGACGCTCCGCGCCGTGGCGGCGGAGGTGCGAGAGCGCCTCGCGCGGGTGGCCGAGGCGCTGCGTGCGCATCCGGAGGCCGCATGATGAAGGACGCCCCCGACCATCTGGACGCGGATCTCATCCTGAAGCTGTACGACCTCCGGCGGGAGGAGTCGCTCCGGGCGGCGCGCGAGAAGCTGACCAGCGAGTTCTGGCCGAAGAACGCCAAGGAGGCAGTGGCGATCGTGGCGCACGAGCACCCGCTCAACCGGACGTACCGGCAGGTGTCCACCTACTGGGAGATGGTGTACCGCATGGCGCGGCACGGCATCATCCACGGCGATTTCCTGGTGGAGAACAACGGGGAGGGGCTGCTGCTCTACGCGAAAGTCGAGCCCTACCTAGCAGAGATTCGCGCCGCGACCTCGCCGCGGTCGTTCCAGAACGCGGAGTGGGTGGCGAAGGAAGTGCCGATGGGGCGCACCATCGCCGAGCACATGCGGGCGCGGGTCAAGAAGACGCTCGGCGCCAAGTAGCGCTCAGGTGAGCTGGGCGCGGAGCGCGTCGCGCGCCACCTGGATGGTGGCGCGGACGCGCTCCTTCAGTTGCGGCAAGTCGTCGAGGGTGAGCCCGGCCGTCTCGATGGGCGGGAGCACCTCCACCACGGCGCGCGCCGGGTTGAAGCGCCAGTCGTGCTTGGGAAGCGCGGTGCGGGTGCCGGCCACCGCCAGCGGGAGAATCGGGACGCCGGCCTCGATGGCCAGGCGGAAGGCGCCGTCCTTGAACGGCAGCATGTTCCCGTCGACCGAGCGAGTCCCCTCCGGGAAGAAGATCACCGACACGCGGTTGCGCAGCGACGCGCGACAGCGCTCCATCGCCTCCACGGCGCTGGGGCCGAATCCCCGCTTGATGGGGATGTCTCCCGCCATCCGCATCATCCATCCGATCAGCGGAATACCGAGGATCTCCACCTTGGAGAGCCACTTCATCTCGAAGGGGAGGTGGCTGATCAGCAGGATGTCGGCAAAGGACTCGTGGTTGGACACGACCACATAGGGCCGGCGCGGATCGGCCACGCGGAGGCCGGTCCGGCGGAACCGCCAGTAGGGGTTCACCTTGGCCATCGCTACACCGAGCCGGCGGAACCACCAGCCGATGATGTAGCGGCCCTTGTCGAAGGGGACGGTCACCAGGTACATGAGGACCATCGTGGGGAACCAGAGGATGATCACGACGGCAATGCCGAGCCAGGCCCAGGCGGAGCCGATGGTCTGGAGGAAGCGGGACATGGTAGGAAAATAGCGGGGCTGCGGGGCCGCTGGGCAGCGGGGCAGGAACTTCCCTAGCGGAGCCGCTCCGTCTTGCTTCGAATCCGATCCGACAGGGTCACGTCCAGCGGACCCGCAGCGTTATCGAGGGTCACGGTCCCGCCCTGGGCCAGGGAGAGGATTCGCCCGCCGGCGTCGCGCACCACGGCAAGGGGGTACTCCGTGGCGTTCCAGCGGACGGTCGTGGCGCCGCCGGAGCGGTCCAACCGGAGATTGGCGGAGCGGCCCGCGGTGCGAGCGCCGGTCGTCGAGAGCTCAGTGCGCCCGCCGCGCGCCTCGAGCCGGAGCCGCGCGAGCGAACCGCGCACCATCCGGAGCGGCACCGCAAACGCGAACTGCTCCTCGCCGCCTGGGGCGTCGGCCACCGGGCTGCCGGTGAACGCCAGGCGGAATGCCTCACCGCCGGCGGCGTCGAAGCCGGTAAGCAGGTTCGGCCCCGCGCCGGCCGGCATCCGCGCTTCGGTCACCGATTCAAATGCGGGCTCGAGGATCACTTCCCCGTCGCGGATCCGGCCCCACACGATCAGGGACGGTTCGCGCACGGCGCCGACCTGGATGGCGGCGGCCGGCCCCCGGCGCGTCATCACCCCGACATAGGTGTAATCGCTGATCCAGTTGCTGCCGCAGTACCCCATGAGGTCGGTGCTGGTCGGCGGCTTGAGCGTGCCGGCCACGAGGTCGTATCCCCACTGCCCAGTCACGCCACCCGCGTACGGATAATTCGGGTCGGGGCTGGCGACGCCACCGCATGGCGCGTGCGAACGCCCGAAGTTGTGCCCGAGTTCGTGCGCCGCCACGCCCGACGCGCTCGGCAGCTTGTCCCAGCCCACCGCGGAGCGGCCGGGCACGTACCCGTACCCCGCGATTCCGCTGCCGTAGGGCACGGCGATCACGCCGTAGTAGTTCCGCGTGCCGCCCTCGGCAGCCTGGAGAGCGTTCATCTGGCTCAGAATCCGGAGCCACACTCCGTTGCCGTCTCCCGACTGGATCTGCGCGGTGTCGCTGTAGGTGTACGGCGCGCGGACGTCCACGTTGACCGCGCCGAGGGGGTGCATGCGGACGGTCTGGTCGGCGAACTGCGCGGCATTGGCGGCGGTCACGTTGCCGGTGGTGTTGTCGGCCGTGCGCAGGATCGGCACGAAGCGGAGGTCGAGCGTGGCGACGGACTGGACGTTCAGGCTGAGCGGCGTGCCGCTTGCCGGATAGCTGTTGTCGGCGTCGCTGGACTCGGGGACGGTGTTGGTCGGGTCCACGTCGAGCACGATGTCGAGCCCGGGCTGGAGCAGCGAGGCCGGGAGCGCGGCGTTCCAGGTGCGGGATAGGGTGGCCTGGCTGTTGACGGTGTCGGTGGGCACGCTGCCATTCGGAGCGGCGATCGTCATTGTTTGGATCAGCGCGCCCGCGCGGTAGAAGCGGGCCCGGACGTCGGGCGTTGCGGTGTTGGCCTGGTTCGCGACGGCAAAGACCCGGAGGAAGCCGTTCCGACCGGCCACGAGCGGCACCGTGCGGCCGTAGGTCTGCACGCTCTGCGTCACGTAGAATCCGTGGATGGTAAGGTTCAGCGAGACGGAGGCGCGAGCCACGTAGGTCACGGAGGCCGCGGCGGCGGCACTGCTCGAGACGGCGACGTTCTGGGTGAGCGGGCTCGGGTCGTAGGTGGTGCCGGCGCTGCTGACGGACGCCGCGGCGACCGTGTAGGCGCCGGGTGTCAGGTTCGTGAGCGAGGCGCTGCCGGTCTGGGCGGAGGAGTAGCCGCCCGGTCCGCTCACGGTGACAGTGGCGCTCACGGCTCCGGGCAGGCCGCTGACGGTCAGGCTGAGCGAGCCCGGCGTGGCGGCGTAGGCCACCGATGCCGAGGCGGAGCCCCCGGCGGTGACCTGCACGGTCTGGGTAGCCGGGAGCGGCAGGTATGTAGTCCCGCCCGCGCTGACGCCGGCGGCGGTGATGGTGTAGGACCCGGGGTCGAGGTCGCTGAGGGTGGCCGGAGTGGGGCCGACGGTCTGGGCAAAGCCGCCGGGGCCGGTCACCGACACGCTCGCGGCCGAAGCGGGCGGAAGTCCGGTCACCCCGATGGCGAGCGAGCCGACCGAAGGGCCGGCGGAGTCCTTGCCGCCGCAGGCGGCCAGCAGCGTCAGGAGCGCAATGCAGCGGAGATGGCGGATCACGAGGGGGGAGCTGGGCAACCCACGTGCCGACCCCGATCGGGGAATGGAAGTGGTTTGGTCACAAGAGCTTGGACGAACGGTCCGTGACCGCGAGCACAGTCGAAGTCGGGGCGGATTGCGCTACTCCGGGACCTTGTCCTCCCAGAGTGCAAAGATGTTCCCGTCGGGGTCGGCCACCATGGCCATGATGCCGAAGCCCTGCTGGGTGGGTTCCGCCACGAACTTCACCCCCCGCTGGTGGAGGCGCTCGCAGTAATCGAGCAGATCCTCCACGTGGAAGGTGACACCGGTGTGGCGGCCGACAAGCGTCTGCGCGTCGGCGTGCACGGCGGGGTGGACGCCGAGGCGGGTTTCGCCGTCGAGGAACTCGGCGCCGAAGGATCCCTGGCGGAGGAGGGGGAGGCCGAGGTGATCGCGGTAGAACAGGAGTGCCCGGTCCATGTCGGTCACGAAGACGGCGACGCTGTAGAGCTGTGGCATGGGGAGCAGGATAACCTGAAAGCGGGGGCGGTGGGTGGCCGCTACTCGGCCGAGGTCTCGGGGCGGCAAAACCCCGAGCCTGATGTGGAGGGCTCCGAGCTTCGGCCAACGACTTCCCATCTGCCGTCCTGATGAACGGCGATGTAGTTCCGCGTCCAGAATCCCATGAACCCGCCCTTCGGGCTCTTGCATGACGCCGGATTGACCCCGAGTTCGTCCACAAAGACGAGCACGGTGTCGGCGTGGAGCCGCTTCGGGTGTTCCAGTTTGAGGAAGGTGGTGACCTCTTCCTGAGGGCAGTTCCTGACGTCGATCTCCTGGCAGGTGCCTTCCACCAGCCCTCGCTCGGTCAGGGCGGCGAACCACTCCAGCAGCTCCGGGACCGGAGCCACGTCGCGGTGGAGGCTCATGACGACAGCGGCGGGACCGACGGTATCAGCGGAGCTCCCGGTCACCTTGAAGGTCATCCTCACGAAATCTCCCTCGCTCACGCGGACAGCCCTGCGGTAGTGCCGCAGAACCGCCTCCCACATCGGGAAGGCATCCGCATAGGCGATGAACCGGCCGGCGGAATCGACCGCATCCACATAGATGACCGGGAGAGAGCGGTTGCAGTCGGGGTAGGGCTCGCTCAGCGGTACGTCGGGTTGCAGTACATAGACCCGCCGCGGCGTGGACCTCTTGGCGATCGTGACGGTATCGAAGATCGTGTGGTAGCCGTACGCCGTCACGCAGATCTCGGCCAGGCCGACGGGAATCCTGCGCAGGTAGAAAGGTTTGTCCTGAAAATGAGTACTCGCGTCACCCCCCGGAGCCTCATATGATCGGACGCGCAACGTGACCATCGGATAGTTCTTCGATGGGCCGTCCACGCGCACCTCGGCGACCATGCTCCCGGTGCCGCCCTGGGCGGAGGCGGCAACGGAGGTGATTGCACTTACGAGGAGGGCCAGGGTCAGGCGCATCAGCTGCATAGACGCCACACTCGGCTAGTCGGCAAGACCTCGGATATGCGATGCGATGGCCCGCAGCTGCTTCCCGTCCATCCGCATGATGAACTGCCGGCTGACGGTGCTGATCATCCGCACGGCGCCGGAAATACCCACGCTGGCCGACCGCTGGGCAACAAAGCCGGCGCCCGAGAGCTTGAGCGCCCGCATGTAGTAGTAGTCCATCCCGCTCTCGGTGAGGTCAGCGACCAGGTCGGCCAGCGGGCCACGATGCTCCTCCGGGTCGTCCGCCGCCTCGAGCGCATCGAGCACCACGTGCATGCGAGCCTTCAGCTCATCCGAGTGATGGAAGCGCAGCGAGGGCCCATTCGAGGGCTCATCGGACGATGGTCCGCGGACACGCTTCTGTGACTTCTTGTCGGGTGGGGTCATGGGTCGTAAATCTACCCCGATGCGGGCAAGGTGGTTCGTCTTCCGCTGGCGCCCTCCCCCGCCCCGCCGTACCTTCGCTCGGTCCTCTTCCGGAGCTGCCGTGGCAGTCACCTATGCACGTCGCCTGGGTCTCTTTTCCGGCACGATGTCCGTCATCGGCGGCATCATTGGCTCAGGGATCTTCCTCAATCCATCCATAGTGGCGCAGCGGGTGGGCACCCCAGGCGCCACGCTTGGCGTCTGGGTCGGTGGCGGCGTGGTGGCGCTCATCGGGGCGTTCGTCTACGGCGAACTCGGGCAGCGCCGGCCCCAGGTGGGCGGCGGCTACGCCTACCTCCGCGAGGCGTTCGGGCCCCTGCCCGCCTTCCTCTACGCCTGGGCGCTCCTCCTCATCATGGCGCCCGGCGCCATTGCCGCCGTGGCCGTCACCTTTTCCAACTACACCGCCGCGCTGGTGGGATATTCGCCCGCCCTCGTCCGACCGGTGGCGGTCGCGGCCATCCTCCTGCTCACCCTGATCAACTGCTTCGGCGTGACCTTCGGCGCCGTCACCCAGAACATCTTCACCGTGCTGAAGCTGGCGGCGATTGCGATGGTCGTGGTGGCCGGCCTACGCGCCCTCGGCAACCCGGCGCCCCCGTGCGTGGACTGCGCCGCGCTCACCGTGCCGACCGGGACAGGAGCGATGGTCGGCGCGGTGGCGGCCGCGCTGGTGCCGGTGCTCTTCGCGTATGGCGGCTGGCAGCAGACGAACTTCATTGCCGAGGAGCTGGTGGAGCCGGAGCGGAACCTGCCGAGGGCGCTGGTGCTCGGGGTGATGGCGGTGGTGCTGGTCTACGTGCTGGCCAACGTGGCGTACCTCGGCGCACTCGGCGTGGACGGGCTCGCCGCCAGCACCGCGCCCGCCGCCGACACGATGGAGGTGCTGCTCGGCTCGGCGGGGCGGGTGGTCATCACGGCGGGGATCGCCTGCTCGACCTTCGGCTTCCTCAACCTGGTGATTCTGGTGACGCCCCGTGTCTTCCAGGCGATGGCGGCCGACGGCCTCTTCTTCGAGCGCTTTGCCCGGCTGCATCCGAAGTTTCGGACCCCCGTGCCGGCCATCGTCTTTCTCGGCGTGTGGTCGGCGGCGCTGGTCTATTCAGGCCAGTACGGCGCCCTGCTCGACTACGTGGTCTTCGCCGACTGGATCTTCTTCGGACTCACGGCGGCCACGCTGATCGTGTTCCGCCGGCGCGACGGCACGGCGGGGATTCCCTTCCGGGTGCCGGGATATCCGGTGACGCTCTGGCTGTTTGTGGCGGCGGCGGGGTATGTGGTGGTGGGATCGGTCCTATCCAATCCAGGCAATGCGGCGCGCGGGGTGGGTCTCCTCGCGCTGGGGGTGCCGGTCTTCCTCTACTGGCGCTCGGTGGCCGCGCGGCGCTGAGCGCCACGCAAGCTGGCCCAGGCCAGCCGCCAGTTCCTCCGCATCCGGGCCAGCCCGGGCCGAGCCAGCGGCGTGTCCGCGAACTTCGCCTGGAACTCCACTTCGGTCATCCGCTCGAAGAAGTCTTCGCCGGCCTCTCGCAAATCGCCGCGCGGACGGAACTCCGGAACGGTGGATTCCGCCGCAAAGCGCAAATTCCACGGACAGACCTCGTTGCAGATATCGCAGCCGAACGCCCAGCCGCCGAATTGGCCGGCCAGTTCGGCCGGAATCTCACTCTTGTACTCGATGGTGAGGTAGGAGATGCACCTGGTGGCGTCGAGGACGTACGGTTCGATGAAAGCTGAGGTGGGGCAGGCATCGAGGCACTTGGTGCAGCTGCCGCAGTGATCGGTGTTGAGGGGCTGGTCGATTTCGAGCGGCAAGTCGGTGAAGATGCTCCCGATGACGAACCAGGAGCCGAGGCCGGGCCTGATGAGCATGGTGTTCTTGCCGATCCAGCCCAGTCCGGCTCGTTCGGCGAGCTCGCGTTCAGGCACTGGGCCGGTGTCGACGTACGGGCGGGCGGTCCTGGCGCCGTGGTCGACGAGAAATTCTGCTAACTGATTGATCCTGCTGTAAGTAGAAATGTGGTAGTCCGTGCTACGACTATATCTTGCGGTCCTTGGACTATCCGGATCAACCTCCGTCTCCTGATAGTAGTAGTTATCAAGAATAACAACTGTTCTCGTCGCATCACGGTCGATGAGCCGCGGGTCCTTTCGCTTCTTCGCCTGGCGGTTGAGGTACCGCATGTTCCCCCCATAGCCCTTCTCGAGCCAGCGGGTGAGCGCTGGTGCGCGAATGGAGGGGGCCAGGTCGGTGATCCCGCACGCCACGAAGCCGAGCTCTGCGGCGCGCGCCTTCACGTCGCCGGCGGTGAGCGTCACGGGTGGGGCCCGGGTTCTGTCCGTGGGTGTCCGGTGATGACCCGGGCGCCACGTGCGTAGGTCACGTACGAGATGGCCCAGTCGATCAACACGACGAGGCGATTGCGGAAGCCGATCAGGAAGAAGATGTGGACGAAGATCCAGGCCAGCCAGGCGATGAAGCCGTGGAAATGGAGCGGACCCAAGTCGGCGACCCCGCGACCGCGGCCGATGACGGCCAGCTGCCCCTTGTCCAGGTAGGAGAACGGGCGGCGCGGCTTGCCAACCAGGTCTGCGCGGATGGTGGCGGCGGCATATTTCCCCTGCTGAATGGCCACAGGACAAAGCCCCGGGAGCGGATTCCCGTCCTTCCCCGGAAAAGCGGCGGCGTCGCCGAGGACGAACACCTCGCGGTGCCCCGGAACCGAGCAATCGGGCTCGACCAGCGCGCGGCCAAACTTGTCGAGCGGCGCGCCGAGCGTGGCGAGGAGCGGACTGGCGCGGTTGCCCGCAGCCCAGACCACGGTATGGGTCGGAATCCTGAGCCGGCCGGCGCTCACGTGGTCCGCCTGCACCTCCGTCACGAAGGTTTCGGTGCGGACATCCACGCCCAGCCGGCGGAGCGATTCCCGGGCGCGATCGCCGAGCTCGGCCGGGTAGCTCGGCAGGAGCTGCCGCCCCCCCTCGAGGAGCATGACGGTGGCGGCCCGGGGGTCGATCCGGCGGAAGTCCCGCTTGAGCGCGTACTGGCGAATCTCGGCCAGCGCGCCCGCCACCTCGACGCCGGTCGGACCGCCACCCACCACCACGAAGGTCAGCAGGGCACGGCGCTTCTCCACGTCGGTTTCCCGCTCCGCCGCCTCGAACGCCAGCAGCACGCGGCGCCGGATGTCCTCGGCGTCGTCCGCCGTCTTGAGCCCCGGCGCGGAGGCCTCCCAGTCGTCATGCCCGAAATAGGAATGGCGGACCCCCGGCGCGAGCAGGAGATAGTCGTAGGCGAGTTCCGTCCCGTCGGCCAGGCCCAACCGCCGCGCCGCGGTGTCCACGGCCGTGACGTCGGCCATGAGGACCTCGGTGTTCCGCTGGTGTCGGAGAATGGACCGAATCGGCGAGGCGATGTCGCTGGTGTCCAGGGCGGCGGTGGCCACCTGGTAGAGCATCGGCTGGAAGAGGTGATAGTTGGTGCGGTCGACGACGGTGATGCGCACGGGGGCGGTGCGCAGCGCCTTCGCGGCATACAACCCGGCGAACCCGCCGCCCACGATGACCACCCGCGGCCACGTGGAGAGCTTCGGCGCGGATGCCATGGGGTTCAGAGCCCCATCGTCTCGCGGCGCCACCGGACGAACCGCAGCATGTCCTCGAGGGGCGGCACGGCATCCTCGGAGCCATAGGCGGTATACATCCGCCACCGGAGATAGGTCACGTCTGGGGTCGGCAGGAACGGGGCCGCGGCCCACCAGCGACGCCGTCGGAAGGCCCAGCCAGTCCGGAGCAGGTCGATCGCGAGCCGCGGGTTCGCCGCGGCCCGGACGGCGGCGCCGAGGAGCAGCCCGACCCAGGATCCGCGGTACCGGGCCGCATCGGGGTGCTCAGGGTGGCCGGGGCTGGAAGGCATGGGGGGAATATAAGAGGGCTGGGGACCGGGGACTGAGGGGCACAGGGGGCGGGGTCGGAAGGTGCCGGTCCGCCACGCCGGCGGTAGTATTCAGGCCGGCTCGATCGACACACTTCCGCACCGGGTACTCGTATGCTCTTCGGCTCTGTCTTTCTGAGCGCCGCCATCCTCGCCGGCCCGACGGTTTTCCTCGGGCCGAAGACGGACGTGTTGCACATGCGGAACGGTGACCGGATGACGTGCGAGATCAAGACAATGGACGCCGGCGCGGTCTATGTGGGGCTCGATTACGTGGACGGGACCATCTCGGTGAACTGGTCGCGCATCGCGCGCATCGAAAGCCCGCAGCTCTTCCTGGTAGAACTCGACGACGGCTCCGTGTACACGGGGCATATCTCGGTCCATCCGGTGGAGGGGAGCGATTCAGTGCTGGTCGAGATCGAGCAAGCCGGCGGGGAGCGCCTGGTGTTCGACAAGTCGAGGATCGCCGGATTGAGCCGGACATCGGATTCGTTCTTTGGCCGCCTCAACGGAAACCTGACCTCTGGCATCAGCTATGCGAAAGGCAACAACACCACCACGTACAACATCGCGTCCAACGTCAACTACCCGCGCCCGAGGTGGAGCGCCGCGCTCACATTCAACTCTAACCTTTCCAGCAGCTCGGGAGTCGACGCGTCGACGCGCAACCAGATGACGGTCGTCGGTGCGCACCTGATGCGATGGAACAACTGGTACTACACTGGCTTCGCGAGCGGCCTCCAGAGCGCCGAACAGCAGATCAGCCTCCAGGCCAACTTTGGCGGCGGCGTCGGCCGGTACCTGAAGAAGACGAGCAACCTGCGCGCCAGCGTCGTCGGGGGCCTGGTCTACCAGAACACCAACTACGAGTCCTCCGTAACCACGGCGACCTCCGAAAATCTCGTCGGCGTCATGCTGCTCGGCACGCTCAACTACGTGATGTTCAAGCGGACGTCACTGAACCTGACCATCGACGCCATTCCCTCGCTCACCGAGCCGGGCCGGTTCTTCTTCAACACCAACGCCTCGTACTTCCTCAAGCTGTTCGGCACCATCAACTGGAACCTGTCGTTCTATGGCAACTGGGACACCCAGCCTCCCTCCGGGACGTCGGGCAACGACTATGGCGTGAACTCCGGCCTGAGCTGGACCTTTGGGAACCAGTAGCGGCGTGCTTCAGCTCACCCCCGGACAGCTGCGCGCCGAGTTCCCGATCTTCGAGCGGTGCACCTACCTGAACAGCTGCTCCCTTGGCGCGCTCAGCCGCCGCTCGCGCGCCAGGGTCAACGCCTACCTCGACCTCTGGGACACCCGCGGCGCCTCGGCCTGGTACGACACCTGGTGGGCGGCGCTCGAGGAGCTGCGCGCGCGCTACGGCCAGTTGCTTGGCGCCGCTCCAGGGTCCGTCGCCCTCCACCCCAACGTGTCGAGCGCCCTCGGCGTGGTGGCGTCGGCGCTCGACTACAACAGCCGCCCGAGGGTGGTGGTCACCAGCCTCGACTTCCCGACCATCGGCTACCAGTGGATGGCCAAGGCGCGGGAGGGGGTGGAGGTCGTGGTGCTCGAGAGCCCGGACGGCGTCGGCGTGCCGCTCGAGATGTACGAACGGGCGGTGGACCGGCGGACCGCCCTGGTGGCCACCAGCCATGTCTTCTTCACGAGCGGGGCCATCCAGGACGCGGGCGCCATCAGCGCCATCGCCCACCGGGCGGGCGCGCTCTGCCTCGTGGACGGCTACCAGGCCGCGGGCCAGCTCCCGGTGGACGTCCGCGCGCTGGACGTGGACTTCTACCTCGGCGGCGGGCTCAAGTGGCTGCTCGGCGGAACGGGGGTCGCATTCCTGTACGCACGGCCCGACCTGCTGGCGGCGCTCCGCCCCTCGGTGACGGGCTGGTTTGCGCACCGCGAACAGTTCAAGTTTGACCCGCGCGCGTTCGAGTTTCACGACGACGCGCGGCGGCTCGAAGCGGGGACCCCGCCGCTCATGCCGGTGTACGCCCAACTGGGCGGGCTCGACGTCATCGAGGAACTCGGCGTGCCCGCGATCCGGGCCGCCACCGCCGCGCTCACCGAGGACTTGATTGCCAGCGCACTGGCCCAGGGCCTCAGGCCGAGGGTCGCGCCGCGGCCGGAGGAGCGAAGCGCCATCGTGATGCTGCCCTCGGACGACCCGCACACCGACGTGCGCCGGCTGGCTGAGGCGGGGTTCATCGTGGACGCGCGGCCGGGCCATGTGCGGGTGTCCCCCTACTTCTATAACCTGCCCGACGACCACCGGGCCCTGCTGGAGTGCCTGACCCATGGCCGCTGACGCCCCCGTCCCCTCCGAGCGACCGATCGACCGGAGCCTGACCGAAGACGAACTCCTGTTCGAGCGATTCGCCACCGTCGAGGAGCGCCAGCGCGCCACGGCGCTCCGGGTCAGCGACTCCTGGCGTGTGCTCCGCATCATGGGCGAATTCGTCTGGGGCTTCGACAACCTGGCCTCGATCGAGAACGGCGTGTCGATCTTCGGGTCGGCGCGCACCAAGCCGAACGATCGCTACTACCGGGATGCCGTGGAGGTGGCGCGGCTGCTCGCCGAGCATCGCATCCCGGTCATCACCGGTGGCGGCCCCGGCATCATGGAGGCGGGCAACCGCGGCGCCAAGGAGGCCGGCGGCGAATCGGTGGGGTGCAACATCGAGCTCCCCTTCGAGCAGGGCAACAACCCCTACCTCACGAAGAACCTGCTCTTCAAGTTCTTCTTCGTGCGGAAGACGATGTTCGTGAAGTACGCCACCGCGTTCATCGTCTTTCCCGGCGGCTACGGCACGATGGACGAGCTCTTCGAGGCGCTGACCCTGATCCAGACCGGCAAGGTGAAGTCGTTCCCGGTGATCCTCTTCGGGCGGGCCTACTGGGAGGGGATGGTGGAGTGGCTCTCGCGCACCGTGGCGGGCGCGGGCAACATCGACGCCGCGGACCTGACGCTCTTTCACGTGACCGACGACCCGGAAGAGGCCGTCCGCATCGTCCTCGACGCCCGCTCCAGGCGGGCCTGACCTTCAGCCGACACCGGAGTACCAGATGACTCGTCCCTCGGGCCCCTACCTCCGCGGCAAGCGGATTGACCCGACCGCCATCAGCGGCCAGGAACTGGTGGCCGACCTGGTGGACAACGCCTTCCTGGCCTACAACGCCGGGCGGCTCCGCGAGGCGTGCCATCTCTTCACGAAACGGATGCTCCAGCCCGATACCACTGTCGGCATGAGCCTCACCGGTGCGATGACGCCGGCCGGAATCGGGATGAGCTGCCTGATCCCGCTGATGGAGGCGGGGTTCGTGGACTGGATCATCTCCACCGGCGCCAACCTGTACCACGACGCGCATTTCGCGCTGGGGCTGGCCCTCCACCAGGGCCGGCACGACGCCGACGACGTCGAGCTCCGCGAAAAGGGCGTGGTGCGGATCTACGACATCTTCTTCGACTACGACGTGCTCCTCTCCACCGACGCCTTCGTGCGGGAGGTCTCGGCGCGGCCCGAGTTCCAGCGCGCCATGAGCTCGGCGGAGTATCACTACCTCCTGGGCGGCTACCTCCGCGGTCGCGAGGCGGCGCTCGGGCTCTCCAAGCGCTCCGTCCTGTCGCGGGCGCACGAACTCGGGGTGCCGATCTACACCAGCTCGCCGGGCGACAGCTCCATCGGCATGAACGTGGCCGAGCAGGCGCTGGCCGGAAGCCTTCTGCGCTTCGACGTCAGCGCCGACGTGAACGAGACGGCCGCCATCGTGCTGGAGGCCAAGCGGACCGGCGGCAAGAGCGGCGTGCTGATCGCCGGCGGCGGGAGCCCGAAAAACTTCATGCTGCAGACCGAGCCCCAGATCCAGGAGGTGCTCGGCATCGACGAGCGTGGGCACGACTACTTCCTGCAGATGACCGATGCGCGCCCCGACGTGGGCGGCCTTTCCGGGGCCACACCCAACGAGGCGGTGAGCTGGGGCAAGATCGACCCCGACCAGCTGCCCGGCACCGTCGTATGCTACGCCGACAACACGATCACCCTGCCCCTCCTCACGGCCTACGCGCTCCAGCGGGTTCCACCCCGGCCGATCAAGCGGCTGTACGACCGCCGTGACGCCATGATGGAGCGGCTCGTGACCGAGTATCGTGCCGCGCTGGCCTTCCGCGACCAGCGGGCCGACGAAGCCAAGGGAGATCGGGGTGGCCGCTAGCCTGCCGCCCTTTCCAGGACCGACGCGCGCGTACGCCTGGTACGCGCTCGCGCTCCTGGCCGTCCTCAAGCTGCTGAGCTACGTCAACCGAAACGTCATTTTTGCGCTCGTCCCACCCATCGAATTCGATCTTCACCTCACCGACACCCACATCGGCTGGGTGGCGTCTGCCTTCGTCCTGCTTTTTTCGGTGGCCGTCTTCCCGTTCGGCGTCCTGAGTGACCTGCGGTCCCGGCGCGCGGTGGCCACCGCCGGCGTGGTGATCTGGAGCGTCTTCGCCTTCCTCGCCGGCTTCTCGCGCGGCTTCTGGGGGCTTTTCGCGACCCGAGCAGCCGTGGGGATCGGGACCGCCGCCTTTACCGCCGCCGCCGCCTCGCTGGTGGCGGACTACTTCCCAGGCCGCCGCCGCGCCGTGGCCATGGGGATCTTTTCCGCCGGCATTCCCGTCGGCGGGATCCTCGGGATCACGCTGGGCGGGCAGCTCGAGACGTTCTACGGCTGGCGGATCTCGATGATGGCGGTGGCGGTGCCGGGACTCCTGCTCGCGGCGCTCGTGGCACGGCTGACCGACCCCAACCGGCCGCCCCCGACGCTCACCGTGCGGCAGTACTGGCGCCAGCTCGAGATGGGGGCCACTGGCGCGTTCAAGGTGGCGTGGCCGCTCCTGCTCGGGTCGGCGTGCGGCCTCCTCGCCGCGTGGATTCTCGACAGCCGGTTCGGTGCCAGCTCGAGCCTCGACGCCGCCGCGCTCGCCGCCGGCATCGGGCTCGGACTCGCCGGCAACCTGGTCCTGGTGGTCCGTGCCAACCGCCGGAAGGAGACGATCTTCGACTTCCTGCCGTCGGAGAGCATGAACGACGCGCTCGGCGAGATGCGGCTCGCGGTGGACACCGTCTTCCGGACGCCGACGCTGAAGTACCTGTTCGTCGGCGGCGCGCTCGTGGCCTTCGGCATGAACGGGCTGGTGGGCTGGGCGCCGACCTTCATGGCCCGGACGCATGGGATGAGCCTGGCGGAGGGGACGCTGCTGCTCGGCAAGTGGGGATTGCTGGCCGGGACGGCCGGCACCCTTGCCGGGGGGTTCCTGGCCGACTGGCTGGGGAGGTACACAGGGCGGAGCCGTATGATCGTCTCGACCCTCGGGCTCCTGCTTGGCGGGCCGCTCGGCCTCTGGCTGCTGGCGGTGCGGGACATGTCGCTCTTCGTCCCGGTGTTCACGGCGGCGTTCTTCTTCCTGACCCTGTACAACGGCCCGGTCATCGCGGCTGTGTTCGACGTGGTGCCGGCGCGGATCGGCGCCACCGTGATGGGCGCCTACCTGCTCTTCATCCACGTGGCGGGCGACGCGATCGCGCTGCCGTTGGTGGGTTTCCTGTCCGATCGCTTCGGGATCGACCGCGCCATCTTCATCCTTCCGGCGGCGTCCATTGCCGGGGGTGTGGTGCTCTTCTTCGGCGTGCGCACCGTGCTGCGGGACATCGCCTTCGTGGCGGCGAGAACGACGGCGACGCATCCGGTCGTGAAGGCAGGGATCTAAGGCGGGGAAGCGGGCCAGCGGGGAGGGCCCTTCCCCACCCCGACCGGTTCACTTCCCCGCTTCGCCGCCTCCCCGCCCGTTATCGGGCGCTTCTGTACATCAACTCCACCAACTCATCATACATCGCCCCGGTCTGCTCGGGCTGCCCCGAGCGGATCGCGCTGGCGGCGCAGTGCTCCAGGTGGTTCCGGAACAGGATGCGCGCCACGCCACGAAGCGCCTCGTGGACGGACGAGATCTGGGTCAGCACATCGGCACAGTAGCGTTCCTCCTCCACCATTTTCTGCAGGCCGCGCACCTGCCCCTCGATCCGCCGGAGCCGGGTGAGCGCCGACGCCTTGAGTTCCGGATCCACTGCCACCGCGTGTTCGCCGTCGCCCGGACGGGGGCAGGCGCAGGGGGCGAAGCTCCCGTCGGACGGGGTCTCGTGGCCGGGTGTCGGGGTATGCATCAGGCCCTCCGGAGGCGCAGGCTGTTGGTGACCACGGAGACGCTGCTCACCGCCATGGCCGCAGCCGCCATCGTCGGTGTAAGGAGCAGCCCGAACATCGGGTAGAGCGCGCCCGCTGCCACCGGGATGCCCACCACGTTGTACGCGAACGCCCAGAAGAGATTCTGCTTGATGACGCGGAGCGTGCGGCGCGCCAGCCGCACCGCCTCGGGAACCCCGGCCAGGTCGCCGCGCATGAGCGTCACGTCGCCGGCCTCGACCGCCACGTCGGTGCCGGTGCCGATGGCGATGCCGACGTCGGCCTGGGCCAGGGCCGGCGCGTCGTTGAGCCCGTCGCCCACCATCCCGACCACCTTCCCTTCCCCCTGCAGCCGCTGCACCTCGTCCCGCTTGTGCTCCGGCAGCACCTCTGCGATCACTTGCGTGATCCCGACCTGCCGAGCGACGGCTTCAGCCGTGCCGCGGGCGTCGCCGGTGAGCATCACGACCTCCAGGCCCAGGGAGCGGAGCGCCGCCACCGCCGCGGCGCTGCTCGGCCTGACCGGGTCGGCCACGGCGATGATGCCGGCGGACTCGCCCCCGATGGCCACCAGGACCGGCGTGGCACCGCGGGCCGCGAGCTGGTCCGCCTCGGCGGCGAGCGACGACGGGTCCACGCCCCAGTCGGTGAGCATGGCGCGATTGCCGACGATGACGCCGACGCCGCTCACGACGCCCACCGCGCCCTTGCCCGGCGTCACCTGGAACTCCGCGACCTCCGGGATGGCCAACCCACGCGCGTGTGCCTCGGCCACGATGGCCTCGCCGAGGGGATGCTCGCTCATTCTCTCGAGGGCGGCCGCGGCCCCGAGCATCTCGGCGTCCTTCCCCGCCCCGAGCGCCCAGACGTCGGTGACCGCCGGGCTCCCCGCCGTGATGGTGCCGGTCTTGTCGAGCACCACCACGTCGAGCTCGGCGGCGCGCTGCAGGATGTTCCCGCCCTTGAACAGCACGCCCCGCTCCGCCCCGCGGCCCGTGGCCACCATGACGGCGGTCGGCACGGCGAGCCCCATGGCGCACGGGCAGGCGATGATGAGTACTGTGACGGCGGCGGCGAGTGCCCGCACGACCCGCGGCTCGGGCCCGACGAAGTACCAGGCCGCGAAGGTGCCGAGGGCGATGACGATGACCACCGGCACGAAGATGCCGGCGATCCGATCGGAGAGCTGCTGGATAGGCGCCTTGGCGCCCTGTGCCTCGCGCACCATCCGGATGATCTGCGCGAGGACGGTGTCGCCGCCGACGCGCGTGGCGCGCATCCGGATGGCCCCGGCTCGGTTGAGGGTGGCGCCGACCACGGGGCTCCCCATGCGCTTGGCCACCGGGGTCGGTTCGCCCGTGAGCATCGCCTCATCCACGCTGGTGGTGCCCTCGAGAACGACGCCGTCCACCGGAATGGTCTCGCCAGGGCGGACGAGCAGCTCGTCGCCGGTACGGACTTCGTCGAGCGGCAGGTCGAGGACTTCCCCGCCCCGCAGGACGTGCGCGGTGTCCGGCCGGAGCGCGACCAGCTTCCGGATGGCAGCCGAGGTCCGGCCCTTGGCGCGGGCCTCGAGGTAGTTGCCGAGGAGGATCAGGGCGATGATCCAGATCACGGCTTCGTAGTACACGTGCGGTTCGACGCCTCGCGCCACGAAGAAAGGCCCGCCCACCGTCATCGCGACGCTGAAGAGGAATGCCGCCCCGGTGCCCACGGACACGAGCGTGTTCATGTCGGCGCCGCCGTGCCGCGCGGCGGCCCAGGCCCGCACGTAGAAGTGGCGGCCGGCCCAGAACACGATGGGGAGGGTCAGGAGGAGAAGCGTCCAGCGCCATGCGTCGGCGCTCACCGTGAAAATGCCAGGGGCGATCGACCGAAGGGCGTGGCCGAGCGGCATCATGAGGTGCATGAGCGGATCGTCGGCGCCCTGGGCCGCGGCTGCCTCGCCGAGCGGGATGCCGATGAGCATGGCGACGGCAGCGGCGACGAGGCTGACCGTCACCTTCCGGCGCAGGACGGCCCGCTCTTCCGCGAGCCGGAGCTCGTCGGCCGTTTCGGCCTCGCCGACCGCCGCATCGGGGCGGGGAAGCTCGGCCCCGTATCCGGTGTCCTTGATGGTGGCGATGAGGGCGTCGAGCGAGGAGACCGTGGGGTCGAACTCCACGGTGGCCGAGTTGGTCATGAGGTTGACGTTTGCCGAGGCGACCCCTGGTGCCCGCTCGAGCGTGCGCTGGATGCGCGCGCTGCAGGCGGCGCAGGTCATGCCAGTCACGGGGATGGTGGCCCGCTCGGTGGCGGTGGTCATGGCTGGGAGGTCAACCTGCGCTGGGCGCCGGCGTGGCGCGGTAGCCCTGCTCGGACACTGCCGCGGCGATAGTCGTGGGGTCCGCCTTGGAAGGGTCGAAGCGCACCTCGGCGCGGCCGATCTTGACCGATTCGATTTCCACGCCGTCGAGCGAGTTGAGAGCCTTGTTCACGGCATTGAGGCAGTGCGCGCAGGACATGCCTTCGATGTGCAGCGTGAGCTTTTCCATGTTCTCGTCGCGTAGTAGTGAAGACAACTAACTGTTTCTGCCATCCCTTGAGACGTCGGATTCTCTCCCGGCAACGCCAGGAATGCAGCGGCGAAACCAGATCCAAAGGTATATAGGGGTGGGGGGTATGTCAATATGTTCTGCGGTTCGGGCTGAAGTTCTTGTCCAGCAGGCATTTGCAAGATGAGTCAGTCGCCATGCCCTCCAGAACGAGTCACCAAAAAACACTGTAAGACATGGTATGATATAAGGTTACCAGTGTTCGCCGAACCATGGGGCATGCAAAGTGCACTATGCTGCGCCATGAACGATCACCGCGATTCCTACCGCTCATCCTCGCAGGGTGGCGAAATCGAGGCCCTCGACGTGAGGGTCCCGCTGCTACGCCTGAAGGGGAGCACGTGGGATGCCGTGGCGCTCGAAACCTGGCTCGAGGCGCTCTCCGGGCTACTGGCCCCGGAACTCCCGCACGACCTCATGGCGCTCTGGGTCTATCCCCCCGAGGGTCCAGCCGTGCTGGTTGGCCCCTCGGCGCTGGCTCAGGACAATCTCGAAGTGCCGACGCCCGCACCACACCTTGGGCAGGACGAGCTCTACACGATGGAGCAGCGGATCCGGACCGCCGGCTACGCCTCGGTGGTCTGCATGGCGGTGCCGCATGGCGACCGCGACGTCGGGCTCCTGCTCCTCGCCGACCTACGACAGGGCAGCTACGGCCTGCCGGAGGCGGTGCTCCTCCGGAACGTGGCCGACTCGCTCGGCCCGACGCTGGCGCGCGTGGCGCGACAGGGCAGGGAACCGCTGGCGCCGCCGCGCGAGGACGGCTCGCCGCCGCCGCCGGAGCGCCGCCGCTCGGAGCCGGGGCGCAAGCTCGTCGAGCTCCACGAACTCCTGGCCAAGCTCGGCCTCGCCGAGTCGGCCTCGCGCACGCCACGGGAGTTTTCCGAGTTCGTGTCCCAGGCGTTGCAGCCGATGCTCCCCCACGACCGCATCCAGATCCTGGTGCCCGACGCTTCGGCCCAGGAGCATTACCGATTCGACCGCCACGGCCCGGGGACCTTCTGGTCCGATCCGGCGCTGGTCGTCACGAAGGACCAGTTCGATCCTGCCGCCCGCTTCGGCGACGCGGACGAGATCCTCGTCGGCGACACCCATGCGCAGCACGCCACGCCGTCGTGGTGCCCCGACGCGCCGGGGCAGGGCAGGGACCCGACGATCGCGCGCGCCGTCATCGGCGTGCGACTCCTCTCGCAGACTCGCGTGGCGGGCTATCTCCTGCTCGGCGGGAACGGCCCCGACTTCTTCCGCCCGGAAGACCTCGATCTCCTGCGGCAGGTGGCGCCGCTCGTCGCGGTGCGGGTGGACAGCTTCCTCCTCGCCTGGCAGGTGCAGGTCATGCGCTCGCACCTGAGCGTGCTGCGCAACGTGCCGGCGCATCTCGGCCGGATCGCGGAGGTGCTCGCCACGACCGCGCACGTCGGCGCCGCGACGCGGCTCTTCGCGCGCGAGGCCTCGACGGTCCTGCCGTTCGACCGGATGGAATTCGCGCTGCGCCTCGGCGAAGCCGACGAAGTGGTGATCGTGGCGCCTGGCGACGCGCGGCCCCTCCCCGACCTGCCGCTCATGTCGGTGGCCGGCACCGAGCTGGGCCGGGTGCTGCGCGGAGAATTGCCGCACGCCTACGCATCGGCGCGGCGCCAGCTCGAGGCGGAAAAGGCCGGAGGGCAGCCCACTGCGGCGCTCGTGGTGCCGCTCCGGGTCGGCGGGCGCATCTTCGGCTGCCTCACGCTCCTCGCGGCCGGGGCCGACGCCTTTACCCGCGCCGACATCGCGCTCGCGCAGCAGCTGGCTGACGTGCTGGCCCCGCACCTGGAACTCCTTCGTCGGGCATCGCTGTCCACGCCGCCGGTGGCACCGGGATGGCGGCGACGGCCGTAAGGAGGGCGGGGAAGCGCGGATGCAAGAAGACGAGGGGAGATCAACCGATCTCCCCTCGTTTCCGTTTCTCCTGCCCCGCTGCCCCGCTGCCCCGCCTAATTCGGTGCATGCACCCCCGGCCCGCCATAGTCCCGGTTCCCGCCGATCGTGGGGCCGCGAAACTCGAACCCATCCGCATTATCCATCTTGGCCACGACCTGGCGGATCGAGCCCGGGAACGCCTGCGTGCGGCCGTTCCGGCCGAAGGGGTCGGTATACCAGACCTCCGGCCCCTCGGCGTTGCGGATGCGGTTGCCGTTGATGTCCACCTGGCGCCGCACGCCATTGAACGGGGAGCGCGGATCGTCGAACGCCAGCGAAGTCAGCGTGCCGTTCGCCGTGGCCTGGTCGCAGAGCCAGCCCCGCGCGCGATCGCCGTTCGGCTCGGAGGTGAAGCACATGTCCACCGTGCGCCCGGTGAGCCCCGGGAGGGTGGGGTCGTAGAAACGGCTCGGGTAGAAGACCTGGTAATACGGGTCCACGCTGGCCAGGGTCCGGCCGGACTCGGTGCGGAGGCTCGCCGACACCTGCCAGCTCTCGTGGAGCGCGGAGCCGAAGCTGGAATTCTGGCCCGGGGGCACCAGCATGTGCTGCTCGATGCAGGCCCGGTCGGGCAGGGTCCGCTTGCCGCCGCCATCGGGGCTGTTGAGCGGCGTCGGCGCACCCACGGGGATGTGCACGTCGTGGTCGCACGACTCGACCATTTCCCCCGGCGTGCCGATGGCGGCCATGACGGTCATGCCGATCACGGTGCCGCCGGTGCAGTCCACGTGGTACACCAGCTCGTGCAGGTTGTTGGTAAAGGCGTCCTTGGAGTGCGTGCCCTGGTGGAGCTTGGTGAGCACGTCGCAGCGGACCTCCAGCACCGAGCCCGCCACGCCGTCGCCGAGGTCGAATTTCACGTCGTTTTCCCACTCGACCTTGTGGCCGACATGGTCCTCGTTCCGCACACCCGTCGGATCCCAGATGGCCAGTTGCTCATTGGCGTAGCCGAAGGGGATGGGGCCGGTGCGGCGGTACAGGTCGGAGCCGCGCGGGTCGCGCCCGTGCTCGTGACCGAAGCTGCACCCGGTGGTCGGGTCCACGGGCGGGTGCCAGGTCGGGTAGAGCTTTCCGTCCGGTCCCACGACCGAGTAACTGTTGTGAATGTCCGCGGTGCAGTCGTCGTTGGGGCCGGGGCGCCAGAGGTCATATGCCACACTCACGCCGGTGGCGACCGGGGGGGAGGGCGCGCTCGAGTCGTCCGCGCACGCCGAGAGGGCAGCGGAGCCGAGGAGGAGGGCGGCGAGCGTGCCGGCCGGGATGGGCAGGGTGGGGTGTCGCATGGGTCCTCCGCTCAGTGGATCACGAGCCCGACGCCGAACTGCACCGACGAGATGCTGGCGTCGTTGGCGATGGTGGCGGTCGTGACGGTGTTGTCCTCGGTGTGCTCGAACTGGAGGTCGCCGGCCAGCGTGTACTGGTAGTTGAGGTACGGATTGATCGAGGCCTTCTTCCCGACTCGCCATTCGTACCCGACGCCGATGATGCCGCCCGGTCGCGTGGTCGAGATCACGTCCACGGAGTCGCTGGCGCGGTAGCCGGTGATGCCGAGGCCGCCCTTCACGTAGGCGCCGCGTTCCTTCCACGGGTACCAGAGCGCCACCGCGCTCAGGCTCCATGAGCGGCGGGTCGCCACGTCCTGCGAGTTGGTCCAGCCGTCGAGCTCGGCGCCGAGGAGCCACGAGGGCGACAGCACCCAGCCGGCGCGGGCCGACGCAGTGAGGTCGGTACCGCTCTGGTCGTTGCAGATGTCGCAGTGGAGCTTTCCGGAGCCTACGCCGAAGCCGAATCCGTACCAGAAACCCTGGCGGACGTTCGGGTTCTGGGCGGTGACCGGCGTCACGAAGAGCGCCAAGGCGGTGGCGACGAGGAACAATCGACTCATGGGTGGAATCCTCCTGGACAGGGAGGAAGGTGCAGGATGGGGGCCGGAATCGGCGGGGCAGCGGGTCTGCGGGGCAGGGGGGCAGTTCGTTCCTAAGTGGTTATGCGATCGCGATTTGATTCTTCTTGCGCCTGCCCTGTCCAAGAAATGCAACCTTTCGGACAGGAATTGCACGGGCGAAGCGCGAAATTGCATGAAAAAACGCGGGAACTGCTCCGGCCCCGATCTGCCAGCGCCGCGAGCTCGTGGTGGCCGTTGCGGCCAGGGGTTGTTCCGAGGATATTTGCCGATCATGCCTTCCCGGTGGTTGCGTGCCTGTGGCGCCATTCTGGCGATCGGGTTCGGGGTCAACTCCCTGGTCCCGGGTCTTCCGCATGGATGCCAGGCGGATGCGGCCGGGATTGCGCCGCACCATCAGGCCGCCGAAGCGCCGGTCACGGCGCCGGCGGGCCACGAGCACGATCAGGCGCCGTCGGCTCCCTCCAAGATCCCCGACTGTTGCGTCGGCAATTCCTGTCACGTCGGCCGTGTGGCCATGCCCGCCGCGCCGCATGTCGTCGGGCTGCCTGTCCAGCTGGTCCGGGAGGACAGGACGGCGGGACGCGCGCTGCCACGCCGGTCGACTCCCAGGTACACCCTCCCCTTCGCGAACGCCCCTCCGCACCTCGCCTGACCCGAGTTTTCTCGTGCCGCCGACGGAGCCTGCCCCGCACGCTCCGCCGCATCGCGCTCGCCAGGCCCGGCACTTGTCCGGGCGGGCCATCGAGCGCGAGTCAGGCGAATCCACAACGATGTCCCATGGAGCGGAGCTTCCAATGCATTTGTCCACCCTGCCGCGTGCGGTCCGCACGCTGGCGTCCCTTGGCGCGGCGGCGCTCGTCGCCACCGCATGCGAATCCTCCTCCCCGGAGGACTTGGATCCCTTCACCCTCAACTTCGCGGCCGTGTACCAGGGCAACGCGGTCGGCTGCGGCTCGGTGCTGTCAAACCTCGGGGCCGGCGGCACCGTGTCGGTCGAACTCAGCGACCTGCGGTTCTACGTCAGCAACCTGAAGTTCTACAACGAGGCCGGCGACGAGGTGCCGGTCGAACTGGCGTCCAACGACTTCCAGTACAACAGCGATGACGGCGACGTGGCGCTGATCGACTTGACCTCGACGACGGGCGGGGCCTGCGGCGGGGCCGGCCTGAGCGCGCCGGAGGGGACCGCCCGGACCAACACCGTCATCACCGGCCAGAGCGTCCCGGGCGAGGTCCACAGCATCAGCTTCGACGTCGGGGTCCCGCAGCACCTGATGAAGACGATCCTCGCCACGCACACCGACGCCGACGCCCCGTCCCCCCTGGCGGAAATGCACTGGTCGTGGGCCTACGCGTACCGGCACTTCGTGTTGAACTTCACGATGGCCGATGGCGGCACGCCGGGCGAAGGCTACGTGCACGTGGGCAGCACCGGCTGCGGTGGCGACGGCACGCGCGCCATGACCGACCGGGAAACGTGCGACCTCATCAACACCCCGACGGTCCATTACGACCATTTCCACATGACCGACACGGTGGCGGTGGACGTCGGGGCCATGCTGGCCAACCTCGATTTCCAGGTGGAGCAGACCATGGGCGGCCCGCTGGTGCCCGGCGTGGCCACGCACTCGATGCCCATGCAGCCCGACACGCCGATCGTCTTCGCGAACTTCGGGTTGGACGCGATGACCGGCGTGGCGTCGGCGGCGACCAATGCCGTCTTCGTGGTCCAGTAGCCCGATGCCACGCGCGCCACGTTACGCTTGGCGCCAGGTCGGCGCCGTCCTGCTGGTCGGGGCAGCGCTGGCCTGCGGCGACACCCCGACCGAGCCGGCGGCCGGGGATTCGGTGCGCGAACTCCTGCGGCTCCCCGCGGAGTTCGCCACCCCGGCGATTCCCGAGTACAACCCGCTGACGCCCCAGAAGATCGCCCTCGGCCGCCGGCTGTTCTACGATCCACGCCTTTCCGGTAACCAGACGCAGACGTGCGCGTCCTGCCACGAGCAGCGACTCGCCTTCACCGACAGCCAGGCCACGCCCGCCGGCTCGACTGGGCACGTGCTGCGCCGGAACAGCCAGGGGTTGGCGAACACCGCCTACTTCAGCACGCTGACCTGGGGCAACAACGTCCTCCTCGAACTGGAGGACCAGATCAAAGTGCCGTTGCTGTCGGACAACCCCATCGAACTCGGCGTGCTCGACGGAAACCGCGCCGAGGTGCTGCAGCGCTTCGACGACGACAGCACCTACCGGGCGATGTTCAAGGCGGCCTTTCCCAACAGCCCGCCGGGGGCCACCATCAACCAGGTCATCTTCGCGCTCGCCAGCTTCACCCGGACGCTCATCTCGTCGGACAGTCCCTACGACCGCTACTACCGGGGGGACCCGCTGGCGCTTACCGCGCAGCAGGTCCGGGGCCTCAAGCTGTTCAACTCCGAACGGCTCGAGTGTTTTCACTGCCACAGCGGCGTGAATCTCTCGACCTCGTACCGCGATGCCGGCACGACGGCGGGCACCGTCACCTACCCCTTCTTCAACAACGGGCTGTACAACATCGGCGGGGACGGGAGCTACCCGACGGGCAACCAGGGGCTGTATGAGTTGACGCTGAACCCGGCCGACCGCGGGCGCTTCCGGCCGCAGGGGCTGCGCAACGTCGCCGTCACGGCGCCGTACATGCACGACGGCAGCCTCGCCACGCTGCGCGACGTCATCCGGCACTACGCGCGCGGCGGGCGGCTGGTGGACTCCGGCCCCTACGCCGGCGACGGCAGCCTGAGCCCGCTCAAGTCCGGCCTGGTGCGCGGCTTCGACATCACGGAAGCGGAAATCGACGACGTCGTGGCGTTCCTCGAGTCGCTCACCGACGAGAAGTTCCTGCACGACCCGCGCTTTGCCGATCCCTTCGCGGCGTCGTCGCCGTCGCCGTCCACGCCACGCTGAGGAGCGCATCATGCGCCCGACCCTCCTGGCCCTCCAGCTCCTCGTTGTCCTGCCCGGCGCGCTCGCTGCCCAGGGCCTCCCGGGCAGGCCGGTGCCGCACGTCGTCCAGCTCGACGCCGCCGCCAGCGAGTACGCCAGGGTCCTCGGCGGCCCGCCGGAGACGGTCACCATGCGCTCGGGGCAGGTCATCCTGGCGCCGGGCGCCGCGGTCGGGGAGCACAGCACCGAAGGGTACGAGGAGGTCGTGATCGTGCTGGCGGGATCGGGAGAGGTGCGCGTCGCTGGGGGTGCGACCCTCTCCCTGGTGCCGGGGTCGGTGGCGTATTGCCCCCCGCAGACGACCCATGACGTGGTGAACACGGGCGCCGTGCCACTGCGGTATCTGTACGTAGTGGCGCGGGCGCCCTGAGGGAGGCTACGGCGGTGTGGCGCGGTCGACGCCCGCGCTAGGCCGTCCTTCGCACCACCCGACGAACGCCGAACGCCAGGAGCAACATCAACCCGAACGCGCAAACGATCACCGGCCCGGTCGGCAGGTCGTACTTGAACGACACCGCGATGCCCGCCGCGGAGGCGGCAATGCCGGTGAGCCAGGAGGTGATCGCCATGTACTTCTGGTTGGAGGTGAACTGGAACGCGGCCGCCGCCGGCACTACAAGAAAGGAGAAGACCAGCAGCACGCCGGCAATGGGGACCGAGAGGGTGATCACCACGCCGAAACTGAGATAGAACCAGAAGTCCCACCAGCGAATGCTCCAGCCGTTGGCCAGCGCCTTTTCCGGCTCGAAGGAGATGGTGAGAAAGCGCTTCCGGAGCACGAAGTGGAAGACGCCGAGGAGGGCGTAGACCCCCGCCATCTTGAGGATGGCGGGCCAGGTGACCCAGAGCAGGCTCCCTACCAGGATGTCCGTGATGGCCTCCCCGCCGCGCGGAACGCGGTTGGCCACGAGGATCGCCGCCGCCGACGCCACCACGTACACGATCCCGATGATGGCTTCCTGCGGCACCCGGCCCTTCTCGTGGGTCCGCGTGAGTGCGAACAGCGCCGCGCCGATCGTGGTGAACCCCAGCGCATAGACGTAGGACATCGTGGAGCCGGGCTCGGAGCCGGCAAAGATGGCCACCGTGGAGCCGAGCGCGGCCATCTGGGCCAGGGAGAGGTCCACGAAGATGACCTCGCGCGCGATGATGTGGAGCCCGAGGTAGGAGTGGATGGCCACGATCACCATGCAGGCCGCCAGCGGCGGTAGGATCAGGTCGAGCATCGGCTCAGTTCTTCTTTCCGAAGCCGGCGGCGAGGCCGGTGACCCAGGTGTTGACGAGGTCGATGTAGGTGGTGACACCGGGCGCACCGAAGGTGTTCTCCGGCACGATGACGGCGGCGGCGCCGGTCTTGGCCGCCACCTGCTCGATCTGCGAGCGCGGGTAGTAGTTCGTGGCGAACAGCACCGGTACCAGTCGTTCCTTCATCAGCGCGATGACCTCCTCGACATGCCCTGGTGTCGGCGGGATGCCCGGCTTGGCCTCGACGTACGCCACGCACGTCACCTGGAATCGCGCGCTGAAATAGGACCACTCCTTGTGGTAGCAGGTCATTTCCTTCCCGCGGAACGCGCGCCCCTCGTGGAGCCAGCCGCCGAGTTGGTCGGCGAGCGGCTTGCCGTGGAGGACCGTCTTCTGGATGAACCCGTCGAACTGGCCGGTCTTGAGGAGGTTGAAGGCGGTGGCCGGCGTGAGGACGCCGACGAGCTCCTTGCCGATGGTGGCCTCGAGAACCCGCTTCTCGAAGTCGAGCTCGCGCGCGCGGTAATACTCGGCGTTTGCGGCGTCCACCTTGAGCAGGCCGGCCAGGATGTTCCGCCCGATGAGGATGCCGTTGATCGGGTCGGTGTGGATGTGCGGATTGCCCTCGGCGTGGATGTCACCACCGGCGCGGCTGAGCGACACCGGCACCTCGAGCAGCGTGATGCCGGTGTACGCGGCCACGTAGCCGGGCCCGCCCTCCATGATCTTGCGGTTGCCGGCCCGGTCGAGCAGGGTCGGCACCCAGAGCTCGAGGTCGAGCCCGGTGGTCACGAAGAGATCGGCGTCGCGGAGCAGGGCCACGAAGCTCGGCTTCGGTTGCACGAAGTGCGGGTTCTCGTCGCCCTGGGCGATCGAGGCGACGGTGCCGCGGTCTCCCACGATTTCCCGGGCGATGGAGCCGTAGGTGGTGAGGCTCGTGACGACCTTGACCTGGGCAGCAGGCGGCGCCAGCCAGACCGCCGCGAAGAACAGCAATGCCGATGAGAGCATGTCAGTAGTTCTCGTGTTTATGGGGGCCCATCGCCCAGACGACCTGGAGCGTGAGGTTGTCCAGCGATCCGGTGGACTCGAGGTGATTGCGGTACGCCTGCAGGCGCAGGTACACGAACTCGCTCTGCCACCAGGTGGCGACGGCGGTGGCGCGCCAGGTGTCGTCCTCCGGACCGAAGGGCGCCTCCACGAAGTCGTACCGGGCACCCAGGATCCATCGCTGGCTGAGCTTCCAGCTGAGGTCGGAGTACATGCCGTACCGGGTGGTGGTCGGGTCGGGCCCGACGCGCTGCAGCCTGTACCCCTCCGTGCGCCAGGTGATGTCCTTCCGGTTGCCGGCGTCGGGGGGGCGGATGGTGAAGCGCACGTCGGCGCCGAGGAGGTTGCTCGTCAGGTCGTTGTCGCTGTCCTCGGCGCCGAGCCCGGTGAAGCCGAGTTCCATGTAGGTGCTCCGGGAGAGCTGCCAGAAATTCGCGAGCCGTCCGAGGAGGGCCGGCTGGTATGCCGCGTTGTTCAGCGGTTCGCTCTCGATGGCGGCGCCCTGCAGGAACACCTCCGATGTGCCCTCGGCGATGGAGACCGGGAGCAGGGTGTAAAGGCCGGCCCCGACGCCGCTGAGCCCGTCCTCGCCCAGGAACGCCTGATAGACGAGGGGATAGTTGGTCTCGGGGAGTGCGTGCGGGTGCCACCGGTTGAGCTGCCCCACGGCCATCCGGAATTTCCCGAGGTCCGCGCGGACCTTGCCCGGAAGCCCGGTCCAGTAGATGTACGCCTCCTCAACGCCGATCTCCTCGGCGCCCCAGGTGAGGTAGATCTTGGTGGCGGAGTAGGGATCGAGGGCGGCCTGCAGCGACACCTCGACCTCCACGAGCTGGAGGTCGAGACCCTCCTGGCCGGTTTGCGCCGCGAACTGCACGTCGCCGGTGGCGCTGATTTCCGGATTCATGGACGACTGATTGCGCTGGCGGCTCACGAACACGGTCGGGCCGGCGGCGGTGTCGGGCGTGGCGGGCGCGCCCGCGGCCGCGGCCGCGCTGTCGGCTGCGGCCCGGATGGCGGCCAGCGGATCGGACGTGTCGGCTGCAGCCGGAACCGGCGCCGGCGCGGCGGCCGGTGCGCAGCGCGCCGCGACGGTGGCGTTGACCCGTGCGGCCAACACCGCGACGGTCGCGGCGAGCGAATCCACCGCGGCGTTGCCGGTGGGTTGCCGCTTCGCGGGGCTGGGCAGCGGGGCAGCGGGGCAGAGATTCGCCTCGACGGAGTCCAGTCGTGCCGAAAGCGCCGCGACCGTGCGCCGGAGCGAATCCACCGTGGCGGCGGGCGCGCCCTGGGCGGTAGCGACAGACGCCGCGCCGCCCAGTAAGGCGACGGTCAATACAGCCGTGCGGAGCGACAGCCGCATAGGCCTCCTCTATTCCTGTTTGGGGGAGCCGGTGGCGCTGGCTCCCGATGTCGAATGCAGGGGGAACGGAAGAGGGTCAGGCGGGTGGGGCGCGGGAATGCTGCAGGCGACCGATGTCGGAGGCGCACGGTGCCGCCGCCGCAGGCGCCTCGATCCGGAGCACGAGCGGCGGCGGGACGCGGAGGGACTGCGCGCTCCCGAGCGATTCCTGTTGGGGCGCCACCGGCTGGGCGAGGGTACAGCGGTCGGCGTGGTGGGTGCCGCCTGTCGCCTCGACGTGCGTGACGTCGGCGAACGGGTCGTGGCCAGCCACGTGGAACAGCGCGCCGTCCGCCAACGGGAACCCCAGCGCCCCGAGCAGGAAGAGCGCGGAGAGGAGCGAGGAGCGGAGGCGGACGGCGCGGCTGGTCACGGGTGGAATATAGCCCTAGTGCGCGTGGCCCCCGACCATTTTGGCGCCTTCGGCCGCGTGGGTGTAGCCGCCCTTCGGGCAGGACACGGCCGCATTGGTCGGCGAGAAGACCCCGGCCGGATTGTCCCTCCAGAGCCAGACATGCAGGTCGTAGTGGTGCAGTTCCGGCGGCATGATGGGCGGATGGCCTTCCATGGGACCGTTGAGCTGCTGGCCGAAGATCGCGGGGTGCGTCGAGCCGGCCGCCTGGACCGGCATGAACCACTCCGCCCCCACGAGAACCAGCTTGTCGCCCTTGGGTTCGTAGAGCAGGACCTGCGGCTTGGCCGGGTCGAGGGTCGGGCCGACGGTGCTCATGTTGAGGAGGTGGACGCCCATTCCGCCGGCCGCGACCTGCAGGGGCCCCTCGGCAAACGGCTTCGGGAAGTCGATGCACGCGACGGTCGAGAGGTACCCGTCGGCCACCGCCATCATCGGGTCCTGGTACTTGTTCAGGCCAGCGCGCACGCTGTCGAGCTGCGGCGAGAGCTTGGGTAGCGCTCCCTGGGCGTGAGCGAGGGAAGGGGACGCGAGCACGGCGATGGTGGCGAGCGCAACCGGGAGACGGAGCTCGCCCGCGATGCGCCGCAGGGTGGTGAACGGCATGGAGGTACCTCGCGTGGTGGTTGGACAAGAACCAGAGCGTGAAGATTTCTACATTACCACCTCCCGCGAGAAACGCAATCCAGCGCTTTTTCCACGAGGTCGTTGCGCCCGGACAGGAGGCTATGTATCTTCAATGTATCTACTTCGATGCAGGTACTGAGTGCGCACTCGTATTTCCAAATGGGGCAATAGCTTAGCCATCAGGCTCCCGAAGCCGTTCATGGACGAACTCGGACTCGGCGAGGGCGCCGAGGTCGAAATCACGCTCCGGGATGGGCAGCTCGTGCTGTCTGCGGCAGGACGGGAGTATGCGCTGAAGGAGTTGGTGGACGGCATCACCGCTGAAAACCGACACCAGGAAACCGACTGGGGCCGGCCCCGGGGCCGCGAGGTATGGTAGCACCGGACCGCGGCGATCTCGTCTGGGTGACGATCGAGCCTGAGAACGGGAGTGCGTCGTTCCGGCGTCCTGCGCTGGTCGTCTCGCCCGCGCTCTACAACGCGCGCTCCGGGCTGGCGCTGATGTGCGCCATTGCCCGTGAGGCCAAGGGCTATCCGTTCGAGGTCGCACTGCCGGCTGGCCTGGCGGTGGAAGGGGTCGTGCTCGCCGACCACCTGCGGAGCGCGGACTGGAACGCGCGCCGTGCCGAGGTGGCGGGCAAAGCGCCGGCGCATGTGGTCACCGAAGTTCTCGCAAAACTGAAACCGCTGTAACCGTCGAGGGTTCGACCATTCACCCTTGGCGTTCTTCGCGGCTTCGCGGTGAACAGCAGTCACCGCAAAGGCGCGAAGAGCGCAAAGAGTACGATTCGAAGGTTGGGGATCGATGACACGGAGGGCCTCACGTGAATGACCATGCGCTTCACCAGCTGAATCGTGCGCCTGACAGGGTGCGCGGAACGTTCCGCGTCAACGGCGAGGCGCGCGAAGCGCTCTACAAACCCCACACCACGCTGCTCGAGCTGCTGCGTGAAGACTTGCAGCTCACCGGCACCAAGCACGGCTGCGAACTCGGCGAGTGCGGTGCCTGCACCGTCTTGGTGGACGGCGTGCCGGTGCTCTCCTGCCTGGTGCTGGCGCAGGCGGTCGAGGGACAGGAAGTGGCCACGGTGGAAGGGATGGCTGACGGCCCGACGCTGCACCCGCTGCAGCAGGCGTTCGTCGAGATGGGCGCGGCGCAGTGCGGGTACTGCACGCCCGGCGTGCTATTGGCTGCCGAGGTCTTGCTTGAGGTGAACGCCGCTCCGACGCGCGACGAGATCAGGCTCGCCCTCTCCGGCAACCTCTGCCGCTGCACCGGCTACGTGAAGATCTACGAGGCGATCGAGCTCGCGGCCGCACGCATGCGCGGGGAAAGAGCGGCCCCATCGCACGAGGCGCTGCATGGCTACTAGACGGAAGGCGGGGAAGCGGGGAAGCGGGGAAGCAACCGCCGCCTACTCCGTCATCGGAACTCCAAGGCCCAAGACCGACGCCCCCGGCAAGGTGGCCGGCCAGACGCTCTTCGCCGACGACATCGTGCTGCCGCGTATGCTCTGGTGCAAGCTCCTCCGGAGCCCGCACCCCCACGCGCGCATCGTGTCGATCGACACGGCCAGGGCGCGCGCACTGCCCGGCGTGGAGGCGGTGCTCACCGGTGCCGACCTTCCGATTCCATTCGGCATCCTGCCCGTAAGCCAAGACGAGCATGCGCTGTGCCCCGACGTGGTCCGCTTCGTGGGCGACCCGGTGGCTGCGGTGGCGGCGGTGGACGAGGAGACGGCGCTCGCGGCCTGCGGCCTCATCGACGTGGTCTATGAACCGTTGCCGGTCATCGGCTCGGTGGACGACGCGGCCGCCACCCCCGCGCCCCAGCTTCACGGCTACGCCGACGAGGGCAACTGGCACAAGCTGGTGCACCTGCAGTTCGGGGAGCTGGACGAAGGCTTCCGACGCGCCGACCTGGTGCGGGAGGACCTGTTCCTGTACGAGGGCAACACCCACCTGCCGATGGAGCAGCACGCCAGCATCGCGCACGCCACGCCCGACGGCCGGGTCACGATCTGGTCCAGCACCCAGACGCCGCACTACCTGCACCGCGCCCTGTCGAAGGTGCTCGACCTGCCGCCGGCGCGGATCCGGGTCATCGCCACGCCGAACGGCGGCGGCTTCGGTGGCAAGAGCGACCCGTTCAACCACGAGATCGTGGTGGCTAGGCTGAGCCTGATGACCGGCAGGCCCGTAAAGATCGGACTCACCCGCGAGGAGGTGTTTTACTGCCACCGGGGCCGGCATCAGGCGCTGATGAAGATCCGTACCGGCGTCACCAAGGACGGTGCCATCACCGCCATGGACTTCGAGTCGTACCTCGACGGCGGCGCATACGGCTCCTACGGCGTGGCGTCCCTCTACTACACCGGCGCACTGCAGACCGTCACCTACGACGTCCCCACCTATCGCTTCCGCGGCGCCCGGGCCTTCACCAACAAGCCGCCCGGCGGCCCCAAACGCGGGCACGGCACCACGCAGCCCCGTTTCGCGGTCGAGGTGCACCTCGACAAGATCGCCGAAGAGCTCAGGCTGGATCCCGCCGAGCTTCGGCTCCGGCACCTCGTGAAGCCGAATGCCGTGACCGCCAACTGGCTGCAGCTCGGCACCGTCGGGCTGGCGGCGTGCATCGACAAGGTGGTGGAAGGGTCGCGCTGGAAGGAGCGCTTCAGGAAGCTCCCCTACGGCCGCGGCCTCGGGCTGGCCTGCTCCTCCTATATCACCGGGGCCGGGCTCCCGATCTACTGGAACGACATGCCGCACTCCGGCGCCCAGATCAAGTGCGACCGGGGTGGCGGGGTCACCATCTTCTGCGGCTCCACCGACATCGGCCAGGGCTCCGAGTCGGTGCTGGCCTACGTGACCGCCGAGGTGCTGGGCATCGAGCCGGCGGACATCAGGGTCGTCACCGCCGACACCGACCTCACGCCGGTGGACCTCGGCAGCTACTCCTCGCGCGTCACGCTCATGACCGGCCAGGCGGCCATGCAGGCCGCGAGCCGAGTCCGCGACCAGATCGCCTCTGCGGTGGCCACCAAGCTCGACGTGCCGGTGGACCGGCTGGTGTTTGGCGGAGGCCGGGTGTTCGACGCGCAGGAACCAGACACCGGGCTCACCTTCCGCGAGGCGGTGGGCGTGGCCGAGGCGAAGCACGGAACGCTGGGAGCGGTGGGGAGCTACACGCCGCCGCGCTCGCCGGGTCGGTACCGCGGCGCGGGGGTCGGCCCCTCCGCGGCGTACAGCTATTCGGCCGCCGTGGCGGAGGTGGAGGTGGACCCCGACACCGGCATCGTGCGGGTGCCCACCATCTGGATCGGGCACGACATCGGACAGTGCATCAACCCCGCGCTGGTCATGGGCCAGGTCGAAGGCGGCGTCTACATGGGCCTCGGCGAGGCGCTGATGGAGGAGATGGCGTACCGCGAGAAGCTCGGCCTCGTGCACAAATGGCCGTCCATGCTCGAGTACAAGAGCCCGACCACCATGGAAATGTCGGACGTCATCACCTATCTGATCGAGGACCCCGATCCCAACGGCCCATTCGGTGCCAAGGAGGCGGGACAGGGGCCGCTCAACCCAGTGATGCCCGCCATCGCCAACGCGATCTACGACGCGGTGGGGGTGCGGATCGACGAGGTGCCGATGAGCGCGCCGAAGGTGCTGAAGGCGATCCAGGGCAAGGCCAAGGGGAAGGATCCGCGGTTCGGGCCGAGCGGCACGCCGACGGTACCGTGGCCGGAGCGGACCTATGTCCGGACGCCGGCGCAGGGCGGGGACGGCAGGGCAGCGGGGCAGGGGGGCAGCGGGGCCGGAACGAAGTAAGCTCGGGGATCTGGGAGAGTACGCCATGCTGAGACTTCCACCGCACGAAACGACATTCCCGACCTCGATTCGCGAGGCCGTCGCCGAGCGCGTATCGGCCGGCGCCGCCGGCGCGTACGTGGCTGGAGGTACCGACCTGTACCCGAACATGAAACGCCGGCAGCAGGAGCCGCGGCGGGTCATCGACGTGCGGCGGATTCCGGAGCTTGGCCGACTCGAGGTGGCGGCTGACGGGTCACTGGTGATCGGCGCCGGCGTGACGCTGACCCGGTTCCTGCGCGATGCGCGGGTGCGCGGCGGGTGGCCGGCGCTGGCGCACGCCGCGGCGGAGATCTCCACGCCGCTCCTGCAGAACATGGGCACGGTGGGCGGCAATCTCCTGCTCGACACCCGCTGCAACTACTACGATCAGGGCTTCGAGTGGCGGAAGGCCATCAACTTCTGCATGAAGAAAGACGGCGACACCTGCTGGGTGGCGCCGTCGAGTCCGCGCTGCTGGGCGGTGCAGTCGAGCGACCTGGCACCGGTGATGGTGGCGCTGGACGCGCGCGTGGTGTTGGCCGGGCCCGACGGTGAGCGGACCATTCCGGCCGCGGCGCTCTACCACGACGACGGGATGGCGTTCCTCACCAAGCGGCCGGAGGAGCTGCTGGTGCGGGTGGAGGTACCGGCGCTGGCCGGCGCGCGGGCCAGCTACCGAAAGCTGAGGCGCCGGGGGTCGTTCGATTTCCCGGTGCTGGGTGTGGCGGCGTGGGCGTCGTTCGACCGTGCGGGGAAGGTTGTTGCGGCGCGGATCGTTCTCGGCGCGGTCGGCTCGCACCCCAAGCTGGTGGAGGACGCAGCCGCCGCGCTGGTGGGCGGGACGCTTGAGGATGACCAGCTCGAGGAAGCGGCGCGTCTGGCCTCGAAGCTCGCCAAGCCGCTCGACAACACCGACTTCACCATCGGCTGGCGGAAGGACATGGCGCCGGTGTTCGTGCGGCGGGCGCTCGAGGGGCTGCGGTCGGTCCGATAGCCTAGGGGCCGCTCTCGAGTGTCGCCGTGATGCTGTAGGTCCCACCATCGAAGGTGCCGGTCAGCCGGGTTCCCTTCGCGTGCCACTCCGTGTCACGAATGAAGGTGTCGGCGGCGTGGGCGAACTCTGCAACGCCCGTTGTCGCGTCATAGGTATAGGTACCGAGGAGCGAGAGGATCTCTTCTTCACCGGACTCCGAATAGGCCGCCGGCACGGTCATGGTCCCTGTCGTGGCGCCCCCTGGTGTCAGCACGAGCGAAATGACGACGCCCTCCGCCAGGAGGTTGGTGCTGCCACTGGCCTCCGTCAGCGTCACGGTCGTGGCGGAGTACGTCTCATCTATGGTCTCGGGATACGCGGAACCCCCACTGATACCGGTCGTTGAGGGGTCGCTCTCGCCGCAGGCGGCGATGAGGGCCACGCCGAACGCCAAGGCGCGCACCAATCGTTTTAGCAGAGATACGCGCATCACCGTGGCCCCAGGATGAAACAGTAGAGTGATCGATCTGCTGAGCGTTCATATCGGACTCCAATTACCACCGCACCGCCACGCCGCCCGTCAGTTCGAAGTCACTGAGCGCGCCACCGTAAAGGTGGTCACTCCAATACCACGTCGTCACCCGAAGGGCGACCGCCGTCGACACCTCGATCCCAAGCCCAAGCGATACGCCGAGGGCCAAGCCGGTGGGTTCGTCCTCGATACCGTTGAATGGATCTGCAAACACATCGGGATTGACCTCAATCCCAGCTGAGTGGACCACGCCTATGCCCACTCCACCTTCGGGCGAGAGTCGATCAAGCACCGCGATGCCGGAGCTGCGAAAGGGGCGATCGGCGACAGCCGTGGCGTTGGCGAAGAGCCGCCAGAGCGACTCCGAGCCGCCGGAAACGAATGCGGGCCCTCGTGGAATCTCGCCAATCACTCCTAGCGAGAGCCCGAGCCCAAGATGAAGCCACGACAACACCTCCCGCCCTCCTCGCAGCGTGAAGAGGGGGTAGGTCTGGTCGCCACCGGCGTCGTATTCGATGACGCCGGCCTCCAGGGCGACGGAATATTCCTGTGCGAGTGCATGCACCGGAAGCACCGCCGACATCAACAGGGCAAATGTGACCGCCGCAAGACGGAGACTCATTTCCCGGCTCATGGCAGATGTGAGATCACCTGAATTTGCAACTCACTGGGATTTTCGGTGTAGAAGTAGTATGAATACTGCGAAAGCGTGAGACCTGTTGGCCAACTCCCCAGCGCATCATCTCCATTGTTGTGGACGCATCGTTCGTCGTCATCCTCATACGCCACGAGTTTGAACCGGTACGGGTCAACCGGTACGGCGGTTGCCAGAGTGGAGTGCGGTGCACCGCCGTACGGCCCATCGCCGTCCCATTGTATGGCGTAGTAGGTTCCGTAGTGGATGTCGGTGGCCCAGCCACAGCTCGCATAAAATCCGTTGATATTGCCGAAGATTTCGATCTCGTTGAGCCCCGCCAATAACCCCTCGTGGTCATGGACCAGCATGAGGTAGTTGAATTGTGTCCGGAGGCTCGTGTCACCACCAACTGGTCCGCCGCCACCCCCTCCACCACCACCACCACCACCACCCCCATCAACACCGCACCAGTTGTTCTCTTCAGTTGGGATACACTCCGTCCGCGCAATAGGGGGCAGTGCGGAGTCGCCTTGGCCGGCCGCGGCCGCGAGCATGCCGCTACCCGTTGCGGGGCCGCCGCGAATCGCTGAGCTCGAATCGGTGAAATCAATTTCACTTCGTGCGAGCACAAGCGTGACGCGCGTGCCGGGGTCGTAGTCTTCAGGGATATCGCGCGTCGAGCCATCGGGCGCGATCAGCAGGTAGTGGTCTCCGTCGAGGGAACGGACAGCCACATCAATATTCTTGCTGCCGTCCCAGGAATCGCGCTGGGAAGGTATCGGAAGGTAGAGCTCGAGTGGAGGAAGTGCCATGAGGCGGCTTGTGGAAAGTTGAGCCCGGGCGCGGATCTTCTCAATCGCCGCGCTGGCACTCGCGTTCATGAGAAGGCTCTTGAGGTCAATGCGCCATTCGACCAGTGGCGATTCCGAGATGGCGCGCCGCAGCCATGGGCCGATCTCGTCCTGTTGGAGAGCTCGGGATATCGTTTGGCCCAGAAGAACGATGTCGGGATTGAATTCCACCCCGAGCACAGCGGCGGGGAGGACGGCAGGGGTTGTCTCGTCAGTTAGCGGGGGGGCAGAGGCATCGGCGCATCCCAGTGCGATGGCAACCCCAAGAGTAGTGATCACGTTGCCTGCAAGCATCCCACGCCGGATGGTCATCGCGAGTCCCCATTGCCGAGTATTGAACTCAACGTCGATTCTGGTGGCTGCGCCACGATAGCACGCTTGCTCGGCCAATGTCAATATCGAAATCGCGCCTGATCGGTTCGTGATGAAGCACTTACGGTCGGATCGTCCGCTAGTCCGGGTTGGATCGGGGCGAGCTTCTGAAACGGGGGCTCAACCGGACAGCGAGATTGCTTCGGCCACTGCGTGGCCTCGCAATGACAGAAGGGGGCGGGCGCGAACTCTTGCAGAGCTTCCCTAGTACATGAACCCGTAGCTCAACCAGAGGGCCGAGCCCTGCGGGCCCGCCACCACCGTGACCACCCCACCCACCGAGCGGTTCGGCAACGAAAACCAGATGCCGCCGCCCGCCGATCCATGCCACACGTTGCCGTCGTCGGTCACGTTGAACACCCGTCCCAGGTCCGCGATGCCGACCACGCCCAGCTGCCACGGCACCACGAAGGGCAGGGTGGCGGCGCGGATGCGCAGCTCGCTGTTGAAGAACGCCGACGCCTGCCCGGCATAGCGGCCCGACTCGTACCCGCGGACGGTGGTTGAGCCACCGACGAACGCCGCCTCGTGCACCGGCACGTTGCCCATGGTCAGCCGGCCGGTGGCGCGAAGCGCGACCGTAAGCCCAGACAACTCGGGAGGAGTGAGGTAGGTGGCCGCCGACACCTGCATCGTCCCGAACGGTTTGCCGTCCTCGAACACCACCGGATAGAAGCTACCGCCGGCCCGGATGTTCCAGCCGCTGCGTGTGAAGCTCGGGGAGTCCCGTGAGTCAAAATACGCCGTGGCCGACACACCGAGCTGGGCGAATTCGGGGACGCCGTACGGCCGCGTCTCCGAGATGAAGCCGGCATACAGCGTGTCGGTGCGGACGTGCTTGTAGATCGGACCGACGGCGAGGCTCGACTTCGGCGTCATCCGGTAGTTCCAGGCGGGATAAAGGTACAGCTGGCGCTGCCGCGCCAGATAGTAGTCCGCCGGCTGGGTGAAGGGGGTCGAGTTGCCGAACCCGAAGAAGTGCAGCACCACGATTTCCGACACCCCCGCGTCCAACGTGGTGGCTTGCCGGGACCGCCACCGCCGGAACTCTCCGCTGATCTCGATCGCGTAGTTGTCCACCGCCGTGGCGTAGCCGGAGCGGATCCGGAGCCGCTTGTAGTAGGGCTCGTGCCCGATACGGTAGCTGGTGAGCGAGACGCCTCCGCCGAGCAGGACGCCCACGTCCGAGTTCACGTCGAACCAGAAAATGGGCCGCGCGTCCGTGCCGTGGAGCGGAACGGGCGGTGGGCGCGTCAGATCGAGATCTTCGACCTCGGGCACCGGCAGGGTGTCCGGCACGATGTCGAGTCGCATCCCGCCGGTGTGCGGACCGCCGCCATACACCTTGGTCCGCTGTCCGCTTCCGCGGGCTCCGGCCAGCGTGAGCCCTGGGTGCCAGGCCACGTCCAGGATCGGGCCTGCCCGGCCGGGGCCGGCGAAATCGATGCGATCCGCCCCGCCTCCCAGGTAGAGCGCCACGGCGTCGGTCTCCCCCGGCGCGTAGACGCGCCGGAATCCACCCTGAAATGCGAGTTCCAGCGCGCCATCCTGCATCCGGGTCACGGTGACGGTGTCAGCGCCGGGCGTCCCGAAGAACGCGGCCTCCTGGTTGACCAGGCGATAGAGGCCCAACGCCGCCTTGGGCAGCAGGTCTCGGCGGGCGCGAAGGCCTGAGGCGAGGAAACTCGCGCCGCCCGCGAGATACTCCGGCGGGAGTTGCGCCACGGCCAGGGCGATGACCGAATCGGTCAGCGCCGCCTCGAACTCGGAAGCGACCGAATCCCACACCGGCCAGTCGAGCAGCGACAGCAGCTGACGGTCGAGCGTGCGTTGATAGGCCATGACGCCCAGCTGCTCCTGGTATCCCTCCCCGAAATTCACGAACGCGGGAATGGTCCCCCGCGCCAGGCCGGCGAGCACGCCGTCGTACTTGGCGAAGGCGCGTTCCCGGTCGCGCGGTTGCGGCGTCCACCGGCCCTCTGGGCCGGTGCGGGACCAGCGCCACTGGTCGGGGGAGTCGTCCACGGTGCCGAGGTAGGTGTCGAGCAACCGTTCGCGGAGGTAGGTGCGGGCATCGAAGTTCCGGCCGCCATCCTCCCGGAGGCTGTCGAGCACCTCGGCGGTGGTCCATCCTGCCGTGCTAACGGACACGGCGTACCCAAGCCGGCCCTGTCCGTCCCGCACAGCGACGGTATCCTCGACGCGAACGAGTCGCGCTTCCGCGACGAGGACCCCGACTGCCTCCGCGAGCGCCGCCACGACCGGCGCCGCTCCCGGGTGCCGGGAGGCGTTGAGGTCCTGGATGAAGGTGGGGAGCAGGTTCTTCCGGATCGCGGGTGGCGTAACCGAAAGCAGGTCGCGATCGAGCGGACGGTACTCCCACAGCGTGCCATCGGGCGCCCAGAACCAGGCGATCCCGGCCTGTGGAGTGGAGTCGCCGGCGCCCGCCTGCAGGCCGATCGTCAGGGCGGGCGCCGCCACCGGCGTAGCCCAGAGCGACCGGTACCGGCTCCCATAGAGCCAGCCCGTGAAGCCGCGGAACGACTTGCCGAACTGGTACTCACTCCCCGCCGGCACGAGGGTGTCCGAGGGCGTCTGGGCGCCGGCAAACCGGGGCGCATGCAGGAGGACGACCGCGGTGAGCAGGAGCCGGCCGACCCGCCCGAGCCTGCGGGGCGGTGCAGACGTCATTCCCGCGCGGTGCCGAGCTCGGACCAGGGCCCGCCGAGCGCCTTGTATAGGCGAACTCCGCTGGAAAGCTGGAGTGCCTGCGCACGTGCCAGGCTCAATTCGGCGTTGAACAGGCTTCGCTGGGCGTCGAGCACCTCGAGGTAGCTCGCGAGCCCGTTCTCGTATCGGTGCTGGACCAGGGTCAGGGATTCGCTAAGCGATCCGACCTGCGCAGCCTGCGCCGCGAGTTGCTCGCGCGTGGTCCGGATGGCGACCAACGCATTCTCGACGTCCTGCAAGGCGAGCAGGACTACCTGCTCGTACCGCGCCCGCGCCTGCTCGGCCTGTGCTTCAGCGACATCCACCTGGCCTTGCAGGCGGCCACCGGTGAAGAGCGGAACCGTGATCCCCACGAAAAGCGCGTTCGTGTTGTTCTGGCTCTCGAAGAGGCTGGACAGGTCGTCGCTCACATACCCGTACTGGCCGGTCAAGGTCACCTGCGGCAGCCGGCCGCCCCACTCCGCGCCGATACGGGCCGTGGCGGCTCGCAGGTCCTCCTCGGCGGCGCGCACGTCGGGACGGCGGGACAGGAGATCGGAGGGAAGCCCTTGCGGCACATCGAAGTTGCTCACCTGGTCCGGCAGCGGCAGCCCGCGTGGGAGCCCCCTCGGTGGTAGTCCGACCAGGGTGCTCAGCGCGTTCTCCTCCTCGGAGCGGAGCCGCGCGATCACCGCCAGCTGGGCCTGGGTCTCCTGGGCCTGGGCGTCGAATTGCAGCACGTCGAGCCTGGACACCTGTCCCTCCTGGTATCGCCGGCGGGACAGGTCCGCCGTGGCACGCTGTGCGGCGAGGGTGCGCTCCGCCACCAGCATCTGCTGGTCGAGCTCCAGCACCCCGAAGTACCCCGTCGCCACCGCGGCCGCGAGGCTCAGCTCCGCTCCGCGCAGATCTTCGGTGCGCGCGAAGTACGCCGCCTTGCCGGCCTGGCTCGTGCGACGGACGCGGCCCCAGAGGTCCAGCTCCCACGAGGCCTCCGCGGTGGCGTCGTAGAAGTCGCTGGTGACGGACGGAGCGCCGATCGCCTTCGACTTCCCGGTGCCGCCCGCGCCGAAGAGGTTGATCTGCGGGTAGAAGCCGCTGCGATCGATCGCGTAGCGGGCCTGGAACTCGCGGGTGATGGCGATGGTGGCCTGCAGGTCCTGGTTATGGACGCGGGCGGTGTCCATCAGGGCCAGGAGCACGGTGTCGCCGAGCGTCTGGTCCCAGGTGGGCGCCACGGTGTCGGCCGGCGTGGCGACAGGCGGCACCCGCGGTGCGATGGCGGCCGCGGTGTCCCGGACCAGCTGCAGGGTGTCGCCCCGGTAGGCGGTCGGCACCGGCGTGGGCGGCCGCTCGTAGCCGGGGCCGACGGCACAGGCGCCGAGCGCCAGTGTGGAGGCAAGGGCAAGGAGCGAGATGCGCATCAGGCCTCCGCCCCCTTGGCCGACTTCTTTTCACCCGCGCCGGCGATCAGGTAGAAGAAGAGCGGAATGAAGAGGACGCCGATGGCGGTGGCGATGAGCATGCCCGCGAAGACGCCGGTGGCGAGCGAGTGCCGGCTCTGGGCGCCGGCGCCGCTGGCGATGAGCATCGGCACGACGCCGAGGATGAAGGCGAACGAGGTCATGAGGATCGGACGGAACCGGTCCTTGGCGGCCTCGAGCGCGGCTTCCCGCACGGTCGCGCCGGCGACGCGGAGCGAGTTGGCGAACTCCACGATCAGGATCGCGTTCTTGGCGGCGAGGCCGATGACCGTGACCAGGCCGATCTGGAAGTAGAGGTCGTTCGGCACACCGCGGAGCAGGATGCCGATCAGCGCTCCCACGACGCCGAACGGGACGCCGAGGATCACGCCGAAGGGAATGGACCAGCTCTCGTACTGGGCGGCGAGCACCAGGAAGACCAGCACGATGCCCAGGATAAAGACGGTGTTTCCCTGGCCCTGCGCGAGCTTTTCCTGGTAGGACTGGCCGCTGTAGGCGTAGGCGACGCCCCGGTCGGCGAAGGACTGCGCCGCCGATTCCACGGCCGCCATCATCTGTCCGCTGCTCTTGCCGGCACCGGGCTCCGCGGTGACCAGCGCCGACGTGAAGCCGTTGAAGCGGCTGACGACCGACGGGCCGCCGATGAACTCGGTGGTGGAGAGGGCCGAGATCGGCACCATGGCCCCGCCGGGGGCCGGCACGTAGAGCTTGCCGATGTCCGCCGGTGTGACCCGGAACTGCGGCTGCGCCTCGGCCTGCACCCGGTAGGTGCGCCCGAAGAGGTTGAAGTCGTTGATGTACACGGCGGAGAGCATCGTCTGCAGGGTCTGGAACACGTCGGTCAGCGACACGCCGAGGCTCTTGACCTTCTCGCGGTCCACGGTGACGTACACCTGCGGCGTATTGACGCTGATCAGGGCTCGCGGCCTGGACACATCGGGGGACTGCCGCGCGGCGGCGACGTATTCCCCGACCACGCCGGCGAACTCCTTCACGCTGCCGCCCGAGCGATCGAGCAGGTTCATCTCGAGGCCGGCGGTGGTGCCCATGCCGGAGATCTCTGGGAGGTTGAAGGCGAAGGCGGTGGCCTCGGGCAGCTGGGAAAGGTCGCGATTGACCGCGTCGATGATGCCACCGATGCTGGTCGCCTCGTCCGTCCGCTCCTCCCACGGCTCGAGCATCACGAACATCGTCGTGGCGTGCGTCAGGTTGGCATTCATGATGAAGTCGAACCCGACCAGCGAAATGACGTTCCGGACCCCCGGCTTGCTCGCCACGATTCGCTCGATCTTGGCCACGACCGAATCCGATCGCTGCCGCGAGGCCCCCGCTGGCAAGTTCACCCCGAGCGCGAAGTAGCCCTTGTCCTCGGTCGGGACGAACCCGCCGGGGGTCGTCTTGAAGAGCATCACGATCAGGGCCAGAATGACCGCGAACGCCGCCAGGAAGCTCTTGGGCCGCCCGAGGACGCCCCGCACGCCGCCCACATAGGTGGCAGTAAAGCGGTCGAAGGCGTTGTTGAACGCGGTGAAGAACCGTCCCTTGGTGGGGTGCTCGTCCTTGATGAGCAGGGTGCAGAGCGCCGGGGTGAGGGTCAGCGCCACGATGCCCGAGAGGATGACGGACACCACGATCGTGACGGCGAACTGCATGAACATGGCGCCGGTGATGCCGCCCATGAACCCAACCGGAATGAACACCGCCGCCAGCACCAGCACGATGGCGATGAGCGCGCCGGACACCTGCGTCATCGCCTTGTCGGTGGCCTCCACCACGCCCACGTGCTCGGTGGCCATGATCCGCTCGACGTTCTCGATGACGATGATCGCGTCGTCCACCACGATGCCGATGGCCAGCACCAGCCCGAACAGGGTGAGGATGTTGATCGAGAAGCCGAGGAGCGCCATCCCGGCGAAGGTGCCGACGATGGATACGGGCACGGCGAGCAGCGGGATCAGCGTGGTCCGCCAGCTCTGGAGGAAGATGAACACCACCAGCGTGACCAGGAGCATCGCCTCGCCGAGCGTGTGGATCACCTCCTCGATGGAGGCGGTGATGAATGGCGTCGTGTCGTACGACACGGTGTACGCGACACCCGGCGGGAAGTTGGCGGCCAGTTCGTCGAGGCGAGTGAGGATCTTGTCCTTGACCTCGAGCGCGTTGGCGCCGGCCCGGAGGTAGACCAGGAGGAGCGCGTTGGGCTCCCCGTTGAGGCGGCCGATCAGGTCGTAATTGCGGGCGCCGAGCGTGACGTTCGCCACGTCGGACATCCGGAGCACCGCGCCGTCCCGGCCGGTGCGGAGGATGATGTTGCCGAACTCCGCCTCGGTCTTGAGCCGGCCCTTCGTGGTCACCGGCAGGGTCAGGTCGGTGCCCGGCGGTGACGGCTCACGGCCCACCCGCCCGCCGGGGTTGGTCGTGTTTTGCTCGCGCACGGCGTTCTGGACGTCGGCCACCGTCAGGCCGAGCTGTGCCATCCGGTCCGGATCGAGCTGGAGCAGCATCGAGAACTCGAGCTGGCCGAAGGTGTAGGCGTCGCCCACGCCCTTGATGCGCTTGACTTCGTCCTCGAGGTTGATCTTGGAATAGTTGCTGAGGTATTCGGCGTCGTAGCGGGGGTCGTCGGAGGTCAGCGCGATCATCAGCAGGATGTCGGGCTGCGACTTCTTGACGGTGATGCCCTGGCGCCGGACCTCCTCGGGCAGCTGCGGCTCGGCCAGCTTTACCTGGTTCTGCACGTCCACCGCGGCCAGGTCCTGGTCGCGGCTGATGTCGAAGTAGATCGACAGGTTCATCGTGCCGTCGCTGCCGTTCGACGACTTGAAGTACAGCAGGCCGTCCATGCTGGAGAGCTGCTGCTCGATCGGCGCGGCCACCGCCTCCGCCACGTCTTCGGCCGTGGCGCCGGGGTAGACGGCCGTCACCTGGACGCTCGGCGGCGTGATGCGGGGGTACAGCGTGATCGGGAGGGCCATGATGGACGCGATGCCCATCAGCAGGATCACGATCGAGATGACCGAGGCGAAGATCGGCCGGCGGATGAAGAGGTTCCTGGCGACGTAGGGCGCGCCGCCGCCCGCGGTCCCGCCGGGTGCGGGGGGGTGCTCGCTCATGGGGTCGCGCCGGCGGGGGCCGAGGCCGAGTCCGCCGCGGTCACGATGCGGACGGGCTGACCCGCGATGACCCGCTGGGTGCCGTCCACGATGACCCGTTCACCGGGGTTGAGCCCGCTCTCGATGACCCAGCCGCCTCCCTCCCAACTGGTCGCGGTCACGGTGCGCGCGCGCGCGGTGTCGCCCTCGGTCACGACATAGACGAAGGCGCCCGCCAGGCCCTGGAGCACGGCCCGCTGCGGGACCAGGAGGGCTCCTCGCCGCGTGATCCCCAGGATCCGCACCCGGACAAATTGCCCAGGCAGGAGGATGCGATCGGGGTTGCGGAACTCCGCGCGGTACTGCTGCGTGCCGGTGCGTGAATCGAGCGAGAGATCGGCGAAGTCCAGCTGGCCCTTGGCCGGGAGCGCCGTCCCATCCGACAGCCGGACCTCCACCTGCAGCCGGCCGCGGGGGAAGATCAGCTTGCCCTCCTCGCGCTCCCGCCGCGTACGGAGCAGGTCGCGGTCGGACGGGCTGAAGTAGACGTAGATCGGGTCGATCTGCTGTAAGTCGGTCAGGATGTCCGCCGGGCCCGTGACCCGCGCCCCGAGCGGCAGCAGCGCACGCCCCACGCGACCCGGGATCTCGGCCCGGATGTTGGTGTCGTTGAAGTCCTTTTCCGCTCGATCGGCGTTGGCCTGTGCCTCGGCGTAGCTGGCCTGGGCTTGCTGGACTTCCGTGGTGGCGTCGTCCACGTCCTTCTGCGACACCGCGCCCTCTGCAAGCAGCGGCGTGAGGCGCTTCAGCGTGCGCTGGGCGTTATCGAGCCTCGCCCGGGCGTTCTCGGCCGCCGCCTTGGCGCTGCGGTAGGTCGCCTCGTAGACGGTGGGGTCGAGCTGGAAGAGCAATTCGCCCTTGTCGACGTCGCTTCCCTCGCGATACGGCCGGGCCACGATCACGCCGTTGAGCTGGGAGCGGACTTCGATGAACTTCGAGGCCGCGCCCTGGCCGACCAACTCGACGCTGGCGGGAATGTCGGTGGCGGCCGTCGTCACGATGGTGACGTTCGGGGGCGGAAGTTGCGGTGCCTCGGAGCCGCCGCACGCGGCGGCGAACGCCACCCCGAACATGGCGAAAGACCGGGTGGGGCGCTTCGGAAATGGCACGCGCACGTCCTCACGTGGAATGCGGTCCGCCTCCCGTGGGAGGCGGTTACGTTTCGGAGAACCAACGGCACTTCGACGCTTCGGGGAAACGTGCCCCGCTTGCTGGGCGCCGTCAAGCACGTTCCGGGAGTCACATCGCGACATGATCGGGGCACTGCTGGCGTTCGTTTCCACGCTCTGGACCGCCGCACCTGGCTGGACGGCGGTCGGCGCCGGCGTGTCCTGCCGAGATACCGGCCGCACCGGCGTCTATGGGACGTTCATCGCCTACGGGGGGTGGGGGGTCAAGGAGGCGTGGGCCCGCGCCTGGGTGGACGAAATCTATCGCACCGCGCTCTCGCGGCGGGGCATTCGATACCTCTGCGCGGTGCGCGGCCCGGCGGAGGTGGACTATGCCGGCCGGGAAATCGGGAACGCCGCGCTGGCGAGTCACTTGCTGACCCGGCAGCGAGGCCTCGTCATTATCGCCGCCCACTCCAGCGGCAGTTTCGTCGCGCATGAACTGTTCGCGGAGCTTGCGGCGATGGAGGGGAGGGGCCTGGCGTTGCTCCGGCGGACCGTGTACTACGACCTGGATGGCGGGGAGTCCGGGCTGACGCCGGAGATCGTAGCTCGACTGCGGCGGGCGTACTTCGTCTATGCGGACGACAGCACCACCGGCACCCTCTCGGCCAACGCTGCCACGATGATGGCGCTCGGGGCGCGGTATGCCTCGGCGGGTGGTGTGCTCGAGGTGAACGCCGCACGGTCGGGGTGCGCGGCAGGCGCCAAGTGGTGCCTGCACGACGCCCTGGTGACCGAGCGCCCGCACAATCCCGAAACGTTCGACCTCGAGAAGGACTACCAGGGCTTCCTGCCCGACCGGCCGGCCGCGGTGGCGTACCTCTCGGCGCCGTGGAATCCGCCCGCCATCCCGCCCCCGGCGCCGAAGACTCCGCCGGCCCCCCCCTGATCCAACGGCCGGATCGACCTACTGCGGCGCTGGCATCCCGCCTTCCAACTGCGCCAGGAACTGCTGGACCTCCTGGTTGCCCGGATCCAGCTTGGCCAGTCGCCGAGCAGCCCCGAGCGCGACTTCGCGCTGGCCGGCGGCCGCGGCGATGGACGCCAGCCCGTACAGGAGCTCCCGGTCGTCCGGCGCGGCGGCCAGCGCCTTCCGCAGCGTCGTGACTGCCAGCGCACCCTGTCCGCCGTCGAAGAGCGCCACGCCGTACACGTAGGCGTAGTGCGAGTTGCCGGACTCCGCCGCCGCCTTCAGCAACGCGAGCGCGTCGGCCTTTTTCCCCTGCCGGATGAGCGCCAGGCCGAGCTGGTACTGCAGGTCGGTGTTGGCGGGGACGCGCTCGAGTCCGAGACGCAGCACCGAGTCCGCCGAGGCCTCGCGTCCGGAGGTGCGGTAGAGCTCCGCGAGCTGCATGTACGCCGGGACGAACTGCGGCTGCAGCCGGACCGCCCGGGCGAATTCCCCTTCCGCGGCGGCCGACTGGCCCATGCGCGCATCGAGGTTGCCCAGGTTGGCCCACGATTCCGGCCGGTCCGCGTTGAACAGCTGCGAGGCGCGGTACTCCGCAAGGACCCGCGCGAACGCGTCGCGCTGCTTGTCCGTCCATCCCGAGTCGGGAAGCCCCGCCAGGGCGGGCAGCGCGGCGAGCCGCACCGTTCGGACGGAGTCGAGCAGGAGGGGCAGGGCGAGCGGCGCGCGCATCGCCGGGTCGAGCGCCTCGATCTGCTCGGCGGCCGCGCGGCGGATCAGCGGGTCCCGGTCGCCGACGGCCACCTGGATGGCGCTCACGGTGTAACGGGCAGGATTCTGCGGCATCAGCGCCAGGGCGGTGGCGCGGGTGATGCCTGGGCGCGCGGTGTCGCGGGAGATGGCCACGAGCGCGTCCCCGGCGCCCGGCGTGCGCGACCACGCGCCGGCGATGGCCACCGCGGCGGGCATCGGATCGGCCGGGGGCACCCCGTACCACCGCTCGGCGGCGGCCGCCGACCACGCCGCCGGCTTGTCGGCATGGCAGCCGGAACAGGCGTCAGGCGTCCCGAGCGCGCTGGTGAGATCGGGACGCGGCACTTTCATGCCGTGGTCGCGGCGGGCGTCCACCCCCATGTAGTTCCGGGCGGGCATGTGACAGTCCACGCACATTCCGCCCGAGGTGCTGGTGCCGTGGTGGGTGTGCGCCGTCGTGTCGTACTTCGCGCGCAGGTGGCAGGTGGCGCAGACGGCGTTCCCGGCCAGACGCGTGGTGCTGCGGTGCGCATCGTGGCAGTCGCTGCAGGTCACCCCGGCGCGGTACATCCTGCTCTGCAAGAAGGAGCCGTACTCGTACACTTCGTCGTGCTGTTGGCCGTCGGCGAAGTAGAGCCCCTCGTCGAGAAGCGCCACCCGCTGGGTCTGCGCGAGGAGCTGCCCCGCGCCCGAATCCGGCCACACCTGCCCTCGCCGCGCGTGGCAGAGCCCGCAGGTTTCCACCTCCATCCGGTTCGACCGCGGCGCGCTACGGTGCGCGATGCCGACGGCGGTGTCCATCACCCAGTCGGTCGAGGCGGAATCGCGGAATGAGACGGTCAGGCCGCTGCCGCCGGTCCAGCCATCGGTGGCACCCTTCCGCCGTTCCGCGAGGGCGACGTGCGCGCTGCCCGGCCCGTGACAGGCCTCGCACGAGACGTCGATCTCGGACCAGGTCGTCGCGTAGCTGTCCGCCGCCTCGACGTACCCCTTCTGCAGGTTGGTCGAGTGGCACTGGGCACACATGAAGTTCCAGTTCTGCAGCATGCCGGTCCAGTGGAGCACGTCGCGGTGGTCCACCTTCTCGTCCGGATAGAGGTGGTACCAGCGCTGCCCTCCCTCGGACCGGGCGCGGGTGTCCCAGGCGATGCCCAGCGCCTGGTAGCGTCCGCGCGGAAACGCGATCAGGTATTGCTGGAGCGGGTAGACCCCGAAGGTGTAGCTGACCGGGAATTCAGTGAGCGCCCCGTCGGGGCCATCGGTGGCCACCCAGAACCGGCCGTCCCGGCGGAAGAACCGCGAGGTGACGCCGTTGTAGGTGTACGATGCGTCGTTGAAGTCGCCGAGGACCGTGGTCGTGTCGGCCACCTCCATGGCCACGGCGTGGTGCGACCCCTGCCACAGCGAGTCCTCGGCGGCGTGGCAGGACGCGCACGCCACCCGGCCGACGTACTCGGCCCTCGGCGCGGCCTTCGGCGCGCAGGCGCCGAGAGCCAGGACGCCAATCGCCCCGGCAATGGCCAGGAGGCCACGCCGGGGCGATTTGTGTGCGGTGGTCAGGGTCACTTCACCGGCACGAGCGGGATCTCGGATGCCATGGCGGCCTGGACGATCAGGTCGAGACGGGACTCGATCTGGTAGAACCGGATGGTTCCCTTTGAGCCGAGGACGGTCTCGAACTTCTTGATCCACGCCCCCTGCAGCTTGGCGTAGTCCTCGCCCGCCTTGACCCACTTGGTCAGCATGGTCTCCAGCTCCTTGTCGGTGGCCGTGTCGCCAGCCGTGGGAGCCATGATCGCCGCGACGCGCTGGTCGCCGAGCTTGACGACTTCCGCCCGGTACGCCTGGTACAGCGGCCAGAACGCGGTGGCCTGGGCCTCGGTGAGCGGGAGGTTCTGGGCGACAATGGCTTGGCGGTCGGCCTGGATCTGCTGGCGGGTGACGGCGAGATCGGTAGCCTGCGCGGACGCCACGGCCGGAATGGCGAGGGTCGCGGCGAGGGCGAGCATGGCGGTTGAGCGACGCATGGGGCAATCTCCTTGGGGGTAGATATCGGGACAGCACGTAACTTAGTCCGGCCAGCGGCCGGGAAACAACCCGGCGGTCAGCCCCGCCCGGCGCGCCGGCGGGCGATCTCCGCTGCCACGCGCGCCTCCAGCATCTGGATGGCGATGGTATTCCGGCCCCCCTCAGGCACGATGATGTCGGCGTAGCGCTTGGAGGGCTCGACGAACTCGAGGTGCATGGGGCGCACCGTCCCCAAATACTGCGCGACGATCGATTCCACCGACCGGCCACGCTCAGACACGTCGCGCTGCATCCGGCGGATGAAGCGGAGGTCGTCGGCCACGTCCACGAACACCTTGACGTCGAAGAGCCGCCGGAGCCGAGCGTCGGCGAAGATGAGGATGCCGTCCACGAGGATGACGTCCCTCGGCTCCACACGCACCGTCGCCTCGGCGCGGGTGTGCCGCGCGAAGTCGTAGGTGGGCTTCTCGATGGCCTGGCCTGCGGCCAACGCCTCGAGGTGCGCCACCATCAGGTCGGTGTCGATCGCGTCCGGGTGGTCGAAGTTGGTCCGGACCCGTTCCTCGAAGGGAAGGTGCCCGAGGTCGCCGTAGTAGGCGTCCTGGTCGAGGAAGACGGCGTCGACGCCCAGCCGCTCGTGGATGGCCATCGCCACGGTGGTCTTGCCCGAACCGGAGCCGCCCGCCACGCCGATGATCAGGGGCCGCATCAGTGGGCCTCGTCGACCGGCGACGGCGCGGCGGCCGCCTGCACCGATAGGGGACCGTCCACCGGCAGGATGAACCAGAAGGTGCTGCCGCGGCCGTAGATCGATTCGGCGCCGATGGTGCCGCCGTGCAGCTCGACGAAGCGCTTGCTGAGCGCCAGGCCGAGGCCGGTGCCCTGCTGCTGCCGGCTGGCCGAGCTGTCCACCTGGCTGAACTCCTGGAAGAGCTTGGCGGTGTCCTCGGGCCGGAAGCCGATGCCGGTGTCGCTGACCGAGATCCAGATGGCGTCGCGCGACAGGAGGCGGGCCCCGTCGCCATCGGGGCCGGAGGGGATCGGAAGGGGCGCCCGCGTGCGCACGACGGCGAGGCGGACCTGCCCCCCTTCCGGCGTGAACTTGGAGGCGTTCGAGAGCAGGTTGATGAGGACCTGCTTGACGCGGAGCCCGTCGACCACCGCTACCAGGCCACCGGAGTCCACCTCGACGGAGCATTCCTGCCGGCGGACGGTCCGGAGGCTCGCCGTGTCCGCCACTGCCTCGGTGACGGCCTCCTGCAGGTCGGTGGGCGCGAGCTGGAGCGTCATGGCGCCGGCCTCGATCTTCGAAAGGTCGAGGACGCTGTTGATCAGGTCGAGGAGGTGGCGGCCGTTGCGCAGCACGGCCTCGAGGAATTCGCGTTGCTCCGGGTTGACGGGGCCGGCCGCCTCGGTCAGCAGGAGGTCGGAGAACCCGTTGATGGCGTTGAGCGGGGTGCGGAGTTCGTGGGACATGTTGGCCAGGAACTGGCTCTTGAGCAGCGTGGCGCGCACCAGCTCGCGGTTCTTCAAGGCGAGTGCGTGCTCGTTCCGGCGGCTCTCCTCGAGCACGTTGGTGCGGTCGATGGCCACCACCACCTGGTCGCCGAGGGTCTGGAGCAGCTGCAGCGCGTCGTCGTCGTACTGCCGGCCGTCGCGGCGGTTGTGCACGCTCATTGTCCCGACGACCATCCCGGCCGATCGGAGCGGCACCAGGGCGGCGGTGCGGAGGGAGGCCGGCGTCCCCTCGGGACGAAAGCTCCGCGGGTCGGCGTCCATGTTCTCGCTGATGAGGGACTGGTCGCTGAGCACCACCCAGCCGGACAGCGAGTGATCCACGGGGAGCAGCTGCCCGATGACGGGAGCGAGCGGGCCGCTCCCGGCGGCGATTCGGAGGAATCGCCCTTCCTCGACCACCAGCGCTACCAGGGCGGCCTCGCTCTCGAGCAGGTCGGCGGCGGCCTGGGTGACCTCGGTGAGGATGCTCTCGAGACTCCGGCCGGCCAGGAGGCTGGCGGCGAGGCGGCGCAGCCGCTCGAGCTCGCGGTTACGGGCCGACGAGGCGGCCAGCGCGTGGCGGAGCGAGCGCGCCTGGCGGCGGGCCAGCAGCTGGCCGCGGCGGTACCCGGCCCAGGCGAGGGCGGTCGTGAGGACCGCCAAGAAGAGGCCGACGAGGCTCTGGCGCCAGAGGAGGTAGATGCCGGCCCAGCCGCTCAGGACGGCAAGGACGGTGAGCGCGCCCGGGGAGAGGAGTCGCTCGAGCGTGCTCGTGGCGGGGGCGGGCATGGGGGAAAGATATAAGGACTGAGGACTGGGGACTGAGGCCGGGGCTATTCCCAGATCACCTCGTGGAATTCGGTGGTGCCCGACGTCAGCATTTCGCGGAGGTAAGGGCGGCAGAGGCCGCACTGGTCGCCGCAGCCGGTCTCGCGCATCAGGTCGCCGAGCGTCCAGCCGCGCTCCCGGGCGAGCGGGGCCAGGGTGGCGAAGGGCATGCGCTGGCAGACGCAGCGGGTGATGGCGACGGGACGCATTTCCTGAAACGTAACGAGGGGACTGAGGACTGAGGACTGGGGACTGAGTGGGTGAGTCAGGTACCCTTCCGCTGAGCCGCGACCGACCTCCGCATCCTACCGAGCATCCGGCCGATCGCCTCGGCATGTCCGAGCAACGTGGCGAATTCTTGTTGGGTGACGTATCCGGCATCCAGCGCGACGTAGAGCCCGGATCGAACCTCCGCGCATGATGCCTTCCCGACTGACAGGAATTGGTGGAACTCCTTCCGTCCGCCTCGTTCGAAGCCCTCGGCGATATTCGCCATCACTGACACCGCGGCCCGCCGAAGCTGGTCTCGTAGGCCAAAGTCTCGGGCGAACGGTCCCTTTCCCGATACCTGATAGACTCCCTTGGTGAGCTCCCTGGCTCGTTGCCAGACGACGAGCTCCTCGAAGTGCCTGACCTTGACCCGTGGTGTCTCGCTGGCAACCATCGCTCAGTCCTCAGTCCTCAGTCCTCAGTCCTCAGTCCTCAGTCCTCAGTCCTCAGTCCTCAGTCCTCAGTCCTCAGTCCTCAGTCCTCAGTCCTCAGTCCTCAGTCCTCAGTCCTCAGTCTCGTGCCCCTTCACTCCGAATTCATCATCTCTTTCGATTGCCGGATGTCCATTTGACAACGCTCCCCCCGCACCACACTATCCCCGTACCCTGAATCAAGGAGGTGCAGGCCATGCGTGTCTATGGCTCGGATGCGATCCGTAACGTGGCGTTTGTCGGGCACGGCGGGAGCGGCAAGACGACCCTGGTGGATGCCCTCGCCTTCGTGTCGGGCGCCAGCCGGCGCCACGGCAACATCAAGGACGGCACGACCCTCACCGATTACACTCCCGACGAAATCGCCCGCCAGCACTCGATCAGTCTCGGCCTGGCGTACGCCGAGTGGATGGACACCAAGCTCAACCTGCTCGACACACCGGGCTATCTCGACTTCTTCGGCGAGGTGGTGACGGGCCTGCATGCCGCCGACGCGGCGGTCGTGGTTGTGAGCGGCGTGAGCGGCGTCGAGGTCGGCACCGAGAAGGCCTGGGAAGTATGCGACCGCCTCCACCTCCCGCGGCTCATCTTCGTGGGCCAGATGGACAAGGAGCACGCCAATTTCGAGCGGGTGTTCGCCGACGTGAAGGCCCACCTGTCGCCCAAGGTACTCCCGGTGGAAGTGCCCATCGGCGAGGGATCGACGTTTCGGGGCATCGTCAACCTCTTCTCCGGCAAGTCGCACATCTACAAGCCCGGCACCAAGTCGGGTGAGTACGACGAGGTGGAGGTGCCGGCGGAGCACAGGGCCGAGGTCAAGAAATACAGCGACCTGCTGATCGAGACGGTGGCCGCCACCGACGACGCCCTGATCGAGCGGTACCTGGGCGGCGAGGAGATCCCGCGCGAGGAGGTGATCGCGGCGCTCAAGACGGCGGTCGCGGCGGGCAGCATCGTGCCGCTCTTCGTGGGCAGCGCCACCCTCACCTTCGGCATGCGCGCGCTGCTGACCAAGATGGTGGAAATCTTCCCTGCGGCGGCCGACGTGCCTCCCCCGGTCGACGCCCCGCTCCTCGGCCGGGTGTTCAAGACCACCTCCGAGCCGCACGTGGGCGACGTGACCCTGTTCCGCCTCTATGCCGGCACGCTGAAGAACGGCGCCGACGTGTGGAACGCCGAGCACGAGGTGGCGGAAAAGCTGAACCACCTGTCCGTCCAGCAGGGCCGGGAGCGCACCGAGGTGGGCGTGCTCCACGCCGGGGACATCGGCTCGGTGGCCAAGCTCCGCGACACGCACACCGGCGACACCTTCTGCCTCCGGGACACGCCGCTGCGGCTCTCCCCGATTCCGTTTCCCGAAGCGGTGGCGTCGGCGGCGGTGGTGGTCAAGCAGCGCGGCGAGGAGGACAAGCTCGCCGCCGGCCTCCACAAGCTGCACGAGGAAGACCCGACCTTCCACTTCGAGTACAACTCCGAGCTCCGGCAGACGCTGATCCACGGGATGGGCGAGCGACACTTCGAGATCCTGCTCGGCCGCCTCACGCAGAAGTACGGCGTGCACGCCGACCTGGCGCGGCCGCGGATCGCATACCGCGAGACCTTCAAGGGGAAGGCGGAGGGGCAGGGGAAGCACAAGAAGCAGAGCGGCGGCCGCGGGCAGTACGGCGACTGCTGGATCCGCATCGCGCCGAGGCCGCGCGGAGCGGGCTACGAATTCGTGGACAAGATCGTGGGCGGCGTGATCCCCAACAAGTACATCCCCGCGGTGGACCGGGGCATCCAGGAATCGGCGGAGCGGGGCGTGGTGGCCGGCTACCCGGTGGTCGATTTCCAGGTGGAGTGTTTCGACGGGTCGTACCACGACGTGGACTCGAACGAGATGTCGTTCAAGATGGCCGGCATCCTGGCGTTCCGGACGGTGGCGCCCAAGGCGCGCCCCGTGCTGCTCGAGCCGCTCGCCGACCTGGAGGTCTGGACGCCGGAGGACGTGCTTGGCGACGTGATGGGCGACCTCAGCGCGCGCCGCGGGCAGATCCTGGGCACCGAGGCCGACGGACGCCTGACCAAGGTCCGCGCCGTGGTGCCGGAGTCCGAGCTCTATCGCTACTCGACCACGCTGTACTCAATCACCCACGGGCGTGGCACCTACCGGCACGGATTCCACGGGTACGTGGAAGCGCCGCCGGATGTGGCGGCGCGGGTGGCCGAGGAGCACAAGGAAGAGCAGGGGCACTGACCTGCCGAAACGAACGGGGCGCCGATCAGGCGCCCCAGTCGTTTCTGAACCGCTCGAGCAGTCCCTCCGCCCCCAGTCGCGTCAGCCCCGCCACGGCCTCTCCCCGCAGTGCCTCGGCTTCCGCGTCCCGTCCAAGCTGGCGCGCCGCGCGCGCGGCGACCGTGGCGCACTCCGCCTCAAGGAGGGCGCTACCAAGGCGACGAGCTTCCGACCGGGCGACCAGGGCGTTCCGCAGTGCCGCGTCGGCGCCTCCCTGGCCGAGTTCCAGCAGGGCGCGGAGCCGCGCCGCCTCGACCACGCCGATCGGGTCGTCTCCCTCCGCGGCAAGCGCCGCAGCCCGGTCGATTTCACGCTCGGCGAGCGGCCAGGCCTTGAGCTCGAGATGCAACTCGGCCAGCCCCACCAGGGCCAGCCCCCGCAGCGCGGCGTCCGCCAACTGCTCGGCGTGGCGCACCGCCTGCTCGGCGGCGCGCTCCGCCTCGGTCCACTGCCGGAGCTGACGGAAGGCGATGCCGAGGTTGTGCGAGGTTTCCGCCATCCCGCGCCGGTCGCCCAGCCGCTGGTAGGAGAGGAGTGCCGTCCGGTACAGGCTGAGCGCGAGTTCGGGGCGACCGGTCAGGTGCGCGACCGATGCCAGGTTGTTGGAGGCGCGCGCGGTCATCAGGCTGTCATCGAGCCCGTGCGCCAGCTCGAGCGCGGTGCCGAAGTACCGTTCCGCCTCGCCGACCTGCCCGGTCTCGAACGCCACCGCGCCGAGCAGGTTCCCCGCCCGCATCCGCCCGTCCGCGTCCCCGCGCGCGCGGAAGCGCGCCTCTGCCGCCGCCGCCAGTGCGGCGGCGCCGGGCAGGTTGCCCTGGCGCATCGCGGCGGTGGCGTCGCGGAGGACGGTGCCGGGGTCGGCGGCGGGAGGCGTGGTCATCGTCAGGTCAGTAGGCGATCGCGTACCGGGTGAACCCGAGGATGTCGGCCTCGATCTCGTCGAGTTCCTCGATCGTCACGGCGCCGAGCTTCACGAAATCCTGGCCGGCTTGTTCCTGCCGCCAGAGATCGATGACCTGCTCGATGGCGTCGTCGTCGCCGTCCACATCGCCGTCATCATCGAGGTCGCCACCGGTCTCGGCGTACTCGATCTTGAGCTCCGCGGGCACCGACGGGTTGAACCGGAGGCCGCTGGGCTCGAACTCGAAATAGATCTGCTCGGGATCGACCACCCGCACGGTGATCAGCACTGAGTCGCCGACCTGGAAGAGGGTCCCGTCGGGGTAGGACAGCAGGCTCGGCGAGTCCACGCGGAGGCGGAGGTACTCCTCACCGGGGCCGCCCACGCCATTGTCGAAGTAGATCCGCAGTTCGCGATCCTCGCCCTTCTTGGCGTAGAAGGAGTCCACCGGGTTCCAGATCGGCGGGCTCCCGGCGGGGAGGCGGATGATGGTGAGCTCGCCCGGCGGCTTGACGCCGCCGTTGTCCGGCCCGCCGGAATCGCTGCACGCCGCCAAGGCGGCCGCAAGGGCAATGGAGAGAACGCGGGCACGTCGCATGAGAAGTCCCTTTGTGAAGTCAGATCGCATCAGTCGTCCTGCTGGTCGAGCACCCGCTGCAGCCGCGGGCGCGAAATGCCGAGGCGGCGGGCCGCGGCGCTCTTGTTGCCGTCGCAGACGTCGAGCATCGCCTGCACAGCCGCCATCGTGATCGTGGCCAGGTCCGCCGGGAACGGCAGCGTGCCGTTCGCCGCGGCCTCTTCCGGTGCCGGCGCCGCGGTGACGTCGAGCGCGGCGGCCTGCAGCGTTCCCGGCGCCGAGAGCACCAGCGCCCGCTCCATCGCGTTGCGCAGCTCCCGAACGTTGCCTGGCCAGCGGTGCGCCTGGATGGCCGAGCGAAACTCCGGCTCGGCGGTCGGCGCCGGCAGTCCGTAGCGCTTGGCCAGCTGCGCGGCGAACGTCTCGGCCAGCAACTCGAGATCGGCGCCTCGCTCCCGGAGCGGTGGCAGGACGAGCCGTACCACGTTCAGCCGGTAGTACAGGTCTTCCCGGAACGCCTTGTCCCTGACCGCGCGGGCCAGGTCGAGATGGGTGGCGGCCAGGAGCCGGATGTCCACCTTCTTCGTCGTTGTCCCGCCGACCCGGCGGATCTCGCGGCTCTCCAGCGCCCGGAGCAGCTTGGCCTGCAGTTCCAGCGGCAGGTGCCCGATCTCGTCGAGGAAGAGCGTCCCACCGTGCGCCTGCTCGAACAGCCCTGGCTTGGCGGCCACCGCCCCGGTAAAGGCACCGCGCTCGTGACCGAACAACTCGCTCTCGAGCAGGTTGGCGGGAATCGCCGCGCAGTTCACCTCGACGAACGGCTGAGCCGCCCGGGGACTCGCGTAGTGGATCGCGCGGGCCAGGAGTTCCTTGCCCGTGCCGGTTTCCCCGCCGAGCAACACGGTCACGTCCCGGTGTCCGGCCACCCGCTTCGCCTGGTCGAGCACCGCCGTGAGTTGCGGGCTCCGCCCGATGATGGCCGAGAAGCCGGCATCCGCGCCCTCCGCGGCGGCGAAGTCCGCCGCGTCCACCCGGGCGAGCGCGGCCCGAACGTCGCGCTCCAGCGACCGCCTCACCACATCCATGTCCTCGGGCAGGACGAAGTAGTCCTTCGCTCCAGCCCGGACGGCGGCGGCGGCGAGCCGATGGTCCGCCGCCGCGCCGATGAAGTACCAGGGGGTCCCGTCCAGCGCCGGCAACTGTGCCAGCGCTTCCCCCTCCCGCCCTCCCGCCAGGACCATCACGGCCGCAGCCGGCTCGGACGGGGCTCCGCCCCCGGGGGGCCGCACGACGAGCCGGCCCCCCACTTCGGTCACCAAGTCGGTGAGCGCTCCCTGGAAGCTGTCGGAAATCACGACCGCTTCCACCCTTGGGAGACGCTCAGCCATGCGGGATGCGTGTCAGGTCAGTCCTCGCCGTGATCGTCGTCGCCGTCGTGGTCCTCGTCCTCGAACGACTCGAACGAGTTCTCGATATTGTCCTTGACCGTGCCCTCGTTCGCGCCGCCCTTGTTGGCGCTGGACGGGTCGATCAGCATCGCGGAGCCGTCGCGGAACCAGGTGCCGATGTCGATGAAGAGCGTGAAGTCGGCGGTGCCCACGTCGGTCACGACGAGCGGCGGCACCAGGTCCTGCTCCTGCTCTGCATCGAGATCGCTTTCAAAGGTAAACGCGGCGCCATTCCAAGTGCCGGTCACGCGGATGCTGACCCCCTCGAAGTCGGGATGCGCGGCCAGGAACGCGGCGTTCGAGTCGTCGTCTTCCGGCTTGTGGATCTTGAACTCGAATTCGTCGTACGTGCCGGGCACCACGTCCACCGTCACCACGGAAGTGGCGCCGGCCGACAGGGGCAAGTCGAGGAGGTACGGGCCCGACTCGAGCTCCTCGCAGTTGTCGTCCGAGGCCGTGCTGTCGCACTGCGAGGGATACTCGGACCGCTTCAGCTCGATTTCCTTCACCACCATCTGGACCTGGGTGATGATCAGGGTGTTGGTGCCGTCGTTGTACTCTACCGGACCGCCGCTCGCCTGCATGCCCACGGGCGCGATGCCGGCAGCGCGGGTGGCCACGGCCAGTGACACCTGGGAGCCCTGGTCGTTGGGTCCGGACGAGGAATCACAAGCGCCGAGGGTGGCGGCCAGCGCCAGCGCGCCGGTGAGTCGAAGGGTGCGAGACATGGCAAAACCTCCAAGGAGACGAGTTGATGGGAACCTGCTCGGCCCCTCAATTGGCAACGCGAATGCCACTGCTAGATTGCTATGTAAGTCACTGTGATACAATTGCTTACTCTGTATTGAAACACGGTGATACAAGCCCGGATCGTATCGGGAGAATACCGGCCGTAACGTTTCGATGCAACAGCCCCGGCACCACTATTCTCGTCCCTCTTCGTCGGCTGTCACCCATTCGTCCTTATATTTCCCGCTACCACTCACAGGATCCCGCCATGTCCAGCACCACGCGGCCCCTCCATCGGTCCACCAAGAACCGGATGATCGCCGGCGTGCTTGGCGGGCTCGCCGAGTATTTCGATCTCGACCCGACGCTGGTGCGGGCGGGGTACGTTGTCGCGTCCATCGTGTCGGTCGCCTTCCCCGGCATCCTCGTGTACATCGTGCTCTGGATGGTCATCCCCGAAGGGACGAGTGCGGCGTGACATACCGCATGGCCCTCCTGTTCGTCGCGGTGGCGCTGGTGTCCTGCGCACGCGAGCGGGCGACGCCTTGCGAGGAGTGCGGCACCGTCGTCATCGCCGCCGCCGGCGAGCCGTCGTCGCTCTTCCCGCCGCTCGTCTACGAGACGGTCGGGCGGGACATCACCGACCGGGTCTACGAGCGGCTGGCCGACCTGGCGCCGGATGCCGCCCCGATCGATCCCGCGGGTTATCGTCCGGGGCTCGCGGACCGGTGGGAGCGGGTGGACAGTCTCACGCTCCGCTTCCACCTGCGGCCAGGCGCAACGTGGCAAGACGGCGTGCCGGTCACCGCGCACGACGTCGCCTTCTCTTTTGCGGTGTACGCCGACCCCGCGCTCGAAACCGAGGCGGCGCCCGCCTTGGCCGGCCAGGTGACCGTCGAGGCGGAGGACTCCGCCTCGTTCCTCCTGCGGTTTGCGCGCGCCTATCCGGAACAGTGGTACGACGCCACCTGGCATGTGCGCGTCCTCCCGGCGCACATCTGGGAGGCCGTTCCGCGCGAGCAGTGGGCCGGTGACACGACGCTGGCCCACGTGGTGGGGAGCGGGGCGTACCGCGTGGCGGCCTGGGTGCCGGGCGAGTCGCTCCGGCTCGAGGCCGTTCCTGGCGCCGCCGCGAACATCGATCGTGTGGTCTGGCGCTTCGTCCCTGATCCGGATGCCGCCATCAACATGCTGCTCGCCGGTGAGGCGGACCTGGTCGAGCATCTCGGGCCGCCCTCCCGCGTTGCGCGGGTGGAGCCGGACACCAACATTGTCTTGATCCGGTATCCCTCCGCGGCGTACGGCTTTCTCGGCTTCCGGCTCCAGGATGCCGCCGGGAAGCGGCATCCGATTCTCGGGCACCTCGGCATCCGGCGCGCGCTGGCAATGGGCGTCGACCGGCAGCTGCTGGCGTCTGGCGTCTTCGGCGCCGGCACAGTGGCCCCGCCTGGCCCGATGTCGCAACTCCTCTGGATCAACAGCCCCGACATTCGAGTTTTCCCCTTCGACACGGTGGCGGCCGCGGCGCTTCTCGACTCCCTCGGCTGGACGCGCGGCGACGACGGCGTGCGGCGGCGCGCCGGGAAGCGCCTCGCCTTCGACATCCTGGTGCCGGGCACCAGCGTGGCACGACGGGACTTGGCCCAGGTGCTTCAGCAGGCGTGGAAGCCCCTCGGTGTGGACGTCACCATCACCGCGGTGGACTTCCCGGTCTTCAACCAGCGGCTGGCCGAGGGTGCGTTCGACAGCTACATCGGCGCGTGGCTCGACGAGCCGAGCCCGCGCGGGCTCGCGGACCAATGGACTCGCGGTGGATGGGGCAAGCTCAACTACGGGCGTTACGACAACCCGGCGTTCGACCGGCTCTTCGCCCGCGCCATCCTGGCCCGCGACACCGCCAGCGCGGGCCCGCTGTACCGCGCCGCCATGGACACTCTCAATGCCGACGCGCCCGCGCTCTTCCTGTATGCGCCGATGCAGACCGCGGGGGTGTCACGCCGGATCACTGGGGTCACCATCAACCCCTATTCTTGGCTCAGCGACCTGAGCGACTGGCAGGCGGGGCCGCGCCGGTGAGCGATTCGCTGGAGTCGCTGGCCAGGCAGCTCGAGGCCTCCCCCGATTACCGGGTGCTGCGCCGTTTCGTGCCGCCGTCGCGATATCACGAGGGCGACGGCTCGCCCACCGCAACCGGCGTGGTGGTGGACGTCGAGACGACCGGGCTCGACCCCACCCGTGACAAGATCATCGAGTTCTGCGGTGTGCCGTTCGAGTTCGAGCGGGAGAGCGGGCGGATCCTGGCGGTGCGGGAAGCGGTCAGCTATCTGGAGGACCCGGGGCGCCCGATCCCCGCGGAGGTCACCAAGCTCACCGGCATCACCGACGCGATGGTGGCCGGCAAGCGAATCGACGAGGCGGCGGTCGGGAATCTGCTGGCGGATGTGGGGCTCATCATTGCCCACAACGCCGCGTTCGACCGGCCGTTCGTGGACCGCCGGCTCCCGGCCTCCCGCGACAAGGCCTGGGCCTGCTCGCAGCGGGAAGTGCCCTGGAAGGAACTGGGCGCCAGCTCGGGCGCGCTCGAGTTCCTGATGATGAAGCGGTGCGGACTCTTCTTCGACGGCCACCGCGCCGACGCCGACTGCCACGCCGTCCTCCGGCTGCTGCAGGAACCGTTCGACGACGGCACGCTACCGATGCGGCTCCTGCTGGCGTCGGCGCGGACACCGTCGTACCGTATCTGGGCCCTCGGCGCGCCGTTCGACAAGAAGGACGTCCTGAAGCAGCGCCGGTACCGTTGGAGCAACGGGGAAGGCAACCAGGCGAAGGCTTGGTACACGTCGGTGCCCGCGGCGGAGCTGGAGGTGGAAGAGGACTGGCTGCGCGGGACAGTCTATGGCGGCGGCAAGGGATGGAAGGTCGACAAGCTGGATGCGAAGACGAGGTACGCGGAAGGGGCGTGACGGCGCGCGAGTAAACGTGACACCTTGGGAGGTAACCATGCCGGGCGAGAATCGAGTGGTGCGCGAGGGACTGCTGGTCGGGTTCGTGGCGTACGCGTCCGTGGCGCTGTTCTATGCCGTGTTCGACTTCCTGGCGGCGCGCGGACCGCTCTTCACCGTCAACCTGCTGGGCCTCGCGGTGTTCAAGGGGGTGCGGGATCCGAGCATCCTGCAGCTGCCGATCCCGGTGGATGCCACAGCCGTCTTCTGGTACAACGCGCTGCACCTGGTTCTCTCGCTGGCCATCGGGCTGGTTGTGGTGCGGCTCGTGGCACAGGCCGAGGCGCGCCCGTCGCAGGCACGGGCGATGCTGTTCACTATCGTGGGTGGATTCGTCGTGACGATCCTGGCGGTGGGCATCCTCACGGAGCCGATGCGCGCGCTGCTCCCGTGGTGGTCGATCGTGGTGGCCAACGTCGTGGCGGTGTGGATGGCGGGATCGTACCTGCTGCGGGCGCATCCGGGGATCTGGCGCAGGCTGACGACTTAGGATCGACCTCACCCCCTTTCCCCCTCTCCGGCAAGCGGAGAGGGGGAACGGCCCCGCCTATCGCTGGCTAAAGCGTTCCAGGAATTCCTTCTCCCCGTCGGTCAGCCGGCTCACGCCCTCGCGCTGGAGCTTGGCCATCACCCGGTCGAGCTCCTCGAGATTGACGGGGTGCAGCCCCTCGCGCTCGATGCGCGACCACCGCGCCACTGCCGAGGAGGTGGTAGCGACCGATGGCGGTGCCGCGGCCACGGCCCGCGCCTGGAACCGGCGGGCACCGGTGGTGCGGTCGAGCACTTTGAGGTAAATCCACGCGCCGAGGAACCCGCCGAGGTGCGCGAAATGGGCGACGCCGTCGCCCGCGCCGCCGAAGCCGGACACCAGCGACAGGACCGTCATACCCACCACCAGCCACCGCACCTCCACCGGCAGCACGCCCCAGATGTGCACCACCTCGCGCGGCCAGTAGTGCGCAAAGCCGAACATCACGCCGTACACGGCGCCCGACGCCCCGATGACCCCGATCATCGGGTTGGTGAACGAGAGGAGAGCGCCCACGATGCCGCTGGTCAGGTAGAGGCCGAGAAACCGTGGGCTGCCGAGGCGAGCCTCGAGCCGCGGCCCGAAGAAGAAGAGGGCGAGCATGTTGAAGAAGATGTGGCCGAGCCCGCCGTGGAGGAACATGTAGGTGACGAGGGTCCACGGCCGGCTCAGGATGAGCGCCGGAACGAACATCAGCGCGTCCCCCAGGCCGGGCACGGCCAGGGTGAGGACGTACATGACGACGTTGAGGAACAGCAGGCGGGCGACCCAGGGTGTCATGCAGCCTCGAGCAGGAGTCGGCGGACGGCGGCGGTGCGATGCCGGAAGATGCGGTCGAGCTGGCGCCGCACGACGGGGTGCACCAGCCGTCCGAGTGGGCCGAAGGGCAGGCGGTACCGGACATCGTCCTCGATCAGCGTGCCGCCGGGCGTCTCCGTGAAAGTATGCCGATGGATCCACTGCGCGTAAGGGCCGCGCAGCTGCACGTCCTCGAACGCGAATGGGGGATCCCACCGGCTGATTTCCGTCCGCCAGCGCATCGGGATGCCGTGCAGGCTGATCCGGTAGTCGATGAGCGCGCCGGGGTGCATGGCGATCGGCTGGGGAGTGAGGATATGGAATCCGAGCTCGGGCGGGGTGATCCGCCCGAGGTTGGCGGCATCGGCAAAGAACTCGAAGACCTGTGGCCGGGGGAGCGGGATGGTCAGGCTGCAGGTCAGGCGGTGCTCGGGGGCAGTTGGCATGCGCCTCCTACCCCCGAACTCGTGCCGGGGTCCGATGGTGCTACTGAGCGGCCGCCTGCGGCGGCGCGTTATCGCTGTTCCAGATGTCGTACTGGACCAGCCAGGTGCCGTTGGTCTTCTTCCAGCCGACGAGGTACTTCCCGTAGTCCTCGAACGAGGTGCCGTCCGCCATGGGGATGCTGGTCTTCCACGTGCCTTCCTCGAGCGCCAGGTCGCCGGAGGCAGTGACCATGACCGCGGTCGGAGTGACGGCGAAGGCGGCCTTGAGCGGCTCCAGCCCGGCAATCATCTGGGTCAGGAAGTCCGGGCCGACCTGCCGACCCTGGTTCGGCGGCATCAGGACGGCGTCCGGGGCGTAGATGGCGACAGCGCCCGCCTCATCGTAGGCGGCGACCGCGGTGTTGAAGGCGGTCACCTGGGCGCGGATGGCCGCTTCCTCAGCCGCCAGGTCCACCGTGGGGGCGGCGGGCTGGCAGGCGGCCAGGGTGGCGATGAGCGACAGGGCGGGGACGAGACGGCGCATGCGTGCTCCGAGAGGGAAAGTGGAGGGGAGAGTATGCACGCACCGAGCCGGAATCACCAGTCCCCGGCGCTTGCGGAGCGGCCCGCCGGGTGCGAACGTATCAGCACCTGTTTCGTCACCAGCTTCCCGCTTCCGAGTCCCTCATGATTTTGCCGACCCCCGGCCGTGCCGCGCTGGCCGCCGCGCTCCTGATTACCCCCGTGCCGCTGGCCGCGCAGCAGGCCACACCCAACACTCTCACCCAGGCCGAGCGCGACGCCGGCTGGCGCCTGCTCTTCGACGGCAGCACGACCGCAGGGTGGCGGGGCTATCAGATGACCACGATGCCGGGCGGCTGGCAGGCGAAGGACGGCGCGCTCACGCGTGTCGGCGCCGGGGCCGACATCGTCACCGACCAGCAGTACGCGGGCTTCGAGCTGACGCTCGAATGGCGGATCTCGCCCAAGGGGAACAGCGGCATCATGTACCGGGTGACGGAAGCCGACAGCAATAGCTACGAAACCGGCCCCGAGTACCAGGTCCTCGACGACGAGGGCCACCGAGACGGGCTCTCGCGACTGACGGCGGCGGGCGCGGTGTACGGCCTCTACCCGGCGCCGGACAGCCTGGTCCGGCCGGTGGGGGAGTGGAACCAGGCGCGCATCGTGATCAAGGGCGACAGCGTGCAGCACTGGCTCAACGGCACGGAAGTGGCGCACTACGCCCTCGGCAGCGCCGACTTCAACGAGCGGGTGGCGAAGAGCAAGTTCAGGCAGTGGCCCCGTTTCGGGAAGGCGTCGAAGGGCTACATCGCGCTGCAGGATCATGGGGACTGGGTGGCGTATCGGAACATCAAGATCAGGGTGATTCAATGAATGGCGGGGCCGCGGGGCAGGGGGGCAGCGGGGCCGTCAAGACGAAACTGTCGGTGATGATGTTCCTGCAGTTCTTCATCTGGGGTGCCTGGTTCGTCACGATGGGCACCTACCTCGGCACCACGCTCCAGTTCGGCGGCGAGCAGATCGGGCTGGCCTACGGCGCGCTGGCCATCGCCGCCATCGTGTCGCCCTTCTTCGTCGGCATGGTGGCCGATCGCTTCTTCGCCACCGAGCGGATCCTGGCGCTCCTCCACCTCGGCGGCGCCGCCATGCTCTGGTGGGCCTCGACCCTGACCACCTTCAATTCCTTCTATTTCGTTCTCATCGGCTACGGCCTCTGCTACATGCCGACGCTGGCGCTGACCAACTCGATCGCGTTCGACCACGTCCGCGACCCGGGCAAGGAGTTTCCAGCCATCCGCGTCCTCGGCACCATCGGGTGGATCGTCGCGGGGCTGGTGGTCGGGCGGATGGGACTCGAGGCCACCGCCGCGCCGATGCAGCTGGCCGCCGGCGCCTCCGTCGTGCTCGGCCTCTTCTGCCTTCTGTTGCCGCACACGCCGCCGCATGCCGCGGGGAAGCCGTTCAGCGTGCGCGACGTCCTTGGCCTCGACGCGCTGGCGCTCCTCAAGGACCGTTCCTTCGCCACCTTCGTGGTCGGCTCGTTCCTCCTCTGCATCCCGCTCCAGTTCTACTACGCGTTCACCAACCTGTACCTCAACGAGATCGGGATGGCCGAGCCGGCCAGCAAGATGACCCTCGGCCAGATGTCCGAGATCGGTTTCATGCTCCTGCTCCCCTGGTTCCTCTCGCGCTGGGGCGTGCGCCGCATCCTCCTGATCGGCATGCTGGCGTGGGCGGTCCGGTACTTCCTCTTCGCCAACGGCAACACCGGGCCGGGGCTCTGGATGCTCTACGCCGGCATCCTCCTGCACGGCATCTGCTACGACTTCTTCTTCGTGACGGGCCAGATCTACACCGACGAACAGGCGGGCCCGAAGATCCGCGCCGCCGCGCAGGGGTTCCTGGCGTTCCTCACGCAGGGGGTCGGCTACCTCATCGGTGCGTGGGCGTCCGGACGGGTGGTCCAGCACTTCGTGCTTCCCGACGGCGGCCACGACTGGCACGGTATCTGGCAGGTGCCGGCCATCGGCGCCGTCGTCATCCTCCTTATCTTCGCGATCCTCTTCCGGCCCGCGCCCGCGCGGGCCTCCACCCCGGCCTGACGGAACCCATCATGACGACGACCAAGACCTCCCGGCGGGACTTCGTGGGCAGCGTGGCGGCAGCCAGCACCGCGTTCACCATCGTGCCCCGCCACGTGCTGGGCGGCCCCGGCTACACCGCGCCGAGCGACTTGCTCAACATCGCCTGCATCGGCGTCGGCGGGATGGGGGACAGCGACGTGAAGGGAGTGTCGGGCCAGAACATCTACGCGCTCTGCGACGTGGACCTCAAGCAGGCCGAGGACACCTTCCGGAAGTATCCCGACGCGAAGAAGTACCGGGACTATCGCGAGCTGTTCGCGCAGGAGGCAGCACACATCGACGCCGTCACCGTCTCCACGCCTGATCACAGCCACGCGGCGGCCACGCTGATGGCCCTCCGGCTGGGCAAGCCGACCTACTGCCAGAAGCCGCTGGCGCGCACTATCGGCGAGGTGCGCGCGGTGCGGGCGCAGGCGGCGAAGAGCAAGGTCCCCACCCAGATGGGCAACCAGGGTCACGCCGGAGACGGGGTCCGCATCCTCCGCGAGTGGATCGAGGCCGGGGTGATCGGCACGGTGCGCGAGGTGCAGTACTGGACCAACCGGCCCATCTGGGCGCAGGGACTGGAGCGGCCGACCGACCTCCACGCCCCGCCGCTCACCCTCGACTGGAATCTCTGGCTCGGCCCCGCGGCGGAGCGGCCCTACAACCCGGCCTACCTGCCGTTCAAGTGGCGCGGCTGGTGGGACTTCGGCACCGGCGCGCTGGGCGACATGGCCTGCCACGGGATGGACGCGGCGTACTGGATCCTCGACCTGGGCTACCCGACGCGAATCGTGCCCGAGGCCACCCAGCGTTTCGGCGAGACGGCGCCAAAGATGACACGGGTGGAATATGAGTTCCCGGCGAAGGGAAACCGCCCCGCGGTGAAGGTGGTCTGGCGCGACGGCGATCTCCGGCCGCCGCAGCCGGTGGGGCTGCCGATCACGATGGAGTGGCCGCCGTCGGACATCGGGGGGCAGATGTGGGTGGGCGACGACGGCGCGCTGATCGCCGGGATGTACGGCGAGGACCCGGTGCTGCTCGACCCGAAGCGCGACGCCGAGGTGCGGGCGAACCCGCCGCTCAAGGTGTACCCGAGGTCCAAGGGGGTGTACGACGAGTGGATCGAGGCGATCAAGGGCGGGCCGCCGGCGCTCTCCGCGTTCGATGGCCACGCCGGCGAGCTCACCGAGATGGTGCTGCTGGGGTGCCTCGCGATCCGGGCCGGTCAGACGCTCCAGATTGACCCCGCCACCGGCAGCGTGACCAACATGAAGCTGCCGGAGGAGTGGACGATGCCGGCGTATCGGAAGGGGTGGACACTCTAAGCGGGGCAGCGGGGGAGACGGGCAGTGTGGCAGTAGGTGAACGGATTGATCTGCTGCTGTGTTCCCCCTCTCCGCTTGCCGGAGAGGGGGACAGGGGGTGAGGTCAGGGTCGCCAGGTGCCTTTCGCGACCTTCGGGACGAATGCATCCAACCCACGCGGCGGGAACTTGACCGTCTTCCCCGTCTCCGCGCTCATGTATGCCGCCATCAGCGTCCGCACCACCTCCACACCGTCGTCGAAGGTGAGCTTCGGCTCCTCCAGCCCGAGGAACACCCGCACGAAATGCCGGTCCTCGGCCTCGTACCCGTAAGCCATCGGCTCGTTGGCCACCACCGGCATCTGGCCCTGTTCCGCGTTCTGCTTCTCGACCAGGTCCTCCCCCTCCCGCCCCTTTACTTCCCGGCTGAAGAAGAGCTTGAGCCCGCTGTCGAGGGTATTCCAGGTCATGGAGTACTCCGGCCCCAGCAACTCGGCCGAGAGCCGTAGCCCGGCGCCGACGAAGCTCCACGAGGTAGTGGCCTCGCCGATGACCGTGTGGCCGGTATCGGTCTCGAACTCGATCGTGACGCTCGCGAAGTCCTCGGCCGGGTGGCGGGCATAGTCCACCGAGGCGCCCATCGTCTTCTTGAGGCGGCGCACATACTCCGGCCGGGACCACTTGAGGCTGGCGATCCGGCCGGTGATGCCGACCGGCCGCACCGACGAGCGAGGCGCGCCCGGCTTGGTGAGAAGGTGGCGCACCACCTCGACCGAGTGGCACATCATGTCATTCAATACACCGCCGCCTTGGAGCTTCCCCTGCCAGAACCAGGGCATGTGCGGGCCGCTGTGCTCTTCCGCCGCGCGGGCCAGGTAGGGCCGACCGGTGGTCGCGGCGCCGCGCGCCCAGAGGAGGGTGCGGCCGTGCTCCACCTGCGGGCTGAAGAGCTGGTTCTCGAGGTAACCGTGCTTGAGCCCGGCCTTCCGGGTGAGCGCCGCCACCTGCTTCGCTTCCTTCACGGTGCGGGCGAGGGGCTTTTCGCAGGCCAGCCCGACCAGGTCTCCCTTGCCGCGGATGACCGCGTCGGCGATCTCCTCCACGTTCTCGATGCGGGCGTGGTTGGGGCCGCAGAGCCAGATGGCGTCGATGGCCGGATCGGCCACCATGTCGGTGATCGAAGCGTAGGCCTTCGCGGCGCCGACGTCGAGCCGGCGGGCCAGCGCCGCGGCGTCCGCGGCGTTCTTGCGGTTCGGGCTCCAGACGCCGAGGACGTCGGCGTCGCGCACCCCCTGCCAGGCCTGCATGTGGAATCGGGTGTTGAATCCGCTGCCGATGAACCCGACGCCGAGACGACGCTTGGCCATGAAAGCTCCGTTCAGGTGTAGCTGACGCCCAGCTTCTTCAGCTGGGGCTCAGGGCAGCCCTTCCACTCGGGCACCACTGTGTTGCCGATGTACTGGAGGTCCTCGACCCCCACCTTGCTCGACCAGTAGCCGGTGGCGGTCAGGTTCCGGAACTCGTTGAAGAACTTCGCCGCCTCCTCAAATTCCGCCTTGGCCTTCTTGGGCCACGCGATGTCGTCGAGGATCTTCATCTGCTGCCGAGCCGACGCCGCCACGAACGGCTTGCCGAAGCGGCTGCCCGACTCGGTGTCGAGCCAGGCGAGGCCGGTCCGCATCCGCTCCCGGTTGTCCATCTCCTCCGTCATGACGAAGTCCATGAACTCCGGCACGCCGGCCTCGCTGGCGCTGGGGCCGCGCTTGTCCGCCGGCAGCGTGAGGTCGGCCAGCACGGTGACGGCGTCGTATTCGCCGGGGGTGAAAAAGGTCGGCGTGTAGGGCGTGGCGCGCTGTGCGGCCTTGCGAATCGTCTCGGGCCGGCAGCCGGCGGCGCCTGCGGCCAGCGCCACGCCGAGGAGGCCGAGCATCTCGCGGCGGGAGAGGTCGGTCACAGGGCCCCCTGTCGGCGCTGGGCCGCGATGTACTCGGAGGTGCGCATCGAGAGCGCCAGGATGGTCCAGGTCGGGTTCTTGTCCGCCTGCGACACGAACGGCCCGCCGTCGGCCACGAAGAGGTTCTTCACGTCGTGGGCCTGGCAGTTGGCGTTGACCGCGGAGGAGCCGGGATCGTTCCCCATCCGCACACAGCCCAGTTCGTGGATGATCTGGCCGCCGGTGGCGATGCCGTATCCCTGCTCGGCGGTCGGCATCGGGCTGAACACCTCGCCGCCCATTTCAGCGATGAGCGCGCGGAAGGTCTCCTGCATGTGCTTGACCTGCTTGTACTCGTAGTCGCTCCACTTCCAGTGGAACTTCAGGACCGGGATCCCCCACTGGTCCTTCACCTCCGGGTCGATCTCGCAATAGGAGTCGGCGTTGGGGATCATCTCACCCCGGCCGCTGAACCCGATGGTGGTGCCGTAGAGCCGCCGGTACGAGTCCTTGAGCGCCTTGCCATATCCGCCGAAGGCCGGGTAGTTGTCGATGCCGCCCATGAAGCCGTACGACGGCTGACCCCGCCCGCCCCAGATTTCGATGTGGTACCCGCGCGGGAAGTCGAGCGTCTTGTTGTCCAGCCACCATGGGCCGTAGAGGTGCCCGCCGCCCACCCCATCCTCGTTGTGGGGAATGCCGTTCTCGAGTTTCGGGATGAACCCGGCCACATCGGTGCCGGTGGTGTCGGTCAGGTACTTGCCCACCACGCCGCTGGAGTTGGCCAGCCCATGCGGAAAACGCGCGCTCTTCGAATTGAGGAGAAGCCGCGCCGATTCGCAGGCGCTTGCCGCCAGCACCACGACCCTGGCCCTCACGCGACGGTCGGTGTTGGTGGCCTTGTCCACGTAGGTCACGCCGTCGGCCAGCCCGTTTGACCCGAGCGTCACCTCGCGGGCCATCGCGTTGGTGATCATCGTCAGCCGGCCGGTGGCCATGGCCGGCGGGAGCAGCACGTTGGTGGACGAGAAGTTGGCGTTGACGGCGCAGCCGCGATTGCACTGGCCGCAGTAGTGGCAGGCGGGCCGGTTGCCGAGCGGCTGCGTCAGGATGGAGAGCCGCGCCGGGATGCACGCGACCTTCAGGTTGTCGCAGGCCTGCTTGACCAGCAGTTCGTAGCAGCGGGGCCTCGGCGCCGGGAGGAAGTGGCCATCCGGTTCGTTGGGGAGGCCCTCCGCGCTGCCGAAGATGCCGATGAGGTCATCTACCCGGTCGTAGAAGGGCGCCAGGTCGTCGTAGCTGATGGGCCAGTCGTCGCCGAGGCCGTCGAGGCTCTTCCGCCTGAAGTCGTTCGGGCCGAAGCGCAGCGAGATGCGGCCCCAATGGTTGGTGCGGCCGCCCACCATTCGGGCTCGCCACCAGCCGAACTTCGAGCCCTCCGCCACGGTGAACGGCTCGCCCGGGAGTTCCCACCCGCCGACGCAGGCGTCGAACTCGCCGAAGGGGCGTTCCTTCGTGGAAGCGCCGCGGCGGGGGGAGTTGTACGGCCAGGTGAACATGTCGGAGTCGGTGGCGTTGTCCCACGGGCCGCCGGCCTCGAGCAGGACGACGTTTGCTCCCGCTTGGGTGAGCATATAGGCCGCCATGCCACCGCCCGCGCCGGAGCCGACGATGCAGACGTCGTACACCTTCCGCTGATCCTGGAGGGTCATCGGGAAACCGTGGTTGAAGGGATGCGGGAAGCTAGCGCGCGAGGTAGCCGCCGGCCAGCGGCACCGGCGGCTCCCCCTCGAACGCGATCGTGGCCGAGAGGACCGCCCCGCCGCTTCCCTGCACGTACCGGATGGTGAGCGGATGGATGCCGGCCGCCAGTGCAACCATCCCGCTCCGTTCCGCCTCCGAGTGCCAGCCGTCGTTGTCCACCACCACCCGCTCGCCGATCTCGAGCACGCTGCCATCGTCGGAACTGAGCGTGATCGTGTACAGCCCCGATCGGCTCACGCTGAGATATCCGGTGAACAGGAGCCCGTACGTCTCCGGACGCTGGAATCCCGGCAGGCCGACCGCCTCGGCGGTCGCGACGCGGGTGGGCGCCGTGGTGGCCACGGCCCGGGCGCTCGGGAAGCTGCCGGCGTAGTAGGCGAGCCGAAGCCCGGTGGTCAACCCTCCGGAAGGGACGCGCGACGCGGGGCGGAGCGTGGTGCGGCTCACGCGCGCCTGGCGGGGCGGGCTGGACGCGCCGCTCGCCAGGAACACCGCGCCCGTGACCGCTGTCCCCGTGGTGTCCACGGTGAGCGTGAGCGGTCCGGTATAGAGAACGGACGTTGCCGTCGGCGCCGTGCCGTCCAGCGTGTAGCGGATCTCGCCGTCGGGGAGCGGGCTCCGGAGCGTGATGACGGCGGTGTCGGCCAGCGTCAGGCGGTCCCGCTCCAGGCCCAGCACGTTCGGGACGCGGTAGTTGACGCCGAGGCGGTCGAGCGCGGCGAGCGCCGACGGGAGACGCTCGATGAAGCGTTCCCAGTCGCGTGCCGAGGCGGGGCTCCAGGTGACCTCGGCCATGGCGAGCATCCGGGGGAAGACCATCCACTCCACCCGGTCTGGGGTCTTCATGTACTCGGTCCAGACGTTTCCCTGCGCACCGAGGACATGCGTGGCCTGTTCGGGGGTCAGCACGGAGGGCACCGGCTCGAAGGCGTAGACCCGCTCCAGCGGGATGTTGCCTCCGATCGAGAACGGCTCGAGCGCCGGATCGCCCTGCGCATAATCGAAGTAGGCGTGGCTGGTGGGCGTCATGATGACATCGTGCCCCTGCTGCGCCGCGGCGATCCCGCCGCTCACCCCGCGCCAGCTCATGACGGTGGCTCCGGGGGCCAGGCCACCCTCGAGAATCTCGTCCCAGCCGATCAGGCGCCGGCCATGCGCGCTCAGGAATCGTTCGATCCGCTGGACGAACCAACTCTGCAGGGCGTGCTCGTCAGCCAGCTGCTCCCGCTGGATGACCTGGTGGGCCAGGTCGCTCGACTTCCAGCGGGTCTTGGGCGCCTCGTCCCCGCCGATGTGGATGTAGGGGCCGGGGAAGAGCGCGATCACCTCGGTGAGCACTCCCTCGAGGAAGGCGAAAGTCGCCTCGCTCGGGCAGAGGATGTCCTCGTCCACCCCCCACACCGTGCTCACCTCGAAGGGGCCGGGCGTGCAGGCCAGCTCGGGGTAGGCGGCGATGGCCGCCTGCGCATGGCCCGGCATCTCGATTTCCGGGACGATCGTGATGTGTCGGGCCGCGGCGTAGGCCACGACGCGCCGGACCTCGTCCTGCGTGTAGTAGCCGCAGTACCGGGTGCTGTCGCCGATGTAGGGGTCGAAGTTCCGGTCCACCACGGTCTCGCGGCGGCAGGAGCCGATGTCGGTCAGCTTCGGATAGCGGTTGATCTGGATCCGCCAGCCCTGGTCGTCGGTCAGGTGCCAGTGGAAGGTGTTGAACTTGTAGCGGGAAAGGAGGTCGATGTACCGCTCGACGAACTCCACGGGGAAGAAGTGCCGGGCCACGTCGAGGTGCATCCCGCGGTACGGGAAGCGGGGCGCATCGCTGATTTCCACTCTCGGCACCGTTCCCGGGACGCCGGCGTGGAGCAACTGGCGGAAGGTCTGCAGCCCGCGGAAGAGTCCGGCCTCGGTGGAGGCCTCGATGATCACACCGGACGTCTGGCTGCTGAGCCGGTAGCCCTCGTTGCCGAGGGCCGAGTCGGGGGCGATGAGCCTGAGGGTCAGCCCGGCAGGCCGGGAGGGGCCGCTGACGAGCTCGGGCCGCCATCCCAGTTCCATCTCGAGGAGATCGCTGGTGTAGGAGCCGAGGGCGCCGAGGTCCGCCGGGTTGGGGGCCTCGAGCCGGATTCGGCGCACCAGTTCGACATCACCGGTGTTCCGGACCACCGAGCGGGGGTAGGGGATGAGGGGGAGGGGGGCCTGGGCCGACGCATCGCCGGCTGTGGCGAGAGCGAGGAGGGCAAGCAGTGATGTTGAGTACTTGGTCAACGGAAACTCCAACTTGCGGTTCCACCCCGACCCCCGAGCTTCCTGCCCCGCTGCCCCGCTGCCCCGCTGCCCCGCTGCCCCGCCTACTTCTCCTCTACATCCGCCACCCAGATGTCCGCCTGGTGCTCTCCGGCGATGAAGTAGAACCGGGTGCCGTCGGTGACGAAGTTGCCTCGGGTGGTCCAGGGATCGGCAGGCTCGAAGGAAACGACCTTGCGGAGCGTCCCCTTCACCGGGTCGATGGCCCAGAAGGCGTGGTTGCCCGTGGAGTCGGGAGAATAGCTGTACAGCGTCCGGCCATCGGGGCCCATCTGGGCCCAGTTGGGCCTGAACCACCGCGGCGCCCGGAAGAGCAGCCTTGGGGCACCCACACCTGAGGGAACGGCCGTCAATTCAAGCACGCTGTCTCCCCTCCACACGAGGTAGGCGGCGCGGTCGGGGGTGAGAAAGGCCGTGACTCCCTGGCCCAGACTCGTGGGCGGTCCCCAGGGCGACGACGGCGAATCCCGATTGATCTCCACCAGTTCCAGAATGCGCCCGTCCCCCCGCGAGTACGCGAGGGTGTTGTGGTCCGGACCCCAGGCCGCGTACCTGTCGCCCAGTGTGTCGGTGGTGACCTGCGCCAGGCCGGTGCCGTCGGCATTCATGGTGAAGATGTCGCGATTGCCGGTGCGGAAGGAGTGAAACGCGATCTCCGATCCGTCGGGCGACCAGTTGGCGCTCAGGTCGTCGGCGGGGTCGTCGGTCAGCTGTCTTGGCGTGCCGCCGTCGGAGGACACAATAAAGAGGTCGCCGTTGCCGTTGAGGTCGGAGTCATACAGCAGCCACTTGCCGTCGGGGGAGAGGCGCAGCACCTCGGTGGCCTGGTTGCCGCGGGTGATTGGCACCGCCGCGCGCGCATTCACGCTGCCGGTTGCCGAAAGCCGAACCATCCAGATATTGAGGTCGCGGGCGTACTTGGAGTAGGCCAGGCGCTTCCCGTCCGGAGAAAGGGCAAAGGTGTGGGCGTCGAGCCCGGTCGTCACTCGCTTCGGAGCGCCGTCTGCACGTCCGCTTCTTCCAATTCGCTGGAGGTAGATGTCGCGTCCGCCTCCGCCGCTCGAGAGGTAGAGCAGGGCATTTCCGCCGGGGAGCCACGTCGGCGAGAAGTTCAGGGTCGTGGAATCGCTCACCATGACTGGGGTGCCGCCGTCGGCGGACACCACGAACACCGTGCTCGCGGCCAGGTTGCCGAATCCATTGCCAGTATAGGCGAAGGCGGAGTTTCCCCGGACGCCCGCGAGCCATTGGCCGTCGGGAGTCCATGCCAGGGAATGGACATCCGTCACCCGGGCAATCAAGGTGAGTCCGTCCCCGTCCACAGACATGACCAGGATGCTGTCGCCCAGTTCGAAAGCGATCCGCGATCCATCGGGCGACCATTTCGGTGCCAGTGGGCTTTCCCCGTCATAGGAGAAGCTCCGGAGCCGCCGAACATCGCCACCGGTCGGGGGCATGGTGACGATGCTGGCGCCGGCGGAGTCGTACGAGACGAACACCAGCCGCCGTCCATCGGGCGCCCACGCCGGCGAGATCTGCGCACCGGGAAGGCTGTCGGTGATGTTGACCGCCCGCCCGCCATCCGTGGGCTGCAGGAAGATGTCCGCCGAATTCTTCGAGGTACCGACGTACGCCAGGAACTGCCCATCGGGCGAAATGGCCGGGAGAACCTCGAGCCCCTGCGCGCTGGTGAGGCGGGTGGTCTTGGTCAGAGTCACTTCGGGTCCGCTGCCGGCCCGCCGGGTCATCAGCATGCCCACGCTTCCCAGCACGATGACCAGCGCCGCCGCCCTTACCACCCGCTTGCGACCCGCCGGCACCAGCGGCGCCACCCCAGTCACCGGCTGCGTGTAGGTTGGCGTCATCCCGCCGCTCGGCGTGGCCAGCGGCTCCAGCGCCGCTACCAGTTCTTCCGCGCTCTGGAACCTGTCCGCCGGCCGCTTCGCCAGGCACTTCATCACCAGCGCCTCGAACGCAGGCGAAATGCCGGGCCGGAGCCGGGAGACCGGCTCAGGCGCCTGCATCACGTGCGCGGCGAGCGTTTCCTGCGGGGTGCGCCCGCTGAACGGCGTCCGGCCGGTCAGGAGTTCGTATGCCAGCACGCCGAGGGCATAGATGTCCACCCGGTGATCGAGGTGCGGATCGGCGGCGGCCTGTTCCGGCGCCATGTAGGCGGGCGTGCCGAGGGCGACACCGGCGGTGGTGAGCTGCTGGCGGCCGGTGGCCTCGCTCACCGCCTTGGCCACTCCGAAGTCGCTCACTAGGGCGTGGCGGCCGGAGAGAAGGATGTTCTCGGGTTTGATGTCGCGGTGGGCCACGCCGTGCTTGTGGGCCTCCGCCAGCGCGTCCGCGACCTCGATGAGAATGCGGATGGCGTCGTGGACCGGCAGCTCCCCGGTACGCGCCAGTCGGTCGCGAAGCGTCTCGCCGTCCACGAACGGCATGGCATACCAGAGGAAGTCCGGCGATCCTGCCGCCCCGCCCGAAGCGCCGCTGTCGAAGAGGGGAAGGATATGGGGGTGCTGGAGCTTGGCAGCGACCTCGATTTCCCGAAAGAACCGATCGGGCCCGAGCGATGCCGCCAGTTCCGGCCGGAGCACCTTGACCGCAACCTTGCGGTGGTGCTTCAGATCCTCGGCCAGATAGACGGTGGCCATCCCGCCCTGGCCCAGTTCACGGTCGAGCCGGAACTGGTCCGCCAGGGCGGCGGCGACGCGGTCGAATTGTGTGGTCATGGACCCTTAAGATGGGGGGCGCCGCGCTCCCGCGCTATTCCCCGGCTATGCTTCGGGTGAGCAGACAACACTTTGACGGAGCTTCCATGCACCGGATCGGGCCGCTTTCCCTCTTGTTCGTTACAGCCGCTGCTTCGCTCCACGCGCAGGCCACGTGGGAGATCACTCCCACCGCCGGGTACCGCTATGGCGGCACCGTGAACGGCGAAACGGGCAAGTTCATCGCCAACGACGGCTTCGCGTGGGGCGCCACCATCGGGTACCGGGTGAAGCCCGACGGGCTCGTGGAATTCGTCTACAGCCGCCAGTCCACCAACATCCTGTTTGACTCGGACACCGCCGCCGAACGGACTATTGGCAATGCCGCCGTCGAGTACTTCCAACTGGGCGGCGCGCTGGAGTTCGGGCACGACGAGAAGACCAAGCCCTTCTTTGCCCTGACGGTCGGCGCCACCCACCTCTCGCCGGAGTCACCGGACTTCGGCGACGACTGGCTCTTTTCCTTCGGCGGCGCCCTCGGCGTGAAGACCTACCTCAGCCGGAACGTGGGGCTCCGTGCCCAGGCCCGGCTCTGGATGAGCACCCTCTCCAGCGACACCGATTTCTGGTGCACCCTACCAGGTGGATGCGTCATCGTCGCGTCCAACAGCACCTTCTTTACCCAGGGAGAGTTCAGCGGCGGGGTGATGTTCGTGTTTTAGTGCCTTTTGATCGGCTGGCGACGGGAATGGTCTGAATGGCCGTCAGTTCGCGTCCCCGGACAAGCGCCCCTCGACCAGCCTGCTCCTCCGGCACCCGCGGACCGGCCGGTGGCGAGATCCAGGCAGCGGACAGGGTCCTAACGTGCCTCCGGAGCAGCCCGGTCATCGGGGCGCTCAAAGCAGGCCTGCAATAACCGCGATCAGTCTCCGGGTCCGAATACTGGCAGGGCGCCTGCGGTCCACGCCGGGCCGGCTACCTTCACCCAGTCCATCCCCACCGCCGCCGCGACCGTGGCTGCCACCTGCGCCTGGGTCACGAACGACACGTTGCGCCGCTCGCCGAGTCCGGGAATGTCCGGTCCCATCACTGCGATCCAGATGTGCTCCGCCCCCTCGACGTCCTTCCCGTGGTCGGTCCAGTCCTCGAGCCCGCTCCCCCGGCCATGATCGGTGGTGATGATGAAGGTCGTCCGGCCGGCGTACTCCGGCATGGCCTGCATGGCTTGCCACAGGTCGCGAATGAAGCCGTCCACGCGGTGGGCTGTCGCCAGGTACCGGTCGTACTTGCCCGAATGAGCCCACTCGTCGGTCTCTCCGAACCCCAGGTAGAGCACCCGCGGGTGCTCGGTTCGGAGGTATTCCATCACGCTGGCCTGCAGGAAGGCATCGTACGGCATTCCGGGCCAGTACCGCGTCGTGGTGGCGTACAGGCTGTCGAGGAGGACGCGCGACGGATCGGTGGAGCCGGGGAAGGGAAGCTCCCAGCCGGCGCGGAGTGTCATCAATGGGAAGCCGCGGTCAAAGATGTCCGCGAAGACGTCCCAAGTGCCGAACGCGGCCACCCGGGACATGAATCCGGGCTCGGAGGAGAGCCACCCGAAGACGGTCAGGTTCGGGTTTGGGCCGTAGTCGTTGCGGTCGATGCGCGGGTCAGGCCTGCCGGTGAGCATCTCGTTGTAACCGGGGTAGGAGAACTTGAGCCCGTTCGTCACCACCGCATCGCTGCCGAGCCTCCGGTTTCCGTAGATCTGCCCGTCGCGCGCGATCACCCCCCACATGAACGGCATCAGCGCCCGACGGTTCGCCTCGGCGCCGCCGACAAGGTAAGTGCGCCGGAGGGCGGCGGTGTCCTCCACGCCTCCGTACTCCTTGTTGTTGAGCGTGGAGTCAGCTCCGCCGAAGAGTTCCTGCCACCGGAGGCCGTCGGTCACGATCAGCACGACGCTGCGACCGGTGTCGGCCATCGCCTGGGCCGACACCGGTGCGGCGGCGGCCGCGAGCCCGAAGAGCAGGAGCGCGGCCGCCGCGAAGCGCCTGCGAAGAGAGATCCTCACCCCTTCTTGCCGCCCAGCAGTTGTCCCACAATGCCGCCGAGGGCGCCCGCCACCACGGAGCTGCCGGTGCCGATGGCGATGGTGTCCATGCCGGTCTGGCCGGTGGCCATGGAGACTAGCGTGCCGATGAGCGCGCTGACTCCCGCTGCGACGGCGCCGCCGCCGGCCGCGCCGCCCATCCCCGCCGGCTTCCCCATCATCGAGGCGAGCACGCCAGTGATGGCGGCGATGCTCGTCCCGCCGATCGCGAAGTTCTGCCCGACCATCGGGCTCACCTTGCCGAGCAGGATCATGCCGACCTGCAGTACGGTGCCGATCATCGTCGGCTTGGACAGGCCCTTCAGCATGCCGTCACCCATGGCCAGCCTCCTCGGTGTGATGGGGGTTCAGACGAGACAAATGTCGTAGGCCTGCCGCAGTGATTCCATCGGCGGGCGGGTCGGCTCGAACTCGTGCGCCACATACCCCTGGAATCCCGTGCCCTTGATGGCCTCGCAGATGGCGTGGTAGTTGAGCTCCTGGGTGCCGTCGATCTCGTGGCGCCCGGGCACGCCGCCGGTGTGGTAGTGGCCGAGCCACTGGGCGTCGCGCTGAATGGTCCGGATGATGTCGCCTTCCATGATCTGCATGTGGTAGATGTCGTAGAGCAGCTTGACCCGTGGAGAATTGACCGCCGAGACGACCGAGACGCCATATCCCGACCGGTCGCCCATGTAGTCGGCGTGGTCCACCCGGCTGTTGAGCAGCTCCATGCAGATCGTCACCCCCAGCTCCTCGGCGAGGGCCTTGATCCGGTTCAGCCCCTCGATGCAGGCGTCGCGGCCCAAGGCGTCGTCGCGACCCTTCCGGTTGCCGAACATCGCGATCACGTTCGGCACCCCCGCCGCCGCCGCGCGCGGCAGTGTTTCCTCGAGCTCGGCGAGCAGCATGGCGTGGTTGGCCGGGTCGTTGAAGCCGGTGGTGAGGAAGTCCCGCCGGGCGGTGGGGTAGCCCATCGAGCAGACCAGCCCGGCATCCGCCACCACCGGCCATTGCTCCCGCTGCAGCAGGTCCACCGCGCTGAAGCCGATGGCCTTGAGCGCCCGCGCGAACTGCGGGAGGGGGATCGACTCGAACGGCCAGTAGGACACCGACTGCTTGAGTGGAGCACCGGAGGCGCTCCCGGGAGCCGTGCGCGGTCCCTCGGCGGCCGCCGCCCCGGTCGTTGGCACCGAGCCCAGGACGATGGCGCCGGCGGAGGCGGCCAGCATCTCCCTCCGCGTCAGCCCGCGCTCACCCATTGGGGAACCGCAGTGCCCGGAGGTAGTCGTAGCTCGCCGTGATGGAGGCGAACGGGTCGCCGGGCTCGTCGTGCTCCACGAACTCGTGCTTCATGCCGGCCTGCTTCCGATGTGAGAAGATCGCGCCCCAGTCGATCGTCCCCTGGCCGACGTCCACCATCTGGCCGCTGGCCGTCCGGTCCTTCACGTGCACCAGCGGAAAGCGGCCCGGGTACTTCGCGAAGTAGGCCAGCGGGTCCTTCCCCCCGTCGGTGGTCCAGTAGAGGTCCATTTCGAAGCAGACCAGGTCGGGGTCGGTGTGCTGGAGGAGGACGTCGTACGGGACCTGACCGTCCAGGGTGGCCATCTCGTAGGCGTGGTTGTGATACCCGAACCGGAGGCCGGCGGCGTTGGCCTGGCGCCCGAGCTGGTTGAAGATGCCGGCGATGCGCTTGTAGTCCTCGATCGAGCCGCGCCTCGCGGCGTCGATCCACGCGACCACCAGGTACTCGTGCCCGACGGTGTGCGCCGCCTCGACGGTCGCGCCCCAGTCCTTCTCGAGCGTCTCGAGGTCCACGTGCTCGGCGGGGGCGCGGAGGCCCGCCTGCTTGAGGGAGTCCCTCACCTGGGTGGGAGTGCGCCCCATGTATCCCGCGAACTCCACCTCCTTGTACCCGATGGCGGCAACCTTCCGGAGCGTCCCGTCGAAGTCCGCCTTGAGGGCGTTTCGGACGGTATAGAGTTGGACCCCGAGCCGCTTCAGCCGGTCGGCGCGGTCCGTGGTGGCCCAGGCGGGGAGCGCGGCCGCCACGGCGGCCGAGGAGAGGGCGCGGATGGCGTCCCGGCGTGAGCCCATCAGAGTTCTCCCCGATTCATGCTGGCCACCGCGAAGTCCGCGGCCCGCGCGGTCAGCGCCATGTAGGTGATGGAGGGATTCTGGTTGGCGGAGGACGCCATGCAGGCGCCGTCGGTCACGAAGAGATTCTTCACGTCATGCGCCTGGTTGTGGGCGTTGAGAACAGAGGTGGCCGGGTCCCGTCCCATCCGGGCGGTCCCCATTTCGTGGATGGTGAGCCCGGGCGGGTTGTCCTCGACGTACGAGCGGATGTCCGTGGCGCCTGCCGCCTCTAGCATTTCCGCCGCGGTCACCGACATATCCTGGAGCATCGCCCGCTCGTTCTCCCGCCACCTGCAGTGGATGCGGAGCGCCGGGATCCCCCACTTGTCCTTCACGGCGGGATCGAGCTCGATGAAGTTCTCGGCGTTTGGCAGGCACTCCCCGAAGCCGTAGAAGCCGAAGCGCCACGGCCCGGGCTGCTTGAGCGACTCCTTGAACGCCTTGCCGATGCCGGGCGTCGATCCGCCGCGCCCCCAGTCGCTCCGGCTCCCGCCGCCTTGGAAGGCATACCCGCGCACGAATCCCTTGTGGGCCGCCGTGACGTTCCGGAACCGGGGGAGGTAGATCCCGTTGGGCCGGTTGCCGTAGATCCACTCCGATTCGTAGCCGGGGATGGTGCCGCTCGCCCCGCCGCCCATGGTGTGGTCCATGAGGTTGCGCCCGAGCTGGCCGCTTGAGTTGGCCAGGCCCGTCGGGAACTCCGGGCTCGTGGAATGAAGCAGGATCCGGGTGGACTCGAGCGCGGAGGCGCAGAGGAACACCACGCGCGCCTGGAACTCCATCATTTCCATCGTCTGCGCGTCGATCACCCGGACTCCCGTGGCCCGGCCCTGCTTCGGGCCGTAGATGACGCTGTGGACCACGCTGTGCGGCCGCAGGGTGAGGCGGCCGGTCGCCCGGGCCGCCGGGAGGGTCGAACCGATGCTGTTGAAATAGGAGTGAGTGATGCAGCCCCGCTCGCAGGGGCCGCAGTAGTGGCACGCCTTCCGGCCGTTGTGGTCCTGCGTCAGGATGGCCGCCCGGCCGATGGTGAGGTGCCGCTCGCCGCCGAAGGCCATCTTCAACTTGTCCCGGACATGCCGCTCGGCGCAGTTGAGCTGCATCGGCGGCAGGAACTCGCCGTCCGGCAGCTGGGCAAGTCCGAGCCGCTCACCGCTCACCCCGATGAAGCGCTCGACGTAGCTGTACCAGGGGGCGATGTCGGCGTAGCGGATCGGCCAGTCGGTGCCGAGCCCGTCGTGGAGGTTGGCGGTGAAGTCGAGGTCGCTCCAGCGGTACACCTGCCGGCCCCACATGATGGAGCGGCCCCCCACCTGCCGGCCGCGGATCCAGCGGAACGGTTCGTCGTCGGCGGTGGTGTAGGGGTTCTCGCGGTCATTCACGAAGAACTTGCTGCCCCACTCGTCGCAGGCGTAGCAGGTCTTCTGGACCGGCTGGTCGCGGTCCAGCGCCTGGCGGTCGCCCCAGCCGCGGAAGTGGAGCTGCCAGGGCGGCACATGTTCCACGTAGTCCTTTGCCGGGTCGATCGGCCCGCCCGCCTCGAGCACCAGCGTGTCGAGCCCGCGCTCCGTCAATTCCTTGGCGGCCCAGCCGCCGCTGATGCCGGAGCCGACCACGATCGCATCGTACGGCTTCGGCATCAGAGTCCCCCCGGGCGGGCGGCGGGGAGGTGCTCGCAGCCGTCGAAGCGCCCCGGGATGGCGGGCCGGTCGAGTTCCTGGAGGGAGCCGACCGCCGAGTTGTAGTACCCGTAGACGGTGAGCGACTTGAGCCGGAGCCAGAACGGCGTCGGGGCGGCGGGGTCAGCCTTCCGGGCCGCGAACGCCTCGGCCTCCACCGTCTCGAGGAGCGCCATCTGCTGACCGCCATCCAGCTCGAGAAACCGGCCCGATCCGATGGCGGCGCTCCGCTGGTCGAGTTCCGCGAGGCCCGCCAGGAACTGCGTCCGTTCGTCCGGGTGGTACCACTCCCCGACGATGACGTCGATGAACTCGGGCACTCCCGCCGCCGCGGCGCCGGGAGTCTCGGTGGCGGGGATGATGCAGTCGACCAGCACCGCCACGGTCGCCGCCTGGTGCGCGTCGAGCGCCTTGAACTGGTAGGGTGGGCCCACCTGGGCGCGCTGCAGCGAGGGGTCGCCCGGCTCCTTGTTGGGGCGGCAGGCGAATCCGGCGAGTCCGGCGCTTCCAAGCAGCGCGACGAGTTCCCGACGGTCCATCACTATGCCCGGCCCTGCAGCTTGGCCACCCACCAGCGGAGCCCCACGAACAGGAACCGCCAGTCCTTGAAAAACTCCGGCGGCTTCCCCTCGAAGGCGTGGCCGATGAACTGGAACACCCAGCCCACCACGAAGAGGGTGAGCGGGATCCGCCAGAAGCCCGGCACCCAGATGGCGACAATAAAAAGGGGAATCGAAAGCGCGATCAGGGGGATGCCGACGGTGTGGCACACCCGGTTGACCGGATTGGTGTGGCTGGTGGCGTACTGCGCGATCCACTCCTCCCAGCTCCTGCCGCCCAGCGCCATCAGGGTGCTCCCGAAGGGGTCAGGACAAGTGTTCCACCGAATCGGCAGGACGGCAAGAGGGGGAAAGGAAAATCCCGCCCGGCAACGGCCGGGCGGGGCTCTTCCAGGTACGCCCTCAGGGGGTGCCCGGCGCTCAGGCCAGCTTTCGCTTCGCTGTCTTGCTGGTCCGCTTGGCCGGCTTCTTCAGTTGCAGCGTCGGCTGGAAGAGGTATTCCGGGTCGGTACGGCGACCCATGGCCGCGACCGCCAGCTCCTCGTTCGGCTGCCGGTAGACGAAGCGCTCGCCCCGGAAGTTCCGGAGGACCACCTCTTCGTCGCTCATGGACACCACGTATTCCGGCAGGAGGGGAATCTTGCCGCCGCCGCCGGGGGCGTCGATGACGAAATGCGGGTTGGCGAGCCCGCTGGTCCAGCCGCGGAGCGACTCCATGATCTGGAGCCCGGTCTGGATGCTGGTCCGGAAGTGCTCCGCCCCGGCCACCTGGTCGGCCATGTAGATGTAGTAGGGCCGCACCCGCGCCATCATGAGGCGGTGCATCAGCTGCTTCATGATCTCGGGGGTGTCGTTGACGCCCCGGAGCAGGACCGTTTGGCAGCCGAGCGGGATGCCGGCGTCGGCCAGCATGCCGAGTCCCTTGACCGCCGCCGGCGTCAGCTCGTCGGGGTGGTTGAAGTGCGTGTTGATCCAGACCGGGTGGTACTTCTTGATCGTGGCGCAGAGCTCCGGCGTGATCCGCTCGGGGAGGTGGCAGGGGACCCGGCTCCCGATCCGGATGATCTGGATGTGCTTGATGCTCCGGAGCCGCGCCAGGATGGCGTCGAGCCGGCGGTCGTTGAGCAGCAGCGGGTCGCCACCCGACATGATGACGTCGCGGATTTCGGTGTGGCTCTCCAGGTACTGGAAGGCCGACTCGAACTGCGACATGGGGATCTTCTCGGGGTCTCCCACCTTGCGCCGCCGGGTGCAGAACCGGCAATAGCTGGCGCAGACGGGGCTCACCAGGAAGAGGGCCCGGTCGGGATAGCGGTGCGTGATGTTCGGCACCGGGCTGTCCTCGTCCTCGTTGAGCGAGTCCACGATGCCGTCGTGGACCTCGAGCTCCTGGACGGTGGGCACGTACTGGCGCCAGATCGGGTCATCGGGGGACTGGATGAGATCCACCATGGCCGGCGAGATCCGGAACTCGAAATTCTCCGCCGCCAGCCGAAGCCGGTCGAGCTCGGGGAAATTCTCGGCGCCGAACCGGCTGGCGAGCGTGTCGAGCGACGCGATCGAGTTCTTACGCAGGACTTCCTGCCAAGTCTCCATGCCTGTACCCCATCCTCAGGTTGTTGCGGGGACCTCGAAGTACTTCACGAACGTCACCTGGTCGTCTCCCGGTGCGTAGAAGTCCGGGATCTGCGCGACGGCCCGGTATCCCCGGGCCTCGTAGAAGGCGCGCGTCGGGGCGTAGTCCGCCCGGCCCGCCGTCTCCACCACCACCAGCCGCGCCTGACCGGCCAGGCGGCGCTCCATCTCGTTTACCAGAAGCGTGCCGAGTCCGAGCCCGTGAAGCGCCGGATCGACCGCCATCCAGTAGAGGTCCCAGGTGGCCACGGTGCAGGGCGTCCGACCCCAGCAGATCCACCCCGCCAGGCGCCCGTCCACCTCCACGCCCACCGCCGTGTAATCGGGACTTCCCGCCACCGCGGCGTCGAAGACCTCCAGCGCCACGGGGACTTCATCGTCCCGGAAGAGGCCGGTGCCTACGGTGATCGCCTCGACACCGACTCGGTCCGCCCCTGTCAGCCCGCGGAGCCGTCCAGCGACCGCGGCCCGCGTCACGAAGTGATCCGCCCCGACAGGGCGCCCTCCGCCAGCGCGGCGCGCCCCCGCTCCAATGCTTCTTCGGCGACCTGCAGCACGAGCGCGGAATAGTCCCAGCCGTATGCCCGGCCCATCCGAGCAAGTCCGGCGTCGCTCGAGAGATCGGGATCGGGGTTCACCTCGAGCACCCACGGAGTGCCCGCCGCGTCGAGCCGGATGTCCACTCGGCCATATCCCTCGCACTTTGCCAGAGCCCGCCACGCACGTTCTGCCACACGGGTCAGCTGTTCCGCGGTGCTCTTGTCGATCTTGGCGGGGCAGACCGGAATGGTGTGCAGGTCGTAGTCACTGCCAGCTTCCCATTTGGCGGCGTAGGTGACGATGGGCGGCTTTCCCTCGCCGAGGCCCGCGAAGTCGATTTCGGAAATCGGAAGCGCCGTCGCCCCGATGAACCCCACGTTGAACTCCCGCCCCGCCACGTACTCCTGCACCATCACGTCTTCCCAGGCGGCGGTCGCCTTGGCGAGCCGTTCGAGGAGGGCGGCGGGAGTGTGGCACACCGAACCCTCGTCGATGCCGACGCTGGCGTCTTCCATGGACGGCTTGACGATGACGGGGAACCGGAGCCCCTTGGGCACGACCGGCTCGTGCACCAGCGCGAACGGGGGAACCGGCACGCCGGCCGCCTGGAGCAGCGTGTTGGCCACGTGCTTCCGGTGGCAGATGGTGACGGGCCACGACCGGCACCCGGTGAAGGGCACCCGGGCCAGCTCGAGCGCGGCCACCACGTAGTCCTCGAACCGTGAGACCCCGCCGATGCCCTCACAGAGGTTGAAGACCAGGTCGGCCTTCTGGCACCGGTCGAGCCAGGTGAGGTCTCCCAGGTAGACGGGGACCGTCTCGGTGGTGTGGCCGGCGGCCCGAAGGATCTGCTCGACCTCCCGGATGTTGCCGAGGACGGCGGCCACGTCCGTGGCGCTCCACTCGTCGCTGCCGCCGTCGTGCAGGAGGACGACCTTCACGCCGCCACCTCGGCAAGGAGCCGCCGGCCGCTGATCCGCCGCCAGGCGATGTCCGCCACCGTCTGGATGAGTTCGTCGTAGTCCATGCCGGCGGCGCGCGCCGCCTTGGGGAAGCAGGAGTTGTCGCGCGGATCGGGCAGGACCCCCGGCAGCGGATTGAGCTCCACCACCATGGGGTTGCCGGCGGCGTCGCAGCGGACGTCGATCCGGCACCAGTCGCGGCAGCCCAGCGCGTGGTACGCGCCGAGGCAGGCGTCGCGGATCTGGCGCGCAAGCGATTCCGGGATCTGCGCAGGGCACTCGTAGATGTCGAGCGGGTTGTCGAGGGTGTCCCAGAGCCACTTGGCCTCGTAGCCGTAGATCGGCGGGGCGCCCTCGGGGAGGTCGGCGTAGTCCATGGCGACGATGGGGAGGCAGCGCGCCTCCGGCCCGTTGCCCAGCACCGCCACCGTGAACTCGGCTCCTGGGAGCCAGGCCTCGATGAGCACCGGCTGCCGGTAGGTGGTGAGCAGGTGCTCCACCCGGCCGACGAGCGCGGTGCGGTCGTGGCAGAGGTTGTCCACCGTGATCCCCTTGCCCGACCCCTCGCACGCTGGCTTGACGAAGAGCGGGAAGGGGAGGGTGCAGGCGGCGGCGTCGGCCACCGACTCAGCGATCCGGAACGGCGCAGTGGGCACCCCGCGCGCCACCATGACTTCCTTGGCGCGCCCCTTGTGGAGGGCGAGCCCGAGTGTCAGCGGGTCGGAGGCGTGGCAGGGAATGCCGTAGAACTCGCAGATGGCCGGCACGTGCCCCTCGCGGTTGGGGCCGTAGAGCCCCTCGGCGATGTTGAACACGAAATCGGGGCGGGCGTCGACGAGCTTCTGGGGGAACGAGGCGTCGGCCTCGAGCCGGATCACCTGGCCGAGGGGGCGCAGCGCCCGCTCGATGGCGTCGATGGTGCCGGGTTCGTCCCACTCGGCGTAGAGATCGGGCTGGTCGAGATCGGTGCGGAGTGCGCGGAGGGCGGTGTTCCGGTCGACAGGGGAGGCGAAGTCTCCCCCAGCAATCGCTGCGGCTTGGGGCTTCAGGTTGTAAGCGAGTCCGATACGAACTCCCAAACACTCCCCCTCGAAAACGTGGTCGTCGCGTCGCGGCGCGCTCGGTGCTTCGCGTTGTCGGATACCAAGTTAAGAAATAGGGGAGCGAAGCACAATAGATTTTTTCGGAATTTCCGAACTTCGTTTGACGGCGGGGAGGTGGGAACGGAGGAGGCGGCTCAGCGCCGCCGCTTGTAGATGCGGTATTCCGAGGAGAATTCGTTCTTGTCGTCCGCCCCGTGCAGTTCGGTCGACACCAGCGCCCACCGGGCGCTGTCCGGCAGAGGAAAATGCGCGTCTCCCTCGGGGGCGGCGTGCACGAGGGTCAGGAAGATCTTCTCGGCGAGGGGCAGTGCCTGGCGGTAGATGTCGGAGCCGCCGATGACAAAGACCTCCCCCGTCGGCCCCGCTGCCTCGAACGCCGCCTCCAGGCTCGGCACCCGGGTCGCGCCCGCCGGGCGGAACTCGGGATTCCGGCTCACGACCAGATTCCGCCGCCCGGTCAGCCCCTTCCCGATGGATTCGAAGGTCTTCCGTCCCATGATGACGGTGTGCCCCATGGTGAGCTCCTTGAACCGGCGCAGGTCGGCCGAGAGCCGCCACGGCAGGGCGTTCTCCCGTCCGATCACGCCGTTCTCGGCGACCGCCACCACGAGGGAGATCGTCACACCGCCACCTTCCCCGGTATGTGGGGATGGGGGTCGTAGCCCAGCACCTCGAAGTCCTCGTAGGTGAAATCGAAGAGGGAGGTGACGGCGGGGTTGAGCCGGATCGTCGGGAGCGGTCGCGGCTCGCGCGTCAGCTGGAGGCGGGCGGCGTCGAGGTGGTTGGTGTAGAGGTGGGCGTCGCCGAAGGTGTGGATGAACTCACCTGGCTGATATCCGGTCACCTGCGCTACCATCAGGGTAAGCAGGGCGTAGGACGCGATGTTGAACGGGACGCCGAGGAAGGCATCGGCGCTCCTCTGGTAGAGCTGGCAGGAGAGGCGGCCGTCCGCCACGTAGAACTGGAAGAGGGCGTGGCAGGGGGCGAGCGCCATCCGCGGGATGTCGGCCACGTTCCAGGCGCTCACCATCAGCCGCCGGGAGTCGGGGTTCCGGCGGATCTCGTCCAGGACTTGGCTGATCTGGTCGATGTGGCCGCCGCCCGGCGTGGGCCAGGAGCGCCACTGGTGTCCGTACACCGGGCCGAGCTCACCGGCCGCGTCGGCCCAGTCATCCCAGATGCTCACGCCGTGCTCCTGCAGGTAGCGGACGTTGGTCTCGCCGCGGAGGAACCAGAGGAGCTCGTACACGATGGACTTCATGTGGAGCTTCTTGGTGGTCACCAGCGGAAAACCTGCCGCAAGGTCGAACCGCATCTGGTGCCCGAAGACGCTCCGCGTGCCGGTGCCGGTCCGGTCGGACTTGGCCACGCCGGTGTCGAGGATGCGGGAGAGAAGGTCCAGGTAGGGCTTCATGGGGCCAGCTCCAGGCGTGCGCGTGCGTAGCCGCCGGTGCGCTCAATGTCGCGGAGCGCCAGGGCGATGTCGTCGGGAATGGCCGCGGCAGCCGCCCCCACCTTGAGCCGGGCGATGGGAGCCCCGCCGCCGGGGAGCTTGATGCCGGGGTTCAGGATCCCCGCCGGGTCGAAGGCGGCCTTGATGTCGCGGAAGAGGGCGATCAGTTCCGGCCCGAAGACCGATTCCAGGGCATCGGCCCGGAGGCGCCCGTCGCCGTGCTCGCCGCTCAGGGTGCCACCGAGGGCCACGGTGCCGGCCGACACCTCCTGCAGGACAGAGGTTACCCGCGCCTCCCATCCGGCCTGCGTGGTGTCCACGAGGAGATTCACGTGGATGTTGCCGTCGCCGGCGTGCCCGAATATCACCGCGCTGAGGTCGTGCGTCCGGGCGACGCGCCGGACCAGGCGGACGTACTCCGCCAGGCGCGACACCGGCACGACGCCGTCCTCGATGACCTGCATCGAGCGGTGGGTTTCCGGAAGCCGCGCCAGGATCGGGCTCGCCGCGTGGCGAATGGCCCAGAGCTCCTCGGCATCTTCGGGCGTGATGGCGGTTTCGACTTCGCTGGTCCAGGCGCTCACCGCGCGGACGGCGTCGCCCACGGCGCCGCGGGCCGCTGCCTCGGTGGCGCGCTCGAACTCGACCAGGAGGATGGCGTCGGCGCCGCGGGCCAGTGCCGGAACGCAGCCGCCTTCCCTCGCCACCAGCTCGAGGAAGGTGCTGTCGAGCATTTCCAGCGCCGCCGGCCGGAGCGGGAGGAGCGCGTTGACCACGTCTGCCAGATCGTCCAGGGAGCGGAGCGCGATGCGGAGTCCGGCCGTGGCGCCCGGGCGGGGCGCGAGGCGGCACTCGAGGGCGGTGATGAAGCCGAGGGTCCCTTCCGAGCCGATGAGCAGGTCAAGGAGGTCTCCGGAGTCGAGGAAAGCGTCCACGGCGTAGCCCGAAGAGTTCTTCCGGACCCGGGGGAAGCGCGCGCGGATGACCGCCTCGTCCTGGCGGATGCGCCGCTCGAGCGCGGCCCATCGCCGTCTCGGCTCGATGGCCTCACCCCGCGCCCACCGGTGCAATTCTCCCTCGGCGTCCACCCACTCCAGCGCGCTGATCCAGTTCCGCACGCTCCCGCTCCGGACCGCCGAGGCGCCTGCGGCGTTGGTGGCCGCCATGCCGCCTAGCGTGGCCCACTTGCCGCTCGATGGCATCGGCGGGAATCGGAGGCCGTGCGCACGGGCGGCGGCGTCGAGGGCGCCGGCGGTGATGCCGGTAGACACGTGCGCCTTCCGGTCTGCGGCGTGCACCTCGAGCCGGGCCGGGCCGAGCGCGGTGAGGTCCACCACCACGCCCTCGCCCACGTTTCCGCCGCCCATGGCACTCCCGGCGCCGCGCGCCACGAGCGGCGTGCCGCTAACCGCCGCCCAGCTGACCAGTCGCTGGAGGTCGGCCGCGCTCGCGGGCACCGCCACCGCGGCCGGCACGATCCGGTAGATGCCCGCCCCCTCCGCGTACGCGGCCCGGGCGCGGTCATCCGTCCGAAACTGGCCCTGCAGGCGGGGTCCCTTCAGCATGGCCGAAACGTACGGCCGCGCACCGCCGCCGCCAAGCGAACCGCGGAGTCGCCTGCTATCTTGGTTTCCCATGTCAGAGACCGCTCGCCCCCAGCTGATCCGCATCGAAGTGGACCGCCGACTCGGCCATGAATGGGACGAGTGGGACGGCAATCCCCTTCCGAACCAGGGCAACTACGACTCTCCGCCACGGCTCTTCTTCCAGTGGTCGGCGGCGGGACTCGCGGCGGCGCTCGGGGTCGTGGCTCTGGCGCTCTACCTCCTCGGCCCCCGGATCGGGCTCTGGCTCCCCGGCGTTCCGGCGATTCTCTGGCTCGGACTCGGCGTCGCCGCCGGCGCGTCGTGGCTCTGGTGGCTCCTGATTCTCCTCAGCTACGCCACCGGCCGGTCTCTCCTCCCCGCCAAGCTCGCCGAGCAGGGCCCCTTCCTCCGGCTGATGAGCGTGACGTCGCGCGTGGCGGACCGGTTCGGCCGCCGCGACTGGGTCGAGAACGCCGCGGTGAAGGTGTACAACGCGCTGGCCCTCCGCCGCGCGAAGAAGGTGGGCGAGGGGGAGCTCCTCCTCCTCATTCCGCGCTGCCTCTCGAAACCGGCCATCGACGGCGTCCTGGCACTGTCGGGCAAGTACGAGGTGCCGGTGTTTGTGGCGACGCGTGGCCAGCTCGCCCGGCGGGTCATCCGTGAGCGCCGTCCCCGCGCCATCGTGGCGGTGGCCTGCGAGCGTGACATGGTGAGTGGACTGCACGACGTGGCAGGGCGTGTACCCGTCCTCGGCCTGACCATGACGCTGCCGGCCGGACCCTGCAAGGATGCGGGGCTGGATCTGGAGCAGCTGGAGAAGTGGGTGAGGGTCTTCGTCGAAGAGGCGGGACCGCGGGGCAGCGGGGCGGGGGGGCAGTAAGGAGGAGGCTTACTTCGCTCCAGGCGGCCGAGGCCGCGCCGGCTTGGCAACCGCGGTGCTGTCCTTCGGCGCCGGCGTGGTCGAGTCCGGTGCGGGAGTGGGCGCCACGAGCGCCGTGGGCGCCGCAGGCGCCTCAGCTCCCGGCACCGGGTACCGGCGAGCCATGTCACCCAGCACTCGCGCCACCCGCAACGCCGCCGGGTTCTCCGGCGGGGCCTGACGGTCGAGTTCCCGTGGCGGCAACGACGGATTCGCGAGCGGACGCACCGCCGTCTCCACCCGGATCGACCCCCGTTCCTTTCCGTAGGCGTTCACCCACCCCCGTACCCGGACGATGCTGTCGCCGAGGACGCGCTCGGTGGTCTCCTGGCCGGTCGCCGCGCTGAACCACGGTGTCTCGAGGTACCCGTCCTTCGGCTCCACCCGACTCACCGGGATCGAATCCGACTTCAACTGCTCCGCCAGCGTCGTCGTCGCCTTGGCCACATCCAGGTCCACCACTGCCTCCGCCGCGCTCGGCAACGGCCCGAAGGAGGGTCGGGTGGTGTAGGGCTGGCAGGCGAGGAGAAGGGCCACCAGCGGGGACGCGGGGAAGCGGGGAAGTGGCATCAGTCCTTGTGCGGCGGTGTGCCCGGCGCGTGGGTGTGCGCCGGCTTCGCGGCGGTCGAGTCGGCTGTGGTCGAGTCCTCGTGCTGGTGCTCCGGCATGCTGTCGGTGGCCCCGGGCACTGCCGCGGCGTCGTCGTGCTCTTCACCCGGCGCGTGCTCATGCCCGCCCGCGCGGTTCGTGATTTCCGCCTGCATCGCCTCGGTGGACATCCCGGCGGCGTGATCGAACACCAGTTCGCCGCCCTCCACGCCGGTCACGGTGAGCGGGACGAGCCCAAGCACGCCGATCAGCGCGAGCGCCCACCGTTCCCGGCGGCCCATCTTCGATTCCCGTAGCACCCGCCACACCGCCACCACACCGAAGACGCCGAGCGTGATCCATGCGAACCGCTCGTGCACCTGCATGATCTCGTGGATCGACTGCCCATGCTCGAGCGCGTCCTCGGCCCGGAGGCCCGAGAAGAGTGCGACGGCGGCGCTCACCGCGCCGATGACCAGCGACCAGTACGACGCGCTTCGCAGGCTCTCGCGCTTCGTGAGCAGATACGCCAGTTCGAGGAGCACCCCCACCACCAGCAGCGCGGGCGGGAAGTCATTGAAGACGGCGTGCAGGCGCGGGGCATCATAGCCGAAGAGGCCGCTCGAGGCGGCGGCGTCGCCGTGGAGGAGCAGGGAGAGGAGCATCTGCGTCAGACCCCCAGGTCCACCGGCACCGGCGGGTTGGCGGCGTAGTCGTAGAAGCCCTTGCCGCTCTTTCGGCCGTACAGGCCCGCCATCACCATCCGCTTGAGGAGGGGCGGCGGCGCATATCTCGTCTCCCGGTACTCGGTGAACATGATCTCCGCGATCTTGTAGGTCGTGTCGTTCCCGACGAAATCGAGGAGGGTGAGCGGACCCATCGGGTACCCGCACCCGAGCTTCATGGCGTTGTCGATGTCCACCGTGCTGGCCACGCCGTGCTCCAGCGCCCGGATGGCGTCGAGGAGGTAGGGCACCAGGAGCAGGTTGACGATGAAGCCGGAGTTGTCCTTGGCCGCCACCGCCTCCTTGCCGAGGCTCTTCCCGAAGGCCAGCGCGCGGTCGAAGGTGGCCATCGAGGTGGTGACGGTGCGGACCACCTCGACCAGTTGCATGAGGGGCACAGGATTGAAGAAGTGCAGCCCGACGAACCGGTCGGCGCGCGCGGTGGCGCTGGCCATGGCGGCGATGGTCAGGCTCGAGGTGTTGCTCGCGAAGAGGGTGTGCGCCGGGCAGAGGGCGTCCAGCTGCTTCCAGAGGTCGTTCTTGAGTTCGAGATCCTCGGTGACCGCCTCGATGACGATGTCGCAGTCCTTGAGCGCCGTCACTTCGGTGACGTAGGACAACCGCCCGAGGGTGGCGTCGCGGTCGGCGGCGGCGAGCTTGCCCTTCTCGACGAACTTGTCCAGCGACTTGGCGATGCCGGCCTTGCCCTTGGCCATGACGGCATCGGACACGTCGCGGACGACGGTGGCGTAGCCGGCGGCGGCGGCCACCTGGGCGATGCCGCTGCCCATCAGGCCGCATCCGAGCACGCCGACCTTCTTGATCTCTGCCATGATGACTTCCGGTGGTTCAGGGTTTGAGGGCTTTGCGCACTTCCTGCACGAGAGACGTGATCATGCTGGGCGGCGGCGGTGGGAGCGGACGGTCGCCCCGTCGCTGCAGCTGGTCGAGCGCCCGCTCGAGTCCGAGCCGGGTCCGCTCGGCGACGCCCGCGTAGGGGCGCATCGCGGCGTATCCCGCCGCCAGCGCCACGGGCAGCGGCACCAGGAGGATCGGGGGGAAGGCGGCGAGCACCGCAAGCACGGCGGTGGCCGCCGCGCCCACCGACACGATGGCCGCCGCGCCGCCGATGTACGCCGCCCGCGTCGAGCGGAGTTCGGCGCTCAGCTGCACGTGGCAGTAGCCGGCCTCGAGCGGGGTGATCGTGGCCGCCACCGATCCCGCCTTGCCGAGCATGGGGCGCGGGCCGCCGCCGCCGAGCGACGCCGCCGCCCGCATCACCGCCTGAAACCCGCCCATCTGTTCCCAGGTAATCCGACCGTCCTGGTGCCGCTGCACCGTGAGGTGCTCGTGCCGGTCCATCCAGTCGAGCAGCACCTGCTCCTGCAGGTCGGCCGAGCCCATGACGACGCGGTCGGCGGTGACGGTCGCCGCCCCGACCGTCCGGTCGAGCCAGCGGGACTCCACCGGCTCGGTCCGCACCCGCTCCTCGATGAGCGCCTGCTGGAGGTACCGCGCCGGGATGCCGACGTCCCGACCGAGAGCCAGGACCTGCTCCTCGGTCATTTCGTCACCCAACTCGCGCTCGCCCGTCTGGAGCTCGGCGGCGCGCTGGATGATCCGGTCGAGAGCGGCGCGGTCGATCCGCGCGGGAAGGTCGGCCATGTCCGGTTAGGTCGTTTCCTTCTTGGCGCCGGATTCGATTCGCGGCAGGCCGGCCAGGAGGTCGGGCGCCGGCAGCGCCGTTGCGCCGGCGGCCGCCTTCAAGCTCGCCACCTTCAGGTCGGCCATCTCCATGAAGGGACGGATCAGGTCGATCGGCAGCGGGAAGATCGTCGTCGAATTGTTCTCGGCGGCGATCTCGGTGACCGTCTGCAGGTAGCGGAGCTGGATGGCGCTCGGCTCCGTCGACAGCGTCCGGGCCGCCTGGGCCAGGGTCTCCGACGCCTGCAGTTCACCCTGCGCGGCGATGACCTTCGCGCGGCGCTCCCGCTCGGCCTCGGCCTGGCGGCTCATGGCGCGCTTCATCTGCTCCGGCAGGTCCACGTCCTTCACCTCGACGGCGGACACGTGGATACCCCACGCATCGGTGCGCTCGTCGATGATCCGCTTGAGCACGGCGTTGATCTTCTCGCGGTCGCTGAGCAGCTCGTCGAGCTCGACCTCGCCCAGCACGGCCCGGAGCGTGGTCTGCGCCAGCTGGCTCGTGGCGTAGAGGTAGTCCTCGATCTCGATGACCGCCCGGGACGGGTCGGCCACCTTCATGTAGAGCACGGCGTTTACCTTGAGGGACACGTTGTCCCGGGTGATGACGTCCTGCGGCGGAATGTCGAGCGCCATGATGCGGAGCGACACCCGCTTCACCTGGGCGAACCCGGCCGGCAGGAAGAAGAGCCCCGGGCCCTTGGTGCCCCAGTACTTGCCGAGGAAGAACGCGACGCCCCGCTCATACTGCTTGAGCACGCGAAGGCTTGCGAACGAGTAGGCGACGACGATGGCAAGAGCCATCAGCATGACTGGCATGGGTGGCCTCCTAGGCCGGGAAGGCTTCGACGATGACTGCCGCACCCTGGCCGCCGCCGATGCAGGCGCTGCCGAGGCCGTAGCGCTTGCCGAGCTTCCGGAGCGCGTGCAGCAGGTGCAGGGAAATCCGCGTGCCGCTGGCGGCGAGCGGGTGGCCGATGGCGATGGCGCCGCCGTGGATGTTGGTGCGTGCGCGGTCGAGCCCGAGTTCCTTCTCGACGGCTACGTACTGCGCGCTGAAGGCCTCGTTCACCTCGACGAGGTCCATCTGGTCGAGGGTAAGCCCTGCCTTGGCCAGCGCCTTCCGCGCCGCCGGGGCGGGGCCGATGCCCATGTACTTGGGCTCCACCCCGGCGACCCCCCACGACACCAGCCGGCCGATGGGCTTGAGCCCCTTGGCCGCCCCCTCGCTGGCCAGCACGACCGCCGCGGCGCCGTCGCAGATGCCGGAGGCGTTCCCCGCCGTGACCACGCCGTCCTTCTTGAAGTAGGGCGCCAGCTTGGCCAGCCCCTCGGCGGTGGTGTCGGGCCGCATGTGCTCGTCGGCGCCCCAGGGCTCGTCCTGCTTGGTCTTGCGGTTCCGGATCGGGACGGGTGCCAGCTCGTCGGCAAAGACGCCGCCGTCCCACCCCGCCTTGGCGCGCTGCTGGCTGGTGAGCGCGTAGGCGTCCACCTCTGCGCGCGAAATCTTGTACTTGTCCGCCAGGTTCTCGGCGGTCTCCGCCATGGAAAAGCCGCAGTGCGGGTCCTTGAGCGACTCCCAGAGCAGGTCCTCGAACGGCGGCGCCGGCCCGAGGCGGAGCCCCCAGCGGGCGCCGCGCACGACGTGCGGGGCCTGGCTCATCGACTCGGCGCCCCCCGCCAGGACGATCTTCGACTCGCCGAGCAGGATCTGCTGGGCCCCCTGGATGATGGACTCGAATCCGGAGCCGCAGAGGCGGTTGACGGTGACGGCCGGGGTCTCGATGGGGAGGCCTGCACGGAGTGCCACGTGCCGTGCCAGGTAGATGGCGTCGGCGCTGGTCTGGAGGGCGTTGCCGAACACCACGTGGTCCACCGCGGCGGCCTCGATCCCGGCCTTGGCCAGGGCGTGCTGGGCGGCGAAGACGCCGAGGGAGGTCGCGGTAAAGTCCTTGAGGGTGCCGCCGAAACTGCCGAACCCGGTGCGGGATCCGGACAGGAAGAGGACGTCGGACTGCTGGCCCTGCGTTTTCATCGTGGTGCCCTTCCTGAAGGAGGGTCGGTCGAGGCCAGAAAGATGGCCCGGACCGACCCCCCGTTCAAGGAAGGCGGTTTGCCGCGGCTAGGCCTTCTTGATGAGGCGTATCACGAAGAGGAGGAGCATCGCGCCGACCGTCGCCGCGATCAGGGTCCCGAGGAGGCCGACCGGCAGGAGCCCGAGCATTCCGAAGACCCAGCCGCCGACGAAGGCGCCGATGACGCCCAGGACCAGGTCGCCCACCAGCCCGAAGCCGCCTCCCTTCATGATCTTGCCCGCCAGGAATCCCGCCAGGATGCCGATGATGAGGAATACGATCAGGCTCTGGGTTTCCATGGAATCACCTCGGTGAAGAGGACAACCGCGGCACCCGGGGTGGGCGTCGCGGGCCGTGCGTCAAGCGAAGTCCGGCGGCCCGGCGGTCAAGTGACGTGTCCCTGGTTCCGGGCAGGGTGCACCCCGAGCACCCGCTCGATCCGCCGGTCCGGAATGAGCCAGATCAGCGCCACCGTCACGTACATCGCGCCGGACAGCCAGGAAGAGTAGAACGACGCCCCGATGCCGACCACGTAGAGGAGCATCGAGAGCTTCCCCTTGCGGTCCAGCCCGATGGCCCGGGCCAGGAGCGAGTCGGGACCTTCCACCTTCAGCGTGGCCCGGACCAGGAGCGTGTACGACACCGCCGCCATCAGCAGCACCACGCCGTAGAGCGCCATCGGCGCCGGCGCGAAGTGGTTCTCCCCCATCCAGCCGGTCACGAACGGCACCAGCGACAGCCAGAAGAGCAGGAGGAGGTTGGCCCAGAGGACGCCGCCGCTCACCCGGTGCACCACGTGCATCATGTGGTGGTGGTTGTTCCAGTAGATGCCGAGGTAGATGAAGCTCAGCACGTAGCTGAGGAGGACAGGAATCAGCGGCTTCAGGGCACCGAACTCGGCGCCGTGCGGCACCTTCATCTCGAGCACCATGATCGTGATGATGATGGCGAGCACGCCGTCGCTGAAGGTTTCCAGGCGTCCGGTGGTCATCGCTACTTGGCGCGCGGGGCGTTGTCGCCGCGGACCGTCACCTCGAGCTTCACCGCGCGGCCGCTCGGCGCGCCGGTGGCCCAGACGTCGTATTCCCCGTCGATCGTCGCGCGGATTTCCCAGGTGCTGCCGCCCTGGACGCCGCCGCCCATCAGCTGCCCCATATAGGGCATCTGGGTCCCGGAACTCCGCGGCCGGAGTTGGAGGAGCACGCCGCTCACGTCGGTGGTGGCCCAGTAGAGGCACCCGGCGCGGAAGGTGATCCGCGCTCGCTCGCCGGACGCCGAGAACTCCGTGGACAGTACCCTGCTGCCGACTTCGATCGGGCAGGTCGTGGCGGTCGGCCCCTGGGCGCCGCCGGATGCCGGGGCGGGAGCTGGCGCGGTGCCCTGGCTGCCGGAACTGCACGCGGCCGTGGCGACGAGGGCGGTGATCAAGAAGCTGCGCATGGAGGACTCCGAAATCGGGTCGAGGTCGACGTCCTCAATCTATGCCGCCGGCCCGGATCGGCGAGTTCGGAGCAGCCACTATTGACATCTCAGGGGTAATTAGGACAACTTTGGTCGCAATACAAACTATTTGAGAGTGACTCTCATCTATGCGACTGCCGCCAATCATCGCTAAACTCGGTTTCGTCGGCACCCTCTTCTTCCTGATCAAGGGGCTCATGTGGCTCATCATCCCGGCGCTGCTGGTGGCGCTCCAGTGAACACCGAAACCGCCGGCACCATGCTCATCCTCCGGGAGAGCACGGCGAGTCACCATCGCCGCGCCGAGCAGCACGAGTTCCAGCAGCAGTTCGTGCGCGGCACGCTGCCGCGGCCGCTCTACCTCCACTGGCTTGCGCAGCTGTTGCACATCCATGCCGCCCTGGAGGCGCACCTCGACCGGCTCGTCACCCGGAACCCCCAGCTCAAGACGGTCTTCGACGACGGCAGACGGAAGGTCGGTCCGCTCCGGAAGGACCTCGCCTACCTCGGTGCGTCTGCGGACGAGCCGGCCCTGCCGGCCGCCATGGCCCTGGTGGCCCGCATGGATCGGCTGGCGTCCGAGCAGCCGATGGCCCTGCTCGGGATCTTCTACGTATTGGAGGGGAGTACCAACGGGTCGAAGTTCATCGCGCGGAAGGTGCGCCCCGCCTACGAGCTCCCCGTCACCGGCGAGGGTTCCGCGTACCTCGATCCCTACGGAGACGTGCAGCCGGCCCGGTGGCAGGAGTTCAAGGCGGCTGTCGATGCGCTCAACCTGCCCGCCACCGATGTGGCGCCCATGGTGGTGGCGGCGCAGGAAACGTTCGATTCCATCCGCGAACTGGGTGCGGAGCTCCTCGCCTCCCCGGCGGCTACCGGCTCGACCGGCCGGTGAAGTAGCTGAGGTCCACCCCGACGGCGTTCACGTGCACGGGGTGGCAAGTCCAGCAGTCCTGCCGAAGGTAGTAGAGCGAGAGCGCAAGGCTCTTCCCCCCCTGCCAGGTCATCCCACCGGAATAGCGCGCTTCATTCCAGCGGTCGGTCGTCCCCCATGTGTAGAAGAACTCCGCGGAGGCGTAGGGACTGAGTCGCTGCTTCCCCGCGGTGAGGTCGAATTGCGCGGTCAGGCGGTTGCGGTACCGGGTGGAGTAGACGGCGTCGATCCAGCGGAACTCGAAGCGGTCGCGGTCGGCCAGGCGGAAGGTCTTCGACGGGCGAGCCCGGAACGTGCCCTCCAGGTTGAGGCGGCTCTGGTATTTCGTGTCCCCCGACTCGGTAGTCTCGAGGTACTCGTACCCGGTGCCGAAGACGAACGCGTGCTCCTGGTCAGGGTCGACATTGAGGACGTGCGGACGCCTGAAGCGCCGGGCGGCGCGCGTCAGCTGGAGGCCGAAGTCCCACTGGGTGTAGCCATAGTCGATCCCGTCCTTGAGCTGGCCAAACACGGACACGCTCGCGGCCGAGGGGAACTCGTGCCGGATGTTGAGCCGGGACCAGACCTGCCCTTCGGTATCAGCGTCCTGGGCGTGCAGGGGAGTCGCCGCGAGCACCACGGCCGCGACGAGCGCGGCGCCGCTACCCCAGCGCATCGAGCAGTGCACGGGCCACCTCACGGGTGGTTCCAGAGCCGCCCAGGTCGGGCGTGAGCGGGCCGCTCGCCACCACCCGCTCCACCGCTCGTTCCAGCTTCATCGCTCCCGCCGCACACCCCAGTTGCTCCAGCATCAATGCGCCGGTCAGCACCGTGGCCATCGGGTTGGCGACGCCCTTGCCGACCAGCGGCGGCGCCGAGCCGTGCACCGGCTCGTACAGCCCCGGCCGGCCGGGGTGCAGGTTGGCGCTGGCCGCGATGCCGAGCCCGCCGATCAGCCCGGCCCCCAGGTCCGACAGGATGTCGCCGTAGAGGTTGGTGGTGACGATGACCTGGAACCGCTCCGGCTCGCGCACCAGCTCCAGCGCCAGGGCGTCCACGTAGCGGTGCTCCCGCTGGATGTCGGGGTAGCGGTCGCCGATCTCCTGGAAGAGCCGGCCCCAGATCCGCTGGAACTGGATGGCGTTCGACTTGTCGCTCATGGTGACGCGGGTCTTGCCGTGCGCGGCCGCCCACGCGAAGGCCGCCTCGATGATCCGGGCCACGCCCTTGCGGGTGTTGATCTCCTCGGACACATGCACCTCGTCGGGCGTTCCGATGCTTTCCGAGCGGCCCTTGCCGAGGTACTGCCCCTCCGTGTTCTCGCGGAAGATGACGAAGTCGATGGCCGTGCTGCCCCCGTCGGTGCGGCGGTCGGCGCGCAGCGGCGACAGCTTGGGGTGGAACAGGCGCGTCGGCCGGAAATTGATGTACAGGTCGAGGCGGAAACGCAGCCCGAGGAGGATGTCACGCGCGTGCTCGTTGCCGGGGACGCGCGGGTCGCCGAGCGCGCCGAGGAGGATGCCGTCCACGTCGTCGCGCAGGTGCTCGAACGCCTCGTCGGGCAGCGTCTCCCCGGTGCGGAGATAGTGATCCGCCGAGTAGGGGAGTCGCTCGGTGTCGAGCGTCAGCCCCTCCGTGCGCGCCGCCGCCTCGATGACCGGCAGCGCCGCGTCCACCACCTCCGGCCCGATGCCGTCGCCGCCGATGATGGCGATCCTGGCCTTCTTCACGCCAAACCTCCCTGGGCTTCCTCGCCGCAACTGACGCAGTAGCGCCAGCCGACGTCCATGTCGGCACCGCAGGCGCGACAACTGCCGACGTCCTGGCCCATCCCGCAATGCGGACAGAAGTTGATGGCCATCCTCGGCGGCAGCAGCCCGCCGCAGAAGGGACAGCGGACCTGCGTCTTGTCGGCCTGTGCGGGCGGCACGTCAGGGACATCCGGCGCGCGCGGGGTGACCACGCTCGCGTTGGCCTCGAATACGGGATCGGGTAGCCACGCGTCGTCGGGTTCGTTGTCCTGCTCGCCCTGATTGTCCGCCACCGGTGCTGCCGCGTTGTCCGTTTCCACCTCGGCTGCCTCGGGCGCTTCAGGCGGCGGCGAGGTCCGAGCGCCGGGCGGGGCGTAGCGTTCCTCAGGGCGGTCGTCCATGGCGGTGAGAAGTGGATCGGCGCGGAGGACGACGTGGGTGTCGCCGTACACGCGGAGGAGCGCCAGGTCCGCGAGTGGCTTCCTCAGCTCGGCGGCCAGCGCCGCCTGGGTGGTGGGTTCCGCCTGTACGAATTCACTTTCACCGGCGCAGAGGCGCAAGATGAGCGTCTCATAGTCCTCCGCCGAGTCTACCGAGAGCTCGCGCCGGACCAGGCGGTACGGCAGGATCGAATCCATGAGCTCGTTGATGGACATCGGCTGGTGCACACGCTCCGGCTGCCGCTCGGAGAGCGTGCGGACGAGGAGCCGGAAGAGCGGTTCAAGGGTGCTCACGGTTGGAATCTCACAGTCCGGGGCGCGGGCCGCCAGACATGGCCCCGGACTCGGTCTGTTCGGCCGGCTCGGGGTGGTCCTTCGGGCCAAGGCAGTTCGCGCCCCCTCCGCGCCGCGGTCGCTCCGGGGGTCGCGAACTGACGGCCCTCCGGACCAATCCCTCCGCCGGCCTCCACCGAGGGAACCGAAAGGTTGATGATGTGGGAGGATGGGGATCGTCGGCGCAGGAAGTTCGCAGGGGAGAGGCGCGGGGTGGTTAGAGAACTTCCGGAGCCGACGACCCCGACGACCACATCATTCTGAGTCGAGGGGCGCGCTACTCGACGTCTCTGAGTTCAATCACGTCCCCGCGGGCGAGCCGATCAGCGAGGCTTTGATACGTTGCATCGGCGTCGTACTCGAGATACTGCCCGCGGCTCCGCCTGGCCGCGATCCAGGACTCGAACCCCGACGGAATGGCGCCATCCGAGGTGTGCTGTTCGGTGGCCGCCGCCACGGCCAGGTCGTTGGCGTACTCGTTCTTGGCGTGCCCCTGGTGCCCGCGGACCCACGTCCACTGGACCTCGTGCTTGCCGGCCGACGACACCAGCTGTTGCCAGAGCGGGAGGTTCTCGATGGGGCCGCCCTTTCGGGTCCAGCCACGAGCTTTCCATGCCGGCACCCACTCGCGCATCCCCTTCACCAGGTATTCCGAGTCGGACACCAGCAGGACCCGCATCCGCTGGCCCTTGCCGGCCAGGAGCTGGAGCGCGGCGATACCGCCGGCCAGCGCCATCCGGTTGTTGGTGGTGTCGGAGGCGTGGAGGAAGAAGTCGCGGCGCTGCACGCCGCCCCGCGTGGCGGTCTCGATGAGGCCACCGGCGCCGCCTGGCGTCTGGCCTTCCTGCCCGTTGCCGAGGCAGCTCTCGTCGAGATGCACCACGGCGATGGCGAGCGGCTGGGTCATCCCTCGTTCCTCAGGACCTGGAACCACTCGATCTCCTTGAGCAGGAACTCCATCATCTCTCCCGTCATCGGCAACCGTGCATGAAGAGCCTCGCCGCGGGGCCCGGTGGCCACCCGGTTGGCCAGCACGATGTACTCCGTGCCTCGGCGCTGCACCACGACTCGCAGACCGTTCCGGCAGGCATGTTCCAGCTGGTCGTAGCGTTCGGCGGACCACCTCATGGCCAGGCTCTGCGTTGCGCCCAGCGAAGGGAATGGTCTGGACGGGGCATCGGTTCGCATCCCCCACAGAGACCATGGCTCGGAGGGGGTGCGAACCGCGGCCCCGGGAAGACCATCCCGAGCGGGGCGCTCATGAAACCGACACCCTCACCGCGCCCGCCTCGCCCTCTACAAGCCGCCCGACGACGGCGCGCGCGAGGGTGCGCTCCGCTTCAAGCGCCGCGAGCAACTCGCCGAGCCGCTCCGGATTCACGGCCAGCAGCAACCCGCCCGAGGTCTGCGCGTCCGCCAGCAAGATACGCTCGGCGGAGGTCACATCCACGCTGTAGGTCGTGAGCGGCTCGGCCGCCGCGAGGTTCCGCGCGGTGCCGCCCGGCACCAGTCCTTCGTCCGCCATCTGGCGCGCCTGTTCGAGTACGGGCAGATTCTCCATCCAGAGTTCGGCCGAGAGCGAGCTCCCCCGGAGAATGTTGCCGAGGTGGCCTAGGAGCCCGAAGCCGGTGATGTCGGTGGCGCAGCGAATCCCGGCAGTGCGGGCCGCGCGGGCGGCGCCGGCGTTGAGGGTTCGCATCGAGGCGACGGCCGGCGCAATTTCCGCTTCCGTCAGCCGGTCGCGCTTGAGCGCCGTGGTCAGGAGCCCGGTGCCGAGCGGCTTGGTGAGGACGAGGAAGTCTCCCGCCCTGCCCGCGGCGTTGGTCATGAGGTGATCGGGGTGGACCTCGCCGGTCACGGCGAGCCCGAACTTCGGCTCGGCGTCGTCGATCGAGTGTCCGCCGAGGAGGAGGCAGCCCGCTTCACGGGCCACCTCGGCGGCGCCGGCCATCACCTCGCCCAGCAGGTCTAAGGGGAGTCCGGTGCGGGGCCAGGCCACCAGGTTGAGGGCAAAGAGCGGAGTGCCGCCCATGGCGTACACGTCGCTCAGGGCGTTGGCGGCGGCGATGGCGCCCCAGCTCCGGGCGTCGTCCACGATCGGCGTGAAGAAGTCGGTGGTGGCGACCAGCGCGCGGTCGGGAGTGAGCAGGAACACCGCCGCGTCGTCGCGCGAGGCGGCGTCCACCAGCACCCGGGGGTCGGTTACGCCCGGCAGGTGGCGCAGGACCTCCGAGAGCTCGACGCTGCCGAGTTTGCAGGCGCAGCCGGCGCCGTGCGAGAGCGCCGTCAGCCGGATCCGGGGTGGGTGCGTGGCCTGCAGGTCGATCATTCGTCCATTCATCGAAACGGAGTTATCACGTGAGTCCAGCGGTCGCGCTTGCCACGGCGTTCCTCCTCGGGCTGGCCCACGCCATCGAGGTGGACCACATGATCGCCGTCACGGCGTTCGTGAGCACCCGGCCTGCCCTCCGCTCCGCCGCGGGGTTCGGGCTCCGCTGGGGGCTGGGGCACTCGATCGCGGTGTTCGTGGCCGGCGGCATCCTCATCGCCACCGGCCTGCGCTGGCCCGAGCGGTACGACGCGTGGGGGGAGGCGCTAGTGGGCGTGCTCCTCGTGACGGTCGGCGTCTGGGCCATGCGCCGGGCCCGCAAGTTACATCTCCACACCCCGGAGGGACACGGGGACCACGCCCACCTGCACGCGCATCGCGCGGCGGCGGCCGCGCACGCCCACCAGCACCACGACCACCCGGCCCATGTGCCGGCGCATTTTCCGGAGGGGCATCATCACCACGATCACGATCACGCCAAGCACGGCATCACCGCAGTGGGGCTGATGCACGGGTTGGCGGGCACCAGCGCCGTGGTGGCGCTGGTACCGGTGACGTTGATGAGCCAGTGGTACGTGGGGCTGGGTTACCTGGTGGCGTTCGGGCTGGGGACCATCATCGCGATGACGGCGTATGCGCTGGTGGCCGCGGCGGCGTTCCGGAAGGCGTCGGAGACGTCGCTCCGCTGGGGCCGCGCGATCGGGCGCTTCGCGGGTATCGGCAGCATCGTGGTGGGGGTGTGGTGGATCTGGAGGGCGGTGGGGTAGCTAGCTCGCAGCCCCACCCATCAGCGCCCTCACCCCGATCAACGCCCGCTCCTCCTGCGCCGTCGGCCCGAACGAGCCGTCCTTCCGCTGGAGCGCAATCAGGGCCGGCACCGCGCGCGCCACCGCCTTCCGGGCCGGCGGGGTGTTGGCGGCCAGCAGCGACTCCAGCGTGTGGAAGAGGTCGGCGTTGCTCCAGGTGCCGTCCTCCTGCTGGTTCTCCGCAATGAACGACGCGGCGCGGAGGGTGGCTCCGCGGTGCACCGGCGGCGCGATGGCCAGCGGGTGCAGCGCCGATGCGACCAGGTCGGGTGCGTAGTAGCCGCCCCAGTCGTTCCAGACCTCCGCCAGGAGGGACAGGCTGGTCAGGTGCTTCTTGACGCTCGCCCGGCCCGCGAGTCCCGCCATCAGCACCGCCCGGAGCCCCAGGCAGCTTACCGCGAACCGTGCCTGCGCCTCCGCCCGGAAGGTCTTGCCGCACGGCATCGTGATCGGCGCCAGCCGTTCGGTGGCGGGTGCCGGCGCGAAGAACCCCGCCAGGTAGTGCTCGCACGCCTTCTGCTCGTGCCGCGCCGGATGGCACCCCTCCCCGAACGCACCCGGCTGCCCCGCCAGCGCCAGGACCCACGCGATGAGTTTGCCGGTGGTCGCTTCCTGTCCGGAGTGCCCCAGCTCCATCAGCTCGATGGCCCGCCAGATCGTGGGGAGCGCGGCGCCCCCCACGCTGCCGTCGGGTCGGAGTCCTTTCTGGAGGCTCGCGATGACCGCCTCGCGGGCCGCGGCATCCCCCGGCGCGGGGTGGCCGAGCGCCTCGCGCGCCAGGATGGCCGCGCGGGAACTGCGAGGCGCGAAGAACTCCTCCAGCCGCTCGAGCGCCGCGGTGGCGGGAGGGTGCCTCATGCGAGGATGAGCGAGAGCACGCCGCCCGCGGCGGCTCCGCGGAGGCCGCCGAGGAGAACGTGGAGGAGGGGAGGGAAGGGGGTGTCGTCCATGTTGGCGATCCGCATCCATCCGGCCCACTCGACCAGCAGGCCGATCAGCCCGAAGAGCAGCCACCATCCACCATGGCCCAGGCTCGCGAACCAGAGTCCGGCGATCAACGCGAGGAATAGCGACTCGATGAAATAGGCGCCCGGCGCCCGGCGCAGGACCGTGCGCCCCGGTTCACGGGGCCCGCCAGCCACCTTGCCCTCCACCGCCTCCCACAGGAGGAAGAGCAGCCAGGTGGCCAGCCATCCGAGCACGATCCGGGTGAGTGCCATCCGCCGTTACCAGCGCCGGCGGATCGAGTCCGCAAGCACGAGCTGACCCCGGATCATCACGCGCGTCACCGAGCGGGTGTTCCGGATGTCCGCGAGCGGATCCTTGCTCAACACCACGAGGTCGGCCGCCTTGCCGGGCACCAGGGTGCCGAGTGAATCGGCGCCGAGCAGTTCGGCGGCGTCGCGCGTGGCGGCGCGGAGCGCCTGGGCGGGCGTCAGACCGGCGCCGACCAGCAACTCGAGCTCGGTGTGCTCGCTGGCGCCGGGCACGAGCATCTGGTTGGCGGCGTCCGTCCCCGTCACCACCTTCCCCCCCGCCTTCTGGAACGCCCGGACGAAGAGGTCCTGCATCGGACGCCCCCGACGGAACGCCTCGAAATCGGCCGTGGTCCAGCCGGCGCGCTCGATCATGCCGGGCACGTTCCACGCGGTCATCTGGTTCTGGGGAAGCGCGAGCAGGTCGGGGTTCGTCATGGCGGTCGAGTCGTCGAGCCGGCTGAACACCTCGTGCAGCACCAGCGTCGGGACCATCGTCACCCCCGTCTCCGCCAACTGCCCCGCCAGGCGGGTCAGGGTGACGGAATCGAGCGTGGCCCAGCTCTTCTCGAAGGCGGTCCACCCGGCGAAGAACCCGTCCTGCGCCGCTGCAAAGAGTGGATCAGCGCGGCCCGCCGCTTCCGGCACGCCGCTCAGGTGCTCGATGGACGTGACGCCCATCTTGCCCGCCGTCAGCGCGTCGGTAAGGCCGAGGTGGGCGGCCACCGGAATGCGGAAGGTCTTCGCCTCGTCGACGATGGCCTCCATCAGCGGGGGCGTGATCCGGGTATAGGCCTTGATGAGGTGCGCGCCCGACACGGAGAGTCGGTCCACCGCCTGCCGCGCCGAGCGGGTGTCGGTGACTTCGGTGGCGTTGGGGTAGGTGGCGGGGGCGCCGTCGATCATGGCGCCTGCGGCGTAGATGCGGGGGCTCAAGGCGGAGCCGAGGTCCGCGGCCTCCGACATCGCGAAGATGCTGTCGGGCTCGTTGTGCACGTCGCGCACGGCGGTGACCCCGTAGGCCACGTACCGCGGCAGGGCCCAGCGGGCCACGTGCGCGTGGGCGTCGATGAGGCCGGGGATGATCCAGCTCCCCGCCACGTCCACCTGCTTCGTCCCGCGAGGAAGCGGGATGTCCTCGCGCGCTCCGATCGCCTCGATGGTGCCTCCGCGAATCAGCACGACGCCGTTGCGAAGCGGCGTGCCGCCCCGTCCGTCGAGGATCGTGGCACCCATGAGGGCGGTGCGCGGCGGGCCCGGCTCGGCGCACGCGCCGAGGAGGAGGCCGAGCGCCGCGGTTCCCATCATCATCGTCGCGCGCAAGGTCATGAAGCTCAGGGGAGTGGAGGATGGAGGCAAAGCGCCCCGGGGGACCGGGGCGCTCGGGGAGGCTACTTCCCTCGCTTCTTGGCCGGCGCCTTCTTCTTCGCGGCCTTCTTCTTCGCGGCCTTCTTCACCGCCTTCTTCTTCGCCGGGGCCTTCTTCTTGGCGGCCTTCTTCACCGCCTTCTTCCTGGCGGGCGCCTTCTTCTTGGCGGCTTTCTTCTTGGCTGGCTTCTTGGCGGCCTTCTTCTTCGCAGGAGCCTTCTTCTTCGCTGGCTTCTTCGCGGCCTTCTTCTTGGCTGCGGGCGGCTTCGCCGCCATCGGAGCCGGGGCTGGGGGTGGCGGCGGAGGCGGTGCAGGCGTCGCTACCTTCTCGGGTGACATCGGCATGGGATCCATCCAGCCCGCCCCGGACCAGCCCATCTCCAGATCGCTCATCGAGTGTTCCTCCGCCTGCTGGTGCGACGCCCCCCGTCGCCGGACCGCGCTAGCCGCGCGGGCGTAGTTTCCTCCCTAATTACTCGCACTTATTCGCGGCTTCTGCAAGCGCGGACGAGCCAGGTGGGTGGATAGACCGGCGTTCCGGGTCGTAGTCCATGGTTGACCCCAGGCGCGATAGTCGCGCTAAGTCATTTAAATGCATCGTTTTACGCGTGTATGTCGTCAGTCTTGGTGCAGCTTCCTCAGTCCTTAGTCCGCAGTCCCCAGTCCTGAGTCTTGTTCCCCGTTCTCCTCGACAATCCCCCGACCTCTCCTTTACCTTCCCCCCGTGATCCATCCCCGGGCGTTGCTCCCGTCCTTCCTCGCCGCACTCCTGCTCGTGCCGTCCGCGCTCCTCCAGGCGCAGGCGGCGGTCGAGGTGCAGGTCACCCCGGCCCAGCTCCGGCTCAAGGTGGGACAGCAGGAGCGGCTCTTCCTCAGCGCGTACGACTCCGACGGCAATCTCCTCGGCGAGCCGGCGTTCAGCTTTACCGTATCGCAGGACGGCGTGGTGCGTGTAGATAAGGACGGCACCGTCGCGGGTCTGGCCGCGGGCAGCGTGCGCATCGAGGTCCGCTCCGGCACCGGCAAGGTGACGGTGCCCGTCACGGTGACCGGTGCGCCGGCACCAGTTCCGCCAGCGGAACCGGAGCCCGTCCCCGTCCTTCCCGCCGGCGCCCGGCTCGTTCCGAGTCCCGAGTCATTGAAGATGCTGCGCCTCGAGACGGCACGGCCGACCATGCGGCTCCTGACACCGGATGGGACCGGGCTCGGGCAGGTGCACGTGACCTGGCGCTCGACCGCTCCGGTCGTCGCCGCGGTCAACGACATCGGAGAGGTCACTGCGCTGCAGCTCGGCGAGGCGCAGCTGGTGGCGACGGGACCGGGCGGGCTGACCGCCTCCATCAATGTCGAAGTGCGCGAAGACTCACTCGCAGTAGCGCCCGATCGGCTCATGCTGCCGGTCGCGGGTGCCGACTCAGTTCGTGTGTTCGTTCCGGGCCAGGGCGGACGGTCGCTTAGCACCGGACTGGTCTGGCGGAGCAGCGACTCCACCATTGTCCGGGTGAGCCGCACGGGAGTCGCCAGGGGCGTGGCGCCGGGCGAGGCGTACATGCTCGTGATGGGCTATGGCCAGCAGCGCGCCGTGCGAGTGACCGTTCACCCGCCCATCGCGCGGCTCAGACTGGCCCCTTCCCCCGGTGCACCGCTCCGGCTCACGCCGGGTGCCGCCGTCTCTTTCGTGCTCGAGGCGCTGGCCGCCGATTCGCTGCCCATTGCCGACGCGGGTTATCGCTGGCAGGTGGGCGACACCACCGTGGCGGCCTTCGACCCTGCCGCGCGCCGGCTTACCGCGCTCGGCATCGGGCGGACGACCCTCACGATGTCCACCTATGGATTCGAACCGACGGTGTGGGAGGTCGAGGTGGTGGCCGGTGGGCTCGCGTTCCAGCGGCCACGGTTCCGCCTCGCACCCCGTGAACGCGACTCCCTGATCGTCTCCCTCGTCGATGCCGAGGGTCGCACCGTCGGGCCGCCGAGCGGCGTGGAGTTCAGCGTCAACCGGACGGAGGTCGCGACGGTGGACGCCGCCGGGGTCGTGACCGCCGTCGCCGTCGGCTCGGCCGTGGTCACCGCCCGGACGCCGTGGGGTACAGCGGCCAGCGCCCGCCTCTTCGTGACCGAAGATCTGCTCATCAGCGTGAAGCGGGGCGCCGGAACCGACCTCATCCAGCTCGATCCAGCGGACGCCGGCTCGCTCGTGCCCCTCGTGGCCGACGGCCAGGCCAACACCCAGGCGGTGTGGTCACCGGATGGGACCCGCATCGCCTTCGCCGCCACCGTCGGCGGCAACACCGACGTCTACGTGGCCGACGCCGACGGGAAGAACGCTGCCCGGATCACCGAGGCGCTCGAGGCGGACCAGGAGCCGACGTGGTCGCCAGACGGCGGGACCATTGCCTTCACCTCGCTCCGGACCGGGAGCCCGCAGATCTGGGCGATGAACGCCGACGGCACCGGCGTGCGGCAGCTGACCACCGGCACCGGCGCCAATTCGGCACCCGCCTTCCGCCCCGACGGACAGATCATCGCGTTCATCTCCACTCGCGACGGCACCGCCGACCTCTTCGAGATGGGCAACGAGGGCGCCGATCCGCGCGCCATCACCCGGACGCCGGAGACGGAGGCATTTCCCGCCTACTTCCCCGACGGCGACCTGGCGGTGACGGTGGAGCGTCCGGGACGCGGCGACATCCTCCGCATCCGCGCCGGCGACGGCCAGCGGATCATGCTGCAGTCCATGGCCGGCCGCGTCACGTCGCTCGCGATCTCGGGTGACGGCAGCACCCTGGCCTTCGGCCTCTCTGAGCCCGCCGTGGTCAAGAACGTGCCGCCGGTGCAGTCGTTCCGGCTCAAATCCCTCTCGCCTGACCATCCGCCTGTCGTGCTCAACATCGTCGGCGAGGTGCTCTCCGCCTCCTTCCAGGGGACCCGGTGAAGGCGCTCGTCCTCCCGAAGCTCGGCGGATGGCAGGACCTGGTGGTGGCGGATGTGCCGGCGCCCGAGATTCGCCGGCCGAACGAGGTGCGGGTGCGGGTGCACACCGCCGGCATCAATCACCTCGACCTCTTCATCCTCGGCGGGCTTCCCGGCATCACCTACGCCTTTCCGCACATCGTCGGCAGCGACGCCGCGGGGACCATCGAGTCAGTGGGCGCGGAGGTGACGGGCTGGGCGGTCGGCGACCGGGTCATGATGAACCCCGGCATCGGCTGCAACGCGTGCGACCTCTGCGCCGCCGACCAGCAGCCGCTTTGCCTGCGCTACGCCCTGCTCGGCGAGCACGTCCCCGGCACCGTCGGCGAGTACGTCGTGGTGCCCGCGACCAACCTGGCCCGCGTCCCCCAGGCAATGCCGTGGGCCGAGGCCGCCGGGTTTTCGCTCGCCGCGTTGACCTCGTGGCGGATGATGACCGGGCGCGCTCGCGTCCGCGCCGGCGAGACGGTGTTGATTTGGGGCATCGGCGGCGGCGTGGCGCAGTCCTGTCTGCAGATCGCCAAGATGCTCGGGGCCACGGTCATCGTGACCAGCTCCTCCGACGACAAGCTCGAGCGGGCCCGCGCGCTGGGCGCCGACCACCTGCTCAATCACGCGCGCGAGGATGTGCCGAGGGCGGTCCGCGCCCTCACCGGCGGCCGCAACGCCGACGTGGTGGTGGACAACGTCGGCGAGGCCACCTGGCAGAAGTCGCTCCGCGCGCTCGGCCGAGGCGGACGGCTCGTCACCTGCGGCGGCACTACCGGCCCGATGGTGACGACCGATGTCCGGAAGCTGTTCTGGTACCAGTGGGATATTCTCGGCAGCACCATGGGCGGCGACCGCGAGTACCAGGAGGTGGCTCGGCACGCCTTCGAGGGGCGGTTCTGGCCGGTGGTGGATTCTGTGGTTCCGCTGGCGGAGGGCCGAGAGGCCTTTCATCGCATGGCCGATGGCGCACAGTTCGGCAAACTCGTGATCGAGGTGGCACCATGAGCGACCTGTGGGAGCGGCTCTCGTACGGCATGGAGCAGCTCAGCTTCTTTCTCCCGGCCATCGTTGGCGCGGGGGTGCTCCTGCTGGCGGGTTACTTCGTGGCCCGGCAGATCGAGAAATGGGTGGACCGGACGCTCGCCAAGCTCGACTTCAACCGCGTCGCCAAGGAAGGGGGCCTCGCGGACGGACTGGAGCGGGCGGAACCGTCACTCGACCCGGTGCACGCGGTGGGCAAGCTGGCGTTCTGGCTGGTGATGCTCGTCGTCATCCTCCTCGCGAGCACCGCGCTCGGTCTCGAGAGCATCAACGAGATGTTCGGCCTGATGCTCGGCTTCCTCCCGACCCTCATCAGCGCCATCGTCATCGTCATCCTCGGAATCGTCGTCGGGGAGTTCGTGCGCGGGCTGATCGTTGCGTCAGCTGGCGGCGTGGAGGGCGTGCCCACGCTCGCGCGGGTCTCGAAGTTCCTCGTGGTGATGATCGCGGTTTTCATGGCAGTGCAGCAGGTGGGCGTGGCGGAGGACATCGTCACCACGGCGTTCACGCTCATCCTGGGCGCGGTGGCGCTCGGCGCCGGCCTCGCGTTCGGGATCGGGAACACCGCGTTGGCGGGTGAGATCACCCGCCGGTGGTACGAGGAGGGACGCCGCCGCCGGACCGCGCGGACCCGCTCGACCGATCCCAAGCCCCCGGAGGTCTAGCCCACCCCTCACCCCCTGACCCCCTCTCCCTCCGGGAGAGGGGGTCTATCTTCCTGCCCCGCTTCCCCGCTTCCCCGCCTACTTACCTGACGTCGAACATGTAGCTGTTGAGGTACTGGATGGTGGCGGTGTGCTCCGCCACCTGGAAGGCCAGCAGGTCGCCGCTGGTGACGAGCCCGATCAGGCCGCGCGCATCGGTGACCGGCAGGTGCCGGATCCGCTTGCCGCTCATGATGGCCCCGCACTCCTCGATGCTGGTCTCGGGAAGACAGGTGATGACGGGGGAGGTCATCACCTCGCGCACTCGCGTATCCGCCGGGCTCCGCCCCGCCGCCACCACCCGCCGCAGGATGTCCCGTTCCGTGAAGACGCCCAGCAGCTTGCCCTCGTCAAGGACGACGAGGCCACCGATGCCGTGCTGATTCATGACTTGCGCTGCGGCGAGTACAGTATCGGAGGGGGCGATCGAGAGCACTTCGCCGCTCTTGCGAGCGAGCAGGTCGCGGACGGTGGCCATCGGCGCGCTCCTGTGTGGGGATTGCCCCATACTACGGCGCGAACCCGGGCTGCGCCAGCGCCGGGCCGTGCAGGCGCCTACTGCCGCGTGCGCCGGATGACCGCAGCCACCACGGCCAGGCAGGCGATCGCGATGGACACGGCGATCATGGGCCACGGTGCCGCGGCCGCACCCGAGTCCTCTCGAGTGGTGAGCTCCATCACCAGGCCCAGGATGCCCATGGCGGTGATCACCGCGACGACCATCGCGGCCGCCTTCCGGCGGGGCGGGACAGTCACCGATTCCTCGCCGATGGCGATGGCAGCGGCGGCGCGCAGGTCCTCCCGGCTGGTGCCGGGGTACTGCCGCTCGAACTTGTCCACCTCTTCCTTCAGCCGGCGGGCCAGGTCCTGTGCCCGCGCGGACGGAGGGGTCGGCTGGGGTGCCCTCACGGGGACGAACACCTCAGAATTCCCGCTTCTTCATTTCCTTGAAGAGCCGTCTGGTCTCGGAGTCCATTTCCTCGGGCTTCTGCCGGAGCGTGGAGTCGTACTGGGCGGCGCGCTCCGCCACCGGCGGCTTGATCTTGGCGGCGTTCTTCTGGGCCAGGCGTGCGATCCGCTGGTCCTCTTTCTTCGACATCGTGCCTCCGGTTCAGGGTTGCCGGGAAATCTAAGAGGGCGGGCGCCGGTATCGCAGGAAGCGCCACCCCTCGGGCTGGACCTCCTTGACGAGCACCGCATCCGGGCTCGTGGCCAAAGCGTAGCCGTATCCGTTGAAGGCGATGGCCTGGAGCAGCCGTCCGTTCCGTCCGATCACCTGGTACCGGCGCACGGTGTCGGGGATGACGCGGCTCTTTTCCAGCCAGACGTTGCCGTCGCCGCCGGTGAACGCCGCGTCGAAGGGCGGCTTGACGGGGCTGAAGGGGACCTTTTCCGCGGCGGAGCGAAGCTCCGGCGGAAATTTGCGGAGGAACGCCTCGCGGTCCGACACCGTGATGGTAAACACGCGGTCGGGGAGCTTCTGCCCCTTCTGGAGCTTGCCGTCCGGTGTGAGCCAGTCCACCCGGTTGGGGTAGACTCGCGCCACCCAGACGCTCCCGTCCGCCAGCACGCCCCACTGGTCCTCGCCACTGAACACCCGGCGCTCGTAGCGGCGGCCGGCGTCGCCATCCACTTCGGCCAGGTCGAGCGGGGAGAGCCGGAGGATCGTGTCACCCCGGGAAAAGTCGAGCGGAAAGCGAACGACCACGGCGGAGTCGCGCTTGCCGCCCCCGTCCGGGCCGGGCGGCGGATTGAATTGCACGTACCAGTTGCCCTGGCCGTCGCGGGCGCGGGGCAGGGTGCCGTTGGTGATCTCCGGCGTCCGCACCGCGGCGGCGTACTGCCCGTTCAAGCTCCAGACAGTCAGCTGGCGGAGTGCCCAGTCGCCAACGTAGAGGCCGTCACCCATGGTGAAAAGGGAGAAGGGCCCTTCGAACGGCTGCTTCATCCCCTCGCCGAGGTCGACGAGGGAGCGGTCGGAGAAATCGAGGATGACGACCCGCTTGTCGGCCGGAGAAAGCACGGCCCAGCGGTCGCCGCCGAGCCAGGCGCCGGCGGTGGCCTCGAACAGGGTGGTCTGGATGGTGTCGGCCGCGCCGGTGAGCGCGATGTCTGGTGGGGGCGCCTCTCGGCCGCCGCATCCGGCCGCCAGGAGCAGGGCGCCGAGGGAGGCGAGCCGGGAGGTGTGGGGAGTCCGCATGCCGGGAATCTAATCCGCGTCCCCGGATGGGTCAGTCCCGTTCTGCAACCTTCTCGGGGCGGAGGGCATCAAAGAGAGTGAACCTGGAAAGGAGGCCCCGATGGTCATGCTCGCCACAGACAGCCCAATTCCCACCTTCAGCCTGGTGGACGACGCCGGGACCTCCGTCGGCCAAATTGTGCTCCCGGTCGCGGACCGGATCAGCGGTTCGGGCGCCGCGACGATCTACCTTCAACGGGCGTCGCCCCTCCGGCGGCGCCGGATGACGGATACCCGGCTGGCAGCGCAGTAACAGCATCCCCTCTGGGGTGGGCGCATGCCCACCCCTGGCGCAACCAGACGCAACTCCGTTGCATCAGGCTGGACGCCGTTCCCACCCACACGAAATTGCGTTTGTGCCGATAGGGGTGGCCATACGGCCACCCCGTCCCCCCCGGGGTGGGCGCATGCCCACCCCTGGCGCAACCAGACGCAACTTCGTTGCATCAGGCTGGACGCCGCTCCCACCCACACGAAATTGCGTTCCTGTCGATAGGGGTGGCCATACGGCCACCCCGGCCGCAACCGTCTCCCCCTCGGGGTGGGCGCATGCCCACCCCTGGCGCAACCAGACGCAACTTCGTTGCATCAGGCTGGACGCCGCTCCCACCCCCACGAAAATGCGTTCCTGTCGATAGGGGTGGCCATACGGCCACCCCGTCCGGGCACCGTCTCCCTCTGGGGTGGGCGCATGCCCACCCCTGGCGCAACCAGACGCAACTTCGTTGCATCAGGCTGGACGCCGCTCTCACCCACACGAAATTGCGTTCCTGTCGATAGGGGTGGCCATACGGCCACCCCCTCGTTGCGTCAGGCTGGACCCCGCTCGCACCCACACGAAATTGCGTTCCTGTCGATAGGGGTGGCCATACGGCCACCCCGGTCCCCATTCCTCGGTCCTCATCTCCTTGCCTCCCAATACTTTACCATCCCATTTTCCGGTTGATTTCCCCCCCTCGAACAAGGTATATTTCGCTGTTCCCGGTGGCCCGGCCGGCCACCCGGTTGTCCGCACCAACCCCGAGCATCCATGACCGCCCCGAATTCCCGCGAGCGCATCCTTCCTCGCCTGATCGAAGAAGAGATGCAGCAGTCGTTCATCAACTACTCGATGAGCGTCATCGTCTCCCGCGCGCTGCCCGACGTGCGCGACGGCCTCAAGCCCGTCCACCGCCGCATTCTCTACGCGATGAACGAGCTCGGCCTCGTTCCGGGGCGGGCCTACAAGAAATCGGCGACGGTCGTGGGCGACGTGCTCGGCAAGTACCACCCGCACGGCGACTCGTCGGTGTACGACGCGCTGGTGCGCATGGTGCAGGACTTCTCGCTCCGCTATCCGCTGGTGGACGGCCAGGGCAACTTCGGCTCCATCGACGGCGACTCTGCGGCGGCGTATCGGTACACTGAGGCGCGCCTGACGCGCATCGCGATGACCATGCTGGAGGACATCGACAAGAACACCGTCGACTACCAGCCCAACTTCGACGACCGGCTCCAGGAGCCGACCGTCCTTCCCTCCAAGATTCCCAACCTCCTCGTCAACGGCTCCAGCGGCATCGCCGTCGGCATGGCCACCAATATCCCGCCGCATAACCTCCGCGAGGTGGCGAAGGCGGTGGAACTGCTGGTGGACAATCCCGAAGCCACCATCGCCGACCTCCGGAAGGCCATCAAGGGCCCCGACTTCCCCACCGCCGGCTACATCTACGGCCGCGAGGGCATCAAGGAGGCGTACGAGACCGGCCGGGGCCGCGTGATCATGCGGGCCCGCGCACAGATCGAGGAGAAGGAGTCGAGCAACAAGAGCCAGATCGTCATCACCGAGATCCCCTATCAGGTCAACAAGGAGAACCTGGTCCGCTCGATCGCCGAGCTGGCCATGGCCAAGAAGATCGAGGGGATCAGCGGCGTGCGCGACGAGTCCGACCGCGACGGCATGCGCGTCGTGGTGGAGCTCAAGCGCGACTGCATCCCCAACGTGGTGCTGAACCAGCTCTACAAGCACACCACGATGCAGTCCACGTTCGGCGTCATCATGCTCGCGCTGGTGGGCGGCGTGCCGAAGGTCATGAACCTGAAGGAGCTGCTGACCCACTTCATCGCGCATCGGCACGAGATCATCGTTCGGCGCACGCAGTTCGACCTCGACGCGGCGCAGGCCCGGGAGCACATCCTCGACGGCCTCAAGATCGCCGTCGACAACATCGACGAGGTGATCAAGATCATCCGCTCCTCGGCGGACACCCCCGAGGCCGACGCTCGGCTCCGCAAGCGCTTCAAGTTCAGCGAAAAGCAGAGCGATGCGATCCTCAACATGCGCCTCGCCAAGCTGACCGGCCTGGAAATCGACAAGCTCGAGGCGGAGCTGGCCGAGGTCCGCGCCACGATCGCCGACCTCAGGGACATCCTCGGCTCCGAGGCCCGCCGCAACGGCATCCTCAAGGCGGAGACCGCCGAGGTGGCCCAGAAGTACGGCGACGACCGGCGCACGGAGATCCTGGCCGACCAGGGCGACTTCTCGGTGGAGGACCTCATCGCCGAGGAAGACATGGTCATCACCATCTCCCACACCGGATACATCAAGCGGATCCCCGTCTCCACCTACAAGCGGCAGCGCCGCGGCGGCCGCGGCATGGCCGGGATGGGGACCAAGGAAGACGACTGGGTGGAGCATCTCTTCATCGCCTCCACGCACGATTACCTGATGTTCTTCACCGACAAGGGCCAGGTGCACTGGCTCAAGGTGCACGAGATCCCGCAGGGCGGCCGTGCGGCGCGCGGTAAGCCGGTGGTCAACTGCATCGCCATCGGGAGCGACGAGCAGGTGGCATCCACGGTGGCGGTGCGTGAGTTCACCGACGACCGCTGGCTCATGTTCGCCACCCGGAACGGCACGGTGAAGAAGACCGTCCTCTCCGCCTACGGGAACGTGCGCTCCACCGGCATCAACGCCATCAACATCGACGAGGGCGACGCCCTCATCGACGTGCAGCTCTGCGACGCCAACAGCGACATCGTGCTGGCCACGCAGGACGGCATGAGCATCCGCTTCCACCAGGGCGACGTCCGCGAGATGGGCCGCGCCACCGCCGGCGTGAAGGGCATCGAGCTCGACGCGGAGGACGCCGTCATCGGCATGGTCATCGTCCGGCGCGAGGCGACGCTACTCGTGGTGAGCGAGAAGGGCTACGGGAAGCGGTCGGAACTCAGCGAGTACCGGGTGCAGAAGCGCGGCGGCAAGGGCATCATCACCCTCAAGAAGACCGAGAAGACCGGCCGCATGGTGGCGCTCAAGGAGGTCATCCCTGACGACGAGCTGATGATGATCACCCGGCACGGCGTCGTGATCCGCGTACCGGTCGAAGGCATCAGCGTCATCGGCCGCAACACGCAGGGAGTGCGGGTCATGAACCTCGACGCCGGCGACAACCTGGTGGACGTCGCGCGCGTGGTGAAGGAAGACGACAACGGCACGGAGGAGCCCACCGGCGACGAGGCCGCGTCGCCCGCGGACGAAACGGGCGGCGAAGCGTGAGCCGAATTCCTTGCCCATCCCCTTGCGGCGTCATAGTTTGACTCCATGAGCCGCGCACCCGCCTCACCCGGCACCGCCCCGGCCGCCGCCCGACCCGCCGTCACCATTGACGACGTCCGCCGCGCGGCCGCCGCCATCGAGGGCGTCGCCGTCCGGACGCCGCTCATCGAGATGCCGGCGCTCGCCGCGCTCGTGGGGCACTCGGTGGCACTCAAGTGCGAACAGCTCCAGCCGATCGGGGCGTTCAAGGTGCGCGGCGCGTACAACGCCATCCAGCGGATTCCCGCCGCGGTGCGGTCTCGCGGCGTCATCACCTACTCCAGCGGCAACCATGGCCAGGCCGTGGCCTGGGCCGCCGCCAAGGTCGGCGTCCGGGCGGTCATCGTGATGCCGAACACCGCGCCACAGATCAAGGTGGACGGCGTGAAGAAGCTGGGCGGCGAGGTGGTGTTCGTTGGCCCCAGGTCGGTGGACCGCAAGCTCAAGGCGGAGGAAATCTGCGCCGCGGAAGGGCTGGCCATGATCCCGCCGTTCGATCACCCCGACGTCATCGCGGGGCAGGGCACCTGCGGGCTCGAGATCCTCGAGCAGTGGCCCCACGCGGACACCATCCTGGTGCCGGTGGGTGGCGGCGGACTGCTCGCCGGCATCTGCGTGGCGGTGGCCGGTACCCATCCCGAGACGCGCGTGGTGGCCGTCGAGCCCGAGGGCGCCGCCAAGCTGACCGCGGCGATGCGCGCCGGCGCCCCCGAGCAGCTCGCGAGCACGGCGAGCCTGGCCGACGGCCTGCTCACGCTGTCGGTGGGCTCCATGACCTTCCCGCTCATCAAGCCGGTCATCCACGAAGTGGTGACGGTGACGGACGACGACATCACGCTGGCCATGCGGTTCCTGCACCGCGAGGCCGGGCTCAAGGTCGAGCCCTCGGGCGCGGCCACCACGGCGGCGCTGCTGTCGGGCAAGGTCCGCCCGCGCGGGGCCACGGTCGTGGTGGTGAGCGGCGGGAACGTGGACGAGGAACTCTTCGACCGACTGATGAGCGCGGAATGAGCATCGCCCCGAAGATCATCGTCGCCGACGACGACCAGGCCCTGACCCGCACGCTGTCCTGGATCCTCAAGGACAACGGCTACGAGGTCGTGACGGTGCCCGGCGGCGAGAACCTCGTGGACCACCTCCTCGCCGACCAGTTCGACCTCCTCCTCCTCGACATCATGATGCCGAAGGTGGACGGGCTCCAGCTCCTGGAGCGGGTCAAGACCGACTACCGCTTCAAGGACCTCCCCGTCCTGATGATCTCGTCCATGCCTCCCGAGGAGGCGACGGTCCGCGCCCTCGGCCTTGGCGCCGCCGACTTCATCTCGAAGCCCTTCCGCGTGCGCGAGCTCCTGGCCCGGGTCAAGGCGCACCTCCGCACCGGCCGCGAGCTCAACCAGGCGCGTGCCGAGGCGCGCTCGCGCACCGAGATGGTGGACATCCTGCAGGAAGTGACCGCCACCCTCAAGCCCGACGAGATCTACCAGATTCTCGTGCGGCGCGTGGCGCGCGGCCTCCGGATCTCGAAGTGCTCCATCCTGATCGGGTCGCCGGACGACGAGGCCGGCACCGTGGTGGCGGCCTACGAGAACCCGATGCTCCGGAACCTGCGGGTGGACCTCCGCCGCTATCCCGAAATCCAGCAGGCGCTCAAGACCGGCGAAGTGGTCCTGATCCAGGACGTGCTCACCGACCCGCTCTACCAGGCAGTGCGCGCGGAATGGGAGGCGGAGGGCATCCCGGTGCCGACGCGCTCTGCGCTCGCGCTCCCCTTCCAGCTCAAGGGCCAGCAGGTGGGCGTCTTCTTCCTCCGGACCACCGCCGAGGACGCCCCGCTCAACCAGCAGGACGTGCAGTTCGCCGACCAGGTGATCAAGGCGGCGGTGGCGGCCCTCGAGAAGGCGTACGACCTCGAGACCGCCATGGACGGCCAGGAGCACATGCGTCACTTGGCGGAGACGGATCCGCTCACAGACACGTTCAACCGCCGCGCCCTGAGCGACAAGATCGTCCAGGAAATGGAGCGGGCCGAGCGATACGGCACGGTGCTCACCTGCCTCATGGTGGACATCGACGAGTTCAAGCGGATCAATGACGAGCACGGGCACCTGACGGGCGACCGGGTGCTGCGGAGCCTGGCCAACCTGCTCAAGCGCGAACAGCGCGCGGTCGACGTGCTGGCCCGGTACGGCGGCGAGGAATTCACCCTGCTCCTGCCCGAGACGGGTCCCACCGGCGCGCGGATCTTCGCCGAGCGGATCATCCGCCGGGTGGCCGCGCACGACTTCGGCGAGGCGGGTCGCCCGGTGCACGTCACCATCAGCATCGGCGTGGCCACCTTCCCCGACGAGCGGATCACCGACCCGGAATCGTTCCTCAAGTTGGCCGACGCCAACCTGTACAAGGCGAAGGCGGACGGCCGCAACCGGTTCCGGGATTGAGCGCGCTGCGCTGCCCCCAGTGCCGGGCAGTGTACGCCGAGCCGGCGCGGTTCTGCACGCGGGACGGCGCGGCGCTCGAGCCGAAGGAGGAGGCGTCGGACCTCCCGGGCACCGTGCTCGACGAGCGCTTCGAGGTCCGCCACCAGATCGGCGAGGGAGGCATGGCCGCCGTCTTCCTGGCGGCCGACCGGACCACCGGCGCCGACGTGGCGGTCAAGGTGCTGGCGCCCCACCTCATGGCCGATCCGCAGTCCGTCGAGCGGTTCAAGCGCGAGGCGCTCATCGCCAGCCGCTTCGACCATCCCAGCGTCTGCCCCATCCTCCAGCTCGGCGCCACCCCGACCGGACTCGTCTACCTCGTCATGCCGTGGCTCCCGGGCGAGGCGCTGCACGACCGGATCAACCGCACCGGTCCGCTCACGCTCGGCGAGGGACTCCCGCTGCTGCTGCAGGTCTGCCGCGGGCTCCAGCACGCGCATGAACTCGGGATCCTGCACCGCGACCTCAAGCCCGAGAACATCATGCTGGTCAACGACCCGGCGCTGCCGGGCGGCACCCGGGCCATCGTGATGGACTTCGGCCTGGCGCTTGAGCTGGTGCGCCGCCCCGCCAGCCAGAAGCTCACCGCCGTCGGCGTGGTGCTGGGAACCCCTGAGTTCATGAGCCCCGAGCAGATCCGCGGACGCGACCTCGACGCCCGGAGCGACATCTACTCGCTCGGAATCCTCGCGTTCGAGATGTTCGCTGGGCGGCTCCCCTTTGACGGCGACAGCGCGCAGGAGCTGCAGATCGCCCGGCTCCGCGGCCAGCCCACCCAGCTCCGGGCGGTGCGCCCCGAACTCCCGGCGAGGCTGGAGGCGGCGCTGACCCGCGCCCTCGCCATGGACCCCGCCAACCGCTTCCCCTCCATGGCGGCCTTCGGCGACGCGCTCGACACCGTGCTGCGCTCCACGCCCCCGGGCGCAGGATCGCCCGAATGAAGCGCTACCCCGCGTTCGAGCCGCCGGAGTACGCGGCGTGGCAGGCCGACCCCGCGCTGGTGGACGCGTTCCGCCAGACGATCAACCGGCTCCCGGAACGCCAACAGGTCGTCGCGCGGCTCTCTCGCGACGAGTTGCTGACGCTCTATGCCCGGCTGATCCGCGCGCGCCAGCACGACATCGCCCTCTCGCGGTGGGTGCGGCAGGGAGTCATCTCCAAGGCCTGGCTCGGCACCGGTGAGGAGGCGGCCACGGTCGGCCCCGCCTTCGCGCTCGACCCGGGCACCGACTTCGTCTCGCCCATGATCCGGAACGCAGCCGCCTGCTGCGACATGGGGATGCCGCTCGCGGACATGTTTCGCGCCTACCTCGCCACCGCCGACTCCCCCTCCGCGGGCCGCGACCTCCACGCCGGCTCCCCGGCGCACCACGTGCTGCAGCCGGTTTCGCCCGTCGGCGTGATGGTGCCGGTCTCGGCGGGCATCGCGCTGGCAGGCCGGATCACCGGGACGCCCCGCGTCGTCATGAACTGGGTGGGCGACGGCTCCGCCAAGTCGGGCGCGAGCCACGAGGGGCTCAACTTCGCCGCGGTGCAGCGGCTTCCGGTGGTGTACATCCTCCAGAACAACCAGGTGGCGCTTGGCACACGGCTCGAGCAGCACCACGCCGGCGGGGATTTTGCCGACTGGCCGCACGCCTACGGCATGGCGGGGTGGGGCTTCGACGGCAACAATGTGCTCGACGCCTACGCCGCCGCCGTGCTGGCCGTGGAGCGGTGCCGCCGAGGCGAGGGACCGGTGCTCCTGCTGGCCACCACCTTCCGCATGGGCGGCCACGCCACGCACGACGAGCGCGAGGCGCGCGCCACCTTTCCCGCCGAACTGTTCGCGCACTGGGGCAAGCGGGACCCGATCGCGCTCTACGAGGAGTACCTCAAGGGGGCGGGGGTGAGCGAGGCGGAGCTGGAAGGCGTCGAGTCGGCCGCCACCGCGGTGGTCGAGGCCGCGGCGGAGGCGGCGCTCGAAAGCCGCCACCACTTGCCCGAGCCCCGTACGGCGCTCACCGGGGTCTACGCGCAGTCCTGAGCGTAGCCGGCGGCGCAAGGCACATTCCTGGCGTCCCCCCTCTCCGCTTGCCGGAGAGGGGGACAGGGGGTGAGGTCGGTACGGGGAAGGACTGAGGACTGAGAACCGAGGAGGATCCATGAATCGCCCACTGTCCGTATTGGTTGCCGCAGCTTCGGTAGTCGTCCTTGCCGCCTGGATTTCCCGTCCGCACACGGCTGCCGAGCCCCACGGCGAGTGGGTCAAGTTCACCAACGCCGCTGGCGAAGCGATCCCGGCCTACGTCGCCTGGCCGGAACGGAAGGACCGCGCGCCGACCATCATCGTCATCCACCAGATCTTCGGACTGACGCCGTGGGAGACCACCGTGGTGGACAAGCTCGCGGCGCAGGGGTACGTGGCCGTGGCGCCCGACCTCCTCGGCTCGATGTACGGCAAGTCGCCGGACAGTCCCGACTCGGCCCGCAAGCTGTTCGCTGGGCTGACGTCGGAGCGTGTCATGGGCGACCTCGACGCCACCGCCGCCTGGGTGGACACCCTGCCGGGGGCGGCTCGTGGCCAGATGGCGACCATCGGCTTTTGCTGGGGCGGGCAGCAGAGCTTCGCGTACGCCACCCACAACCCGGCGCTCAAGGCGGCCGTGGTCTGCTACGGTCCGGCCCCCGATTCCGCGGCAATGGCTCGGATCAAGGCTCCCGTCCTCGGGGTATATGCCGAGAACGACGCCCGGGTGAATGACCCGCTGCCGCAGGTGAGCGCCACCATGAACGCGCTGGGCAAGTCGTTCACCTACGACATCTACCCCGGTACCGGGCACGGCTTCCTCTCTCCCGGGCGCAAGGGGAACGATACCGATCAGCCGGACCGGGCGTGGAAGCGGATCTTCGAGTTCTATCGGGAACATCTGGGGAAATAGAGAAGGACTGGGGACTGCGGATAGAGGACATCGTCCCCCCTCTCCGCTTGCCGGAGAGGGGGACAGGGGGTGAGGACGGTACGAATGGAGCTGCCCTTAGTGCTGCCGCGCGCTCGTGCGTTCGTGAATCCAGCCGCGTTGGCGCTGCTCGCGCTCGCCGGCTGCCGAGTGTCCATGTCCCCGGTCCAGAACCGACTGGCGCCTGGCCAGGAGCCGTTCGCCGTGTTCGTGGCCACCGGCGAGGCGGGCGTCGGCGATCTCTTCGCCGTGCGCGCCGACGGCGGTACCACCTTCCCCATCACCTACACCCGCGTCCGCGAAATGGCGCCGGCCCTCTCTCCTCTCGGCACCGACGTCGCCTTCATCCGCGAGGGCGTGCGGGACGATCCGTCCAGCCGCCGTGTGGTGGTGATGAACCTGCTGAACGGCGGGGAACGGATCGTTCCGGCTCTGGGCACCCCGCCTGATGCGGTCGCCTGGAGCGACGACGCCTCCACGCTCTTCATCCGTGCCGGCGATACCACCCTCGCAGCGGCGGCCCCGCCGGCGGAACCCGGTACCAGGACCCTCGACCCTGCCGAGGCCGGCCGGGCTGATTCGGCGTTCGCGGTCTTCGTCGGCACGCCCGCCTTCGCGCGGGTCATCGACTGTCCTGAAGGCGGGGTGTGTGTCGAGCAGCCCGACGGCGCCCGGAATCTCTTTTCAGCGGACGGCCGGGGCCCTGCCCGATGGGGGAGTGACTCGGTGGGGTACTTCGTGGGGGCCGCCTTCTTCGTGCGCCCCCTGGGGCCCGGCCGGATGCGGGAGTTGCGTCTCACCCCTCCGCGGCTGGACCCTCGGGAGATGACGTTCTTCCCGGGCCCGGCTGCGCCGGGGCCGCAATAGCGCTCCACGCCGCCTCGATCGCCTGCGCCACCTGAGGCTGGTCCATCGTCCATTCGCGGGCCGATACCCGCTCGATGATGAACGCCAAGATCACCAGCCACACCGACGTCCACAACTCCGCCGGCCCCGCCCGCACCATGCCGTCCGCCTTGCCCGCCGCCACGATTTGCTGCACCGCCTCCCGAAATTCCCGCGCCGCGTCCCGGCTCGGCGCGTCGAGGAACTTCCCGTCCCGCTGGCGGAGCAGCATCCTCGCGCCCGCGGGGTCCCGTTCGGCCGTCTCGACGAATCTCCGGGCGATCCGGGCCAGCCGGTCCGGCGCCTTCAGCGTCCGGTCGGCGTCCACTTCCTTCACGACCCCGGTGGCCCAGCGCTGCGTGCCGCGGAAGACCTCGTTGAGCAGGTGTTCCTTGCTCGTGAAGTGCCGGTAGATCGTTCCCTCCGCCACCCCCGCCCGCTCGGCGATCAGCGGCGTGGTGCTGGCCAGAAACCCTTCTCCTGTAAAGAGTTCCAGTGCCGCGCGGAGCAGCTTCTGCCGGGTCCCTTCGCCGTCGCGACGGCCGGGCAGGGGCGTGGTGGGGGCGGTCATCATGCTCCGGGGGTCAAGGTTGAAGCCGGAAGCTGGTCCGGGGTAGATTTCAAGGCTGTCTCCAAACCCGTGATTTGACAAGGACTCACGTATGAAGATGCTCGTGCTCGGTGCCGGCCTGCAGGGGTGCGCCACCGCCTTCGACCTCCTCCAGAATCCGGCGGTCACCCAGGTGACGATTGCCGACCTGCATCCGGAGCAGCTCGCCTCCTTCCTCGACCCCTACAAGGGGACCGACCGGTTGAAGGCGGTCAAGCTCGACGTGAAGGACCTGCCCGCCGTGACCGCCCTGATGCGCGGGCACGTGTCTGTCATGAGCGCCATTCCCTATTATTTCAACGCCCCGATGGCCGGCTGCGCCGTCGAGGCCGGTTGTCACTTCGCCGACCTTGGCGGCAACACCGAGATCGTCTTCGAGCAGAAGAAGCTGCACGCCGCTGCGGCGGCCAAGGGGCTGTCGGTCATCCCCGACTGCGGGCTGGCACCGGGCATGGTGAACATCCTGGCCGCCGAGGGCATTCGCCGGCTCGACAAGGCGGAAAAGGTCAAGATCTACGTCGGCGGACTCCCGCGGCATCCCGAACCGCCGCTCAACTACCAGATCGTGTACTCCCTCGAGGGCGCGCTCGACTATTACACCACCACCTCGTGGATCCTCCGCGGCGGCAAGCGGACGCCGGTGGAGGCGTTGAGCGAGCTCGAGCCGGTAGTCTTCCCTGAGCCGGTCGGCGCCCTCGAGGCGTTCCACACCGCCGGCGGCGTCAGCACCATGCCGTTCAGTTACGAGGGCAAGGTGGACGTGCTGGAGTACAAGACGCTGCGGTACCCGGGCCACGTGGCCATCATGAAGCCGATCCGCGAGCTCGGGCTCCTTGGCAACGATCCGATCGACGTGAAGGGCGTCCAGGTGCGGCCCCGCGACGTGTTCATCGCCGCCGCCACGCCCGTCCTCAAGAAGCCGAAGGCGGAAGACCTCGTGGCGCTGCGCGTCGAGGCCAGCGGGCTCAAGGACGGCAAGCCAGCGAAGGTGGTCTGGCAGCTGGTGGACCACAAGGACACGGCGCGGAACATCAGCGCCATGATGCGCACCACGGGGTATTCGCTCGCCATCACCGGGCTGATGCAGGCCGACGGCCGCGTGACCCGGAAAGGCGTGCTGACCCCCGACGAGGCGATGCCGTTCCAGCCCTACGTGGACGAACTCGCCAAGCGCGGGGTCATGATCCGGGAACTCTGAGGCCGCGTTCCGCGTTTCTTCAGGACGGTCTCATACGGGAGCCGTTAGTCTGGGCCGTCCGGCCGGCTGGCGGCTCCTATGCATGCGGGGTACCAGATGTCACTCGATTTTCGCGCGCTGTGGGCAAAGGCGCTGTCGTACCAGGAGTTCGTGGCCTCCAGCACTGAGCACCGGGGGCTGTGGGAGGGGATCTACCGGATCGCGCCGCTGCCCGACTGGTCGACCGGGATCGACCTCTCCGCCTCCCCGCGCCGCCTGCTGGTGCTGGCGGAGGACTGGTGCGGAGACGCCTCGAACACCATCCCCTACCTGCAGAAATTCGTGGAGCGAGTGCCGGGACTCGAGCTTCGGGTGCTCCGGCGCGACGAGCATCCCGAGGTGATGGACCGGTACCTGACGAACGGGTCGCGGTCGATTCCGATCGTGATCGTGCTGGACGAGGCGTTTGGGGAGGTGGGGCACTGGGGCCCGCGCCCGTGGGAATTGCAGGAGTGGGTCATGTCCAACCGCGCGGCGATCCCGAAGGCGGATCTCTACCCGATGGTACGGCGCTGGTACGCACGGGACCGCGGCGAGTCCACGCTGCGCGGCATCCTCGAGGTGGCGGCTACAGGCTTTGTGCCGCCCTCGCGGGAGACGCTGGAGTTTCCGGCTCCGGCGTAAAGTCCTCGCCCGGGTTGATGAAGCGGTCCATCTCCACGTTGTACTGGCGGTCGTAGAGCTGCCGGTAGCGCCCTCCCAGCGCCAGCAGTTCTCGGTGTGTCCCGCGCTCCACGATCTCCCCGCCCTCCAGCACCAGGATCTGGTCCGCCGTCACGATGGTCGACAGCCGGTGCGCGATCACGAACGTCGTGCGTCCGCGCCGGAGCGCCCGCAAGCCGTCCTGGATCTGGGCCTCGCTCTCGCTGTCGAGCGAGCTGGTCGCCTCGTCGAGGATCAGGATGCGCGGGTCGGCAAGGATGGCCCGTGCGATGGCGATCCGCTGCCGCTGGCCTCCTGACAGCTTGATCCCCCGCTCCCCCACCACCGAGTCGTAGCCCTGCTCGAACCCGCGGATGAACTCGTCGGCGTGGGCGATGCGCGCCACCGCCTCGACCTGGGCGCGCGTGGCGTGCGGCCGGGCGAACGAGATGTTCTCGGCGACGGTCCCGTCGAAGAGGAAGTTCTCCTGCAGCACGACGCCGATGGCGCGCCGGAACTCGTAGAGCCGGATCGCGGCGAGGTCCCGGCCGTCGATGAGCACCCGCCCCGACTTGGGGCGGTTGAAGGCCATCACCAGCGAGATGAGCGTGCTCTTGCCGCCGCCCGAGGCGCCCACCAGCGCCGTGGTCGTGCCCGCGGGCGCGGCGAACCGGACTCCCTTGAGCACCGGCACGCCCGGGTTGTACTCGAACCAGACGTCCTCGAACGCCACGTCGCCCCGGATCTCCCCGACAGGCTCCCGGCTCGCGTCCTCCTGGTCCTCGGTGGCGAGGAGCCGGATCTCGCGAATGCGGTCGAGTCCCGCAAAGGCCTCGGTGATCTGCGTGCCGATGGAGGCGATCTGCACCATCGGCGCCGCCATCAGGCCGGTGAAGAACACGTACATGATGAGGTCGCCGACCGTCATCCGTCCCGCCAGCACGTCGCCCCCGCCCACCATGATCATCAGCACGCCGATCCCGCCCACGATCGCGGTAGCGAACGCCCCCGTCCCCGAGATGGCGGTCATCGACTGCGCCACGTTGCGGAAGAGGCGATGCGCCCCGGCGGCGAACACGTATCGCTCGCGCCGCTCGGCACTGTACGCCTTGACGATGCGGATCCCGCCCAGCGTTTCGGCCAGCCGGCCGGTCACCTCGGCGTTGATCTTGCCCCGCTCGCGGAAGAGCGGCCGGAGACGCTTGAAGAAGACGGCCATCCCGCCACCGAACAGGATCAGCGCCGTGAGCGTCACGGCGGTCAGCATCCAGTTGAGCCAGAAGAGCACGCCCACCGCGATCAGCGCGGTGACGAACCCGCCGACCAGTTGCACCAGCCCCGTGCCGACCAGGTTCCGGATTCCCTCTGCGTCGGACATGATGCGCGAGATGAGCACGCCCGTCTTGGTCGAGTCGAAGTAGCTGACGGGGAGCCGCGCGACATGGGCCTGCACACGCTTGCGCATGTCGGTGATGGCGCGCTGGGCGGCCACGCCGAGGACCTGGGAGAGGGCGAACCCGGTGGCCGCCTGCACCAGCGTGGCGACCCCGACGGCGAGCGCGATCAGCGGCAGCAGCTCGGTCCGCTGCTTCCCGATGACGTCGTCGATCAGGAACTTGGACGACGCCGGGAGGACGAGGCCCGCCAGGCGGCTGGCCAGCATGAGGACCAGCCCCAGCGCCAGGCGCCAGCGGTAGTCCCAGACCACCTCGCGGGCTTCCGCCCACGCGTTGCGGTAGTCGACCTTGGGCTTCGGCGGTGTCGTGTCGGCCATGCTCCGTTACGACGCCTCGGGCGGGAGGCCCCGCCAGGCCGAGCGCGGCACCCACACCTTGCCGTCGGGTTGGGTCTCGAAGTGCGGGGACATGATCTGCACCCCGGCCTCGTTGAAGGCGTCCTGGATTTCGGCGTGCAGCGCCGAGAGGATCGGCAGCCGCTCGGCCGGGTCCGTGATGTGCGCCCGGAGCTCGTACTCGACGTAGAAATCCGAGAGCGAGCGCTGGTAGACGAACGGTGCGGGCGTCTTCTTGATGTCCGGCGTGCGGTCTGCGGCCCGGATCAGCAGTTCGTGCACCTGGCGCCACGGGGCGTCGTAACCGATCGTCACCGTGGTCGAGATCATCGCCCCGTGCTCCCGGGCCAGGCGGGTGTAGTTGGTGATGGAGGTGCCCACCAGCACCGCGTTGGGCACGGTGATCTCCTCCCGCTTGCGGGTCACGATCTTGGTGGAGAGGACGCCGACCACCGTCACGAGGCCCTCGATCTCGCCCGCCCGGATCACGTCGCCCGGTTTGCACGAGCGCGAATAGACGATGACCAGCCCGCTCACGAGATGGTTCACCACACCGGCCGACCCGAAGGTGGCCATTACGCCCAGGAAGACGCTGACCCCCTTGAAAACCGGGGACGCCGACCCCGGGATGTACGGATAGGCGACGATGATGGCAAAGCTCCAGGCCAGCACGACGACCAGCTGCCGGGTGGCCCGCGCGGTTTCCGGCTCCAGCCAATCCAGCTCTATCTGTCCCGATTCCACGCTCTGGAAGAACCCGCTGATCGCCCTCACGGTCAGCCGGGCGAGGAGGAAGATGAGCAGGACGGCGAACAGCCCCGGCATGGCCCCGAGAATGCCGGTGCCGAATTTCAGCAGGAGCTGGCTGAGATGCTGGCCGAGTTGGCGACCCCAGGGCTGGGTGAATGGAAACTGCCCGAGCACGAAGGTGAGCCAGATGTACAGCGCGACGATCATGGCGCCCAGCGCTGTCAGCTTGCTGAGGCCGCGCTCGATGGCGGTGAGCGCCTGGCCGAGGTCGACGCCAAAGATCTTTGCGCGGCCCGAAATCTTGGTGGTGATGGGCCGCTCCTGCGCGCGGCGGCGAAACTTGCCGATCAGGCGCAGCGCGAGGAGGAGCAGGAGGGTGGCGAGGACCGACAGGGACAGCCCCTGGATGATCACGGGCGCGCGCCGCTGGTCGGCGCGGGCCTGGAGGGCGGCGGTCAGCTGCGCCACGGCCGTTTGGCCGGCGGACTCGAGCGTCTGGCCGGACTCCGGCTCGAGGTCTTCCGGGAGGATGGCGAACACGAGCTGCGAGCCGACCGAGACGAACACCCCCTCGACGGTGCCCACCGTGGAGGGAATCGCCTGGATGGGATCGGCGTAGGCGGACACCGGCAGTTCCTCGATGCGGCGCCGCGCGCGGGCCACCCGCTCCTCCGCCGTGGTGCCACCGATGCTGGCCCGCAGCTCGATGATCGGACGGTTCCAGACGACGAGCGGCGCGGCGGCCCCGGCAGTCACTTGCGCATTGGCCGTCGGCAGCGCCACCTGGGCGGGCGCGGCGCGCGCCGTCAGGAGCAGCGCCAGGGCCAGCAATCCTCCGAGGCGCCTCAAAACGTCCATCCCGTCGTGGCCGAGAAGACGAACCCGTCGGGGCCGCCGGCAAAATTCAGTGTCATGATCCCCGCCTTGAGTGCCCGGAACATCAACCCGCCGCCGCCCGTCACCACCATGCCGTCCGTCGTCAGCGAGAGCTCCCCCTCGGGGAACACCCGGCCGACGTCCAGGAAGGCGATCAGGCCAGCCGCGCCGAAGTCTCCAACGTCCAGGATGGTCTGTCGGACCTCGAGGGAAGCCGAGAGCTGGTCCGCGTCGATGAGCCGACCGCCGGCCAGTCCGCGGTTCGTCTCCTGTCCGCCGTACTGCCAGCGCGACTCTTCCCAGAGCTGCAGCTCATAGTCGGCGCTCAGAGGCGGGCTGCCGGCGGTGGTCACGGCGGTGAGGCGGCCAGCCACCACCGTGCTGTAGAACGGGCTGACGAATCCGCGGAAGTCGCCGTAGTACCGGCCGTAGGCGTTGCCCACCAGCGCCCCCGCCTGCAGCAGCGCGCCCGTGGCGGGATTGTACTCGCGGTTCCGGGTGTCGAACACCAGCCGGAGGCTGCCGGTGTAGTCGGTTTCGTCCAGTTCGCTGCCCACTTCCGTGCCGAACAGGGTCGGGGCGGGGAGGGCGGTGAACTCCGTCCCCACGATCCCCGCCGCCACCGCGGCTTCAAGGTGACCGGCGATGCGCCGGGTCACCTCGACCCGCCCGCCCAGCCGCCCGCGCCGCACCCGGTAGTAGTTGCTGTTGCCGTCCTCGATCGCCGCGTCGTACGGGGAATCGTTGCCGACGCCGAAATAGCCCAGCCGCGAATCCTTGATTCCGTATCCCTCGGCGAAGAGCCGCCAGTCCTTCCAGAGCCCCGGCGCGCGGAACACGACGGTGGCCATCTGGCTGCCGTTGAAGCCGAAGGCCACCGTGGCGGCGAGCGAGCCGTCGGAAAGCCAGGGGTCGTCCCAGGCGGCGTCGCGGCGGTAATCGTACCGCGCGCCGAGCAGGGGAAACGTGTTCGGCGCGGAGGCGATGTAGGGATAGTAGTTGCTCAGCCAGCGGTCCTGCGCGGCGAGCGGGGCGGCCGCGGTCGAGAGCAGGAGGGCCAGCGGCCACCAGCGGCGGAGCGCCATCTAGCTCCTCTTGAACATGTACGCGCAGTCCTTGAAGGCGGCCGGGTTCCCCTCGGAGGCCACCGCGTACCGGGCGGGGAAGAGCCCCGCGGCGCCGAACTCCCCCTTCTTGTTCACCGCGTAGAATGTGAGGTCGAACTTCGGCCTGCCGTCCGGGCCCATGAGCCGGTCGGGTGTCATGTGCAGGGTCCGCTTGAGCGTTTCCATGCAGGCATCGGTGGGGCTCATGCCGCGGCGCATATGCTCGACCGTCAGGAACCCGCCGCAGACCATGATGTTGGACTCGCCGCGGCCGGTGGAGCCGGCCGCGCCGACGTCGTTGTCGGTGTACTGCCCGGCGCCGACGATGGGGCTGTCCCCCACCCGTCCGCTGATCTTCCAGGCCAGCCCGCTGGTGGTAGTCACGGAGGAGAGGTCACCGGCGGCGTTCACCACGTTCAGGTTGATGGTGCCGGTGGGCCGGACCACCATCTCGGTGCCCTTCGGTACGTCGAGCCAGTCGTCGTTGGGGCCCCGATTGGCGCGCCAGGTCAGCCAGTGCTGGCGCGACTCCGGCGTCAGGAGGTCCTCGTCCTTGAAACCGTAGGAGAGGGCAAAGCGCTTGGCGCCCTCACCCACCAGCATGATGTGGTTGGTGTACTTGAGGACCAGCTTGGCCACCTCGCTCGGCGTCTTGATCCCCTCGAGGGCGCCGACCGCGCCGGCCCGCCGGGTGGGCCCGTGCATGCAGGAGGCGTCGAGCTGTACCACGCCGTCTTCGTTCGGCAGGCCGCCGTAGCCCACCGAATTGTCCTTGGGGTCGAGTTCCTGGATCTTGACCCCATCCACGGCGGCATCCAGTGTGTCGCTGCCCTGCAGGACGAGTTCGAGGGCCTTGCTGACCGGCGCCAGGCTGTTGGCGGAGCTGATGGCCACGGGGCGGCTGGCGCCTCGGAGGATCACGGCGGGCGCCTCGATGGCGTCGAGGCGGGCCGGAAGCGCGCCGGCCGCGAGCGCGGCGGCGCTGGCGCCGAGGAAATTCCGGCGTGAAAGAGTGTCCGTCACAGGGTCTCCTGGATGTCGTGCAAGGGGGCGTGAGGGTTAGAGTTAGACGCCGCCGGCGCCGCTGTCAACTTGCCCGCCCCTCCCGCGCCTCCTAACTTCCCCGTCTCGCCCTCCCCAACGAGAGAGAGCTTCGGTCTCATGGCCCGCCGTCCCCGGCTCGACCCCCACATCTTCAATCTCCCAGTCGAGAAGATGCGCTCGGGCTATTACTCCGATAAGTACTTCGTCCGGGCCCGCGAGGTGCTGCTGGCCGATGGCTACCGCCCCCGAGTCACGATGCAGGTCTTCGGGAAGCAGCACGCCTTCCTCGGCGGGGTGGACGAGGCCATCGCCATCCTGAAGCTCTGCGCCATCGAGTGGCCCGAGCTGGAGGTGCAGGCGCTCTACGACGGCGACGAAGTGGAGCCGTGGGAAACCGTCATGCTCATCAACGGGCCCTACGACGCCTTCGCCCATCTCGAGACCCTCTACCTCGGCGTGTTGGCCCGCCGCACCCGCGTGGGCACCAACACTCGGCGCGTGGTCGAGGCGGCCCATCCGAAGCAGGTGATGTTCTTCCCGGCCCGGCACGACCACTGGCTGGTGCAGACGGGCGACGGCTACGCGGCGCATATCGCCGGGGCCATCGGGGTCTCCACCGACGCGCAGGCCTCCTGGTGGGGCAGCGAGGGGATCGGTACCGTGCCGCACGCCCTGATCGCGGCCTACGGCGGCGACACGGTGCGAGCCACAGGCAAGTTCATCGAGCATTCGGCCCCGGACATCCAGGTGGTGACGCTGGTGGACTTCGAGAACGACTGCGTGAAGACCTCGCTCGAGGTGGCGCGGGCGTTCGGCTCCCGGCTCTACGGCGTGCGGCTCGACACGAGTGAAATGCTGGTGGACAAGTCGGTGCTGTCGCAGCAGGGCCGGTTCCGGCCCAGCGGGGTGAACCCGCAGCTGGTCCGCAACGTGCGCCTGGCGCTGGACGCCGAGGGGTTCCAGCAGGTGCGGATCGTGGTGTCGGGGGGCTTCAACGTGGACAAGATCCACGAGTTCGAGTCGCAACAGGTGCCGGTGGACGCCTACGGCGTGGGGTCGTCGCTCTTCCAGGGCCGGTTCGACTTTACGTCGGACGTCGTGATGCTGGAGGGGAAGCCCTGCGCCAAGGTGGGGCGGTCCTACCGCGCCAATCCCCGGCTCGAGCGTGTGCTGTGACGCGGGTCCTCTTCTGGGACGTCGACACCCAGCACGACTTCATGAAAGCCGAGGGCCTGCTGTACGTGCCGGGGAGCGAGGAGATCATCCCGGCGCTGAAGGCGCTCACGGAGTACGCGCACACGAATGGCATCCGGATCCTGGCCAGCGCCGACGACCACGTGGCGGGGCACCGGGAGCTGAGCGATACGCCCGATTTCCTGACCACCTTCCCGCCGCACTGCATGCGGGGCACCCTGGGGCAGCGGAAGATTCCGGAGACGGCGCTGGAGAACCCGCTGGTCATCGAGCCGGAGGCGGAGGACGCCGGCCAGGTGAGGGCCCGCGTGGCAGGGCACAGGGGAGACCTGTTGCTCCACAAGCACTGGTTCGACGTGTTCACCAACGGCAACATCGGCCCCGTGCTGGACGCACTGGATCCGGAGCGGGTGGTGCTCTACGGCGTGGCGCTCGACGTGTGCGACAAGTACGCCATCGAGGGGCTCCGCCAGAATCACCCCCAGATAGACCTGTGGCTCGTCACGGATGCAGTGCGCGCGATTCACGTTGAGGCGGGCGGCAGGCTCCTCGAGGACTGGGCCCAGCGTGGGGTGAAGATGGTGACCACCGCCGACGTGCTCCGGGGTGGGGCGTGAGCGCCGGCGATCGTAGTCACGATGCAGGGGCGCACAGCCGTGCGCCCTTTCCGCAGCCGTTTGGCCGGTTCTTCCTTCCCGGCCCCACCGATGTCCATCTCGACGTGCTGCAGGCCATGGTGCGCCCGATGTTCGCGCACCGCGGCCCCGAGATGATCGCCATGCTGCAGCGGATGGAGCCGCAGCTCCAGCGGCTCTTCCGCACCACCCGCCCGGTGCTGATGGCCACCAGTTCCGCCACAGGCTTCATGGAGGCGGCGGTCCGCGGCGGCGTGCGGGAGCGCGTCCTCGTGGTGGATGGCGGTTTCTTCGGCGACCGCTTCGCCCGGATCGCCACCCGGAACGGCAAGGCGGTGGTCCGCCTGCCGGTGCCCCTCGGACGCGCCCTCGAGGCCGACGACCTGGCGCGCGCCCTGGACGAGCATGAGGTGGACGCCGTCGCCCTCGTCCACTGCGAGACCTCGACCGGCACGCTCGTCCCGCTCGAGGAACTCGCCCGGGTCGTGCGCGCGCGGAAGGACACGGTCCTCCTGGTCGACGCCGTCACCTCCGTCGGCGGCTCCCCGGTGGAGACCGACGCGTGGGGCCTCGACTTCGTCTTCACCGGCTCCCAGAAGGCGCTCGCGATGCCGCCCGGCATCTCGCTGGCGGTGGCCTCGCCGGCCATGATGGAGCGCGCGCGCGCCCAACCGGAGCCGGGGTGGTACTTCGACCTCGTCCTCCACGATGAGGCGATCAAGATCCACCAGCCGACGCAGACGCCCGCGCTCCCGCTCTACCTGGCGCTCGAGGCGCAGTTGCAGCGGATCGACGCCGAAGGCGGCGTCGAGGCGCGCTGGGACCGGCACCGCGCGATGCTCACGATGATGGAGGAGTGGGTGGCCGCGCATCCGGCGTGGGCGTTCTTTGCGCCGGAGGGGCGGCGGGCGTGGACGGTGTCGGCGCTCCGCGTGCCCGAGGGGACCACTGGCCGGGCGATCGCGGGGGCGCTGCTGAAAAAGGGATGGACCATCGGGGCGGGGCTCGACGAAATGGCCGATGCGATGATCCGCATCGGCCACATGGGAGATCTTACGCCCGTACACTTTGGCGCGTTGCTGGCGGCGCTGTCGGAGGTCGTCGGCTCCGGGGCCTAGCTTACCCGGAACCCCCCGACCGCATTCGTCAATCGCTCTGCCGCGTCCGCCAGGTGACCCGCCGAGCTGGCAATTTCTTCGGTTGAGGCGTTGAGCTCCTCGGCCGCCGCCGCGATCTGCTGGGCCGCCGCCGCGTATTCCTCGGTGCCCGCCGAGACTTCCTTCATCCGCCCGGCAATCCCGTCGATCAGGATCCGCACGTCGTCCGCCGATGCCGAAATGGCCTGGGTCCACTGGTCGTTGGCGTCCGCGTCCTCCGCCACGGTCCGGAGCCCCTCGGCGGCCGCCTGCGCAGCGTCCCGCGCCACGATGCCCCCCTGCGCCAGCCGGAGCAGCCGCTCCCGCGCCGTGTGCACCCGCGCCAGCACGCTCTGCACCGTTTCGCTGGTGGACGTGGCCGCCTGCGCCGCCTGGCCTGCCAGCTTCCGCACCTCCTCCGCCACCACGCTGAACCCACGCCCCTCGCCACCCGCCCGCGCCGCCTCGATGGCGGCGTTCAGCGCCAGCATGTGGGTCTGCTTGGCGATGGCCTTGGTCTGGGTGATGAACTTCTCGATTTCTTCCGACGAGGTGGCCAGGAGCTCCGCCTCCTCCGCCCCCAGCTCCACCTCCTCGGTCAGCTTGGCGAGCTCCGTGGTGCTCCGGTCGAGCTGCTCCCGGTGACTCCGCGCGAGCGCCGCGAGCGCCGCGTTCCGCTGCGCCGCCTGCGTGGCGCCGGCAGCCAGCGCCTCGGCGATCCCGAGGATCTTCCGGGCATCGTCGGCGGCCAGCCGGACCACGCCGGCCTGCTTGGTGGCCCGGTCCGTCAGGTCGGCGGTGGTGCTCGCCACCTCCTGGGTGGAGGCGGACATCTCCTCGGTGGCCGCCGAGATCTGCTCGGCCATGGCCGCCGCCTCGCTGGAGGCGCCACGGATAGCACCGACTAGGTTCTGCAGCGCCTCGACCATGGCCGCGATGGCCCGGAGCAGGCGGTTCCCCTCCGCGCCGGCGGCATCGATTTGGGAGACGGTGGCGCTGAGGTTTCCCTGCGCCACCTGCGTGGCGACTTCTTCCGCCACCAGCAGCGGGCGCAGGATCCGGTGGTCCAGCCAGCGGCCCAGCAGCCAGAGCGTGACGACGCCGCCGATCGTGAAGATCAGGATGCTGAAGAGGACGAGGCTGCCGGTGAAATCGGCACGCCTCGCGAGCGGCGCGCTGGTCACGACGCGCCAGTTCGAGCCAGCGACAGTCAGGACCGCCGCGCGTGACTCGACGCCGTTGACCTGGAGTGACAGGAGCTGGAGCCCGGATCGTCCCGCCGCCGCCTCCAGGCCGGGCAGGGGAGCGCCGACAGAGGTGGCGGGCCGGCTGCTCCAAAGAATCGTTCCGGTGCCGCCCACCACCGCGATTTCCGCCAGGTCCGCCTCGGTTCTCGAGGTGGACAGCAGCCGGTCGAGGGCGGCGGTGGTCTCGGCGCTCGCTCCGCCGGGGGCGGCCAGCCGGGCCATTTCACCCGGCTGGTATGCAAGCGCCTGCTCGAGGAGCGCCGCGGAACGGTCCGCGAGCCCGATGAGCCGCTCATCGAGGCCCCGCCGGATATGACGCGACTCGTTGCCGTTCATGATCCCGGCCATGAGCGCACCGAAGAGCACCAGCACGGCGGTGCCGTACAGGTAGAGCGATCGGGTGAGGTCTTTCCTGACGCCGGCCATGGGGCTCCGCTGGCGATGTAAGTGGGGAGTGCACGAAAACTTAGGCCCGCAGGCGCCCTCCAGCAAGGCGGCCCGTGGCGCGCTTGGTTCCCCCTGCGGCGGCGGGTAGATTTCCGACACCATGACCGACCAGCATCCGCACCGTTACGATCCGCAGGCCGTCGAGGCCAAGTGGCAGGCCCGCTGGGCCGAGCGAAACACCAACGAGCCGGACCTCGACCGGGCAGCGCGGCCGTTCTACAACCTCATGATGTTCCCCTACCCCTCCGCCGAGGGGCTGCACGTCGGGAACATGTTCGCCTTCACCGGCAGCGACGCCTACGGCCGCTTCAAGCGGCTCCAGGGCTTCGACGTCTTCGAGCCGATCGGCTTCGACGCGTTCGGCATCCACTCCGAGAACTACGCGATCAAGCTGGGAATCCACCCCGCAGAGCTCATCCCCCGTAACATCGCCAACTTCACGAGGCAGCTCACGCGCATCGGGGGGATGTTCTCCTGGCGGCACGCCCTGTCCACCACCGACCCCGCCTACTACAAGTGGACCCAGTGGCTCTTCCTCCAGCTCTACAAGTCGGGGAAGGCCTACCGGAAGCACGGGGCCGTCAACTGGTGCCCCGAATGCAAGACGGTGCTCGCCAACGAGCAGGTGATCAACGGCTTCTGCGAGCGCCATCCCGACACGCGAGTCGAGCAGCGGGCGCTGCAGCAGTGGTACTTCCGGATCACCGAGTACGCCGAGCGCCTGCTGAGCAACCTCGACGACCGCGCCAAGATGGACTGGTCCGACACGACCGCCCAGGCGCAGCGGAACTGGCTGGGGCGGTCGGAAGGGGCGGAAATCGACTTCGCGGTCGAGGGAGACTGCGGGGCCATCCGGGTGTACACCACGCGCCCCGACACGCTCTACGGTGCCACCTTCATGGTACTGGCCCCCGAGCACCCGCTGGTGGCGCAGCTCACCACCGACGCCGAGCGACCGGCCGTCGAGGCGTACCGCGCCCGCGTCGCGGCGCTCGACCTGGTCACTCGCAAGGTGGGCGACAAGGACAAGACGGGCGTGTTCACCGGGGCCTACGCGGTCAATCCCGCCACCGGCGGGAAGATCCCCGTGTGGATCGCCGATTACGTGCTGATGGAGTACGGCACAGGCGCCATCATGGCGGTGCCGGCGCACGACGAACGTGACTTCGCCTTCGCGCGGAAGTTCGGTCTGCCCGTCACCCGGGTGCTCGCGCGCCAGGGGCAGGACGCCGACGCGCCGATGCCCGAGGCGGAAACCGACACCGACGGGTACGCGCTGGTGCATTCCGGGCCGTGGACGGGCCGGCCGGCGAACGAGGCGCTCCGGGACATCACCGCCTGGCTCGAGCGCGAGGGACATGGCAAGGGAACGGTGCGCTTCCGGCTGTACGACTGGTGCATCTCGCGCCAGCGGTACTGGGGCCCGCCGATCCCGATCATTCATTGCCCGAGCTGCGGACCGGTGCCGGTGCCCGAAAAGGATCTTCCGGTCCTGCTCCCGCCGATCGACGACTTCCGCCCCGACGACTCCGGCGTGTCGCCCCTGGCCCGGCACGAGGAATGGTATTTCGTGCCCTGCCCGGCCTGCGGGGCGCGCGCCCGGCGGGAAACGGACGTGTCCGACACCTTCCTCGACTCGGCGTGGTACTACCTGCGGTACACCAGCACCGAGTTCGACGACCGGCCGTTCGATCCGGCGCGGACCCGCCGCTGGTGCCCGGTCACGATGTACATCGGCGGTAACGAGCACGCGGTGCTGCACCTGCTGTACTCGCGGTTCATCGCCATGGTGCTGCAGGAGCTGGGCCACGTCGGGTTCGAGGAGCCGTTCACCACCTTCCGGGCGCACGGCCTCATCGTCAAGGACGGCGCCAAGATGTCGAAGTCGAAGGGGAACGTCGTCATCCCCGACGAGTACATCGCCCGGTGGGGCGCCGACACTTTCCGGATGTACCTGATGTTCCTCGGGCCATTCCAGGAGGGGGGAGATTTCCGCGACTCCGGGATCAGCGGACCGCGGCGCTTCCTCGAGAAGGTGTGGGACCTCGTGGGCCAGTGCGAGCACGTGACGCTGGCCGGCCAGGAGGTGCACCAGTCCATCGTCGTCAAGCGACACCAGACGGTCAAGAAGGTGACCGAGGCGATGGAGGGGCTGAGCTACAACACCGCCATCGCGGCGCTCATGGAGCTGCTCAACGTCATGCGGGAGACGAACTGCTCCGAGCGGCACATCGTCAAGGACATGGTCGTGATGCTGGCGCCCTTCGCGCCACATTTCGCCGAGGAGTGCTGGGAGCGGCTGGGCGGCGTCACGACGGTCTTCTCGGCGGCCTGGCCGGCCTGGGACGAGGGACTCACCATCGAGGACATGATGGAAATCCCGGTGCAGGTCAACGGGAAGACCCGCGGCAAGGTGCGCGTGCCGCGTGGGGCGGAGGAGGCGGCCATCGCCGCCGCGGCGATGCACGAGGAGGCGGTGCGGCGCTTCACGGAGGGGAAGGAACTGAAGAAGCAGATCTATGTGCCAGGGAGGTTGCTCAACCTGGTGGTGGGGTAGGGGGCACGTCGGTTTCCGATGGGGTGGCCGTATGGCCATCCCTATCGGTGGGAACGCAATTTCGTGTGGGTGGGAATTGGCACTTGCCTGACGCCACGAAGTTGTGTCCATCTGGGCTAGGGGTGGGCGTAATCCCACCCCGATTCAACGATTCAACGATTCAACGATTCAACGATTCGACGATTCCACGATCGTGATTCTCGCGCCTACAGCAGCCTGACGATCCAGTCGCCCACGAAGTACCCCACCACCGCCACGCCGAAGCCCACCACCAGCATGTCGAACCCGCTCCGCGCCACCCCTCGGCCGGTGAAGAAGCTCCGCGCCGCGCCCACGGCGAAATGCGACAGCATGGCCAGGGTGAACGAGGTGTACAGGGCCCACGGATCGGTGCTGATGAGGAGCGGCGCCACCGGGATGAAGGCCCCGATGGCGGTGGCGAGGCCGGTCACCCACGCCTCGCGGAACGGGGTGCTGGTGGCGTCGCCGATCTTCAGCTCCTCGCGAACTTTCTCGTCGAGCGCCTTCTCGGGGTCGGACATGACCTGCCGCGCCAGCTCGGCGGATTGATCCTCCGGTATCCCCTTGGCCTGGTAGAGCAGGCTCAGCTCTTCCGTTTCCAGCTCCGGCATGAGGCGGATCTCTTCCCGTTCCATCGCGATCTCGTGCTCGTACACCTCGCGCTCGCTCTTGGCGGCGAGGTATCCCGACGAGCCCATGGACAGCGCGTCGGCCACCATGCCGGCGAGCCCCGCGACCACCACCGCATGCCCGGCCGCGCCCATCGACTCGGCGGCGCCCACCATGCCGGCCACGAGACCGAAGTTGGCGGTCAGGCCGTCGTTGAATCCGTACACCACGTTCCGGAGGAAGCCGCCCGCCTGGGTTTTGTGCCACGGTTCGCCGACCGTCCCGGCAATCTTCGAGAGCGTGTCCGCGTGCTCCTTGGACTCGCGGGCCAGCCGGAGGGCGGCGGGACCGGTGGCGCCGTCCGGCGCGGACTTGTACAGCTGCAGGTAGCCCTTTACCTCCTGGCCCTCCTCCTCGAGCAGCATCGGGAGAAGCCATTGCGGGCCGAACCGCCGGGCCAGCCACGCCATCATCCGGGCCTTCGCCGATACCCGGACCACGGGGACGGCGTGCCCATGCTCCGTCAGGAGCTTCTGCCACACGCCGACGTGCCGGTTCTCGACCTCGGAGAGCCGGGTGTAGAGCGCCGACTTCTTGGGATCGGACTCGCCCGCGGCCAGCTCGCGATAGAGGAAAGCCGCGTCGGCCTCGTCGGCCAGGTGGTGGAGCCAGAGCTTGGGGCCATGGGTAGGGGAGGGCATGGGGCAAAGATATCAGGGGTCTGGGAAACGGGGGGTGCGCCGGGGACGTAAGGGACTGAGGACTGAGGACTGAGGACTGAGAGTGATCAGTCGGTGGATGGTCTGTAAGTCAATAAATGCCAACGAGTTGACTTAAGAGCCTTGTTCGGCCTCAGTCCCCAGTCCTCAGTCCTCGTTTCCCCCCTGCAACGTTTCGGGCCGCCCCGGCATCTTTAACGGACCTATGACAAGGGCACTGGCAGTGGACTCCTATCTCGCGGGCGACGCCGAATCGGTGGTCGCGCGAGTCCGGGTGGGCGACCCGGCCGCGTTGGAGATCCTTTACCGCGCCTATGAGACCCCCGTCTTCAACCTGGCCCGCCGTATCTGCCGCACCGTGGAAGACGCGGAAGACGTCCTCCAGGAGACCTTCTTCGAGGTGTACCGCAGCATCGGCCAGTACCGGGGCGACGGACCGCTCTGGGGCTGGGTGCGCCGCGTCGCCTCGAGCAAGGCGCTGATGCGGCTCCGGCGGAACAAGTACCGGGAGACGGACGAGCTCTTCGACGACGCGCACGCCATGCGCCGCGAGGACACGCCGCTCCGGATGGATCTCGAGGCCGCGCTCGAACGCCTGCCGGAAACCTCGCGCGCCGTGGTGTGGCTGCATGACGTCGAGGGCTACACCCACGAAGAAATCGCCGAAATGATGGACCGGACGCCGAGCTTCTCGAAGTCGCAGCTGTCGCGCGCGCACGCCAAGCTGCGGGTCTGGCTCGGCGAGGAGGCGCACGCATGACCCACCTCACCATGGAACAGCTCGTGGCGCTTCGCGACGCCGGCAGCGAACCGGGCAGCGCGGCGAGCCAGGCCCACGTGGCGGCCTGCCCCAGGTGCGCAGCGGAGCTCGACCGGCTCCACCAGCGCGTGGCACGGCTGCGCGCCCTGCCGACGCTGCGGCCCCCGCGAGATCGCTTTGCGATCGTGGCGGCGCGGGTGCGGCAGGACCGCCGCCAGCTGTACGTCCGTCGCGCCGGCATCGGGGCGCTGGCGCTGGCCGCTTCACTCCTGCTGGTGGTGGTCGGTGGGGACCTCCTGGCGCCGCCGGCCGCCAGCGCGTCCGACCAGCTCACCGCCGTCATGGCGGAGTCCGCCACCCTCGAGCAGGCGCTGCGGCAGATCCGGAGCAGCCAGCGGGTCACCGACGCCTACACCACGGGCGCCGCCACGTCGCTGGAAGACCGGATCGCCGAACTCGACCGGCAGCTCGAGGCGGCGCAGATGGACGGCACCACGGACGTGGATGTCGAGCTCCTCCCGCTCTGGCGCGAGCGGGTGGGCCTGATGGACGCGCTGGTCGACGTGCACGTGACGCGCGCGCAGAACGTGGGGCTCTGATGTCCCGCCTTCGTTGTGCCGCCCTGGCAGTCTCTCTCGCCGCGCTGGTCGCCGCCCCGCTGATGGCCCAGGGCGCACCGGCGCCGGCGCCCCGCTCTCCCAAGCCGCCGAAGTCGGACTCGATGGTGATCGTCATGGACTCGATGCGGATCCGGCTCGACACCATGCGCACCCGCGGCTACTACTTCCGCGATTCGATGCAGCCGATGATGGCGCAGGCCTTCGCGCTCCGCCGGGTGCGGATCGGTGTCGTCGTGCGGACCCGCCCCTCGGAGACCGACTCCCTGGGGGCGATGATCGACGCGGTGACCCCGGGCGGCCCCGCCGCCGCGGCAGGGCTCCAGGCCGGCGACGTCATCACGAGGTTTGGCGCGACGCCGCTGGCCGTGTCGCTCGCGAAGGTCCCGGCTGGCACGCGAGTGCCCAGCCCCGGCTTCCGGCTCGTGGAGCTGGTGGCCAAGCTGCCGCCCAACGACACCGTGGCCGTGGAGTATCGCCGCGGGAAGTCGCGGATGAAGACCCGGGTGGTGACGGCGGCGGATCCGGAATCCTTCACCGTCGTCGTCGGCCCCGACGGCGGCACCGGCGTGCCTGGCATGCCCGGGGCGGAATATTGGGTCGGTGGGGGCGAGGGGATGGAGCAGCGCGCTCTGGACCTGGCGCTCCGCCGCAGCGAGATGGCCCGCGGCTCGCGCGCCGAGGCGGGGGAATTCACCTTCATGATGGGCGGCCCGCTCCCTGATATCGAGTTGGCGCCGGTCAATCCGCAGCTAGGCAGCTACTTCGGCACCACGGAGGGGGTCCTCGTGGTCGATGTGCCGGACCCTGCGCCCCTCGGCCTCAAGGCCGGCGACGTGGTGCTCGCCGTGGACGGCAGGGCGGTCTCGAGTCCGCGCCAGTTGCTGCGGGTGCTGGGGAGCTACGAACCGGGAGAGCCGCTCCAACTCGAGGTGATGCGCCAGAAGAAGCGCGTCACCCTGAAGGGGGCCCTCGGGCGCTAGGCGGGTGGGGCGGGGGAGAAGAGGTAGGTCTCCATCTGTTCGAACAGGAACTTCTTGGCCTCCGGGCTTCGCAGATCCAGGCCGTAGTGGTTGATGAGTTGCTGCTGGTACTTCAGCCACTCACCCCAGCACACGGCGCAGATCTGTTCGAAGGCCCGGAGGCCAAGCTCGTTCTGGAAAGGCCGGAAGGCCATCTGGTCGCGGACCTGGCCGCAACGCACGCAGGATACGGTCGCCATGCCCGCAAGATATCCGGGGGCGGGCGGCCTAACCATCTCCCCGGCGGAGCGCCTTGACGCCGCTCGCGGTGCCGACCCCGGCGCCGATCCCGAAGATGGCGGCGGTCCCCATGGTCACGATCGGCAGCAGCGCCGCCGGAAGGGCGACGACGGCCGCCAGGAGCCCCGCGGCGATCGGGAAGACGGGGTTGTTCACGCCGTCCACAAACCGAAGGCGGCGGCGGACGAAATTCTTGGCGACGACGAAGCCGCCGACGGCGGCCGCGATGGTGATGCTCAGGGCGATGAGGCCCATGTTGTCCTCGAAGGTTGGAGCCGTGTTTCAGTACGAAACACCACCCCCTGATGTTTCACTAGGCCGGTCCTGTCGTGTTTCCTCCCCGCTTCCCCGCTTCCCCGCTTCCCCGCTTCCCCGCCTACCACCGGATGACCGCGCTCCCCCACATAAAGCCCGACCCGAACGCCGTCAGGACGAGCAGGTCGCCGCGCTTGAGGCGCCCGCTGCGGACGCATTCGTCCATCGCGATCGGGATCGTGGCGGAGGTCGTGTTGCCGTAGCGCATGATGTTGTTGTAGACCTGGTCGTCGCGGAGCTTGAGCGACTTCTGCACCGCCTCGGAGATTCGGAGGTTGGCCTGGTGGGGGATCAGGAGGCTCACATCGTTCCAGGTGTACCCCGCCTTGGTGAGCGCCGCGGTGGCCGATTCCGGCATCCGGGTCACGGCGTGCCGGAACACCTCCCGGCCATCCATCTGCAGCCACTGGCGCCCCGCCTCCAGCTGCCCGACGGAAATCCGCGGGTGATACATCGAGCCAGGCGCATCCACCCAGAGCTTCTCCGCGTGGTCCCCGTCGGAGTGCAGGTCGAAGCTCAGCAGGCCCCGCCCCTCGGAGGGATCCACCGGCCCGAGGACGGCCGCCCCCGCGCCATCGGCAAAGATCACCGCCACGTGCCGGCCGTCGGTGCTGACGTCCATGCCGGTGGACTGGATCTCCTGGCCGACCACGAGAATCCGCTCGAATTGCCCGGACCGAATCCACGCGTCCGCCACGGAGAGCCCGTACACGAACCCGCTGCACTGGGTCCGGATGTCCAGCGCGGGCAGCTGCCCCGCGCCGAGCGCCCGCTGCAGGTACACGCCATTCCCGGGACAGAAGTGGTCGGGGGACGACGTGGCAAACACGATCGCGTCGATGTCCTTGGCGGTGAGGCCCGCCGCCTCCAGCGCCCGCTGGGCCGCCGGCAGCGCCAGGTCCACCGAGGTCTCTCCCTCGCGCACCCAGTGCCGCTGCTCGATGCCGGTGCGCTCGCGGATCCACTGATCGGAGGTGTCCATGAGGCCGGCCAGGTCGTCATTGGTGACGATGCGGTCCGGCACGCAGAAGCCGGTGCCCAGGATGGCGGAGCGGCGCACGAAACCTCCGGCTAGCGGCGGAAGAGGTAGGCCAGTTTCACGAAGAACCCGTCGGTCTGGCGCTGCAGCGAGCCGAAGTCCCACGCGTCGGCCGAGGCGGAGATGGAGCCGTACCCGAGGAAGGCGACGGTACCGGGGCTCGGTTCATAGGAGGCGAGGACGTCGAACCGGAGGCCGTGATTGTCCAGCGGGCTCGACAGCTGCCCGTTGAAATAGAGAATTTCGCCCGTGACCGGATCGCGGAGCTCGGCGCGGCGGGTGGACTGGTACTCGGTGATGACCCGGAAAAAGAGCGGCACCGTCGGCTGGTACTCGACCTTGAACCGGGGGATCACGCTGTTGGCGAATTCGGAGCCGTCGGCGGAGCGATTCAGCGTCGCGTAGGCCAGCCGCCCCTCGAACCGGAGCGTCTTGCTGGGCCGAAAATTGACGGTTGCGCTCAGCGCCACGCCCTGCCCCTCGCTCCCCTCGGCGTAGAGCGGCGTGTGCCCGAACTCATAACTGGCGGCCGCATCGAAGAGCCGGTAGGTGGGCGTGGTGACGGACAATTGCCCGGCCCAGAGATTGTCGAGGCTCGGCGGCGGCGCGAACGGCACCCCCGGGGCGGTCTCCAGCCCATCGTAGAACTCGGGGGCGAAGGTGGTGAATTCCCTCCCCGTCTTGGCGCTGAGCTCCCACCCGCCGCGCAGGGTGAACTGGAAGGTTACTTCCTGGTTCCCCTCGATCGGGGCGTTCTGGGTGAACCCGTCGTATTCGTACAGCAAGGTCGGCCCGAAGAAGGTGGTGAAGTTCTCCAGCAGCGCGCCCTTCGCGCCATAGAACGAGAGGCGATTGAAGATGTGCGCCGTCACGATGTCGTTGCGCGGCACGAAGCCCGACCCGGCGATGAAATCGGTGCCGATGCCGTTGATCGTGTAGTTGAACCCCCACGTCCGGCCGGTCCGGTCGAAGGTCAGCTTCCAGATCGGATCGGTGACGGTCCCGTCGCCGTCGTCGAGGCTGGTCCACGACTGGCCGTACTGGGCCTCGACGAAGTAGAGCTTGGCGAAGACGATGTGGGCGTCGCCCTCCACGAGGCGGTTGTAGGCGCTGCCTTCGATGCGGTCGGTGTAGGTCAGGCCGGCCACGCTATTTTCGCCGAGGTCCCGGCGGACGCGGAGCAGGCTGAACCAGGCATCGGTGGCGCCCAGGTCGTCCACGGAGCCGAGGTAGGCGATGCTGTTGCGGCCCAGCTTGCCGGTCACCTTGGCGCCGCCGATCGGGTCGAAGATGCGGCGGGTGTAGATCAGCTGGCCGGGCGTCGAGAAGAGGTCGATTCCCTTGAGGAAGAAGGGGCGCTTCTCGGGCACGTAGAGCGCAAAGCGCTCATTGACGGTGATGAGTCCCTGGTCGCTCTCGACCTGGCTGAAGTCGGGGTTGACGGTGCCGTCGAAGGCCAGGGTCGTGGTGGCGAGCTGCAGGTTGATGCCGGCGCTGGGCTCCGGGTCGTCGCGGTGGAAATTGCCCTCTGCGTCCTGGGCGCCGGCCCACCCCGCCGTGACGAAGGGCTGTGCCTCGAAGACGAGTCCGCGCTGCATCCCCTCCAGGCCCGTGAGCACCCCTTCCTGCGCCAGGAAGCTGGAGTTGGCTCGCCGCACGTCAGTCCAGGTGTCCTGGTACCCGCTGCGCTGCACATAGCGGACGGCGTTGAACCCCCAGTCCTGGGGCCCCGAGCCCGCGTACTGCAGGCTCTTGAAGGGGATCCGGACCTCGACTTCGTAGCCCTGCTCGGTGCGCCGCCCCTTGGAGTCCCAGAGGTAGTCCACGTTGAGGTCGTCCTGGCCGCCGAAGAGATTGCCGGCGCTGGTGCCCGTCTCGCTCCGGAGGCCGTCCTCCTGCACGCCGAGTCCGTTCACGCCGAAGAAGGCGGCCCGGCGTCGATCGTTGAAGGTGTCCAGGTAGAGCCGCACCCGGTCCTCGCCGTCGATCTTGTCGCGGTCGGTGAAGGTGGCGCGGATGCTGGAGGGGTCGCGATCGTGTCCGATGATCCCGAAGTGAATGGCGGTCGGCGAGAACCAGACGAGGACGATCGTCTCCTCCTCGGCCGGCCGGCCGTCCACCGGGCGCCACTGGTGGAATCCGTCGAGCCGAGCGGCCTGGCCCCAGACCGGTTCGTCGAGGACACCGTCGACGGTGACGGTGGCTTCGATCCTGGGAATCGTGACCGTGGGCGGAGGAGCCTGGGTCGGTGTCTGGACCAGGGCTGCCAGGAGGGGGAGGAGCATGGCGAGAAACTTAGTGCGGTGCGGCCGCTGGGTCGCGGGTCCGGTCCGGGATCGTCCCCCGCAGGACCGCGACGCCGTCCACGGCGACCAGCATGTCGGGCTCCGGCAGGGCCGCCACGCCGATCATCGTGAGCGCCGCCCCCTCCCCGATCGGGAAGATGCCGGACGCGGCGGTGCGCATCGCGTCGAAGTCGTCGCGTGTGCAGCCGACGCAGTAGATGGTCAGCTTGACGATGTCCGCGGGGACCCCCCGCGCGAACCGGACGATGGCCGTTGCGTTGCCGAGGGCCCGCTTGAGCTGGGCCACGCGGTCGCCCTCCCCGACCAGCAACCCGGTGCTGTCGAGGGGCACCTGTCCCGCGAGGTAAATGGTCTGCCCGATCTTGACCGCGCTGCTGAAGCCGGGCAGGGTCGGCACGTTCGGCGCCTGGATGAACTCGGGCGTCGGCGGCGCCATGGGGTAGATCCGCCCCGAGCCGGGAGGGGCCGCCGGCTGGGGGGGAGCGGACGTGGTGGGCCCGCAGGCGGCCAGGGCGCAGGCGGCGAGGAGCGCCGCGGCGGCCCTACTCATACCGGAGCGCCACGATCGGGTCGAGGCTGGCCGCGCGCCGCGCCGGCAGGATGCCGAAGAAGAGCCCCACCGCGGCGCTGAACACGAAGGCGACGAGGATGGCCGTGAGCGAGATGTAGGTGTTCCATCCCGCGAGGCGGGACAGCGTGATGGCCGCCACGGACCCGAGGAGGATGCCGAGGGCGCCGCCGACGAAGGACAGCACCATCGCCTCAATCAGGAACTGGGTCTGGATGTTGTTGCGCGTGGCGCCCAGCGCCTTCCGGATCCCGATCTCGCGGGTGCGCTCGGTGACGGACACCAGCATGATGTTCATGATGCCGATGCCGCCGACCAGGAGGCTGACCCCGGCGATGCTCGCGAGGAGCGCGGTGAACACCTGCGTGGCCTGCTGCTGGGTGGCCAGGATGTCCTGGAAGTTGCGCACCTGGAAGTCGTTGTCGGCGCCCGGGCGGATCTTGTGCTCCCGGCGCAGCACCCGCTCGAAGTCCACCATGCCCTGCTCCATGGGCACGCCGTCGGCCACCTTGACCGTCATCGAGCGGAGCCGGTCGCTGCCGAAGATCCGGTAGCGCGCGGTTTCCAGCGGGATCAGGATCTGCTCGTCGGGGTTCTGGAACGAGCCGGCCGAGCCCTTCCGGTTCAGGATCCCGATGATCTCGAACGGAATGCCCCGGACCAGGAGCATCTGCCCGATCAGGGCCGCGGGGTTCGCGCCGAGCATTTCCGGCACGTCGAAGCCGAGGACGGCGTAGCGCTGGCGGGATTCGTCGTCGCCGGAACTGAACATCCGGCCGTAGGGGACGGTGTAGTTCCGCACCTCGGCGTAGTTGGCCGTGGTCCCGACGATGTTGGCGTTGATGTTCTTGTTGCCGTACTTCACCTGGAGCGACGACTGCATCTCGGGCACCACCGCCTCGATCAGCGGCGCGTCGCGCGCGATGGCCTCGGCGTCGTCGGTGGTGAGGCTGACGCGGACGTTTGACGCCACTCCCTGCCGGAAGGACTGGCCCGGGAAGACGGTGAGCAGGTTGGCGCCGAGGGCGGCGATCCGCTCCTCGACGGCGCGCTGGGCGCCGGTGCCGAGGGCCACCATCGCGATGACCGCCGCGACGCCGATGATGACGCCGAGCATGGTCAGCGCCGTCCGGAGCTTGTTGGCGCGGATCGACTGGAACGCGACCGCGATCGTTTCGCCGAACTGCATGGCTACCGTCCTCCGCCCGCTGCGGGGGTCGTGGTGGTCTGGCGCACGCCGGGGAGGCCGCCACCCGTCATGTTGCCGATCCGCTGCTTGAACTCCTGCTGCGACTGGATCATGCTGGCGCTGGGCAGGATGAGCACGGAATCGCCGAGCGCCACGCCGCTCATGACCTCGCTGTAGTCGAGGTCGGTGAGGCCGGTCCGCACGTTGACCGGGGTCGGCACACCGTTCCGGAGGACGAACACGATGTAGCGTCCGCCGAACTGGAAGTCGTTGGCCACAGGCCGCGGCCCGCCGCCCGGACGCCCGCCACCCATGCCGGCGAAGACCTGCCGCAGCGTGGCCCGCTCGGCGTCGGTGAGCTCCTTGCCGCTCATCCGCTTGGCGAAGATGGCGCGGACCTGCGCCTCCGTCACGCCCTGAGGCAGCGTGATGGTCCGGCCGTCGGGGGTGGTCATGGTGTTCGCGGCCGGGGTCCCGCCAGCGGCCGGCGCCGTGCCGGCTCCCGGGGCCACCGCCGCCTGCGACGTCTGGCCCACCGCCGTGTCGGTCCTGGCCTTGGCGGCGCTGTCGCTGGCGGCCAGCTGGGCCTCGATCCCGGCGGGATCGAGCCCGAGCACCTGTGCCGCCGAGCCGACGTCCCGCTGGGTACGGAGCGCGGCGTTCGGGATGGCGAGCACGCTGTCGCGCTGGCCGACGTGGATTTCCACTTCGGCGTTCATGCCTGGCCGGAGCCGCCCGTCGCGGTTCGCGATCCGCACGATGACGGGGAACATCGTGACGTTCTGCTGGGTGGTAGCCAGCGGCTCGACCTTGAGCACTTCGCCGTCGAAGGGGGTGTTCGGGTATGCGTCCACCGTCACGGTGGCGCGGAGGCCAGCGCGGATCTTCCCGATGTCGGTCTCGTCCACGAGGGTCCGCACCTGGACCAGGTTCAGGTCGGCCATCTTGAGCAGGACCGTGCCGCCGCCCACGTCGCTGGTGGGCGACGAAATCACCTGCCCGCGCTCCACGTTCTTCTCGATGATGGTGCCGGTGATCGGGGCGCGCACGTCGGTGTCGGCCATGCGGATCTTGGCGTTTTCCACCGCCACCTCCGCGCCGACGACCTCCGCCTTGGCGTTGGCATACCCGAGCACGGCCTGCTCCTGCTCCGTCTGCGTGATCGACTGCGACTTGAAGAGCTCGTCGGCGCGGGCGAGCTGCGAGGCCGCGTTCTTGAGCCGGGCGCGCGCCACCTCCAGCTGCGCCTCCGCCTGGGCGAGGGTGTTCCGCGGGGTGCGCTGGTCCACCTGCACCATGAGGGCGCCGCGCTGCACCAGCTGGCCGGTCTCCACCATCATGTCGAGGATCTCGCCCGACGCCTTGGACTTGACCTCCACGGTGGTGTCGGGCTGGATGGCGCCGGCGGCCTGCGCCGACACCACGATGTTGCGCTTCTCGGCCGGCACCGCCTGGTACACCACGGTCGGCGTTTCCTTCTTGCAGGCCGCGAGGGCCAGGAGGGCGAGGATCAGGG
>JAKLGU010000029.1 GCA_022710485.1 Gemmatimonadota bacterium | reverse complement strand
TCCCGAAGCGGTTGACGATGGGCACCAGGATCACCACGAACGCCGCCGTCGGCCCCGACACCTGCATCCGGGAGCCGCCGAGGGCGGCGATGACGACGCCCGCCACGATCGCCGTGTACAGCCCGTGTTGCGGCGGGACGCCGGCCGCGATGGCCAGCGCCATGGAGAGCGGCAGGGCGACGATGCCGACCACGGCCCCGGCGAGAAGGTCGTTCCGCAGCAGCTTCCGGGAGTACCCTTCGGCCAGCACCTCGCGAAGCGCCGACGCGGGGCGGAGCTCGAGTTCGGGCAGGAGTCTCCGGGCCGCCCGGAACCGCTGGCGGCGCGGGGCGCCGGAGTCCGGAGGCGGGTTCATACGGCGGGGAAACCGGCGGCACGCCGGATCCGCTCGAGTTGACGGGCGTGGTGGCCGATGTGCCCGGCCAGGAAGGCGACCCCCTCGCCTGCGGTGACCCAGCCACCGATGGGGTGGCGGAACCGGGCGGTGTGGGCGTCGGCCTCGGTGATCTGCTCGAGGTACGCCTCCAGGCTTCGACGCGATTCGGCCCAGCGAGCGGCCAGTTCCGGAAGCGCCGCCTCCCCCTGGGGGACCACACGGGCCACCGGCACCTTGACCCGGATGCCGGACCTCAGGACGAGGCGCACCATCCACATGCGAACGTGCGCCATCGGCGTCACCGTCGTACCGGGCGGCGGTCCCTTCACCATCCCAAGCACGCTCTTCTCCTCGGCCAGGACACAGTGCTCCGTCACCTCGAGCATGGACCACGAATCCGGAGCCGGCCGGAATCGCCTCTGCGGTTCCGTGGCCGTCCCCACGGCCGCCAGAAAGTCCTCCCGCACCCGGTCCAGCGTCGCGAATCGGTCAGCCAGCGTGGGCAGCATCTCAATCCTTTCGTCGTTCATATGGTCAGTCGCCGGCGCGCACCGAGCCCGGCTGCCCGGCCGGTGGCCCACGCCCAGAGAAAGTTGTACCCGCCGATCGGCCCGAAGGCGTCGAGCATCTCGCCGCACAGAAAGAGCCCAGGAGCCCGGCGGCTCTCCAGCGTCACCGGGTCCACTTCGGAGAGAGCGACTCCACCACCGGTCACCTCCGCCTTCCGGTATCCCTCATGCCCGGTGACGGGGAGCGGAAGTGCCGTCAGGGCACCGAGCACCGCCTCCCGCTCCTCGCGACGCAGCTGGGCCAGCGGTCGCTCCGCCGGAACCCCCGCTTGGTCCAGGAGTGCGAGCGTGAGCCGCTCCGGCAGGTGACGGCGGACCACGGTGGCCAGGTGCACGCGGCCACCCTCGTTGAGGTCCCGCTCCCAATCGCCGCGATCGCGATCGCCCCAGCTCGCGAGCATGGCCGGCGGCTCGCCGTCCCGCGGCCGCGTGAACACGTGGGAAATATTAAGGACGGCAGGGCCGCTGAAGCCACGGTGCGTAAAGAGGAATCCCTGCCGGCGGTTGTAGTCCGGCGTGTCCGGCGGGGCCGTCAGCCGCGCATCCAGCGACACGCCCGAGAGCGCGGTCCACCGCGCCGCCGTCGTGGTGAGCGGGGTGAGCGCCGGGTACGTCGGGTGCATCACGTGCCCCAGTCGCTCCGCCAACCGGAGCCCCGTCCCGTCGCTGCCGGTGGTCGGCACGCTCAGCCCGCCGGTCGCCACCACCACCAGACGCGACTGGAGTGACGCGCCACCCTCGAGGTCGAGCTGCCACCCCCCGTCCGTGGCGGCCAGGCCCGTCAGCGCCGAGCCGAACCGGACCTCCGCACCGCGGGCCCGTGCGTGTTCCAGCAGCCGGTCGCGCACGTCGCGCGCGCGGTTCGAGGCGGGGAAAAGCTTCCCCGACTCCTCCTCAAGGGCGAGGGCGAGGCGGAGTTCCTCCTCGAAGAAGCGCCGCTGCGCCTGGAGCGGCCAGCCGCGCAGGATGTTCCGCAGGGAATGGGGCGACGAATCGGTGACGAACCACCGGGGGTCCACCTCGGAGGGGAGGATGTTGCAGCGCCCTCCCCCGCTGATGAGGATCTTGCGTCCGCCGTCCCGGGTGCGCTCGAGCAGCACCACCCGCCGGCCCTCGCCGGCCGCGAAGGCCGCCGCGAGGAGCCCCGCCGCTCCCGCGCCCACCACCACCACGTCCGCCGGGCCGGGAATCACTCAGGCCAGCACGGCATAGACCACGAGGTCCTCGAAGGTGCCCCACTTCAGCAGGTGGTGGCGAAGCGTGCCCTCCCGCGCCATGCCGAGCTTCTGCATCACCCGCCCGGAGGCCTCGTTGCGGGACATGTGCCGCGCCATGATCCGGTGCAGACCCAGGGTGCCGAAGCCGAAGTCGACGAGCGCCCGGGATGCTTCCGTCGCGAACCCGCGATTCCACCACGGCACGCCGATCCAGTATCCCAGTTCGGCGCGGCGATCGGCCATGACGAGCGCCAGGCCGACGGCGCCCACGAGCGCGCCGTCCTCCCGAAGGGTGACCGCGAGCGTGAGCACCTTGCGCTCCGCCCAGGCTCCGGCGTGTGCCCCGATCCACTCCTCCGCCGCTCCGTCGGGATAGGGGTGCGGCACCGTCAGCGTGGTGGCCGCGACCTCGCGCGCCCCCGCGAGCCGCTGCACCGTGGGCGCGTCCTCGAGCCGGAACGGCCGCAAAACCAGCCGCGCGGTCGCGAGCGTCGGCAGCGCTTCGCCATTCATTCGGCCGCCACCGGCACGTCGTCCCGCCCGCCCCATTCGGTCCACGAGCCGTCGTACAGCGCGCCCGCCGGCGCGCCGAGCACTTCGAGCGCGAGAAGCACGGCGCACGAGGAAGTGCCCGAGCCGCAGGTCGCCACCACGGGGCGCTCCGACTCGATACCGGCGGCCCGTAGCCGCGCCCGGAGGGCGTCGGCCGGCAGCATCCGCCCTGTCGCGTCGACGAGGTCGGCGTAGGGGAGGTTCAGCGCGCCGGGCATGTGCCCCCCTCTGAGCCCCGCGCGTGGCTCCGGATCCACCCCACGAAATCGGCCTGCGGGCCGGGCGTCCACCACCTGCGCCGAGCCGGAATCGAGGATTGCGCGCACCTCGTCGAGCGTCCGGACCTGGCCAGGCTGAAGGGCCGCATGGAAGTCGCCGGCGGGCGGGCGGCGCCCGGCCCCCGATTCGAACGGGCGCCCCTCGGATCTCCACCCGCCCAGCCCACCGTCGAGAAGGCGGACCCGGCTGTGTCCAAAGGCCCGGAACATCCACCACACCCGGGCGGCGCTGAGGTTGACGCCGGAACCATCGTAGACGACCACCTCGTCCCCCGCCGAAATGCCGAGCGCGCGGGCGGTCGCCTCGAACTCCGCGGCGGGCGGCAGCATGTGCGGCAGGGGGCTCGAACGATCGCTGGCGAGGTCGATATCGAAGAACTGCGCGCCGGGGAGATGCCCCTCGATGAACTCGGCGTGGGCGTCCCGCCCGGAGTTCGGGAGGTACCAGCTGGCGTCCAAAATGACGAGCGCGGGGTCCCCGAGGCGGTCCTGCAGAGCTGCGGCGCCGATCAACGGCGAAGAAGGCATCCCGAATCTTAGTTTCCCCCGGCGCCGGGCCACAATACTATTCCCCGTCCTGCATCCCCGTCCCCGGAGCCCACGTGGTGCCAGCCAGCCGAGCCGAGCGACTCGCCGCCGCCATCCTCATCGCGGGAGCGTTCGCCGTCGTCCTCGCCGTGGTCCCGCACCGGACGTTCGAGCTGGACCGATTTTTCCTGCCGAAGGAGGTCGTGCTCCACGCGACGGCGACCCTCGTGGCGCTGCTCGTGATCCCCGGCCGTCGAGAGTGGAGCTGGAACCGCACGGACTTGCTGCTGCTCGGATACCTCGGCCTCACCCTCCTGTCGGCGGCCTTCGCCACCAATGGCTGGCTCGCTGCCCGCGCCTTCGGGATCACCTGGTCCGGCCTGCTCCTCTACTGGTCCGCCCGCGAGCTCGCGCGGGCCGGCCTCGGCAGGGTCCTGACGATCGGACTCGCCGCCGGCGCGGTGACCGGCGTCCTCACGGCCCTCGGGCAGGCGTACGGCCTGCTCGACTCCGACCTCCTGAGCCTGAGTCGCGCGCCGGGGGGCACGTTCGGCAACCGGAACTTCGTGGCCCACCTGGCCGCGATTTCCCTGCCGGTGCTGCTGGCCACGGCGCTCGCCGCCCGGAGCCGCGCCGGATACTTCGTGTCCGTCCTCGCGACGCTCCTCACCGTCGGCCTGATGGTCCTCACCCGTTCGCGCGCGGCCTGGCTCGCGACGGCGGTCTCGGGAGTCGTCTTCCTCGGGCTCGGCTTCCTGCCCGGCGGGCTCTGGCGGGACGAGACCGCGCGCAGGCGGGTGCGCGGGCCGATCCTCGCGGTCATCGCGGGCGCCGCGCTGGCCCTCAGCCTGCCGAACGCGCTCGACTGGCGCAGCGACACGCCCTACATCGACACGCTGAAGGGGCTGACCAACTACCAGGAGGGGAGCGGACGCGGGCGACTCCTGCAGTGGCGCAACAGCCTGGCACTCGTGGTAGCGGATCCGGTTCTCGGCGTCGGCCCCGGCAACTGGGCCGTCGAGTACCCGGCCGTGGTGGAACCGGGGGATCCCTCGCTCGACAGCGAGGGGATGACGGCCAACCCGTGGCCGAGCAGCGACTGGATGGCGGTCCTCTCGGAGCGGGGGATTCCGGCGTTCCTGATGCTGACCCTGGCGGGGGGGCTGCTCTTCCTGGCCGGCGCGCGCGCGTGGCTGGCGGGGCCGCGCGGGCTCGACGACCTGGCGCCGCTCGTCCTCGCCAGCACCGTTGCGGCCACCGCGGTGGTAGGCGCGTTCGATGCGGTCCTGCTCCTCCCGGTGCCTGCGCTGTATGTCTGGAGCTTTGCGGGGGCGCTGCTCCCGTCGGAGCCGTTCCCTGAGCGCCGGACGGCCGGATGGCGTTCCCGGGCGGCGTGCGCCCTGGTCGTCATGGCCCTCGGCGCCGCACTCACCTGGCGCAGCGTACAGCAGGTGCGCGCCATGGAACTCATCGCCGTCTGGGGCAGGCTCAGCACCCGTGCCGAAGCCGCCGCGATGGATCCGGGGAGCTACCGGATCCAGGTGATGGTGGCGCAGTCATACCGGCGCAGGGGCCGGTGCAAGGAGGCCATTCCGTTCGCGCAGCAGGCGGCGGGGCTCTTCCCCGATGCGTCGGAGCCCCGGGCCATCCTCCGCGCCTGCGGAGCCCGCTGAGGCGCCGCCGCGCGAAACGCCTCCACGGACGGCCCCGTAGGGAATCGATCGCCCACCCCGGAGCCTCTATGCGCCGTATCCACCCGAACGTACTCGCCTCCCTCGCCGTCGCATTCCTGCCGCTCTCCCTCGAAGCACAGGCGGCCGCCGCTCCCGTCGTCGTCGAGTACGTGATCCCCCGGCCGGGAAACTTCCCGCATGACCCCGCCGTCGGCGCCGACGGCATCGTGTGGTACACCGACCAGACCAACAGCTTCATCGGCCGGCTCGACCCCGCCACCGGCAAGATCACCGACTACCCGACGCCGACACCGCAATCAGGGCCCCACGGAATCGAGGTGGCTCCTGACGGATACGTCTGGTATACCGCGCAGCGCACCGGCATGCTCGGGCGCGTCAACCCGAAGGACGGTTCCATCGACGAGTTCGACCTCCCGTACGAGGCGCGGAACCCCCACACTCCCATCGTGCACCAGGGCAAGGTCTGGTTCACCGATGCGAACAACAACACCTACGGCCGGCTCGATCCCGCCACCGGCAAGGTGGACGTCTGGACGGTGGCGACGCCGAAGTCGGTGCCGTACGGAATGTACGCGGCACCGGACGGCAGCGTCTGGATCGCGCACCTCGGGACCAACCAGCTCGGGCGGGTGAATCCGGTCACCGGCGCGCTGACGGCGTACACCCTGCCCGACGCCGGGGCGCGGCCGCGCCGGCTCGCCGTCACCTCCGACGGCACCGTCTGGTACACCGACTACGCACGTGGCTACCTCGGCGCGCTCGACCCCGCCACCGGCAAGGTCCGCGAGTGGCCCACGCCCGGCGGCAACGCCGGCCCCTACGGCATCAGCGTGGGGACCGACGGGCGCATCTGGTACAACGAGGCGAGGACCGGGGACATGATCGCGTTCAATCCGAAGACACAGCAGATGACCGTCGTGCCGGTCCCCACGTCGGGGGCCATCGTGCGGCACATGGTGACGGACTGGAACCGGGGGCGGGTCTGGCTGGCGTTGAGCGGAACCGGTCGGATCGGGGAGATCGACCTCGGGGCGCCGCGCTAGGAGGGGCTCAGGAGCACCCGGCCGTCCACCGCCACGGCCCGGTCCGGGAAGGCCAGGAGGGGGTTCACGTCCAGCTCGGCGATCTCGGGAAAGTCCTCGGCGAGGAGACTGAGCCGGAGCAGCACATCCTCGATGGCGCGCCGGTCGGCGGGAGGCGACCCGCGCAGGGCGTCGAGCAGCTTGGCGCCGCGCAGCCCGGCAATCATGTCGGCGGCGTCACGCCGGTTGATCGGCGCCACCCGGAAGATCACGTCGCGCAGCACCTCCACGAAGATCCCTCCCAGGCCGAACATGACCAGCGGCCCGAAGGAGGGATCCCGGGTCACCCCCGCGATCGTCTCACGCCCGCCCGTCACCATCTCCTGCACCAGCACGCCGTGAATCGTGGCGCCTGGCACCGCCTTCCGCGCGTTCGCCACGATCTCGTCATAGGCCGCTTGCACCGCCGCGGCGCCCTCGACCCCGACCCTGACACCGCCCACGTCGGTTTTGTGCACGATCTCCGGCGAAACGATCTTCATCGCCACCGCACCGCCGGAGCGCGCCGCGAGGGCTACCGCCTCCACCGCGGTGCGCGCGAGCCCCGCCTCCGCCGTGGGAATGCCGTAGGCCCGGAGGAGCGCCAGCGACTCGACCTCGCCCAGGCGCGAGTGCCCGGCCGCGCGCGCGTCGGCGACCAGGCGCCTGGCGGCGTCGCGGTCCACCCGAAGGTCCTCGACCGCTGGCGCCGGCCGCTCGACCCACTCGCGCTGGCGGCAGAGCGCCGAGAGCGCACGCGCCGCCGACTCCGGGAAGATGTAGGCCGGCACGCCGACCTCGTGCAGCTCCGCCTTCCCCTGCGGCAGCCCCTCCCGCCCCATCAGCACGGCGAGCACCGGCTTGTCCGGATGCGCGCCGGCCACCGACGCGATCGCCTCGGCCACGTCCGCCTGCCGGATGCCAAGCGGCGGCACGAAGATGGCCAGCGCCGAATCCACGTTCGGGTCGTCGAGCAGCGCATCCAGCGCGGCACGGTATCCCGGCGGGGTGGCACTCGCGATCATGTCGAGCGGGTTGCGGAGCGAGGCTTCTTCCGGAAAGAGCGGCTTGAGCCGGGCCACCGTTTCCGGCGCCAGCTCCGGGAGCTCGACGGACACGCGCTCGAGCGCATCGGCCGCGAGGATGCCGGGACCGCCCGAGTTCGTCACCACCGCGGTCCGGCGCGACCGGGGGGTCCGCTCGCCAGAGAAGGCCATCGCCAGGTCGAACAGCTCCTCCACCGACTCGGCGCGCATGACCCCGGCCTGGGAAAGCATCGCGTCCACCAGGGCGTCGCTCGCCGCGAGGGCGCCGGTGTGCGACGACGCCGCGCGGGCGCCAACCTTCGAGCGGCCGGACTTCACCACGATGATCGGCTTCGTGCGGGTCATCCGCCGCGCGATCTCGAGGAACTTCCGCGGGTTGCCGAAATTCTCCACGTACATCAGGACCAGCCCGATCGACGGGTCGTGCTCCCAGTGGAGCAGCAGGTCGTTGCCGCTGACGTCGGGCTTGTTGCCCATGGAGACGAACTGGCTGATCCCGATGCCGTATTCCTTGGCGTAGTCGAGCACGCTCAGCCCCATGGCGCCCGACTGCGAAACGAAGCCCGCGCGCCCGAACGGCGGCATGCTCGGCGCGAAGGTGGCGTTCATCGAGACGGCCGGGTCAGCGTTCAGCACGCCCATGCAGTTCGGCCCGATCATCCGCATGCGGTGGCGGCGGACCACCTCCATCAGCTGCCGCTCCCGCTCCACCCCCTCGCCACCCACCTCGCGGAAGCCCGCGGAGATCACGGTCAACCCGCGCACGCCGGCCTGGCCGCACTCCTCGGCCACGGCGAGGACGTGCTGCTTGGGCACGGTGATGACCGCCATGTCCACGGGGTCGGGCACGGCGCCGATGGTGGGGTAGGTCTTGAGGGTGCGGATCGAATCGGCCTTCGGATTCACCGGGAAGACCGTCCCGGTGAATCCGTAGCCGACGAGGTTGGAGACGATTTCGTGCCCGATCGTGTTCGGGGTGCGGGACGCGCCGATCACCGCCACCCGGCGGGGACGAAGGACGCAGTCGAGCGACGCGGTCACGTCAGCGGCGGCGCGACCCGCCGCGGTCGTCGTCCCGGGGACGGGACTTCGCACGCTCCGCGGCGTCCTGGGCGGCCTGCCGAAGCATCTGCTCCGGCGACTTCGGGTTGGCGCCCGGCCGGGCAGCCCCGGACTTGAGCGTGATCGTCCCGTCCTCGTTTCCGACCGTCAACGGCCGGCCGCCGCGCACCTCGTATGCGCCGACCACGTCCTCGCCCATGAACGCGGCGTTCTTGATCCGCTCGATCAGCGCTTCCCGCGTCGGCAGTCCCTCGCACGACGACAACGGCACGCCGCTCGCCGAGTTCACGCGAATGACGACCGCATACTTGGCGCCGGCGAGGTCCTTCTTCGATCGGAGCTCGGTGCCGGCGGCCTCGCGCGCCCAGCGCAACGCCTCCTGCTCCTGCGCGTTCAACCCCTCGACGGCGTCCGCACCGGCCCCACCCTGCTTGCCCTTGCCCCGCCGGTTTTGCCGGAGGCGCTGCAAGTACATCGGTTCGTCGCTCATGACTGCCCTCCCTGCGCCTGAAGTATGTCGCTTAGTGGCGGCAGGATAAGCTGTTACCCCAAGAGACACAAGGACTTGCGTTCCGATTTGAGGATGGATTCCGCCCTCTGCCGCCCCTCCCCAGGCCCAACCACGCTCGCTACACCACTTGCACATCGCCGCAATAAATTGACATAGCAAAATGCAACTTGTTGTAATTAAATAAGTTAATACTGGCCTGACTGTTGCTTGTATTGACGGTCGGGCAACTATATGGATGAGCCCGCCGATTATCCACTGGGGGCAGCATGTACCGCATTCGACTCGCAACAGGCCGGGAGCAAGTCTACCCCTCGATCCAGGAACTCACCGCCGGTGTGCAGCGGGGTGAGGTCACGGCCGAGGCGGAGATCTATCACCAGCGGACCGAGCGCTGGCTTTCCATCGAGAGCCATCCTCACTTCCGGATGGCGCTCGAAGGCAGCACGGCCACGCGTACATCGCGCCTCAAGTTCACCCGCCCGTCCGCTCCCGCTCAGCCTTCCGCCGTTCGGCCGACGCCCGCGGCCCAGAAGCCCGACCAGGGGGACCTCGAAGAACTGAACCGGCTGCTTCTGCTGCTCGATCCGCTCCCCACGCCAGCGCAACGCGCGGAGCCGCCGAAGCCGGTGGTCCAGTCGCCGCCCGACCTGACGCTTGTGCGTCCGGAACCCTCCGCGTCGACCGATCCCGAGCCGGTGTTCGGCACCATGCTGCGCCTCGAAGACCTCGAGTCGATGCCGTCGCCGAACCCGCTCGAGTTGCACGTCTCCCCGACTGACATGGCGCAGGATGAGCACATGCCGGAGGAGCTCGTCGAGGCCATTCCGGAACCGGTGGCAGCCGCAGAGCCCGCCCGGCGGCCCGTGCTCGACCTCGCCCCGAGCGACCTTGGCCTTCCGGTCGAGATTCACCTCGATGAGATCCCGGTTCCGCTGGAGTTCGAGCACGTTGAGCAGCCCGACGAGATGGTCCCGGTCCTCGAAGCGGCCCAGATGCCTGTGGCGGAAGTCCATCCAGTGGCGGAGGTCTCGGCACCCGCACCCGCCCCCGCGCTGGTCCTCGCACCGGTCGCGGCTGCGTCATTCGAACAGCCCGAGGTCCGGTCGCACGATGAGTCGTCCCCGGCCACGCCGTCCCACCGTCGCCGCCGCCCGATGCTCTTCATCGCGGCCGCCGCGATCGTCGCCGCCGCGGCCTACTTCTTCTCCGCCGGCGGGAGCGACGACGAGCAGGGCATGGTGACGCTCGCCTCCGCCACGGCTCCGGCCGCCGCCACGGTTGCCTCGGCCCCGGCCGACAGCATCGACTCGACGGCGGGCGCACCAGCCTCGACGGTCGGCTTCCCGATGGCGAAGACCGCAGACAAGCCGACGCCGGCTGCCGCGCGCGACAGCCTGGCGCAGGCCAGTATCCTGCCGAGCGCCCCGACCATCGACCTGGGCGACGGCGGTGCCGAGCGGGTAAGTGCGGGAACCGCCGCCGCCCCGCGCACCAGCGTCGGGAGCGGAGCCGAACTGGCCCGGAGCTACGCCCGTTCCTACCGCACCCTGCAGACGGAGTTCGCGGCACAGATGGAACGGAGCGGGATGGTGCGGCTGTTCGGCCAGACGCAGATCAGCACCGCCGACGGCCTGTCCGGCGCGCGGCGCGCGCTCGACGCCGCCGGGAGCGCGGTGCGTCAATACCACGTGGGAGAGGGGTCGATCGAGAAGGCCTTCCAGGACTCGGCACGCGCCATGGAGCGCAACGGGGCCACGCCCGCGGACCTGCGCGACTGGATGACGCACGCCTCGCTGAAGGAATCCCGGGA
>JAKLGU010000028.1 GCA_022710485.1 Gemmatimonadota bacterium | reverse complement strand
CCTGGCCCTCGCGGATGGCGTGGCTCCGGTTCGGGTACACCATCACGTCCACCGGCTTGTTGAGTTTCACCAGCTCGTTGATCATCCGCTCCGTGCCCTGGTAGTGCACGTTGTCATCGCCGGAGCCATGGACGATGAGCAGGTGCCCCTTCAGACCCTTCGCCTGGTGGATCGGCGAGGCGGAATCGTACTTCTCGGCGTTCGGGCCGAGCAGCCCCATGTAGCGCTCCTGGTAGATCGTGTCGTAGAGCCGCTGATCCGGCACCGGCGCCACGCTCATCCCCACCTGGTACACCTCCGGATACCGGAACATCGCCTGCAGCGTGGACGACCCGCCGCCGCTCCATCCCCAGATGCCGACCCGGGTGGAGTCCACGTAGGGGCGGGTGCGGGTGATCGCCTGCACCGCCTGCGCCTGCTGCCTGCTGGAGAGCACGCCGATCTGCTCGTAGACCGCCTTGCGCCAGGCTCGGCCCTTTGGCGCCGGCGTGCCCATGTTGTCCACGCTGGCGATGATGTACCCCTGGTCCGCGAGGGCCTGGTACCAGAGGCGGCTGCCCCCCATGTACGAATCGAGCACCGTCTGGCCCGCCGGCTCGCCGTACACGTACATCAGCACCGGATACCGGCGATTCGGGTCGAAGTCCCTGGGCTTGATCATCCAGCCGTCGAGGGTGGAGCCGTCGGCGATCGTCACCTGGAAGAACTCACCCGGGCGAGTGATCGCCTCCTTGACCCGCGCCATGAGCTCGGTGTTGGCGGCAAGGGTGCGCTCCACGGTGTGCTTCGGCAGGCTCACCAGCTCGGTGGGGCCGGGCGAGTCGAAGCTGGACCAGCTGTGGAAGGCGTACTTCGCGTCCGGGGAGATGGTGTACCGGTGACTGCCGGCCTGGCCCGCCGGGGTCAGGCGTTCGGCCTTCCCCTTGCCGTCGAGCCGGGTGCGCCAGAGGTAGCGCTGCGTGGCGTTGTCGGGCGAGGCATCGTAGTAGAGCCACCCCCCCTTGTCGTCCACCTTCGAGATGCTCATCACGTCGAAGTTGCCGGGGGTGATGAGGCGCGCGGCTCCCGTGGCGCGGGAGACGGCGTAGGCGTGCCTCCAGCCGTCCCGCTCGCTCAGCAAGACGAACTCCCTGTCGCCCTTGAGCCAGGGGATGTCGTCCTGCACGTCGAGCCAGGCCTCGTCGGTCTCCGTCATGATGGTCCGGGTGCCGCCGGTCGCGGCGCTGACCAGGATCAGCTGGTCGCTGTTCTGCAGCCGGTTCATCCGCTGCACCAGCACCGAGTCCGAACCCGCCCACTCCATGAAGGGGATGTAGTCCTCGCGCGGGTCGCCGGGGAGCTGGAACCAAGTGGTGGCGCCTCCGTCAGCGCCCACCACGCCCGCCGTGACCGCGGAATTGGTGGTGCCGACCTTGGGATACTGGATTGGGATGGTGAAGGGATACAGCGAATCGGTGTCGTTGATCATCAGGAAGGTGCCGACGCCGGTCATGTCGAAGTGGTAGTACGCGATCTTCGTCCCGTCGGGGCTCCAGCGGAATCCATCCCGGACGCCAAATTCCTCTTCGTACACCCAGTCGCTCATGCCGTTCACATGCAGCGAATCGGCGCCGGTGGTGAGCCGGGTGATGGCGCCGTCCGCCAGGCGCTCCACATAGATGTCGCCCTTCCGGACGAACGCCACCCGGTCGCCCTGGGGGGAGAACTTGGCGTACATCATGGTGGAGGCGGGCGCGCCCTTGCCGCCCAGCTGGCGAAGGGCCCCGGTATGGAGATCAAGCACCCAGTAGTCGCCGCGGGTGTTCTGCCGCCAGACCCGCTCGGTGTTGGTGAAGACCAGGAGCTGCCTGGCGTCGGGAGACCAGATGTAGTCGTCAACGGCGAGGGGCACCGTGTCGCCGGCGGGGACGAACGACGCTGCGGCGATCAGGATGCTGCGCGTGCCGGTCTTCGCGTCGTAGCGGACGATGTCGAAGCCGCCCTTGGTCGCCTCGGATTTGTCGAGGATGGTGTACGCCTTGCCGTCCTCGATCCACCGGGCCGGCCCGAACCGCTCGGGAGCGTAGGTCCGCGAGGCGAAGATCTGCTTCAGCGCCGCGGTGGTGGCTTCGGGAACCTGTGCCGAGAGCGGCAGGGCGGTGAACAGCAGGACTGCGGCGGCGAGGAGGACGCCGGACCGCCGTGAAGCGTGGAAGCCCATCGGGAGACTCCGGAAAGTGGTGGTCACTGCGCCATCAGTTCACAGAACTTCGTCAGGTCGATATTGCCGCCGGAAATGACGGCGACGACGGGACCGGGCCCGGCCTGGCCGGTGAGTGCCGCGGCCACGGACAGCGCGCCGGCGCCCTCCGAGATGACCCGCGACTTCTCGGCCAGGATTCGCATGGCCCGGCGGGTCTCGTCGAGCGAGAGAACGATACAGCCGTCGACGACCGGTCGCATCCGTTCCCACATCCGGGGGAAGACGCTTCGCCCGCCGGCGCCGTCCACGAACGACGGCGTCCACCCCTCGAACGCCTGCGGGGAGCCCTTGGTAAGCGAGAGGGCCATCGGCGCGGCGGTCTCGGGCTCCGCGCCGAAGATCCGGACCTCGGGCTTGAGGACGCGGAAGGCGCTGCCGAGGGCGGTGATGAGCCCCCCGCCGCCGATGCCGGCGATCACGGCGGCCACGTCGGGCGCGTCCTCGAGGATTTCGAGCGCCATCGTGGCGTGGCCCGCGATGAAGTCGTGGTCGTCGAACGGGTGGATGAGCACGCCCTCTACGCCTGGGAAGGCGTGGTCCTCGAGGGCCTTCCATGCCGCCTCGAAGGGGACGAGCACGAGCGTGGCGCCGAGCGCCCGCATCCGTTCCAGCTTGGCCGCGGGCGCCGTTTGGATGGCGACGACGGTGCAGGGAATCCCGGCCTGCCGGGCGGCATACGCCACCCCCTGGCCTGCGTTGCCGGCGCTGATGGTCCAGACGCCGCGCGCGCGGTCGGCGTCGGACAGCAGGGCCACCGCGTTGGCGGCGCCGCGCAGCTTGTAGGCGTTGATCGGCTGGAGGTTCTCGAGCTTGAGGCGGATGCCGGGGTGCCCGGGCCCCAGCTCGAGTCGCACGAGTGGCGTGCGGACGATGGTATTGGCGATGCGGTCGCGCGCCGCGAGGATGTCGTCCAGCGCGATGGGGCGAACCGGCGGGACGCGGGTCACGGCCGGATGCCGCTCACGGCGATCCCTTCTTCCGGAGTTCCGGGAAGATGTTCTCGACGACGATCAGCTCGTCCGCCTCGCTGCCGCCGATGCCGGACCGGATCATGACGAACTGGGAGTCGTTGGGCGTGATGTCCCACGACTTGATCCCGCCGGTGAAGGTGAACAGGCCGAACAGAGGAGAGCGGCGACCGGTGGTGAAGACCGGTCCGGGAACTACCTCGACCGATTGGAGCGTGCCGTCGGCAGCCGCGAACAGGAGCTCTCGGCCGGAGTGGGACCATCGCGGCTCCGCGCCCCCGTTGGTGGAGACTTGCCACCGGGCCGACTTGCTGTCGGGGAAGGGCCGAACATAGATCTCGAACCGTCCCGACTCGTCGGAGGTGTATGCCAGCCAGCGGCCGTCGGGGGAGAGGGCGAGGTCCATCTCCTCGAACGGCGTCACGACCAGCGGAACCGTCGCGGTGTCGCCGTTGAGGCGCCGGGCGAAGAGGTCGCGCGGCAGGGTACGGTAGGCCAGCCACTGCCCGTCGGGAGAGTATGCCGCGAGGTTGGTCGGCCGATCATCCGGGAGGGGGATCTGCTCCGACGGCCCGCTGCCGTCGGCCCGCTTGACGAACAGGCGGTCGGGGCCGATGACGTTGGAGACGTAGGCGACGGACTTGCCGTCCGGCGTCCAGGTTGGGCGGTTGTTCGTCGTGCCCTCGAAGGTGAGCTTGCTGAGCGGCCCCGTCGGCAGCTGCTTGATCCAGACCTGGTGCTCGGTCCCCTCGATGAGGCTCACCGCTAGCTGCGTCCCATCCGGGGAGAGGGCGAGCGTGATAAAATTCCCCACCCACGCCGAATCGATCGGCGTGGCGGTGCCGTCCCGGGAGACATACGTCAACTGGCTCGGGGCCGTCACCTGGGTGCCGATTTCATACATCAGCGTTCCCGTCTCGGACAGCGCGAGGTCCACCGCACCGAAGGGACGCCCTGCCACGCCGTTAGCGAGCGCGAAGGCCTCGCCGGTCACCTTGAGGCGCTTCAGGTCGAAGGGGACGGTCATGAGGTCGCCGCTCGCCGTCACGTAGAGGAGGAACCCCGCCTTGGCGTAGCGCGCCGTCAGGCCCTGCACGAGGGTGTGGTATTGCCCGGTCTTGATGTCGAAGACCGCGACCTCGCTTGCTTCCCTGGCGTTCCGCTTCTGGATGGTGAAGAGCACGCCGCGCCCGTCCGGCAACGCCTGCGGCCAGAAGTGGTCGACCTGGCCGTTCGCCGTGTCCACCGTGGTCACCTGCTCGATTGGGCCGCCCGTCGCGCGCACCCGGACGACGCCGGTGGTGCCGCCCCCGGTGAGCCCGTCGAAGTAGATGAAGCCGTCGGCGGCCCAGGTGACACCGTCGGCGCCGAGGCCGCTGTCGGCGATCAGGATCGGCGGGGCGCCGGACAGGTTCGCCACCTTGATCCCCGCGTTGCCCGCCGTCATGAAACCCACCTGCTGGCCATCCGGGGAGAAGAACGGGATGGTGGCGCCGTCGGTGCCGGGGATCGGCGCGGCCGTGAACTGGTCGCGGTTCCGGATCCAGAGTTGCGATCCCTCCGGTCCGGGACCGGTGTAGACGAGGCGGCGGCCGTCCGGCGACAGGGCGATGCGCGTGCCGCGCGGGTTGCTCAGCTGCTGCCCCTCGGGCAGCGCCATGGCGTAGCGGAGGACCGGCAGTTGGGGCGTCGGGCGAAGCCATGCGAAGAGCGCAGCGGCGGCGGCCACCGCCGCGACGGCCCAGCCGGCCGCCAGAAGCCGGGTGGATCGCCGGTGCGGCGCGGCGGCGGCCAGGGAGGTGGTCGCCCGGGAAGCGTAGGTAGGGCTGGACAGCGCCGCCGCGAATTCGGCCGCCGTGGCGAAGCGGTCGGCCGGGAGCTTCTCCAGCGCGGTGAGGACGGCGCCCTCGACCTGCGGCGGAATGGTGTGCCGCTGCGCCGTGAGCGAGCGGGGCGTCTCCGTCACGACGCGCGCGATGATGGCCTGCGCCGTGGGCCCCATGAACGGCGGCTCGCCGCAGAGCATCTCGTAGAGGACGCAGCCGAGCGCGTAGACGTCGGAACGCGCGCTGATCTCACGCTCGCCCATCGCCTGCTCGGGGCTCATGTAGTGGGGCGTGCCGAGCGACATGCCCGTTTCGGTCATGCGGGTGCCGCCGGCCTTGCTGGCGGCGAGCGCAATGCCGAAGTCCGCCACCAGGGCGGAGCCGTCGTGGAGCAGGATGTTCTCGGGCTTGATGTCCCGGTGGATGACGTTGTGCCGGTGGGCGTAGTCGAGCGCGGAGGCCACCTCGCTCGCGATGCGCACCGCGTCCGCCACCGGGAGCTGCTTCTCCCGGTTCATCCGGTCCCGGACCGTCTCGCCTTCGACATACGGCATGACGTAGAAGAGGAAGCCGTCGGCCTCGCCGCTGTCGAAGAGGGGGAGGATGTGCGGATGCTGGAGATTGGCGGTGGTGGTGATTTCGGACAGGAACCGCTCGGCACCGATGACGGCGGCGAGTTCCGGCCGCAGCACCTTGACCGCCACCTTGCGGTTGTGCTTGATGTCCTGCGCCAGGTACACCGTGGCCATGCCACCCGCGCCGAGCTCCTTCTCGAGGCGGTAGCGGTCGGCGAGGGCCTCGGAGAGGCGGGGAAGCGGGTCAGGCATCAAATACTCCAATTTCTCGTTTTGTCATTGCGAGGCCACGGAGTGGCCGAAGCAATCTCGTGCCAGTCCGAGATTGCTTCGTCGGCCCCTGACGGGGCCTCCTCGCAATGACAGAAGCAGGTGTACTACCGCCGTTCCATCAGCCCCGGCAGATTCTGAAGATACACGACCTCGGCCTGCTGGCCCGGCGTGCCCTGCCGCACCATGGCGAACGACCGTCCGTCGGGGAAGACATCGTAGTTCCGGTGCGGAGTGGAGAATTCGTACCGGCCGACGCTGAACAGCTCGGTCCGCGCCTGGACCCGCCCGTCCACGAGCACCGCGGCCACCAGCTTCGGCTCCGCGCCGCCCCCCGACCGGTAGAACAGTTCCTTCCCGTCGCGGGACCAGGTCGGCTCCGTGCCCCCGTTCTGCGACACCTGGACCTTGGAGCCGAGGCTCGGCCAGGCGCGCAGGTACACCTCCATGCGCCCCGATTCGTCCGACTGGTAGGCGAGCCACCGGTTGTCCGGGGAGAGCGCCGGCCACCCTTCGGAGTACCGCGTGGCGAGCAGGGTGTCGAACCGGGCCGGACCCTCGAGGTTCACGGCCACGATGTCGAAGGCGGAGCCCTCGATGACCACCCCGATTCCGGTGCGCTGGTCCGCCGTCACCGAGTGGATGGAAATCTGCTCCGGCCCGAAGAAGACGGAGTCTGCCCGCCCCCCCTTGTCGAACTGGCGCCGGAACTCGCCGATCGTCCCGTTCCTGACGACGGCGAAGAGCAGTCCGCTCCCGTCGGGCATCCACTCGGCGTCGTGGGCCGTCGAATCGAACCCGAAGCGGGTGAGCGTCGAGTCGGCAATGTCGAACAGCCAGACGTCGCGCTCCTGCTCCGTGAAGTCCATCGAGATGCGCCGCCCGTCCGGCGACACCCGTGGATTGTGGTAGGTCCGGTCGGTTCCGAGCACGACCGAAGACCGGCCGGACCGGTCGACCTGGACCAGCGCGCGCGCCTGGGTCGGGACGTAGGCGAGGCCGCCAGGGCCGACGGTGATCGGCGGCAGGAACCCGAGAATGGAGAGCACGGTGGCCCCCAGCGGGCTGCCGGGCCCCACCGGGCTCTTCTTCTTGAGATCCCACGGGGCGGCGAAGAGAGTCCCGTCGGGGAGAGCCCAGACCAGCATGCCGTTGGCGTACCCCGCCCACGCCACGTTCGCGTCCACCACCGTCACGCGCCGCCCGGTCGCCGGTTCGATGGCCACGACCGGCCCGTTCGGTGGCGCCCGCCAGTAGCGGGCGAGTACCCAGTGATCGGGCAGCACCTGGTCGAGCGCAAAGGCGGTCTCACCGGTCGCGGAGTCGGGCGTGGCGAATCGGGTCAGCGCCCCGTTGGGGGCGAGGGTGGCGAGGGCGCCCTGGGTGGACACGATGAACCGGTCGGGCCCGTCGTACTCGATGGCGGTGAGCCCGGCGCCACCTTCCACCGGGATGGCGACGGAAGTCCCGCCACCGATCGGGACCTTCCGTGGCGAGTTGTTGGTGCCGAGATAGGCGATCGACTGGCCGTCGGGGGAAAAGCTGATGGTGAATCCATCGTCTGTCCCATCGAGCCGGCGCGGCTGCAGGTCGTCGAGCCGTCGCGTATAGATAGAGAAACGGTCTCCCTGCCCGCTGACGTAGGCCAGTGTTCCCCCGTCGGGCGAGAGCCGGATGGCGATCGGCGGCAGCTCGGAGGGAACGGGGATCGAGAGTCGGAGCGGCCGGACGTCGGCCTTAGGTGCCAGCGCGCGGGCGCCGATCGCAAGTCCGGCCGCCAGGGTCACGGCGGCAAGTGCCCACGGACCGATCGTCGCGACCCGGCTGCGGGGAGGGCCTGCGGCAGGGATCGCGACGGTGGCCGAGGAGGTGTACTGCCGGTCAGCCAGCGCTTCGGCGAACTCCGCCGCGGACTTGAACCGGTCGGCGGGCAGTTTCTGCAGCGAGGTCAGCACGGCGGCCTCGACGTGCGCCGGGATGGTCCCGCGCTGCGGCAGCATCGGACGCGGCGTCTCGGTCACGACCCGCGCCACGATGGCCTGCGCGGTGGAGCCAGTAAAGGGCGGATCGCCGGTGAGCATTTCGTAGAGCACGCAGCCGAGCGCGTACACGTCGCTCCGCGCGGTGATCTCCCGCTCGCCCATCGCCTGCTCGGGGCTCATATAGTGCGGTGTACCGAGGCTCATGCCGGTCTCGGTCATCCGGGTGCCGCCGGCCTTGCTGGCGGCCAGCGCGATGCCGAAGTCGGCCACCAGTGCCGAGCCGTCGTGCAGGAGGATGTTCTCGGGCTTGATGTCGCGGTGGATCACGTTGTGGCGGTGGGCGTAGTCGAGCGCCGAGGCCACTTCCGCGGTGATGCGGACGGCATCGGCGACGGGGAGTTGCTTCTCCCGGTTCATCCGGTCGCGGACCGTCTCGCCTTCGACATACGGCATGACGTAGAACAGGAAGCCGTCCGCCTCCCCGCTGTCGAACAGCGGCAGGATGTGCGGGTGCTGGAGGTTGGCGGTCGTCTTGATTTCACTCAGGAAGCGGTCGGCGCCGATGACGGCGGCGAGCTCCGGCCGCAGCACCTTGACCGCCACCCGGCGGTCGTGCTTGATGTCCTGCGCCAGGTAGACGGTGGCCATGCCGCCCTGCCCGAGTTCGCGCTCGAGGCGGTAGCGGTCGGATAATGCGGCATCAAGGCGGGGAAGCGGGGAAGTCATCAGACGCTCCAATCCTGCGTTTTGTCATTGCGAGGCCGCATCACTACTTCTTCCCCATCTTCGCCTTCAGCTCCGTGAACCAGTTGTCCACGAACACCAATTGGCCCGTTGTCGCCTGTGCAGTCTCCGGGAGCAACCGCAACATCACGAACCCCTTGTCGTCCTGGGTCACGTCGTAGGCGCGGTAGCTCGGGGCGCGGAGGTAAGTGGAGTCCACGAACAGCGCCAGCTCCGCTCCCACGGTCAGCGACGGGGCGGTCGTGATCTGCACCGCCATCATCTGCCCCGACGTCGACCGGTAGAACAGTTCGCGGCCGCTATGGGACCAGAGGGGTTCGCCCCCTCCGGCCGGCGACACCTGCCGGCGGCCAGCAGCGGAGTCGGGGAAAGCGCGAATATAGATCTCGTCGCGCCCCGACTCGTCCGATTGATAGGCCAACCACTTCCCGTCGGGAGAGATGGTCGGAGCCCGTTCGTCGAACTTGGGCGAAGCCACCACCGGAATCCCCACAGAGTCGATGCCCGGCCGAATGGCGTAGATGTCCCGGCTCGGCATGGTGACCCGATAGGCGAGCCAGGAGCCGTCTCCGGACCACGCGGCCTCGGCGATGGTGTGGGTCGAGGTGATGACCGTGTCCACCGCGCCGCCGCCGTCCGCCCGCCGCCGGAGGATGGCGCTGGACGGTCCATCCTCGATGATGTAGCTCACCGACTCCCCGTCTCGCATCCAGAGCGGCCGATACTTGACCGAGTTGTCGAAGGTGACCCGGCTGAGCGGACCGCGGTCCAAGTCCTTGATCCAGATGTCGCCGACCGGGTTGCCGTGGATGGCCACGGCGAGGCGGGATCCGTCCGGTGACAGGCTCAACCCGCCGTTGAAGGCCGGGGTGTACGACCAGGCGGGATCAATGTCGCTCTCCTGGCCGGCCCGGGTGAGCCTGGCTGGAATGACCGGCCGCTGGGTTGGCTGCGCATTCCCCGAGCGATAGATCAGCGTGCCCTCGGACGACACGGTGAGATTCGCGGTGCCGAGGTTGCCGATCCCGAGCCCCTCCAGCACCGGCGTCTCGGGGCCGGTGACGGCCAGCTTGTCGGCGTCGAACGGCACCGCGACGGCAATGCCGTTGGGCCGTAACACGAGCAGGAATCCCGCCTCGAGGTACCACGCCTGGAGTCCCTGTACCAACCGGAGGCTTCGGCGGTTCTGGAAGTCCCACGCCACGATCCAGTTGTCATTCCCGCGCGTCGGGCCGTGCCATTCGGTGTAGACGATGCCGCGCCCGCCGGGCAACGACGCGGGTCCGATGTGTCCGACCGTGCCGGCGGTGCTATCCGCCTCGGTGACGGGCTCGGCCGCGCCGCCGGTCTCCGGGATCCGGAACAGGATGCCTCGCGTCCCCTTCGTTCCGGACGCATAGATATACCCATCACTACCCCAGGCGAGCCCGCCGTTGAGGAAGCCGGGAAGCGAATCCAGCAGGGTGGTGGGCGTCGACCCGTCGAGGGAAATCACCTTCAGGGCGCCGAAGCGCTGGTCGCGAAATGCGATGCGCCGCCCGTCCGGAGAGAAGACCGGGGAGAAGGCGTTGGTCATGCCGGGGAGGATCCGGCCGGCGAGCTGGTCCCGCTCCTGGAGAATGAACTCCGACTTGTCGCGCGCCGGCCCCCCGGGATATAGGAAACGGCTGCCATCCGGGGAGATTGCGATTTCCATCCCCGCGAAGTTGAAATAGCTCTGGTCGGCGGGAAAACTCACGGTGTACCGCCGCGTCGGCGCCTCGACCGGAGGGGGCCGTCGGAGCCACGTCGCCACGAGCGCCAGGAGCAGGAGTCCGGCCAGCGCCCACCCGGTCAGAGCGGCCGTGCGGCTCCGGCGCGGCGCTTCGCCCGCCGCCGCGTATGCCGTCGTCCCGCGGAACCCCGGATTGTCGAGCGCCTCGGCGAAGGCCTTGGCGCTCTCGAACCGGTCGGCCGGCAGCTTCTCGATGGACTTGGCCACCGCGGCCGCCACGTTGACGGGCACCGATTTCCGAAGCTCGGTCACGGGGCGCGCGGTGTCGGTCACGATCTTCATGATGATCTGCTGGGCCGAGGCGCCGGTGTGCGGCGGGTTCCCGGTGAGCATCTCGTACAGCACGCTGCCCAGCGAATAGACGTCGCTGCGGGCGGTGATCTCCTTCTCGGCGGTGGCCTGCTCGGGACTCATGTAGTGCGGGGTGCCGAGCGACATGCCGGTCTCGGTCATCCGGCCGCCGGCCGCGGCGCTCAGGGCCAGCGCGATGCCGAAGTCCGCCACCATCGGCCGCCCGTCGTGGAGCAGGATGTTTTCGGGCTTGATGTCGCGGTGGATGACGCCGTGCCGGTGGGCGTAGTCCAGCGCATCGGCCACGGCTACGGCAATGCGCACTGCTTCATCGATGCCAAGCTGGGTTTCGCGATCGAGCTTCGTGCGTAGGGTCTCTCCCTCGATGTAGGGCATGACATAGTAGAGAAAGACCCCTTCCCCGCTTTCCCGCTTCCCCGCCTCCCCGCTATCGAAGAGGGGCAGGATATGGGGGTGCTGCAGCGCGGCGGTGGTCTTGATCTCCACCACGAAGCGCTCGGCGCCGATGACGGCCGCCAATTCCGGCTTCAGCACCTTGAGCGCGACCTTGCGGTCGTGCTTGAGGTCCTGGGCCAGGTACACCGTGGCCATGCCCCCCTGGCCCAGCTCCCGCTCGATGCGGTAGCGGTCGGCCAATGCGGCGACGAGGC
>JAKLGU010000027.1 GCA_022710485.1 Gemmatimonadota bacterium | reverse complement strand
CAGAACTCCAAGGGCGTGGAGTTCCTGATGAAGAAGAACAAGGTGACGGTCATCAAGGGGACCGGCACCCTGCTCCCGGGCAAGAAGGTGAAGGTCGGGGCCGACGTGCACGAGGCGAAGAAGGCCGTGGTCATCGCCACCGGCTCGCGGGTCAAGGGCATTCCGCAGATCGGGCTCGAGATCAACAAGACGACCGTCATCAGCTCGGACGAGGCGCTCTTCCTCGAGGCGGCGCCCAAGTCGATGATCGTCGTCGGCGCCGGTGCGGTCGGCTCCGAGTTCGCCGACATCTTCAACGCCTTCGGGACCAAGGTGACGCTGGTGGAGGCGCTGCCCCGCATCCTCCCCATCGAGGACGCCGAATGCTCCGACACGCTGGCCAAGTCCTTCAAGAAGCGGGGCATCGAAGTACTCGCCGGCGCCAAGGTGCTCAAGGCCACGGTGGGCAAGGACTCCGTCACGCTCGAGATCGAGGCCGGCGGCGAGAAGAAGTCCGTCACCGCGGACAAGGTCCTGATGGCGGCCGGACGCGCGGTGAACACCGAGGAGATGGGCTTCAAGGAGGCCGGCGTGCAGCTCACCGACCGCGGTTTCGTCAAGGTGAACCTCGCCACCCTCGAGACGACCGCGCCGGGTGTCTATTGCATTGGCGACGTGGCCGGCCCGCCGATGCTGGCGCACAAGGGGAGCCGCGAGGGCGCCGTGGTGGCGGAGCGGATCGCCGGGCACAAGCCGCACGCCATCCGGTACGACAACATCCCGAGCGTCACCTACTGTCATCCCGAGGTGGCCAGCATCGGGCTCACCGAGGAGCAGTGCAAGGAGAAGAAGCTCGACTACCAGGTCGGCCGCTTCCCCTTCAGCGCCAACGGACGCGCCCGGGCGTCGAACGAGACCGAGGGTTTCGTCAAGATCATTCGCGAGAAGAAGTACGGCGAGATCCTCGGCGCGCACATCGTCGGCGGGCACGCCTCCGAGATGATCCACGAACTCGCGGTGGCCCGCGAGAACGAGTACACCGTCGAGGAAGTGGACCTGGCGGTCCACGCTCACCCCACCCTGTCGGAGGCGATCGCCGAGGCGGCGCTCGATTCGATGGGGAGGGTGATTCATACCTAGGCGGGGAAGCGGGAAAGCGGGAATGCAACAGCCATCAACCGAGCGCCCCGAGCACTGGAACCCGCTGGCCCCAGCCGAGGACTACGTCCCCCTGGCCGGCGCGTCGATTGGGTTCGGGATCCTCCTCGGCACCGCACTGGTGGCGGCGGTGCTTCTCGGCGTCCGCGCGCTCGTAGCGCAGGGCCCACCGACCGACCAGCCCGACCCGAACCAGCCCGCCGCCATCCTGCTCATATTCGGCACGCTCGGTGCCTGCGGCGTGGCCGCCCTGTCCTGCTGGACCGCGCTGGCACCCGTTCCCCTCTACCGACGCGGCGGCCTGAGCCTGGTGACCGCCTTCGCCACCTTCGTCATGGCGCTGCTCCTCACTCCCGTGAATGAACTCGGCGGGGCTGCAGGCCTTGGGCTGGCGGCGCTCGCCTGCGGGGCCGGGGCGTGGGCGCTGGGGCGGCGGATTCGGCGGCTGCGGGCAGGCGAGTGAGCGAGGCGCGTCGGCTGCTCGTGGCCGAACTCGGCCGGCGTCCGTACGGCGAGGTGCTCGAGCTCCAGCGCCGGCTCTGCCGCGCGCGCCAGGAGGGGGAGACTACGGAAGACCTGCTCCTCCTCGTCGAGCACGACCCTGTGGTCACGCTCGGCCGCGGCACCAGGGAGACCAGCCTTCCGCTTTCCCCCGAGCAGATCCGCGCGCGGGGCGTCGAGGTGTTCGACGTCGAGCGCGGCGGCGACGTGACCTTTCACGGCCCCGGGCAGCTGGTGGGCTACCCGATCCTCGACCTGTCGCACCACCGACAGGACCTGCACTGGTATCTCCGCACCGTCGAGGAAGCGCTGATCGTGGCCCTGGGCACGTTGGGCATCCCCGGCGAGCGGAGCGTGGGGCAGACCGGCGTCTGGACGAGGGGAAGGAAGATCGCGAGCATCGGGATCCACGTGAAGCAGTGGGTCACCTTCCACGGATTCGCGCTGAACGTCTCCACCGAGCTCGACTATTTCGACCTGATCGTGCCCTGCGGCATCGCCGGCGTCACGATGACGAGCGTCCAGCGCGAGCTCGGATCCACCGCCCCGGCAGACCTGGCGGCCGCCGCCCGCGACGCCGTGACGGAGGCGTTCGGCCGGGTATTCGACCGCACGCCGCACCCAGCGATGTTTGAGGATTGGAACTTTGCGGCGCCGAGGTTGCCTTTCTAGGTAGGCTCCGCCAATCTCCACTCCATGGCGGACATTCTTCCCAAGCGCACACCGCAGACGATCGCGGACGAACGCGTGACGCAGATCCTGCGGGCCGCCGACAGCTGGGCCGCGGATGTCCCGGCGCCGCTGACGCCATCGGTCCGGGCCGTCTGCATCCGCTTGGCCGAGATGATCGCCGATGCCCGGCACGCCCACCGTCCGAATCCCGATCAACTCGATCCTGATGCCGCGCAGGCGCTCGACCTGATCGCCGCCCGGCTCCGTGCTCCAGCCACGATCCGCGGCCTCGAGGGGGAACTCGAGGCGCTGAGCGCCCTCGAACTCCGTGCCACCGGGGCCTGGGCCGTCGTGCCCTCGGCGCAGTCCGAATGGACGGCCACAGCGATAACCTACCTGGAACAGCGCGCCGCCACCCTGCCCGCCTCCGAGCACCCGGGCGACTACTGGGCCGACGACCTCGTGGCCGGGGTCATCGCCTCGATCAGGGCGCTCGTCGCCGGCTGATTCGTCACCGCTTCGTCGGCTTCTCCTCCGCCATCAACTCGAAGAACCGTCCAAAGACCCGGATGCCGTCCCAGATCTGCTGAACGGCGATCTTTTCGTTCGGAGAATGCAGCCCGTCATCGGGCAGCCCCACCCCGGTGAGCAGGACCGGGGCGCCCGTCATTCCCAGCTTCGGGACGATGGGGATGGACCCGCCCGCCCGCACCGACACCGTCCGGCGCCCCACCACCTCCTCGAACGCGCGGTCGAGCACGGCAAACGCCGGCGCATCCACGTCCACCTCCACCGGGTCCGCCCCGTGGAGCGGCCGCACCTCGGCCTTGGCCCAGGTCGGCGCCAGCGCCTGCACCGTCTTCTCGAGCGCCGCCTGGACGCCGTCGCGGGTCAGTCCCGGCACCAGCCGCAGGCTGACCTTGGCGGCCGCCTTGGAGGGGATGACCGTCTTGGCGCCCTCGCCGGTGAAGCCGCCCATGATCCCGTGGATCTCGAAGGTCGGCAGGGCCCAGGTCCGCTCCAGGATCGAATACTCCTTGAGGCCGGTGAGCGCGGTCGAGGTCACTTCCTCCTTCATGTACTCGTGCACATTGAAGGGGAGCCCTCTCCACGCCTCGAGCTCGGCCTCCGTCGGGGGCACCACCTGGTCGTAGAGGCCGCGGATGTGAATGCGGCCGTCCACCCCCTTCAGGTCCATCAACAGACGGCAGAGCGCTTCCAGCGCGTTGGGCGCCACGCCCCCGTAGGTGCCGGAGTGGAGGTCCCGCTCCAGCGTCCGGAGGTGAATCTCGGCGTAGCACATGCCGCGGAGCGCCGTGTAGACCGCCGGGATGCCGGGGGCGTAGTACCCCATGTCCGCCACCAGGACCGCGTCCGCGTGGGTGCGTTCCGGCTCGAGGTTGAGGCGGTCCACGATCACGTCGCCGCCGCACTCCTCTTCGCCCTCGATGATGAAGTTGACGTTCAGCGGCGGCCGGCCGTCGGCGTCGAGCACCGATTCGTACGCCTTGAGGAGCGTGAACACCTGCCCCTTGTCGTCCACCGCGCCGCGGGCGTACAGGTTCGGGCCGCGGATCGTCGGCTCGAATGGTGGGGAGATCCACTCGTCGAGGGGATCGGGGGGCTGAACGTCGTAATGCCCGTAGACCAGCACCGTGGGCTTGCCGGGGACGCGGGGGCTCTCCGCCCAGACGATCGGGTGCCCCTTCCCCTCGAGGAGGGTGACCTTGGCGCACTTGAGCCGTGTGAACTCGTCCATGAGCCAGTCGGCCGCGCGCCGGCAGTCTCCGGCGTTGGCCGGCAGGGTGCTCACGCTCGGGATGCGCAGGAAGCTGAACAGTTCGCCCAGCAGGCGTTCCTGTTCGCGGGTCACGAATCCGGTGTCCATGGGGAGACGTCCTCGGAAGAGCTGACGGTGATAGGCGGGCGGAACAGGGGAAAGGTACACGGAAGTCGGCGGGGCGCGAGGCCGGCGCGGGCAACCTCGAAGGCGCCCCCTCTGGCGCGATTCCGTCCGGCCGATACATTCGCGGCATGTTCACCACATCCCAGTTCCGCGTGTTCGCCACCGAGCCCAGTGAGCGTGCCCTGGCCCGGGCGCGGCACCTTCTCCGCGACGCGTCGCTCGATGAGGCGGAGGAGGCGTACCTCGAGCTCATCGACCGGCAACCGGACCTGAAGCTGGCCTGGTGCGAGTACTTCGAGATGCTGCGCGGCCAGCGCCGGTTCGAGGAGGCGCTCGCGCTCTCGGCGCAGGCCGCCGACCAGTTCGGCGAATCCGCGCTGCCGCTCGCCCTGAAGGGCGCCGCGCTCGTTGAACTGGGCCGCTACCGCGAGGGACTGGTGGCGTTGGAGCAGGCCGCCGCGCGGAATCCCGACTTCGCGATGGTCTGGCACGAGGCGGGCTACGCCGCGTACCGGCTCGGCGAGCACGACCGGGCCCTGCTGGCGCTCGACCGCGCCTTCGCGCTCGAGCCGCACAGCGGCACCCTGCACCTGCGCGGAAAGATCCTGCGCGGCGCCGGCCGGTACCTGGCCGCCGAGGTGGCGTTCACCGGCGCTGTGGAATCGGCCGAGTTCCCGGAGCAGCGGGCCGAGGCGGAACGGCAGGTGGCCATCACGCGCCGGTACGCGGCGTTCTCCGGCCGCCGTCCCGCCGACCTCACGCCGACGCAGCGCTGGTTCGGCGACCACGGCGCGTCGCTTCTCACCCGCTCGGACGGCGAGCACCACCCGTCGCCGGAGCGCCTGGTCCAGGAGTTCATCACCGTGGTGCGGGAGGAGGAGTGGCGCTTCACGCACCTGGTGACGACCGACGAGTGGGACGGATGGGTGGCCCTGGCGGCCGCGCTCTCGCTGCCGGGGCACGACGGAAAGTCGCTGCCGACCGAGGCGGTGCCGCTCGTGGTGGGGCTGCGGCCAGGCGGGGTGGGCTCCACCTGGGCGATGGCCACGCGGCAGATCATGCGGAGCGAGGAAGGGTTGAGCTTTGCCGTCTTCCAGCCAGTCTCGGGGCCGGTGGCCGACGTGGCGGGGATCCTGGAGGGCTCAGGGCGGGTGCGCGTGGACCTCAGCGTCGCCGAGGAGGCCATCCGGCACCCGCAGGGGCGGTTGCGGGGCCGGCGCCTACGGGCTGCCGGCTGAAGCAGCCCCGGCCCCGCCGCCGTCGAGCGCGGCACGAAGGCGAACGAACGCAGTATCTCCCTCGGCTCCAGCCACCACCGGCTGGAGCCTTTCTACTGATAGCCTGATGTCGGCACCGTTCCGCTGGTACCACTCCTCGAACCAGGCGGAATGCGTCCGGTAGATTCGCGCGGCGATGAGTCGCGCGTTGTTCACCGGACGGTCGGCGACCCGCCCCACCTGAATCGTTCGCAACGCCGCTCCCACCGGCCCCTCGAGCTGCTCCCCGGACCAGCGCCCCGCCTCGGCGCGCCCGGCGGCGAGCGCCGCGGAATCCGGCTTGGACGCATACAGCGTGTCGAGCCGCGCCGCCAAGGAGTCGTAGAACGCGGCGAGGACCTGCTCGTCGTGCCAGCGATCCGCTGCGCGCGCGGCGAGCGCGCTGTCCCCCCGCTCGCGGAAGAACGCCTCCGCCGAGCGGTATCCCACCATCTGCGCAAACGTCTCGTTGAACGGCGTGGCGCTCTTCACGTACAGCGTGTTGTGGGCCACCTCGTGGAAGACGAGGGCGGCGATCTCCACCGAGTCCCCACCGAGCGCCGTGGAGAGGAGGGGATCGTTGAACCACCCCAGGGTCGAGAACGCCCCCGACGGGCGCAGGTAGGTGTCGAGCCCCCGGGCGTCGAGCTCCTCGGCTGCGGCACGTGCCATTTTCGGGTCGAAGAACCCCTTGTAGGGAACCCGACCCACGATCGGGTACTTCCAGGTGACGGGGCAGAGGCAGTCGGGGGGCGAGGCGGAGAGGACCAGCAGGAGGGTGTCGCGCCCGACGTCAGTGAACTGGGTGTAGGTGTCCTCGGCCTTCAGGCCGAGGCCGGCGGCCGCATCGCGCGCCTGGAGCACCAGCTCCAGCTGGCCGCGGACGGCGGGGTCGAGGTCGGGATTCCGGAGGACCTTGGCGATCGGCTTCCGCTCCGTGAGGATCTGGGTCTCCTCGAGGCCCGCACGGGTCAGGTACCTCACCTCGCCGCTGGACACATACGCCGTGCTGAACCCGATCATCAGGACGGCCACGATCGCGACGATCACGCGGACAGGTCTCCATCGCATCGCCACCTCACGGGGTCAGTCGCAGGCCGAAGGAGTGCACGGCATCGCCGAAGAAGTTCTCCGCCTGGTAGGCGTAGTCGAGGCCAAGCCGCCCGAGGAGCACGCCGCCGCCGAAGGTCCACCGGCCCTCGGTCGGGCCGAGGGGCGCGGGGCCGTACCCCGCGCGCAGCACCACGCCGGCGCCCTTGATGACTGCGCCCGCCTCCACGCCGACCAGGAAGCGCGTGTCCCGCCCCTCGGTCCAGACCCATTCGATCGTGCCGAGCAGGCGGCCGGTCCCCTGGGGATCCACCAGGTTCAGCATGTACCCCAGGTGCGTGGTGGTCGGCAGGTTCACGCCGAGCCCCGAGAGCTGCTGATTGCCGATGTTCTGGACCGACACCGCCAGCGCCATGATGTCGAACACTGCTGCGGTAAAGCCGGCGTCGGTGGTGAAGGAGCGGTTGACCTGTCCGCTGGTGTCCTCCGCCGAGACGTACCGGCCCGAGGCGCCGATGGAGAGGAGGCCGAAGCGAAAGTCCGCGGACCCGACCCAGGTCACGTTGTCGATGTAGGCGGAGGTGTCGGGCAGCAGCAGGTACGCGGCGCCGCCCCCGAGATTGAACTGGCCCAGGCGGAACGCTCCCGCCGCCTGCCAAAGCGAGGCGCCGCCGGACAAGGGGACATATGCACCCTCGAGGCTGAGCACCTTGATCGTGGCGAGACCGGACGGGTTGATGAAGACGCTGCCGGCGTCGCCGATGAGCGCCACCCCGGCGTCGGCCATGGCGGCGGAACGGGTCGACGGGGGGAGTGTCGTGACGATGGCCGGCGGCGCCTGCGCGACGGCCGGCGGGGCGAGGGCCGCCGCAAGGGTGGCCAGCACGATGTGCCGCACCCGGGCCTCCGTCAGCGAATCCGCACCACGCCGAAGCGCACGCCGCGGTCGTCCGGGAAGCCCTCGCCGCTCTTCCTGGCGAGTATCACGTCCACGCCGCTGGCGGCGGCGGGCTGCAGGATCCGCAGGTGGCGGCCCGACCCACCGCGGAGGGTGCCGGTGCGGCTGTAGGTGCCCGTCGTTGTGCTGTCCGGCCGCAGCGGGTACGGTCGGGACACCAGGTCGGGGCGCTGGGCGTTGAGGGTGTCGTAGATGTACCGGAAGTCCCAGCTCGGGTACTGAAGCTTCTCCTCCACTGGCGTGAAGGCGGGCAGGTTGTCGAGGTAGTTCGCCAGCTGCCAGAGCGGGACCATCGTGCTCATGGTGGCCCCGGTCGCCGCCTGGACGTTGGCGCTGCCCAGCAACGACGTGCCCACGAGCTGCCGGGTCAGGCTCGTCCCCAAGGTGTCGACGGCGTAATGGTCGGCGAGCCACCGCACGAAGAGCCAGTTGGCGCCGCGCTCCTGGAGCGTCCCGGTCGAGTTGTCCGGCGTGATCAGGAAATGCGCCTCGGGATCGAGCAGGTAGTCGTTGGCGTTGAGCAGGTTGGGGATCATGAACTGCACCAGTCGCGACGAGGCCAGGCCCTGTCCCGGCCCGTCGCCAAGGAGGCGGCCGCCGAGTTCCTCGGCGAAGTGGGAGAGCCCCTCGTTCAGCCAGACCTCCTCCCCGCTGACGCCGGGGCGGACCAGCACGTGCTGGTTGTACGAGATCATGTGCTGGAACTCGTGGATGAACACGGGAGCGATCTGCTGCTTCACGAAGTTGAGCGAGACGGCGCACCCGCCCGTCGTGTTGGGCACGAGCCCGTAGAAGATCTCGGCCTCGTTGGAGCCGGGATTGCCGCCGGTGCGGGGGAGGAGATCGCCGCCGTAGAAGAAGCCGAGGATGATGCTCCCGCCGGTGCAGCTGCCGCTCAGGTCGTTCACCGCATCGGTCAGGAGGAAGATCACCTTGCCGTTGGCGTCGATGTCCGATTCACGCCCGAACGCGGTGGTGTCGATCTGGTACATGTTTGGCGCCGTGCCCGCCACGCCACCGTCGAAGAGGATGCCGAGGGTGTCGATGTCCGCCTGGGTGAAGCCACCCGCCGGGACCACGTCGTCGAGGAAGATGGCGCCCTTGGGGCCGACGTACTTGGCGGTGGCGATCACCGTCTTGAAGAACGAGCAGGTGGTGCTGCCGCAGACCTGGAAGGTGTCCTTGACGCCGACGACCGGTGGGATGCCCTGCACCGGGGGCGCGCCCGCGCCGAAGCGGGCACCGGGCGAGGCGGCGAGCGCGCGCTCGCGGATCCGGAGCATGGCGTGGAAGTCCTCCGCCGTGCCGGAGGGACGCCACGCCTCGAGCAGCGGGGAGGGGAGCGGTGCAACGGCGGGGGCGGCGGTGTTCATCCCCTGCATGGCGTAGTCGATGGTCACCCCGGTCGACGTCACCTGGCCGGCGGTGGAGAGCGCGGCGATCAGGTACTCCGCACCGGACGCGGCCGCCGCCGGAAGCCGGATGCAGCCTTCGGAGAGGTTGGGGTTCAGGATGCGATACTCGCCCGCGTTCATGACCGTCGGCGCCGGCCCCGGACTGCAGCTGAGCTCGGGGACGGTCGGGCCGGTTCCCCCGTCGCCACTGGAGCAGGCGGCGACGCCGGCAAGGAGGCACAGGGGCAGCGTGGCGCGGCGTCGGAAGGACTTCACGGATGCAGCTCCGGGGTGGCGATTCGGGCAGGGAGTCAGGGCTGCAAAATAAGACGTCGCAACGGCTTTTGACAATCACATCCCCGGCCGATAGCTTCCCTCCGTCGACGGGTTTCGTGCCCGCGTCCCGCGTTCGGGGCGAGGGGCCCGACCCTCTTTCAACGCGTCGTTGCGCCGCCCCGCAGGTGTCCCGCCGGACGCCGGTGGTCCCCGAGCGCGACACGTCCGGCAGGCCATGGCGTTCGCCCACCTCCATACCCACAGCGAATACTCGCTCCTCGACGGCGCCAACCGCCTCGATGCGCTGGTCGACCATGTCCGCGGGATGGGCATGGACAGCCTGGCGGTCACCGACCACGGCAACCTCCATGCGGCCTGGTCGTTCTACGAGGCGGCCAAGGCCGCCAAGATCCGCCCGATTCTCGGCTTCGAGGCGTACCTCGCCTTCGGCTCCCGCCGCCAGCGCGAAAAGCCGTCCGGCGCCCCTGCCTTCTACAGCCACCTCGTCCTGCTGGCCCAGAACCGCACCGGCTACAAGAACCTCATCAAGCTGAGCTCGATCGGGTTCACCGAGGGCTTCTACCGCCGCCCGCGGATCGACAAGGAGGTGCTCGAGGCGCACTCCGAGGGGATCGTCTGCCTGGCCGCCTGCCTCTCCGGCGAAGTGGCGCTCTACCTGCGGCAGGGCAACTACGAGGAGGCGCGCCGGAGCGCGGCCTGGTTCGCCAAGTGCTTCGGCCCGGACCGCTTCTGGCTGGAGCTCCAGAAGCACGGCATCCCCGAGGAAGACCTCGTGACGGAAGGGATGCTCCGGCTGGGCCAGGACCTCGGGCTCGGCGTGGTGGCCACCAACGACGCGCACTACCTCCGCCGCGAGGACGCCGAGGCGCACGACGTCCTCCTGGCCATCGGAACCGGTGCCGACCTCGACGACCCCAAGCGCTTCCGCTTCACCGGGCAGGAGTCGTTCGTGAAGTCGGAAAAGGAGATGCGCGCCCTCTTCCCCGACCACCCGGAGGCCATCGACAACACCCAGCGTGTGGCGGACCTCTGCGAGCTCGACTTCGAGAAGCGCTACTTCCTGCCGAGTTTCCCGCGGCCGCAGGGCTACGCCACCGACGAAGCGCTCCTGGACCACCTCGCGCGGGAGGGGACGGCGCAGCGCTACGGCACGCCCCTGCCCCAGCCGGTCCTGGAGCGGCTGGAGTACGAGCTCGGGGTCATCAACACCGCGGGCTACGCCGGCTACTTCCTGATCGTGCAGGACTTCATCGCCGCGGCGCGAGAGCGCGGGATCCCGGTCGGGCCCGGCCGCGGTTCCGCGGCAGGCTCGCTGGTGGCCTACGCGCTCCGCATCACCGACGTGGACCCGCTCCGGTTCGACCTGCTCTTCGAGCGGTTCCTGAACCCCGAGCGCGTCTCCATGCCCGACATCGACGTGGACTTCTGCTTCGAGCGGCGCGGCGAGGTGATCGAGTACGTGCGGCAGCGGTACGGGCGGGAGAGCGTCGGGCAGATCGTCACCTTCGGCACCATGAAGGCGCGCGCGGCGGTCAAGGACGTGGCTCGCGTCCTCAAGATCGCCCCCGGCGACGCGGACAAGATCACGAAGCTGATCCCCTCCGGTCCCGGCTTCAACGTGACCATCCCCGAAGCCGTCAAGAAGGTGGACGAGCTGCGCGAGCTGGTGAAGAGCAACCCGGTGTACGGCAGGCTGATGGACCTGAGCTCGCGGATCGAGGGGATTTCCCGCCACCTGTCGGTGCACGCTGCCGGCGTGGTCATCGCGCCGGGCCCGCTGCCCGACTACGTGCCGGTCTGCACCGCACCCACCAAGGGAGCGGGCCAGTCCGCCGGCGGCGAAGACGTGATGATCACGCAGTACGAGATGGGGGCGCTCGAAAAGGTCGGGATGCTCAAGATGGACATCCTCGGCCTCAAGACCCTCACCGTGATCCACGACGCGCTGGCCATGATCCAGGCCCGCCACGGCACGGCGCCCGACCTCGGCGTCACCACCTACGACGACCCCAAGGTGTATGAGCTCCTCCGGCAGGGCCGCACCGCGGGTGTCTTCCAGTTCGAGTCGGCCCTCGCCACCGACACGCTGCGCGCCATGCGCTGCGACCGCTTCGACGACCTCGTGGCCACCAACGCGCTCCTCCGGCCGGGGCCGCTCGACGCGGGCATGCACACGGTGTTCATCCGCCGGAAGCTGGGACAGGAGGCGGTCACCTACCCGCACCCCTCGCTGCGGGGCATCCTGGAACCGACGTACGGCGTCATCACCTACCAGGAACAGGTGATGCGCATCGCCAACGTGCTGGCGGGGTTCAGCCTGGCCGAAGCCGACGTGCTCCGGAAGGCGGTGGGCAAGAAGGACGAGGCGCTCATCAAGCAGGAGGTGGGGCGGTTCGTGGACCGGGCCATGGCCCAGGGTCACCCGCGGCGGCTGGCCGAGGAGCTCGGCGCGCAGATCGAGACCTTCGGCCGGTACGGCTTCAACAAGTCGCACTCCGTCGCGTATTCGGTGCTGTCGTACCAGACGGCGTGGCTCAAGGCGCATCACCCCGCCGAGTTCATGGCGGCGCTCCTCAGTTCGGAAATTGGCAACACCGACAAGGTGGTGCAATACATCAACGAGGCGCGCGAGCTCGGCCTCGAAGTGATGCCGCCCGACGTCAACGAATCGGGCTTCAAGTTCACCGTCGTCGGCGAAAACCGGCTGCGCTTCGGGCTCGGCGCCATCCGCAACGTCGGCGCGGGCGTGATCGAGTCGATGATCGAGGCCCGGCGCGACGGCCCCTTCCACGACCTCTGGGACTTCGTCGGCCGGATCGACCTCCGGCTCGGCAACCGCCGCGTCATCGAGTCATTGATCGTGGCCGGCGCCTGCGACGGGCTCGGCGGGCACCGGCGGCAGTACCTGGAGGCGCTGGACGCCGCCCTCGGGGAGGCGCAACTTCGGCAGCAGGATCGGGAGGCGGGGCAATCCTCCCTGTTCGGCGAGGTGCTCCCGACCTCCCGGCCGGCCGGCCACAACCTCCCCGACGTCCCCCCGCTGCCGGAGGCCGAGCGCCTGGCCCGGGAAAAGGAAGTGATCGGCTTCTTCATCTCCGGGCACCCGCTGGAGCGGTTCCGCGCGGAGGTGGAACTCTTCGGCACCCGCACCACGGCCACCCTCCACGAGTGGAGCGAGCACGAAGTCAGCGTGGCGGCGGTGGTGACGGGGCTCAAACGGCAGATCTCGAAGAAGACCGGGAAGGAGTACGCGCGGCTCACCCTGGAGGATTTCCACGGGACGGCGGAGGCGATCGTCTTCCCGGAAGCGTGGGCCAAGCTCAACCAGGTCATCCGGGCCGACGCGGCCATCCTCCTGGGCGGGGGCTACAGCGCGCGGGACCGGGGCGAGGACCGGGCACCGTTCGTGGTGGAGACGGCCCGCCCGCTCGAGGAGCTGCGCGCGAGCGGCGCCCTCGGGGTCAGCCTGCGCTGGCGGGCGCCGGACGCCCCGCCCCCCGACGCCGTCAAGGCGGCCGCCGCGCTCTGCGCGTCGCACCCGGGGCCGGCGCCGGTCTATATTGAGTGGAGCGACGGCAACGGCGAGGCCCTCCGGCTCCGCGCGCGCCGTCTTCGCATCGCCCCCGACGACGACCTCCTCCGGGCCCTCCGCGACTTGCTGGGTGCCGGTG
>JAKLGU010000026.1 GCA_022710485.1 Gemmatimonadota bacterium | reverse complement strand
TCGGTCGAAATGACCTACGCCTCGAAGGAACTCATCGACCAGCTCATCAAGAACGTGGGCGCGGCGGCGGGCCGGTCGATCTTCACCAAGGAATTCCAGGCCCAGAAAGCGGTGACCGGCAGTGGCCATCTCCACGGGTAGTGGCAGGGGAAAGGTGAACGCGGACATCAACGTCACGCCGATGATCGACGTGATGCTGGTGCTCCTCATCATCTTCATGATCGTCACGCCGCTCATCGCGGCCGGCTTCCAGGCCACGCTGCCCAAGGGCAAGAACCTGGACCCGAGCCCCGAAGAGGACACGGACGTCATCCTCGGCATCGACAGGAACGGCAAGTTCTTCCTCGACACCAAGCCGATCGACGAAGCCGTGCTGGAGGACTACCTCCGCACGGTGTACGCGGCCCGGACCGAGGACAAGATCCTGTACTTCAAGGCCGACAACAACCTGAAGTACGGCCGGGTGCAGGACGCCGTCGAACTGGCCCGACGGGCGGGCGTGCGCGTCCTCGCCGCCATCACGGAGCCGCAGAACACCGGGCTCCTGGCGCACGAAGAGGAGAAATAGCCCATGTCCATGTCCGCGGGTGGAAGCAACCCCGGGGAAGTCTCCTCGGAAATCAACGTCACGCCGATGATCGACGTGCTGCTGGTGCTGCTCATCATCTTCATGATCACGCAGCCGCTGTCGCGGATGGCCATGGACGTCCAGGTCCCGCCGCCCGACACGCCGCAGACCAACCAGCAGCCGTCGTTCCAGATCGTGCTCGAACTGCGGGATGACGGCACCTACGCCATCAACTCGCAGCCGTACCCGAAGGACCAGCTCGACGCGCAGCTGCACGCCATCTACGACGCGCGTCCGGCCAAGCTGATGTTCGTCAAGGCGGGCCCGAACCGGATCTATCAGGACGTCATCGAGGCCATGGACATCGCGCGCGGTGCCGGCGTCCAGGTCATCGGGTTCACGCCGAAGGACGTGCAGTAGGAAGCACCCGTGCGGCAGGCCGGCTTCCGGACGTCTCCCGGGAGCCGGCCGTGTGTACGCCTCATAGCCTCTTCCGACGGGCGCCGGCCCCCGCCTCTGGCGGTGGTGCCGGCGCCCGCCGATGTATCATGGAGCCGTGACCCAGACCCCACCGTCCCTCCCACGGCACCCGCTGTTCGAAGCGCGGCGCGACCCGCGCCGCTTCCTCGGCGCGGCCGTGTCGCTGCTCTTCCACGTCGTGCTCCTGGTGCTCATCATCCGGGGCGCGGTGGATGAGTTCATCCAGACGCCGGCGGCCGGAAGCCTGTCGCTCCCGCCCGGTGGTGGTGGCGGCGGGGGTGGCGGGGGCCAGAGGCTCCGATATATTTCGCTCCCGCCGCTGCAGCGAGCCGCGGTACCGGTTGCGGCACAGCAGCCGACCGTCCGGCCACCCGAAGTCGCACCACCCGCAGTCGTGCCACCGACCCCCGCGCCAACGATCCAGCCACCGACTCCCGCGGCGGTCGTGCAGGTGGCGGACAGTGTGCCGGTGAGTGGAGCAGGCGCGGGGGCGGCGGGCGTCGGGCCCGGCAGCGGCGGTGGGAGCGGCGGGGGGTCCGGTGGCGGCGTGGGCACCGGCACCGGGGCCGGGAGCGGCCCGGGTACCGGGGGCGGTGGCGGAGGGGGGACGGGCCGCGAGCCGGAGTGGAGCTACGGCAACTTCCCCATGGACCGGCCGCCCAAAGAGCTGAGGGGCGTCACGCTCCAGGTGATCTTCCACGTCCAGGCCGACGGCCGGGTGTCGCGGGTGGACACCGATCCGGAAATCAGGGACCGCGAATATGCGCGCCGGTTCACCGAGCGCGCCATGACCTACCGCTTCAAGCCCGCGCGCAACGCTGAAAATGTGGCCGTACCGGGCTTGTACCGGATGACCTTCACCCTGCCTTCGAAATAGGACGCGATGAGCCAGCTCTTCCGACTCAAGTCGGTCCAGGATTGCGAGGACGATCTCGCCTCGCGCGGCGGGCTCCGCCGGACCCTCGGCAAGTGGCACCTCACCGCGCTCGGCGTCGGCGCCACCATCGGGGCGGGCATCTTCGCCACCACCGGCACCGCCATCGTCGGCGACGCCGCGCGGCCCGGCGCCGGCCCCGCCATCATCCTCTCCTTCATCCTCACCGCCGTGGCCTGCGGGTTCGCGGCGCTCTGCTACGCCGAGTTCGCGGCCATGGTGCCGATCGCCGGCTCGGCGTACACCTACGCCTACGCCTCGCTCGGTGAGTTCGTCGCGTGGATCATCGGGTGGGACCTGATCATCGAGTACGCGGTGGGCAACATCGGCGTGGCCATCGGATGGTCGGGGCACTTCCGGGAGCTGATCAGTCACTTCGGGTTGTCGCTGCCGGCGTGGCTGGCCACCGACTACCGGACCGCCTACGACGCGGTCAAGGCGCTCGCAGCCGGGGCCACCGACCCGAACACCGCCTACCTGGCCTCGGCGGTCACGGGCGCGCCGGTCCTCTTCGGCCTGCCGGTCATCGCCAACATCCCGGCGTTCCTGTCGGTCATGTTCATCACCGTCCTCCTCGTGTACGGCATCAAGGAGTCCGCCAACTCGAACAACGCGATGGTGCTGCTCAAGATCGGCATCATCCTCTTCTTCATCGCCGTCGGCCTGACCCTTCTCAAGCCTGACAACTGGACCAACCCCGCCACCGGCGGGTTCGCCCCGAACGGGCTGTCGGGCATCGGCGCCGGTGCGGCCATCATCTTCTTCAGCTACATCGGCTTCGACGCCGTCTCCACCGCCGCCGAGGAGTCGAAGGACCCCGGCAAGGACATGCCGTTCGGCATCATCATGAGCCTGGCCATCTGCACGGTGCTCTACATCGCGCTGTCGGCCGTCATGACCGGCATCGCCCCGTGGCAGACCCTCGGCACCGCGGAGCCGATGATCACCGCGCTTACCTTTGCGGACGGGCCGCCGCGGCTCCTCAGCGCGTCACGGTTCATCATCTCGCTCGGCGCCGTCATCGCCATGTTCAGCGTGCTGCTCGTCTTCCAGCTCGGCCAGCCCCGGATCTTCATGTCGATGTCCCGCGACGGGCTGCTGCCGCCCTTCCTGGCCAAGGTGCACCCGAAGTTCAAGACCCCGTACGTCGGCACCATCCTGACCGGCATCTTCGTCGGCGTCTTCGCCGCCTTCGCCAACATTGCGGAGGTGGTGGACCTGACCAACATCGGCACTCTCTTCGCCTTCGTGCTGGTGTCCCTCGGCGTGATCGTCCTGCGCTACAAGGAGCCCGAGCGGGTGCGCCCGTTCCGGGTGCCCTTCGTGCCGTGGACGCCGATGATCTCCATCGTCGCCTGCCTCTACCTGATGTTCAAGCTCCCCAAGGTGACCTGGGAACGGTTTGGCATCTGGCTGCTGGTGGGATTGGTGATCTACTTCCTGTACGGGGTGCGGCACAGCAGGCTGAGGATCAAGGACGGCGCGGCAGCGGCGGGGACGCGGGGACGCGGGGACGCGGGGCAGTCGTAAGCGAATACCCCCTCTCCATATCATGGAGAGGGGGCAGGGGGTGAGGTGAATACCGTGGGGCCAGGCCGAGGTTGACGCCTACAGCTTCGCCGCCTGCATCAACGCCCCCAGCGTCGCATCCACCACCGTGGCCAGCGGTCGCAGCGCGGGTTCGGTCCCCAGTTTTTCAAGCACCGCGCTCCGCAAGGAGCGCTCTTCAGCCAGCATTCCCCCCATCAGCGCCACCCCGACCCGTTCGCCGGTCGGGAACTCGTCGGCCAGCCGCAGGACGAGCGCGCTCAGCTCCCGCGCGGCGTAGTCCGCGATCCCCTGCGCCACCAGGTCGCCCCGTTCAGCCGTGTGCAGCACGTGCGGCGCGAGCGCGGCCACCTCGGCCGGCCCCGCCGATGCGGCCCACCGGACCAGGGCGCCGAAGTCGAGGCTCCTGGTCACCTCCATCAGCACCGGCGTGAGCGCCGTTTCCGGGCTGCGCCCGTCCTGCGCGCGGCTCACCGCGCCGAGCGCCGCCCGCCCGATCGCGTAGCCGCTTCCTTCGTCCCCCATCTGCCAGCCGTAGCCGCCTCGCCGGAGCATTCGACCTTCGGGGTCCCGGCCCAGCACCACGCTCCCCGTGCCCGCGACCACCACGATGCCCGGCCCCTCGCCGAAGGCGGCAGTGAGCGCGATCTCGATGTCGGTCGTGACGCGCACCCGGTCGGCCAGCGCCTCGGTGCGGAGCGCCTGTTCCAGCTCCATCCGTTCCGACTCCCGGCCCGCGCCCGCCGCGCCGACCACGAGCACCGACCCGCGCGAACTCCCGGCCGCCGCGAGCGCCTTCCGGACCGTCTCCGCGATGGTGGCCGCGGACGCGATGGCCCGCCCGGGGCGTACCGCACCGCCGGGGCCGAGTGCACGGCCGCGGACGTTGGCGGCGTCGCCTACCGACACGGCGGTCTTGGAGCCGCCGACATCGGCGCCTATCAGCGGGAGCGTCACCGGGCAGTCTCTCTGTGGGGGAAGGCGGCGAACAGCACTCCGGCCAAGATAGTCAGCCCGGTGCCGAGCGGCACGTACCACGGCCACGCCAGGCGGCCCACCGGGGCGAGCCATTCGAACGACGGCCGGGCGGCGAGCTGCGCGGAGAAGACGACCACCAGCATCACCGCCACCGACAGCAGCACCGCGCCGACGACGTCCCGCCCACGGGCCTGCGTCACCCGCGCGGCCAGGACGTAGGTGCCGAGCAGCGCGCCGTAGGTGATGGATGCGATGGAGAGCGCCAGGACCACCACCGGCGTGTCGCCACCCTGCGAGATCTGGTGGAAGAGGAGTGCCGCCCCGATCAGCGCCACTCCCCAGAGCGCGGAGAAGACCCGCCCGAGCTTGAGCAGGCGGACCGGATCGGTGACGCCGGTCCACGACGCGTAGAGGTCGTGGGTCACCGAACTGGCGAGCGCGTTGATGGAGGAGCTGATGGTGCTCATCGCCGCCGCGAGGATCCCCGCCACCATCAGCCCCGCGAGCCCGGTGGGGAGGTGCTCGAGTATGAAGCGCGAGAAGATCTGGTCGGCCGGCATCCCCTCGGGCGCGAGCCCCGCGGCCCAGATGGCGGAGCCGATCATCAGGAAGAGGCAGAACTGCAGGATGACGGCGATCCCGGACCCGACGACCGCCACCTGCGCGTCACGGAGCGACCGGGTGGCGAGGAGCCGCTGGACAATGAGCTGGTCGGTGCCGTGCGACGCCGCCGACAGGAGTGCGCCGCCGATCAGCCCGCCGAGCAGGGTGTAGGTCTGGGTAAAGCTGATGACGGGGTTGAGGACCTTGAGCTTGCCCGCGGCGGCGGCCAGGGCGAGCGCCTGCTCCGCGCCGCCCGCAAGGTGCCAGGCGATGAAGAGCGCCGCCACGCCGCCTGACACGTATACCGCCAGCTGGATCACGTCCGCCCACACGACCGCCTTGAGGCCGCCGAGCAGGGTGTAGAGCAGGGTGATGCCACCCATCGCCACGATCGCGGTCGGCACCGGCCATCCAGTCAGGAGAGCGAGCGGGATCGAGCCGGCGAAGATCCGCACGCCGTCGCCCAGGAGGCGGGTGAGGAGGAAGACCACCGAGACGAGCCGCCGGCTCGTCGGCCCGAAGCGGGTCTCGATCCGCTGGTAGGCCGTTTCCTGGTCACCCCGGAAATAGCCGGGGAGGAGCCAGAGGGCCACGGCAAACCGGCCGACAAGATACCCGAAGGTGAGCTGAAGGAAGGTGAGGTCGCCCCGCGCGCCGAGGCCCGGGATCGAGATGACGGTGATGGCGGAGGTTTCGGTCGCGACGATCGAGAAGAGCACGGCCCACGCAGGCAGGTTGCGGGCGCCGAGGAAGTAGTCGCCCGCGGTGGCCTGCGAGCGGGACACCCAGAGCCCCACGCCGATGGTGAGCGCGAAGTAGGCCACGATGACGGCGAGGTCGAGAGGTGCCATGACGCCTCAGTATGGAGGTGGCCGTGGGGCAACGAAAGAGGGGGGAACGATCCCCCCCTCTGCCCCGCTGCCCCGCTGCCCCGCCGCGGTTACGCCGTGAAGCTGCTCCCGCAGCCGCAGCCGCCCGTCGCGTTCGGGTTCGTGAAGGTGAAGCCGCTCCCCTGCATCGAGGAGACGTAGTCCACCGTGACGCCGGAGAGGTACTGGAGGCTGAACCCGTCGACGAAGACGCGCACGGCGTTGAGGTCGAGGACGACGTCGTCCTCCAGCGCCTTTTCCTCGACGTTGAGGCTGTACTTGAATCCGCTGCAGCCGCCCGGCATCACGGAAATCCGGAGCCCGGCGGTCTCGGCCGGGACATCCTCGGCGGCGATGAACTTCCGGACTTCGGCCGCGGCCTTGTCGGTGAGCGTGAGCTGGAACTGCGTGGACTGGGCGTGCGTGGTCATGTCGGTGCTCCTTGGGTGACGCTTGAAAGCTAGGGACCACGCCCTCCGCCTGTCAACGCGCCGCCGCTGCAGGACCTTGCAGCCCTGGGTCGAGCGCGAGCAGGACCCGGTCGCCCACGCCTCGTCGCACACCGGCGAAGCGTTCGTTGGCCCGCGTCGGATGGACCCGGTTGGCGAGCACGACGATCACGACCTGGCGGGCCGGATCCATCCAGATGCTCGTGCCGGTAAAGCCGGTGTGGCCCACGCTGCCCGCAGACAGGTACCCGCTTCCCGTATTGTCCGCGGTCGGCACCTCCCAGCCCAGCGCGCGGGGGGAACCGGGGGGCAGGTGCTGGGGGACGGTAAAGGCGTGGACCACCGAGTCGGAGGCGTGCGCCACCCACCACTCGCCGAACGTCAGCAGGTCGTCGCCGGTGGAGAAGATGCCGGCGTGCCCCGATACGCCGTCCATCCGCCAGGCGTTCTCGTCGTGCACCTGCCCCCGGATCATCCGGTTGCGAAGCGAGTCGAACTCGGTCGGCGCGACCCGCGGGAGCCAGGCGACTGGCGGGTTGTAGGCGGTGGACCGCATGCCGAGCGGCGTGAACAGCCTGCGGGCGAGCAGCGAGTCGATCCGCTCGCCGTACACACTCTCTACTGCCTGGGTGAGGAGGATGGCCCCGATATCGGAGTAGGTGAAGCGTGCGCCGGGCAGGGTGTCGAGTGGAGTCGAGTCCGCCACCGCGAGCACGGCGGGCCGCGAATAGGCCAGGAGGTACAGGGGCCGCCACGCCGGCAGGCCGCTGGCGTGGGCCAGGAGGAGGCGGATGGTGACGCTGTCGGTGCCGGGCCCCTGGAAGGCGGGGAGATACCGCGACGCAGGCGCGTCCAGGTCGAGCCGACCCTCCTCGACGGCCCACATGACCGCCGTCGTGAGTCCCACCACCTTGGTGAGCGACGCGAGGTCGTACACCGTGCGATTGTTGGGGCGGGTGCGGATGCCGACGCCGAGGCGGCCGGTCCCGTACACGTAACGATGACCAGGCCAGCTGACCGCAACCACGATGCCGGGTGCCGCCCCCGCGGCCACGGCGCTGTCGAGAAAGTGCCGGAGCGGCTTCCAGTCCGGCCGGTTCGCGAGGGGAATCGGACCCGTCGCCATCCTCGGCGCGCAGCCCAGCGCGGCAGCCAGCAGCAGGGCCGCCGCCGCTCTCACCTCGTGGCCCCGACCACCAGTCCGGTGCCGATCGGCAGGCTGTCGCCGATCGGGATCGGCAGCCGTCCCGAAATGTCCCCCCGCCCGGTCAGCGCCGCGCCGACCGCCATCTCATTGATCGGCCGGGCCGCCCAGGCGAGGAGATATCCCTGCACCGCGGGCGCCTGGCTGAGCAGGTAGGGTGAGCCGAAGGAGACGAGCACCGTCGGCTTGGCACGGGTGGTGGCGTTGACCAGCTCGGCCACCTGCGGCGGCATGCTGATCGTCCCGCTCCACGCGCTGACCCGGATGGACGCCGCCACCACCGCCGTCGGCGAGGCCGCGAGCGCCGCGCGGGCGGAGTCGAGACTGGCCGGCCCGCTCGACGGCCAGAGCCGGAACATCGTCACGGTGTACCCGCCGGCGCGGAGGGCGCCGGCCAGCGTGGCGCCGAGGGTGCTGGTCGGATCGTCGGCGTACACCAGCAATGACAACGGCTGCGGCCCGGAGCGGAGGCGCGTGAGGGCGCCGCCGCTGTCCCGCACCAGCACCAGCGACCGGGCGGTCACGTCCCGGGCGATGGCCTGGTGCTCCGCCGTGCCGACCGCCTCCATGACCTGGTCGAGCGGCACGGTGCGCTGCCGGAAGAGGCCGATCCGGTTCTTCAATTCGAGCACGCGCCGCACCGACTGGTCGAGCCGGGCCTGGGTCACGCGCCCCTGTTCAACCGCGGCCACCACCGCGTCGATGGCGACGGCGGGGTCGGTCGGCTGCAGCAGGATGTCGGCGCCCGCCAGCAGGGCCAGCACCGCCGCCTCGCCCGGCCCGTAGGTGTTGACGATCCCGCCCATGTCGAGCGCATCGGTCACCACCAGGCCGCCGAAGCGGAGCGAGTCGCGCAGCACCCCGGTCAACAGCGTGGGCGTGAGGGTGGCCGGGCGCACCTGCCCGCTGTCGATGCCGGGCAGCGCGATGTGGGCGGACATCACCGCGGCCACGCCGCTCTTGATGGCGGCGCGGAAGGGGACCAGCTCCACTGAGTCGAGCCGGCTCCACGGGGCGTCGATGACGGGAAGCGAAATGTGGGTGTCGGTGCCGGTGTCGCCGTGCCCGGGAAAGTGCTTCGCGGTGGCCAGCATGCCGTGTTCCTGCAGGCCGAGCACTTCGGCGGAGACGAAGTTCGCGACGGTGCGGGGGTCGGCGCCGAACGAGCGGGTGTTGATGATCGGGTTGGCGGCGTTGTTGTTCACGTCGGCCACCGGCGCGAACACCAGGTGGATCCCGACGGCCCGGCCCTCGAGGGCGGTGATCCGTCCCATTTCGTAGGCGTCCAGCTCCCGGCCGGTGGCTGCCACCCCCATATTGGTGGGGAAGGCGGTGCCGCCGTTGAAGCGCATGGCCGTCCCGCCCTCGAGGTCGGAGGCCACCAGCAGCGGAATGGCGGCGTGTGCCTGCAGCACGTTCAGCTTGGCGGCGATGTCGAGCGGCGAGCCGATCGAGGCGATGATGCCGCCGACCTCCAGGGAGTCCACCCAGGCGCGCGCCTTGAGGAAGCCGGGGTCGTCCGCGGCGGCGTAGGTGCCGGGAATCCACGGCATCACGAGCTGCCCGACCTTGGCGCGGAGCGGGAGGCTGTCGAGCAGGCGCTGGACGGGGTCCGGCGCACGAAGCGGCGCGACGGCCAGCGCCGCCGGGAGCGAGGGAGCGGGAGCCGGCGGCGGTGCCGACGGCGTCGGCGCGGCACAGGCGACGAGGACCAACGCGAACGGGGCGAGGCGGGCGTGATTCACCGGCAGATGATCCTGGTTGCGATGGTGGGTGTCGTGGCGGCGTGCGGTGGTCCCCGCGCCGCGGTGGCGCCCGCGCCGGCGCCCGCTCACGCGGTGCGCCCCGGCATCGAGGTGCTGCTGTCGGACTCACTCTCGCTGGTCCGCCATGCCCGGCTCGGGCTGGTGACGAACCAGGCCGGGGTGGATGCGGCCGGCGTCAGCGACGTGGACCGGCTGCGCGGCGGCGGGCTCGAGATCGTGGCGCTCTTCAGTCCGGAGCACGGGTTCCGCGGCTCTGCCGCGCCGGGAGCGGCAGTCGCCAACGCCGTGGACAGCGCCACCGGTCTCCCAATCTACAGTCTCTACGGCCAGAACACCGCCCCCACCGAGGCGATGCTCGCGGGGCTCGACGTCCTGCTGGTGGACCTGCAGGACGTCGGCGCGCGGTACTACACCTACCTCGGGACCACGGTGGCCGTGATGCGGGCCGCCGTGCGCAACGGCAAGCGGGTCGTGGTTCTCGACCGCCCCAACCCGATCGGCGGCACGGTGCAGGGCAACGTCCTCGACACGGCGTTCGCGTCGTTCGTGGGGATGCTGCCCGTCCCGATGCGGCACGGCATGACGCTCGGCGAGCTGGCGCGCCTGGCCAACGCCGAACTCGGCATCGGGGCCGACCTCACGGTCGTGCCGGCCCAGGGGTGGTCGCCGGCGATGGACTTTGCCGAAACCGGCCTGCCGTTCATTCCTCCCAGCCCCAACCTCCGCTCACTGGAGGCGCTCTTCCATTATCCCGGCGTCTGCCTGATGGAGGGGACCAATCTCAGCGTGGGCCGGGGCACCGACCACCCCTTCGAGCAGGTGGGCGCGCCCTGGCTCGACACGACCCGGGTACTGACGCGACTCCGAGCCGCCGGTCTCCCGGGGGTCAGGTTTGCCGGGGTCAGGTTCCGCCCGAAACGGCCCGGGGACGACAAATACCCCAACACCCCCGTGGCGGGGATCCGCCTGACCGTCACCGACCGGGACGCCTACGATCCGACGGCGACTGCGGTCACGATGATGGCGGTCATCCGTGCGGTGCACCCGGGCAAGCTGACGTGGACCCCTGGCCAGTTCGACCGCCTCGCGGGCAACTCCGCCCTCCGCGTCGCCTTGTCTGGCGGCGCCCAGCCGGGGGCCGCCATGGAGGGATGGCCCGCCGAACTCCAGAAATTCGTGGCCCGCAGCCAGTCCGCCCTCATTTACCCTCGCCCCGCCGACCTGGCCGGGGGTACCGCCCCGGCTCCATAGCGCATCCCCCCGTCCAACTGCCCCGCTGCCCCGCCGCCAAACGGCCCCGCCGAATTGCCCTAACGTCTTCTCCCGGTTAACTTTTCGCGCTCTGTTGGCACCGGAAATCGGGCAATCCACGAGGTCGATTCGGTCGGTGAAACTCCTCCCTGCTGGCGTCGAGCGCGGGTACTACACGGCCACCGGTCCGCTGGTCGGGTGGCTGGTCCGTTCGGGCGTCCGACCCAACACCATCACGACCGTGGGTACGCTGCTGGTGGTGGTTTCCGCCATCCTCTTCGGCTTCGGGCACATCCGGCTCGGCGGGGTCGTCCTCCTGCTGAGCGGCGGCATGGACACGTTGGACGGCGCGGTCGCCCGGCTCGGCGCCACCGCTTCCCGGTTCGGCGCCTTCTACGATTCGACACTCGACCGCATCAGCGACGGCGCCACCTTCATCGGGATCGCGGCCTACCTGCTGCATGCGCCCGACGTGGCCTACCGCAACCTCGCCGTCATCCTGTGCATGGTCGCCACCCTCGCCTCGCTGGTCGTCTCGTACGCCCGGGCGCGGGCCGAAGGGCTGGGGATCGATTGCCGGGTCGGGATCGCGCAGCGGGCCGAGCGGATCATCGGGCTCGGGCTCGCCTCCATGCTGGTCGGGGCGGGGCCCCGGGCCCTCGTGCTGGAGGGGATCGTCGCGCTCCTGGCGATCGCCTCGATCATCACCGTGGTGCAGCGTTTCGTGTTCGTGTATCGCGCAACCAAAGGCGCCTAGCGCCGCGGCGCGGCGGGGAGCGTTCCCCGCCGCGCCTGACACTCTCCTGAAAGGATGACCGCCGTGGCGACTCAGACTGCCCGGTCGATTACGCCCGCCAAGGGCAAGCTCGGAGTGCTGTGCGTCGGCCTCGGGGCGGTGACCACCACCTTCATGGCCGGCGTCGAGAACGTGCGCCGGGGTCGCTCCAAGCCGATCGGCTCCCTCACCCAGATGGCCACCATCCGGCTCGGCAAGCGGACGGAGGCCCGGACCCCGCTGATCAAGGAGTTCGTCTCCCTGGCCTCGCTCGACGACCTCGTCTTCGGCGCCTGGGACCCGATCCCCGACACCGCCTACGAGGCGGCGCTCAAGTGCGGCGTGCTCGACAAGCACGAGCACATCGAGCCGATCGCCGACTTCCTCAAGGCCATCAAGCCGATGCCGGCCGTCTTCGACCAGTTCTACGTGAAGCGGCTCGAGGGCACCAACGTCAAGAAGGGCAAGACCAAGCGGGAACTCGCGGAGGCGCTCCGGAAGGACATCCGCGACTTCAAGGCGAAGCACGGCTGCGATCGGCTCGTCATGGTCTGGTGCGCCTCCACCGAGGTGTTCATCGCCCCCGGCCCGACCCACCAGACGATGGCCACCCTCGAGAAGGCGATGGACGCGAACGACCCGAGCGTCGCCCCGTCGATGCTCTACGCCTATGCCGCCATCATGGAGGGCGTGCCGTACGCCAACGGCGCCCCGAACCTCAGCTGCGACGTGCCGGCGCTCGAGGCGCTGGCCCGGGAAAAGGGCGTGCCGATCGGCGGCAAGGACTTCAAGACCGGCCAGACGATGCTCAAGACCGTGCTCGCGCCGATGTTCAAGGCGCGGATGCTCGGCGTGGCAGGCTGGTACTCCACGAACATCCTCGGCAACCGGGACGGCGAGGTGCTCGACGACCCGGAGAGCTTCAAGACCAAGGAAGAGTCCAAGCTCGGCGTCCTCGAGCACACCCTGCAGCCGAAGCTCTACCCCGACCTCTACGGCAACATCTTCCATAAGGTGCGGATCAACTACTATCCGCCGCGGGGCGACAACAAGGAAGGCTGGGACAACATCGACATCTTCGGGTGGCTCGGCTACCCGATGCAGATCAAGGTCGACTTCCTCTGCCGCGACTCCATCCTGGCGGCGCCGCTCGTCCTCGACCTGGCCCTCTTCTTCGACCTGGCCGGGCGCTCCGGCATGTCCGGCATCCAGGAGTGGCTCTCCTTCTACTTCAAGAGCCCGCAGGTGGGCCCGGGCCTCTACCCGGAGCACGACCTCTTCATCCAGCTGACCAAGCTGAAGAACACCCTCCGGTACCTGAAGGGCGAAGAGCAGATCACCCACCTCGGCATCGAGTACTACGAGAACGGCTGATGAAATACTTCCACCGCACCAGCGTCACGCCGGACGCCGCCGTGGCCCGCGCCGCCGAGTTTTTCGGCGCGCGGCTCACCCCGATTGAGGAGGCTCCCCGACGGCGGCGGTTCGGCGGCACCCTCGGCCAGCTCACCGTGTCGGTGCAGGCCGAGGGAGGGCACTACACCCTCGTCACGATCGAGACCGACCAGCCGGGAGAGAGCGAGCTCGACAAGCTCGCCAAGCGCTTTCTCACGGTCGTGCACACCATGGCGGACCCCGCGCACGAGCCGCGGGGCGCCTACTGATCCGCCGCGGACACGCGGCACTTCTTCCGGAGA
>JAKLGU010000025.1 GCA_022710485.1 Gemmatimonadota bacterium | reverse complement strand
GAGCCGCGTGCCGAGGAGCGCCTGCGCCAGGTTGACCGGAACCTCGCAAACGAGGTCGAGCCCTTCGCGCTGGAAGAAGCGGTCCGCCTCGACGGTGAAGACGACGATGAGGTCTCCCGCCTGCGCCCCCCCGCGCCCCGGCTGTCCCTGCCCCTTCAACCGCACCTTGGCCCCGCTCTCCGTGAGCGGGGGCACGGTGATCATGACGCGCCGCTCGGTGCGCGTGTCGCCCGCGCCGCCGCAGGTGGGGCACCGCTCCGAGGGGATGCTCCCCTTGCCGCGGCACTTGGGGCAGGGCCGGTTGACGGCAAAGCCCCCCTGCCCGAAGGAGATCGAGCCGCGGCCGTTGCATTCGTCGCAGGTGGTGACCTTGGCCCCGGGCGCCGCGCCAGTCCCCTTGCAGGTGGCGCACGGCTCCGTCACCGGCAGCGTGACGGGGACCTTGCCGCCCATCATGGCTACCCGGAATGGGACCTCGACGTGGGCCTCGAGGTGCTCGGCCACCGGCTCCTCGCGGCGCCCGCGGCCGAAGATCGAGGAGAAGATGTCGCCGAGCCCGCCCAGATCGCCGAACTCGAAGTTTTCCGCCGAAGGCCCCGCGGCCCCACTGCCCCGCTGCCCGGCCGCCGCGCCGCCGCGGCGCGGCTCAAACGCCCCCAGTCGGCGCATCTGGTCGTACTTCTTCCGCTTCTCGGCATCGGAGAGGACGGAGTGCGCCTCGGAGATTTCCTTGAAGCGCTCCGCCGCGGCGGGGTTGTTCGGGTTGGCGTCGGGGTGGTGCTGCTTGGCCAGCCGGCGGTACGACTTCTTGATCTCGTCCGTGGTGGCCGAGTCGGGGACGCCGAGGACCTGGTAGAAGTCCCGCTGCGCCACCTAGGCCTGCCCCGGGTCGGCGTAGACCTGCACGCGGGCGGGCCGGAGGAGGGCGCCCTTGAAGCGGTAGCCCGCCTGGAAGGTGCGGCAGACAATGTGGTCCTGCTCGGGGGAGGTCGGCGGCGTCGTCGCGACCGCCTCATGGAGCGCCGGGTCGAACGGAAGGCCGGCGGGATCGATCCGCTCCATACCCAGCGATTCGAGTTCCTTCCACAGCTTCCGGGCGAGCAGTTCCATCCCCTCGTAGAGCGCCTGGGAGGTGGTGACGGCGGGGTCGCCGGCGAGCAGCCGCTCCATGTCGTCGAGCTCGTCGAGCAGGCGGCCGGCGAAGGCCCCCTGGACGCGGGTCGTCAGTTCGTCCCGCTCCTTCAGGGTCCGCTTCCGAAAGTTGTCGTACTCGGCGGCGAGCCTGGCGTACCGGTCCTTCAGCGCGTCGTTCTCTTCCTCGAGACGACGGACGGCCTCCGCCGACGGCTCGAGAGGCACGCCGGCGTGCGCGCCGGAAGCCGCCGGATCCGGGGCCTCGGCGGTGGCGTCATTCCCTGCCATTTCGTCGTCAGTCAATTGCGGGTCCGGTGGAGTGTGCATACGGGAAACTAATAGCAACCGGCATGCCCCGGGGACGGGTCATTCTGGCAGGAGTCGGAGGCGCTTCCAGAGCTCGAAAAGGGCCTGCTGCGCCGCCCGACCCCGGACCTCGTCCCGGGTCCCGACGAACTTGCGGAGAATCGCCTCGCTCCCTCCCGGCCAGGCGAAGCCGAGCCAGACTGTGCCCACCGGCTTGTCGGCCGTGCCGCCGTCGGGGCCGGCGATGCCGGTCACGGACACCGCCACATCCGCGCCGAGCGCCCGGGTGGCCCCGAGGGCCATCTCGCGCGCCACAGGCTCGCTCACGGCCCCATGCGCGGCCAGGAGGTCGGCGGGGACACCCAGGAGCCGCTGCTTTGTCTGGTCGGCGTAGGCGACGAAGCCGCCGAGGAACTGGCTCGAGCTGCCTGGGACGGCGGTGAGGCGGCCCCCGAGCAGCCCTCCCGTGCACGACTCCGCGACCGAGATGGTGAGCCCGCGGCACCGGAGCTCGTCGAGGACGAGCGCGGCCAGGTCATCGTCGCCGCGGCCGTAGGCGTGTTCGCCGGCGCGTTCGGCCAGGAGGGTGGCCGCCTCCGCCAGGCGCCGGTCGGCCTCCTCGGCCGGAAGATTCCAGGCGGTGACACGGAGGTCCACCGAGCCGAGGCCGGGAAGGTAGGCCAGCGAAAGCGGGGCGATTCGCTCGTCCACGTCGCCCAGCCGCTCCGCCAGGGTGGATTCGGCGATGCCGGTGGTGCGGACGGTGACGGAGCGGATGACGCTGGCGCCGCCGCGCGCCACGAGCCGCGGGAGCACGGCGGAGGCGAGGAGATTCCGCATTTCGATGGGAACGCCGGGCAGCATCACCACGAGCCCAGGCTCCCCCTCGAGCCAGAGTCCTGGGGCGGTGCCCCACCGGTTCGGGAGGACGGCGGCGCCCTCGGGGACTTCGGCCTGCCCGCGGTTGTTGGCGGTGGGGACGCGGCCGAACCGGGCGAAGCGTTCCTCGAGGGAGGCCCAGACGACGGGATCGAACACGAGCCGCGCGCCGAAGAGGGCGGCCACCGCCGACTTGGTGATGTCGTCGGCGGTCGGGCCGAGCCCGCCGGTGGTGATGACTGCGCCGGTCCGCTTGAGGGCGGCGGACACGGCGTCCCGGATGGCGGCCACGTCGTCGGACACGGCGGTGCGCCGGACGACGCGCACGCCGGCCGCCGCGAGCACGCGCCCGATCTCGGCGCTGTTGGTGTCCACGGTGAACCCGAGCAGGAGCTCGGTGCCGACCGTGACGAGTTCGACATCCATGCGGGTCGGGGGTTACTGCGGGTTCTGGGAGAGAAGCGCCCGGTAGCGGTACAGGTACCCGAGGAACGAGTACACCGTCATGGCAACGGCCAGGACGAGGGCGATGGCCACCAGGCCGCCGTGGAATTCGTTCCAGAACTGGAAGAAGGGGCTGGACTCGAGGCCCAGCGGGCGCCGGGCGTCGCGGAAGGCGAACCAGAGGAAGATCAGGCCGATGAAGATGCTCTGGAACGCGGTCTTGAGCTTGCCGGCGCCGCCGGCGGCGATGATGACGCCGTGTTTCTTGCCCCACCAGCGGAGCGCCGTCATGGCGAACTCGCGGCCGAGCATCAGGAGGCAGGCCCACAGGGGGATGCTGCCCCAGACCGGGATGTCGTAGAGGTCGTGCCGCGTGCGGGTGATCCAGTAGATCGGGATGAGGCTGGCGAGGAGGAGCATCTTGTCGGCGAGCGGGTCGAGGAGCTTGCCGAGGTCGGTGATCTGGTTGCGACTGCGGGCGAGGTACCCGTCGAGGATGTCGGTGAGCGCCACGGTCACGAACACCAGGAAGGCGATGAACTTCGGCCAGTACCCCTCGATGAACGGCAGCAAGGCCACGACCGGCGTCATCGAGATCCGGATCAGCGTGACGATGTTCGGGAGGTTCCACATCGCCCCGGCCCCCTTAGCCGAGCGTCTTGAGCACGAGCTTGCTGACCGCCTTCAGGGTGTCGAACACCCCTTCGCCGTTGACGGCCACCGCCTCGAAGTAGGTGGCGCGCTCGATCCACTCCCCGTCCTGGGTCCGTCCGACGAGGAATTCGCCCTCGTGGTAGGGGTCGGCGAGCGGGCGCTGGCGGGCGGCGTCCTCGACCGGCCAGCCGGGGTTCAGCGCGGCCTGCAGGTCGGCGATGGAGGCGGCGTTCGGCAGGTCGCGCTTGTTGTACTGGATGATGAACGGGATGCGCGTGAGGTCGTACCCGTGCTCGGCCATGTTGTCGTAGAGGTTTTGCATCGCCTCGATGTTGGCCTCCATCCGCTCGATCTGGCTGTCGGCCACGAACACCACGCCGTCCACGCCCTTGAGGATGAGCTTGCGCGAGGCGTTGTAGTACACCTGCCCCGGCACGGTGTAGAGATGGAACCGGGTCTTGAAGCCGCGAATGGTGCCGAGGTCCACGGGGAGGAAGTCGAAGAAGAGCGTCCGCTCGGTCTCGGTGGCCAGGGAGATCATCTTCCCCTTGGCGCCCGGCGCGACCTTGTTGTAGACGTGCTCCAGGTTGGTCGTCTTGCCCCCGAGGCCGGGGCCATAGTAGACCAGCTTGCAGTTGATCTCGCGGGACGCGTAGTTGATCATCGACATGCGCGCGTGCCTTCTATTCGCCGAAGAGTTTGTCGATCTCGTCCTCGGCGTCGCCGAGGAAGTCCTGCTCGACCCGCGGCGCCACGCCGCCGTCCCGCGCGAACATTTCCGTGAAGACCTTCGAGAGGTCGCCCACCGTGCCGCGGACCCGGAGCTTGACGAGGCCCAGCGTGGTGCGGGTGTCGAACAGGACCACCAGGATGACCCGCCGCGCGATGTCGGCCAGGTACATCGAGGCGGTCTCGCCCTGGTGGAAGAGGCTGCCGAATTCCGGCTCCCCGATGAGCCGGGCGAGCTGGTCGTTGGCGCTGAAGTCGGCGGCGGCCAGCGACGCGAAGGTGGTGGGGTCGAACTCCGGCGGCTCGCCCGCCGTGGCCACCATCTGGCCGGTGCGGTCCACCAGCAGGGCGGTCCGCGCGTTCGACTCGCGCAGGAACGCCGTCAGCAGGACGACGATCTTGTCGTGGTCGGCCTCTGCGAGTGACCAGCTGGACGCACCGGACATGCGGGCTTCCTATCCGAGGGAGACTTCGAGCCGCCGGAGCAGCGCCCCGGCGCGACGCCGGAGGCCGGGTTCCGTTTCCCAGACCAGGTATTCGCGGAGCACCCGCGCCGCCTCGGCCGACCGCTCCCCTGCCATGTAGGCGAGGGCGTCGGCGCGCCGGCGCACCTCGGGACTGAACAGGTCGGCGCGGTGCCGGTCCAGCCGGCGCTGCGCCAGCTGCCACCCCACCGCCAGGCCGGCCAGCGCCCCCGTCACCAGCAGCACCCCGCGCACGCTCATCCCGCCACGTCCTGCCGCGCGAGCAACGCGTGCGCCAGGGTGACGCCGTCGACGTATTCGAGATCGCCACCCATCGGGAGGCCGCGCGCCAGGCGGGTCACGCGGACGCCCTCGCCGGCCAGCACCTGCTGGAGGTAGGTGGCCGTCACCTCGCCCTCCATGGACGGGTTGGTGGCGAGGATCACTTCGCGCACTGCGCCGCCCCGCACCCGCTCGAGCAATCCGTCGATCCGGAGCGCCTCCGGCCCGATGCCGTCGAGGGGGGAGAGTCGCCCGCCGAGGACGTGATACCGTCCGCGGAACTCGGTGGACCGCTCGACCGCCTGCACCGACGCCGCCTCCTCCACCACGCAGATCAGGCCGGCGTCGCGGCGGGGATCGCGGCAGAACTCGCACCGCTCCTCTTCCGCCACGTACCCGCATTCGGCGCAGGCCCGCACCGTGGCAGCCACGGCGTCGAGGGCGCGGGCGAGCCTCGTGGACTCTTCCGGTCCCTGCTGCAGGAGATGGAAGGTGAGGCGCTGCGCCGTCTTCCGGCCGATGCCGGGCAGGCGCGCCAGCTCGGTGATCAGCGCCTCGATGGCCCGCACCGACTAGAGCCCCAGCCCCGCCGGACCGGGCTGCACCTTACGCATTTCGGACTGCGCCATGTCCGCGGCCTGCCGCTGCGCCTCGGCGACGGCGCTCATGACGAGGTCCGAGAGGAGCTCGGCGTCGCGGCCCTCGAAGGCCTCGGGGTCGATGACGATGGCGCGGAGCCGGCCCTGGCCGTCGACGGTGGCGCGCACGAGCCCCGCGCCGGCGGCGGCCTCCACGGTGCGGCCCGCCAGTTCGATCTGAAGCTGCTGCAGTCGGCCCTGGACCTGCTGGCCGAGCTGGAAGAGTTGCTGAATATCTGCCATTCCACACCTAAGTCGCTGTCAGAGTGCAAAGTACGGGTGCCACCCAAGCGGGGCAACCCGGGTTCCTACTCCATCACCTCGAGATCGAGGACGGTGGCCGCCACGTCGAGCGCCGGGTCCTTCTTCCGGACCTTGCTGAGCCGCTCGGCGCGAACGCCCTCTTCCGTCAGGCGCTCGGGGCGCGCCGCGGTCGCCGCGGGCGAGACTTCCACGCGCACGGCGGTCCCGGCGACCGCCGAGATGATCGCGTCCACCGCCCCCGACTGGCGATCGAGCGCCTCGCGGTACATCGGATTCTCCTCGGTGAGCTGCAGTCGCACGACGGCGCCCTCGATGCTGGACGGCTCGCAGGCCGCCAGCGCGGCCCCGAGGAAGCTCCCCTGTTCGCGACCGCGCGCGACGACGGTTTCCCACGCGGCGATCAGGGCGTCCAGGTCGAGGCCGGTGGTGGCTTCGCGGCGGGGAGGCGGGGAAGCGGGGACGCTCGACGCCGCTGGCGCGGCCACGCGGCGGGGACGCGGGGAAGCGGGGACGGAGGCCGGCGCGCCAGAAAGCACCGACGCGAGGTCCACCGTCCGGTCCATCATGGTCCAGCGCAGCAGCAGCGTCTCCACCGCCAGGCGGGCGTTGCCGCTCCGGCGGACCGACGTCTCACTCTCCGCCAGGAGCCGGAGCATCCGGAGCACGTCGCCCTCGGTCAGCTGGTCGCGGTATTCCTCGAGCGAGGCGCGGAGCGACTCGGTGATCTCCTCGGGATCCACCCCGACCTGCAGCATCATCAGCGAGCGCAGCATCTCGCCGGTGCCGTTCAGGAATTCGGCCAGGTCGGCGCCGGCGTCGAGGAGCCGCGCCACGAGGGGAAAGACCCCGGCGGGGTCGCGCCCGGTGACGACGCGCAGCACCTCGGCGTACTGCTCGTCGCCCACGAGGCCCAGGACCTCGCGCACCCGCTCGGCGGTGACCGCGCCTTCGCCGAAGGAGAGGCACTGGTCGAGCACGGAGAGGGCGTCGCGCATGCCGCCGTCGGCGTGGCGCGCGATGAGCGTCAGGGCGTCGTCGTCGGCCGCGAGCTTCTCGGCCGCGAGTACCTGCGCGAGACGGGTGCGGATGGCGGCGGGGCCGATGCGGCGGAAGTCGAAACGCTGCAGCCGCGAGAGCACCGGGGCCGCGGTGTTGAAGATCTTGGCCGGTTCGGTGGTGGCGAAGACGAACACGACGCCAGGCGGCGGCTCCTCGAGGATCTTGAGGAGGGCGTTCCACGCCTCGCGGGTCAGCATGTGCGCCTCGTCCACGATGTACACCTTGTGGTGCCCCTCCTGGGACGCGGCGTACATGGCGCGCTCGCGCAGCTCGCGGGCGTCGTCCACGCCGCGGTTGCTGGCGGCGTCGATCTCGATCACGTCGAGGTTGGCGGAGCCGTTCCAGATGCGGAGGCAGTTGTCGCACTCGCCGCAGGGCTCTCCGGCCGGGGTGACGGTTTCGCGGCGCTCGCAGTTGAGGGCCATGGCGAGGATGCGGGCGGCGGTGGTCTTCCCGACGCCGCGGGGTCCCGTGAGGAGATAGCCGTGGCCGAGGCGCCCGCTGGCGATGGCGCCGCGGAGGGCGGCGGCGACGTGGTCCTGCACCAGGAGATCGGCGAAGCGCCGTGGGCGGTACCGGCGTGCGAGAGCGATGGCCATGGCGATACGACCTGCGGAAGGACGGGAGAGGGAAGAAAAGTGCCCCAGGCGACCCGAAGCGACACCGGACATCGCTTAGCGCTGCTACCGGCGAGGTCCTGACGCGGTTCGCGCGCCGACGCCCTTCGGACCTGGGGCGAGGGGAATATAGCGGGGAGGCGGGGAAGCGGGAAAGCGGGGAAGCGGGCCCTCGCAGAATGCGGTGTCACGACCCGCGCCCGAGCCGGGCCGGTTCATTCCGAGGGCATGGAGCCCGGCGCCGTTTCCTGCCCCGCTGCCCACCTGCGCCGCTGCCCCGCCCTGAGCCTCCCCGCTTCCCCGCTTCGTCGCCCCCTTCCCCACTGCCACCGATTGCGCGACTCGGGGGTGAAGTGTTATAATTGCTTCCACTACAAGGGGTTACCCCAGCCCCCCGGAGCCGTCGAAAACTGGAGTCAAATGTCGATTTATTTGACACAAGGATCTCGGCTCTATCTCCAAGTCCGGTATGGACTTGGCTCCGATGCTTTCAGGCAATCTTGAACTTTCTTGGCGCCGTTTCCACCGTGCGCCGGAATCGGCACGCCCCTTGCCCTTCCCACCGCGCTGAGGTGCGCCCCGACCCCGGGACGCGTGTACGTGATCAATTGTCGTTTCACGCAGCGTGCAGTTCCACGGCAGTCTCCTTCACAAAGGACCCGCATACCATGAACACCGCCTCCAAGCTGTCCCTCGCCGTACTGGCCCTTACCTTGGTCGGCGCCTCCGCGGCGCAGGCCCAGAGCGCCAACATCACCGCCACCGCGACGGTGCTGACGCCGCTCACGCTGACCGGGACGGCGAACCTGGCCTTCGGAAACGTCTTCCCGGGCATCGCGAAGACCGTGGCGGTCACCGACGCCACCTCCGGTCGGTTCACGATTGCCGGTAACCCCGGCTCCCAGGTGAGCATGACCTTCACGCTGCCGGCCAACCTGACCGGCCCCGGGTCGCTCGCGATCGGCACGTGGACCGGTGATCACAACAACACCAACACCACCGGCGGCACGCTCTTTACGCCGAGCGGGGCCGCGACGCTGGCGACCCTCGATGCCGGCACGGGCAACCGGTTCCTCTTCATCGGCGCGACCGTGACCCCCACCGTGGCCCAGGCCGCGGGCGCCTACAGCGGGACGATTACCCTGAACGTTGTTTACACCGGCCTCTAGGCCGGACACCGTGAGGCGGTGATGCCGGCGGCGTGGGCTCAGGCCTGCGCCGCCGGCACGCCCTTCCGGCCCCGTGCACCCGACCCGGATGACCCGGACGCTCCTCCTCGGGCTGGCCCTCCTGGCCCTCCCGCGGGCGCTGCCTGCCCAGTCGGTCACGGGCATCCGGAACCTGACGTTCGGCACCGTGATCCCCGGCGTGCCGACGACGGTGCTCCAGAACGACGCCGTGCGCAGCGGGCAGTTCCGGATCGCGGGGGTCATCGTGCGCAACGTCACGATCGGCTTCACCCTGCCGACGGTCATGAACGGACCGCTGGGGGCGACGATGCCGATCACGTTCCTGAACAACAGCGCCGGGTTCACGACGGTCTTCCAGGGCAACACGCCGTTCAACCCGAACACGCCGTACAACGAGACTGTCTGGTTCAACGCGACGATCACGCTGGGCGGGCGGGTGAACCCGACCCCGACGCAGCGGAGCGGGAACTACACCGCGAACATCGTCATGACCGTCATCTTCCTCTGAGCGACACCGGCCGATGAAACGCACGAATCGAATGCTGGCCGCCCTGCTTGCGCTGACGCCCGCCGCCGCCGTGGCGCAGGGCGTCATCGTGGCGCCACACGCCGTGTTCATCGACCACGCCACGCGGTCGGGCTCGATCACCCTCTACAACCCCGGCGAGAACCCGGTCGAGGTGACCGTCTCCTTCGGCTTCGGGTACCCGACCACCGACTCCGCCGGGTCGATGAGCGTCGAGGTCGCCGACTCCGCGCCGGCGAACGAGCCGGCGGCCACCGCCTGGCTGCAGGCCTTCCCGCGCCGCGTGACCATCGGCCAGCAGGAGCGCCAGACGATCCGCCTCCTGGCCTCGCCGCCCGCGGGCCTGCCCGACGGCGAGTACTGGGCCCGGCTGATCGTGAGCGCCAAGGGAGGCCAGGTGCCGGTGGCCGGGACGCCCGACTCGGGCGCCATCACCGTGGGGCTCACGCTCGAGGTGCGCACGGTCATCGCGGTGGTCTACCGCAAGGGCAGCCTGTCCACCGGGCTCACCCTGGCGGCGCCGTCGGCGACCTACGCCAACGACACGGTGGCCGTGCGCATTCCGATGACGCGCACCGGCACGGCGGCCTACGTCGGGACGGCGCGGGTGCGGGTGTTGGACGCCAAGGGTGCCCTCAAGGGCGAAGACGAACGCGCGCTCGGCGTGTATTACACGCTCGATCCCCGGGTGGACATCCCCGTGGGGCCGCTGGCCCCGGGGACCTACAAAGTGGTGGTGACCCTCTCGACCGACCGGGGCGACCTGCCGCCGAAGGCAGTGCTGCCGGCCCCGCCGGCGCGCGACTCCGTCGAGTTTACCGTCCGATGAAACGACTCGGCCTCGTCCTGCTGCTCTGTCTCGCCCCGGGCGCGGCGGCGGCCCAGGGGACGGCGGTCAACGGGACGATCACGGCGCTCGTGATCGGCGGCCCGATCACGTTCCTCAACCTGCAGAACCTCAACTTCGCCACGGTGACCCGCGGTGTCCCGAAGACGGTGGTCCAGAATACCGCCTTCGCCGGGAAGGTCCGCGTGGCCGGCACTCCCAACGCCTTCGCCCAGATCCGGTTCACGCTGCCCACCCAGCTGCCGAACATCCAGGCGCTGCCCGGCATCAACATGCCGATCAGCTTCGCCGCCAATTCGGCCCGCTGGCGGCGGACCAATGACGCCGCGGGCGGCGGCACGATCTTCAACCCCGCCGTGGGCGTGAACAACGCCCGGTTCGGCGGCAATGCGAATCCCTACTTTTTCGTGTATCTTGGCGGCACCGTGAATCCATCACCCACGCAGGCCCCGGGCATCTATCAGGGAACGATCATCCTGACCATCACCTACCTCTAGCATGCTGGTGGGGCTTCTGGCCAAGCTGGTCGCCGCTCTGCTGTTCGTCATTCTCGCCTTCGGCGTGTACACCGGTGGCGAGCGATTCGTGTCCGTCCTCGACAAGCTGCGCGGGCCGGGCCCGCCCACCGCCGTTCGCGCCGCCCCGGACTCCGTTCCCCACACCGCCATCGAGCCCCCCGCACCGCCGAGAGCGGCGGAACGCCGGCCCGCACCGACGGTCGCGGTCGTGCGCCCCCGCCCCGCCCGGGGCGCTCTCCGCCCGACGCTCGAGCCCCAGACACCACGCCACGTGCCAGCCCCAGCGCCGAGGGGAGCAGCCGCCACCCCACCGCGCCCCTCGCCTGAAGTCGAACCGGATCCACCCCGCGCCTCGCCGCCACCCGCAACAACGCCGCCACCAACTGCCGCCCCACCACCACCCAGCCCCGCGGCCGAGCCGCCCCGCCTCGATGGCCCCGAGGGCGTCCTGGTGGACCTGGCGCTGGGCCGCCTGGTCAACCGCACAGTGGCGGCGTACCGGGACGGCGAGGTTGCGCTCGTCCCGCTCGCGGCGTTCTTCGAGTTGGCGGAGATCGGGTACACGACCGCGCCGGGTGGTGCGGTGGAGGCGCGCCTGGAGCCGAGCGGGCAGGACATCCGCGTCCTCCCGGGCGGCGACAGCATCACGATCGGGGACCGCCGGATCGCCGTGGACGCCGCGGAGGTCCTGCTCCGTGACGGGACGCTCTACCTGGCCACCGACCCGCTGGGGGAGATGCTCGACGTCCAGTTCCAGGTGAGCTGGCCCGACCTGACGGTCACCGCCGTCAATCCCGACTCGCTGCCGGTGGCCCGGCGGCTCTGGCGGGAGCAGATGCGCGCGCTCCTGGCCGCGCGCTACGGGGCCAGACCCGACACGACGCTCGGCCCGACGCGGACCAGGTGGGACGGCCTGGTCCTCGACTACGGCCTGCTCTTCCCGCTGTCCGACGAGGTGGTGGACGGCGCGGCGTACCAGTTCGCCCTGGGGGCGCAGGTCATGGGCGGCGGGCTGGAGGTCGGCGTGCGCAGCCTGGGCACGATCGAAACCGGGGAAACGGAGTTCGCGGCGACCTGGAAGGGCGTCTGGATCGACAACCGGTACGTGAAGCAGCTGACGCTCGGCACCACCACGCTCACCGGCCCGCGCTACGCCGGCGTCCGGGGCGTGGCGGTCACGAACTCGCCCTACGTCCGTCCCTCGTACGTGGGGCAACTGGACTACTACGGCCGGCTCGATCCGGGCTGGCAGCTCGAGGCGTATTCCGGCGCGCAGCTGGTGGCGTTCGACTCCATCGGCGCCAGCGGGGACTACTCCATCAGCCTGCCGGTCGGCTACGGCGAGAATCCGGTGGATTTCATCGCCTACGGCCCCACGGGGCAGGTGCGGCGGTTCAACCAGACCTACCGCGTGGTCAGCGAGCAGCTGCCGTACAGGCAGTTCGAATACGGCGTCGCGGCGGGCGAGTGCATCACGACCCTGTGCAACGGCGCGCTGAACGCCGACGCGCACTACGGCCTGTCCCGGCGCGTCACGGTCCGCGGCGGTGTGGAGGGCTATTCGCGGGACGGCCTGTCCGACCTGGTCCATCCGTACGGCGTGGTGACCGGCCTCGTGGGCAACGCGGTCACGCTGGAGGGCGAGGCGGTCGGCAACGGCTGGCTCCGTGGCGCGGTGCGGCTCGAGCCGTCGCTGAACTTCCGCCTCGCCACGGGCTACACGGCGTTCGACGAAACCGTCGAGCGGTCGGTCATCGCCCCGCCGGGACGACGCTCGCAATGGCTCTTCGACGCCTTCGTGCGGCCGATCCCCAGCCTCGCGTCGTTCTACTTCCAGGGCACGGCCGAGCTCGACGACGGCGTGGACGTGGACGCGAGCCGCGCCCGGCTGCAGGCGTCGGTGCAGGCCGACGGCGTGCGCCTCTATCCGTACGTGCGGTTCGAGCGCCTGACCCCCGCCCTGGGCGAGGCGACGAGCAACCAGTACGCGGGACTCACCGCATATGCCAACGGCCGTCCCTCGTGGGGGTCCCTGCTCGGCGGGCTCTGGTTCCGCGGCGACCTCGAGACCGGCGGCGACGGCGACGGCGTCAACCTGGCCGCAGCCACCGTGGCGCGGAGCTTCGGGCCCGCGCTTCGCCTCGAGGCGGGCGCCGCCTGGCGCCGCGACGTGCCGGGGACGACGTTCACGTTTTCCCTCGTGTCGTACCTGCCGACCCTGCAGGCCACGACCACCGCGGTCGCGCCGACGGTCGGCCCGGGCGGCGTGGTGCAGACGGTGCAGGGCGCGCTCATCTACGACCAGGGCCAGCGTCGCGTGACGGCCAACCCGAACCCCGGCCTCCAGCGCTCGGGGGTGTCGGGCTCGGTGTTCGTGGATGACAACGCGAACGGGCGGCAGGACCCCGGGGAACCGGGGGCCGGCGGCGTGCGGGTGATCGTGGGGGCGTTCAGCACGACGACCGACAGCGGCGGGCGCTACCACGTCTGGGACATCCCGGCGTTCGAGCGGGTGCTGGTGCAGATTGACTCGACCTCGCTCGACAACCCGCTCTATGTGCCGGCGCTCGGCAGCGCGAGCGTCCAGCCGCCGCCCAACGCGTACCGCCAGCTCGACCTGCCGCTGGTGACGGGCGCGGTCCTCGAGGGGCGGGTAGTGCAGGAGGGCGAGCCGGTGCCGAACGTGACGCTGGTGCTCACGAACACGTCGAGCGGCAAGCGGACGTCGCTCGCCACCTTCGGCGACGGCACCTTCTATGTCCTGGGCGTCAAGCCGGGGCGCTACACGCTCGAGGTGGACCCGCGGGACCTGTCGGCGCGGCGGCTCACGGGGCAGGCGCTGGTCGTCACCGCCGAGCCCGGCCGGCCGGACCAGCTGAGCAACCTGGTGCTGGAGGTGCGGGCCGGGCCGTAACTCCCCTGTCATTGCGAGGAGGCTCCGCGAGGAGCCGACGAAGCAATCCCGGACCGAGCCACCGCGCTCGCCCTACAGATCCTCCCAGAGGTCTCGCCACCCTGGATTCCCGGCATGGATCAGCTGCAGCTTTCGACGGCGGGATCCGGCCTTGAGTTGCTTCTCACGCAGAATCGCGCTGATCGGATTCGCATGAACCTCGTACCACACGAGGTGCGTCACTCCGTAGCGCCTGGTGAAGCCTGCACCCCGCCCGGCCCGGTGCTGAGCCACCCGCCGTCGCAGGTCGCGCGTGACCCCGACATAGAGGACGCGCCTGCCGACGTTGGTCAGGATATAGACGAAGTAGTTCCGGCGGCCAGGCATCGAACAAGTGTGAGATGCCGGGATCAACAACGCTTCAACTGATGGCCCGAGATTGCTTCGGCCGCTCCGCGGCCTCGCAATGACAGAAGTCAGGTCAGAATCGCGCGCTGTTCCTGCTGCAT
>JAKLGU010000024.1 GCA_022710485.1 Gemmatimonadota bacterium | reverse complement strand
CCGTCGCCGGACGCCTCGAGCAGCCTACCCGCGGCTCACCGTTGCCGGTGTGGTCGGTGCGGGCCGCACCTCGCCGCTTATTTGGCCTTGCTCCGACTGGGGGTTGCCGTGCCGTCGCTGTTGCCAGTGACGCGGTGGGCTCTTACCCCACCCTTTCACCCTTACCCGCCGGCGCTTGCGCGCCTTCGGGCGGTTTGCTTTCTGTTGCCCTGTCCGTCGCCTTGCGGCGCCCAGGCGTTACCTGGCAGTCTGCCCTGTGGAGCTCGGACTTTCCTCGGATGCCGAAGCACCCGCGACCATCGAGCCCGGCCCACGACCAATATAACAGGACTGACTCAGTCCCCAGTCCTCAGTCCCCTATCCCTGCCCCCGTACCCTCGCCAGCCCCGCCTCCGCCTGCCGGAGGAAGACCTCCAGGTCGGGATCCGCCGATTTCCACTGGCTCAGCACCAGCTGGTACTGCTCGGCGGCCTCGGCGGGGCGGCCCAGCTTCTCGTACGCCGCGGCCCGGAGCAGGCGCACCCGCCCGATCTGAGCCCACCGCGCATCGAAGCCACGGGTGAGGAACTGATCGGTGTCGTACAGGCGGAGCGTCTCGATGGTGCCACCGTAGTCGCCGAGGAGGAACTGGGCCTGGGCGAACAGCGGTCTCCAGCCCGGATAGAACTTCCGTGCGCTGTCTGGCGTGGCGAGCAGCTTCCGGGCGGCGGCGGTGTCCTGCCGGGCCAGCGCCAGCAGCGCGGCGACCTCGACCGGCGGGGGTTCGCCGCTGATGGCCTGGTACTCCTCGACCGGGTCGGGGTCGCCTGCGGGGCCGGTGAAGAGCCCCAGCGCGGCGTCCCGGCCGCTTCGCAGTACCGGCATCCGCTTGTCCGCGGGCATGCTCCGGGCGTCCTCCGCTGTTGCTGCCCAGATGCGCTCGAGCGCGGCCACCGGCACGCCGGCCCCGCCGTAGAGCGTCCCCTGCATCGACCGCTTCCAGTCGCCCCCCTTCAGGTCCTGGGGCATCGAGGCCGCCAGCACCTCGGTGCGGATCTCATCGGCCAGTTCGAGCACGCGCGCCGCGCTGGTCAGGTCCCCGTAATAAGCGAAGATGTTGGCGCCTCCGAGGACATCGGCCATGACGGTCGGGGCGTCCTCCGCGCCCGCAAAATCCCCCGAGGTGATCGTGGCCAGCGCCGACTTCAGCTCGGCCGCCGCGCGCGGGCCCTCGCCGCTGGCGAAGCGGACCCGCGCCTGGAGGAAGGGCATCTCCGGGTTCGTGGGGTCGGCCGAGCGGAAGCGTGCCACCTCGGCCATCGCGTCGGGATACTGCCGGTTGGCCAGGAGGGCGTCCACCATGGCGAGGTGGGCCCGGCCGGTGCCCGGCTGCGCCGTGCTCCACGCGCGCGCTGACTCCACCCCCGCCTGCCGGGCGCGGGCCGTGGCGGCCCCGCGGACGGCGCTGTCCACACCCGTCCCCGAGGCGAAGGAGTCGGGCGTCACGAGAAACATCCCGGTCGCGGGCCGGCTCGCCTGGTCGAGCATGAATTGGATATGCTCGTACGCCAGGGAGTAGTCGGGGGCCAGCGCGAGCGTGCGCCGGAAGGCGCGCAGCGACTCGGTGAAGTGACGGTCCGGGCGTCCCTCCGCATCGTGGAACCAGGCGTCACCGAGGCCGTACCAGGCGTCGGCGTCCATCGGGTTCCGCGCCAGCAGCTGCTCGTAGATGTTCCGCGCCGCGGCGTTCTGGCCGAGCAGGAAGAAGCGGTAGGCGGTGATCACCGCGCGGTCGTGCGCGGGCAGTTGCTGGGAGTAGAGCAGCGCCCGGTCGATCGCCTGCTGGCCGGTGGAGTCCTGCGTGCCCACCAGCCAGCCGCGCGTCAGGGCGAGCTTGTAGTACGCCAGCCCGAAGGCGCTGTCGATCTCGACCGCGCGCTGGAAGTTCCGTTGCGCGGCGGCCAGCTCCCAGTGGTTCAGCCGCTCGAGGCCGGCCAGGTAGGAGCGGTAGGCCTCGAGGGAGGGCGTGGTGGCCGACGCCAGGTCGGCCCACACCTCGCCCGGCGCGCCGGAGATGTCGAGCAGCCGGAGCGCCAGTTGGTCGAAGCCGGGACGGGGGTCGTCGGACGCCGGCGCGCTGACCTCCGCCACGTCGGTGCGGACGCCGGTGGCCACGTCGAACACCCGGGCGGTCAGGTGGAGCGAGTCGCCCACCTCCTGGTAGTCGCCCAGGACCACCGTCCAGACCCCCGCCTCGCGCGCGAGCTTGCGGGCCATGTCGAGCCCGATGTCGTCGCTGGAGGTGAGGCCGTGACGTGCCAGCAGGTCGTGGACCCGCTCATGGTCCACCACCGTCATGTCCTTCCACTGCGACATGTTGAGCGCCAGCATGTTGACGCTGCCGTTGCGCAGCCAGTCGGTGCTCTGGTCGTCGCGCAGGTTGTCGAACGGCAGGACAAGCATGGAGAGGCGTGGGTTGACGCCATCGGGCGGGCCGCCCGGCCGCCGCACCGCCACCGCCGCGATCAGCGCCACCAGCGCGACGGCCGCTCCGGTCAGCGCGAACCGCCGGTTGCGGGTGCGCGCGTAGCTCGGCACCGGTGTGGGGGTGCCCCCGAGGGCGGTGCGGAATTCGGAGCCGGACTGGAATCGGTCGGCCGGCGACTTGGCCAGGGCCCGCATGATCCCGGCGCCGAGGTCGGCCGGGCACTCGGAGCGGACCCGGGTCAGCGCGGTGGGCTGCTCGGAGATGTGCTTGGACACGACCACGCGATTCGGACCGGTGAACGGGGGATGCCCCGCCACCATCTCGTAGGCGACGACGCCGAGCGAGTAGAGGTCGCTGCGCGAGTCCACCTCCTCGCCGGCGGCCTGCTCGGGGCTCATGTAGTTCGGGGTGCCCACCACCATCCCCTGCCCGGTCACCGTGACGGTGCCCGGTCCGGCAGGGTCCGCGGCGAGCGCCCGCGCGATGCCGAAATCCGCCAGCAGCGCCCGCCCGCTTCCCGTCTCGAGCAGGATGTTTTCGGGCTTGACGTCGCGATGGACCAATCCGGCGCTCGCGGCGGCGTCGATGGCGGCCGCGATGTCCATCGTGATCCGCCGCGCCTCTTCCGGCGGGAGCTTGCCCTCGTGATTGAGCCGCTCTCGCAGCGATTCGCCGGGCACCCGGTCCATGACGAAGTAGAGGATGTCGCCCGCTTCGCCGGCGGTGTAGACGGTGACGATGTTCGGGTGCCGGAGCCGCGCGATCATGCGCGCCTCGGCCAGGAATCGCTGGGCGATAGAACTGTGGATGGCGAGTTCGGGGTGGACCGCCTTGACCGCCACGTCCCGCGCGAGCGTGACGTCCCGGGCCAGGAATACCACGCCCATGCCGCCGCGGCCAAGCTCCGGACCCAGTTCGTACTGGGCACCCAGGGCGGCCTGCAGGCGCGCGGCGAGTCCAGGGCCGGCTTCGGGCTTGGTCACCCGCGGGCTCCACGTGAGGGGAAGGTCGTCCGAAACGGGCGGCTGGGCCGCCCCGTCCACGGGCTCTTCAAAATACACTCCGGCCCCCTTCCACACAGGGAGATCATCGGGTTGGATGCACGCCGCACGAAAAGGGTTGCTCTGCCGGCCGTGCCGCCCCCGCTCCGGTTGGACCGCTGTTGAGGGGAGACGCCTAACGTGGCCCTCACCACACCACTACGGAGCGGTCCCGTGCCTGATTCACCCGCGACCACCCCGGCCGATCGGCCGACCATCGCCGCCGTGCTCCTCCCCGCCGAGCGCCTCAAGGTCGAGGCTGCCGGCCACGGGTGCTTCACGCTCCTGCTCCGCGACAGCGTGCCGGAGGCGGTCCGCGCCGTCCGGGAGCGGCCGGTGGACGGCATTCTCCTCTCCGTGCACCGCTGCCCGCCCAACGCGGTTCAGGAGGTGCGCCGCCTGGTGCACGACTTCCCGGGGATTCCCACCGTGGCGCTGGTCTCCACCCACGACGCCGCCTCCAGTGAAACGTTGCTCCAGCTCGGCGCGACCGGGCTGCGGCAGGTGGTGGACGTCACGGGGCCCACCGGCTGGCAGCGGCTCCGGCAGCTCATGGCCGCGCCAGTCACCCGCGCCGCGGCGCGCATCCAGGGTCCCCTGGTCGTCGCCCTCGGCGAGCCCCCGGCCGACCTCCGCTTCTTCTTCGAGATGCTGGTCCGCCTGGCACCCGACATCACGACGGTCCGAGCGCTCTGCCGGGCGTGCGAGGTGCGCCCCAGCACGCTCATGTCGAGGTTCTCCCGGGCGGGACTCCCCTCCCCGAAGAGCTATCTGGCCAGCGTGCGCCTGCTGCACGCGGCGCACCTGCTGGAGGCTCCCGGCCGCTCCATCGCCGACGTGGCGTATCGCCTGGAGTACTCGTCGCCCCAGAGCTTCGGCCGGCATGTCCGGGCCATGCTCGGCATCACGTCGCTCGAGTTCCGGCGCCGCTTTCCGTTTCCCGCCGCGCTGGCGCGGTTCCTCGAGTTGATGATCCTGCCCTACGGAGGCGTCTGGCCCGTCTTCCATCCCCTGGAGACAGGGAGCTGGGACAGCGGACACTGTCTGGCGGTCCAGGCGCCTCCCCCGCACTGACCACGGTGTTGCGCCGGCTCGCGGCTCGCCCCTAGCTTGGGGCGAGCCTCCCTATCCCCGAGCGTCCGGTGCGACTCTTTCGCTTCGTTCCATCCCTCGTCCTCCTCGGGCTCGCCGCCTGCGCGAGCGAGCCGTCCCCCGAGACGCTCGAGCGCACCCTCCGGGAGCACCCCGAGGTGCTCGTCAACGCCATCAAGGCCCACCCGACCGAGTTCATCCAGGCGGTCAACGCGGCCTTCCAGGCGTCGCAGGCGGCGCAGCAGCAGGCCGCCGCCGACCGTCTCGAGGCGGATTTCCGGAATCCCAGGCGCCCCGACCTGGCGGGTCGGGTGTCGCTTGGCGACCCGTCCGCGCCGGTCACGATCGTCGAGTACACCGACTTCGAGTGCCCGTACTGCCGCCAGTCCGTGGCGGTCATCCACCAGCTGCTCAACCGGTATCCGGGGAAGGTCCGGCTGGTGATCAAGCAGACGCCGCTCGAGATGCACCCCAACGCCATGCCGGCCGCGCTGATGTTCGAGGCGCTGGCACTGCAGGACGGGGAGAAGGCGTTCGCCTTCTACGAGCTGATGTACGCGGAGCAGGAACGCCTGAAGAAGGAAGGGCAGCGGTTCGTGGAGGAGGCGGCGCGCCGGGTGGGTGCCGACGTGCCGCGGGCGCTGCGGGACCAGCAGGGGGACCAGGTGCGCGCGCGGGTCGCCGCCGACATCGCGGAGGGTCAGGGGTTCGGATTCACCGGCACGCCGGCGTTCGTCGTGAACGGCGTGGCGCTCGAGGGCGCCCATCCCGTGGAGAACTTCGTGCCGGTCATCGACCGGCACCTTGCGGCGGCGGGCCGCTGACGCGGCGGCCCGTCGCGGAACGAAGCTAGCGCAGCCCGAGTTCCGCGGCCGTCGTCAGCACCGCCACCTCGTACCCGCGCTCGGTGAGCGCGGCGTTCCCGCCCTGTTCGCGATCCACCACCGCGAGCACCCCCAGCACACGCCCGCCCGCTTCCTCGACCGCCGCGATCGCCTGGATGGCGGACCCGCCGGACGTGATGACGTCCTCCACCACAACGACACCGTCTCCTTCGTGGAAGTTGCCCTCGACGCGCCGCTTGGTGCCGTGTCCCTTGGCCTCCTTGCGCACGCTGAAGGCGTCGATGACGGGCGGCGCGGCGCGGCTCGCGAGCGCCACCGCGTAGGCCACGGGGTCGGCGCCCATGGTCAGCCCGCCCACGACCACGGGTGCCCATCCACGGGCGCGGAGCGCGGCCACCCCCAGCCGGCCGATGAGGTGCAGCCCCTCGGCGGACATGGTGGTCGGGCGGGCGTCGATGTAGTAGGTGGAGCGGGCGCCGGAGGCGAGGGTGAAGTCGCCGTGGCGGATGGAGCGCTGGTGGAGGAGCTGCAGGAGGGCCGCGTGCTCGTCCACCGCTCAGTCCTTGCCGAAGAGCCCGGAGAGAAAGCCCTTCTTCTTTTCCGGCTCGGCGCGGGCCGCGGCACAGAAGCGGGCGCAGAAGGCCTTGATCGTGGCTGGCCGCTTGGCGAGGTCGCGCGCGAGCCCGGCCATGAGCGCGGCCTCGAGCTCCGGGCTGAACTTGCCGCCCCGGGCCACCTCGCTCAGCGGGCGCGGCGTCTGGGTGAGCAGCTGCTGGAACAGCTCGCGCGGCGACTTGCCGGGAAACGGCAGCTCGCCGGTCAGGAGATAGTAGGCGATGGTGGCGAGACTGTACACGTCCGCCTGTTCCCCGACCAGCTCGCCGGAGAGCGCCTCGGGGGCGACGTACTGCAGCGTGCCCACGAAGAAGCCGGCTCGCGTGAGCCGTTCCTCCTGCGGGAGCTCGGCGTCGCGCGCGATCCCGAAGTCCAGCAGCTTGGCCGTCTGCGTGGCCGGGTCGTACATGATGTTGGCGGGCTTGAGGTCGCGGTGGATGATGCCGGCGGCGTGCGCGGCGGTGAGCGCGGCTCCGACCTGCTCGACGATGTGCGCCACCAGCGAAGGCGCCAGCGGCCCCGAGCGCGCGGCGAAGAGCTCCAGCGCCTCGCCCTCCGCCCACTCGAGCGCGAGGAAGTAGGCGCCGTCCTGCTCGCCATACTCCCAGGTGCGGACCACGTTCGGGTGCACGACGCGCACCCCGAACTCGGCCTCGCGCAGGAACCGCTTGACCGCGATCGGGTCCTGCCCGAGCCGCGGGCGAAGGACCTTGATGGCGGTCGGGCCGTGCGAGGGATGCTCGGCCTTGTAGACCAGCGCGGTGCCGCCCTCGCCGACGTGCTTGATGAGGCGGTGGCCGGCGAGCGTGTGCCCGATGAGATCGTCTGGCGTCATGAGTGGGAAGAAGGTACTCGCCACGGGCGGGACCGGCAAGCAGGCGTCCGGGCCGTGCTTGACCCTGCTTTGCCGCAGGGGATAACCTTCGGCCGACCTCGCCGCCCCGGTTCTCCGCCAGTCCCCGAAGGGGGCCTCGTGTTTCGACCCCGCCTGAGCCTCCTCCTCCTGCTGACCGCGTGCAGTTCGTGGCAACGGGTGGGCCACAGCACCACGCCCACGCCCGAGGAGACGCTCACCAGCCTCTTCGACATGCCGGCGGTGTATCGGTCGATGGGACGGCTCGCGGCCGGGTCCCCGCTGCCGTTCGTCGGCACCATGGCGTTCGCCGCGGGGCCAGGCGATTCCGTCAAGGCGATTCTCGGGCTCTCGATTGAGAACCGCGCCCTCTCCTTCCGAAAGGAGGGCACCGGGTTCCTGGCGCAGTACCGGGTCGAGATGTTCCTCGAGTCGCCTGACGCCCCGCCCATCCGGTTCGCCCGCGACCAGGAGGTGCGCGTCGTCGAGTTCGCGGAGACGATGCGGAACGACGAGAGCGTGCTCTTCCAGCAGCTCTTCCACCTCAAGAGCGGCTCGTACCGCGTTACTGTTTCGGTCCGGGACCCGCTGTCGGGCCGCCAGACCCAGGCCGACGCCGAGTTCGTCGCCCCCGACTTCAGCGCCGCCTCGTTCAGCGCCCCGATCCTGGCCTACCAGGTCACCGGCCGGCGCACTCGCGAACAGGACCTGGCGGTCGTCCTGAGCCCGCGGGGCACCGTCAGCTACGGCGGCGACACCCTGCTCGCCCTCGTCGAGGGCTACAACTACACCACCCCCACCACCGTGCCGTTCGAGATCATCGACGACCTCGACAGCGTCATTACGCGCGACACCCTCCGCTTCACCGGGACCCGCGAGGTCGAGCCGCAGGTCGTCCGGATCGTGCCGGACAGCCAGCCCCTCGGCGAACTCCGCCTCCGGGTCGGGAGCGGGTCCGAGACCAAGCAGACCAGCGCGCTGGTGTCGTTCTCCGGCGCGTGGATCCTGACCAATTACTCGGACATGATCGACCTGTTGCGCTACTTCGGGCACGAGGACCTGATCAAGCAGCTCAAGAAGGCGCCGGTGAACGAGCGGCCCCGGCTCTGGCAGGAGTTCTACAAGAAGACCGATCCGGTGCCGGCCACCCCGGAAAACGAGGCGCTGGAGCAGTACTTCGGGCGGATGTCGATCGCCAACCAGCGCTTCACCAACGAGGAGGTCCCGGGCTGGCGGACCGACCGCGGCATGGTCTTCATCACCCTCGGCGAGCCCGATGAGGTCTATGACGGCAGTTCGACCACCCAGGGCCGGATCATCCGGTGGACGTTCACGTCGCTCCGCCTCGAGGTCGTCTTCGAGGACGTCGCCAACGTCAGCCGGTTCCGGCTGACGTCGGAGTCGCTCTCCGCGTACGAGCGGGTCCTGTCCCGCGTGCGGCGGGGAACCTCGTGACGGTTGCGCCGTCCGGCGGGGCGCCGCCGCGGCTCTTCCTGGTGGACGGCTACGCCCTCATCTATCGCGCCTTCTTCGCGATGATCACGCGGCCCCTGCGCACCGCCAAGGGCGAGAACACCTCGGCGGCGTGGGGCGTGGCCAACTTCCTGGCCCGCATGCTCGATACCCACCGGCCGGACTACGTGGCCTGGATCCACGACGCCGGCGATTCCTTCCGCACCAGCAGGTACCCGGAGTACAAGTCCACCCGCGAAAAACTCGACGAAGAGCTCCAGGCCGATTTCGACACTGCGGTCGAGCGGGTCACTGAGCTCCTGGCGGCGTGGCGCGTTCCGCTGATCGCCGTTGAGGGGTACGAGGCCGACGACGTGATCGGCACCCTGGCCGTCCAGGCCGCCGCGCGCGACGTGCAGGTGGTGATCGTCTCGGGCGACAAGGACTTCTACCAGCTGATCGGGCCGAGAGTGGCGCTCCTCAACCCGGGCCGGGGCGGCCCCGGCGCGGTGGAGGAGATCTACGTGGACGAGGCCAACGCCGCGGACCGCCTCGGCGTGCCGCCCCGGCAGGTGGCCGACTACCTCGCCATGGTGGGCGACAGCTCGGACAACGTGCCCGGGGTGAAAGGCATCGGGGACAAGGGGGCGCGGAAGCTGCTCGAGGAGTACGGCGACCTCGACGCCATCCTGGCGCACGCAGCCGACGTCCCCGGCAAGCGGATCCGCGAGGCGCTGCTCGAGCAGGCGGACCAGGCCCGGCTCTCCCGCGAACTGGTGACCATCCAGAAGGATGTGCCAGTTGCCTTCGACCCGGCGCGCCTGGCGCGGCAGGAGCCGGACCGCGAGGCGCTCGCACGCGTACTCGCGGAGCTCGAGTTCTACGGGCTGGCGCGGAGGCTGGGGATCGCCGGTGGCGAGGCGGGGACGCGGGGAGGCGGGGAAGCGGGCACGTTGGAACCCTCCCCGCTTCCCCGCTTCCCCGCTGAGACCCTCGCAGTCGCCATCATCGATGACCCGGCTGAGTTGCAGGGCTTGGCTGAGCGACTCCGAGGGGCCCCCCTCGTGGCGCTCGATACCGAGACGACCTCGCTCGAGCCGCACGACGCGGCGCTGATCGGGCTGTCGCTCGCGGCGAGCGCCACGGAGGTCTGGTACCTCCCCTTCGGGCACCGGCCGCGCGGCGGCGAGCTCGCCGCCCCCGCCCCGGTTCGCAACCTGCCGCCGATCACGGACCCCGCGTGCGCGCCGATCGCCGAGCTTTTGCGCGACGCCACGGTGCGGAAGGCCGGGCAAAACATCAAATACGACTGGCAGGTGCTGCGTCGTGCGGGGATCGAACTGGCCGGCGTCGCCTACGACTCCATGCTCGCCAGCTTCGTCCTCGATCCGGGCCGACGCTCCCACGCCATCGACGCCCTCAGCATGGAGCACCTCGGCCGGGGCATGCGGAGCTACACCGACCTCACCGGCAAGGGAGCGGCCCAGATTCCCTTCGCCGAAGTGCCGGTGGCGGACGCCGCGGCCTACTGCGGCGCCGACAGTGCGACCGTGCTGGCGCTGCACGAGATCTTTGCCCCGCAGCTCAGGGAGATGGCACTCGCGCCGCTCCTCGACGACCTGGAGATGCCGCTGGTCGAGGTGCTGGTGGACATGGAGTGGGCGGGCATCGCGATCGACCGCCCGCTCTTCGAGCGGCTGTCGCGTGACATGGGGGCCGAGCTGGCGCGGCTCGAGGCCGAGATCCAGGCGGCGGCGGGCACCACCTTCAACCTCAACTCACCGAAGCAGCTCGGGCAGGTGCTGTATGAGCAGCACCAGATGCCCGTGCTGAAGAAGACCCGCACCGGTCCCTCGACCGATGCCGACGTCCTCGAGCAGCTGGCGGCCATGGGGCACGATATCCCGCGCCTCATCCTCGGGTACCGGGAGCTGCAGAAGCTTCGGTCCACCTACGTCGAGGTCCTCCCGGCCCGCGTCAACGCCGCCACCGGGCGGATCCACACCAGCTTCAACCAGACCGGCGCCGCCACGGGCCGCCTCAGTTCGTCCGATCCGAACCTGCAAAACATCCCGGTCCGTACTCCGCGGGGCGAGGAGATCCGCGCCGGCTTCATCCCCGGCCCCGGCTGCCTCTTCGTGGCCGCGGACTATTCGCAGATCGAGCTCCGTTTGATGGCGCACCTCTCCGGCGACCCGGCCTTCACCACGGCGTTCCGCCAGGGCGACGACATCCACCGCCAGACCGCCGCGATCATTTTCGGGGTGCCGCTCGCCGATGTGACCTCCGAGATGCGCGCCCGCGCCAAGACGATCAACTTCGGCACGATCTACGGCCAGGGTCCCTTCGCCCTCTCCAAGCAGCTCGGCATCTCGCAGGAGGAGGCGAAGGCGTTCATCACGCAGTACTTCGAGCGGTTCGCCGGGGTGCGCGCCTTCCTCGACCGCCAGGTGGAGGTCGCGCGGGAGCAGGGCTACGTGGAGACCCTGCTCGGCCGCCGTCGCTACATCACCGATATCCGCGACAAGAACTTCAACGTGCGGGCGTTCGCCGAGCGGACGGCGCAGAACACGCCGCTCCAGGGATCGGCGGCCGACCTCATCAAGGTGGCCATGCGGCGGATCCACGACGCGCTCCGCGGAGAGGGGCTTCGGACGCGGATGCTTCTCCAGGTGCACGACGAGCTGGTGTTCGAGGCGCCGGAAGCCGAGGTGGAGCGGGTGCGGCCGCTGGTAAAGGGACTGATGGAGGGCGCGGCAACGCTGTCGGTGCCGCTGGTGGTGGATGTCGGGGTGGGAAAAAATTGGCTCGAAGCGAAACGCTAGACTCGAAGTCCTCAGTCCTCAGTCCTCGTCTTTCCGTCCTTCCCGCACCCCCGGCCACCAGTTCCAGCGCCCGGCCAGGTGCATGAACGCCGGCACCAGCACCATCCGGATGAGGGTGGCGTCGAGCAGCACCGCCACGGCCAGGCCGAAGCCGAGGAACTGCACCATCAGGACGCGCGCGAAGGCGAAGGCGCCGAACACCAGGATCATGATGAGGGCGGCGGAGGTGATGACCGACGCCGTCGCCGACAGCCCTTCCATCGTCGCCTCGTCGTTCTTGCCGGTGCGGTCGTACGCTTCCTTGATCCGGCTCAGCAGGAACACCTCGTAGTCCATGCTCAAACCGAAGACGATCGCGAACACCATCACCGGCACGACCACGTAGATCGCCGAGGTCGGGCCGTCGAGCCCGAAGAGCCCCGCCCCCCAGCCATACTGGAACACCAGCACGCTCAGCCCGAAGGTGGCGCTGACGGACAGGCTGTTCATCACGATCGCCTTGATCGGCACCAGCACGGAGCGGAACGCGATGGCCAGCATCACGGCCGTCACGCCGAGCACCACGGCGATGAGCAGCGGGAAGACGTCGAGCAGGTCGTCCTGGAAGTCGGTCGCGGCGGCGGTGTAGCCGCCGACGATGATGGTGGCGCCCTTGAGGCCGCGGATCGGCTCCTGCCCGATGGCGCGGATGTCCCGCACCAGGTCCATCGAGGTCGTCAGGCTGGTGGTGTCCGCGGGGAAGACGTCCACCAGCGCGATCCGCTGGTCGGTGCCGAGATAGGCGTCGAGGAAATCGCCCATGTCGGCGCGCGCGGCGGGGAGGTCGCTGTACAGGACGGAGTATTCGAGGAGGGACGCCCCCTTCTTGGCCGTCATGAGGCTGGTGACCCGGCCGACCCGGGGGTCCGCCTGAAGCGAGTCGGTCAGGTTGCGGAGGCCGCGGAGCCGCGTCGCGGTCACGATCGTCTCGCCCTCCGGCACCTCCACCAGCACGCGGATCGGCAGCATCACGCCGGAGGCGCCCATCGCCGAGAGCGTCTCCGCGCCGCGGCCCGCCTCGGTGGCGCTCGGCCACCAGTGGCGGGAAGGGAGGCCGATCTTGAGCAGGAAGACGGGGGCGGTCAGGAGCGCCACGCCGAGACCACCGAGGGTGAGCGCCCGGTACGGATGGCGGCTGAGGGAGCGGGCCCACCGCTCCCAGATGGTCGGCGCGTGGTACCAGGCAAGGCGGCGGGCCAGCCACCGCGGGGTGTCGATGGCGCGCCCGAGGATGGCGAGCAGCGCCGGGAGGAGCGTGGTCGAGAGCAGCACCGCCACCGCCACGACGACCAGGCCGCTGAGGCCGATGCTCCGCGTCTCCACCATGGGCGGGATGAGCAGGGCGGCGAACCCGACCAGCACGGTCAGGCCCGAAGTGATGACGGCGGTGCCGGCGGTGGCGAGGGTGCGGCGCGCCGCCTCGTGGCGGCGGAGCCCTCGCTTCAGCTCCTCGCGGAACCTGGTCACGATCAGCAGGGAGTAGTCGATCCCCACGCCGAGCCCGATCATGGTGGTGAGGTTGAGGACGAACACCGACATCGGCGTGTAGAGCGCGATCACCCCGATGAGAGCCAGCGCCACGAAGATGGCGAGCACGCCCACCGCCACCGGCAGGAGCGCCGCCACGAGCGCGCCGAAGGCCAGCACGAGCACCATCAGGGTGAGCGGGAGGACCCGCACCTCGCTCCGCCGGCTGTCGTCCGCGCTGACGCTGCGGATGTCCAGGTCGAGCGCGGCGCGTCCCGTCACGATCACCCGATAGTCCCCGGCGTCGGGGAAGGCGGCCAGCGCCCGCTGGATCGCCTTGCGCGCGGGGACGACATACTTGCCCGCCTCCGCGCCCGGCACGCCCAGGGCGGCCAGGATCAGGGTGGTCCTCCCGTCCTTGCTGATGAACAGGGAGTCCTTGAGCGTCGGGTAGGAGAGGATCGACCGGACGTAGGGCTCGCGGCGCAGCACCGCGATGAGCGAGTCGAGTACCGCGGCGGGGCCGGGCCGGTCGATCGGGCTCGGCGCCTCGAGGGTGATGGCGAAGAATTCACCGATGGAGCGGCTGAACCGGCCCTGCAGGAGCCGGTCGGCGAGCACCGCCTCCGTTTCGCGCGTGCTGCCGCCCCGGAGGTCGAGACGCTCAGGCGTGTGCCGCGCCTGCATCATCGCGAAGGCCCCGATGACCACCCACAGCCCGATGACCGCCCATCGATACTTCACGACGGCCCGCGCGAACAGCCTCATGAACACTGCGTGTGCGTCTCCTGTGAGGGGAGGGCGCTCCGCCCCGCCACCCGACGTGGCGGCCGCCCGGCCACCCGGCCCATATTTCGGGCGCCTATGTACCGCATCCTGACCCTGATCCTCGCCGCGCTGGTCCTCCTGCTCCTCGTCGGCACCGCGCGGCGGTACCGGGCGGAACGGGACCGCCAGTCGGTCGCCGCCGCGAGCGCTCCGGCCGCCACCACCGTGCGCCGGATCGCGGAGGTCCCGGACAGCCTCCGGATCGCCGCTCGCGCCTTGCTCGCGCGCGACGCCGCTCAAACATACCTCGATTCGATGCTGGCCAGCACCGATTCGCTGGTGCGCCGGTGGCCCGATCGCGGCGGACGGCCCTATCGGATCGCCCTGCTCGAGGGAGGGTCGCCCGACTACGGCGTGCGGATGGCCGATTTCGTCCGGGAAGGGGCGTCCCAGTGGCAGGCCGCCGACCTCGGGCTCTGGTTCTCGTTCACCGGCGACACCACCGACGCCGACATCGTCTTTCAGTGGCGCGAGAGTTTCGGCAACGGGAACCAGGCCGGCGTGACCGACCTGCGGTGGTCCAACTCCGGGCGGGTGGTTCGCGCCTACGTGTCACTGGCCACCCGGAATGCCGGCGACTCGCTGTTCACCGACGACGCGCTCCTCGGCGCCGCCGTCCACGAGCTCGGGCATGCGATGGGGTTGCCGCATTCCACCGACAGCACCGACGTGATGTTCCCCGTGACCCGCGTGACCGTGCCGTCGGCCCGCGACCGGGCCACGGTCCGGCTCCTCTACGCGCTGCCGCCCGGTTCGCTCCGGGCGCCGCCCCGGTAGGACGTCGATGCCGGACGCCCCGGTGGTCCTCTATGACGGAAACTGCGGAGTCTGCCGCGACTGGTCCCGCCGGTTGGCGGGGTGGGACGACGCCGGC
>JAKLGU010000023.1 GCA_022710485.1 Gemmatimonadota bacterium | reverse complement strand
GGCTGGATGGCGCCGGCGGCCTGCGCCGACACCACGATGTTGCGCTTCTCGGCCGGCACCGCCTGGTACACCACGGTCGGCGTTTCCTTCTTGCAGGCCGCGAGGGCCAGGAGGGCGAGGATCAGGGTCTGGGTCCGCATTAGCTGTGCTTCTCCGTCAGGAAGTCCCGCTCGACGCGCCCGTCCTTGAGGTGGACCTGGCGCGCGGCGTGGGCGGCGATATCGGATTCATGGGTGACCAGCACGATCGTCTGGCCCCCGCGGTGGAGGTCCTCGAAGAGCGCCATGATTTCGGTGCTCGTGGCCGAGTCGAGGTTGCCGGTCGGCTCGTCGGCGAGGATGATGCTGGGGCTGTTGACCAGCGCCCGTGCCACCGCCACGCGCTGGCGCTGGCCGCCGGACAGTTCGTTCGGGCGGTGGTGCATCCGGTCGCCCAGCCCGACCTGCCGCAGCGCCTCGGTGGCCTTGGCCACGCGGGCCTTGGCGCCGACGCCGGCGTAGACCAGCGGCAACTCCACGTTGTGGAGCGCCGTGGCGCGCGGCAGGAGGTTGAAGGTCTGGAAGACGAACCCGATTTCCTTGTTCCGGATCCGGGCCAGCTCGTCGTCCGCAAGTTCCGAGACGCGGAAGCCGTTCAGCCAGTACTCGCCGCCCGAGGGGCTGTCTAGGCAGCCGATCATGTTCATCAGCGTGGACTTGCCGGAGCCGGAGGGGCCCATGATGGCCACGAACTCGTTCTTCCGGATGACGATGTCCACCCCGCGGAGGGCGCGCACGACCTCGCCGCCCATGTCGTATTCCCGCTGCAGGTTGCGGGTGACGATCATGGCGTCCCGCGGCACGTCGGGCGGTAGCATGGCCATCCGCTCGGCGGTGGTGCTCATGGTGGCGCTCACAGCGACCTCCCGATAAGGGCTTCGATCTGGGCCTTGGCGACGACGTAGTTGTACCGGGCCTGCACGACATCCACCTCCGCCTGCGACAACGCCTCCTGAGAGCTCAGCACGTCCACGATGGTGGCCGCGCCTACCCGGTAGCGCTCCTGGTTGACGCGCAGGTCTTCGGTGGCCGCCTGGAGGCTCGTGGCGGTGATGTCGATCTGGGCGCGGGCCGATTCCAGTTCGGCCAGGCGCGCGGTGAGCGAGGCGTCCACCTGGCGCCGGGCATCGGCGGCGGTCGAGGCGGCCGCGTCCGCGGCGGTGCTCGCGTTCACGATGGACTGGTCGCGCTGGAACTGGTTGAAGATCGGATAGCTCAGGGCGAGCGTCGCCGACCGGCTGTCGAAGAACTCGTAGTCCTGGCTGTCGTTGCCGTTGTAGCTGTACCGGCCGGAGAGGTTCAGCTGGGGCCACCAGGCCGCCTTGCTGGCCTTGACGCTGGCGCGGGCGGCATCGGCCTGGGCCTGCGCGGCGCGCACCTTGGGCGAGTTGTTCTCCGCCTCCAGCCGGATCGCCGAGGTATCGCCGATCTCGGCGACCGTCAGGAACGAGGAGTCGGGCAGCGCGCGCACCCGGCCGTCCATCCCGACCAGCCGGCCAAGGTTCGCCTCGCTGGTAGCCACCGCCGTCAGGGCGGTGAGCAGGTTGAGCTGCGAGTTGCCAAGCGTCACGAGCGAGCGGAGGGAGTCGGAGCGGGTGGCGCTGCCGGCACGCAGCTTCGCCACCGAGACCGTGAGCTGTTCCTCCGCCCGCCGCAGGCTGGCCCGGCGCACGCGGACCAGTTCGTTCGCGGCGAGCGCGCCGAAGAAGGTCTGCTTGGCGCTCAGGGTCGTCTGGTACTGGGCGTCGAGGAGCCCCGCGTCGGCCGCCGTCTCGGTGGCGCGCGCCGCGTCCATCTGCGCGCCTCGGCGGAAGCCGGTGAACAGGTCCACCGACGCGCTGAAGCCGTTGCTGATGCTCTTCGCGTACGACTCGCCGGAAATGACCTCGCCGGTAATCTGGTTGACGCGCGAGGGGCCGTTGGAATAGCTGGTTCCGAAGCTCGAGTTGAACGAGAGGCTCGGGATGTAGGCGCCCCAGCTCGACCGGTACTGTGCGCCGGCGCGCTGCACGGCGCCCTGCGCCGAGACGACCGACGGCTGAGCCACCTGGGCCCGCTGGATGGCGTCCTGGAGGGTGATCCCCGGCGTGGTCGGGGCGGTCGGCTCCTGGGCGCTCAGCATGGCGGGCAGCGCCAGGGAGAGCGCGACGAGTCTAGCGAGGTGCATTCGAAGAATCCTTGTTCCGGCGCCGGGCGTCCTGGCGCTCGAGCAGCTCGGCGTACCGGCGCTGCTGGTCGGGAGTGAGGTGCGCGTTGATCTCCGAACGGAGTTCCGTCCGGACGGTTTCAAACTTGGGGCGAATGTCCTGCCAGATGGAGTCCATCCGGGGTTCATACCGCTCGAGGATCTGGCCCACACTGTCGCGCTGGGCCGGGGTCAGGTCGAGATCCTTCGCCAGTCGGGACAGGTACCCCGACGGCCCGCCGTTGTGCCCCATGCCCGGGGGCCGGTGGTAGAGCGCCAAGGCCCCGCCGCCCGCCACGGCCCCGAGCAGGAAAGCCGCCAGTAGCAGCAGGGCGGCGGTGCGAGTGGACTTGGTCATGCGTGTGTGCTCCTTGCCTCAGTAAGCCATGACGGCGAGCAGGGCGACGCTGCCCGCGGGTGCCGTGTCGCTCGCCAGCTCCACCAGGGAGCCGGCCGCCGAGTTCGCGGCGCTGCGCGTGCTCGCCTGGCTGTCGGTGCCGCCAAAGGCGGCGCCGAGCACCGCCAGGAGGACGGCCGCTGCGGCCAGCCCAGGGAGCGTCCACCGGGCCACCGATCGCCAATCCCCCTCCTCGGCCGTGGCCACCGCGACGCCTCGCATCCGTCCGGCGAAGGCGGCGTCGTCGGGCGCGGACAGGTGGGCGCGCAGCAGCGCACCGAGTTCCTCGTCCCGCCCCGCATTGAAATCCTGCATGTCCGTCATTTGTCGTTCCCTCCTGTCGGGGCCAGCGCCGCGCGCATGGCACGGCGAGCGTGGAAGACGTCGGAGCGGACCGTCCCCACCGGGACGTCGAGCATCACGGCAATCTCCTCGTGCACATATCCCTCGGCGTCGTGCAGTACCAAGGCCATCCGGCGGCGTTCCGGGAGCGTGGCGAGCGCCCGGTCGAGGGCCTCGCGAAGCAGCGCCCGATCCAGGTCCCGGTCGGGACCCGCACGGGAGTCCGGAGCGCTCTCGGGGACCTCCTCGGTCTGGCGGAGCTTCCGCCGCCTCCGCAGGTCTGCCGCCGCGTTCACCACGATCCGGAGGAACCAGGGCCCAAACGGCCGGGCCGGGTCGAAGCGGTCCAGCGCCCGCCAGGCCGAGTACAGCGCATCCTGCACCGCGTCGTCCGCATCGTGCGGGTCCAGCAGGGCCGCGCGGGCCACCCGCCTGGCCCGCTCCGCGTGGCGCTCCACGAGCGCCCCGAAGGCCTCGCTGCTCCCTGCCCGGGCTTGGGCCGCCAGCTCGGCTTCGGTCACGGGAGAGGTACGCATTGGGGCGGGAAAGCGTTGAGACGGGGTGGCGGGAGGGGGGTCACTGCTCGGTCCGGCGCCGGAACGCCTGCAGACCTGCTCCGACGGCCATCCAGAGGCAGAGCCCGGCCACGATCAGCGCCATGGTCTGCGGGAGAACAATGAAGAGGAGCCCCAGCAGTGCCAGCACGAGGGCGACGGGGGCGAAGACGGACCGCCGGGCCGCCGTGGCCAGCCCCCGGAGGGCCAGGCCGGTGCGCCGGCGCTTTTCCCGGAAGCGGCGCACGTGGCCGGCAGGGGCGATTTCGGGGACGTCGCGGTTGATCGTGCCGGGGAGCATCCCGCCGAACCGCCTTCCCTGGCCCGCCTGACGCCATTGCACCTCGGAACTCTGTGCGGCGTCACGTCGGAACTGCGCCTCGAGCTGGGCTCCGAGGCTCGTGTCGTGGAGCAGCACGTCCAGCTCGAAATTGCCGATCAGGCTCGACGGGTTGAGGTTGCTCGACCCCACCCGGCACCAGGCCCCATCCACCACGATCGTCTTGGCGTGGAGCATCGGCCCGTCCCACTCGAAGATCCGGACGCCGGCCTGGAGCAGCGCGCGGTACCCGATACGGGTCAGGTCGCGGATCAGCGGGAGGTCGCTCGCGCCCGGGACCAGGAGGCGCACGTCCACGCCGCCGCGGGCGGCGTCGAGCAGGGACTGGAAGAGGGAACGCGGCGCCACGAGGTAGGCGTCCGTGATCCAGAGCCGGTCCACGGCGCCGGCCGCCAGCAGCTCCACGATGCGCTGGATGCGCGCGCGCCGCGGCTCCCCGATGATGACCCCGATTTCGGCCTGGCCCGCCGCGGCGAACTCGCCGGCGTGCTGTCCGGGCGGGATCACGCCGCCCGCCAGCGTCCAGGTCTGCTCGAAGGCGTGGTCGAGCGCCATCGCCGCCGGGCCGTCCATCTGGATGGCGGTGTCCCGCCAGGGCTGGATCCCGCGGGCGGGATCACCGGCCCACTCGTCGCCGATGCAGAGGCCGCCGACGATGGCGGTGCCGGCGTCCGTGACCACCAGCTTGCGATGATCCCGCGCTGCGTTGCCCAGGAGATCGACGAGTCGCGGCGGGTTGAAGCGCCGGAATTCCACTCCGGCGGAATGCAACTCGGCGGCGCGCCGCCGCCCGAGCCCGCGGCTCCCCAGCCAGTCGGTCAGCACCCGCACGGCCACGCCGGCGCGGGCGCGCTCCGCCAGCGCCTCGTAGAAACGGCGGCCGGTCGCGTCGTCCCTGATGATGTAGTTCTCGAAATGCACCCACCGCTCGGCGCGGCGGATGGCCTCGAGCATGGCGGGGAAGACCTCGGGGCCGTCCACCAGGAGCCGGGTGGCGTTGCCCGGGATGAACCGGGAGCCTCCCGCGCGGGCCAGCGCGCGCCCGGCCATGGCGGCCGCGGCGAACCGGCTCATCCCGTGGTACCGAGCCCCAGCACCGCCTCGTGCGGCCGGAGTGCCTCGAGCAGGAACTGGATGAGCTCCTCCAGCGGCACACCGAGCTCCTCGGCGCCCAGCCGGACGTCCTCCCGGCTCACGCCGCGGGCAAAGGCCTTGTCCTTGAGCTTCTTGAGCACGCTCTTCGGCTCGAGATCGACCAGGGAGCGCGAGGGGCGGACGAGTGCGCACGCCACGAGGAAGCCGCAAAGCTCGTCCACGCCGAAGAGGGCGCGGGCCATCGGCGTCTCCCGGGGCACGCCGGTGTAGGCGGCGTGGCCGAGGATGGCGTGTTGCCACGACTCGGGGGCGCCGAGGCCGGCCAGGATGCGCACCCCCTCGCTGGGGTGCTCGGCATCGGGGGCGTGCGCGGCGTTGGGAAACCGCTCGTAGTCGAAGTCGTGGATCAGGCCGACGGTGCCCCAGGCCTCGGGATCCTCCCCCGACCGCACGGCCATGGCCCGCATGGCGATTTCCACGGCGTACATGTGCTTCCGGAGGGCATCGGAGGCGGTGTATTCGTGCACGAGCGCGAGGGCGCGGTCGCGGGTCAGCGTCAATCGGTGCTCCGGTGAGGGTCCGGGGTGAAAGCTACCGATTCGCCGGGAGCTTGTAAGAGGTGGGCGGGGCAAAAGGAGAAGGGCGGCGGGCCGGATTCCGGCCCGCCGCCCTTCCTCGTGGTGCGACTGATCAGTCGGTCAGGGGATGCTGGTTCCGAAGAACTGGTTGACGGTCGAGACCAGCGAGTCGGCGATCACCTGGTGCGCCACCGTGGAAGGGTGTACGCCGTCGAGCGAGAAGTACGGTCCGAAGCCCACCGAACCGCCGGCCAACGCCGGGGCGATGTCGGGCACCGGCGGGATGGCCCCGGTGGCTACGAGCGCCAGGAGCGGCGCATTGATATCGAGGTAGGCCATGCCGCGTGCCGCCGCCTCAGAGGAGATGAAGGCGTTGTAGCCAGCAACGGCCTGGTGCATGCCCGAGAGCTCGGTCGGCGTGACGACCAGGGCGTCGATGGAGCAGTCCATGGTCTGGGTGAGCCCCTGTGCCGCGGCGGCAATCATCGGCACCGCCTTGGTCCACGGAATCAGGGTGGAGAGCCCGTCAGGCGCGGCGCAGTTGGTGAGCACGTTCCACCGACCGAGGGCGTTGAGCCCGGCCAACGTGGCGTTCGGGGTCGTGGGCAGCGGGGCCTGGCACCGGAGCGCGTCCACATATGTCAGGCAGTAGTAGATGGCGGTGCGCGACGCAAAGGGGATGACGGAGACGTCGCCCACGCTGAGGAGTGTGGCGGCCGCCCCCGTGGCCTCGATGGAGTCGAGCATGGCGCCGTAATTGGCTTCGAACACCGGCACCGGGGTCACCAGCGCGGGGTTGCCAGGGTTGGCGCTGTTGGTGAGTGCCCCGAGGACGTCGTTGTTGCCGATCCAGACGGAGACGAAGGTCGGGTCAGCGTCACGCATGGCCTGAATCTGCGTGCGCCCGCCAAGGATGAAGGTCGTGAGCGCGTTGCTGGCCGACTGCGGGATCATGTTGTCCAGCGGCGAGAACGACGTGGCGTTGGGCACCGCGACGTTGCTGACGTAGAACAGCCGCTCGTCCGCGCGCAGGTCGCAGGTGGTCGACGTGCCGCCGCCGACCCGGGCCTGGGTGACGTTGTTGGTGAACGGCGGCGGGCACCCGCGGCCCTGCAGCGAGGGCACGAAGAAGGGGGCGTTGGCGCGGCCGGCGAAGAGCACCGCGTAGGAGCGCTGCTGCGTGCTGTCGTTGATGCCGGCAGACTGGAAGCCGGCGGTGATGCTGTTGCCCAGCGAGACGTACCGGGCCATCAGCCCGTTGCTGGTGGAAAGGTCTGGGGCGTTGAGCGGGTCGTTCTCGTAGCACCCCGCCAGGAGGGGGAGCGCCAGCATGAGACCCGCGGCCACTCGAATGCGCTGCATATGCTGTGATCTCCCGATCAGAACGAGTAGGTCAGGGTGATACCAACCAGGTTCGCCTGGAACGTGTACACGCCGTCGTTCAGCGCGGCGGTCGGGACGGCCATGCCGCCGTCGCCCGACCGGCCCTGGCGGTCCGCCTGGTCGATGTACTGGTAGGCAAGGTCAAAGCCGAACCGCTCGTTGATGCGTGAGCCGAAGCCGGCGGTGAACTCGGTGCGCGCGGCTTCCGGCAGGTTCGGGGTGACGGTCTGGTCAGGGGCCGCGGCGTTGTGCGCGATGATGCCGAGGCGGGCCGTGGACTTCGAGCCCACGAGGTACTCGGCGCCGAGCCGCCACGACGTGGTGTTCTTGTAGTTCTCGACGATCGTCTTCTCACCCAGCAGCGCGAAGTTGAGCGGCAGCGTCTCCCAGACGCTCCAGTACTGGATGCCGACGTCGCCCAGCAGGCGCAGCTTGTCCGTGGCCTGCAGCGTGAGGCCCATGCTCAGCTGCGCGGGGTAGGGAAGCGTCGCGGTACCGCCCTGGTTCACCAATGAGCCGCCGGGCTGGAACTGTGGCGCCACCAGTGCATCGATCGGCGTCCCGGCCGGCAGTCCGAGCGGGTTGCCAGGTGCCAGGTAGAGGTTGGTCTCCACTTGGGTGATGGTGGCCAGGCCGTCGTCCACATTCACCGTCTGCTTGGAGAGGTACCGGATGCCGAACGAGAGGTCGTCCGTGAGCTTGGCGATGGCGCCGATGTGGAAGCCGGTCGAGATGTCGTTACCGGCCAGCTGGACGTCCGCGAAGTCGGTCCCGTAGGCCACGCCGAGGTTGGCGAAGGTGACGCCCGGCGCGGCTTCCTGGTCGGCGAGATCCACGCGCTGCTTGAGTTCGACCGACGAGCTGGTGATGTCGAAGCCGATGCCGAAGCTGAGGCGGTCGCTGGCCTTGAGGCCGAAGCTGGGCTGAAAATAAATGCCCTTGACCGAGCTGTAGTACCCGAGGAACCTGCCCTCGGCCGTGGTCGGCCACTCGATGGCCAGGCCGTAGGGGGCAAAGACGCCGAAGCCGATCGTGGCGTTGTCGGAGAGGCCGTAGCCCATGAACAGGGCGGGCACCGGATGAGTTTCCTCGACGAGGCTGCTGACCTCGCCGGTGGTGCTGTTGGTGAAGTCGCCCGTCGCGCGAATCATCGTGGCGCCGGCGCTCGTGACGCCCTTCCCCTTGGCCAGGAGCAGGCCGGCCGGGTTGATGAAGATGGCCGAGCCGTCGGCGCACGGCGAGGCGACGCCGGTGCCGCCGCGTCCCATCGAACATGACCCGTGCTCGTTGACGCTGAACCCCTGCGCTTCAACCGGTCGCGGCATGACCAGGACGGCGGTCAGTACCCCGGCGGCAATCCAAACCTGGAACCGTCGCATACGTGGACTCCAATTCGGGACGACTTCAGGGACGCTCCGGGCGGACCCGGCGAGAAGAGTGACGAAAACATATCGCGCGGAGGAAAGGGTTGTCAAAGCCGACTTTCATACCCGAGCGGGCTGGTCGGCATAGTCCTTAGTGGGCCCCGATCGCCTTGGCGCGGCTGGCCGTCAGGGGCACCCGGGTGACGCCTCCCCCGTCGAGGGCGATCTCGAACGCGAACGCGCCCGGCTTGGGGAGCGGGACGTCGAACACCAGCACCGCCCCCGCCTCGACTTCGGTGACGCCCGCCGGTGGCTCCCCGAACTGGACGCTCCCCTCGCCGCCGAGGAGCTCGGTGTCGTCCTCGTCCACGAAACGGATCCGGATCGCGTGGGTCCCGATGTCCGTCCGCCGCCCGCGTACGCGGATGACCAGGTGGGTGCGGGGGTGGACGGTGGGGAAGTCGGCCACCCAGACGTGCTGGAACATGCCCATCACGGAGAGCTTGCCCTGCTGGTCGACCAGGGCGTAGTCGGCGAGGACCGCGAAGTCGAGCCGGAGGGTCATGCCACCCGGATCGACTCGATGACGTCGTTCTTCTGGATCGCGTTGACGATGTCGAGCCCTGTCTTGACCTGCCCGAAGACGGTGTGGACCCGGTCCAGGTGGCCTTGCGGCGAATGGCAGATGAAGAACTGGCTCCCGCCGGTGTTCTTGCCCGCGTGCGCCATCGAGAGGGTGCCGGCCACGTGCTTGTGGGTGTTCTTCTCGGTCTCGCACTTGATGGTGTAGCCCGGCCCGCCGGTGCCGACGCGGGGATGGTTCGGGTCGCGGCTGAGCGGATCCCCGCCCTGGACCATGAAGTTGGCGATCACGCGGTGAAATCGCGTGCCGTCATAGAACTTGTCGTTGGCCAGTTTCTCGAAATTGGCGACGGTGCCCGGCACTTCCTCGTCGAAGAGGTCGGCGACGATGGTGCCGCGGCTGGTCACGATGGTGGCGGTCTTCATCAGGGTGTCCGTGGGATGTGGGTCAGGTGGCGTGGGTGGCCCGGTCGGCCGGCCGGAAAGATAGCGATGCTGCGGCGAGTCCGGCGACCACCCAGAGCGCCCCGGACCAGTACGGCGCCCCCGGTCCGACGTGGTCGAACGCCAGCCCCGCCCAGACCGGCCCCGCGATCCGGGTCAGGCTGGCCACCGACTGCAGGGAGCCGAGCACCCAGCCCTGCTCGGCCGCGCCGACGCTGCGCGACACCTCGGAAGTGAGCATCGGGCCGGCTGCCGAGCTGCCCAACGCAAGGACGACGATGGCCGGGTAGAGCCAGACGACGGCCGGGACGAACGCCGTGGCGGCAAAGCCGACGGCCATCAGCGCCAGGCCGCCCATCGCGATCGGGCGCTCGCGGTCCGCCGTGGAGATCCGGCGGAGCAGGACGCCCTGCACGAGGACGCCCACGAGGCCCACGAGGGTGAACAGGAGCGCGTTCCCTTTCGGCCCGAGACCGAATCGCGCGTGGGTGAAGACGGCGAAGTTCGACTGCAGGCCCGCCATGGCGAAGCTCATCGCGAAGAACGCCGCGAAGATGCGAGCCACCCCCGGCCGGCGGACCGCCTCGCCGAGGTGACCGAGCGGATGCAGGTCGCCAAGCCGGAAGCGAGACTTGGTGCGGCGCTCCGGCGGCAGCGACTCCGGCAGCACGAGGTACCCCAGCGCGACGGTGGCGAGCGAGAGCACGCCCGCGGCATAGGCCGGCGCGCGGAGGCTCCAGTGGCTCAGTATGCCGCCCAGCGCGGGGCCGATGATAAACCCGAGGCCGAACGCCGCGCCGATCAGCCCGAAATTCTTGGCCCGGTCCTGCGGCGGCGAGACGTCCGCGATGTAGGCCTGCGCCGTCGAGATGTTGCCCCCGGTGAATCCGTCGATCAGGCGGGCCAGGTACAGGAGCCAGAGGGTCTGGGCCGCACCGAAGATGAAGTACCCGACACCGGTGCCGAGGACGCTCAGGAGCAGCACGCGGCGCCGGCCGATCCGGTCCGACCAGGCGCCCAGCACCGGGCTCGCGAAGAACTGCGCCGCTGCGAAAGTCAGGCTCAGGAGGCCCACCGTCAGGGCGTCGGTGCGGAATTCCGCGACGATGAACGGCAGCACGGGCACCAGGATGCCCACGCCGAGCAGGTCGAGGAACACAGTCAGGAAGATGAAGGTGAGCGGCCGCGCGCCCGTCCCGCGAGCGTTAGGCATGGGCCGTCGCCTTGGCGCCCGGGCAGAGCGCCCTCACCGGGCAGGCGTCGCACCGGGGGCGGCGGGCGATGCAGACGGCGCGGCCGTGGCTGATCAACAGGTGCGACAGGAGGGTCCACTTCGGCCGCGGAAAGAGCCGCATCAGGTCCTGCTCCACCTTTTCGGGGTCGGTGGCAGAGGTCAGGCGGAGCAGGCGGGCGATCCGGCCGACGTGGGTGTCCACGGTGATGCCGTCGTTCCGGCCGAAGGCGTTGCCGAGGACGACGTTCGCGGTCTTTCGGCCGACGCCGGGCAGGGCGCGCAGCTCGTCCATGGTGTCGGGGACCCTGCCGCCGTGCCGCTCCACCAGCGCGGCGGCCATGGCGAGGAGGTTGGCCGCCTTGTTCCGGAAGAAACCTGTGGAGCGGATCAAGTCCTCCACCTCGGTCTGCGTCCCGCCGGCGAGGGCGCGGGGATCGGGGAAGCGGGCGAAGAGCGCCGGCGTGACAAGGTTGACCCGGACGTCGGTGCACTGCGCGGAGAGGATGGTGGCGACGAGGAGCTGGTACGGATCTGCGTGGTCGAGCGCGCAATGCGCATCGGGGTAGGCCGTTTCGAGCAGGTCGAGGATCCGGGCCGCCCGCGCCACGCGGGCCGAAGCCGATTCGCGGGCCACTCAGCCCCGCCGTGCCCGCGCGAACTCGAGAAATCCCTCGGCGGTGCGGGTGTTGAGGATGTCGGCGGGGCCAAGCCAGCCCTTGCGGGCGATGCCGACGCCGTAGGCGACGTTGCCGAGCCCGGCCAGGTTGTGCGCGTCGGCGCCGATGGAGATCATCACGCCGTGCGCCCGGGCGCTCCGCAGGACGCGCCAGTCCAGGTCCAGCCGGTGCGGGTCGGCGTTGATCTCGATCGCGACGCCGGCCGCCCCGGCCTTTGCGAAGATCGCCTCGAGGTCGATGGCGTAGGCGTCACGCGAGAGGAGCAGCCGCCCGGTCGGGTGGCCGAGGATCGTCAGGTACGGGTTGTCGAGCGCGGCGAGGACGCGCGCCGTCATTTCCGGCCCGGTCAGGTTGAAGCGGCTGTGGATCGACCCGATCACGAAGTCCAGGCGGGCGAGCACGTCGTCCTCGTAGTCGAGTGCTCCGTCGGCGAGGATGTCCGCCTCCACCCCGTGGAGGATCCGGCATCCGGGCATCCGGGCGCCGACTTCGGCGATCTCCGCGGCCTGCCGTCGCAGCCCGTCCGGCGACAGCCCGCCCGCGTAGGCCGCGGACTGGCTGTGGTCGGTGATCCCGATCCACTCGTAGCCGGCGGCCGCGACACCGTTGGCGAGTTCCGATACCGAATTGGATCCGTCCGAGTAGTCCGTATGGCAGTGCAGGAAGCCCCGCAGGTCGCCCGCCTCGAGCAGGGTGGGGATCGCGCCGGTGGCGGCGGTGTCGATCTCCTGCCCGCCCTCGCGGAGTTCGGGAGGAATCCAGGCGAGGCCGAGCGCCCGGTAGAGCGCCTCCTCGTCCGGGGTGGGGACGAACTCGCTGCCGCGCCACAGCGCCGCGCCGCGCAGCGAGCAGCCCTCGCGGGTGGCGTGCGCCTCGAGCTGGCGGAGGTGCGCGTCGCTCCCCGTGGCCTGCACCAGCACGGCACCCGCGTTGAGCGGCGGGGTCACGAGGATCTGGGCGGTGGTGCCGCCGACAAACCGAAGCGTGACGTGCCGTTCGTCCTGTCCGGCGAATTCGTGCACGCCAGCGACCTGGCCGAGGCGCGCGAAGATCTCGGCGGCGGGCACCTCGGCCACCAGCACGACGACGAGGTCCTTCACGACCTCACTCCGACGCCGGACCTCGCCCGCGGCCGTGGCGCTGAGGACGCCCGGCACCCGCCCGAGCGCCTCCACCAGCGTCCGCGCCTCGTCGTCGGCGTGGTGGGCCAGGCGGTAGGCGCTGGCCTGGCGGAGGAAGGCGATGCTCTTGCGGATGTTGTCGGCGGTCTTCTGGCCGAACCGAGGCAGTGCGGCGAGCCGACCGTCGGAGGCCGCGGCTTCCAGTTCCGGCAGGGATTCGATGCCGAGCGTCTCGTGGATCTGGCGGATCTTGGCCACGCCGAGGCCCGAGATGGCGAGCATCTCCACGAGGCCCGGGGGCACCTGGCCGCGCAGCTCCTCGAGGAGCGCGGAGCGTCCGGTGGCCGCGAGTTCGTTGATCACGTCGATGCTGGCTGGGCCGACGCCCTTCGTGGCAGCCAGCGAGCCGTCGTCCAGCGCCTCGCGAAGGGTACCGGGGAGCCCGCCGACGACCTTGGCGACGGTGCGAAAGGTCCGGACGCGGAAGACGTTCTCGCCCTGCAGCTCCATGAACGCGGCCACCTGCTCGAGCGCCTCGGCCACCCCTCGCTTTTCCATCCGGTCGGTCATGCGCCCTCCGGCTGACCCGGGGCGGCCGACACACCGGCCAGCACGCGGCCTGCAAGTTCCACCAGTTCTCCCGGCTCGACGATCGCGTGGAGCCCGGCGACCGCCCCGCCGTCGAGCGTGGGCGCGAAGAGGGGCGCCCCGTCCTGTCGGACCGGCAGAGTGCCGGGAACGCCGACGGCTTCGGCGACGGTGAAGCCGTTGCGCGACTCATGGAGCCCGAAGACGCCGAGCACACGCATCGCTCCACCAGGAACGCGGTGCACGAAGCATCCGTCGAGGGGCTCCCAGGGCCCGGGCGTGGAGAGGGAGGCCCACACGACCCGCTCGGGCAGCTGAAGGTATCCCGCAGTCGGCGGTGTGACGGCGTGCGCCGCGGGGGCCGCCAGCAGCCGGCGGAACGGCGCTTCGGCGACGGCCCAGGTCTGCAGGCCGTCGGTCCATGTGAGGAAAGCGTGGTGCAGCAGCGCGGTGAGCTCGTCGACGCCGGCGCCGGCCTCCGCGTCGTCGGGCCGCAGCTCCCGGAGCAGTTGCATGGCGGGGAGGGTGAGGAAGAAGGCGTCGCGGTCGCGAGGGTCCGTGGCAGTGGCGAGGACCTCCGCCACGGCGGGGAACCGGTCCGTCGCGAGTTCGGAGAAGACGAGATCAAACGGCGTCGGACGGCCCATGGTCGGAAGATAATCCCTCTGGCGAGAGCCTCCGGTTGCCGGTAGCTTGACGCCTCTACCCGGCGCCGGCGTTTCCCCGACGGAGGTGGTGGTGGTCAAGACCGGCAGCATCGCCACGAAGGTGGCGCTCGTCGTTTCGGCGGTGGTGATCGGCGCGCTCGCCCTCACCGGATGGTTCGCGCTGAAACGCTCCGACGCCGAACTCGTGCAACTGCAGCTCAACCAGGCGAGCCAGCAGCTCACCATCAAGCTTGGCATCGCCCAGCGGATCCTGGAAGAACGGTTCCCGGGGCCGTGGCGGCTCGGGCCGGCGGCGCCGCTCCAATATCAGCCGGCGGCGGACGCACCGGGCGGCACGCTCACGACCCAGCTCTTCAAGGGGGACGAGCCGGTCTACGGCAACCCCGAGGTGACCGCCCTCCTCGTGGAGCTGTCGCGGCTGACCGGCACCAAGCTCAGCATCGGGCAGCGTGTGGGGACGAGCCTGGTGGTCCGGATGGCCACCGGCGACTCCGCGACCCGCACGGCGGGCCCGCTGACCCTGATGCCCCCGCAGGCCGCCGCAGTGTTCGCCGACGGCAACCCGGTGGTCGGCGGGCAGGACGACTGGACCCTCTACTGGCCCATCCGCGACCCCTCGACCCAGGCCATCATCGGGGTCCTGAACGCGGCGACGCCCTACGCCCCCTTTGCCGCGGCCGCGACGGCCGCGTCGCGGCAGGTGGCGGAAGGCCTGCTCCCGCTCGTCCTGCTGATTGCGCTCGGCGCCTCGCTCGTGCTGTTCATGCTCACGAGGCGGATGCTCCGCCCGCTCCGCGACATTCACGCGGCGGTGGCCCGCCTCGGCGAAGGGGAGTGGCCGCAGGAAGTGAAAGTGCGGAGCCGCGACGAGGTGGGCGCCCTGGCGGGCGCCTTCAACCGCATGGCCGCCGACCTCCGGCAGACGGTGGCGACGATCGAGGACAAGGTGCGGCTCCGCACCGGCGAGTTGGAGGCGAGCAACGCCGCCCTCGGCCAGGCGCGGGAGGCGGCCGACGTGGCCAACAAGGCCAA
>JAKLGU010000022.1 GCA_022710485.1 Gemmatimonadota bacterium | reverse complement strand
AGGAGATTGTGATGCGCATCACCTTCCGCCCCCGCGTGGTGGGATTACTCGCCCTGACTCTGTTCGCGCTGAGCGCCTGCGTGTCCCCCGCCGAAAAGAAGAAGCAGCAGGAAGCGCTGCAGGCCCAGCTGGACCAGGTCACCGCCCTTTCCGCCGAGAAGGACACGTTGCTCCAGGCCGTGGCAGAGAACGCCCGCCTGATGAACGAGATCAACTCCGAGATGGCCAAGGTGAAGGACCTCAAGGCCGGCGTGTCGCCGGTTGTGGGCTCCGAGGGGGGCACGCAGCCTGACGCCGACCAGCGCGCGATCGTGCTGGCACGCGTCAAGGAAATGACCGAGCGGCTGAACGACGCCGAGAAGCGCCTCGCCGCGAGTCAGGCCCGCATCCGCCGGCTCAGCAGGCAGTCGGACAGCATGAAGACGGACCTCTCCTCGATGGAGACCGCGGTCGCGGAATACCAGCAGATGATCGCGACGCAGCGGGTCGAGATCGCCACGATGAGCGAGGAACTGGCCACCACCAAGCAGGAAGTGGCCCAGCTCTCCGTCGAAAAGGCGGCGTTGATCGACACCGTCACCGCCATCACCGACCGCAGCAACACCGTGTACTACGTGATCGGCACCAAGGATTCGCTGAAAGCCAAGGGGATCATCGTCGAGGAGGGCGGGTCCAAGATCCTGTTCTTCGGCAGCAAGGCGGTCCAGCCCGCACGCGTGCTGAACGAGGCGGACTTCACCGCCGTGGACCGGCGCGTCGTGATGGAGATCCCGTCGCCGATGACCACCCAGCGGTACAAGATCGTGTCGCGGCAGAACACCGACTACATCGAGAACAAGCCGGACTCGAAGGGCCGGGTCACCGGCGGGGTCAAGATCGCCTCTCCCGAGGGGTTCTGGGCGCCGTCGAAGTTCCTGATCCTCGTCATCGACTGAGCGCGCGGCACCGCCGTGGCGACGGGGCGCGGAGCGATCCGCGCCCCGTTCGCGTTCCTACCGCTCGAGCAGGATCCGGCGGCGCTTCGGCGGGATCCACGACGCCGGCAGGGCGGCGACGCCCCGCTGGATCGCGCCGATCGCCTCGTCGGGGGAGTCGGTCACCGTCAACAGGTCGAGGTCGGCCGGCGCCACCATCCCCCGGGCGGCCACCGTGTCCCGCATGAAGTCGCAGAGGGGCCTCCAGTACTCGGTGCCCATGAGCACCACGGGGAAGGCGGCGATCTTCCCCGTCTGGACCAGCGTGAGCGACTCGAAGAGCTCGTCGAGCGTGCCGAATCCGCCCGGGAGCACCACGAACGCCACGCTGTACTTCACGAGCATGACCTTCCGCACGAAGAAGTACCGGAAGGTGATGAAGCGGTCCACGTAGGGATTCGGCTGTTGTTCCTGTGGCAGCTTGATGTTGCAGCCGATGGAATTTCCCCCGGCCTCGCGGGCACCCCGATTGGCCGCCTCCATGATGCCGGGGCCGCCGCCCGTCATGACGGTGTACCCCAACCCGGCAATCCTGCCCCCCATCGCCCTGGCGAGCTCGTAGTGCGGATCACCCTCGGGCACCCGGGCCGAGCCGAACACCGTCACGCACGGGCCGACGAAGTGGAGCGCGCGAAAGCCGCGCAGGAACTCCGCGAAGATGCGCCCGAGCCGCGCGAGCTCGCTCAGGCGGGAGCGCGGTCCCGCCAGCCAGTCGCGGACGTCGGTGGGCCCCGGCCCGGCCCCCCAGGGGTCGGTGGGAGGTTTCGGAGGTTGTCGGTGGTCGTCGGTCATTCCGGAATCTCCGCGGGGTCGCCCCCCCGCGCAATCGACCACCCCCTCCTGCCAGCCCTCCTCCCGGTGTATCTTGTGGCCCGGCAGCGCGGCCCCCGACCGGGCCCGGATACTTCAACGCAGGGAACGCAGATCTCATGAAGGCAACAGACGTCCGCAAGGGCCATGTCATCCTGATCGAGGGGCAGCCGTGCCGCGTGATGGACTTCACGCACCGCACCCCCGGCAACCTCCGCGCCTTCGTCCAGGTGCGGTTCCGGAACCTCATTTCCGGCAACACCTTCGACACTCGCCTCAACGCCTCGGACTTCGTGGACCAGGCCAGGCTCGACACCAAGGAGATGCAGGTCCTCTACCAGGACGGCCAGGGGACCCACGTGATGGACCAGGACACCTTCGACCAGGTCACGCTGGACCAGGAAGTGACCGGCGATCTCACGCCCTGGCTCCAGCCCGAGATGAAGTTCATGGTCGAGTGGCTCGGCGGGAAGCCGATCGCCATCAACCTCCCGAGCACCATCGAGCTCGAGGTAGTGGAAACGGCACCCATCATGAAGACCGCCACCAAGACCGCCAGCACCAAGCCGGCCACGTTGAGCAACGGCGTCACGATCAACGTCCCCGAGTTCGTGAACCAGGGCGAGCGGGTGCGGGTCAACCCGAACACCGGCGAGTACCTCGAGCGCGCCAAGTAGCCTCCACGGCGCCATCACGGCGGTCCGAAGGCCTCGCACCCCGGTGCGGGGCCTTCTATCTTGAGGGACCTTCCCCTCCCGAGCCCGGAGCCTCCGCATGCAGCTGGTGACGCTGGACTGGGTCATCGTCGTCCTGTCGATCGCGGTCGCATTCCTGCCAGCCGTGCTGCTCGCCCGCCGCGCGGGCTCCAGCACCGCCGAGTTCTTCACCTCGGGACGCGCCGCCCCCTGGTGGCTCATCGGCGTCTCGATGGTGGCCACCACGTTCAGCACCGACACCCCGAACCTGGTCACCAACCTCGTGCGCGAGCACGGCGTGGCGAACAACTGGGCGTGGTGGGCGTTCCTGCTGACCGGCATGGCGACGGTCTTCTTCTATGCCCGGCTCTGGCGCCGGTCCGGGGTGCTCACCGACCTCGAGTTCTACGAGATCCGCTACGCCGGCCGCCCCGCGCAGGTCGTGCGCGCCTTCCGGGCGGTGTACCTCGGGCTCTTCTTCAACTGCGTCATCATGGCCTCGGTGAACCTGGCCGCCGCCAAGATCGCCAACGTCATGCTCGGCTGGCCGATGTGGCAGACGCTCGTGATCTGCGCCGGGCTCAACATCGCCTTCGCCGCCACCGCGGGCCTCTGGGGCGTGCTCGTCACCGACATGATCCAGTTCGGCATCGCGATGACGGGCTCGTTCGCGGCGGCCTACTTCGCGCTCCAGCAGCCCGAAGTCGGCGGGCTCCACGGCCTCATGACCCGGCTCGACCCCGGCGTGCTCCGGCTCCTCCCCGACTTCGGCGACTGGAAACTGACCGTGTCGGTGCTCGTCATCCCGATCACCGTCCAGTGGTGGAGCGTCTGGTACCCGGGGGCGGAGCCGGGCGGCGGCAGCTACATCGCGCAGCGGATGCTGGCGGCGCGCACCGAGCGGGACGCGATGGCGGGCACCCTCTTCTTCAACGTGGCGCACTACGCGCTGCGCTCCTGGCCCTGGATCATCGTCGCGCTCGCCTCGCTGCTGGTCTATCCGCAGCTCTCCGACATCGCGGTCAGCTTCCCCCACGTGGACCCGAAGCTCATCGGCCACGACATGGCCTACCCCGCCATGCTCAAGTTCCTCCCCGTGGGCTGGCTGGGGCTGATGGTGGCGGGGCTCCTCGCGGCGTACGTCTCGACCCTTTCGACGCATCTCAACTGGGGCACCTCGTACCTGGTGCACGACCTCTACCGACGCTTCATGCGCACCGATGCGTCGGAGCGCCACTACGTGATGGTGGGGCGGATCGTCACGGCGCTGCTCATGCTGGCGGCGGGCGGACTCACCTTCGTCCTCGATTCGGCTCGCGAGAGCTTCCAGCTCCTGCTCTCCATCGGCGCGGGCACCGGGCTGCTCTACCTGCTCCGGTGGTTCTGGTGGCGGATCAACGCCTGGAGCGAGATCAGCGCCATGATCTGCTCCTTCCTGCTGGCGGCGGGATTCCTCGTGGCCCAGAAGTCGGGTGCACCTGTGGACCCGACCGTCCAGCTCCTCCTCAGCGTCGGCATCACCACGCTGGTCTGGGTCTCCGTCACGTTGCTCACCGCCCCCACGGAGCGAAGCACCCTGCTGAGCTTCTTCAGGCTCGTCCGGCCCGCCGGCCCCGGCTGGCGAGCCGTGCAGGCGGAATCGGGAGTGCGGGCATCCCCCGACAGCTTGCCGATGGCGTTCCTCGGCTGGGTCCTCGGCTGCACCGCCGTGTACTCCGCCCTCTTCGGCACGGGCAGCCTGCTCTACGGCCGCACGGCGCAGGGCGTCGTGTTCCTCGCGGTGTTCGTCGTGTCGTCGTGGTGGCTCGCGCGCCTGCTCCCGGCCATGTGGGGCGGGGCGGGCCGCGCCGAGTGAACCGCGCCGTCATCCTGGCCCGCGGACTCGGCCGCCGGATGCGGCAGGCCGAGCCGGACATGGCGCTGGACCCTGCCCAGGAGTCGGCGGCCGCCCGGGGGATGAAAGGGATGATCCCCATCGGTCGCCCCTTCCTCGACTATTGCCTCTCCGCGCTCGCCGACGCCGGCTTCGAGGAGGTCTGCCTCGTCATCGGCCCCGAACACCATACGGTGCGCGAGTACTACGAGGCCCCTGGGCGGCTGACGAGAATCTCCGTCACCTTCGCCGTGCAGGAGGAGCCGAGGGGCACCGCCGACGCCGTCCTCGCAGCGGAGGCGTTCGCCGGCGGCCACCGCTTCCTGGTCTGTAACTCCGACAACTACTACCCGGTGGACGTGCTCGCCAGGTTGCGCGCGCTCGACGGGCCGGGCCTGGCAGGGTTCGCGCCCGGGGCGCTGGTCGGGTTGAGCAACATTCCCGCCTCGCGCGTGACCCAGTTCGCCCTGCTGGTCGAGGAACCGGCCGGCATCCTCGCGGACATCATCGAGAAGCCCGACCCCGTCACGGCCGCACGCCTCGGTCCCCGCACGCGGGTCAGCATGAACGCGTGGGTGTTCGGTCCCGACATCTTCGAGGCATGCCGCCACGTGACCCCCTCGATCCGCGGCGAACTCGAGCTTCAGGACGCGGTGCGCTACGCGATCCGCGCCCTCGGCACCCGGTTCCGGGTGGTGCCGGTGGAAGCCGGCGTGCTCGACCTCTCCAATCGCGGCGACATCGCCGCCGTGGCCGCGCGCCTCGAGGGGATCGAGGTCCGGCTCTGACAGGGGGGAGCCTGCTCGCCCAAGTGCACGCGGCGCTCCGCTCCGCCGGCCGGGATGTCGCGGCGTGGCACGTCCCCGGTCGCGTGGAGCTCCTTGGCAAGCACACCGATTACGCCGGAGGCCGAAGCCTTCTCGCCGCCCTCGACCGCGGGCTGGTGATCGGCATGTCACCGCGCAGCGACGCCACGGTCACCTTCCTGGACACCGCGAGCCGGGCACGTGCCGCGTTCCCCCTCGACCCGGCACTGGTGCCCCTCACCGGGCGCTGGGCCGGCTACCCGATGACGGTGGCGCGCCGCATCGCCCGCAACTTCCCGCACGCACGGCGCGGCGCCGACCTCGCGCTCGCGAGCGACCTCCCGTCCGCCTCCGGCATGAGCAGTTCCAGCGCCCTCGTCGTCGCCACCTTCCTGGCCCTCGCCGAGGCGAACGATCTCCAGGCGGCCGACGCCTGGCGGGAGCATCTCGCCACCCCCGAGGCGCTCGCGGAGTACCTCGGCTGCATCGAGAACGGCCAAAGCTTCGGCCCCCTCGCCGGCGACCGGGGCGTCGGCACCTTTGGGGGGAGCCAGGACCACACCGCGATCGTCTGCTGCCGCGCCGGGCAGGTGAGCCGGTTTTCATTCGCCCCCGTCACCTTCGAGGGCGCCACGCCCTGGCCTGACGGGATGGAACTCGTCGTCGCCGTCAGCGGCGTGCGGTCCCGAAAATCAGGGCCCCAGCAGGCGGCGTTCAATCGGCTGTCGGCGGGCACGCGCGAGATCCTCCGGAAGTGGCGCGAGGCGTCGGGCTCGGAGGCCGAGACTCTCGCCGCTGCCGCGGCGGAGCCGGGCGCCCCCGCCGCCATCCAGAAGCTGCTCGAGGCCGGAACCGACCCGGAGTTCCCCGCCGCGTTCCTCGTGAGCCGGTTCCGGCAATTCGTGCGGGAGAGCTTCGAGATCATCCCCGCAGCGGCGGCCGCACTCGCGCAAGGGGACTTGGCCGAATTCGGGCGTCAGGTGGACGCATCGCAATTCGGCGCCGAGGAAGGCTTGGGGAACCAGGTCGCCGAGACGGTCCATCTGGCTCACCGCGCGCGCGCGCTCGGGGCGCACGCTGCGTCTTCCTTTGGAGCCGGGTTTGGCGGCAGCGTGTGGGCCATGGTGGAGCGCGACGCCGTCGAGAGCTTCGGCCGCGCGTGGATGGACGACTACCGGCGAGAATTCCCCGCCGCCGCGCGTCGCGCGCAGTATTTCCGCAGCGCGCTCGGGCCCGGAGCCCGGCGTCTGGACTGACGGATCCGATCGGAGAATGAGATGAAAGACACCACGGAGGAGACCCTGTCGCGACGCGACTTCATCGGCGCGGGAGCGGCCGCAGCCGCGGCGGCCGGATTCCTCCCTGCCGCCGTGCCGGGCCTGTCGGAGCCCGCGGCCGCCGACCGGATGATCGGCGTCCCGTTCGAGGCACGGAACGTGGTGCGTGTCGGGCTCATCGGGGTCGGTGGCAGGGGCCGCAGCCTGCTCCGCGACCTGCTGGCCATCGAGGGCGTGCGGATCACCGCCCTCTGCGACCTGGTGCCCGAGCACGCCGCACGGGGCGCGTCGATGGTCCAGGAGGCCGGCCAGCGAGCGGCGCCAGCGCTGTTCGACGGGAGCGAAGACGCCTGGGAGCGGCTGGTCGCCCGCGACGACCTCGACATCGTGTATATCGCTACGCCGTGGAGCTGGCACGTCCCGATGGCGGTCGGCGCCATGCGCCAGGGGAAGCACGCGGCGGTGGAAGTCCCGGCCGCCGTGACGCTCGACGACTGCTGGACCCTGGTGGATGTCTCCGAAAAGACCCGCCGCCATTGCGTCATGCTGGAGAACTGCTGCTACGGCTACAACGAGATGCTGGTGCTCAACATGGTGAAGGCCGGCAGGTTCGGCCGCCTGACCCACGGGGAATGCGCGTATATCCACGACCTCCGCGAACTCCTCCTGAGCGACGAGGGGGAGGGACTGTGGCGCCGCTACCCCCACCTCCAGCTGGACGGAAACCTCTATCCGACGCACGGCCTCGGGCCGGTGGCCAACTACCTGGCCATCAACCGCGGCGACCGCTTCGAGTATCTCGTCTCGATGAGCAGCCTCGAGGCGGGGCTCACCGAGTATCGCGACGAACACGTGGCGCCCTCCGACCCGAAGCGACAAGAGCGCTACCGCACCGGCGACATGAACACCTCCCTCATCAAGACGGCACTGGGGCGCACCATCATGCTCCAGCACGACGTGGTGAGCCCCCGGCCGTACAGCCGCATCAACATGATCTCGGGCACGAAGGGGACGTTCGCCGACTATCCGCCGAGGATCATGCTCGAAGGGCAGCCGGAGGGGGACGCGTGGGCCGGGCTCGACGCCTACAAATCGGAGTTCGAGAGCCCGCTCTGGGCGCGGATCGGGGAGCTCGCCCGGAAGCTCGGCGGGCACGGCGGCATGGACTTCATCATGAACTACCGGATGGTGCAGTGCCTGCGGGAGGGGCTGGTGCCGGACATGGACGTGTACGACGCCGCCGCCTGGAGCGCGCCGGGTCCGCTGAGCGTCGTGTCGGTGGCGAAGGGAAGCAAGCCGGTGGACGTGCCGGACTTCACGCGCGGCGCCTGGAAGACGCCGCGGGCGGTGATGGGCTAGGCGCCGTTCGCGGCCAGCACCAAGGCGCGGACGCCGTCGGCGTCGGCGGGAGTACGGCTGTGGATTTCGGCAACGCCGGTCGAGCGCACCAGCGCGGCCGCATTATGTGCCCGGACCGACCCTCCCGCGAGAATCCCGATCCGGCCCGCCGCATGATCCACCAGCGCCCGGAGGCGTGACGCACCCTCCACTGCCGTGCGGGCGCCCCCGGATGTCAGGACCCGCCTGATCCCCAGCCCGATCAACTCCTCCAGCGCGGACGCCTGATCCGGCACCTGGTCGAACGCCCGGTGAAACGTCACCGGCAATGGGCCTGCGGCGGACAGGATCGCCTCCACTGCGACGCGATCCACGGCGCCATCGTCCGTCAGCGCCCCCGCCACGACGCCCGCCGCCCCCAGGTCGGCGGCCCGCCGAACCTGCTCCACGACCAGCCCGAGTTCCGGGCGGCTGAGGGTGAACGCGCCGGGCGCCGGGCGGACGAGGACGCACACCGGGATCGAGAGCCGCCGGACGGACTCGCGGATGAGCTCGTCCGGCGGAGTCACCCCGCCGACCTCCAGCGAAATGCAGACCTCCACCCGGCCTGCCCCGCCCTCAGCCGCCGCCAGGGCGGCTGCAAGGGTCTCGACACAGGCCTCGACGAGGATGGGCGGCATCGGGACAAGATCGCTCCATTATGCTGGGAACGGCAGGTCGCCCCGCACCCTTCCCTCCGCAGGTCGCGCCCTGCATCTTCCAAGGGTTGCCGGCGCAGTCGCCGGGAAGCGGTCCCCCCACTGGAGGAAACTCATGCTGAGCCTCACCCTGCTGGCCCTGGTCGGCAGCCTGACCGCCGCGCCGGCGGACACCACATACAACGGCGTCAAGCTGCCGGGCACGGTCGATGTGGCCGGACACGCACTGGTCCTGAACGGCGTGGCACTTCGCAAGAAGGCCGTCTTCAAGGTGTACGTGGCGGGCCTCTACCTGATGGCCAAGTCCAGCGACGCCGACGCCGTCCTGGCCGCCGACGCGCCGAGGCGCCTGGTCATGCAGTTCCTGCGCGACGTTGAAAAGGAAAAGATGTGCGAGGCGTGGGACGAGGCGCTCGCGAACAATACGCCGAACGCCTCCGCGCAGCTCAAGGCGGAGTTCGCGACGCTCTGCGGGTACATGGAAGACATCAAGAAGGAGCAGCAGTTCGTCTTCACCTACGTGCCGGGGACCGGCACCGAGGTCAGCGTGGCCGGCAAGGCGAAGGGCACCATCGCGGGCAAGGAGTTCGCCGACGCGCTGTTCAAGGCGTGGATCGGACCGAAGCCGGGCCCGGGGGAGGGGTTCAAGAAGGACCTGATGGGAATGAAATAAGGCGGGACAGCGGGGCCGTTGGCTCCGATGCAAAACGGGCGGTCGCCACCTTGGCGGACCGCCCGTTTCCTTGCTGCCCCCCTGCCCCGCAGCCCCGCCTATTTTTCCCCCGCCAGCGCCGCCATCCGTGCGCGCGCTTCCGTGACCTGCGGCTGCAGCACCGGATCGGCGTCCCGCCACAGGTCGACGAAGTTTCCGTAATACTCCAGCGCCTTGTCACGGTTCGCCTTCCCCTCGTACAGCTCCCCAAGCCGTCGGTACGTCGGGGCGAGTGTCCACCCCCCGTCGCCACCTTCGATCCTCCCCGCCACGACGGTAACAGACAGTTCATAGCGGACCAGCGCCGAGTCGGCCTCTCCGGCCTGCTCCCACGCGCGAGCCGCATCCCAGAGGTTGCAGTTCGGGCACTCGAGCATCGCCCGGCGACGGTCGTAGCTGATCGCCGCATCTCGCCAGCGCCCCTCGGCCTGGGCCGTCAGCGCGTCCCAGTATACCGAATCGGCTGGAGTGCGGCGCTCGGCGGGCCGGAACCGCGTCCACTCGCTCCGCAGCTGCCGGACCCGATCCACGCGGCCCGAGGCGGCGTACGCGGAGGCGAGGCCCATGTAGGGACGCTCCTCCTCCGGCAGGGCGTTGAGAACGGCCGGGGGCATCAATGAGTCGGCGGCGCGCGCGAGGCCCGGCCAGTCGCCGAGGAAGAACGCCCGTTCCTGTGCGGGGATCGATCGCAAGAAGAGCGCGTTCGCCTGGGCGCCCCCGGCGGCCATCACCGCGGCGACGTCTGCCGCGATCCGCTCCGACTCCGCCATGCGCCCCAGCGTCATCGCCACGTCCAGTCTCTCGAACTGCAGGCGGATGCGATCGCCTTGCGCGGTGGGGGCAGGGAACGAAGGATCCTGCAGAACCGAGTCGGCCGCACGATAGTCTCGCTGCATGTAGAGCCGTGCGCGGAGCATGTCGTCCGGGCGCGTCGACTCCGGCCACCGACGCCGGAACTCCGCGAGCATCGAGTCGGAAGCCGCCGTCTTGCCCTGCATGTCGAGCGCCGTCACCAGGTTGAGGAACCCACTCTGCATCGGCGTACCACCCACCAGGCGCCGCAGGAGGACTTCAGCCTCGGCGGGCTTGCCCTGCGTGAACAGCATCAGTCCGAGATTGTTCAGCGACGTGGGCTCGTCGGGGTTCACGGCCAGCACCGCCCGGTAGGCGGCCTCGGTCTTCTCGCTGTCCCCGGTCACGACATTGTGGTAGTACGCCTCAGTCAACCCCCGCTCGACCGCCGGGAGCCGGTCCCGATACTGATAGGCCCGGCTGGCCGCGTCCCGCGCCTCGGCCCCGCTGAAGTTCCCCGCCTGAGGCAGCACCACCGCCAGCTTGCGCCAAGCCATCGCGAACGTGCTGTCCACGCCGACTGCCTGCCGGAGCAGGGTGACGGCGTCCTCCGAGCGGCCGGCTGAATGGGCTCGGACCGCCTCGGTGTAGAGTCGCAGCGCTTCGAGGGATGAGGTGGTGACCTGCTCGAGCCGGTCCCCCCCGCGAATGTTGCCCAGCGATTCGCCGACCCGCTCGCGGAGAGCCTTGGAAAGCCTGTCCACCGCGGCAATGAGCTGCGAGGCGTCGCCCGCGGTCTCCCGGAGCGGCACGAGCGTCTCGCCGGTCGTGGCGTTGATGACGCGCGCCGCAAGCGAGTATCCCGAACCGAGGGAGGTGATCTCCCCCGTGATGATCGCCTTGATCCCCTCGCGCCGTGCCACCTCGGTGGCCAGTGCCTGATCGAGCCGCGCGTCGGCCGGCCGGCCCATCCGCTGCAGCGCGGCCTGCAGGTCGTTCGGCTCCACCACCCGCATCACGTTCGACTGGCCAAGGTCGATCCGGAGCGCCTCCGTCACCGAGGCCCCCAGACTGGCATCGCTGGTCCGGTTGTCGAACTCCACCAGGATGATCCGGTCCTGTGCCGCCAGCACTCCCGTGCTCATCAGGGTGCTTCCGGGCCCGATGCCGAGCTTCCGCGAGACCAGGTAGCCCCCGGCCAGGACGGCGACGAGGCCGAGCGCGAGGGCTCCGCCGAGCAGGGTCTTTCGCCAGGTGAACCAGCCGTGGTGCGCCGGCTCCGGCTCGAAGCGCAGGGTCCCCATGGTCATGGCGACGGCGCGCTTCCGTTCCACCCGCCCCGTGTACGCGATGATCGGCAGTCCGATGGCCATGGCGGCGGCGGCGCCCTGCCAGATCCAGTCCGGCAGGTCGAACATCCGCGTCAGGCCGTAGGCGGCGACGATCACCGCCGCGGAGGCGAGGGCAAACAACCCCAGCACCCGCGCCGGCGAGGACCGCCGGACCGCGGCCGCGGCGTCCTGCCGCGCCGTCGAGACCGGCGTGCTGGAAATCGGGGTCGTCCCGCCCGTCGGCGTGGCCATCGAGTCGAGCCGAGCGGCGATCTCGTCGGCGCTCTGGATCCGGTCGGCCGGGTTCTTTTCCAGGCAACGGAGGACGAGATCGTTCATCGCGGGCGGGATCGTATTGCGGTACCGCACGGGCGGCTCTGGGCGCTCGGCGATGTGCGCCGCCAGCATCCCCTGCGGCGTGGGTGCCACGAACGGCGTCCGTCCGCAGAGCATCTCGTACGCCATCGCGCCGACGGCGTAGATGTCGGCGCGCTGGTCCACGCGCGGGTCCGCCGCCGCCTGCTCCGGCGACATGTATGCCGGCGTGCCAAGCGCGATCCCGAGCGACGTGAGGTTGGTGTGGCCGTCGCCACTCGAGGCGCTCACCGCCTTGGCGACGCCGAAGTCCGTCACCAGGGCGTGCTTGCCGGACAGCATGACGTTGTCGGGCTTGATGTCGCGGTGCACCACGCCGTGCCGATGGGAGTAGGCGAGCGCGTCCACCACGTCGTGCAGGATCCGGAGCACCTCGCTCATCGGCAGGGCCCCCTCGCGCGCCAGGCGGGCGCGGAGCGACTCCCCGTCGATGAACGGCATGACATAATAGGCGAGGTCGGCGTTGGCGCCGGCCGTCAGCAACTGGACGATATGGGGGTGCTGCAGGGAGGCGGCGAGCTGGATTTCCCGCTCGAACCGCTCGGCGTTCACGCCGGCGGCCATGTCTGGGGGAAGCACCTTGATCACGACACGCCGGCCGAGCCGCGCCTCCTCGGCCAGGAAGACACGACTCATCCCGCCGCCCCCGAGTTCCCGGAGGATGCGATAATTGTCGCCGAGGGCCGCGTGCAGGCGGTCCGACAGTTCGGCCATGCGTTCTCCGGTCGGGGAAATCACGGTAATAATGCCCCCGAAGGGCCCGGCAGGGAAGGAAGCCCCCCAGCGAGCCCGGCACGCCTTGCCAACCGGCGGCCGGGAGCGGAAGTTGGGGCCAGAGGAGCGTCACCATGCCAGAGAGCGGCACCAGTCAGCAGCGTCCGACACGGAAGGACGTGGACATCTTCGGGATGTGCCACCTGGGCCTCGTGCGCAAGGTGAACCAGGACCATTTCCTCGTGGCCAGCCTCCACAAGTCGATGCAGCTCCATCAGACCACCCTCCCCAACGACGGCCTCGGCTCGCTGGTCAGCGGCGCCCGCGGCTACGTCTTCCTCGTGGCCGATGGCGTGGGCAGCACCCCGTGGGGCGAGCAGGCCAGCGGCTCCGCGCTCCGGGCAATCGCCGACTACGTGATCCACGGCATGGACCTCGACGCGGTCCCCGACACCGACCACGAACACCGGGTGGTGGACCGACTCCGCCGCTCCGTCGAGCATGGGCACCAGGCCATCCGGGATGCGGGGGAGGCCGAGGGCAAGCGGGGCATGGCCACCACCCTCACGATGGTGACCATCCACTGGCCGCGGGCGTATGTCATCCACGTCGGCGACAGCCGCGCCTATCGCCTGCGCAACGGCGCGCTGACCCAGATCACCAAGGACCAGACCATGGCGCAGGCCATGGTGGACGCCGGTGCGCTGACCCAGGCCGCGGCCGAGCAGAGCCGCCTCAAGCACGTCCTCTGGAGCGCGCTCGGCGGCAAGGAGGCGGCGCCGGAGGTGACGACGCTGGACTGCGAGTGGGAGGACGTGATGCTCCTCTGCAGCGACGGCCTCAACAAGCATGTGTCGGACGACGAAATCCGGGAGCACCTGCTCCGAGGCGATTCCGCCGAGGTCTGCTGCCACGCCCTCGTGGACCTCGCGCTGGCGCGAGGCGGCAGCGACAACGTGACCGTCGTCATCGGGCGGCTCCGGGGGCCACGGCCCACTTGACCGGTGCGGGGCGCGCCCCGATTCTTTCACCCGCCCATTGCCCCGAATCTCGGTCTTCCACCATCTAGAGGCGTCCATGCGTCACCGGTTGCTCGTCCCCCTGTTCGCGATCCTCCTCGCTGCCCCGCTCGCCGCGCAAGCAGGCGCCCCGGCCGCGCCGGTCGCGCGGCTCGACTCGGCCGCCACGCTCACCGCGGGCCGGAAGTACACCGACTGGTTCTACGCCGACCTCGGTGACAGCATCGTCGCCCACAGCTCGCCCCAGGTGAAGGAGAAGATCACCGCGGCGCAGCTCTCCGAGATCCAGGGTCAGCTCGCGGCCCAGGTCGGCATGGAGGCGCAGGTCATCTCCGAGACCGTCGTCGCCGCGGACACGCTGTCGGCGTACCTGCGCGAGGCGAAGTTCGAGCTGATGGACGAGCCGTTGGTGCTGGCGTTCACTCTCGGGCGCACCGGACAGATCTACGGCTTCTTCATCCGGCCGAAGAGCCAGATGCCCGCCGAGCCGGCCAAGTAGCGTCGGGGGGATGCGACAGCGGGGGTGCGCCGAGTCCGGCGCACCCCCGCTTCGTTCGTCCTGGTGCCTGGATCAGGTCGGCACTGGCGGTTGGGCCGGCGCCGGAACCCGGGGCATCGGAGCCGCGGGAGCCGCAGGAGCCGTCGGCGCCACCTTCACCTTCATCCGGGGCATCGACCCGGGGGCGGCCGGAGCGCCCGGGGGCGCCGCGCTCCGCCAGCGCATCCCGCCTGGCATCCTCATGTGCGTCTGGGCGGGCACCGTCCACGACACCGTGCTCTTCTTCTTCATGCGCATGATCTCGAACTTCGCGAGGTCGCCGCTGTCGTAGCTGGCGAAGATCCGCCGGGCCTGCCCGACATCCGCCGGCACCCGCCCGTCGATGGCGAGGATCACGTCGCCCGCCTTGATCGGCATCGTGGAGTCCGATGGGTTCTCCAGGACCAGGATCCCCTTCGACGTTCCGAAGTATTCGCCGAGGCCCGCGTTCATTTCCGCCAGTTCGAGCCCGAAGCCCCCGTTGAACCGGAAGGTGAACTGGTTGTCCATCCCGGCCATGCCGCGCTCCAACTCGACGAACGCCCGCTCGCGGTCAGCCATGCCCCGCCGCAGCTGGATCATCTGGCCCGCATCGGGGCCAGTGGTCCACGCCCATGCCTCCCCACCCAAGTCAGCCGCGACAATGGTCGCCGAGCGGTTGGCCGTGCCCCGGCGGTATTCGACCTTGACAGTATCACCCGGGGACAGCGCCTGGGCGAGTTCCACCAGCTTCTGCCCGGGATTGGCGCCGCCGAGCGCCGCCCCATTGAACTTGGTGATGATGTCGCCGGCCTCGAGTCCGGCCTTGGCCGCCGGACCGTCGGGGGTCACGGCCCCAATGGTGGCGCCGATCTTGTCGTTGGCGGCACCGGCGTCGGTGTTCACCATCACACCGATCCGGGGGCGGTCGTTCACGGTGAACACGGCGACTTCGCCGTCCTGCGCAGCTCCGGCGGTTGGCAGGAGGACCAGGGCGCCGAGCGCCAGGGTGATCCAGGAACGTCTCATACGCTGTCTCCCTCGAAAGGTTGTCGGTTACGGGGGAGTAGATGCGGACGGGTGGGGGAAGGTCGCGGGGGAGGCCGGGACGCGGGGCAGCGGGGCAGCGGGGCAGCGGGGCAGAAACCTAACTGGCTTGGGTTTGACGTCAACTTACATAATTAGTACGTTTTGTACATATTGTACGCTATTACTTACGTGGCGTATCTGGAGGCCAAATGGAACGAACCACGCTGCCAGTATCGATGGCCCGGAGCAGCTTCTCCGACCTCCTCAACGAGGTCATGGTCTATGGGGAGAGGATCGTGCTGGAGCGCCACGGGAAGGCGGTGGCGGCCATCGTGTCGGTGGCCGACCTCGAGCGGCTCGAAGCCATGGAGGGCGAGCCGAGCGAGGGGAACAGGTAAGTCGCCTGCCAACCTGCCCCGCTGCCTCGCTGCCCCGCCCAGAAATGAAACTGCCCAAGGCTCATCACCTTGGGCATTGCCCCGCCTGGGATCGAACCAGGACTCTCCTGATCCAGAGTCAGGCGTGTTGCCAGTTACACCACGGGGCAGAAAGACATGGAGCTGAGGGGGATCGAACCCCTGACCTCTGCAGTGCGATTGCAGCGCTCTCCCAGCTGAGCTACAGCCCCCAGCGAGCCGGGGTAAAGTAGCGG
>JAKLGU010000021.1 GCA_022710485.1 Gemmatimonadota bacterium | reverse complement strand
CACAGCGGACCGATCCGATCGCGCTGGCGCAGACCGCGCTGGCCCGCGCCACGCAGGCCTACGCGCCCGGGCATCCGCGCTACGTGAGCACCATCGAGGAGCGGATCGCCAACACGCAGGCCGTGACCGTGGCCGACGCGAAGCGGTTCTGGGTGGAGTTCTACGGGGTCGGGGCGGGGGAGGCGGCGATCGTCGGTGATTTCGATCCGGGCGAGGCGTCGGCCGCGCTCGCCGAGGTCTTCGGCACCTGGAAGAGCCCCGCCGCCTATGCGCGGATCCCCGAGCTCTACGCCGACAAGCCGGCTGTCACCGAGCAGATCGAGACGCCCGACAAGGCCAACGCGATCCTGCTCGCGGGCACCAACCTGCCGCTGAGCGAGTCGGATCCCGGGTATCCCGCACTGGCCATCGGCGACTACATCTACGGCGGGTCGGCGTTCGATTCGCGGCTGATCGTCCGCATGCGGCAGGAGGAAGGGCTGAGCTACGGGGCCGGGAGCGCGCTCGAGGTGAGCCCCGAGGACCAGGCGGGGCAACTATTGGTCTACGCGATCTCGGCCCCGGAGAACACCGGCAAGGTGGTCACGGCGTTCCGGGAGGTGACCGACAGTGCAGTTGCCGGGGGCTTCACGCCGGAGGAAGTGAGCAAGGGGAAAGCGGGGTACCTGCAGCAGCTGCAGCTGGCCCGCACCGACGACAGCCAGCTCTCCGGGCAGTTGACCGAACGGCTCTTCCTCGGCCGGACGATGCAGTGGGACGCCACGCTCGAGTCGGCCATCGGCGCGCTCACCCCGGCCCAGGTGAGCGCCGGGTTCCGTGCCTTCGTGAATCCGTCGCGGATGACCGTCATCACAGCCGGCGACTTCGCCAAGGGGAAGGCCCCACCGGCGCAGCCGTAGGGACTAGTGGTCGCCCGGCGGCCGGCGGCGCTCTGCCTTCGTGGCGGAGCGCCGCTTCTTTTCCTTGAGCCGCCGCTCCGCCGCCGAGCGCGGCGGCTTCGTCTTTCGCCGCCGCTTGGGCGGGATCAGCGCGTCCGCGACGAGCGTGTGGAAGCGCTCGGTCACCGCCTCCCGGTTCTTGAGCTGGCTCCGGGTGCCCGCCGAGACCAGCCGGAGCCATCCGTCGCCGTCGAGGCGGTGCCCGAGCGCCTCCACGAGCAGCGCGCGCTCCGCCTCCGTCAGGCTCGGCGAGCCGAGCGCGTCCCACCACAGCTCCACGCGGGTGGACGAGGTGTTCACGTGCTGGCCGCCGGGCCCGCCCGCCCGGGTGGCGCGGAAGGTGAGTTCGTGCGACGGAATGGGTGTGGGCACGTCGGTAAGATATGCGCTACTTTTCCGCGATGGCTACTGTGAAACACCTTGAGGCTCATCTCGACGGACTGTCGAGTGCGGTCCTCGGCTACTCGGGCGGGGTGGATTCGGCGGTCCTGGCCGTCGTCGGCGCACGGCGGCTGGGTCCCTCGAGGTTCCTTGCCGTGATTGGGCGAAGCGCATCGTATCCGGAGGTGCAGTGGCGCACCGCGGTGGAGCTCGCGGCGCGCTTCTGCGTGCCGCTCCTCGAGGTGGATACCCACGAGCTGGCCGACCCCGATTACGCCGCCAATCCCCTGAATCGCTGCTTCTTCTGCAAGTCGGAGCTCTGGCGGGTGCTCGGCGCCGTCGCCGCCGAGCGGAGCTTCGAGTACCTGCTCGACGGCACGAATCTCGACGACCTTACCGAGCACCGGCCGGGGGCCGCCGCCGGTGCCGCCAAGCGGGTGCACTCGCCGTTCGTGGAGCTGGGCTGGACCAAGACCGACGTGCGCGAGGCGGCACGCGAGCTGGGGCTGCCAACATGGGACGCCCCGGCCGCACCCTGCCTCTCGAGCCGGATCCAGTACGGACTCTCGGTCACGCCCGGGCGACTCCGGCAGGTCGAGCGCGCGGAAGCGGTCATCCGGGGGTGCGGAGTCGTCGGCGACGTGCGGGTGCGCCACCTGGGGGAGCTCGCGCGTGTCGAGGTCCTGCCGGCGGAGCGGCCGCTCGTCGAGGCGCGCTGGGCGGAGGTGTCGGAGCGCCTGCGCGCCCTGGGGTTCGCGGGCGCGGAACTCGACGAGCGCGGCTACCGCCGCGGCAGCCTGTTGCCGGTCGCCGCGGGTCCGGCCGGTTCCTGAATGCTCGGTTGCCTCTCGTTGCCGTTCCGGCTGCTTGGCCTCCTCATCGTGGCCGGACTCCTCTACTTCGGCTGGACGGAGCGGGACCGGATCTCGGCATACTGGCGCCGGCTCACCGACCGGCCGCCTGCCACCGCGCCGGGCGAGACCGGTCGCCCCGGGGAGGCGGCACTGCAGTCGGCCACCTCCAAGATCGACAGCCTGAACGGGTGGCGCGCCGACTCGGTGGTACTGACGGCGTCCGAAATGGCGTCGCTCATCGGCGCCGGGCTCGACCGGAGGGTACGGGAGGACCTCGATTCGCTCGCGGTGACGCTCGGCGACGGGCGCATCGTGGTGGCGGCCCGGATCCGGACGGCCGGTGTCCCGCGGGAAGTGCTGGGGCCGCTGGCCGGCGCTCTCGCCGACTGGGAGCCGATCACCGCCGCGGGGACGGTCCTGGTGACCGACCCGGGCCGCGCCGAGTGGCGGGTGGACGCGTTCAGGGCCCGTGACTTCGAGTTTCCGCGCGAGATGGTCCCGCGGATCGTCGGGCTGGTGGCGGGCAAGACAAGCGACGGCGCCGTCCCCATCGTGATCCCGCCGGGCATCGGCGGGGTGCGGGTGTATCCCGGCGGCGTGACCTTGTATTCTTCAGGTTCACCACCATGACCGCGCATCGAATCCTCGTCATCGACGACGAAGCCGGCGTCCGCGACGCCCTCAAGCAAGTGCTGGCCTACGAGGGACACGACGTCCGCGTCGCCGGCTCCGGCGGGGAGGGGCTCACGGTCTATCCGGAGTTTCGTCCACACCTCGTTTTCCTCGACGTGAAGATGGCCGGTCTCGACGGCCTCGACACCCTGACCCGGCTCCGCGAGCTCGATCCCACCGCCACCGTCGTGATGATCTCCGGCCATGGCACCATCGCCACCGCCGTCGAGGCGACACAGCGCGGCGCCTTCGACTTCCTCGAGAAGCCGCTCGACAGTGACCGGCTTCTGGTCACGGTCCGCAACGCGCTCAACCTGTCGGTGCTCGCCACCGAGAACCAGCGGTTCAAGCGCGCCGCGGACCAGGCGCATGCCATGGTCGGCTCCAGTCCGGCGCTTCATGGAGTGCGGGCCCTGATCGAAAAGGTCGGGCCGACCGCCGCCCGGGTGCTGATCACCGGGGAGAACGGAAGCGGCAAGGAGCTGGTAGCGCGCGCCATCCACGCGGCGAGTCCCCGCCGGCAGGGTCCGTTCATCGAGGTCAACTGCGCCGCCATCCCGAGCGAGCTGATCGAGAGCGAGCTCTTCGGGCACATGAAGGGGTCGTTCACCGGCGCCTTCGCCGACCGCCCTGGCAAGTTCGAGCTGGCCGATGGCGGCACCCTCTTCCTGGATGAAATCGGCGACCTCTCGCTGCCGGCGCAGGCCAAGATGCTGCGCGCGCTCCAGGAGGGGGAAGTGACCCGGGTCGGGGGCGCCAAGTCGATGAAGGTGGACGTCCGGGTGCTGGCGGCCACCAACAAGGACCTCGAGGCGGAGATCGCCGCCGGGCGATTCCGCGAGGATCTCCTCTATCGCCTGAACGTGGTGCCGATCGTCGTGCCCCCGCTCCGGGAACGGGCCGCGGACATCCTGGAACTCGTGGCGTTTTTCGCGAAGGGAATCGCCGAGGCGGCCGTGGTGCCGTCCCGGCAGTTCGACGCCGAGGCCGTCGTGCGCCTGCAGCGCCGCCCCTGGCCGGGCAACGTCCGCGAGTTGCGGAACGCTGTCGAGCGGCTGATGATCCTTGCTCCCGGCAAGTCGGTGACGGGCGCCGACGTGGATCGGATCCTCGGGAGCGGCGGCGAGTCGGCCGGGGCCGGCGCCGTCAATCCGGACGATCCCTTCACCGCGCCGACCTTCGAGACGTTCAAGCTGGAGGCGGAAAAGGTGTTCCTGGCCGCCAAGCTGCGCCAGCACGACTGGAACGTCTCCGAGACTGCCCGCGCGCTCGACATGCCGCGTTCCAACCTGTACAAGAAGATCGAGCGCTACGGCCTGACACGGGAGCCTTCGTGAGCGACCAGCCGAGGGACTGGGACAAGGAACTCGCCGCCATCGACAAGGTGATGGCCAAGGGGGGCGGAGCGCCGTCTTCCGTCCCCGCGCAGCGGGGCGGTGCGGCGCCCGCAGCCCCGTCCGGCCGCGCGCTCTCCCGGCGGACCGTCCTGACGACCTGGGTGCGGGCCGCGCTGGGCATCCTGGTCGCGGCGGCGGTCCTCCAGTGGCCGTATGCGCACCGCTGCGGCCTCGGCCTGATGCTGTATCTCGGTGCCGCGGGCATGGTGGCGGTGGCCGGCGCCTGGACCATGATCGTCAGCTGGCACCGACGGCAGGGCTGGGCCCATTTCGTGGGCCTCGGCATCTTCCTCGGCGGGCTCGCGCTCGTGGCCACCGTCCTGCTCCCCCGGATGGGCTACGCGGCCAGCGTGCTCCCCTGGATGTGTGACTAGCGGCATCCTCCGTTCACTTCGACCCCCGAAAGCCCGATGGCAAAGACCTTCAAGAACTTCATTGGCGGATCCTGGGTGGCCCCGAGCACCGGTACCTGGTTCGAGAACCGGAACCCAGCCGACACGCGCGACCTCATCGGCCGTTTCCCGGATTCCGGCGCCGCCGACGTGCAGGCGGCGGTCCGCTCCGCCAAGCGGGGATTCGAGATCTGGCGCCGCACCCCCGCGCCGGCGCGAGGCGACGTGCTCCGCCGCCTCGGCGACCTCCTGACGACCCACAAGGAGGAGCTGGCCGACGGCATGACCCGTGAAATGGGGAAGGTGCTCGCGGAGACGCGTGGCGACGTCCAGGAAGGGATCGACACCGCCTACTACGCGGCCACCGAGGGCCGCCGGCTCTTCGGCCACACCGTTCCCTCCGAGCTGCGGGACAAGTGGGCCATGAGCTTCCGGCGGCCCATCGGCGTGGCCGGGCTCATCACCCCGTTCAACTTCCCGCTCGCCATCCCCACCTGGAAGATGTTCCCGGCCCTCGTCTGCGGGAACGCGGTCATCCTCAAGCCGTCGGAGGACGTGCCACACACGTCGCACCGGCTGGTCGAGCTGCTCCTCGAGGCGGGCCTGCCCCCCGAGGTCATCCAGCTGGTGCACGGGCGCGGGGCCAGCGCGGGCAAGGCGCTCGTCGAGCACCCCGACGTGCCGGTCATCTCCTTTACCGGTTCCACCGCCACCGGCTCGTTCATCGGCGAGACCTGCGGCCGGATGCACAAGCGGCTGTCGCTGGAGATGGGCGGCAAGAACGCCCAGATCGTGATGGACGACGCCGACCTCGACCTGGCGCTCGAAGGGGTGCTCTGGGGGGCGTTCGGCACCACGGGGCAGCGGTGCACCGCCACCAGCCGCCTCATCCTGCACCGGAAGATCCACGACCGCTTCCTCCGCCGGCTCGTGGACGCCGCCGAGGCGTTGCGCCTGGGCGACGGCCGGGGCGGCTACGACGTCGGCCCGCTCATCCACGAGCGCTCCCGCCAGAAAGTCGAGTCGTACGTGGCGATCGGGCAGGAGGAGGGGGCCGAGCTCCTTACCGGCGGCAAGAAGCCAGGCGGCGAGCGGCTCGGACGCGGATTCTTCTTCCGGCCGACGATCTTCGCGGGTGTGACCCCCTCGATGCGGCTGGCGCAGGAGGAAATTTTCGGGCCGGTGCTCAGCGTGATCCAGGTGCGGAGCTTCGACGAGGCCATCCGCGTCAACAACGGCGTGAAGTACGGGCTCTCGAGTTCCATCTACACGCGGGACGTGAACCAGGGCTTCCGCGCGCTGCAGGACATGGACAACGGCATCTCGTACGTGAACGCCCCGACGATCGGTGCCGAGGCCCACCTGCCGTTCGGCGGGGTCAAGCAGACCGGCAACGGCCACCGCGAGGGAGGGTGGGAGGTCTACGAGTTCTACTCGGAGACGAAGGTCGGGTACGTGGATTACAGCGGTACGCTGCAGCGGGCGCAGATCGACAACTACGATGACTGACGCCCGGTTGCGCCGCCACCGGGCGGCCGCTAAGGTTCGAGGGTAGCGGCCAGCCCACCAGAGGTCTCCACGCATGCGCCCACTGCAAGTCGGCTCCACCCGGCGAGGCCCCACGTCCGACGAGGGGTCGCTCGACCAATACCTCCGCGAGATCAGCAAGTACCCGCTGATCCCGCAGACGGAGGAGGTCACGCTCGCGCAGGGGATCCGCCGCGGCGACGCCGAGTCGCTCGACAAGTTGGTGCGCAGCAACCTGCGCTTCGTCGTGTCGGTCGCCAAGAAATACCAGAACCAGGGCGTGAGCCTGGCGGACCTGATCAACGAGGGCAACCTCGGCCTGATCCGCGCGGCCCACAAGTTCGACGAGACCAAGGGCATCAAGTTCATCTCGTACGCCGTCTGGTGGATCCGCCAGGCCATCCTCCAGGCCCTCGCCGAGCAGAGCCGCATCGTGCGGGTCCCGCTGAACCGGGCCGGGACGCTGCACCGCATCGGGAAGAAGAGTTCGATGCTGCTCCAGGAGCTCGGGCGGGAGCCGACGCCGGCCGAGATCGCCGAGGGGATGGACATCACGATGGAGGAGGTGCAGAAGACCCTCTCCATCAGTCAGGCCCACCTGTCGCTCGACGCGCCGATGACGCCGGGTGAGGACAACCGCCTCCTCGATTATCTCCCTGACACCCAGAACGCCGGCTCCGACAGCGAGACCTTCGAGCACGCCCTCACGGAGGGGATCGAGGAGGTGCTGTCCACGCTGAAGGAGCGCGAGGCCAAGATCCTGCGCCTCTATTTCGGCCTGGACGGGCCGGAGCCGATGACGCTCGAGGAGATCGGCACGTTGCTGGGCATCACCCGGGAGCGGGTGCGCCAGATCAAGGAGAAGGCGCTGAGCCGGCTGCGGCACGTGAGCCGCGCGCGCTCCCTGGAGAGCTTCCTGTCCTAGGCGGCCGTCAGTCCTCAGATCCCGGCCCTCAGTCCTCTTCCCCCTCCGGTCTATGGCATCCAACTCCTCCTTCGATATTTCCACCGGCGCCGATCTCCAGGAGGTCGACAACGCCGTGAACCAGGCGCTCAAGGAGATCCAGCAGCGCTACGACTTCAAGGGGACGCACTGCACGGTCGACTTCGACCGCGCCAAGGCGGAAATCCGGCTGCACGCGGACGACGACTTCCGGATGAAGAGCCTCCTCGACGTGCTGCAGGGCCGGCTCATCAAGCGCGGGGTGCCGGTCAAGAATATGAAGACTGGCGACTTCGAGGCGGCCACCGGCACGTCGGTGCGTTGCACCGTCACGTTGACCCAGGGGATCGCGAGCGACGTGGCGAAGCGGATCACGAAGGCCCTCAAGGACAACAAGACCTTCAAGAAGGTCACCGCCAGCATCCAGGGTGACGAGATCCGTGTCACGAGTCCCTCGCGTGACGAGCTCCAGGCCGTGATGGCATTCCTGCGTGGGGAAGACTTCGGGATCGAGTTGACCTTCGGAAACTATCGCGGATGAGGCCGGGGTTTACTCCGCTCTTCCTGGCGGCGGCCGCGGCGGCGGTGGCGGTCGCGTCCTGCTATCCGAAGGAACCGGCCACCCTCCCGCCCCCCGAGCGGGTCCCGCCTCCAGTCACGGCCGGGCCCGTGGTGGATTCCGGTCCCGGCGGTCCCCCCTCAGCGCCACTCCCGCCCGACACCGTCGTCAGTACCTCGGACGTCCGCATCGGACTTGTCGTCGGCGCCCCCCAACTCAGGATCGGCGGCGACGGACCGCTGGTCGTAACCAACCCGGCCGGCGTCCGCGTCCTGGACCTCATCGAGGGCTCGTCCTGGCTGGTGCGGCCGGCCGGCGCCGCCATGACGCTGTCCGGGCCAGGCGGGCTGGACGGCGGGAGGCAGGATGCCCTGGTCATCACGCCGCTCCATCCGGGGCAGTACGTCCGCCTCGACGGACGGGACTACCGGGGCGAGGTGTCCATCATTCCGGGTCCCGCGGGGTTGACCGCGGTCAACCGCCTGGGGCTGGAGTCCTACCTGGCGGGAGTGCTGTCGGCCGAGATGGGCAGGCGCGACCCGACCGAGGTGCAGGCCCTCTACGCGCAGGCCGTGATCTCAAGGACCTTCGCCGTGAAGAACGCGGGGAAGCGGCGCGCGCTCGGGTTCGACTTGTACGGGACGGTGGCCGACCAGGTCTACGGCGGCGTCGGCGCCGAGACGCCCCAGAGCTGGGACGCGGTCCGGATGACGCGGGCCGAAGTCGTGACCTGGAACGGCAGGCCGATCGACGCCTTCTTCTACTCGACCTGCGGCGGCCGCACCGAGTCCGGCACGGCGGTGTTCCAGCTGGCGGGGGACCCGTACCTCAAGTCGGTGTCGGACCTGGACGGGGACGGGCTGGCCTACTGCCGGTTCTCCCCGCGCTTCCGCTGGCGGGAGGAGTATTCCGGCGACAGCCTCGAGGCGATGCTTCGCCGCACGCTGCCGGGACTGACGCAGGTGGGTCCCTCGTCCGTGTCGCGCGTGGAGGCGGTGAAGGTGACTCGCCGCACTCCGTCGGGCCGGGTGGACGCCGTCGAGTTTACGCTGGCCGGCCGGCGCGTCTCGGTGACGGGGCAGGCGGTGCGGCGGGCGTTCTTGCTGCCGGACGGCGGCATCCTGCGCAGCACCGCCTTCGACGTCCAGGAGCGCGCCGACGGCTCGCGCGTCAGTTGGCTCGCCATCGACGGCCGCGGTGCGGGGCACGGAGTCGGGTTCTGCCAGTGGGGCGCCGTCGGGCGCGCGCGGGCCGGCCAGACTTACGGACAGATCCTCGCCGCGTATTATCCTTCCACGAGAGTCGAACGCCTCAATTGATCGGTCATCCCGGGAGCCAGGCATGGGCGACACGATGCGGGTAGGTGTGATCGGGGCCGGCGCCATCAGCCAGGTGGCGCACCTGCCGGTGCTCCGGAAGCTCAAGGGCGTGGAGGTGGCGGCCATCTGCGACGCCGACTTCCCCAAGGCGCGCGCACTGGCCGACCGGTTCCAGGTCGAGAGCGCCTTCGACGACATCGAGGACCTGCTCGCGAACTCGGAGCTGGACGCCGTCGTCATCTGCACGCCCAACCACCTGCACGAGGGGCACGTCCTCGCGGCGCTCCGGGCCGGCCTGCATGTCCTGGTCGAGAAGCCGCTCGCCCTGAGCACGGCCAGCGCGCAGCGCGTGGTCCGGGCGGCGGCCAAGAAGGACCGGGTGGTGATGGTGGGGATGAACCACCGCTACCGCTCCGACGTGCAGATCGTCCGGAGCTTCGTGCAGACCGGCGAGCTCGGCGACGTGGAGAGCGTGCGAGGGAGCTGGCACGTCTTCCGGCCGAGTCGCGCCATGCTCGGCTGGCGGCTCAAGCGGGACCTCTCGGGCGGCGGCGCCATGCTCGACCTCGGACTCTCCATCCTCGATCTCGGGCTCTGGCTGACCGGCAACCCGAAGCCGATCCGGGTCAGCGCCACGCTGGACCGGGCCGGCCGCGAGCGTGCCACGGAGCACGCCGGGAGCGCGTTCGTCGTCCTCGAGAACGGCGCCTGCATCTTCGTGGACGTCACCTGGCACCACCTCGGCGAGGGCGAGCGCTTCGGCGTCGGCTTGCGGGGCAGCAAGGGGACCGCGAGCATCAGCCCGCTCAAGGTCTGGAAGGAAATGCACGGGACCCCCGTGGACGTGGCCCCCACCGGGTCGGTGGGCAGGGAAAACACCTTTTCCGCCTCGTACCGCGCCGAGTGGGCCCATTTCCTGGCCGCGATTCGCGGCGAGGCGAAGGCGCCGGACCTCGAGGAGCACGTGGCCCTGCACCGCGTCATCGACGCCATCTACAAATCGGCCGACGACGGCCGCGACGTCCTGCTGTGAGCCGGGGGCGCCGGGTCGCCCTCCTGCTCGGGCTCTGCACGGCGACGATGGCTGGTCGCGGCGCCGCGGCGCAGGCTCCCGCGGATACGGCCGCTCCGCCCGCCTCCGGCGCACCCCGAATCTCCCTCATCACGTTCGGGCCCGGGCACAATCCCTGGAAGGTCTGGGAACTCTTCGGTCACAACATGATCCGGGTCACCGATCCCGCCGCGGGCACCGACATCGCCTACAACTTCGGGATGTTCGACTTCGGCCAGAAGAACTTCTTCTGGAACTTCCTGCAGGGCCGGATGTGGTACTGGATGCAGGGGGACGATCCGACAGGATGGCTGCGGGGCTACGCGCGGGCGGGGCGGTCGATCGAGATCCAGGAGCTAGCGCTTGCCCCGGAGCAGGCGCGGTCGCTGGCGGACGCGCTCGCGCGGAACGCGCAACCCGACCAGATGTACTACCGATACGAGCCGTACCGCGACAACTGCTCCACCCGGGTGCGTGACGCTCTCGATGTCAGCCTCGGCGGCGCGCTCGAGCGGGATCTCTCCGCCCTGGCGTCGGGCGCCACCTTCCGCTCGCGCACGGCAGAGCTCACCGCCGGGAGCGCTCCCATCTATTTCGGCCTCATGCTCCTCCTCGGCCCCTCCACCGACCAGCCATTGTCGGCGTGGGAGGACTCGTTCATCCCGATGAACCTCGCCCGCTACCTCCAGCCCGTGATCATGCCCGCGGCAGCGGGCCGCACGGCGCCACTGGTCGCGGCGGCGAGCCATCGACCCGGGACGGGCGAGGAAGCAGGAACTCGGAGGCCGCAGTCGCTGCTCGGGTGGTTCCTGGCGTTCGGCGTGCTCATCGGGGGAGTGCTCGGGTGGGCCGGGGCGCGGAGCGGGGCGGGGCGGGGGCGGGGACTGTTCCTGGTGCTCGGCAGCCTCTGGAGCCTCCTGTCGGGAGGCGCCGGTTTCCTCATGGTGTACCTGTGGGCCTTCACCGACCACACCTACGCCTGGCGCAACGAGAACCTGCTCCAGGCGAGCGTGCTGGGGCTGGTCCTGTTCCTGTTGATGGCGGGGTGGGCCCGGCGGGGCGGGCCGGCGCCGGCGTCGGTGCGCGCCCTGGCCATTACGATCGCGGTGCTTTCCGCTGCCGGCGTCGCGCTGCAATTGCTGCCCTGGTTTTCGCAGGTCAACGGGGCGGCGCTGCTGTTCTTCGTGCCGGCCAACATCGGCATGGCACTGGGGGCCGCCCGGGCCGCACCCGCTACGACTGAACCGACCTGAGCCCCTCCTTCGCCGCCGCAAAATCGGGAGCGATCTTCAGCGCCCGCTGGTAGTAGTCCGCCGCCGCGGCCTTGTCCCCCTGGTCCTGTGCCAGTACCGCCCGCCCGAAGAGGACCAGCGCATCTGAACTGACCCGAGCCGTCGCCGCGGTTCCGGCCGCGAGAGCCGGCAGGCGCTTCCCGGACATCAGCTGCGACGCGATGTCCGAGATCATCTGCGGCAGCTCGGCCCGTGGCCGCTGACCGCTGGACACCACCTCGAGAATCGTCCCGTTGCCGGTGTCGATGAGGCGCGCGTCGATGCGCACCCGCCCGTAGTAGTCCACGAACGTGCCCGTCACCACGTACCCCGCGCCGAGCTGCTTCCCGACCCGCGCCGCGGCGGCGGCGTCCACCCGACCGCCTCGACTCAAGCCGTCACGGTCGACGATCCGCTGGGCCTCCCCGCGGTCGATGGTGCGAAGGCCGGGGTTGCGCGCCAGTTCGGCGGTGAGCGCGGCCGGGATGGCGCGCCCAAGGCCGGAGAAGTCCAGCGAGTCGAGGCCGTAGGAACCACCGTTCTCGAACGTGAGGATCACGACCGTCGGCGGCGCGGCCTGGGCGTGCACCGGCGCGGCGGCGACGGATCCAAGAAAGAGCATCAGGCGGGCCGTGCGAATCATCGGTCCACTCCTCGTGTGAGTTGCGGTCACAGCGTCACCGTCCATCCCTCGCGCGCCGCGCTGACGGCCAGCCCGGCGGGGGCGGCGGCCCGAGCCATGGCGAGCAGGCCATCGACCTGGGCGTCGTCATGATCGGGGTCGTGGTGGAACAGCGCCAGGTGGTCCACACCGGCCTCCCGGGCCAGGGACACGGCGTCGAGCGCGCTCGAGTGCCCCCATCCCGACCGCTCCTCCGCGAGGACCGGCGTGTACATCCCGTCGTGAATCAGCAGCGCCGCGCCCCCCACGAATCGCGTGAGGTCGGCTCGCCACGTGGCCGGCACCCGCGATGCGCCGCCGGCGCCCAGCTCGTTGTCCGTCAGGTAGGCGAGCGCGGGCCCCCCGCGGCTCGGCGTGATGCGGTAGCCGAGGGCGCCGCCGGGGTGCGAGAGCGGGCAACACTCCACCCGGAATCCGGAGACCTCGACTGTCGAGTCCCCGGAGATTTCGCGCACCGACAGCCGCGCGGCGCGCGCAGCGCGCGGCACGGGGTAGACCGCAGGCTCCAGCTGTCGCTCGAGGACCGAGGCGAGCCCCGCGCCGACCGGAGCCGGGCCATGGATGCAGATGTCCTGTCCGTCGGCGAACATCGGCGGGAAGAACGGCAGCCCCTGGATGTGATCCCAGTGCGCGTGCGAGAGGAGGAGGTCGATCCGCCCCCCGAACGCCTCGCTCCGGAGGGCCTGCCCCAGCGCGCGGATGCCGGTTCCGGCATCCAGCACCAGGCACCGGCCCTCCCCGTCGCGGACTGCCACACACGAAGTATTGCCCCCGTACCGGATGGTGCCATCGCCGGGGACGGGGATGGTGCCGCGCGTCCCCCAGAAGGTGACGGAGTAGCTCATCGCCATGCTCGGGGATCGGGGCCAGTTTCGTGCCGTGCGCTCCATGTGACAATGACGTGCCGCGCCGGAGCCCGCGCCGTGACGTGGCTCACGTAGGCCGGACGGCCGCCTCCAGCGCGGCGCGATCGAGGATGCTGACCTGGCGGCGCCCGATCTCGATGACGCCGCGCTCCGCGAGGTGCTGGAGCGTGCGCGACACCGTCTCCCGGCTGGCGCCGATCAGTTCCGCCATGTTCTGGTGGGTCAGGCGACGGGGGAAGGTGTCGCTCCCCGCTTCGGCGGATTGCTGCAGGAGGAGGTGCGCCACCCGGCCGTTCACGTCGAGGAGGCTCAGGGCGCGGATGCGCTCGTCGGCCAGGCGGAGTCGGCTCGACAGCGCCGCCAGCATCGCGAGGCAGAGGTCGGGGGAGGCGCGCAGCCGCTCGTGAAACGCGCCGCGGTAAAGCGTCATGACGTGGCACTGGGTCATCGCGATCACGTGGGCGGACCGCGGGGCGTCGTCCAGGAGCGCCATCTCGCCGAAGACGGCGCCCGGCCCGAGCACGCTCAGGATCACCTCCCGGCCGTCCTCGCCGATCAGGACGACCTTGACGCGCCCCTCGATGACGACGTACATCGCGTCGCCAGGGGCGTCCTGCCGGAGGATGACCTGGCCGGCAGGGTAGGAGCGCTCCCGAGAGGCCTGGGCCAGGGCGACGAGGTCGGACTCCGGAACGGTCGAGAGGATCGGGACCGAGCGGAGAATCTCAAGGGGCGATTGGGTCACCAGGTCTCGGCGGAAGTGGAAGCTGGGACGTTACTTAGAGGGGCGGGCGGAGTCAATTCTGGCATCTCCGGCGGAGGCCCGGATGGCGCCCCTCTCACGCTGCAAAGGGGTCGGTGCGGTGCTTCCGTTCCACCCGTAACTTGTTTATCTTTCCCGGCTTGCGAACCCTGGCCCACTCCGGGCCTCGGCGACCACCAGACGCAGCCAGGAGCACCCCGTGAAGGCCGACATCCATCCCGTATACCAGAAGCTGACGGCCATCTGCGCCTGCGGCAACTCCTTCGAGACCCGCTCGACGTCGAAGTCCATCCACGTCGAAGTGTGCGCGAAGTGCCACCCGTACTACACCGGCAAGCAGCGCCTGATGGACACCGCGGGCCGCGTCGATCGGTTCCGCCGCCGGTATCAGGCAGGCGCCGACGCCCCGAAGGAGTAGGGCATGGAGGCGCGCCTCCGCCAGGCCTTGGCCCGGGCGGAGGAGGTGTCGCGGGAGCTGTCCGACCCCGCCACCGCCCGAGATTCGAAGCGCCTGACCACCCTCGGACGAGAGCACGCCCGGCTGGTGCCGATCGTGCGCACGGCGGAGCGGTTGCGGCGGATTGAAGACGAACTTGCCCAGGCTCGGGAGATGGCCCAGGAGGCCGATCCCGAGCTTGTGGCATTGGCGCGGGCGGACCTCGACCGGCTGCCAGCCGAAGTGGACGCCGCGCGCGCCGAGCTCTACGACCTGCTGCTCCCCCGCGACCCGCTCGACGACCGCGACGCCATCGTGGAGATCCGGGCAGGCACCGGTGGCGACGAAGCGGCGCTCTTCGCCGCGGACCTCTACCGCATGTATACCCGGTATTGCGAGCGGCACGGCCTCCGCATCGAGCTCATCTCAGAGAGCGACGCCTCGCTCGGCGGCCTCCGCGAGGTGATCTTCGCGGTGCGGGGCCAGGACGCCTACGGCCGGCTCCGTCGCGAGTCGGGGGTGCACCGGGTGCAGCGGGTGCCGGCCACCGAGACGCAGGGCCGCATCCACACCTCGGCCGCCACGGTGGCGGTGCTTCCCGAGGCGGAGGAAGTGGATGTCAAGATCGAGCCGAACCACCTCAAGATCGACGTCTTCCGCTCCTCGGGTCCGGGCGGCCAGAGCGTGAACACCACGGACAGCGCGGTGCGGATCACGCACCTGCCGACGGGCCTGGTCGTCAGCCAACAGGACCAGAAGTCGCAGCTGCAGAACAAGCTCAAGGCCATGGAAGTGCTCCGAGCGCGGCTGCTCGACCGGATGATCGCCGAGCAGGAGGCCGCCCGGGCACAGGACCGCCGGGCGATGGTCGGCACCGGAGACCGGTCGGCCAAGATCCGGACCTACAACTATCCGCAGAGTCGCGTCACCGACCATCGCATCAACCTCTCGGTCCACAACCTGCCTGACATCATGGACGGGAAGATCGAGGAGGTCGTGGAGGCGCTCCGGGTGGCCAGCAGGCAGGAGGAGGCCGCGAGTGGTGGCTGACGTGCCGGCCACCGCGGACGCGGCGCTCGAGCACGCGGCCGCCGCGCTGCGCGCCGCCGGCGTGCCGGATCCGCGGCGGGAGGCGGCAAGGCTTGCCGAGGCGGCCTGGAAGCTGGACCAGGGTCAGGCGCGGCTGCGGCGCGAGCGGGTGCTTTCCGCCGCCGACGCAGACCGGCTGGCAGGGTTGGTCCGGCGCCGGGCTGCGGGCGAACCGCTGGCGCACGTCTCGGGGTATGCCGGTTTCAGGCACCTCGTCCTCGCGTCCGATGCGCGCGCGCTGATTCCCCGACCCGAAACCGAGGGGCTGGTCGCGCTCGTCCTGAAGAGGACGGCCGAGGGCGTGGTGGCGGACGTCTGCACGGGAAGCGGCTGCATCGCCCTGGCGCTGGCCCAGGAGGGCCGGTACGACCGCGTCATCGGCACGGACTGCTCCGGGGAGGCCCTGGATCTCGCCAGGGAAAACGCCGGACGAGCCGGGCTTGCGGTCGAGTGGCGGTTGGGCAATCTCCTCGAGCCGCTCCGGGGAGAACGCCTCGACGTGCTCGTGGCGAATCCGCCGTACCTGACGCAGGACGAATACACGGCGCTCGAACCCGCCGTCCGGGCCTGGGAGCCGCGGCTGGCGCTGGAGAGCGGGGAAGACGGCCTGACCGCGACGCGCGAGCTCCTGCGCGCCGGGCTGGACGTGGTTCGGCCGGGCGGATGGATCGCCCTTGAAGTGGACTGTCACCGGGCGGCCGCCGTGGCGCGCCTCGCGGCCGGGTTCGGATGGGTCGAACCGGCCGTGCACCAGGACCTTTTCGACCGTGCGCGCTTTGTGCTCGCGCGGAGGAGTGAGACGTCGTGATCTGGGAGAAGGCGAAGGACCTCGGCCGCCTGATCGGCCAATCGACCGAATACAAGACCCTCCGTCGCACCGAGCAGGCGCTGCGCGACGA
>JAKLGU010000020.1 GCA_022710485.1 Gemmatimonadota bacterium | reverse complement strand
AGCTCGACGCGCTGGAGCCCTTCATCCCGGAGCGGATGGCGGGGCGGATCCTCCAGCAGGGCGACGTGCTGAGCCTGGTGGAAAAGGCGCAGGCCTCGCTGGACGAGGAGGAGTCGGGCCGGCTCGCGAAGAAGGCCCTGTCCAAGCGGGGCATGGACCTGCAGGACTTCCTGTCGGCCATGCGGCAGATGCAGAAGCTCGGGCCGCTCAAAAACGTGCTGGGCATGCTGCCGGGCGTGAACGCCCAGATGCTGAAGCAGGCCAACGTGGGCGAGGACCGGCTGAAGCACGTCGAAGCCATCGTGCTCTCGATGACCCCGCGGGAGCGGCAGAACCCCGACCTGCTGAACGGGTCGCGGCGGAGCCGGATCGCCCGGGGCAGCGGCCGGACGGTGCAGGAAGTCAACCAGTTGATCGCGCAGTTCAAGCAGATGCAGAAGTACATGAAGTCGGCAGGCAAACCCGGCGCTCGCATGCCCTTTGGGCGCGGGTTTCCCGGCTGAGCACGTAACCCAAGGGATCGATCCATGGCAACTCGCATTCGTCTCCGCCGCGTCGGGCGGAAGAAGCTCCCGCTCTACCGCATCGTGGTCGCCGAGAAGACGGCGCCGCGCGACGGCCGCTTCATCGAGGTCATCGGCACCTACTCGCCGAAGGCCAAGGTGGAGGCGGACCAGATCACCGTCGACGCCGAGAAGGCGCGCGCCTGGCTCGCCAAGGGGGCCACGGCCTCCGAGACGGTGAACTCGCTGCTGCGGAAGGCCGGGCTCTTCAAGACGCCGACGGCCTGATGACGGAGGTCGCCCGCCACCTGGTGGTCGGGCGGTTCCGCAGGCCGCACGGACTGAAGGGGGAGTGCACCGTCTTTCCGCTGACCGACGACCCGGCACGGGTCTTCGCGGCGGGGCAGGCACTCTGGGCGGTGGATCTCGCAGGTGAGGTGATCGGCGGTCCGCTGAAGGTCGAGCGGAGCCGGTCGTACCATCGCGAATGGCTGGTGAAGTTCGCGGGGATCGAGCAGCGGGAGGGGCTGGAGCCCTATCGCGACGGCTTCCTGGCGGTGCCGGCCACCGCCGCCTCGCCGCTGGAAGAGGGAGAGGTCTACCTCCACGAGCTCGACGGCTTCGCCGTGCGGCTGGAGGACGACACGCCGGTCGGGCTGGTGACCGGGTACTACGAGACGGCGGCCGGACTGGTCATCGAGGTCCAGGGCCCCAAGCGGGAGTTCCTGCTGCCGTACCGGAAGGAATTCGTGACGCAGGTGGACCGCGCGGCGCGGCGGCTGGTCATCGCGCCCCCGGATGGACTGCTCGATGGCTGAGCCGATCCGCATCAACGTGGTCACGCTGTTCCCCGAGGTGTTCGGGCCCTGGCTCGACGCGTCGATCATCGGACGGGCGCGGGCGGAGGGGCGGGTCGAGTTCCGGCTGGTGCAGCTGCGGGACTTCACCCACGACCGGCACCACACGGTCGACGACTACGCCTTCGGCGGCGGCGCCGGGATGGTGCTGAAGCCGGAGCCGTTCTTCGAGGCGGTGGAGTCGCTGGGCCAGCCGGCCGGACCGGTGGTGCTTCTGTCGGCGCGGGGCAGGCGGTTCGCCCATGCGGACGCGGTCCGCTGGTCGCTGGCGCGGGAACTGACGCTGCTCTGCGGGCACTACAAGGACGTGGACCAGCGGGTGGCCGATCACCTGGCCACCGACGAGGTCTCCCTGGGAGACTTCGTGCTGACGGGCGGAGAGCCGGCGGCCCTGTGCGTCCTCGACGCCGTGGTGCGGCTCCTCCCCGGCGCCCTGGGAGACCACGAGTCGGCCAGCGGCGATTCGCATTACGACGGGCTCCTGAGCCCGCCCAGCTTCACCCGGCCGCCGGAGTACCGGGGCCATGCAGTGCCGGAGGTATTGCGCTCCGGGGACCACGCGAAGATTGCGGCGTGGCGGAAGGAACAGGCGGAAGCACTGACCCGCGAGCGCCGGCCGGATCTCTGGCAGGCGCACCTCGCGTCGGACGACTAGCGGCGGCAGGCCGAACGGGACCCACGGGGTCCGCACTCAGGAGAAGACGATGGAACGGTTGGATGCGTTGTCGCGCGGCACCCCGCGCACTGATCTCCCCGCGTTCGACGCCGGGGATACCGTACGGGTCATGGTGCGCGTCCGCGAGGGCGACAAGGAGCGGCTGCAGGCCTTCGAGGGAGTCGTCATCTCCCGGCGGGGCGGCGGGGCCAGCGAGAACTTCACCGTCCGGAAGGTCTCGGCCGGCGTCGGCGTGGAGCGCATCTTCCCGGTGCAGAGCCCCACGATCGCGTCGATCGACCTGGTCCGGCGCGGCCGGGTCCGCCGGGCCAAGCTGTACTACCTCCGTGCGCTGAGCGGCAAGGCCGCCCGCATCCGGGAGAAGCGCGAGGAATAGGCAGGTGGCCGCCCCTCGTCCCACGTTGGACCGCGAATCGGCGGTCTGGGCGAACGGGCAGCTGCTGGTCGGTGTGGATGAAGCAGGCCGCGGTCCCCTGGCTGGTCCAGTGGTGGCCGCGGCCGTCGTCTTTCCCGCCGGTTCCGCCCTGCTCGAGGGCGTGCGGGACAGCAAGACCCTCTCGGCGGCCCGGCGCGAGGCGCTGGCGCTCGTGATCCGCGGGGCCGCGCTCGCCGTCGGCGTGGCCGGCGCGTCGGTGCGGGAAATCGACGGCCTCAACATCCGCGTGGCCACCGCGCTGGCCATGCGCCGAGCCATCCTCAAGGCCATGTCCCGCTGCCCTGCCGCCCCGCCGCCCCGCCTCTTGCTTGACGGCCACCGCATGCGCGAGATCGGGTTTCCCCACGAGGCGCTGGTGGACGGCGACGCGCACTGCCACAGCATCGCGGCGGCGGGCATCATCGCCAAGACGGTGCGCGACCGCCTCATGCGTCGGCTCGCCGCGAGGCACGCCGGCTACGGATGGGAACGCAACAGCGGGTACGGCAGCGCGGAGCATTTCGCGGCCATCCGGGCGCTCGGCCCGACCGATCACCACCGCCGGAGCTTCAGCCCGGTGAGCGGACTCGGCCTCCCTACTTGGCCTTCCAGAACGCCTTGTCCTGGTTCGCAAACTCCTCCGGGACATAACTGATCCCGGCGCTGATGGTCAGGACCTGCGTGTCCACCCGCTCGGTCGAGGCCGTGAACATCGCCGCCACCTCCGCCGGCGACGCGATCTTGCCGCCCACTGCAGCGCTCGCGGCCAGCTCCCGGTCGAGCAGGCCGTAGGACTCCATCGGCACGAAGAGGTAGTACGAGGAGCCCGTGCCCCCCGCCATCGCCTGGTACGTCACCCACGGCGTCGGATCCCCGGCGGCCGCGTAGGCCGCGGCGTACGCCTTGAGGACCGAGACGAACGCCGCATCCTGCCCCGGCCGCACGGTGAAGGTGCTGACCCAGAAGTGACGGGTCTCCGGCTGGATGAAGACGGGCCGGTAGCTCAGGTCCGCGCGGTAGGTGGCGAGGATCGTCTGCACGTCGGTGACGAACGACGCCTCCCGCGCCATCAGGGTGTCGAGCTGCCTGGCCAGCCCCTTGTCCTGCTGGTACGCGTGGTCGAGCTGTTCGAGGCTGGCGAAGTCCGCCGCGCCGCCGATGAACCAGAACTCCGGCGCACCGGACGCGGCCACGGTGCCCACGTAACTGTAGGGGACTTTCTTCGACTGGAGTGTGGTCACCCAGGCCCGTTCGTTGGCCAGGTGCTTGGCCGCGGTGCCGAACCTGGCGGTCTCCCGCACGATCCGGATGGCGGGGGGCGGCGTCGGGTTCAGCCAGACGCTCTGGCCGGCCAGTGGCAGCGACGGGGCGAAGAGGGCCAGCGCGGTGAGCGCGGCAGGGAGGCGGGGACGCATCGGTGGCTCCGCGGTCGGGACATCCGCGAACCTATCTGCAGTCCCGCGGCGGGCAAGCCCTTGAATCCCGCCCCCCCGGGTGCAAGCTTTGGGGCGGCCGGGGGCGTAGCTCAACTGGTAGAGCAACGGGCTTTTAACCCGTAGGTTCTGGGTTCGAGACCCAGCGCCCTCACTACAGGTCCTTCCCGTCCTTCCCAGCCCGCGAGCGACATGCATCCTTCCGTGGGCCTCCTGTACGTCCTGAGCGAATGGGCCGTCCGGCTCGTGATGCTGGTGTACGTCCCGCAGCGCCGCAGCCCTGCCGCGGCGCGGACTTGGCTGCTGTTCATCTTCCTCCTCCCGTGGCCCGGTCTCTTCCTTTACGCGGTCATCGGCCGGATCAAGCTCCCGCCCTGGCGCCTCGCGCGTCAGCGCAAGGTGTCCGGCATGATCCGCGAGTGGCAGGGCGCGCATCCGGTCCGCGTGGACGCCGCGGGCGCCCACGGCGGCATCCCCGCGCTGGTGCACGCGCTCGGCGACTTCCGCGCGCTGCCCGGCAACATGATCGAGCTCCTGCCCGATTACGACGCCTCCATCGCCCGGCTTGCCCGGGACATCGACGACGCCCGCGAGTCCGTCCATCTCTTGTACTACATCTTCGCGGACGACGATCGGGGCGGGCAGGTCCTGGCGGCGCTGCTCCGCGCCCGGGCCCGGGGCGTGGAGTGCCGCGTCCTCATCGACGCGGCGGGGTCGCGCCAGTTCGCGCTGGCGGCGCTGCTCAAGCGCCTGCAGGTCGCCGGCATTCCCGCGCACGAGGCGCTCCCGGCCGGGCTCTTCCGGCGCGGGGCGGCGCGGTTCGACTTGCGCAACCATCGGAAGGTGGCGGTGATCGACACGCGCGTCGGGTTCACCGGCTCGCAGAACCTCGTCAATCCGGGATTCGTCCCGGGCTACCCGAACGAGGAGCTGGTCGCGAGGGTCACCGGGCCGGTGGTGCTCCAGCTGCAGGCGGTGTTCCTCCAGGACTGGTACTTCGAGACCGGGGAACTGCCCGCGAACCCGGAGGCGATCGAGATGCCGGCCGCCACCGGGTCCTCCATGGCGCAACTGCTGCCGAGCGGCCCGGGTTACGAGCGCGAGAACGCCCAGGAGCTGCTGGTGCACCTCTTCCATCGGGCGCAACGGCGGATCGTGATCACCACGCCGTATTTCGTGCCGGACGACCCGTTCCTCCAGGCGCTGCGGACGGCGGTGCGCCGCGGCGTCGAGGTCCGTCTCGTGGTCGCCAATCCGGTGGACAAGTGGGTCATGGGCCTCGCGCAGCGCTCCTATTTCGACGAGCTGCTTTCCGCGGGCGTGCGCATCCACCTGTACCGCCCCCATTTCCTCCACGCCAAGCACGTGAGCATCGACGACGACCTCGCGATCGTCGGGTCGGTGAACATGGACATCCGGTCGTTCGCGCTGAACGCGGAGGTGGCGCTCCTGGTCTACGATCCGGCGGTGGTGACCGCCATGCGCGCGGTGCAGGAGCGCTACTTCGCCGGCGCCATCGAGCTCACGCGGGAGGCCTGGTCCCGGAGGCCGCTCTGGCTCCGGGTGGCGCAGAACACGGCCCGCCTGGCCGACTCGCTCCTCTGATGGTTTCGGTTACCTTTCATCCGCGATCCGTCTCCCCCTCCCATCACGGCCCGGACCCCTCATGAGTCTCATCTGGATCGACGGACAGTGGCACGACCGCGACACCGCCACGATCTCGGTGTTCGATCACGGCCTCCTCTACGGCGACGGGGTGTTCGAGGGGATGCGGGTCTACGCGGGACGGGCCTTCCGGAGGGAGGAGCACCTCGACCGGCTGTACGACTCGGCCCAGGCCATCTGGCTCACGCCGCCCATCGGCAAGGACGAGATGGCGCGGGTGACGGAGGAGGGAATCAAGCGGGCCGGCATCACCGAGGGGTACCTGCGCCACGTGGTGACCCGGGGCGTCGGCGACCTGGGGCTCGATCCGCGGAGCTGTGCGCGCCCGACGGCGATCATCATCTTCGACACGATCAAGATCTGGCCGCCCGAGCGCTACACGAAGGGCCTCGTCATGATGAGCGCGGCCACGCCGATGCCCGACCGGGAGACGCTCTCCCCTCGGGTGAAGTCGCTCAACTACCTGCCGCACATCATGGCGAAGCTGGAGGGGATCCACGCGCAGATGGACGAGGTGCTGATGCTCGACCGGGGCGGGTACGTGGCCGAGGCGTCGGGGATGAACGTCTTCATCGTGCGTCGAGGAGTGGTGACGACCCCGCCCGCCTGGACCGGCGTGCTCCGGGGCGTCACCCGGGACATCGTGCTCGAGCTCGCCGCGGACGCGGGGATCCCGGCGCGCGAGGAGCCGATCAACCGGTACGACGTGTACACCGCGGACGAGGCGTTCCTGACCGGTACGGCGGCCGAGATCGCGCCGATCAGGTCGCTCGACGGGCGGCAGATCGGCGCCGGGCCCATCGGACCGGTGACCCGGACGCTGATGGACCGGTTCAAGGCGCTCACACGCGGGTGACGCTTCGCCCTTGACCTCCCTCTTTGCCGCGGCGCATATTCGCCCGGTAGCCTGAACGGGAGCCCGCATGTCCTGGCGCGTCGTCGAGCACGGCGACACCACTTGGAAGGTATCGTTCGCCGCCGAACGGACGGCCAACACCGCCCACTGGCGGCTGGTCCTGTCGTTCCGCGCCGCGGAGCCGGAGGGCAGGACGTTCTGGGCGCCCTACCCGCTGGAGTCCACCTCCCGCTCGGCGCTGTACACGCAGGCCGACCGCATCCCCGCCGACCGCCTGGCGGCCATCCTGTCCGAACATCTCGGTTGAGCGGGGCGCACCCATGACGCAGGTTTCCTTTCAGGATCTTCGGCGCATCGCCGATTCGCTCGCGTCGCTCCGCGGCAAGTCGGTGGCGGCCGCGGTGATGCGCTCCGACCTCCGGCAGCTCCGCCTGGAGACCGAGGATGGCCTGATGATGGTGCTCACCGTGGAGATCGACGAGGCCGGGCGGCCCCGCCTGGAGGTGGACGTCGTGCGCCAGCCGGAGGAGCCGGGCCGGCAGCTCGAAGTGCGGTTCGACGCCGTCTAGGGCACGCCGACCACTCCCGCCCACACCGCGCGGGACACCGCCGCCATGTACGCCTCGGCCGCCATGGGACTCGCGAAGCCGCGCGTCAGAATGACGAGCACATAGGGAGGACGGGTCGGAGGGAAGATCACCGCCGCGTCATGGTTCACGCCGGTGATGTTGCCCGTCTTGCTGGCCACCTGCGTGCCCGGCGGGATGCCGGCGGGGATTCCCGCCCGGAACTCCTGCCGGGTCAGGATGTCCAGCATGATCGCGCTCGACGAGTCGGAGGCGGCGCGGCCCTGGGCGATGGCCGCCAGCAGCACCGCCAGGTCTCGCGCCGTCGTCGTGTTGTTCAGCCCGCGGTCAAACGCCTTCTGGTCCTCCACGCCGCGGAGCACCACGATCGAGTCGGCGCCGAGGCGGCGGGCGGACGCCTGGATCTCGGGTGCCCCGAGCTGGAACACCAGCAGGTTCGTGGCGAGGTTGCTGCTGCGGACGATCATCAACCGGGCGAGCTCGCGCGCCGGCACCTGCCGGCCCTCGAGGGCGTAGAGGGTGGAGTCGGAGTCGTCGGCGGGATTGAGGCGGTAGGGCGATCCGTCGACGATCGACTGGAATTCGTTCCGGACGAGCACCGGCCAGTCCCAGCCATATCGCCCCGCGTCGACGCGCTGGGCCAGCTCGATGAGCACCGGGATCTTCATGGTGCTGGCGGCGTGGACCCGCCACGAGGCGTTGCTCCACGCGGAGTCCCCGGTGGCGAGGTCGAGAAGCGCGAGACCCACCTCGGTGCCCGCTGGCGCCGTTTCGGCCCCCAAGTTGCTGCGGAGCGAGGCTGGGATCTGGCCCGCGGCCGGCCGAGCCACCGGCAGGGCCGCCGCCACGAGCAGTAGCAGTCGTTGCATGACGGGGAGAGTATCCTCCCCACGTCACACTCTCAAGAGACTACATGCCCGATACACATCCGCGACTGCGATTTGCCGAGTTCCGCCTGGATCGCCTGCCCAGCGGCCGGTGCAGCGCGACGGTGGTCCTGACGGGACCGGGGGGTGCCCGCTTCGAGGGGGACGCCCAGGGACTCGCCTCCCAGGCGGGAGAGTTGCGATGCGCGGCACAGGCGTGCGTCAGTGCGCTCACCCAGTCGGTGCAGGGGGAGCTCAGTTTCGAATGCCTCGGCGTCAAGGCGATTCGCGCCTTCGACGCCACGGTCGTCATCGTCTCGCTGGCCACGCGCGGTGAGGGAGCGCCGAAGCGAGTCGTCGGCTCCGTCCTGACCGAGGAGGATCCGACCCGTGCCGCAGCCCTCGCGGTGCTGAACGCCACCAACCGCCTCCTCGGAAACCGTTACTTCGTCGACTGAATCCGCCGCGACTGTGGCTCACCACCGGGCATCTATTGCGGGTCCTGCCAATGTGGTGGGGTTCCCTGCACGGATTGCGGCGCCAGCGCCCCTCGGACCCCCAATTTCTTCACACTCTACTGGTGCTCTAAGTCGTTGATTGACAAAGGTTTGTGTTGAGGATTTGGTTTGGGCCGCACTTCGGCATAGGTTTGGCTTTAGTTCGTGGGCAGGGCATCCGTTCCAAACTGAGATTTCGCCCCGGGGCGGTTCGTCTTGGCGTGCCGCTGAAGGAGCTTGATACGTGCATCGTTTCCTCTGCCTGACGATTGCCTGCGGTGCGGCCGCCTGCAGCAGTGGCGGGCCGCCGTCCGTCGCGCCTTCACCCGCGGCCCAGGCGGCCTCGGCCACGATCGCCGAGGCGCTCGCACCGACCACGGAAAGTTCCTCCCCCGTTACCAGCTTCGCGGCCGTCCCGCCGCCGATCGCCGTGATCGACGTGGACAGCATGGCCCGAAACATCGTGGCGGCGGACTCTGCCGCCGATGCCGCGGCGCTGTCGGCGCTCGAGCAGGCGTACCCCGACACGACCGCTGCCCCGGCCGTGTCGCACGGGGGCGGTGCGGACGACCTCGACGTGGTCACCTCCTGGGACATCGACGTCGAGACGTACGTTTCCCATGAGCGGGTGCAGTACTACCTCGACTTCTTCCAGGGGCCGGGGCGGGAACGGATGGCGATCTGGCTCACGCGGCTGCCGCGCTACGAGGCCATGATCCGTGAGCAGATGCAGGCCAACGGGGTGCCGGAGGACATGGTGTACCTCGCGCTGATCGAGAGCGGGTACTCGAACACTGCCGTGAGCCGGGCCCGGGCCACGGGGATGTGGCAGTTCATGAAGGGGACCGGCCGAATGTACGGGCTCCAGGTCAATTCCTACGTGGACGACCGCCGGGACCCCGTGAAATCCACCGCCGCGGCGGCGAGGCACCTCGACGACCTGCAGGAGCGATTCGGCTCGATCTACCTTGCGGCTGCGGCGTACAACGCCGGCGCCGGCAAGGTGTCCCGCGGGCTCCGGGGCCTTCCGGCTGGCAGCGGCCCCTCGATGGACCTCTCGGACGACGAGACCGAGGACGACTCGACCAACAACGACTCCGAGTTCTTCCGGCTCTATGACACGAAGTACCTCCGTCGGGAGACGAAGGACTACGTCCCGAAGCTGATCGCGGCGGCGCTCATCGCGAAGGAGCCGACGAAGTACGGCTTCGCGGAACCGCCGGCGGTGGCGCCATTCGCCTATGACTCTCTCATCGTGACCGGCCAGACCGGGCTCGACGTCATCGCGCGCCTCTCGGGCGCCACCTTCGCCGAGATCCGCGAGCTCAACCCCCAGTACATCCGGATGGTCACGCCCCCAGGCAAGACGGCCGTGGTGCGCGTGCCGGTGGGTGTCGGCGAGCGCACCGCCGCCGGCTACGCCGAATTGCCGGCGTCGCAGCGGATCTCCTACCAGACCCACGTGGTCCGGAGCGGCGAGACGCTCTCCGGCGTGGCCAAGAAGTACGGCGTCAGCACGCAGCAGCTGCGCGACGCCAACGCCAAGATTCCGAAGTCGGGCATGCTCCGCGTCGGCCAGCGGCTGATCATCCCGACGAGCGGAACCTCGGCCGAAATGCGCGCCGCCATCGCCGCCACGGAGAGCTCGAGCCGCGCCCCCGCGCGCGGCGGGAAGACCTACACCGTCCGCCGGGGCGATACGCTGTCCAGCATCGCGCAGCGCTACGGTACCACCCCCTCGGCGCTGAAGCGGATCAACGGGCTCTCCAGCGACCAGATCCGGGCCGGCCAGAAGCTCCGCCTGCGGAGTTCAGGCAGCAGCGCCTGAAGCCACCGCGGCGCCAGAACGACGAACGGCCGGGGCATCTGCCCCGGCCGTTCGTCGTTCGAAATTGCTCTGGCCACCGAGTGGCTTCGCCCTGCCGGCACGACCCTACAGCGCCCGGACAGCCTCGGTGAGGGCCGCCACCCCACCTGGGAGGGCATAGGTGAGTCGACCTGCCGGGGAGACCACGTACACCATGGCGGGGTGCGAGAGGTCGCCGTTGGCCTCGTTACGCACCCGGGGAATGCGCCAGTTGCTGAGGACGCGCTCGACGGCGTCCACATCGCCCGACAGGACGTGGGCGCCCGGACCGAGTTCCCACCCCGCGGCGATCGAGGGAAGTCTCGCAGGCGTGTCGCGCCAAGGGTCGAGCGTGACGATGAGGACGGCGGTCCGCTGGTCCGCGGTGGCCCGCTGGGCCTCGAGCGCCTCGCGGACCACCACCGGGCAGACCGTCTGGCAGTGCGCGAAGGCGAACGTGACGAGCACCGGTCGGCCCTGGAAGTCGCCCAGGGAAACGGTTGCGCCGTGCTGGTCCAGCAGCTCCAGGTTCGGCGCGGGATCGTTGATGCGGGTGAGGACCGCGCCGCCCGCCACGGGGTCGAAGGGCTCGGCGTTGTCGCCGCGCACCCGTGCCGCGGCCAGCGAAGCCGCGGTCAGCAGGAGGACGGGAGTGCAGGCGAGCAGGACGCGGCCGGTGAACCGCCCGCTGACAGCCGAGAGAGCCGCGCGCACCTCCCCGCCCCACACTGCAAGGAGGACGCCGATCATGCCGAGCGGCTGGCCGACGAGGAGAATCCAGCCGCCCACATCGGGGAGCCCGTCGGGCGCCGAGCCGAAGCACAGCGCCCTGGTGCGCGCCAGCCACTCGGGCGCGCCGGGCGCCGGCCACAGCGCCAGCGCCCACCAGGCGATCGTGGTGAGCACGATGAGGTAGAGGGCCAGGAGCGCGATCGTGCCCTGGCCCCGGGACGGCGCGGTCGTCATCCGATCTTCCAGACGAACGACAGGACCTTCCAGTTCACGAAGAAGTACACGATGAAGGCCGCGAGGAATACGAAGACCAGGACCATGGTGCCAGGCGCCGGCCCAAGCCAGCCCTGGCCGGGAGCGTGCAGCTCCTCGTTCCGCCGATCCACGTCGGCGGCATGCACGGGCGGGTTGGTGATGCCCTGCGGCAGGCCGACCACCGCCACGCCCGGCACGAGCGTGCCGATCGGCTCGCCGAAGAAGACCGACTTGACCGCGATGGCCACGAAAATAAACGCGCCGGTGGCCGCGATGATCCCGCCGAGCGCCACGAACGCGAGCAGGACGTCCACCGCCGGGTTGAACGCGACGTCGAACGGCGCCTGGCTGAAGCTGATGTCCCAGTGGCGGCGCGGGACGCCGAACGTGCCCGCGAAGGTCATCGACATCACGAAGATGAACATGCCGCCGGCGAACAGGTACGGCTGGATCTTCGCCAGCCCCCAAAAGGCCACCTTGCGCTGGAATACGAGCGGGATGAGGTAGTACGTGGCCCCCATGAAGGCCATCGCCGTGCCGCTGACGACCGTGGCGTGGAAGTGGCCCGGGACGCGGAGCGTGTTGTGCACGATGATGTTGATCTGCTCAGTCCCGATGGTCACGCCAGTGATGCCGCCGACGAAGCCGAACACCACCACCGAGAACACCAGCGAGCTGAAGCCGGGGTCGCCCCACGGCGCCTTGCGGAGCCAGCCGAACATCCCGGTGCCGACGCCGCGCAGGCGCTGACCCAGCTCCATGCCGGCCGGCACGGTGAAGCCGTGGATCATGCTGGCCAGCACCGCCATGTACATGAAATAGCTGGTGTTGACGATCTTCCAGGCCGAGCCCATGCCGGGGTCCACCAGGAGGTGGTGGGCCGAGGCCATCGAGATGAACAGGATGTACAGCACGAAGGCGGAGCGGCTGATCTTCTCGTTCAGCACCACCGCGCCGATGGTGAGCGCGCCGAGCATGTACCAGATGGCCACCATGGCGGCCACGTTGATCTGCTGCGACGAGTGCCCGAGGCCCCACCAGATCATCCGATAGACCTGGGGGTCGACGTTCATCAGGCCGAGCGACCAGAGGAAGGTCGGGATGTAGATGGCCGCGCCGTGGAGCAGGGTGATGACGGCGATGATCGCCGCGGTGACGGCGCCGTAGACCACAAGGGGCAGGGACCCGGTGTAGGTCTGCTCCCGCCGGGCGACCACCAGGTTGGCGAAGAAGATGCCGCAGACGAGGAGCGCGCCGACCGCGAACAGGATGATCCCCAGGTAGTAGAGCGGGTCGGCCTTCAGGGGTACGTAGGACGTGAAGAGGACGTCGGCCTTTCCGGCCCACATGATGACCTCGACGAGCGTGGCGCCGCCGAGCATGAGCGCGAAGGCCGCCCAGCCCAGCTTCGGCGCCGCGATCCGGGCGTTGATTAGCGCGGTACTGGCGAAGATCAGCACCGCCATTTCGTAGAAGATGATGAAGAAGATCAGCATGCTCATGCCGTGGACGCCGAGGATCCGGTAGAACCACTCGGCGGGCAGGAGGTGCACGGCCTGCCACCGGGTCAGCACGAGCAGCACGGCGGCGATGGCGCCGATCAGCAGGGACACCACCGCCACGACGGCGTTCGCCTTGACCAGCGTCTCGGCGGGGCGGTGAATGCGTCGGGCGGTGACGGGGCAGGTCCGGAAATCGGTCGCGTTCATCAGATGCCTCCCGATTGCGACGGGACGGTCCCGGTGCTGTCCACGACGATCACCCGGCCGACCATGGTATGGTGCCCGATCCCGCAGAACTCGTTGCAGATGATCCGGAAGTCGCCGGCGGCCGTGGGCGTCACCCGCAGGCCGTAGTCGTAACCGGGCACCACCTGGAAGTTCACGTTGATCGGGTAGAGACTGAACCCGTGGTTGACGTCGAGCGAGGAGAGGTGGAGGATGTATTCCTTGCCCTGTTCGAGTTGCAGGATCGGCGTCCACTGGAAGGACATCGCCGTCAGGTAGATGTCGCTGCCCGGCGGCGGCGCCACGATGGGCATGCCGCGGTCGTCGCCGATCTGGTATTGCTTGATGAACTCCTGCGTCCGGGCGAAGAAGGCCGCAGGTTCCACCTTGCGGCGGATGCCCGACGGGTTCTGCCCGCCCTTCACCTGCCAGAGCGGCATCATCGCGAAGAGCACGATGCACCACCCGAAGGCGATGGCGACCCAGGTGCGTTCCGACTTGTGGGCCGGCTTCCACCAGTTCCCCCTCGGGGAGTCGAGGCCGGTATGGGTCTCAGTCAGCATGGCGGCGCCTCACGGGAGGGTGGCAGGGGGCAGGGTCAGGATCTCCCAGAGTCCCCATCCGGTGTAGATCGCGGCCATCACCAGGATGCCGGCGATCAGCAGGAGGAAGACGTTGTCGAACAGGCGTTGGCCCAGCGGAATGGCCTTGTCGTCCTGGACGGGCGGTTCCGGCATGGCGAGCTCCCGGGCGGCTGGAAGGTGAGTGGTGACTGGCGCCTGATTGAATTCATCATAGTGTTATGATAATATGATTCGCGCAAGACCCCCTGTCCCTCCTCCTCCGGGCCCCGAGGCGTAATGCCGGCTGCCGTCACCGCAATCGAACGAGCCGGGCGTCGCGCCCTCGGGGCGGCGGACGCAGCGGTCAATCGCCTCTATGGGTGGCGGTACAATCCGCTCTACCAGAGCGGGACCATCGTCGTTGCGATGTTCCTGGTCCTGCTCGCGACGGGGCTCTGGCTGCTGCTCTTCTACCGGGTCGGGGCGCCGTGGACCTCGGTGGCGCGCCTGACCGCCAATCCCTGGACCGGCAACTGGGTCCGCGGACTCCACCGCTACGCCTCCGACGCCGCCATCGTGGCCACGGCCGTCCACGCCGTTCGCATGGTGGTGCAACACCGGTTCTGGGGGCCGCGCGCCCTGGCCTGGCTGTCCGGCATTGTCCTGGTCGGTCTGGTGCTCGTACTGGGCTGGACCGGCTACGTGATGGTGTGGGACACCTTCGGCCAGCGGCTGGCCATCGAGGGCGCCCGCTTCCTCGACGCCCTGCCGATCCTCTCGGAGCCCATCGGCCGCGCCTTCACCGGCGAACGCGCCATCCCGGGCGCGTTCTTCTTTCTGAACCTGTTTGTGCACGTCGCCCTCCCGCTCGGCCTCGGTCTGGTGCTGTGGGTGCACTTGTCTCGGCTTGCTCGCCCGACGCTCCTCCCGCCGAAGCGGCTCGGATGGACCATCGTCGGCCTCCTCACCGCCGTCGCCGTGCTCTGGCCCCTCGAAATGGCGCCGGTGGCCGATCCGTTCTTCCTGCCGGCCTCGGTGCCCGCGGACTATTTCTTCGCCTTCTGGCTGCCGTGGTCGCGAGGCGTGTCGGCGGGCGCGGCGTGGCTCGGGGGCGGGCTGGTGGTGGTGGCGCTCCTGCTGGTGCCCCGGTTCAGCCGGGGGGAGCGCGTGCGTCGTCCGCCTTCCGAGGTGGACGAGGCGATCTGCACCGGGTGCTGGCAGTGCTTCCACGACTGCCCCTACGACGCCATCCGCATGGTCGAGCGGACCGACGGCCGGGCCGCCCACGTGGCACGCGTGAGCCCGGACCTCTGCGTCAGTTGCGGCATCTGCGCAGGCTCCTGCGCGCCGATGGGCGTGGGGCCGACCGGCCGGACCGGGCGCGACCAGCTGGAAGAGGTGCGAGACTTCCTGGCGAGCGCCGACCGGGTGCCCGGCGAGATCGTCGCCATCACCTGCGCGCACGGGGCGCTCGCCGCCGGGGACGGGTTGGGCCGCGCCGGGGCGGTCGTGTATCCGGTCGACTGCGTCGGCAACCTGCACACCTCCGTGATCGAGCTGGCGCTCCGAGGCGGGGCGGGTGGCGTGCTGGTGCTCTCCTGCCCGCCGCGCGATTGCCGGAACCGGGAGGGCCCGAAGTGGACCGGTGAACGGATCTACCACGATCGCGACGCGGAATTGCAGGCCCGGGTGGACCGCCGGCGGGTCGCGGTGGCGTACGCCGGCCCCGGGGAGGTCCGGGAGGCCGTCGATGCCGTCGAGCGGCTGAAGGCGACCGTTGCCGCGATGGAAGTGCCGGAGCCGGACGCGGACCTGGATCTCGTCGCCATCTGTGAGTCGGTGGCGCCGTTGGAGGCGCCATGACACGTCGCGTCGCGTGGGCGCTCGGTGCCGTCGTGGCGGTCGGGGCGACGGTCGGAACAGCCGCGCTCTCCCGCGCGCCGCTCGCGGCGTATCCCTCGGACACGCCGATCCTCCGGCTGGCCTGGAGTGTCCGCCCCGAGCGGATCGAGCACTGCCGCACGCTGACCGACGAGGAGCTGGCCGACGTGCCGGCCCACATGCGGCAGCGAGTCCAGTGCGAGGGACGGTCGGCCGGGTACCGGCTGGTCGTGTCGCTCGACGGGGAGTCGAGGTTCGACACGCTGGTCACCGGAGGCGGCGCACGCGGGGACCGCCCGGTGTACGTGTTCCGCGAGCTGGACGTGCCCGCCGGCCCGCACCGCCTGGACGTTCGGTTCGAACGGCAGTCGATCCCCGGGGTAGATTCCGTCGGCGTTGACGCCGACGCCTCCCTCGACACGCTGATGGCGGGGCGCGCCCTCCGCGAAGCGGAAGAGCGAACCCGCCGGCAGGAGGAGGCCGTCCCCCCGATGATGACGCTGGAATCCGACATCGATCCCGCCCCGCGGGAGGTACTGCTGGTGACGTACGACATCGATCGCCGGGCCCTGGTGCTCCGGACACGGGCGCCCGACCGGTGAACCTGGACGAACTGTCGGCGGAGACGCGCCGCCGCGTCGGCGCATGGCTCGCCCTCTGGGCGGGGACGGTCCTGCTGCTCGTGCTCATCGGCGGGGCGACGCGGCTCACCGAGTCGGGGCTGTCGATTACGGAGTGGAAGCCGGTGACGGGCGTGCTGCCGCCGCTCGACCGGGCGGCGTGGGAGGCGGAGTTCGCTCGGTACCGGCAGATCCCGGAATACCAGCAGCTCAACACCGGCATGTCGCTCGCGCAATTCCAGACGATCTATCTCTGGGAGTTCACGCACCGGCTCTGGGCCAGGCTGGTCGGGCTCGCCCTGGCTGTGCCGCTGCTGTACTTCGCCTGGCGGCGCGAGGTGCGCGGCCCGCTCGCGTGGCGAATCGGCGCGATCCTCCTGCTGACGGGGCTGCAGGGCGCCATGGGCTGGTACATGGTCAAGAGCGGGCTGACCGTCCGGACCGACGTCAGCCAGTACCGGCTGGCGGCGCACCTCGCCCTGGCGCTGGTGGTTTATTCGCTGGCGGTCTGGACCGCGGCGGAACTCCTCGGCTTCCGATACCGCAACGCTGGAGCGCCGGAGGATGGGGCGGGGGCGGGACTCCGGCGCCGTACCGGCTGGTTCGCCGGGTTCGTTTTTCTCACCATCGTGTCGGGCGCGTTCGTGGCCGGGCTCGACGCCGGCCGCGCCTGGAACACCTTTCCGCTGATGGGTGGCCGCGTGGTCCCGCCGGGCTACGCGAGCCTCTCCCCCTGGTACCTGAACGCCTTCGAGAACGTCGCCGCCGTGCAGTTCCACCACCGCCTGCTGGGGATGACTGTGGCGCTGCTGGCCGTGCTCCTGTGGCGCGCCAGCCGTGGGGTGCCGATGCCGGGCTGGAGTCGGGCGTCCTTCTCGGCGCTGGGGCTCCTGGCGCTGCTCCAGCTCGGGCTGGGCATCACCACGCTGCTGCTGCGCGTTCCAGTCGTGATGGGCGTGCTCCACCAGCTCGGGGCGGTGCTCGTCCTGACGGCGGCGTTGCTGGCGCTGTCGGCGCTCCAAACGACGAACGGCCGGCGAACATCGCCGGCCGTCGTCGATCGTGGAGCCGCCCGCCCGATCAGTTCACCGTAACCGGGACGTTGGCGATGCGCGGATCGCCCTTCAGCACCTTTCGGGAATAGCCGTTCCGCGGGTCGCCGCCCTGGGCCAGGATGTTGGCCACGGTGGTCGGACCGCGGTTGTACGCCAGCAGCGCGTGCTGCACGTTGCCGTCGAACTGCTTCACGAGATCCCGCATGT